>NZ_QMDX01000010.1 GCF_007421925.1 Haloglomus irregulare
AGTTGAATCCTGTCGAGGAGTGCTGGAGACAACTGCAAGCGGCTCTCAGCAACCGCTTTTTCGACTCACTCGACGAGCTAACAACGGCGATCGACACTGCTCTCGAGGAACTGTCTCTTCCCAAAGTGAGTAATTACTTCTAAAGTTTACTATAGTTCCGCGTTATACGCGTTCGTCCTCACGTCCTCCGCGTACGTGTCTGCTATTTCGTCGTAGGCAGCCTTCGCTATCGGGTCGTCTTCTGATGACACAGGGAGGTATCCGTTTATTCCAGTATACATTAGCTTGACGGTTTCTGCGGTTCAGCGGTCAGATCTGTCGGATTCGCGCGCTCTACTCGGTACGACTTCGAAAACCCATCACCGGGTGGAGGTTCCAAGGGGCCGGGTGCCTCGGACCCGTCCGGTAGCCTAATGCGGCTGTTTGGGGTATGAGAGGGTGGGCTGGAACCGGTATTAGCCTGCCCCGCCCGGCCCACACGTCGGCCGGCCGGGTCGATATGCAGGGCGCGGCCGCGGCCGGGATGCAGGGCGTCTGGGTCGGCCATGACGACCCCTGGGTCCGCTTCGACGGGGAGCCCGACCTGGAGTAGGGACTTCCACGACCTGGCGGACCGGCTGGGCGGCCGGGTCGCGGCACCCCGTCTAGACACCCCGTTTATGTGACGGGCGTCAGCGTTCCCCGACATGACGTTCGACTCCGACCGCGTGGAGACGCTCACCTTCGACTCGTACGGGACCCTGGTCGACGTGGCGGCCGTGGAGACGGCACTCGCCGAGGTGGAGGGGGTAGCCGACCCCGAACCCGTCTCGAACCACTGGCGCTCGCGCTCGCTGATGTACACGATGGTCGCCAACGCCATCGACGCATACCAGCCGTTCTACGAGCTGAACCGGGCAGCACTGACACACGCCCTAGCCGCGCACGGCATCGAGACCGACGCCGCCGAGCGCGACGCCGTGCTGGAGACGTACCACGAACTCGATGTCTTCGACGACGTTCGCGACGGCATCACCGAACTCGCCGAGACGTACGACTGCTACGTCGTCTCGAACGGGAACCCCGAGATGCTGTCGTCGATGGTCGACGAGGCCGGCATCGGCGGGGTCATCGAGGGCACCATCAGCGCCGACGAGGTGGAGACGTTCAAACCCGACACCGAGATCTACCGCCACGCCGCCGCCCGCACGGGCACCCCCATCGACCGCATCGCCCACGTCTGTGGCCCCTTCTTCGACGTCTACGGCGCGATGAACGCCGGGATGCAGGCCGTCCGCGTCGCCCGGGGGACGACTCCCTGGGACGGCTTCGCCGGCCAGCCCGACCTGACGGTGGCCGACTTCCACGAGCTGGCCGACGAGCTGGGGCTCTGAGTCGGGCCCCACCAGCCCCCGGGCGTCCCGCAACTTTTTCCTCGCCACTGGGAGTGTCGCCGTCGTGGCACTACCGCCGGTCACCCCGGGGATGCTGACGGTGTTCGGCATCATCCTCGCTGCGCTGGTCCTGTTCGCCCTCGAGCCGGTCCCCATCGACATCACCGCCATCGGGGTGATGGTGGCGCTGATGATCCTGGGGACCGAGGGGCCGGTGAACCTGACCGGCATCACCCCACGGCAGGGACTCTCCGGGTTCGCCTCCGCCGCGACCATCACCGTGCTGGCGATGTTCGTTCTGAGCGCGGGCGTCCAGCGAACCGGCGTGATACAGCTGCTCGGGAAACGGCTGACCGCCCTGACCGGCGACAGCGAGGGCCGCCAGCTCGGCGCCACCATCGGCGCCGTCGGCCCCATCTCCGGCTTCATCAACAACACCGCCGCCGTCGCCATCCTCCTCCCGATGGTGACGGAGATCGCACACGAGGGGAGAACCTCGCCGTCGAAACTGCTGCTCCCGCTCTCGTACGCCTCGATGTTCGGCGGCACGCTCACCCTCATCGGCACCTCGACGAACATCCTCGCCAGCGAGGTCGCCGCGGACCTGGGGGTGCCGGGGGCGCCGTTCTCGATGTTCCAGTTCACCGCGCTCGGTATCTTCGTCAGCGTCGCGGGCACGGCCTACCTCTTTACCCTCGGGCAGTATCTCACCCCCGAACGGATCGAACCCCGTGACGACCTCACCGAGGAGTTCGACATGGGGGCGTACCTGACGGAGGTGACCGTCCGCGGGGACTCCCCCATCATCGGCGACACCGTGCGGTCGGCCCTGGAGGAGAGCGACTTCGACGTGGACGTCGTCCAGCTCATCCGCGGCGAGGAGGTCTTCCTCGAGCCGCTGGCCCCCAAGTCCATCCAGGCCGGCGACATCTTCGCCGTCCGGACCGACCGCGACACCCTGGTCGAGCTGATGGACGCCGAGGGGCTGGAGATGGTCGCCCAGACCGTCGAGGAGACGGACTTAGAGGCCGCCGAGGACGCGGCCCAGAACCTCGTCGAGGTGGTCGTCGCGCCCGGGTCCTTCCTCGTCGGGGAGACGCTCGCGACCACCAACTTCCGGCAGCGCTACGACGCGACCGTCCTGGCCTTCCGGCGCGGCCCGGAGCTCATCCGTCAGCGGATGGACCACACCCGCCTCCGCGTCGGTGACACGCTGCTCATCCAGGCCACGGCCGACTCCATCGACCGCCTGGCCGACCGTCAGGACTTCATCATCGCCCAGGAGGTCGAGCGGCCGGACTTCCGGCGGTCGAAGGTCCCCGTCGCCATCGGCATCGTCGCCGGCGTCGTCGGGGTCGCCGCGCTCGACCTCCTCCCCATCGTCGTCTCCGCGCTCCTCGGCTCGCTGCTGATGGTGCTGACCGGCTGCCTGAAGCCGACCGAGGTGTACGAGTCCGTCCAGTGGGACGTGGTCTTCCTGCTGGCCGGGGTCATCCCGCTGGGCATCGCGATGGAGACGACCGGCGGCGCCGACCTCATCGCCGAGGGCATCGTCATGGCCGCCGGGTCGCTCTCGCTGGTCGTGGTGCTCGGGTTGATGTACGTCGTCACGGCGGTGTTGACGAACATCGTCTCCAACAACGCCGCGGTCGTGCTGATGATCCCGGTCGCGTTCGAGGTCGCCACCGCCATCGGCGCCTCCGCATACGCGTTCGTCCTCGCCGTGACGTTCGCCGCCTCGACCGCGTTCATGACGCCCGTGGGCTACCAGACCAACCTCTTCGTCTACGGTCCCGGTGGCTACCGCTTCACCGACTACCTCCGCGTCGGGACGCCGCTCCAGTTGCTGCTCGCCGTGGTGACGACGGTCGGCATCGTCGTCCTCGTTGGCGTCTGAGGGGTCGCCCGCGAGCGAAACGCTTTCACCCGCGCTCGCGGAATCATCGGGTGTGGGACCGTGGGTTAGCATGGTATACTTCGGGCCTTGGGTGCCCGTGACCCCGGTTCAAATCCGGGCGGTCCCATCCGTAACTAAACAGATAGCCGCCGTTCTGCGGTCCCTCAATCCCGGGTCCGTGCTCAGTTCGAGGTGATCGACGTGAGCGAGCCATACTGTCGCCTCTCGCTCGACGAACTCGAGAACCCGATCTGCGACATCTGCGGATTCGAGATCGAGGAGCGCGGCCAGCAGTGCTTCGCCCGCGACGACGGCGAAATATGCGCGTCATGACGGGTATCGTGGCCCACGGCCCGTTCGTTGAACGGGAAGCGGCACCTGTCGGCCGGTGCCGGTAGAATCCGGGCGACGCCGTCTGTTCGAGTGGGTGGATCGGAACTTGATTGCCTTTCGGACTCCATCACGCACTCTGAGCTCCAGAGATTTCGGCGGGATTCTCACGGAGTTACTCTCGGCGTGAGTCTAACGCCCACAACCAGTGAATCCTGAGATACCTGGGATAGGTCACTTAGATGACGTACGTCTCGACGACCGCAAAAAATAGCGGCAGGAATACCGACGAGACGAGTCGTGATATTATCGATAGCGACAACGGGTAGAGGCTCACGCTATCATACGCATCATGCTCCGTGCGGAGTTCCTCGAGTTTCATCTGGAGCGTTTCCAGGTTCTCAGGATTATCACCTGCCAGGAGTTGTGACTGGAGTTCGTGGATGCGTTCCCGTTTGCTGTTCATGATGCTGCGTTTGATTTCGTTCGCACGGCGATTGATGTAGATGGTCGGAAAGGCAAAGGATCCGATGATCAAGCCGATGTAGACTGCGACAGCCAGGTAGACGATTACACTGCCGTCGCCGGCCCTGACAACGTCGAATGCGATAGGCAACGCAAGCGCGCCGAATGAGAGGAGTGTCGTCGTCCGGATGGCGAAATAGCCGATGGTGCTGAGTCCACCCAACCCGTCCGGATGTAACGGATCTATACTGAACTCCAGGGCACCGATCTCGCGGATACAGAGGATGGTTGTAACTGCCATCCGGATGCCGACGGCAGTAATCACAGCGGTCCAGACGGCAAACAATCCATACACGAGGAAAGCAGGGTCGGTATAGCCAGTAACGCCGAACGAAGCGAAATATTCGAGATTGGCGACGAGTGCCGATAGAAGGAGTACGGTCCAGATACCGGTAGTCGCCGCCACATCACTGAAGAACGACCTGTATCGGACGGCGATAGCCTGGAGCGCACGATTGTCCTCATGTGGTGTGACCTCAGTTGCACGCTGGATAAATGTCGTAAATATATTGTTTTCGTATCTCCATATCAGTGCGGGCCCGACTGCGCTCAGCAGCGCCGCGAGAAGCTGACTACCGATGAACACCCGCCGAACGTCAAGACCGATGAACACGAAGAACACTCCTGTCAGGATGAACGGAATCGAGCCGACAGAGAGCAATATCGTCGGGAGCGCGCCGAGTGGACTTCTGCTCACGAAAATCCGCGAAAGCCGAGTTACCCAGACTTCGTCCACGTCTTCGTCAATATCCATGTGCAAGCCGGTTGTAACAGCTATCAGCTTTTAATCATTAATGTACGCCCTGCACTGGCCGAACTGACCGGTAGCGACTCCAGTGTGCGACGTGCTGAATTCGCGCCCTGTATTCAGCAGGAGTTCTGAAGCCTATCACCGATCGACGGGTTCAGTAGAGTCATCATAACCGAACTACCAACTCTGCAGTACTGAAACTCGCGCCCCCGGGAGGCCCGTGGTTCAGTCGTTCGCCTCGATGACACCGCTGGTCGTCCCGGGCCGAGTGTCTCTGTTCTCGAAACACCTGACGGCGACTAACTCTCCTAGTGGAGACACGGCGAGCACGGGTCGGCCCTCGTTCCGTGAAACGGACCCGAGCTTCGACGGCAGTGTTGGGTAGGTACCGGCTTCGTCGCACTGGTGTTCGTCCACATGGAACTCGGTTCGGACACGCTGAATACAGGGGGTGGGTTCACCAGGGAGGATCCGGGAGTTGGGGGGGGTCCCGCTAAGTCAGCGGTGAGAACGCTCATCGGGAGCTGACTGGCCCATCCGGATCATTTGTGCACCAGCCCCAGTTTCTGTGCTGATGGGAGTTCCCAGTCGTAGGTGACCGCTGCTAGACGCGTTCCGACGGTCACCACTGCACGCGCCACGGCAGCAGTACTCCCAGCGGCCCCCAGACTCGTTGCAATCCAGTACACAGTCCCGCCGACGACTGCACAGCTCGCATGGAGATCATCGAAGAGGATGAACGGGGAGCGGTCGAGCAGGATATCTGCGATCGCACCCCCGCCAACCGTATTGATGATTGCAATGGCGACGATGCCGAACGCTGACACGCCCGTTTCGGTCGCAACGATCGCCCCGGTCGTGGCAAGGACGGCGAGGCCGATTGCATCGGAGAGACCGTGATCGGATGGGTGTCCGGAGACGGGAGGGCCACGCTCAACGCGATGGTTAACCCAACGCCGACGAGGCCCAGCGTGATCTCGACTGGAGACTGGGGCGCCAACGGAACGCGAGTCACGAGGAGGTCGCGTGTGGCACCGCAGACGAAGGCCATCGTGAGCCCAACGACAGTAATGCCGAACAGGTCGAACGCCTCACGAATCGCCTCTGCCGATCGCGAGTGCGGAACGCGATCATGCCGATAGCGTTCATGATCGCGAACGGATCATCGAACGGGATGGCGAGGACGTCGGGAAGCAGTCTCAGTGGTTATACGGCCAGTTATGCATGATCTGACGAAGCCCACTCGGTGCTATCTCCCGGCTCCGGCGAAGTCCTCATCACCCGATAGGAACCGCATACTGGATATATAGGATGTGTTCAATAGTTATGCCCGAATCTGTCGTGTTATCGGGGAGATTCCAACTATATGTGGGTGCACGCATCCATCACCGGAACCGTTTGCACTCAGAAGCGGTACGCGTAGGCCGAGGACAGTCCGCCACCGGGATTCCCTGGTGTGTCGAATCCGTCGCTTGTGGTCGGCGGGGCACCACCGTCGCTGGCCCCGACTAACGCCCGGTCATTATCGATGGCGAGTGAGAAGCCGAACGTTTCGCGGTTGTCCCCATCGGGTCGCTCGGTACTGTCACGTCGCTCCCAGCTGGGTTCCCCTCTTGTGAAGACCGCCACTGGCCCGGCGCTGTCCTCGATAGCCCCCTGCGCCGGACCGAGTCCATCTCCGACTGCGAGCAGCATCGGGAGCGCATCGTCCCTTCGAGGGCAGTAGCAACGGACCGGCCCTGAGATACTCATCCATCTCCCGCTCGCTCGTAGATGTAGCACCCCCCGACGGCGCGTGCATCGTCAACCGCGACGGCCGGTGCTGCAAACGACCAGCGTCTCATCGTCGCCAGGGACCGTCTCACCGAACAGGCCGGGCCCCTCCCCTTCGGAAGCAGTCAGCCGCCCGGTTCGTTCCCACTCACCGGACTGGTTCGGATATACACATAGGGTGCCTGAAAGTTGGCTGTCGACCTGCTCGGTCGCTGACCCGACGAACGCGGCCCGTGCGGTCATGACGACGCCGCCGGCGAAGCCATTGACTGTCTCCGGCGGCTCGATGGCGGTCGTCTGCGACCAGGGACCGTTCTCCCGGATGGCGACGGCTACACCGCCCCCGATTCCCCCGGCGATGAGCTGGTCATCGACCAGTATAAGCGACCGGCCGAACTGGCTGACTCGTGGCGTCTCCGGCGGCTTGAGTTACTCCTCGTCTCGCCATTGCCCACCGTCGAGGCCGTGTATGTGGGCTCGGCGGATGGAGGACTCTTCGCTGTCAGTTTCGACCGGTCGGGAGGAGCCGATGACCGCAGTTGTCCCGTCACCGATAACCTCCCGGCCGAATTGGTCACGCTGCTTCGCTGGTCGAAGCGTCCCCTGTTCGCGCCACCCGGTAGCCACATCACTATCGCTGTGGAACGCAGATACGGTCGCGAATCCCCCGTTGATGGATGGTGTTCCGAGGATAGCGTGCTTGCCTGAGAGACCACACACGGCGGGAGGGAGCCGGCGGTCGGCTGTCAACAACTCCCCCGAAAGCTGGAGGGGGTCCGGGGGTGTCGACTGGCGCCTCGGGGGTGTCGATGGGGCCGTGCCTCCTGTCCCAGCCGAAGGTGAAGGGGCCTCGCTTGGCCCTCACCACAGCCAGCGACCGTGGTGACGAGCCACCCACAGGACCGGAGAGCAACTGCCGTCGCCCGACGCGGCCATCGGCCACCATTTATGACACGCATGAATGGTGGAAAACTGCTCGGCACGACTCGGCTCGTGTCGCACGGCTGTCGACGGGGGCCGGCCGGCAACGGGTTGAGCCGCTCGGCGTCTCGGGTCCCCTGGCCGGAAGAGTTACACACAAGTCGGCTGGCCGTTGGGGTAGAGCAATGTCGAGCCGGGAGTCACCGTCGACGGAGACGCTTTCCTGCCGTCCAACACGAGTTACCCGTCGTGGACTTCTGGCGGCGTCCAGCGTGGCGCTCGCGGGGTGTTCCTCGCTCGGCCGCTCCGACGGGTCCTACGAGCGCTCCGAGATCGACCTCGGGATCGGATACACGGTGCCCGATCGAGACGACCCCAACGATATCGTCCTGTCGCTCGAGTGGGATTGGGCACACGAGAACGGCGGGTCCGAGCCAGACGACGCGATGGTGATCGGCTGGCCCGCAGACCAGTGGGAGCTGGTGAGCGCGGGACCGCTCCTGCGTCCGCACCGTTCAAACCCGTGCGAGCGGGTCACCGCCGTGGGGACGATCGACGGGATGGGTGGAGTGCGGTTCAGGTGCGACGATACCGACAGTACCGATTACAAGGAGTACGGAGGCACGGTGAGGTGTCGGCTCGCTCCGACGACCGACTCTCTCGGAGAGTCGGTCTGGACCGTCTACGGCAAGTACGCGCACCTGAACGGCGACGCAGAGACGGCGGTCGACGGCTGGTTCGAGGACCTCCCCGTCGCCTGGAGTGCGGAAATGGCGGCCGAGTTCTGACCGAGGCACGGCCCGCCGAGAGCGGGCGCTCGCTCGACTGCCGGTCCCGCGTGATCGACCCGCCCGGCTCGGTGGTCGCTCCGGCCGACGACACGACGCCCGGGGAGAGACCGGTGTTGATGCCGGTCCTCGCGTCGAGGCCGGCGACGACGCCGTACTTCCGCCGGCCGGTCGGGACGCGCTCGCCTCTGACCGTCTGTCCCCACGTCGGCATCGTCGTGTCTGAGGTTCGCAACCTGCGTTCCCGCTCCGAGGTGCACGCCTGCCCCGGGCAGGCTGTCGCCGACGTAGGACGGGCGGCACGGCCGCATCGGCCATCAACACCGAGTTCTTCACCTCGACGCCGTGGCCGACGTGGCAGCTCTCGCCGACGAGCGTCGCCCCACGGAGGTAGGCGTTGGGCCCCACCGTCGCACCCGACCGGATCAGCGCCGGTCCCTCGACGACGACGCCCGGCCCGATCGTAGCGCCGGCCTCGAGGACGTCGCCAACGGGTCAGATTCTATCTCTCGGTTTCGACGACGGTGAGGGTCTCATCAACAGTTAGCGTCAGCGCATCCCCATCACACTCGTAGGTTACGCTCCCTCGGAACGGATTCCGACTCTGCACGGCCTGGTGATCGGGGTCTCCCCCGGTGAAATCCAACATAGAGTGATCTCGTACGTCTATGCCGCGATTATGATAGAAGCTAACGACGGCAGGGTGATGAATCAGTGCCTGGGTCAGTCCGAACGTGGGTTCAGCACCACACTGGTGGCAGGTGTACTGGATCAGCGGGATGTTCTCCAGCCACTCGGCACCTCTGTGGGCGGTATCTCTGTCCGAATCCTCAGCGGACACGTCCTCGTCGGTATCGATGGCAACTGCCGGGCCGACCGTTGGCGTGACCGGGCCGTCGCAGAACGAGCAGAAGCCATTGGTGATGTGATAGGCCGTCGTTTGCAGGTACTGACTAGCGACTCGGGGGATCGCCTCACGGTCGTAACCGGCAAAGACCGCGGGTGGGACACCGATCCGAATGCCAACTGGACACGAGTCGCACTCGACGCGGACAGTCTCATCCTCGTAGTGGAGGGTTCGGTCCCCCCCGCACGGTGGGCACGGTTCCGTGAGCGCGATCGGGTCGATCAATCCCTCGGCGGTGTATGCCCCGGCCTCGATTGCGCCGTTGATCCGCATGCCCGCCTGCATGAGTTCGTAGCCCCCCTCAGTACTGCTGATGAACCGTCCAACCAGTTCGTTGAGGTGATAGTTGAACTGCCCCGAGTCGCGCATCCCGACCGCCTGACGGAGTTCGGAAAACGTGGCCTCGTGGTCATCGGCCTCCCACAATGCTCGGAGGATCTCGACCCGAGTGTTGTTCGACAGGAGCGAGAATACCTCGTCCGGGTCTGCCTGCTCGACGAACGGTGAATCGGTCATAGCGAGCATACAGTCGGGAAAACAAAAAGAAGCAGCGGGGACACCAGTGCTCGTTCTGATTCGATGCTACTGTCGAACTGCGTTCGAGATACGCGCCCTGTGGTCAGCACCGGCCGGGGGCACCTGACTAACCACCCTCAGAACCGACGTGACCGATAGAGAGCCCGAGTCCAGCACGACGGACCATTCACGCACTGATGGCCCCGGCCTGCAAGTTTTTATCTACGAAACTGCAAAAAATTCCACGAGGGTTTTCACTGTTCGAAAACCGTATGTGGGTGCGGTGAGAGTATGAGTGTCGTTCAGAAGCTCAAGTCCGTGCTGCCCCTCGGAGATGAGGGAGTTACCAGGCGGACGTACAAGTGTCAGGAGTGCGGTACCACCTTCCAATCGGCAAAGACGCCGGATCGAGCGCAATGCACGGAATGTTTGGCGAACAACCTGGAAGTAAAGAAAAAGTCTCCGTCCTAACCGGTAGGCAGCAGCCACCTTTACTGTAACATCGCGGGTTTTTCTGCAATCCGTAGCCGTTGGTGTACCGATTCGATTCGTCCGTTCTGAAGGTGTTCCCCCACGAGATACGCGCTCTGTATTCAGCACGGCCGCTGAAACCTATCACGGCGTGTGGGTGTTCAGCGGACTCATGTCTTGCTATCATCAGGCTTCGGGGCCCGGGCTCCCCGCCGGACACGGCTTACAGCCCGTACAACTCGGCCCGCTCTTCGAGGGGCGCTGGACCGTCCGCCGGGAGCTGTCCAGTTCCTTCCCAGCCCAGCGCTTCGACAGCTCGCCACGGGCGACACGATCCAGCACCTCAACGACGCGCTGATGCTCGTCGCTCTCGGCGAGCCGGCCGCCGGACCTCTCGAAACCGAGAGGAGCTGGTCCGTGACGGTAGTCCTCGTTCTCCTGACGGGCGGGGATGCCTTCGCCGATGTTCTGGCGTTTGATCCTCACTTCGAGTTCGGCGAACACGCCGAGCAGCTGGAACAGTGCGGTCTGATACGGGTCCTCGTCGTCGGGCCGGAGGGCTGGGCCCTCGCTGACGATGTGAAGCTCGGTGCCGGCATCGCGGACACGGTCGACGGCCCGGGAGAGGTCGCGGATGGGGCGGGCGACGCGTGAGACCTCCTACACGACCACGGCATCGTAGTGGCCGGCCTCGACGTCCTGCACGAGATGCTGGTAGCCGTCGCGCCCCGACGTCGGTGCCAGTGGAGTCGTAGCGAGAGACCTCCAGCCGGTCGAGGTCGGCGTCGAAGGGCTGCTGGAGGTAGCCGTGGATGCCTTCGAGTTGGCGGTCGAGCGGCCGCTCGCGCGTGGGAACCCAAACATACGATCGGGTGAGAGTTACGCGGACTAACGTGGGCGGCGGTCAAACCGACGCCGAGCGGGTCAGTATCCCGACCGACAGGACGGTATGTGAGCACATCTACGTCCCGTGACCCGCTGGGAGACGCGATACATCGCAGGTGCCGATAGCCTGCGTGGATCAACCCCGCCCCCGACGCGCCGGATCGGGCCGTGTCGTCAGCAGGGAGATTACGCCGCCCGCGTCCGGGTGGCGGGCGAGCGGTTGAGGATGGGCGACGGAGAGAGCGATATGCCCAGCCGCCGGCCGACAACGGGCGAGCCAGCGCCGGAAAGGGTAGTTCAGTGTAAGTGGGTGGGCTGACAGACCCTCAACGGTTCCAGAAAGGGAGGGGCGTGTGTTGGAGGGCCGTGGGGGGAATGCACCGCCTTCCGAGAGGGGGCCGGACCGCCTCCGGGAAAGCAGCACCCGTCTTCTCCCCCGGAACGGTGTTCAACCGCCGGGCACTGTTACTGGGGCTGAGAACGCTCGACAGCTACATCCCCTCACGACAGCGGCGACGCCGAGCTGCCTGGGCGGGAGCCCGTCGCGCGAACCGGTCTCCGGGCCGCGACCCACACCTGGCGGCCGGAGACCGTGGGGTCAGTTCACAACCGCCCACAGATTCTACGAGTACGCGGTCGCCCGCGCTGTCACGAGCGCGCATGGGATACCGGACCCCGGGCCTCGAGCGGGTACGTAAGCCGGCTGCCCCAGCAAAACCTGCCGGGAGCGCGCCGGCACGGGGCACAAATGCAGCAGTTCGTACGACGCCGCCGACGACTTCCGCGACGAGGAGCGCGGCCGCTACCCCCGCTCGTCGGCCGCCAGTATCCGCCGCTTGAACGAGTCGGGCGCGACCGCTACGATCGCGCGCTCGATATCCGGCAGCGACGCGCTCCGAACGAACTCCTCGCGGGAGTACACCGGCGTCTCGTACGTGATCTTGAACCCCCAGCCATCGTCGGCGACGTACTGCGTCTCGTTGACCTGGAAGATCGCTTGGTCCCTGTGAATCTCCGAGAGCTCCGCGAACGCGTTGTGAGCGGCCTCGCATCCGTCCCCGTCAGAGACGACGAGTTTGATCCGGAGCGTGGTCGCGTGGCCGTGCATTATGATCCCGCTGTCGCCTCTACAATACGGCTTGGGCCCGGTCGATAATCAATCACCGCTACGGCCGGGAGCCTCGCGCACACCGACAACCACCGCCCCAGATGAGACGGGCCGTGACTTCTCGACACCACACCGGTTCTCGGCGCCACCCGTAATCACCGCTGGCGACGACGGGGAGGTGCTGTCCGTTCGTATCCGGTCTCCCATCACCGGCAGAGATGTTTTCGGACGTGATAGGACGGTGGGCGTCGAACCGCGGGGTCTCGGGGAGTACGGGAGTCGGCGTCGGTCGTGGTTTCGGGTTGTGTGACAGACCGATAGTTGGGCGTCTCCAGGGTTCGTTTATGAGATGGGCAACCGCTGGAGAGCTTTCAGGTGGTGTGTACAGGAGATGTGAGGCCCCCGACAGGTACGCACATCCTCGAGGCCCTCTGGTTCGGGGAAGACTCGACCGGAGACAGGGGAGGATGTGTGGAGAGACCACGGTGAACGCGATATGCAACGACGAAAGCTCCTGATCGGACTCGGATCGCTCACCGCCGCTGGATCGGCAGCGATAGGGAGTGGCGTATTCACCACTGCCCAGTCCGACAGGACGGTGGATATCAACGTCACTGCGGAGGAAAGTGGATCCGTCGGGATAACGGGACTGAACGACACCTGTGCTTCAGGCACCGGCGACGGCGAACTGGAACTCGACTTCGACGAGGACAGCGGCCCGGGAACTTTCCACGGCGACGCAGAGGGTGTCAACGCCGACTCGACCTCCGATTTCGCGGAGGTCTTCGGGATCGCTAACACTGCCGGGCAGGGTGACGCCCGTGTCATCATCGAAGCAACCGGATCCGGCGACCTCGCCTCGCTCAATCCGACTGTAGACGGTGAGAAGGCTACTGCCATCGATCCGGGAACCCCCCTCCGGGCGGCTGACTACAGTGATGTGGATGACCTGCCGAAGCTCGTCCAGCCGGACGCTGTTGATGTGGATATCGAAATGGGAACGAAGCCCGCAGACCAGTTCACTGGGGAGATCAGCGGCACGCTCACGATCCACTTCGGCACTGGAGGGAACCGCAGCGAGCTTTCGGATGTTCTCAGCTAGTCGGTAACCCCCGTTCTGCAGTCTCGTGAGCTGGGTACTTCCCCCGGTTTGATCGAGAGACCGTCACTGCGAGGAATACCTCACCGGGCTCTCGGTCGGCCGGTCCCGAGGGCCCAGTCGTCGTGATTCGAGTGGCGTCGGCGCCGGAGCAGATGGACGCCGCCGGCTGGGGCCGGCTCGGCTCAGAGCTCGTGCCGGTAGACGTAGTCGTTGAACAGCGACCCGAGGTAGAGCGCGCCCTCGTGCTCCGTCGCGGAGGTGACGCCGAAGACGCCGCCGGCGGGGTCGTGCAGCGAGCCGACGATATCGCCGGACTCGTCGACGCGCAGGACCAGCCCGTACGGGTCGCCGCTGACCTGCTGGAGCACGGACTCGGGGAGCTTCCCGAGCTGTCGCTTCACCCACGGCCGGCCCTGGAGGTCGTCCAGCGACTCGTCGCGGATGCTGGGAACCGCGACCCAGTACCCCCCGTCGCTCGCCACGTCGACGTTGTCCGGGTATCCGGGCAGGTTGTCGGCGAACACCTCGTCCTCGCCGGCGCGGTCGCCCGAGACGTAGTAGCGGCGGATCCGGTAGCGGGAGGTCTCGGTGACGAGCAGCGACTCCCCGTCCGGCCCGGGCGCGACACCGTTGGCGAAGCCCAGTCCCGTCAGCTCGACGGTCGTCTCCCCCGTCTCCAGGTCGTAGCCCAGTAGGCGGCCGGTGTCCTGCAGTTCGAACAGTTCGTCCTGGAACAGGTCGTGGACCGTCGCGTCGGTGACGTAGACTACGCCGTCGTGGACGTAGAGGTCGTCGGCGAACTCGGTGTGCTGGCCGGCGGCGCCGTCGGTGAGCGTCTCCACCTCGCCCGTCGGCGAGACGCGGACGAGGCCGGCGTCCTCGGCGGCGACGAGCAGGGGGGAGCCCGGTTCCCCCTGGTCGATACCGTCCTCGAAGACGAGGCCGAGCGGGCGCCCACCGACGCGGGCGAACGGCTCAACCGGGCAGTCCGTTCGGCCGTCGACCGGCTCGGTCGTGCGGTAGACGACGCCGTCGTCGGCGCCCGTGTAGCAGCGGCCCTCGGCGTCGAACGCTGTGTCCTCCGGGCCGTCGGCGGTCAGGACGCGGCCGGCGTCCGCGAGGGCGTGGTCCGGTTCGAGCGCGCCCGTCATCGGCGGCGGGTCCGGCGGATGCCACTCGACGGGGTCCAGACGCGAGTCGGCGAGCGTGCCGGCCGCGACGGCCGCCCCCAGCAGGAGACCGCCGGTCGCGAGCGGATGTCGACGGATGAATCCGAACATACCACCGCCTCTCGTGGGGAGGGCAAGAAGATGGGCGCTCGGATGCGCGGCTCCGGATCAGAGCGGGATGACGCCCAGCCCGATGCCGAGGCCGACTCCGACCACGACGGTGAGCGTGAACAGGAGGGCGACCTTCAGGAGCCACGCCGTGCCGACCTGTGGCTCGCCCGCAGCGCCACCGCGACGACCGTCGGAAGCGTCCATAGGAACTGCTCTCCGCCCGGTCGTATAACGGCTCTGGTAGCGTCTGACATGCCGGTTGCGTCGGTCACCGCCCGAACCGGACCGACCCGTCGTCGACCGCCAGCAGCCACGCCGTCCGGAGCGGCGTGTCGTCGAGGTGGACCTCGGGGACCAGCGGGTCCGGGACGGGCCGGTAGGCGTCGGCCTTCATCGCCCGGATGGAGGGGTAGACGCCGACCTCGCGGTCGTTCCGGTTCCGGACGTGGACCCGCTTGTCGGCCCCCCGGCGGTATGTGTAGGGGAACGCCTCGGCCGTCGGGCAGGCGAGGGCGGTGTAGTCGTCGAACGCGGCGTGGACCTCGCCGTCGGCCACGAGCACCAGCCGGATCGGCCGGTCGGCCCCGTCGGCGCGGTCCAGCCCAGTCCGACCCTCGTCGCCACCCTCCCCGCCGGTGACCCCGCCGGTGGCCGGCTCCTCGCGCCAGACGGGCGGGTCGTCGGTCCGGACGCAGGCCAACCCCTCGCCCGTGGAGAGCCGATCGGGCACGTCGTAGAACGTGCGGCAGCCGTCCGCGTCGACGGCCCGGACGCCGGGCGGGTCGGCCAGCACCTCGCGGACGCCCGCCGCGGCGCGCGCGTCGACGACGAAGACACAGGTCAGGTCGCGCTCGACGGCCGCCGCGACGGCGTCCACGGCCCGCGTCGGGTCGACGGCCGGGGTCGCCGCGTCCCGTGACCGGCGGACGCGCGAGCGGGTCGCGAGCGGTTCCAGCGCGAGGCCGCCGTCGACGTCGCCCGGCGGCGACGCGGTCGGGCCGGGGGTCGCGACCGCGGCCGGGGCCGCGCGGTCCTCGGGCGTGGTGACCGTGTACCCGCGCTCGCACAGCGCCGCGCGGACTCGGTCGAGGCTATCGGTCATGCGTCCGGATACGGTCCCCACGGGCAAGTACCCGGCGTCGCCGGCAGTCCCTGGGTCGGGGCCGGCGTCGCTCGCTCCGTCAGGCCACCTGTTCGACGGTCGGCGTGGCGTCGCCGACGAGCCGGCGCTCCAGTGCACGGGCCACCGCGTCGGGGTCGACGGCCGGCGGCTCTACGCCGCGGGCCCGGGCGACGCTGCCGACGGTCGCCGGGTCGAACGGTACACCGAGCGCGTCGTAGATCGGGTCGAGGACGGTTGCGATGGCCTCGTGGTCCCGGACGACGACGATGCCGCCGAGCCGGGCGACCCCCTGCGTGACCCGCTGGGCGATACCGACCAGTTTCCCGTCGGCCGAGAGCGAGTGCGTGCCGGGGCAGAACGAGCGGTCCGGCTCGCCCTGCTCGGCGTCGACGCCGCAGTCGGCGAGCGCCGCACCGACTGTCTCCACCGCCTCCTCGTACCGTTCGGTGATGCCCGTTCGGAGTTCCCGGACCGGTTCGGCGCGGCAGAACGCGACTGTGTGGCCCGTGTAGGCGACCGCCCGCCCGCCCGTCCGTCGCTCGTAGGGCGAGTAGCCGCGGTCGCGGGCGGCCTCGCGGGCAGTGTCGTATCCGGGTTCCCGCGCGTCACGACGGCCGAACGCGACCTGCCGGTGGGGCGTCCAGACCCGGACCGCCGGGCGGCCGGTCTCGGCGGCGTCCGCCACCATGTGGTCGGTGACGGCCCGATCCTCGTCGATGTCGGCCGCGCGGCCGCGCAGGACTCGCATGGTCCCGCTTGACGGTCCCGTGACTTGCGATTGACGGCGGGGCGTGACGGCCACACTCGCGCCGAGGGACTGATACACCCGGCACCCGTACTGCCGGCAATGCTATCGATCGCCGACATCGTCGGTCTACTCGTCATCCTGGGGGTGAACGCGGCGGCCGCGGCCGTGCTGACCCGCTTCTTCCGGGTGCGGCTCGACACCCGCTGGGGCTCGGCGCTGTACGCCGTGCTGCTGGGCGCGTTCGTCCTGACGGTGCTCACCATCGTCCTGGGTGGCGCCGGCCTGGGGCCGAACCTCGGCAACGCCGCGACCGTCATCGGCCTGACCGTCGTGCTGCCGCTGGCGACCGGCATCGCCTTCGACTACTTCTGGATGCCGGCCCCGGAGGAGGTCGACCTGCCCGCGGAGCACGGCGATCGGGACAAGCGACGGGACCGTCGCGAACTGTAGACCGGCGCACGGCTCCACGTTGCTGTCGCAGTTTCCGTCGAACGGAGACGATTCACCGGTTATCTCGGATGTTATGCCGATACGGGCTACTCCGACGCGTCGAGCCCGGAGTACTCCGACAACTCTATCTCCGCGCCGCCGTCGCTCATCTCGGTATCTCCGGGGAGATCATCGCCCGTGGCGGGGTCGTCCGTGTCAGCGACCTGGCGGAGCCGGTCGACGCCGTCGCACTCGTGGAGGACGTCGACGACCTGCGGCGGGACCAGCGACTGCCAGTCCCCGCCGTCAACGATGCGCTGGCGGATCTCCGTCCCCTGGAACTCGTCACGGCGGTACATCTGTGACCCCTTGACCTCGATGCCGGCCTCCTCGAACAGCCGGACGACGAGCGGGTTGTTGGAGTAGGCCACGTCGAAATTGGGGCTCATCGACTGGACGTGGCTCACCCAGACGGCGTTCCGGTTCAGGTCCTCGATGGGGACCACGTACGTCAGGAGGTCCATCGCCTGGGTGGCCTTTGTGATCATCATCATCCGCTCGCCGGCGGTGAACGGGTCGTGAGGCGTGTGGGACTGGTCCGCGCTCCCGATGCCGATGACGAGTTCGTCCACGTCGCGGGCGATGCGCTCCACCATCGCGTGGTGCCCCTCGTGGTAGGGCTGGAACCGACCGATGTAGAACCCGCGGGTGACGCTCATCTCGCCTGTCTGTTCCGGGGTTGCGTGGCCCGCCCCATAAGCCTCGCGGGTCCGCGCCCGTCGACCGGCCGACCGGCTCCAGAGCGCCTCTATCGCCCGTTTTCCCCGTGTGTGGGGGGTACCCACGGGGAGAAAGTATATCAGTCGAACGCCCATGTATTACGATGACAGCAACGGTTCTATGAGCGACGACAACAACACGGATGACCACCCCGGCAGCGGTTCCGAGGACGGCGTGCCCGAGGAGGAGCACCCCGACCCCGGCATCCCCATCGACCGGGACGAGAACGAAACCCCGAGCGGGCCGCCGGCGCCCGCCGACGAGTCCGACGAACTGACCGACGGGTCGGACCTCGGGAGCGATGTCGCCGTCGACGCCGGTGCGGAGGTCGAGACGGCCGAGGAGGACGGCCTGCTGGGCGGTCTGCAGATCGGGTCGACCGCCGATATCGAGGTGCCCGACCGCCTCGTTGACCAGGTCATCGGGCAGGACGACGCCCGAGATATCGTCCTGAAGGCGGCCAAGCAGCGCCGCCACGTCATGATGATCGGCTCCCCGGGGACGGGGAAGTCGATGCTGGCCAAGGCGATGAGCCAGCTCCTCCCCAAGGAGGACCTGCAGGACATCCTCGTCTACCACAACCCGGACGACGGCAACGAGCCGAAGGTCCGGACGGTGCCGGCGGGGAAGGGCGAACAGATCGTGGAGGCCCACAAGGAGGAGGCCCGCAAGCGGAATCAGATGCGGAGCTTCCTGATGTGGATCATCATCGCCGTCGTCTTCGGCTACTCGCTGCTCATCGCCCAGCAGCTCCTGCTGGGCATCCTGGCGGCGGGTGTCATCTACCTCGCCTTCCGCTACTCCTCGCGGGGGAGCGACGCGATGATCCCGAACCTGCTGGTCAACAATGCCGACCAGCAGACCGCGCCGTTCGAGGACGCGACCGGCGCCCACGCCGGCGCACTGCTCGGCGACGTCCGGCACGACCCGTTCCAGTCCGGCGGGATGGAGACGCCCAGCCACGACCGCGTCGAGGCGGGCGCTATCCACAAGTCGAACAAGGGCGTGCTGTACGTGGACGAGATCAACACCCTGGACATCCGGTCCCAGCAGAAGCTGATGACCGCAATCCAAGAGGGGGAGTTCTCCATCACGGGCCAGTCCGAGCGTTCCTCGGGCGCGATGGTTCAGACCGAGGCCGTCCCGTGTGACTTCGTGATGGTCGCGGCGGGGAACCTCGACGCCATGGAGAACATGCACCCGGCACTGCGCTCGCGTATCAAGGGGTACGGCTACGAGGTGTACATGGACGACACCATCGAGGACACCCCGGAGATGCGCCGGAAGTACGCCCGCTTCATGGCCCAGGAGGTCGAGAAGGACGGTCGGCTGCCGGCCTTCGACCGCGACGCGATGGAGGAGGTCATCCTGGAGGCCCAGCGCCGTGCGGGCCGGAAGGAGCACCTCACGCTGGAGCTGCGGAACCTCGGCGGCCTCGTTCGGGTCGCGGGCGACATCGCCCGCGCGGAGAACGCCGAGTTCACCACCCGCGACCACGTGCTGCAGGCAAAGCGCCGCAGCCGCTCCATCGAACAGCAGCTCGCCGACGACTACATCGAGCGCCGGAAGGACTACGAGCTCTCCGTCTCGGAGGGCGAGGTCGTCGGCCGCGTCAACGGGCTCGCCGTCATGGGCGAGGACTCGGGCATCGTGATGCCCGTCATGGCCGAGGTGACCCCGGCGCAGGGCGCCGGTGAGGTCATCGCGACCGGTAACCTGCAGGACATCGCCAAGGAGGCGGTCCAGAACGTCTCGGCCATCATCAAGAAGTTCTCCGACGAGGACATCGGCAAGAAGGACATCCACATCCAGTACGTGATGTCCTACGAGGGCGTCCAGGGCGACTCCGCCAGCGTCACGATGGCCACCGCGGTCATCAGCGCGCTGGAGGACATCCCGGTCGAGCAGGACCTGGCGATGACCGGGTCCCTCTCGGTCCGGGGCGACGTGCTCCCGGTCGGGGGCGTGACCCACAAGATCGAGGCCGCCGCCAAGACCGGCCTCGACCGGGTCATCATCCCCGCGGCCAACGAGCAGGACGTCATGATCGAGGAGGAGTTCAAGGACCAGATCGAGATCATCCCGGTCACCCACATCAGCGAGGTGCTGGAGGTGGCGCTGGCCGGCGAACCCGAGAAGGACTCGCTGGTCGACCGCCTGAAGAACATCACCGGCTCCGCGCTGGACCGGCAGGTCGGTCGCTCGGGCGGCTCCCCCTCGCCGCAGTAAGGTGCGGTGGGCCGCGTTCGCGGGCGTCGCGGTCGCGGTCACGCTGTTGCTCCTTCTTCTGGCGCGCGCGTCACAGGCAGCCGTCGGCACGCCGCCCGCCACGCCGGGCGAGGTGCGCTGGCTCGACCGGCTGCCCGACGGCGCCGACCATCTCGCGGCCCGCCAGGCACCCGAGCCGGCCCCGGCGAGTCCGCTGGAGGCGTCGATGGCCGGCGGCAACGGGAACTCGCCGGTCGTCCTGCTGGTCAACGTCGCGTTCTCGCAGGGGCTGTTCGCCGTCCTCCTCGTCGCGGCGGCGTGGTACACGGGGATTCCGGCGAGCGCGTTCGGGGCGGGACCCGAAGCGGTCGGCCCCGGGGCGCTCGCGGTCGGACTCGGGTTCGGCGTCGTCCTCTCGGCCGGCAACGGGCTCGCCGGCGCCGCCGCGAGCACGCTCGGGCACGACCCCAGTGAGGACCTGCGGACGATGCTCGCGCCGGACTCGCTCGCGGGGTGGGCGCTCCTGCTCGGCGTCGTCCTCCCGCTCATCGCGGGGTTCGAGGAACTCCTCTTCCGGGGGGCGCTCGTCGGCGTCCTGTCGGCCGGCTTCGGCTGGTCACCGTGGCTGCTGGCCGTCGTCTCCTCGGTCGCGTTCGCGCTGGGCCACGGCGCACAGGGGTCGGTCGGCGTCGCGGTCACCGGCCTGCTCGGGTTCGTGCTCGCGGCCGGCTATATCATCACCGGGAGCCTGCTGGTCGTCGTCGTCGCCCACTATCTCGTCAACGCCGTCGAGTTCGTCGCCTACGAGGGGCTCGACCTCGAGCCACCGTTCGCGTCCTGAACGGGGCGACCGTCGCCGGTAGGTGCCACCCGGTCGATTCGCCGGGTCGTGGCCGTATACCATCCCGAACGGTTCGCCGTCGGCGATAGGAGCCGGGAGGATGTAGCCGTCCGACATCTATCCACCACTCCCGTCGATCACGGCGGCGCACGGTGTCGGACCCGGTCGCGGACGCGAGCGTCGTGTCGCTGGCGGGGACCGTCGGGGACCGGGCGGCGGAGTTGGCGGCAGTGAGCGAGACGGCACGGGATCTGAACGAGGCCGTCACGGCCGCCACCGACGCGACCGGGCGGGCGTCGGCGTTCGACCCGGACCGCGGCGGCTGGGCCTGGGTCCGCATCGCGGACGACGGCCCGGGCATCCCGGAGCGCGAGCGGGTGGTCATAGAGGCCGGTACGGAGATCATCCAACTGGTCTACGGCCGCGGGCTGGGGCTATGGCTGGTGAAGCGGCCGGTCCAGAGCCACGGCGGGGGACTCCGTATCGACCTCCCCGGGGCGGAGGAACCGGCCGGGGCACGGGGGTCGACGGTGACGCTCCTGCTCCCCCGAGCGGGCTAGAGGCCCTCCAGCGACCGGAGTCGCTGTTCGACCCGCGGCGGCGCCGAACTCGGTCCGTCCCGGACCCGGTGGTCCGGCACGACCACCGGAACGGGATTGGTATCGAGCGCCATCCGGACCGTCTGGATGTCGGACCCGTCGTCGTCGTCGAGCCCAGCCATCCGGGCCAGGCGCCCCACGGAGACGTCCTCGCCGTAGGGGGCGTTCCGGAGTGCCTCCAGCACGGCCCGCTGCTCGGTGGGGACCGTCAGCGCGATGTCGACCCCGGTGAACTCGTCGGTCTCCCCCTCCAGGTAGGCGAAGATCCGGTCGAGCAGGGGGTGGTCCGGCTCGGCGTCCCCGTTTGGCTCCTCCGGAAAGGAGACGTTGATGAGCTTCTCGCCCGCAACGCCGAGCTGGACGTACCGGTCCAGATACGGCGACTCACGGGCGTAGATGCCGGTCTCCTGGTCGTTATCGCCGATACCGGTCGCCGTGCCCGGCCCCCCTTCCTCCCCGTCCTCCGCGGGCGCCTCGGCCTTGGCGGTCGTGTCGTCGTCCGGGTCGGTCATACCCGATGTCTGGCCCGTCCGGGCAATCAAGCTTCGGCCGCGAGCAGTCGGCTCCGACGGGGCGCCGATAACTCCGGGTCAGACGGCCGGAGCGGCGACTACGCGCCGGCGGCACGCCCCCGCACCCGTTCGTAGGCGGCGTGTCCCGCGGCGGCGAGCAGGAAGGCGAGACCGACGTCGGCGAGGAGAGCGGTGACACCGGTGCCGACCACGACGACCGCCTCGGCGGGGCTCGCGACCGACTCCAGCGCCACGCGACCGAGGTGGGCGGCGACGAGGACGAGCAACACGCCGAGGACGGCCATCGGGAAGGCGGTCCAGAGGCCGGCGACGAGCGCCGCGACGGCGTACAGCCCCGCGAGCACGAGGTTGGCACCGGCCGTCCGGGCGCCGAAGGCGTGCTTGCCGGCGAGGCCGCCGGAGCCGTGACACATCGGGACGCCGCCCAGCGGCACCGCCAGCAGGTTCGTCGTCCCCATGCTCCGGGCGAGGGCGTCCGGCGAGACGTCGCGGCCGTAGAGATCATCGACGAGCAGCGCGGTGGCGACGGCGGCGTTCCCGACGGTCATGGCGAGCTGACCGGCGAGCCCGGTCAGCGCGTCGGAAGTGAGGGTCGGCTCGGGGAGGGCCGAGAGCGAGGGCGGGACCGCGGGGAGTGCGGCCGTCGGCGTGCCGCCGACGGCCCAGAGCGCGGCGAGCATGCCCGCGAGCAGGACCGCGGGCGCGGGCGCCCGGCGGTCGACCAGCGCGGCGAAACCGGCGACGGCGACGCCGGCCGCGGCGACCAGTGGCGCCCCGGCAGCCAGTTCCAGCCCGGCGACCAGCAGCAGGAGCGCGACCGCGAACTGCACGCCCCTGACGACGGGGCGGCCGACGAGGTCGGCGACCCGTCCGACCAGCCCGGTCGTGCCCGCCACGAGTAGCACGACGCCGGCGAGGAGCCCGGCGGCGACGAGTTCGCCGTAGCCCAGCGTCCCGGCGATGGCGAGCCCGGCGAGCGCCTTCATCGGCTCGACGGACATCGGCAGACCGTAGTGGAGCCCCCAGACCGCCTGGAAGACGGCAAAGCCCAGCAGCACGAGCCCCAGCGAGGCGTCAGTCAGGGCGCCGATGGCGATCATCAGCGGGAGCACCGTAACCGAATCCCCGAGCGCGCCGGCGACCTCGCCGCTGTCGAACCGAATCTCCAACCGGTGCCCGAACACCTCCGCTGTGGCCATCTACCGGTGGAACGTCCGTCCGGGACAAGTCCTTTTTCAGAAACCCGACAGGGCCACGTCGGCACTGTTGTGGAACCGATACCGGTTACATCAGGCGGCAACGGCCCGAGACGCCGGAAGGGAGCTCGTCGATCTACTGCGTGCGTTACCCGATACTGTGCCGTGTACGGCCGGGAATCGTCTGATAGACGAGCTCTCCGCGGACGAGCGCGCGAGCGCGGTCGTCGTCGGGGTCATCGGACACCCGCTCCGTGGCGCCCTGCTCGATGACGGTCCCGTCGAGCATGACGGCGCTGCGGTCGGCGACGCGACGGGCCTGGGCCCGTGGGTGGCGAGGACAGCGGCGATGCCGCGGTCGCGGACGTCGCCGCCGCCGAGGAGTGCGTGCTGGAGGGGGAGGGCATCGACCGGGACGGCGAACTGGCGACCGTCGAGACGTCGGTCGGCACGGTCCGCGTGCTCGCTCCCGCCGACATCGACCGCGTGCAGGTGTCGCTCCGCGCCGACGCCGTGAGGCTCCACGGTCCGGACGGCGCCCCGCCCGCCGGCGGCACCAGCGCCCGGAACCGGCTCGCCGGGACCGTGGCCCACGTCCGCGTCGCGGCCGACGGCACGGAGTCGGTGACGCTGGTGGCCCTGGTCACGCTGGAGAGCGTCGAACGGCTGTCGCTCGCCCCCGATGCCCCGATGGTGGCGACGTTCAAGCCGACCGCGACGCGGGCGGTCGACGCCGCCGTCGCAAGGCACATACGCCACGCTACCGACCCGCGGGTATGAGCGACGAGGCCGGCGGCGACGGCCGCCTCTCCGCGGAGGGCGAGTTCATGCTCATCTGGGGGGTCGCCGCGGCGCTCATCACCGGCCTCGACGCGCTCGGCGGCGGCCTCCCGACGGTCATTCTGCTTGGCACCATCGCGACGGCCGCCTCCCTCGGCTCGGTCGTCGGCAACCTCCTCCGCCCCGGCTTCCGCCCCTCCGCCGGCCTCCACAGCGTCATCGTCCTCGCGGCCGCCGCCGGCGCCCTGCTGGCCTTCCGCTACGACGACTCCCTCATCACCGCCAGCGGCCTCGGCGTCATCGCGCTCGCCAACGCCGGCCGCGCCTTCGAGGTCGACCATCGCGAGGACGACTCGCTGCTCGACCCGCTGACCGAGGACGAGGACGACGAAGTCGAATGATCCGATAGAGAGCACAGCGTTCGTAGGACGCCCCGTTTCGCTCGGAATCCGCCGCACTACCCATATATCTCACACGTCCCTCACATCTAGTCGTAGTACATCGAAAACCACCCTAACAGCACAGACGCAGGGGGAGCGGCGATTCGCCTGCATACCGCGCCTCCGGCGCGGTTTCGCCGGCACGAGGGCCCGGGGCGCCCGAGTGCCGGCAGTTCCTCTGAACGGTTCCATCCCGAGTAGTGCCCGCAGGCGCGGCGGGGCCGCGCCGAGGACATCCGAGCCGTCAGAAAAGCTCCGTCAGTCGTCCGCCGGCCCGCCGCTCTCGCTGCCCTGGGTGGCGCCCATCCGGAGGTTGACGTCGCCGGTGCCCAGTTTGATCGGCTTGCCGACGATGACGTTCTCCGTGACGCCGTTGAGCGCGTCGACCTCGCCGTGGATGGCGGCGTCGAGGAGGTGGTTGACAGTGACCTCGAACGCGGCCCGGGCGAGCACGGACTGCTTGTTGCCGGAGATGCCGTGCCGGCCGATGGATTCGATGGTGCCGCGCGCGGTCATGATGTCCGCGACGAGCATCAGGTGCCGGATGTTCACGTCGTCCAGCCCCTGCTCCTCGAGGGTGTTCATCGTCTCCTCGATGATGGCCTCGCGGGCGGCCTCGACACCCAGCTGGCGGTAGATCTCGTGGATGTTGTTACACGTGGTGCGGGAAGCGTCGACGCCCTCGATGTCCAGGGCCTCGCCGAAGGCCGACCCCTCGGTGTAGAGGACGAACTCCTCCTCGGCGTCGAGCTCCGCGGCGATGTCGGGGTCGTCGATCTCCTCCTTGCGGATGACGACCCGGGAGACCTCCTCGATACCTTTGAAGACGATCTCGCGCAGTTCCTCGACCTGCTGGAGCAGGTCCCGGTAGGACGGGTCCTCGGGGCCGAACTCGATGGCCGAGCCGTCGGTGCCGGCCATCGTGCTGGTCTCGACGCCCAGCTTCGACTCGATGGTGCTGGCGATCTCGTCGACGATGAGCGCCGTGTCGTCGACGGTGGGCCAGCGCTCGTGGAGCGTGTCCTCGTTGAGGTCGATGCGGACGATCATGTCGGCCACGTTGGTCGACACGTCCCCCAGCGCGAGGATTCGCGTGGCCTCGATACCCCAGACCACCTCGTGGGCGCGCTCGCGGTCGACCGCGTAGTCGCCCTCCAGGTGGACCGTCATCATCGGGGTGTCCGGGGTCTTCCGGGCGTCCACCAGCTCGATGAGCCGGGGGAGCCCCTGCGTGACGTCGATCTCCGCGACGCCCGCGTAGTGGAAGGTGTTCATGGTGTTGTGCGTCACAACACCCTCGGCGGTGGTGAACGTCTCCAGGCCTGCGACCGAGAGGTCGTAGACGTAGTCGTGGTCGCTGGTGACCGTCTCGACCGACGCGATGCGGTCCCAGACCACGTCGCCCTCGACTGCCTGCTCCAGGCTAGCGAGGGCGTCGGAGTCGACACCGGCCTCGCGCGCCTCGTCGACGAGCGAACGGAGTCGGGTCCGACCGACGCGCTGGCGCTTCGAGGCACTGTTGACCTGACGCTGCGGGATGCCGGCATCCGATGCGACCTCCTCCAGCGAGTCGCCGAAGTTCGGAACCTGGTCCGTCGCGTCCGGCCCGTCGGTGTCGCAGCCCGCGGCGAGTTCCTCGAGTTCCGCACCACGTTCGCCGACCATCCCGATACAATCGGCGAACCGAGGCACGTGCTTTTTCGGCACCCGGAGCGTTCGGGAATCGTCCTGCCGACCGAGCGTCGAATAGATGCCGACTCTGCTCAGAAGCAGTGCGATGCCGGCGGTAAGCTGGTCGCTGGTCGAACTCGAACGGACGGAGTTCGTGCCGACGTTCCCGTCACCACTGAAGTAGCCACGTAGGAGTCCGGTGACGAACCCCTCTGATGCACCGAACGCGAAGCCAGGGACGACCTTCTCGCCGTCATCCATGCAGGCCGACCGGAGGAAGTCCGCGAGGATGGTTCCGTTAACACGGATGTCGTACCCCGTGGCGAACCCGCTCTCGTTCTCGTACTCGTTCACAGAGAGGTCGAAGCGCTCGGCGAACGAACGGATACGATCTTGGAACTCGGAGTCGACGTTGGAGACGGAGACGTAATACTCCGTCAGCGGCCCCTCGGCGAGCCACGCACCGACGAAGAAGCCGGTCCCTGCGTCGAGTGGGAACGACTCCGGGAGTCCGACGGAGCTCCCGACCGGATACGCGGTCCGCTCGTTTAGTTCGTCAGCGTCCAGCGCTGCACGCTTGTTTCGAATCTGGTCCGGGCCGCCGGGAAGTGCGTCCACGCCGCCATCCGTCAGCGCCGAGGTGAACCAGTAGTCCTCGGACGGGAGATACTCACGCAGGTCGACCGTCTCTGTTCCTTCGCCGTTGTCGAGGTCCGCTACGACGGGGAGCCAGTCGCCCTCATCGAGTTCCTCGCCCGCGACAGGGACAACCTCGTTCTCGCGCCGTGTAACGAACGAGTGTGCCTTGGTCGCTCGAATCGAGCGGCCGGATTCCAGTTCGAACCGAAGCAGTTCGTCGGGCGTCTCGTGCCGACTCACCTCTTCGACAGTCTTCCAGTGGACCTGCTCGTCGCTCCCGAGGCTCGGGACCTCGATTCCCTCGGGAGCCAGCGCGACCTCGTGGTCGTCCGTTATCCGTGACTCACGGGACTCGACCAGCGAGTCGACGAACGGGCCGATCTCGACGATATCAGTCTCGCCATCCCGACGGACGACGATCTCCTCGTCGGCAGGGATCGACATCTGGGTCCCGGGCTCCCCGATGGACTGCGCCGAGACCGTGCCGACGGGGTCCAGCGGGTCGACACGCGTCTCGAGGTAGCGCGACTCCACCGCGCGGGCGATCTCGTCGGCCTTCTCGACCGGGACGTCGCGCCCGTCGATGGACTCGTACACCTCGTTCTTGAGTCGGCGCGGCAGCTCCGTGTCCTCGACGACCGCCTCGACGTCGTCGCTCACGTCGAACTCAGTCATCGGACTCGACCTCCGTGCCGACGCCGGCAGTGCGGCCGGTCTTCCAGGAGTCCTGGTGCTCCGAGATGTTCGTCTCGACGGCCTCGCGCGAGAGGAACTCCGCCTTCTCGCTCTCGTCGGCGAACTCCTCGTCGAGCACGCGCTCGGTGATGGCCTCCACGTCGATGTCGTTGTCCGCGTCCGAGGAGACCTCCACCGGCGAGGTGCTGTCCTCGCCGAACTCGAACTGGACGATGTTGTCCGAGGTGTCCCGGACAGTGCCGTCGTACTGTGTCTCCAGCTCCGACAGCGCGTTGATCAGCCGGCGCTGGAGGTAGCCGGACTTTGACGTCCGGACGGCGGTGTCGACCAGACCCTCGCGGCCGCCCATCGCGTGGAAGAAGAACTCACGCGGGGTCAGCCCGCTCCGGTAGGAGTTCTCCACGAAGCCGTGGGCGTCCGCCGAGAGGTCGTCGGGCAGGTAGTGGCTGAGCGTGCGGCCCTCGTAGCCGCGGTTGATGCGCTCGCCACGGACCGCCTGCTGGCCGACGCAGCCGGCCATCTGGGTCAGGTTCAGCATCGACCCACGCGCACCGGAGCGGGCCATGATGACTGCTGGGTTGTCGTCCTGGAAGTACTCCTCGGCGATGTCGCCGGCGGAGTCACGCGCCTGTCCAAGTGTCTGCATGATCTTCATCTCCAGGGTCTCGTCGACAGTCCGCCCCGGCAGCGACTCCAGCTCGCCGGCGTCGTACGTCGAGATGAGCTCTTGGACGCGCTCCTCGGCGTTCTCGACGGCCTCGTCGATCTGGGCCTCCGCTTCGGGCTCGATGGACTCGTCGTCGATGGCGATGGAGAACCCGAAGTGCATGATCGAGCGCATCGCCAGCGTCGCCACCTCGTTGACGAACTGGCGGGCGCGGGTGTTCGAGTGGAGCTTGCAGATGGTGTCGACGATCTCGCCGCCGAACGCCCCGACGGCGTCCTCGTCGATGGTCCCCTCGGTGAGCTGCCCGTCCTCGATGAGCACGGTGTCGCCGGCAGAGGAGGTGAACTCCAGCTCCAGTCCGTCGGGCAGGAGCTCGGAGAACACCGTCCGGCCGGTCCAGTACGGTTCGCCGTCGGCCCCGCCGTCTGCCTGAGATGTCTTCGACAGCTCTCCGTCGGGCGCCGGGAGCTCGTCGATGGCGGTCGCCCGGAGCAGGTCAAGCGCCTGCGTCTCGTTGAACCGGGGGTTCTCGTGGGTGAGCAGGTAGGTCCCCGAGATGTGGTCCTGGATGGCGCCGATGATGTTCTCGCCGAACCGCGGGCTGAGGATCTGCTCCTGGACCCGCATCAGGACGCGGGCCTCCGCACGCGCCTCCTCGTTCTGCAGCGCGTGCATGTTCATCTCGTCGCCGTCGAAGTCGGCGTTGTACGGCGGGCAGACCGTCGTGTTCAGGCGGAACGTCTTGTACGGCATCACGACCACCTCGTGGGCCATGATGGACATCCGGTGGAGCGAGGGCTGCCGGTTGAAGATGACGATGTCACCGTCGATGAGGTGTCGCGCGACCTCCCAGCCGGGCTCGACCTTCTCGGCGAGCTCCTCGCAGTTCTTCTCGGTCACCTTCAGCCGCCGCCCGTCCGGCCGCCGGACGTAGTTGGCGCCGGGGTGGCCCTCCGGCCCGTTCGCGACGTAGCGACGGGCGTCGTCCAGGTTCCGCTCGTTGACGTTCATCGTCTGGGTCATCTCGCTGGCGACCCGCTCTGGCACCCCGACCTCGTTCAGGCTGAGGGTGGGGTCCGGCGAGATGACGGTCCGGGCGGAGAAGTTGACACGCTTGCCGGACAGCGAGCCACGGAACCGACCCTCCTTCCCCTTCAACCGCTGGGAGAGGGTCTTCAGCGGCCGGCCCGAGCGGTGTCGCGCGGGCGGCGTCCCCGAGATCTCGTTGTCCATGAACGTCGTCACGTGGTACTGGAGCAGCTCCCAGAGGTCCTCGATGATGAGCTGGGGCGCACCCGCCTCGCGGTTCTCCATGAACCGCTGGTTGATGCGAATGATGTCGACCAGCTTGTGTGTGAGGTCGTCCTCGGAGCGCTGGCCGTTGTCCAGCGTGATCGAGGGACGCGCGGTGACCGGCGGGACCGGTAGCACCGTCAGGATGATCCACTCCGGCCGGGACTTCGCGGGGTCGATACCCAGCGTCTCGATGTCCTCGTCCGGGATGTCCTCGAACCAGTCCCGGATGTCGCTGGCCATCAGCTTGTTCATGTCCTCCTCGGTGAGGTCGATGTCCAGCGCCGTCTCGATCCGCTTGCGCATGTCCTCCTTCGGGCGGAACTCGCCCGAGAGGATCTCGTTGATGCGGGAAACCTCGATGCCGGTCTCCTCGGAGAGGTCCTGGGGCGGCATCGGCTCGCGCTCGGTCGACTCGGGGTCCTCGTCCATCTGGGGGACCGGACGGCCCTCCATCGCGGCCGCGACCATCTCGGAGTACTCCGAGTGCAGCACGTCCTGCACCTCGTAGTAGGTGGTGGGCTTCTCGTGCTGGATGTCGAACTGCTCCTCGCCGCAGTGGGGGCAGCGGTCCTGCTTCCGGGCCTGCCGGATAGCGGACTTCGTGACATCGTTGAGGTCCTCGCCGAGCTGGCGGGTCCGCTCCAGCTGCGAGCGGAACTCACTGGCCTCGTCCTCCGTCAGACAGAGCCGGGAGCATTCCCGGCACGTGCCACGGAGCAGCCGCCGGATGAGCTTGGAGAACCCGACGTGGATGACCGGCGCCGCGAGCTCGATGTGACCGAAGTGGCCGTTACACGAGCCGCTGTGCTTACCACACGTCTTGCACTCCAGCCCGGGGTCGATGACCCCCAGCCGGGGGTCCATCAGCCCCATGTCGATGGGGAAGCCGTCGTCGTCGTACGTGTCGGCCGTGATGACCTTCGTGGCCGACATCTCACGGTACTCCTCGGGGTTCATCAGTCCGAAGCTGAGCGACCCGATCTCCTTGGGGGATTGGTCCGTTGACATAGTGGATTAGACCGCGTCCGCCAGTTCGACGCGCGGGGCGATGCCGAGCGCCTTCATCTCGTCCAGGAGGAGCTTGAACGCGTAGCTCATCTCCACCTCGTGGACGTCCGTCTCCTCGCCGCAGTTGGGACAGTAGACACGCCGCTGCTCCACGTTCTCGACCGCCGTCATCCCACACTGGGCGCAGACGTGGATCTGCTCCCGGTCGGACTCGTCGAGGAGCCGCTCCTTGAGCGTGAGCGCCGCACCGTGCCCGATGAGCACGTCGCGCTCCATCTCCCCGACACGCAGGCCGCCCTCGCGGGCTCGGCCCTCCGTGGGCTGCCGCGTGAGCACCTGCACCGGCCCGCGCGAGCGGGCGTGGATCTTGTTCGAGACCATGTGGTAGAGCTTCTGGTAGAAGATGGTCCCGACGAAGATCTCGGCCTCGATACGCTCGCCGGTGACCCCCGAGTACATGACCTCCTTGCCGGAGTCACGGAAGCCGCGCTCGATGAGCGCCTCCCGGAGCTCGTCCTCGTCCTCGCCGGTGAAGGCGGTCCCGTCGACGCGCCGGCCCTCCAGCGAGCCGACCTTGCCGCCCAGCATCTCCAGCACGTGGCCCACCGTCATCCGGGACGGGAGCGCGTGCGGGTTCATGATGAGGTCCGGCACCACGCCCTCCTGGGTGAACGGCATGTCCTCCTGGGGGGCGATATGGCCGACGACGCCCTTCTGGCCGTGCCTGGAGGCGAACTTGTCGCCCATCTCCGGGATGCGCTCGTCGCGCACCGAGACCTTCGAGAGCTTGGAGCCGTCCTCGCCCTCCATCAGCGTCACCGTGTCGACGACGCCGCTCTCGCCAGAGCGCATCGTCACGCTCGTCTCGCGGCGCTTCTGCGGGCTCAGCCCGCCCATGTCGTCGGGTTCCTCGAGGAACCGGGGCGGCGAGGTCTTGCCCAGCAGGACGTCGTTCTCGCCGACCTGCGTCTCGGGGTTGACGAGGCCGTCCTCGTCGAGGTGCGTGTACGCGTCCTCGCCGCGGGCGCCACGGACCTCGTCGTCGGGGATCTCGAAGCGGTCCTCCTGGCCGCCCGGATAGCGGCGCTCCTCGCCCTCGTAGGTCCGGAAGAAGTGCGAGCGGGCCAGCGCCCGGTCGACACTCCCCTGGTTCAGCACCAGCGCGTCCTCGATGTTGAACCCCTCGTAGGACATGACGGCGACGACGAAGTTCTGCGCGGCCGGCCGCTCGTCGTAGCCGATCTGCTCGGTCGTCTGGGTCTTCACCATCGAGAGCTGCGGGTAGTGCAGCAGGTGCTGGCGCGTGTCCGGCCGGATACGGTAGTTCGCGCTCGGCAGCCCCAGCGACTGCTTGATCATCCCCGACCCCATCGTGATGCGGGGGGACGCATTGTGCTCGGGGTAGGGGATCATCCCGGCGCCGATACCGAAGATGAGCTGCGGGTCGATCTCCAGATGGGTCGTCGCGAGTTCGGGCTGGTCCGAGTCGTACTCGATGTCGTCCTCGTCGACGGCGACGTAGATGTCCTCCTCCTCTTCGGCGTCGATGAACTCGACGTAGCCCCGCTCGACGAGCTCCTCGAACTCCAGCTCGCCGCTCTTGACGGCCTCGACCTCCTCGTCACTGATGAGGGGCTCGCCCTCCTCGACGACCAGCAGCGGGCGCCGGGCCCGGCCGGCGTCCGCGTTGACGATGACCTCGTTGGTGCGCCCCTTGACCGAGACGTTGACCATGTCACTCACTTCGCCGCGCCGTCGGGCCTCGCGGATGTTGTCCGCGAGCGCACGGGGCTCGGGGTGCGTTCCCACCAGACTGCCGTTCACGTAGACCTTTGCTTCGCGTCCCTTGCTCATGTCGTGTCGTGTGTGTACCGTGTGTGCTGTCGCCCGGTGCCGCGCGTGCCCTCAGTCATCCGCCGGCTGGGTGCCGGGCGTCTCCACACCCGGGATGCCCTCGACGCCCATCGTCGCGAGCTCGCGTTTCAGCTCGATCTCGTCGTCGACGTTCTGGGAGAGCTCCATCGCCTGGGCGAAGTTCTTCACCAGCCCGCAGTTCGGTCCCTCCGGCGTCTCGGAGGGGCAGATGCGACCCCACTGGGTCGCGTGCAGGTCACGCGCCTCGAAGTGGGGCTGACTGCGCGAGAGCGGCGAGCGGAGCCGGCGCAGGTGGCTCAGCACGCCCATGTAGTCCGTCCGGTCGACCAGCTGGCTCACGCCGGAGCGGCCGCCGACCCAGTTCCCCGTCGCGATGGGGTGTTCGAGCCGCTCGGTCAGGACGTCCGACCGGACGACCGTCGAGACCGAGAGGTTCCGGTTGCGCATGTTGGCCCGTTCGAGCTGGTACTTCACGTCGCGTGCCAGCTTGTTCAGGGCCGTCCGGAACAGGTCCTTCATCAGGTCGCCGCTGACCTTCAGGCGCTTGTTGGCGTAGTGGTCCTTGTCGTCGGAGTCGCGCCGCCCGAGCGCGAGCTCGAAACACGCCTCCGCCATCCGGCAGAGGTAGTAGGACTTGTTGATGCGGACCTCCTCCTCGTCGACGCCCTCCTCGTGGAGATGGGGCAGGAGGTAGCGGTCGATGACGTAGTTGGCGCGCTTGAGCTGGTAGTTCTTCCCCTGACCGGAGGCGACGCGCTTGCCCAGCTTCTCGATGGCCTGCTCGGTCGTCTCGACCTCCGCGGCCTCTAAGTTCTCCAGCATGAACTTCACGACCTCCGGGTCGTCGCTGACCCGGTGGACGATCTCCTCGTCGGACTCGAGCCCGAGCGCGCGGACGAGGGTGACGAAGTTGATCGAGCCGGAGACGGAGGGGAAGCTCACCTCGAGCAGTCCCTCGCGGTTCCGCTCGCAGAGCACCAGCGCCCGGTAGCCCCGACGCTGGCTGAACGTCTTGGCGACCTGGATCTCGTCGCCGTACTTGGAGTCGTACTCCGCGAGGATCTTGTTGGGGGCGAGGTCCTCGCTGGTCATCAGCACGCGCTCGGAGCCGTTGACGATGAAGTAGCCGCCGGGGTCGGCGGGGTCCTCGCCGATCTCGATCAGCTCCTCGTGGCTGAACTCGTTGATGTTGCAGTTGTTGGAGCCGATCATGATCGGCATCCGGCCGACCTTCGTCTCGGACTGGTCGACGATGTACTCCTCCTCCTCCTCGCCCCCGCGGACGATTGTCATCTCCATGAACACCGGCGCGGAGTAGGTGATGTTCCGCAGACGGGCCTCCTGCGGGTAGAGCAGCTCCTCGGAGCCGTCGGCCTCACGGACACGCGGCGTCGTGATGCGGACGTTGCCGAGGTCGACGCGGACGGGCTCCTGGCCCTCCTTGTCGCCGATGTCCGTGTCGATGGTCTCCTTCTCGTCGACCACCTGCTGCATCCCGTTGTCGAGGAAGGCGTTGAACGAGCGGAAATGGTGCTCGGCCAGCCGCTCGCGGGAGAAGTACTCTCTGGATATCTCTCGGCGGTCTTCCCTGTTCATTCTACCACCAGTCGGTAGACGACGGCCCGGTCCGTCGTCCGGGAGTCGCGGGTCACTTTCACCACGTCGCCGACCTCGGCGCCGTCCGGGATGGCGGGGTCGAGACGCTTGATCTTCGGCAGATCGGTGCGGTCGATGTCGTACTCGCCGAGCACCTCCTCGAGGACCTCTTCGTCGAGGATCTCGTGCTCGGGAACGAGTTCGTGGTCGGTTACGTCTACCATGGGTGGGCGGGTGAGAACACGGTCACGAGATACTACAGCCATTTACTGTCGGAGCGATAATAAGCGTTGTTGAATGCGACGGCTACCGCTACGCGAACCCGGCGACGGCCCCGTCGGCCAGCCGCCGGTTACCCCCGAAGGGGCAGCGTATGCCCGCACTGACGGGCGACGGTATCAAAAACGTGGCGACGGGGCGGAGCGGTATCGCAACACAGTGCGTCGCGGCTTGGAAAGCCTTAAGAACAAAAGCGGGCTACGGTAGAGCGAGGCCCGGATGGTGTAGTGGCCCATCATACAACCCTGTCACGGTTGTGACGCGGGTTCAAATCCCGCTCCGGGCGTTTCTCCGGACGACACGACCGCCGAGTAGCAACACCAACACCCCACGGTTGACGGCGATGGCCCACTCCGCGGCCACAGATATAATATTCCCCAGTCTGTACGCTCGGCTGGTGATGACTAACAACATCCGGTGCTGTGGTCGGACCGGAGACGGGGGGCGCCGATGACCACGGAGGAGTCCCGGACGGTGCTCGTGGTCGACGACGAGCCGGATCTCGCGGACCTGTACGCCGCATGGCTCGGCGAACGCTACGAGACCCGCGTCGCCTACGGTGGCGCCGAGGCGCTGGACCAGTTCGACGAGGACGTCGATATCGCCCTCATCGACCGGTTGATGCCGGAGATGTCCGGTGACGAGGTACTGACCCACGTTCGGGAGGCGGGGACCGGCTGTCAGGTCGCGATGGTGACCGCGGTCGAGCCGGACTTCGACATCATCGAGATGGGGTTCGACGACTACCTCGTCAAGCCCATCCTGCGCGACGAGCTGCTGGAGGCGGTCGGCGACCTCGTCGCGCGGGCCGACTACGACAGCCAGTTGCGCGACCTCTACGCCCTGGTCTCGAAGCGAGCCGCCCTCGTCACCCAGAAGAGTGAGGAGGAACTCGCGAACAGCGAGGAGTACCAGGAGCTCGAGGACCGCATCGAGGCGCTCCAGACCGACCTCGACCGGACCGCGATGGAGATGGAGGGCGACGACTTCGAGGTCGCCTTCCGGAACCTCTCCGAGGATTGACCCGCTATCCGCCGTCGCCGCTCACGACCGTGTTCTCCAGACGCCCGATGCCCTCCACCTCGAGCGCCACCGTCTGGCCGTCCTCGAGGAACTGCCCCAGTTCGAGACCGCAGCCCTCGCCGACCGTCCCGGAGCCGAGGACGTCGCCCGGGCGGAGCGGCTCGCTGTCGGAGACGTGCGCGACGATGTCCGCGAACGAGTGGTGCATCTCGCCGGGTGTCCCCTCCGACCAGACCTCCCCGTCGACCTCGGCGGTCATCGTGGCCTCGCTCGGCTCGAACGCGTCGGCGGTCACCAGGTAGGGTCCGAGCGCGTTCGCGAAGTCCTTCCCCTTCGCGGGGCCGAGGTTCGCGTCCATCTCCTCGCCCTGTGTGTCCCGGGCCGAGAAGTCGTTGTACACGGTATAGCCGGCGATGTACTCCCCGGCCGCGTCGGCGTCGACGTCGGTCCCGCGCTTGCCGATGACCGCCGCCAGCTCCAGCTCGTAGTCCCAGAGGCCCGAGTAGTCCGGCCACGTCACAGTGTCGCCCGGTCCGACCACGGTGTCCGGGTTCCCCTTGTAGCAGACCGGGATATCGAACCAGACCTCCGGGGGCTCACCCAGCGTGTTGCGGACGTGCTCCTCGTAGGCCATGAAGTCCCGGACGGTGTTGGGCCGGGGCAGTGGCGCGAGCAGGCGGACGCCGTCCTCGGCCGGGGAGAACCGGACCCTCGCACCACCCTCGGTCCGGACGTGGCCGTCGGACCCGTCGGCCCGTGGCGCCGACCCGTCGGCCCGTGGCGCCGACCCGTCGCCGGGGTCCGGGACCGCGTCGAGCACGTCGCGGGCCGCGTCGAGCGCGCGGTCACCCCGCTCGAGGAACGGCCGCATCGCCGGCGGCGTCACCGCGGCGGCGTGCTCGGCCGCGGCCGGCTCGCCGTCCCGCTCCAGCAGCCAGGTGTGCCCGCTCGTCACGTCGACCAGCGACCCCGGGTCGGCCGCGTCCCGGGACTCGTCCCGCACGCAGAGCCGTCGCTCGCGGCCGACCGGTGTCTCGACCGCGACCGTGGCGAGCCTCATGCCGGAACACCCCCGTCGGTCGCGAGCCCATCACCACCGTCGGAGCGGTGCTCCGACGAGGACCGCTCTGCATGCTCACCACCGCCGGGTAGCGTCCCGGGCTCGAACATCGCGACCGGCCGGACCCAGCCGGCCGAGGCCCCCTCGATGGAGACGGGGAAGCAGACCACGGGCACGTCCGTCCGCCGGGGGAGCCGGTCGAGGTCCGCCATCTTCTCGATCTGGCAGTACGGGACCTCGCGGCCGGCGAAATGCGCGGGCCACAGCTCCCCCTCGTCCGCCGAGTCGACGAACCGCTCGCCCATCTCGGCGAACGGCTTGTCGAAGCCGTACGCGTCCGTCCCGATGACCCGGACCCCCTGCTCGACGAGGTGTGCTGTCGCTTCGGCACCCATCCCCGGGAACCGCTGGAGGTACTCGGCGCTACCCCACAGCTCGTCGGCGCCGGTCTGGAGGAAGACGAGTTCGCCCGGGCGCAGCTCGTGGTCCAGCGCGTCGAGCCGACTGTCGATGTCGTCGGGGGTTATCTCGGCGCCGGGGGCCATGTCGCGCACGTCGAGGACGACCGCGTTCCCGCGACACCACTCGAGCGGCACCTCGTCGATCGTCATCGCGGGGTCACCGTCGGACTCGGGGCCGTAGTGCCACGGCGCGTCCAGATGCGTCCCGGTGTGCGGGATGGCGTGAACCTCCTCCCAGGCGAGGCCCTCCTCGTCGGGGAAGTCCTCGGCAGCGACGTCGTGGCCCAGCCCCTGGAGGTTCTCGGAGAGGAGCTGGGCGCCGTCGGCGTGGTCGAAGTACTCCACCTCGGGGGGCCAGGGCTCGCTGGCCGCCCCCGGTTCGAGCCCGATGCTCAGGTCGACGAGTTCCGCGTCCGCGAACGAGAGCATATCGGGGACGGGAGCGGGCGGACCGTATAGGTTGGCCCGGTAGCGACCGATCAGAGCGCGCCGGCGGCAAGCGCCCCCATCCACACGGCGACCAACGCCCCGAGGAGGTTCACCGTCGCGTTCAGTACCGCCCGCCGGGCGCGCCCGGATTCGGCCAGTCGCACCGTCTCGTAGGCGAAGGTGGAGAACGTCGTGAACGCGCCACAGAAGCCCGTCCCGACCAGCAGCAGCAGGTCGTCGCCGACGGGGACGGCGACGAGGGCGCCCAGCAGGAACGAGCCGAGCACGTTCACCGCGAGCGTGTCGCGGGTCCCCGTCTCGACGCGCTCGCCGAGCAGGTGCCGGGCCAGCGCGCCGGCGACGCCGCCCAACCCCACGAGCAGCGCCGGCTTCACGCCATCACCCGGACGACGACCTGCCCGAGACCGATGGCGACGAAGCCGAGGGCGTAGGTGAGGGCGACGTAGACGGCGGCGAGTGCCGGTGTCGGCGCGCCCGTACCGATGGCCGGCAGCCCCACGAGGCCGGCCGTCCCGACGGCGAACGTCGAGTACGTGGTGAACGACGCGCAGAAGCCGGTGCCGACGAGGAGCCGTGTCCCCCGGCCGAGCGAGCCGACCAGCCGGTTCTCGTACAGTAGCAGGCTCAGGAGGAACGCGCCGCCGACGTTGGCGGCCAGGGTCCCCCAGGGGAGCGCTCCGGCGGGTAGCATCTCGGCGAGGGCGTACCGCAGGGCAGCCCCGACGGAACCGCCGGCTGCGACGAGCGCCAGCGGCCGGAGTCGTTCGCGCATGCTCGGCGTGGCGGGCGGGGGGTGCTTGTATCGTCCGGAGCGCGGACGGCGAAGATTGAAACCGGAGGCCGCGCCACCCGCCCCGTGCGAACGAGACGCCTCGCGGACGACGACCGCGGTATCGAGGGACTGCCGGTCCGGCTGGTCATCGCGCTGGTGGTCGGGGTGGCCAGCCTCGGCATCATGCTGAACATGCTCTCCGGGCTGTCGGGGCTGGGCGTGGCAGAGGTCGACGTCGCGCCGGAACCGACGGTGACGGAGCCGGGACCGACGAACGTGACCGTCCGCGTGGTCGACCCCGACGGCGGCGGGGTAGCGAACGCGACGGTCGTCGCCCGCGGCGGGTCCGCGCGGCTGGGCGGGACCCGGGTGGCCCGCACGGACCGGAACGGGACCGCGAGGCTCCGGCTCGACCCGAAGCTGGGGGCGAACCAGGCGGAGGGGACCGTCCGGTTCTCCGTGCAGCCGCCGCCCGAGGACTCGTTCGTCGACCGGCGGGATAACTCGGTCCTGCTCGTCGTTCGGTAGCTGTTGTAGGGATTACGAGCGGACGACCGCTGTATGTCGATAATACGGGGCGTTCACTCCCACGGCGGGTCGACGAGGTCGCGCATGGAGTCGAGTTCGAAGTGGGGGCGCGTGCCGGGGCGGCCGGTCGCGTCCCGCTCGGCCTCGGTCCGGAGCCAGGCCGTCCGCATCCCCGCGGCGTCGGCGCCGAGCACGTCGTCGCTGGAGTCGCCGACGTGAACCGTCGCGGGCGCGGCCGTCCCGAGGACGTCCAGCGCGTCGAGGAAGGGGGCGGGGTCGGGCTTGGCCAGCGTGTCGTAGCCCGCGTGGACGACGGTCTCGAAGACCCCCGACAGCCCGAGCGCATCGAGTTTGGGCGCCTGAATCTCCGGCGCGCCGTTGGTGACGACCGCCAGCGGGTAGCGCTCGGCGAGCGTCTCGACGGCCGCGCGGGCACCCGGCAGCGGCTCGACCGCGCGGTGGTCACGCAGTCGGGTGTGGACCGCGGCGACCCGCCGCCCGACCGCGCGGTCGTGGCCCCGCTCCTCGGCGAGGTCCGCGAAGCAGGCCTCCCGGAGTTCAGCCTTCGTGTCGGTCCGGGGGACGTAACGGAACATCCGGTCGTGGTACTCCGCGGCGGTGAAGAACGGCGCGACGCCGACCTCGTCGAACGCCGTGGCCAGCAGGTCGGCGGTGGAGCGCCGGTACTCGCACAGCGTCCGGTCGATGTCGAGCGTGACCGCCTGGACCCCTGTCATCCGGGCGGCCGTTGGCGCGCCCGCCGGTTAATCCCCACGTCGCCGGAGCGCGGCCGCCCGGTCTCACTCCCAGGGCGGTGCGGTGAGGTCGCCCATCCGGTCGATGGTGAAGTGGGGCCGGTGGTCGCCGGGACCGTCCGGCTGGCGGAGCCAGACCGACCGGAGGCCGGCGTTGTGGGCGCCGGCCACGTCGCTGGCCGCCGAGTTGCCGATGTGGACGGCCCGGTCGGGGGACGCGTCGAGGGTCGAGAGCGCCTCGTGGAACGGCGCGGCCGCGGGTTTGGCGGCCGTGTCGTAGCCCGCATGGACGACCGTCTCGAACCGGTCGGCGAAGGGGAGCGCGGCGAGTTTCCGACGCTGCATCCCCGGCGCGCCGTTCGTCACCACGCCGACACGGTAGCGCCGGGCGAGCGATTCGACGGCCTCGCGGGCGCCCGCCAGCGGGCGGACGTTCCCGTAGTCGCGCTCGGCGGCGAACGCGCGGGCAATTGCCCGACCCACCTCGGGGTCGCGCCCCCGGTCGGCGGCGATGGCGGCGAAACACCGCTCCCGGAGGTCCGCGACGTCCTCGCTCTCGTCGGTGAACTCGCCGTAGCGGGCCTCGTACGTCGCCCCATCGAAGAACGGCTCGACGCCGACCGCCTCGCAGGCGGTCGTGATGAGCTCGTCCCCCGACCGGCGGTACGCACACAGCGTGTCGTCCAGGTCGAACAGGACCGCCCGAACGGTGTCGGCTGGCATCACCCTCGCTGGGAGCCGCGTCGGGATAGCCCTCACGGCAACGGGTCGGGACTCGCCGCCGGACGGCTACTCGAGTAAGAAGGCTTATTCGCGGCCGTTTCGGACGCGTTCGCATGGTAGATTCCGCGCACGTGGGGGTGAGCGCCGGTGGCTGAAGCCGACGCCACCGGGAAGCTCCCGTTCGACCTCCCCGACGTGGACTACGAGCAGTACACGAACCGACAGCTCATCGTCGTCCCGCTGGTGGTGCTGGTGATCGCCCTGGCCGTCATCGGCGCGTTCTTCGCCGTCACCGGCTCGCCCGTCCGCCCGGGGCTGGCCTTCACCGGGGGCACCGAACTCCAGCTCACGGCGGCCGACTCGGCGGCGGCCATCGAGTCCACGTTCCAGTCCGAGGGCTTCGACGTGGAGTCGGTCCAGCCCATCCGCACGCAGTCCGACGGCTACATCGTCACCTTCCAGTCGACCGACACCGACGGCATCCAGCAGGCCGCCGAGGGCGCCGGCTACGACGTGGATTCGATACAGGGCCGGTCGGCCTCCTTCGGGGCACAGAGCCAGAGCCAGGCCCTGCTCGGGGTGGGCGTCGCCTTCGCCGGGATGGCGGTCCTCGTGTTCGCGCTGTTCCGGACGTTCGTTCCCTCCATCGCCGTCGTCGTCTCCGCGTTCTCCGACATCGTCATCCCCCTCGCCCTGATGAACGTCTTCGGGATGGAGTTGACACTGGGGACGGTCGCCGCGCTGTTGATGCTCATCGGGTACTCCGTCGACTCCGACCTCCTGCTGAACAACCACATCCTCCGGCGGTCGGGCGGCTTCTACGAGTCGACCTACCGGGCCATGCGGACCGGGGTGACGATGACGCTCACCTCCATCGCCGCGATGACGGTGATGTCCGTCGTCGCCTTCCTGCTCGGCATCCCGCTGCTCCCGGCCGTGGGGACGGTCCTCGTCTTCGGGCTGGTCGCCGACCTCATGAACACCTACCTGATGAACGTCACACTGCTCCGCTACTACAAGTACGAGGGGGTGGCGAAGTGAACCTCTCCCCCCGCGAGAACTGGCGTATCTACCTACTGCTCGTCCTGCTGCTGGTGAGCACCGTCGCCGTCTTCGTACCGCTCGGCGGTGCCGACACGGACGACAGCCAGACCAACCTCGAGTACGGGCTGGAGCTGTCCGGCGGCACCCGGGTTCGAGCCCCGCTCGTCGGCATGACCGCCGAGGTCGAACTCGAGGGGGCGAGCGCCCGCGATATCGAGTCGAGCGTCGCCAGCCAGCTCAACCGCTCCCGGACGGACGTCCAGGTGCGCGAGGTCCGCGACGGCCAGGACACGGTCGAGCTGTTCGCCAACGAGGCGAACGGCAACATCACGCAGGCCGACTTCGCGGCCGCCCTGCAGACGTCCGGGCTGGACGCGACCACCGACGACGTCCGCCCCGGCGTGACCGAGGCCACCCGCCAGACCGCGGTCAACGTGCTCGACAGCAAGATCAACAGCGTCGGCCTCTCGGGCGGCACGGTCTCCACCACCCGGACCCCGACCGGCGAGACGTTCATCCTCGTCGAGGTCCCGAACGCCAACCGCTCGGAGGTGCTCCGGCTCATCACCTCCCGCGGACAGGTGGAGCTGGTGGCGCACTTCCCCCAGCAGGGGGGCAACGAGACCACCTACCGGAACGTGGGACTGCTGACCCAGGAGGACTTCGCGAACCAGAACTTCCAGGCCGCGCAGGCCGAGGGGAACCAGCCCGCGCGCGTCCCGGTGTCGCTCCGGCAGGACCCCGCCCAGAACTTCTCGGACGCGATGCAGAGCTTCGGGTTCACCGACGAGGGCATCGGCAGCTGCGGCTACCGGCCCGAGTCCGGCGAGGACCCCGACACCTACCCGGGCTACTGCCTGTACACGGTCCGTGACGGCGAGGTCGTCTACGGCGCCTCGATGAGTCCGGGGCTCGCCAGGACCATCCGCAGCGGCGACTTCGTGAAGGACCCGGCGTTCGTCATCACGGCGAACAACTTCAGCGAGGCCCAGCAGCTCGCCATCGACCTGCAGGCGGGCGCGCTCCCGACCACGCTGGACATCGAGGGGCAGGGGACGACCTACTTCCTCGAGCCGTCGCTGGCGAACGAGTTCAAGCTGTTCTCGCTCATCACCGCCCTCGTCGCGGTCTTCGCGGTCGCCGGGATGGTGTTCCTGCGCTACCGCGAGCCCGGCGTCGCCGCGCCGATGGTGCTGACCGCCGGCGCGGAGGTGTTCCTGCTGCTCGGGTTCGCCTCCGCGGTCGGGTTGGCGCTTGACCTCTCGCACATCGCCGGCTTCATCGCCGTCATCGGTACCGGGGTGGACGACCTCATCATCATCGCCGACGAGATCCTCCAGTCCGGGGAGGTCAACACCTCGCGCGTCTTCGAGTCGCGCTTCCGCAAGGCGTTCTGGGTCATCGGCGCGGCCGCCGCGACCACCATCATCGCGATGTCGCCGCTGGCGGTGCTGTCGCTGGGCGATCTCCAGGGCTTTGCCATCATCACCATCGTCGGCGTCCTGCTGGGCGTCCTCGTCACCCGCCCGGCCTACGGTGACATCCTCCGGACCCTCGTGCTGGACGACGTCTGAGCGCGCGACCGCCACCTCCCCGGCCCGTGCGCGAGCCAGGCCGTGTCGGCGCCGTCCCGGCGGCTTGATGTACACGACCGACGCAGTAGACCCACATGCGCGGGCTCGCCATCAACGTCGGCGCGAACACCAACGAGCCGGGCTTCCGGGCACGAATCGACGCGTACGGGCAGTTCGACTTCATCCCCATCCCGGAGTCCGAGCCCACCCGCGCCGACGCCCACGCACCCACGTACGGCGAACTTGACGACGCACTCGACTGGCCCGTCGATGTGGCCGACGTGCGCGACGTGCCGACGCATCTGGACCCGGAGTTCGACGGCTACCCGTTCTGTGAGGGGTACACCTACGGCGACGAGCACGGGGTGAAAGCCCGGCCCATCCTGGAGCTGTCGGGCGGCGACTTCCTCTTCTTCTACGCGACGCTCTCGACGGGCGACGAGCGACCGGGCTGGCAGCCGCCGGAGTGGGGGGCGTTCGTCATCGGCCACTTCCGGCTGGCGCGGGACCCGCTCCCCGGCGAGACGTACCGCGAGGCGGCCGAAGCGACCCGGGACGTGTTCGCCAACAACGCCCACGTCAAGCGCGAGACGTTCGATGCCGAGGTGCTCGTCCAGGGCGACGCCTGGGGCTCGGAGCGCTACGACGTGGCTGTCCCGCTCTCGACGCGGACGGCCGGCGTCGACGCCAACCGGCTGGTGACGGAGCTGTCGGCCGACTCGGGGAAGGGGCCGTGGTGGCGTCGGCCGCTCCGGCTCGACGAGGCGGCCACCCGGGAGTGGCTCGACATCGGTGACACGGCCGCGTTCGACCGCTGCTTCGACGGCTGAACGGGCATCCGGCACGCGGGCCGAGCCGGAAGCTTCCTGTCCGGAGCGCTCACACCGACTGTCATGACTGACGCCGACGGGACCACCGTCTCGCTATCCGACGCCTTCGACCGCATCGACGAGTACTGGGCGCCGCGGCTGGCGGCCGAGCCGAACGGTCAGCACGTCAAGCTCGCGAAGCTACGCGGTGCGTTCGAGTGGCACCACCACGCCGGCGCCGACGAACTGTTCCTCGTCGTCGCTGGCGCCCTCGACATCGAGCTGCGCGAGACCCCCGACGTCCACCTTGAGGCGAACGAGTTCCACGTCGTCCCGGCTGGGGTCGAGCACCGGCCCGCCGTCCCCGCGGACACCGGGGTCGGCCCGGGCGGCGACGCGGCCCACGTGCTACTGTTCGAGCCCGCGGGGACGCTGAACACGGGGGAGTCAGAGAGCGAGCGGACCCGCGAGGTCGAGGAGCTGTAACCGTTCCGGCGCGACGACGGCCAGGAACAGGGGGTCGGACGGGAACGGCGTCTCCAGCCCTCTCGTCGCGCCGACAGCCGGTGGACCGCCGTCCCGATTCAGAAGTTCGCCCGGACGTACTCGCCGATACGCGCCACCCGTTCGGGGTCGTATGTCCACATCGCCTGCCACTCGTTGTCGCCGACCTCGACGGCGACGAGGGCGACGTGCCCGCTCTCGCCGGGCGGCGGCCGGAAGACGACGAACCAGGAGCGGCGGTACTCCTCGTGGGTGCCGGCGTGGACCGTCACGTCCAGCTCGTCGGGGACGGGTTCGTCGTGGACGCCGTAAACGTGGGCGTCGACCTCGGTGTCGCCGAGCCAGCCGTACACCGTCCGGGTGCCGTACTCGTCGTCGAGCCGCGAGAGCCGCTGGAAGGAGGCGTCGAACCGGCCGCCGCCGACCTCAAGCGCCCGGCCCTCGATGAACCGGGAGATGAGGACGAGCAGCAGTTTCTCCTTGTTCGAGGCGGGAAAGCCCCGCACCTGGAACTCGACCTCGTCGAGTCCCGTCAGCACGTCCGGCATCTCCGCCTCGGCCAGCCCGTTCGCGCCGGTCCGGTACCGGTCGGTGTTCACGAGGAGGAACGCCCGTTGGAGGCGATCCATCGACGTGGTGGCGGCGACCGACCCGCTCCTCAGCAACAGGACCAGGTCCTCCTCGCCCTCCGGGAGCTGTCGTTCGGAGACCGAAACCGTCTGTGTCCCGAACGCCTCGTCCAGCAGGTCGATCAGCGGCTCCGGTCCCGTCCGGTTCACCACCATCAGCGTCGTCTCCGTCTCCGGCACCTCGTCGATGAACGAGGTGAGTGCGCCGGGCAGGTTGTCGGTCTCGATGGCGTCCACGAGTACGTTTCTGGCAGGGGCTTGAGCGTAATGAAAGCATGGACCGTATCCGCCCTCGACTGAGCCACAGTTCGGCCGGAAACGGGTCCCGACGGCGGACGATCGTCGGTGATGACACACGGCGGGTCGGCGTAGTGCGCCGTCCGGGAATCGAACCCGGGCTATTAGCTTGGGAAGCTAATGTCCTACCACTGGACCAACGGCGCGCATCCGTTCGCGCCCCGCGACTCGTCATCCCGTCTGGATCACTCGTCGACAGCGCGCTCGTCTCGGTCTACTCCGCTCGCCGACTTCAACGTAGCGCTTCGGCGACCGCCGGGCGCCGTCGACCCCCACGACCGTCCAGTTTCGGGGGCGGGGACGGGGGGTATTAGTCGCAAGCGGCCCATCATCCGGTAATGGCAGAAGCCACCGAACTCGTAGAGGAGACGAACGTCGACCTGCTGCTGTCGGAGGCCGAACTGGAGGCCCATCGCGAGCATATCACCGCGTTCATCAAGGGGGTCGTGGACGACGCCGGCGCCGAGGGTGCCGTCCTGGGGTTGTCGGGCGGCATCGACTCGACGCTGACGGCCTTCCTGGCGGTCGAGGCGCTCGGTGAGGAGGGCCTCCACGGGCTCGTCATGCCGAGCGACGTGAACACGGAGCGGAACATGAGCGACGCCGAGCGCGTCGCCGAGATGCTGGAGATCGAGTACGACGTGCTCGATATCAACCCGGTCGTCGACGCGTTCGTCGACGTCGCGCCGGACCACGCGGCCGAGGACCGGATGGCACTCGGGAACGTCCGGGTCCGGACGCGGGCGGTGCTGAACTACTTCGTCGCCAACGCCGAGTCCGGCGTCGTCCTCGGGACGGGCAACCGCTCGGAGGCGATGGCCGGCTACTACACGAAGTACGGCGACCAGGCCGTCGACTGCAACCCCATCGGCAACCTGTATAAGTGCCAGGTCCGCCAGCTGGCCCGGCACGTCGGCGTCCCCGACGAGTTCGTCGAGAAACCCCCCAGCGCGGAGATGTGGGAGGGCCAGACCGACGAGGGGGAGCTGGGGCTCGACTACGACACGCTGGACGCCATCCTGGCGCTCCACGTCGACGGGCCGTTCTCGAAGGCCGCGACCGTCCGCGCGCTGGACGTGCCCGAGTCGGCGGTCGAGCATGTCGAGGAGCTGGTCGCGACGAGCGAACATAAGCGCCACATGCCGCCGGCGCCCGAACCGCGCTGACCCGGGGTCGACGGTAGCCATTTGAGCGTCCGGACCGAACGGAGTGGTATGGACGAGACGGACGGCTCCCGCCGGGGGGATGACGACAGCGAGCACGCCACTGAGCGGGACCCGGAGACGGTCGCGGCGACCGTCGAGGAGGTCGAGGGGATCGAGTACGAGAGTGGCAACGTCGCGGGCGCGTCGCCGACGCGGGACCTGGGCCCGGTCGAACCCGGGGCCCCGACGGTGGAGGGCGCGCTGTTCGTGCTGCTGGGCGTCGTGCTCACGCTCGCCGTCCTCGCGCAGCTGGTCGGCTTCTGAGCGGCGGGTCGGCGGCGGGCGGGCGCCAGGGCCCAACGGTTATTCGGTGGGCCATCCTATCTCGAGTATGGTCGACGCCTTCGCCGTCCTGCCCCTCCAGGGGGGGTTCGAGCTGTTCGGCCTCTCGCTCTCGTTGATCCTCCTCCTCGCGGGTACCGGGCTGATCGTGCTGGAAGCGCTCGCGCCCGGCGCGCACTTCATCGTCGTCGGGGTGGCGCTGCTGGCCGCCGGCCTCGTCGGCACGCTGCTGGGCTCCGTACTGGGACCGCTCACGCCGCTCCTGCTCGCGGCTGTCGTGCTCGTGGCCGGGGCCGGCTCACTGTACGCCTACCGCAACGTCGGCATCTACGGGCGGGAGGACGACGGCCGCACCTCCGACTCCGACGCGCTCCGGGGCAAGACTGGCCGCGTCACCGAGCGCGTCACCGCCGACGGCGGCGAGGTGAAGCTCAAGGAGGGCGGGTTCAACCCCAACTACCAGGCACGGGCCATGGACGGCGCCATCGAGGAGGGCGAGGAGGTCATGGTTATCGACCCGGGTGGTGGCAACGTCCTCACCGTCGAGTCGGTCGCGAGCATCAGCGAGGACTCCATCGACCGCGAACTCGCGCGCGAGCGGGCCCGAGGGGAGCACGAGGCCGACGGCGAGACGGACCGCGACGACGAACCCGAGGTCGCCTGACACGGGACGACGAGGGCGTTTTCTCTGGCAGATGGCCGATACGCCGATAGAACCGGTAGTTCCGACTGAACGTGTCCAGTTCACAGCGAACCGTCACCGGTTCCCCACAACGCCCATCCGTCAGGTTCACGCTGTCGACCCGAGAACGACATGTCATGACCCTCTCCGATGGCACGTACCGCATCGCCGGCGGACACGTCCTGCGACCGGACGCCACCGTCGGGCGCGCGGACGTCCTCGTCGACGGGTCGGCCGGCGTCGTCGAGGCCGTCGGCGACCCGGACGACCTCCCCGCCGTGGACGCGACGCTCGACGCCACGGACGGCCTCGTCATGCCCGGCCTCGTCAACGCACACACCCACGTCGCGATGACGCTCCTGCGCGGATACGCCGACGACAAGTCGCTGGACCGGTGGCTGCAGGAGGACGTCTGGCCCGTGGAGGGTGTCCTCGAGCCCGAGGACGTCCGGGCCGGGGCGCGACTCGGCGTCCTGGAGATGATCCGCTCTGGGACGACCGCCTTCGCCGACATGTACTTCCACATGGAGCAGGTGGCGGACGTGGTAGCCGAAACCGGCCTCCGGGCACGACTGGGTCACGGCGTCGTCACGGTCGGGAAGGACGACGACGCGGCCCGCGCGGACTTCGAGGAGTCGCTGGACGTGGCTCGCGACCTGGACGGGGCCGCTGACGGCCGCGTCCGGACGATGGTCGCCCCCCACTCGCTCACCACGGTCGGGACCGGCTACCTGGACGAGTTCATCCCACGAGCCCGCGAGGCCGGCGTCCCGGTGCACCTGCACGCCAACGAGACGCGCGACGAGGTCGAGCCGCTCGTCGAGGCCCACGACCAGCGTCCGCTCGTGTACGCCCGGGACCGCGGGCTGCTGGCGTCCGAGGACTTCCTCGCCCACGGCGTGCACCTCGACGGCCCGGAGGTCGGCCTGCTGGCCGAGACCGGCACCGGCGTCGTCCACTGCCCGGCGTCGAACATGAAGCTCGCGAGCGGGATGGCGCCCGTCCAGCGGCTGCTTGACGCCGGCGTCCCGGTCGCGCTCGGGACCGACGGCGCCGCTTCGAACAACGACCTCTCGATGTTCGACGAACTGCGCGACGCGGCCATGCTGGGGAAGCTCGCCGCGGACGACGCGAGCGCGGTCCCGGCCGCGACCGCCGTCCGGATGGCGACCGCGGGCGGCGCGGCCGTGCTGGACCTGCCGGGCGGCCGGGTCGAACCCGGCGCCGCGGCCGACCTCGCCGTGGTCGACCTCGACGCGGCACACCTCACCCCGCGACACGACCCGGTCAGTCACCTCGCGTACGCCGCGAGCGGCCACGACGTGCGCCACACGGTCTGCGACGGTCGCGTGCTGATGCGCGACCGGGAGGTGCTGGCGCTGGACCCCGAGGCGACCAAGCGGGAGGCCACGCGCCGGAGCCGCGACGCCGTCTCGCGAGCCACCGGCGACGAGTGAGGGTCGACTCGCGGGGACCACGCGCAGCCCCGCTCCCGCACGGGGCGGACCTACCACCCCACTCGTAGCCCCGGATACCGACCCTCGACCCGGATGGCTCCGGCCTCGCGGCGGGCCGCTCGCCCCCGATGGTGATGCGAGATGCACCGAACAGTGAGAGCCACTCAAAACACTCTTTGAACGATGAAAGTCGCTCTGAGAACCGTGTATGCTATCGAGACGACCGCGTTGAACGGGGTGAACGGAACGAACGTGGACCGCGCTTTATGCTGGTATCCCGGAAAGGAACGAGTGACGATGACCAGCACTCGGCACAAACTGCTCGCGGTCGGTATGGTGGTGGCGATGGTCCTGATGGCCCTCGCTCCGGCCGCCGCGGCCGCGACGACACAGGAGGACGGCGACACTGACACACCCACTCCCACGCCGACCGACGACGGCGAGACAGAGGAGGACGCGGACGAGACGGGCGACAACGAAACGGACGCCGAAGAGGAGTTGGACGGCGACGAGGAGGATAGCGATACGAACGAAACGGAGACCGACGACGGCAACGAAACGGAGACCGACGACGGCAACGAGTCCGACGCGTTCGGCCTCGAGGTCTCCTCGTTCGTCTCGGGCCTCCTCGACGGCAACTCGACGAACGACACCAACGCGACGGCCGGGCCGGGCAACGGTATCGGCCGGCTCGTCGCCGACTTCGTCCTGGCGAACAACCCCGGTAACGCGCCCGAGAGCGCCGGGCCGCCGGCCGACGCCGGTCCCGGTAACGACACGAACGTGACCACCGGCCCGCCGGACGACGCCGGCCCGCCGGACGACGCCGGCCCGCCGGATGACGCCGGCCCGGGCGGTGGCGGCGATGCGGACGATGCCGAGACCAGCGGCGGTGGCGGCCCCGGCCACAGAGGTCCCAACTGATTCGGTAGTTCAGCTCCACGTTCTCCCCCGTTTCTCGCACCGTGTCGGCGTCGCCGCCGGTTCGGCAGCGCACCCGACGGCGGTGTTCGGTAGCGTTTTCCGGGCGCTCCCCCTCGATGTGGATATGACCGAGACCATCACGGGCCGGGTCGAGGACCCGGACGCGGCCCGCGAGTCGGGTCGGCAGAAGATCTCGTGGGCACGTCAGCATATGCCCATCCTGGCGTCGCTGCGCGAGGAGTTCCGCGGCGAGCGACCCCTCGAGGGCGAGACCGTCGGGATGGCGATGCACGTCGAGGCGAAGACGGCCGTCCTGACCGAGACGCTGGCCGAGGCCGGCGCCGAGGTCGCGATCACCGGCTGCAACCCGCTCTCGACCCACGACGACGTGAGCGTCGCGCTCGACGCCCATCCGTCGATCACCTCCTACGCCGAGCGCGGCGTCGACGACGACGAGTACTACGAGGCGATGGAGGCAGTCATCGCACACGAGCCGACCATCACGGTCGACGACGGCGGCGATCTCGTCTTCCGCATCCACGAGGAGCACCCCGAGCTCATCGAGGGCATCGTCGGCGGCTGTGAGGAGACGACTACCGGCGTCCACCGACTGCGCGCCATGGCCGAGGACGGCGCGCTCGAATATCCGATGTTCGCCGTCAACGACACGCCGATGAAGCGGCTGTTCGACAACGTCCACGGCACCGGCGAGGCCGCGCTGTCGAACATCTCGATGACGACGAACCTCTCGTTCGCGGGGAAGACGGTCGTCGTCGCGGGCTACGGCTACTGTGGCCGCGGCGTCGCCAAGAAGGCCGCCGGGCAGAACGCGAACGTCGTCGTCACGGAGGTCGACCCCCGACGGGCGCTGGAGGCCCACATGGAGGGATACGAGGTCCTGCCGATGGCCGAGGCCGCCGCCGAGGGCGACATCTTCGTCACGACCACCGGCAATCGTGACGTCATCACGCAGGAGCACTTCCGGAGGATGGACGACGGCGTCGTCCTCTCGAACGCCGGCCACTTCGACGTGGAGATCAATCTCGACCAGCTCGACGACATGGCCGAGGCTCGCGAGGAGGTCCGCGACGGGGTCGAGGCGTTCGAGCTCCCCGACGGGCGCCGCATCAACGTGCTCGCGGAGGGGCGACTCGTCAACCTGGCCTCCCCCATCGCGATGGGCCACCCGGTCGAGGTCATGGACCAGTCGTTCGGCATCCAGGCGGTCTGCGCGCGGGAACTGGTCGCGAACACCGACCCGTACGAGGCCGGCGTCCACGACGTGCCGGACGAACTCGACCGCGAGGTCGCCGAGGTGAAGCTCGACGCCGAGGGGATCGAGGTTGACGAGCTGAGCGACGCGCAGCGAGACTACATGGACTCCTGGGACCACGGGACCTGAGGGCCACCGTTTCTTCATCCTCCGGTCGCTGCTCCGACGTATGACGCTCGCCTTCGAGCCCAGCACGCTCACCTGCGCGGTCTGCGGCGACGGTATCGACTCGGGCTACCTCCCCGTCACCGGGACCGACGGCGGCGACGAGCCGCTCACCGACGCCGCGGCCTGTGACGCCTGCGGGTTCACGGCCGTCGGGATGGGCGGCTGCGCGCCGGAACTCGACGACCTGACCGATGACCCGGCGGCCGACGCGCTCTGCCACGTCCGGTTCACCGGGGACGGGGTCGAGGTACTCCGTCGGAAGTGATCCCGCCGGACGGCCCTTGAGGTGGCAGCGCGGCCCTCGCGGCCGGTTTCACTTCCGGTTTCGGGCGTTCGTTTAAATCGTCTCCCCGAGAACAGCGGGTATGAGCCAGTCCACCTTCGACGACGACGAGCTGTTCGATGAGGCCACCAGCGAGATGCGCGAGGAGGTCGAGGAGGCCCTCGAGACGGCCCGGGCCGAGCTCCCCGAACCGGACGCCGTCTGGGAGGTGGAGGCGGACAACACGCTGGGCGTGCTGAACGCGCTGAAGGGGGCCCTCGACGTCGGCGACGCCGGCGACCATCTCCGCGAGGCCAAAAAGCAGTTCGTCCTCGGCCAGCGGGCCGACGCGTTCGAGGACGCCGACGACCTCGAGGACGACATCGGGGAGCTGGAGGCCCTGTTCGGCGACATCGAGACCGCACACGGGGAGGCCTCCGACCTCGCCGCCACGGTCCCGGGCCTGAAGTCGACGCTGGAGGACGCCCACGGGGACGAGGAGGAAGCGTAATCGGGGCTGCGACCTACAGGTCGACAGTACCGGCCAGTGCAGCCGGATGCGGCTGGCTTCCGCCTAATTCGGCCCGTCGTCGACTCCCCACTCCCGTTCGGCAAGAGCCGTCAGTACCCGGACGCAGGCGTCGGCCGCCGAGGTGAGCAACCGCTCGCCTTCCGCCGCCGTCGCGGGCGTGGGGTCCGCGAGGTTGCCGCTCTCCGAGAACTCGTCGAAGTCGTAGGCGAGGTTGGTGTCGTCGACGAAGACGCCGAACTCGTGGCCCGCGCCCGCGGCGGCCTCCTCGTAGCGGTCCTCGCGGACCAGTTCCGGCGCGAGATGGAGCATCATACTGGTCTCCGTCGGCCCGCCGTGCCCCAGTTCGAACTCCGGTGCGACCACGTCGAACCAGGTGAACGGTACCGCGTAGCAGTCGCCGTCCCGGGTCAGGCGGGCACAGACCTCCCGGAGCGCGCCCGTGTTCCCGCCGTGGCCGTTGACGACCACTACGCGGTCGAAGCCGTGGTGCGCGAGCGACCGGCAGACGTCGGCGACGTACGACCGGAAGGTGTCCTCGGACACCCAGAGGCTCCCGTCGAAGGCGCGGTGCTCCTCGGCAACGCCGACGGGGACCGCCGGGGCGACGACCGGGTCCTCGCCGTGCTCGTCGGCGTAGCGCTCGGCGGCCGCCTCGGCGATGGCCTCGGCGCTGGCCATGTCGACACCCAGTGGCGCGTGCGGCCCGTGCTGCTCGGTCGACCCGACCGGGAGGAGTGCGAGGTCGGTGTCGGCGTCGCGGATATCGGTCCAGGTGTGTTCATCGAGGTTCATGGCCCATGGTGGGACCGCGGGCGGCTAATAGGCGGGTGGTCGCCTCTCGCCGAGTCCCGGGGCGAGCTTTTTCCTGAACGTTTTTGCACGGCGGGTCGGCCAGGAGCGCCGTTCGGGAGAGCGGAACTCTCCAATGGTCGGCGAATCGAAGATTCGCCTCGACATCAGAAATCCTCGATTCCGAGGACGGCGAAGCCGGCGCACGAGCCGACCCGCCGCGCAGAAAAGCCCCCGCTAGTCGTCGCTCTCGACCGTCGCCCGGCGCTCGGCGGCCCGCTCGACGAACTCGTCGGGGAGTTCGTCGATTTCGCCGGCCTGCACACCCCAGAGGTGGGCGTACAGTCCGTCGTCGTCGATGAGGTCGTCGTGGGTGCCGCGTTCGACGACGCGGCCGTCCTCCACCACGACGATCTGGTCGGCGTCCTTGATGGTGGAGAGGCGGTGAGCGATGGCGAACGTGGTCCGGTCCGCGGTCAGCCGGTCCAGCGAGCGCTGGATGAGCATCTCCGTCTCCGTGTCCACGTCGCTGGTCGCCTCGTCGAGCACGAGGATCTCGGGGTCCTTGAGGATGGCCCGGGCGATGGCGATTCGCTGGCGCTGACCGCCCGAGAGCTTCACGCCCCGCTCGCCGACCTCCGTGTCGTATCCATCCGGCAGGTTGGTGATGAAGTCGTGGGCCTCGGCGGCCTTCGCGGCCTCGACGATCGCCTCGCGCTCGGCGCCGAAGGTGCCGTACGCGATGTTCTCGGCGACGGTACCGTAGAACAGGAACGTCTCCTGGGAGACGTAGCCGACCCGCTCGCGCAGCGAGGTGATGGTCACGTCCCGGAGGTCCTGTCCGTCGACGGCGATCGACCCCTCGTCCACGTCGTACATCCGGAGCAGTAGTTTCAGCAGCGTCGACTTCCCGGCGCCGGTCGGGCCGACCAGCGCGACCGTCTCCCCGCCCCCGACTTCGAAGGAGACGTCCTCGACGATGGGCTCCTCGTCGTAGCTGAAGGTCACGTCGTCGTAGACGACGTTACCGTCCTCGACGCCCAGCTCGTCGGCGTCGGGGTTCTCGGCGATGCGGGATGGCTCATCCATCAGCCCGAAGATGCGTGCCGACGAGGCGTACGCCCGCTGGTACATGTTGATGATCTGCCCGAACTGGGCCATCGGCCAGATGAACCGCTGGGAGAGCAGGATGAAGACGACGAAGTCACCGGGGCTGAGCGTCCCGCTGAAGAACAGCGGCGCCGTCCCGGTGGCCTGGGAGGTGAGTACCCAGACGCCACCCAGCAGGAAGGTGGCGACGAAGCCGACGCCCGCCATGATGCGCAGTCCGGGGAAGAACTTGATGCGCGTGTCGATGGCGTCCCAGTTGGCGTCGAAGTAGTCCTGGGAGACGTCATCCACACGGTCGGACTCGTAGGCCTCCGTGTTGGCCGTCTTGATGACCTGGATGCCGCCGAGGTTGTTCTCCAGCCGGGAGTTCACCTGGCCCACGGACGAGCGGACATCGGTGTACTTCGGCTGGATCGTCCTGATGAACTGGTAGGTGAAGACGGCCAGCGCCGGGACGATGAACAGCGTCACCATGGCGAGCTGCCAGTTGATCCAGAGCAGGATGGCGGCGATGCCGACGACCATCACGCCCAGCCGGAACGCGGAGTTCATCCCGTCGTTGAGGAACCGCTCCAGCCGGTTGACATCGTTCGAGAGGATGGACATCATCTCGCCGGTCTGCTTGCCGGCGAAGAAGTCCATGTTCAGCCGCTGCATCTTGTCGTAGGTGTCGGTCCGAATCTCGTGCTGGATATGCTGGGCGAAGGAGTTCCACCCCCAGTTCCGGGAGTAGTGGAAGGCGGCGCCGCCGAAGAAGGCGACCCCGATGAGGGCCACCGTCAGGTAGAGCTGGCCCGTCTCCGTGGTCGGGAGCCAGGCGTCCGGGACGAACAGCAGGCGGTACTCACGGTCGGCGGTCTGCGAGAAGATCGCGTCGACGGCCAGTCCGAGCAGCAGCGGCGGCAGCAGGTCCAGCACCCGTGCGACGATGCTGGAGGTCACGCCGATGACGAACGCGAGGGTGTTGTCGGCGCCGTACTCACCGAACAGCCGGCGCATCGGGTTCTCCGCGTTCTCCCGCTGCTCCTCGAACGGGTCGTCCTCCTCTGCGGGAGCAACGTCCATTACCGTATGGTCGGGGCCTGCGCCGAATAAGCGTTCCCTGAAACTGATACACGTTGACAGGCCGACACGTTCCGGGACGGGCGTGCTCGACCGCCGATCACCGCTCGTACCCCTCGATACGGACCTCGTCGCCGACGCTGACGTTGTGCCGGGTCGTCCACTCGTAGTTCACCTCGAGGACGTACTGGCCGTAGCCCGGATACTCGTAGTCGTTGCCGTCGGCGCCCTCCGGGGGCTCCTCGGCGTGGTGGATGCGCGTGATGGTGCCGTCGGCGTCGATGTAGACGATATCGATGCCGAAGCTCATTCCACGCATCACGTACGTGTGGTTGCCGGGCTCGTCGTAGGGGAACAGCATGCCGCGGTCCGCGGGCAGGTAGTCGGTCTCGGAGAGGCCGGTGTACTTCTGCTGGTAGCTCTCGGCGACCGCCGCACGGATCCGGCCGAGCTCCGTCCCGTTCCCGTCGGTCACGACGACCGTCGCGCGCTCGTAGTCGGAGTTGACCGGCGTCGAGGAGCCAGCCGGGGTACCATCGCCCGGGGCACCGTCGCCCGGAGCGCCGTCGTCCGGCGTGGCCGTCGAGTTCGGCGGGTTGTAGCCGTCCGTCGTCAGGAACGGCGCGACGAGCCCCTGGACGCCGACGGTCAGCACCGCCACGACCAGCCCGCCCAGCACGACCGCCAGCGCCACGCGGCGGGTGTCCATGACCGCCCGGTAGGGGCGAGCACGGACTAAGCGTTGCGGGAGCGCGGACGGAGCGGGAGACCGCACCGGGGGCGAGTTCGTGGCGTACGTTCGTCCGATGTCCAAAAAGTCGCGAGTAATCGACGAACGGAGGACAGAACCGCGTAATCGGTTCGCTCCGGCGGTGTGCTGGAAGGCAAGCGTTATTCCGGTCGCCCGTTGAGTCGCGGGTGCGGGGCCGTGGTCTAGTGGTCATGACGCTTCCCTTACAAGGAAGAGGTCGGTGGTTCAAATCCGCCCGGCCCCACTGAGAACCCGCGAGCGGAGCGAGCGGTGTTCGACGCGTCCGGCGATTTGAACCCCGTCACGAGCGACCGGCGGGAGCGAAGTGACGATGGTTCAAATCCGCCCGGCCCCACTGAGAATCCGCAAGCAGAGCGAGCGGTGTTCAACGCGTCCGGCGATTTGAACCGGAGAGTGAAGCGGAGGGGAACGACCGTGGTTCAAATCCGCCCGGCCCCACTGAGAGCCCGCGAGCAGGGCGGGACCCCGTCCCGCTTGCAGTCGGCGCGCAGCGCCGATGACGACGGCGAGCGGAGTCGGACCGACTGCTCTACCGCCTCCGGTCGAACGGGCACAAACCGTATATCCACCCCCGAGTAACGGGGGATATGTCGAGTCAGGCGGGGTCGGACTGCCCGGAGTGTGGCGGACAACTGGTCTCCGAGGACGGCATGGAGTACGTCTGCCGGGACTGCGACCGGCGGTTCGACTCGGCGGACGTGTTCCTCATCTGAGGCCGGCGCAGTGACGGGGTTTCGACACCCTTTTATACGGAATCGTCCTGAATGGCGGTTGCACGCCGCCTTAGCTCAGCCTGGGAGAGCACTCGACTGAAGATCGGGCTGTCCCCCGTTCAAATCGGGGAGGCGGCACTCCTTGGGTGAACGCGGTGAACCGAAGAGTGCCAACGACGCGATTTGAGCCTGGAAGTCGCAGCCCGGGAGCGCAACGCAGTGAGTACCCCGGACCGTCTTCCTCCGTTCAAATCGGGGAGGCGGCATCCTGCCGCGGTTCGCTCCGCATCGATCGGACAGCGACGGGAATCGGCGACGGACCGAAGTGCTATCGGACGTTCCGACGTGGGCCGGTAGCGGTTCCCGCCCGTCGCACCGGATGTGGCGGATGCCCGTCCCGGTCGGGCCGGCCTCGGGGCGTGCTGCCCGTCGGGCGGCTCGGACAGACCGGGGTACTGCCGGTCGGGCGCGCGGGGTTCGGCCGTCGTGTCCGTCCGCTCCCCCCGGCTGACGGGGGCGGTCCTCCGTGAGGAACGGGGCTGATGTCCCCTGGCGGGAGCGGCGCCCGCGTCGGGCCAACAGTTACGACTCACGGGCGGATAGTCGGAGCATGCCCTGTGAAACGACGGTGCAGGTGACCTGGGGTGACACCGACGCCGGCGGACTCATCTACTTCCCCCGGTTCTTCCACTTCGTGGTCGTCGGGCTGAACGACTACTTCCGGCCGGCCGACGACCACCTCATGGAGACGCTCCGTCGGGACGGCCACACGCTGCCGGCCGTCGACGCCACGGCGACCTTCGAGCGGCCGTTGCGGGCCGGCGGGACCGCACGGGTCGAGACCACAGTGACTGCCGGTGAGACCTCGCTGACCGTCGAGTTTACCGTCCGGGACGAGGACGGTCAGCGGGCCGCATCCGGTGAGGTGCGTTTCGTGCTCGTCGATGGTCAGTTCGAGCCAACCCCGCTTCCCGACCGGGTCCGTGAGTGTGTCCGTGAGCGCGGGGACGGGACCACGGCCGGGGCCGATGGCTGAGCCCGAACCGCGACCCGTCGGACGCCGCTACCGACACCGACAGCGGGGAACCGACATCACAGCTCTCCACGCTCCTGATGGTCCCGTCCACGCCACGTCGGCGAGCGTTCGCCATCACAGCCGCCCCGTCCAGTCAGCCCCGTTCCGAGGTATTAAACGGAGCGCAACATTACCTCGGGTACGAACTCCAATGAGCACGAACCCGATAGAGGCCGTCGAGCGGCTCGATCTCGACACCCGCATCCAGTACGGCATGATGTTCCTGTTCGGCGGGCTCTGTCTGGCTGCGGCCGTCTCGCCCCTCGAACTGCTCGTCAAGGCGGTCCTCGTCGCCGCGCTGTTCGGGTTCACCGCCGGACTGTGGGTTGCCCATCTCGTCCAGATCGTCCAGGGTGCGGTCGCACGGAACCAGGTCGCCAACACCGTCGCCGATGAGTGACGCGGTCGAGGAGGAGGAGGCGGGGGCGGAACCGGAGCAGCCGGCCTTCCTCAAGAGCATCGAGTTCCTCACCGGCGAGGACCCGAACGCCGGGTCGTTCCTGCTCGTCGTCGGCGTCGTCACCTGCGTGTTCATCGCCGTCTTCCAGTTCACCCTGCCGAAGCCGATCTCGCTCCTGATGACGGCGCTCGTCGTCGTCGTCGCTATCATCAGCTTCATGATGGGCGCGATACTCGACATCGTCGGGTATTTCGATACGGGCGGCGTCTGAGTCGTCCGGTCGCCAGCCGCGACTCAGACGGCCCGTTCCGGGTCAGCTTATCGGATCTCCGGTGCCTCGTCGCCGACCCGACCCGGAATCTCGACTTCGATCTCTAGCTCCGGCTCGTCCATCCCCTCGTATTCGATCTCCAGCTCGACGGGTTCACCGAAGGCGAAGGGGAGTTCCCAGGCCTCGTCGCCGCTCTCGTCGACGACGGTGAGTTCGTCCGCGTCCTGTAGCTGCTCGCCCAGTCGGACGAGAAACGCGCCGACATCGGCGGCGCTCAGGCGGTACTCCTGCTCGAAGTCGCGCCCCTGGTGGATGACCGTTCGGTCCTCTGACGCCGTGTCGGTGTCCTGCTGTTCGGTGGACATGCGAACGACGGTACGGTCCCCAAGGAGGAAAGCACCACGTTGGGGAGCGGCCCCCCACCGACGCTCAGAGGTGGCCCCGTCGTCGCCGACCGCGAACGAGCCGGCACGGGTGCCGACCACGTCGAGCAGCGCCCGGTCGGTGTCGACCGGCATCCGCCGGTCGCCCGTCCCGACCGCGAGCTCGGTCGGGCCGGCGATGCCGCCGACGCCGGCGAAGACGGCGCCTCTACCGCTCGTCTATCGCACTCCACACAGGAACCGGGAGGTGCTATCGGGGCACGCCCGGACGGTCGAGCCCGTCAGCTGAGGAGACAGATACCGATTCGCCTGGGCTGGGGCTGCGTCGCGGGGGACCTGCACGCCCCGGGGCGGTCCCAAGGCATTAGCGCCCGGCCGATGGAGGTCGGAGCATGGCTGGTGACGCGCCGATGGACCAGCGGGCGCCCGCCGACGCCTTCGCGCTCGTGGGCAACGAGACGCGTGCGGAGATCCTCCGGGTGCTGGGGGAGGAGCCGTGGGCGGGGCTCTCCTTCTCGGAGCTGCGGTCGCGGGTCGACCCGGATCTGGACAGCGGCCAGTTCAACTACCACCTCCAACAGCTGGTCGGACAGTTCGTCCGGCACACGGACGACGGCTACGAGATGCGGCCCGCCGGGGTCACCCTCTACCGGACCATCCGTGCGGGGACCTTCAGCCGGACGGCCACCGTCGAGCCGTTCGAGGCCGGGTTCGACTGCTACTTCTGCGGGTCGACGGTCGAGGCCAGCTACGAGGACGGCATCTTCCATCTCCGGTGTCCGGGGTGCGAGCACGTCTACTCGCACACGATGGCGCCGCCCAGCGCCGTCGAGGGCGTCGCCCGCGAGGAGCTGCTCGCCCGGATCGACCAGTACAACCGCCACACCATGCTGGCGTTCGCCCGCGGGGTCTGTCCCGTCTGCGTCCACGGCGTCGACCGCGAGTTCATCCCCGGCGAGTCGGCCTGGTCGGAGGGGGCCGAACGGTTCGACCTCTTCGTCCGACACACCTGCGGCTACTGCGGCAACCGGCACTTCATGAGCGTCGGGCTGGCGCTCCTGTACCGGCCGCTCGTCGTCTGCTTCTTCCACGGGCGCGGGCTGGACGTGACCAGCGCGCCCCACTGGGAACTCGAGTTCGCCATGACCGACCGGGACGTGACCGTCCGCTCGCGGGACCCCTGGGAGGTCGCCCTGGAGACGACCTGCGACGGCGACCGCCTGGAGCTCGTCGTCGATGAGACCCTCGGACTGGTCGAGCAGCGGGTCGTGTCCGACGTGGAGTGACCGGGAGAGCCGCGTACCCCCGGAAGCGGCGGGACAGCGGTCGGAGGGGCCGGCCGGGACTACGGCTGGTCCGTCGGCCGTATCATGAGCTCGTTGACGCTGACGTGGCGGGGCTGGCCGACCGCGTAGAGCACGCCGGCGGCGATGTCCTCGGGCCGGAGCGCGTCCATCGACTCGACCCACCCCTCGATGCGCCGTTTCACCTCCTCATCGGGGATATGCTCCTGGAGCTCCGTCTCCACGGCCCCCGGTTCGATGACCGTCGTCCGGACGCCGTTCCCGGTCTCCTCCTTCCGGAGGGCGTCGGTGAAGCCGTTGACGCCCCATTTGGTGGCGTTGTAGCCGGCCGCGGTCTCGCTGGTGGTCCGGCCCGCGACGGAGGAGACCTGCACGAGGTCGCCACCGCCGCGCAGGTGCGGGAGCGCGGCCTTGCTGGCGTACATCAGCGCGGAGAGGTTCACGTCGACCATCGTCTCCCAGTCGTCCGGGTCGGCGTCGGCCACCTGCTGGAGCAGCATCACGCCGGCGTTGTTCACGAACACGTCGAGGTCGCCGAACGCGTCGACGGTCCCCTCGATGAGGGCGTCGACGGCCGCACGGTCGGTCACGTCGGTCGGAACGGCCAGCGCCTCGCCGGGCCCGTCCGCGACGTCGGCGGCCAGCGACTCCAGTCGCTCCGCGCGCCGGGCCGCCAGCGCCACCGACATCCCCTCGTCGGCCAGCGCCCGGGCGGTCGCGGCGCCGATTCCCGAGGACGCACCGGTCACGACGGCTACCTCTCCCGTCAGGTCGCGTGTCAACGAACGCATGGACGAACCGACGGCCGGCGGGCGTATCAAACTGCGCCGGCGAGTCGGGGTCAGTACCGCACCACCGCGTCGAGGATGCCCGCGGTCTGCCCGACGCCGACGAGGGCGAGGCCGGCGACGAGCGCGCGCGAACCGCCGCCGAACAGGCCGGCGGCGTAGACGGCGGCGCCCACGAGCGAGAGCCCGCCCGCCGCGAGGTAGACGTACGGGGCATCGGTGGCGTCCATCTCGCGTCCGGTCTCGGCGAGCGCCACGCCGGGCAGCACCATCCAGCCGCCGACGGCCAGGACGAGCCCCACCTGCCCGATGGTGGGGACGGCGAGACCGACCAGTCCGGCGGCGGTGAGCGGCACGCCCGCGGCGACGACCGTCCACCAGACGGAGAGGACGCCGTCACGCATATCGCTGTACGAGAGCGTCGCGAACGCGACGAGCAGGACCGTCATCACGCCGTGGGCGATGAGCAGCGTCCGGGTGGTCACCCGGCCGACGTGCGCGGCGATGACGACCAGCCACGCGGCGGGGACCAGCAGCGCCGGGCCGTTCTCGCGGAACCTGCGGAGCACGACCGTCACTGTGCCCGGCGGGGAGGAAAGCGATGCGGTCTCCGGCACCGGGTCACGGCCGCGTGCGATGTCCGGGCCGCCCCGGCACCGTGGGTCGCGTGGGGGCCGCGACCGGGCTGGCGACGCGGGCACACCCGACGGATGGCGGCAGCCGGCGCGGCATGTCCCGGGCGATATCGACGGAGGGCGGCCGTAAGCGCGGGCCGCGCGCGGCCGACGCCACCGCCCGTGTGAGCCGCTATCGTGGTCTTTCCCGTCTCGGAAGGGTTATACGTCGCCTGCCCCCGTCTTGGGGTATGGCAACTGGACAAGTTGATTTCTTCAACGACACCGGCGGCTACGGTTTCATCGAGACTGACGAAGCGGACGACGACGTGTTCGTCCACATGGACGACGTCGAGGGACCTGATCTCGAGGAGGGCGAGGAGCTCGAGTTCGAGATCGTCGAGACCGACAAGGGGCCGCGCGCGCAGAACCCGCGCCGCGTCTGAACGGCGACTCCGTCGCACCGTAGTACACCTTCTCCGTATTTTCACCTCGCAAGCGGCGGCGCCGCGGTTCGGGGCCGCGCTCGCCGCATAGCCGCCGCTGAACGGTCACGAGCGGTCGGGTTCGTCGGCGACCGGCGGACCACGGCTCAGTCGAGCGGCTCGGGGGCGCGGTAGTGGATAGCCATCGGGAGTCCCTCCTCGTCGGTCGGCGGGTCCGGGGGGAGCGACCGGAGTTCGCCTGTGCCCGGTCGGGCGGTGTAGGCCAGCGCGAGCGCGTCCAGCACGTCGTGGACGGTGACGCGGGCGTCGCCGGCGGCCGCCGCGGCGGACTGGACCGCGGGCGGGGCGTCGCGGTCGAACTCCGCCAGCGCGCGCATCCGCTCGGCGTAGCCGCCGGCGGTCGACCGCGCGTGCTCCGGCGGCGCGCCCGCGAACGCGGTGAAGCAGACCTCCGGATGTGACTCGGCCACCAGGCCGCGGGCCTCGGGCACCTCGCCGAGGAGGTCGTCCAGCGCGGCGGCGGCGTCGGCCAGCTCGAACGCCCGCTCGGAGAGGTCGCGCCCGGTCACCCGCTCGTGGACCCGGGCGGCGGCCGGGTAGCGCCGCTTGCGCGCAGCCTCGCGGACGGGCGGGTCGGCCACGACGTGCCCGCGCTCGCCGAGGGCGACTCGCGCCCGCTCGTCGCACTCGCGCGCCCCCGCCGCACCCGCGGACCCGATCGGGGCACCGACCAGGATGCGCGCCGCACGCTCCTCGTGGTGGGTCCAGCAGGCCCCCATCCCCGCGTGGGCGCCAGCACTGGCGAACCCGTCGCCGTCGAGCGCGGCCGCGAACCAGCCCTCGCCGTCGCTCGGCACCGCGCCGACGTAGAGCGAGCGGGGCCCGGTCATACCTCCCGGTCGGTCGTCCCCCGACGAAAACCCTCCGTCGGCGTCGGCCGCGCGTCGGACGGCGGCCGGCCGACCCCGCGCGGCGTGGGACGCCCGTCTGACGCGGGTTGATATGCCGTGCCATCCAACGCGGTGCTCGCGCCATGCCGCCCCGTTCCGAGCCCCCGGAGCCGCTCGCGGCCGGCTACAGCGGCCGGCTCGGGCGCCGGCTGCTGCGGGTTCGCCGGCTTGGACGTCGGCTGCGTGGGCGCTGTCGCCGGCTGTTCCGGCGGCGGGTCGGCTCCACGCGGACGTTTCCGCCCGACCCCACGGACATGCGGCTGGCCTATGGCTACCGGCGGCTGCTGCTGGGGACCGTCGCCTGCCTGCTGCTGGCCCGGCTCGCGACCCGCGTGTTCGCGATGGAACTGTTCCGGGACCACATCACCTGGACGGCCACGACGGTGCTCGCGTCCAACGTGGGGGTTAGCCTGGCCGGGCTGTGTGGGTTCCTCGCCGCCCGGTGCTGCTGGCGCTGGTCGCGCCGGGCGGCCGTCCGGTTCGGGGCGCTCATCGACGCCGTCGCCGAGTCCCGGCGGTTGTGAGACGACCGGGGTCGCCGGGGCGTTAGCCGGGGTTCGCGTTGTACTCGCCATCTACGGCCTGGAACCCGGCGATGATCCCGAGAAGTGAGCGATATCTCGGATACGATGGACTCCCGGCCGGGACCTCAGTTCCCGTCGAACCGCCAGTCGGCGGCCAGGGCGTCGAGGGCCTCGTGGCTGCTGACGCCGTGGGGGGCCGTCAGCGGTGTCACCGACACGTCGCCCGCGAGGATGGCGTGCCGGTCGGACGCCTCGGGGTAGTCCGCGGGGTCGTGGGCCGGGAGGTCCGGCGGGTTGTCCAGCCCGAGGTCCGCCTCGACGCCGGCGGAGGCCCAGAACGTGTTCCGGAACCGGAACCGGTCGCCGTCGCGCTCGATGCGGGTGTCGTAGTCGGTCAACGGTTGCGTGACGCGCATCTCGACGCCGGCTTCCGGGGCGATGGCGGGGGCGTTCACGTTGAGGAAGCCGACGCGGTCGGTGGTGGTGTCCGGCCCGTCCACCTCGCCGTCGGTCGCCTCGGCGGCGCCGAAGCCGGCGAACCCCTCGAAGACGGCGGTCTCCAGCGCGCTGGTCACGAGATGCTCGGTCGCTGCCGCGGGCAGCGCGTAGTCCGCGGGGTCGTCCGGGTCCGGCAGGAACCCCGTCGGGTCGTACGCGGAGACGGCGACTGCGGGTGTCCCGAGGAAGGCGGCCTCGACGGCCGCGGCGACGGTGCCGGAGTGGCCGAGGATGTAGGCGTCGAAGTTGGGGCCGACGTTGCAGCCCGAGACCACCAGGTCCGGCCGGTCGTCCAGCCCCCGGAGCCCGAAGGCCGCGCAGTCCGCCGGCGTCCCGTCGACGGCGTACGTGTCCGGGCCGCGACGGGTCACCTCGACGGCGTCCGAACGCTGCCGCCCGACACCGCTGTGGTCCGTCGTCGGCGCGACGACGGTCACCCGCGCGCGGTCCGCGAGCGTCCCCCGGAGCGCCTCGAGGCCGGGGCTGTCGATGCCGTCGTCGTTCGTCAGGAGGAGGTGCGGCCGGTCGTCGGCTTCAGCGGAGTCGGATGCGGGCGCGTCCACGACAGGACCGGGGAGCGGGGCGGTATTGAACCCGCCGGCTCAGTCGCCGGGTTGTGGCGCTCCGGGAGCCGCGGGCCGTCAGGCGCGGAGCCGTTCGATGACGTCGTCCAGCGCGCGATGGGCCGTCGCGCTGTCGCGGTCGGTGGTCAGTCGGCGGACCGTGGTCCCGGTCGCCAGCGAGTAGAGCGTCTCCGCGACGAACTCGGGGTCGGCGTCACGGAACCGGTCCCGGGCGATACCCGCGCGGACGGCAGCGGCGAACTCCTTCTGGACCCGCTCGTCGAGTGCCTCGAACCGGCGGGCGAACCGCTCGTCGCGGGGCGCCCGCATCCGGAGTTCGAGCAGCGAGAGCCGGACGTCGTCCTCCGTTTCGGTCGGCTCCACCGGGACGAGCATCTCGAACGCGCTCCGCAGGCGCTCCTCCGCCCCGTCGGCGGGGTCGGCGCCCACCTCAGCCGCGAACTCCTCGACCAGCCAGTCGACGAAGTCGACCAGCAGGTCGTCCTTGGCATCGTAGTGGTAGTACAGCAGCGACTTCGACTTCGGGAACTCGTCGGCGATGGTCTGGATGGTCAGCTCGGCGTAGCCGTGCTTGCGAAGCGCCTCGTACGTCGCGTCCATGATCTCCGCTCTGGTCCCCTCCTCTGTCGGTCGGTCGGCCTCGCCGTCCTCGGCGGTCTGTCCGGTCATATCTGAGTCCTGCGTGGACATGGTGTTTCCACTTGACCGAACAAACAGTACGAGACGGAAAGGGGATTGTGGCGAAATCGTCCAAACGACCGGGGCGACGGCACCGCCGGCCTCGGGGTTGTATGCGCATCCAGTCGCATCAGCGGTTCCATGCCCAGTTACACCCGGCAATTTAAGTCCGCTGAGCGTGCTCTTGTACCAATCGCATGTCCTCTAGCGACCGGACCGGGGCGTCCACAGCCCTGGTCGCGGCCGTCGCCGCGTGGCTCCTGCTCGGAGCCGTCGCCGGCGCGCCCGCGATGGCGGCCAGCGACGCGGCCACGCTGGAGGACGACGACGGCCTGCTGAACGAGACAAGCGACACGGTCGACGACACCACCGATACGACAAACGAGACCGTCGACGACACCACCGACACCACGGAGGACACGACGGATACCGCCGAGGACACCGTCGACGACACCACCGACACCGCCGACACTACGGAGGACACGACGGACACCACCGGGGATACCGTCGACGACACCACCGACACGGTGACCGACGAGGTGGCCGAAACCACCGAGGAGACCGGGTCGGCGGTCGAGGACACGACGGCGGACGGCAACCTGACGACGGCCGTCGCCGACACGACTGCCGAGCTCGGCGAGTTCACCACCGAGCGGACGACCTCGCTCATCGGCGCGACCGGGACGGTGACCACGGACCTCGTCGGCACGGCCGGCGACACGACCGCGGCGCTGACGGGGGGCGGCGATCTCCTCGCGTCGACGGACACCGATACGGCGGAGAGCGACTCGGCGACGGCCCTGTCCGGTGGCTCCGACGACGGCGCGGTCGCCGCCGAGTTCGCCGCCCGCGATGGCGCGACGGACGAGGGCGCGAGCGACGACGTCGGCACCGGTGGGAGCGCCGACACCGGTGGGGACGACACCCCTGATACTGCGACCGCGAGCGGGGTGGAGGGCCTACTGACGCTGCTCGGTCTCGAGGACCTCCCGGTCGACGGCGACACCGCGGCCGGCGGAGCGCTGGCCGCGCTGCTGCTGGGCGCCGCGGGCATCGCCGTCCGTCAGGGGTCCGCCCTCGGCGGGACCGGCACCGGCACGACGGCGCTCCGGGCCGCGGCCGCGCGAGCCGGCGAGGGGCCCCTCTCCCGGCTGGCCCGGATGCTGTCGGTCTTCCGCTACTCCCGGTACGACGACTCCGACCCGCTGGAGCTGGACGCCCGCCGGGACGTCTACGAGGCCATCAGCGACCAGCCCGGCGACCCCATCACCGCGGTCAGCGACCGGGCGGAGATCAACCTCTCGACCGCGCGCCACCACGTGAAGGTGCTCCGGCGGGAGGGGCTGGTCGCGACCGCCCGGGTCCGCAACTGCGAGCGGTTCTACCCCGCCGGGACGGACGACCTCGAGCTGGCTGCCGCCATGGCCGACGAGGCCACCGCCGACATCCTCGACGCACTGGTCCGGCTGGAGCCGACCTCCGTCAGCGGGCTCGCCGACGAGGTCGACCGCTCGCCCTCGACCGTGACCCACCACCTCCAGAGGCTGGAGGAGGACGACATCGTCGTCCGCGAGCGGGCCGGCCGGGCCGTCGAGAACAAGCTCTCCGAGCCGGCCCGGGCAGCGCTGGACCCGGAGACCGAGCGCCGCCCGCACGCCGCCGAGCGGCGTCTGGACTCCGACCCCGGCACCGACGCCGCCTCCGGCGCGGGGGCGGACTGACCGGGCTCGCGTCCGGCTACTCCGACAGCCCGCTGGCGAAGATGGCGACCCACTCCCCGAGTTCGCGCCGGCGGGTGACCCGGACGGACTCGACCCACTTGACCCACTGGAAGCCGCGGCGCCCCGGTGCGACCAGCCGGAGCGGGAAGCCGTGGCCATGCGAGAGTCGCTCGTCGTCCACCGCGGTCGCCAGCAGCGCGCCGCGGGCCTCCTCGACGGGGAGCGACCACCGGTAGCCCGTGACCGAGCGGAACTGGACCCAGCGGGCGTCCCCCGTCGGTCCCGCGCGCTCGAGCAGGTCGGCCACGGGGACGCCGGCCCACTCGTGCTCGGAGTACCAGCCGCTGGTGCAGTCGATGACGGCCCGCCGCCGGCCGTCGGCCGACAGGTCGTCGTGGTCGAGCGTGAACGGGTCGGTCACCGCACCGCCGACCGAGAGCGACCACGTCCCCGGGTCGACGGGCTCGGGGTCGTCGGCGACCCACATCGTGACCGGGAAGCGGTTGCCGTCGTCACTGCCGCGCTCGCGGGAGCCGGTGAACCGGCGGCCCGCGCTGTCGGTCCCGAGCAGCCGGTTGACCGTCCGCTGGCTCCGCCACGCGACGGCCCCGGCCCCGACCAGCCCCGCGTACCGGAGCGCGTCCCGGCGGTCGGCCCCCTCGAGCGCGGCGGTCGGCGCGTGCAGCCGGTCGCGCAGGTGGAGCCACAGGACCGGGACGATGGCCACCCCCAGCAGGACGTGGAGCACGAGCAGCGCCAGTCCGCCGAGGTAGAGCGGGCCACCGAAGACGAACCAGAGGCCGGTCCCGAGCGTCCCGAGCACGAGACCCGCCAGCAGTACCGACAGTCCGACCGTCCCCGAGCGGGCCCGGATGCCGGCCCGGATCCGCGCGCGGACCCGGTAGAGCTTCACTGCGACCAGAACGACCAGTGACAGCCCCGCAACCCCGTGGACGACGAACAGCCAGGCGTCGCCGAGGCCGCCGGCGAACCCCGTCGCCAGCCCGGTCGTCAGGAGGACGACCACCGAGACGAACAGCGACCAGTCGACCAGCTCCGAGGACGGGGCGAGCGTCGCGAGCCGGGCGAAGCGGTCACCGCTGGACACACCGGTGGTACGCGACGCAGCGACTTAGCCCCCCGGGCGCTCGTGCCCGGTCGGCGCCGAGCCGCCACCACGCGCCCCCGGTGCGAGGGGCGGGCGGCCGCTCGGGTACGTCGTCGGCCCGACCGTCCGGGACGTGATGACCGGCGTCGTGCGGACGACCGGCCCCGACGCGACCGCCCAGGAGGTGACGGCGACGCTTCCTGACGCGGCCATCGGGTCGCTGGTCGTCCGCGACGGCCCGGGGGCGCCGGTCGGCATCACGACGACCGACCTGTCGAACTACCTGCCGCAGCCGGTGCGGAACCGACGCGCGTGGGCCGAGCGAGGGCGGCACCGCCCGCCGGCGGCACGACCACCGACGGGGACGAGGACTGGGAGTTCGGGCGGGCCCGGACACCGACGCGCTGGACGGGGAGACGGTGATGCCGGTGGCGCCACTGCCGACTGGGACGCTGGAGCGACCGGCGGACAACCGGTCGTCGCCTCCGGGCCGGTTCGGTTTGCCGATCGGGCCGATGGAATTATGTAGTGTGCAGTTCGTTCCCAAACCGGGGGAAACGGGAATGGGACTCAGACGCCTCTTCGGGCTGTGCGTAGCAGCGACAGGACTGGCGGTCGTCGTCTCGGCATCGCTACATCCACCCATGGCCGGGTGCCCGGGGTCGCCCGCCGATATGGAGGGGGTCACGCTCACGTCGATGATGGCGGTGGACTACTGCTTCGGCGACGGCCCCGTCTCCGACGCCAACGAGTGGTTTCTGCTGCTGAACGGGGTCGGTGTCAGCGCGTTCCTCGGCGGGCTATCGCTGGTTGCCTACCGGCGGCTGGTATCGTTCCACCGGTTCCTGTTCGGGTAGCCGCGTTCCGGGTCGACCGGTCACTCCTCGAGCTGCGCGGCGTTCCGGTCGTCACAGCAGTTGCGGAGCCGGCGGGTGGAGAAGGGGTCGAACGTCCGCGGGGCCCTCGCCGTCGCGAACGGGTCCTCCGTCTCGGTGACGGTCCAGGGGTCGCGCTCGGTCGCCGTCCGCTGGCCGGCGCGGGGTTCGGTCGGGGTGGTGGTCGTCTGGTTCGAGTTCGTCGTGTCGCGGGTGCGTGTGCGTTGGGTGCTCATGTGTCGGGGGCGGTGAGGTGGTCGTCGTCGGTACGGTCGGCCAGGAGGAGGGGGCTTATCGGACCCGTACACGTACGATGGTGAGCATCTACCGGTGTCGACAAGCCGAACCATAATGAAAGTTCCTGTTACTGTCCGCGTGTGGCGGCGCCACACCCGCCCCACCGGTCGACGGTCGGGAGCGTTACTCCCAAATCGGGGGCGTATCGCCCGAACCGCCCAGGTATCCTCGCAAGCAGCGAAATATTTATTTAAGGTGCGCGTCTATCATCGTCTATGGCAAAGTTCACGATCGAGGGCGAGTCCATGGACGAGATCGGGAACGCGCTGAAGAACGAGGGCGTCATCGGCCCGAACGACCCCCGGTTCGAGGAGACGACCGACGTGTTCGCCGAGCTCATCGAAGCCGTCGAGGACGCGACCCAGCGGACCAACGGGCGCGGCAACCAGCAGTCGAAGATCGCCGAGTACGCCGGCCTCCACAACCGCTACTCCAGCGAGCAGGTCGGCGACATGCTGGACGTCCTCTCGTACTTCGGCCACGTCGAGAAGGTCGACCGGCGCTACCGCAGTCCGCAGTAGGACCGTCCCACGTCCGCTATCTACGGGATCGGTAGTGGCGCGTACAGCACCACCGTCACGGCCAGGGCGATCCAGACCAGCTTCAGCGCCGTGTTCACGACGACCACCTTTGAGCCGAATTCGGCGCCCCAGATGCCGTACTGGAACGGGATGGAGCGCTTGAACGTGGAGACGGCGAAGGAGACGATGCCGCCGATGAGCATCGTCGCGACCGCCGCCCGGGCGCCGAAGGTGCCGTCCCGGACGAGCGGCGCCAGCACCAGCGCCCCGTTGGTCGTGTCCAGCGCGAAGACGGCGATGACCGGCACCGCGGCGCCGGGGAGGCCGGTGGCCGTCGAGAGCGGTCCGGCCAGCGATGTCAGGTTCGCCGGGTCGTAGAACCGGGTGGCGAGCACCACGAGCGCGTAGACCAGCGCCAGCCGTGGCAGGACATCACGCACCTTCTCCGCCCCCGTCCGTGCGGCCCCCAGCAGCCGGGCGCGGGTCGATTCCGGCGGCTCCGTCGTGGCCACCGGGTCGCCCCCGTCCGGCTCGACTGTCTCGCCGGCGTCCGTCGGATCGGCCCCTGCCGTTGCGGGCGGCCCCGTCGGTGCGTCCAACAACAGTGCCCCCGCGGCGACGCCGGTCAGGGTGATAACCAGCGCCACCAGCGCCCGCGCCGCGACGTACGCCAGGCCGACCCGGAGGCCGAGGATGGGGACCAGCACTGGCGCGTAGAACGTCGGGACGTGTTGGACGAACCCGAAGAACGTGTTGATCGTGACGGCGACGAGCGTCGCGCGGTCGTCCATGCGGCCCTCGTCGCGGTACTCCGCGAGCATCCCGTAGCCGGCGGTCGTGGAGGCGGCGGTGGTGACGATGGCGGTACCGGCCTCGTCCGGGAGGTTCGCGGGCCCGGTGAGCCGACGGGAGAGGCCCGTCACCTTCTCGAGCAGGCCGAACGAGACCAGCAGGTCGGCCAGCGCCACCCCCAGGCCGATGAACAGGCCGATCTTCGCGACCCGGGGCAGGACCGTGGCCAGCACGTCCACGAGGAGTCCCGCCGAGAGCGACGGTGCCATCGACCGGATGAAGGGCCCGGAGCGACAAGTCGCTGACCCATCGCGGGCGCCGCGTCCCGCGACCCCCGATGACCGGCAGCGTGCGGGAGGCGAGCGCCCGCCAGGGGATCCGGGGCGTCCCCTCGAGCGTGTGGCCGGTCCCGGCGACCGCGGGACCGCCGCGGTGGCTGATAGGCGCCAGGAACCGCAGGGGCTACCTGTCACCCGCGCGGACCCGATAGCGTGCTCGGTCCCGGGCTCCCGGCCCTCCCCGCGGGCGTCGCGCTGGCGGTCACCGCGGCGCTCGTCTTCGGCGGCTACCTCTTCGCCTACAAGCAGGCGTTCGCCGGCCTCCCCGCGACGGTCTACGTCGCCGCGAACGAACTCGGCGCGCTCGGCTGGTACGCCGTCATCGCCGCCGTCACCTGGCCCGCCGGTGAGCCGCTGCTGCCGGCGACCCTCGCGGCCGGGGACTGGCTGCTCGTCGCGGGCGTCGGCGCGGCAGCCGGTGCCGCGTCGCTGGTCTCGGTCCGGGCGTTCAAACTCGGCGAGATCTCCTACGTCGCGCCGCTGAACAAGCTCGTCCCCGTCTTCGTCCTCCCACTGGAGCTGCTGCTGCTGGGCGAGCGGCTCGGCCCGCCGGCGGTCGCGGGCGTGCTGGTCGCGACCCTGGCCATCTACGTCGCCAACTACGAGGGCGGCGGTGTCCTGGCGCCGTTCCGGCGGGCGGCCGGCTACACCCCGGCCCGCCTTGCGCTCGCTGGCGCAGTCCTGTTCGCGGTCGCGGACGTCGGTACCCGCGCGGCGCTCACGACGACCGACCTGGTGCCGCAGGCGCTCGCGCTGGCCACGCTCGTCGGCGTCTCGCTGGTCGCGCTCCCCGTCGCGCTCCCCCGGCTCGCGGGGAGCGGGCTCCGGGCGTCGGTCCCGGGACTCGTCGGGCTCTCCGGCGTGTTCGCCGTCGGCATCCACCTCACCGTCCTCGCGTTCGACGCGGCCCCGGCCAGCATCGTCTCCCCGGTGGTCAACACGCAGGCCGTCGTGGCGGTCGTGCTGGGCGGCCTGCTCCTCCGGGAGCGGGGCTTCGGCCGGCGGCTGCTGGCCGCGCTGCTGGCGGTCGGCGGCGTCGCGCTCATCGCCGCCGGCTGACCGGGAGAACGATTAACAGGGTTCGACCACCGGGACCCGGTATGGCCGACGTGGCGATCATCATCATGGCGGGACTGGAAACCGAGGCCGATCACGCGAGGCTGTACAACGGGCTCGACGCGGCCGTCTCCCTCTCGGAGAGCGTCACCGACAACGTCCGACTGGTCTTCGACGGCGCCGGGGTCAGGTGGATACCGCAGCTCGAGGACCCCGACCACGAGTTCCACTCGCTCTACCGCGAGGTGGCCGACATCGCGGCCTGCGAGGACTGCGCGCGCAACCTCGGCGTGGCCGACGAGGTGGGCGAGGCGGAGGGGGTCCGGATCCTCCGCACCCGGGACGACTACACGAGCGTCATCTCGCTCGTCCGCGACGACTACGAGGTCATCACGTACTGAGGCCGCGGGCGACGGGTCTCCCGGCGTGTGCGAAGGCTCAGGGTTTTCAGGCAGGGCTGGCTACCGGGGGTATGGACCTGCGTCTCGTGGCCGTGCTGTTGCTGGTCCCGGTGCTGGACTTCCTGCTCCTGGTCGGGCTGGTGGCGGTCGGGCCCCTGACCGTCGTCCAGGGCGTGCTCGTGGTGGTGGTCACGTCGCTGGTCGGACTGCTGCTGGTCCGGGCCGAGGGACGCCACACCGTCCGGAAGATCCAGCGGAGCCTCGCCGGGGGCGACCTCCCGGGCGACGAGCTGCTGGACGGCGCGCTCATCCTCGTGGCCGCCGGGCTCTTCCTCACGCCGGGGTTCCTGACCGACGTCCTCGGGCTGGTGCTGGTGCTGCCGCCGACGCGCTACCCGTTCCGGGTCGGCCTCCGGAAGTTCGTCGTGGGGCCGTACCTCGACGCCAAGACGGGCGGCATCGCCACCGGCGCCGTCTACGAGGGCGGTGCCCCCCGGACGGAGGTCGAGATGGACGAGTCCGACTACCGCTTCGACGACGCCGACGACCGGGACGAGGGGCCCGGCGAGGGGGAGGGCCCACCCGGAGGCGACACGCCGCAGGACTGACTGCTCGCGCCTGCCGTATCCCCTGCCGGCCGACTGATACCCCGTTCAGCTCCGCCCGTACGTGCCACTACGTATCGGTATTGGTTCTCGATAGGTCTCCCTCTGACAGTCCGTTACGTCCTTCGGCTATTCCCCGGACGTTCTCGGCCACCCGTCTATATTTTTGGATGCTTTCGCTAGAAGTCTTAACCTCCGAAAATCGCTGTGTTCTCCCGATGACGGACCCGACAGTTGGTGGCGAGCATCGCACGACACGACGGGGAGTGCTGAAGGCGGCCGGAGCGACATCCGCGGGCGCGGCCGCGGCAACGCTACTGAGCACCGGCGCGGTGGCGGAACCGGAGTCCCCGACCGAAACCGACGCGGAGCCGACGCCGTCGGCCGTCGGGAGCGGAGGCGCCTTCCCGCAGTCGGTCGCGAGCGGCGACCCGACGCCGAGCGGGGCCGTCGTCTGGACGCGGCTGGACCCGGAGCTGGGGGCGCTCACCGACGACGACCTGTTCCTGCAGGTGACGCCGGCGCCGGACCGTGCGACGCCGAACGACGCGGCCGACTTCGCGGGGGGGACGACCTACACCGTGTCGACCCCGGTCGCGGCACACGACTACACGGTCAGCGCCGACCTGGACGGCGAACTCGACGCGGACCGGTTCTACTTCTACCGCTTCGTCTACGGCGACCGGGCAGCGAGCCCGGTCGGGCGGCTCCGGACGCTGCCGGCACCGGACGCCAGCCCCGACCGGCTGTCGCTGGCGGTCTCCTCGTGCAACCGCTACGAGCACGGCTACTACGGCGGCTTCGCCCGCATCGCCGAGGAGGACGTCGACTACCACGTCTCGCTGGGGGACTTCCTCTACGAGTACGCCGGCGAGGGGAGCCAGCCCGGCCGGGACATCCAGCTCCCGAGCGGGAAGTCGGTGGCACACACGCTGGCCGACTTCCGGGCGCTCCACCGCACCTACCGGGCCGACGACCTCCTGCAGGCCGCGATGGAGCGCCACACGTTCATCCACACTTGGGACGACCACGAGGTCGTCAACAACCGCTGGTGGAACGACGAGGCCGACGCGCCGGACACGCGGAGCCACCCTTTCGGCGGCGACTTCGGGCGGATGCGGGAGCTGTACGCCAGCGGCATCGCGGGGATGCTGGAGTACCTCCCGCTGCGGGTCGATTACGACGACCCCGGTGAGGACTACGGCCCCGACAACACCGCCCAGGACTACTTCGGCCTCTACCGCTCGTTCAGGTTCGGCGACCTGACGGAGCTGTTCATGACCGACGAGCGGCTCTACCGGTCGCGACCGCCCGAGGGTCCGGACGGCGAGCGCCGTGACGTCGCGGTCCCCCCGTCCCGGGACCAGGACGCCCTCGACCGGACGATGCTGGGGACCGAGCAGTACCGCTGGTTCCTCGACGGGGGTCCCAACCCCGACGGCCTGCCGAACACGGACGGCGTCACGGGGACGGACGCGCAGTGGAAGCTCCACGGCAACGAGGTGCTGTGTGCGGCACTGCGGACGACGGGGGCCGGCCCCGCCAGCGTCTACCTCAACTACGACGCCTGGGACGGCTACGAGGCCGAACGCGATCTCCTGATGGGCCGACTGGCCCGCGACGAGGTGGAGAACTACGTCACTCTCACCGGCGACATGCACACGTACATCGCCGGCTACCTGAAACAGGATTACAAGGACCCCGAACAGTCCGAGTACGCCGGCGGCGAGCGCGTCGGCGTCGAGTTCATGACGCCCGGTGTCACCAGCGACAACCTCGGCGCCGCGGGCGGCCTCCCGGCCGACGAGACGGAGGACGCTATCGACGAGTCCGTCCAGGCACAGAACCCCCACATCGAGTGGTTCAACTCCTCGCGCTGGGGCTACACCGTGGTCGACATGACCCGGTCCGCGCTGACCTACACGGCGTACGAGGTCGACCGGGCCGACGACTCGGCCGACGCCGACAAGCGACTCCTCCGGGCCTACCGCGTCCCGGCCGGCGAGTACGAGCTCCAGGAGTTCCGCTCGCCGCCGCTGGACGAGACGGTTGGCGACCTGGTCGCCGCGTCGGTCGCCGGGCGGGATACCGACCCGGACGATGACGGCAGCACGACTACCCGGGCGGACGGCGACGGGACCGGTATCCCCGACCCCGTCGAGCGCGCCTCCGACGTCGACGGGGGGGTCTGACGTGACCGACCGGACGAGGAGCGACCACGACGCGACCACACGACGGATCCGGCCATGACCGACGACGACACGACCACGACAGGCGGGGCCGACACGGACGAGCAGGACGGTGGCCTCTCTCGACGGGGTATGCTCCGCGGGAGCGCGGCGCTGGGCGCAGCGCCCGTCATCGCGAGCGCGGCGGGCGCCGCGGAGGCCGCGCCGGGGGACGGTCCACGGGGCATCCACGTCGCCTACGGCGCCGAGCCGAGCAGCACCCTCGCCGTCGCGTTCACCGGCGCGGCCGGCAGCGCGACCATCCGGTACGGCCCCTCGGACGGCGACCCCGGGACGGCCGACCTGGACACGACGGCCACGCCGAGCGGCCGCCCCGTCCCCGGCCGGGACGCGGTGGCGTACACGGCCACGCTGACCGGGCTGGCGGCCGACACGGAGTACGCCTACGAGGTCGAACTGAACGGGACGACGAGCGAGCGCTACGCCGCGCGGACGGCACCCGTCGGTCCGGAGGTCGCCGCGGACGGGTTCACCGTCGCGCACGTCGCCGACCACGGCGTCGCGGACCCGGAGAACCCGTTCCAGCGACCGGACGACGCCAACCCGGAGCTGGCGATGGCGCTGGCCGAGCGGCAGGACCCGGTCATGCAACTGCTGTCGGGCGATATCTCCTACTCCAACGGGAACCCCTCGACCTGGGACCTGTACTTCGAGACCCACGAGGACTACTACGCGGGGACGCCATTCATGACCGTCCCCGGCAACCACGAGGCAGAGGTGGGGACCGGGATGATCCAGTACGACCGTCGGCTCAACGCGGCGATGCCGGTCGTGGACCCCGTCATCGACCCCGTCTCCAAGCGCCGCTGGTGGGACGTCGTCTACGGTAACACGTTCATCATGGGGCTGAACACCACCGCCGACGCCTGTGGCGACCTGGCGCGGGCCGAGGAGTTCGTCCCGCTGTACGACCCCCGCTGCGAGACCGAGGCGGGCCGCACCTACGGGGAGCTCCAGGAGGCGTACATGCGGTCGGCCCTGGCCCGGGCCGAGGCCCGGGAGGACGTCAAGTGGAAGATCGTCCAGTTCCACGGCCCGCTCTGGACCACCTCGCCGGACCACGAGCCCCGGCGGGACCTCCAGAAGCGGTGGGGCCCCATCTTCGACGAGTACGACGTCGACCTCGTGCTCCACGGTGACAACCACGTCTGGGAGCGGAGCAAGCCCATCCGGCACACCGAGGACCTGCTGACCTACTCCGAGCGCCGACGCCCCCGCGACCGGCCGGACGAGCAGGCCCCGCCGCCGGCGGAGGCCGCCGCGGATCTGGACCTCCCCTTCGAGGACGCCGACATCGGGACGACCTTCGTCGTCAACGGGACCGGTGGTGTCAGCCACTACGAGCTCGGCGCCGACGAGCTGTACATCGATACGGCCTTCGAGTCGTTCTACGGCGTCACGCGGCTGGACATCGACGACGAGGCCATCGAGGTCCGGTATATCGCTCACCCGCCGCTGGACACGGTGACGGACGACGACGGCTCGCTCCCCGCTGGTTTCGACCCCAGCCTCGACAACCCGGCGGTCGCGGTCCGGGACGCGTTCCGCATCGAGAAAACCGACGACGGCCGACCGAGGCAGGTCGACCTCGAACTGCCCGACGGCAGCGGGTCGTCGCCACCCGAACTGACGGTGTCCGGCAGCCGGTCTGACGACGGCCAGGCCTTCACCGGGGGGGCGACGAACCACGTCGAGCTCGCGGTCGACGCCAGCGCCCCCGTCACGGTCCGGGACCGCGTCCCCGCGGCATGGGACGTGGTCGGCGGCGATATCCGGTCGCCCCACGGCGACGAGCCGGCCACCGCACCCGACGGGCGGCAGTACGTCTACCTGGACGTGGCCGGTGGTGACGACGACGGGGTCGTCGAGGCGGACTACTTCGTCGAGGCACCGGCCGACGCCGACGAGACGGGTGCGTACTCCTTCGGCCCGGTCGGGGCGGCCCGCCGGGGACGCGGCGCCGACCGGGACTGGACGACGGTGCCCGGGACGGGGAGCACCGAGTACGTCGTCGGGTCGGGGGCCGACCCGGCGCACGACGTACGGAAAGGTAATCCTTAAACGAACGACGGCAGTACTGGCGGTTGCGCCTACTTGGGCCAATAGCTCAGTCAGGTATGAGCGCTCGGCTGATAACCGGGAGGTCACCGGTTCAAATCCGGTTTGGCCCATACCGGGCCTCGCCCGAGGCGCTGACCTCCCCAGCCAATTCATCTCGGACGGGACACCGAACAGCGGAGCGGCCGTTCTCCCGGGGACGTGCCGAATCGTGAACGCCGAGCTACGGCTACGCCGAGAGGCGGGTCCAGCGCTGGGGCCGACCGTCGGGGGGTCGACGGCGATCTCCGCAGCACCAGTTCGCCGCGGCTCCGAGTTGACGGATGCAGTTCGAATCGGAATCGAATAATGCGATTGAACACCTTATACAGTTTTCAGTACCTTTCTGCCAATCTTTATACGGGAATCGCGTGAGATACGTGATAAGATGTCCGCCCCAACCAACACTGGCGTTCGGTCGGCCTCGTACATGCCCTGTGACCACTGCACGGAGGGGTCGCTCTCGTGGGACCCCACCCGGCGGACGAGCGTCTGCGTCGCGTGCGGCGCGTCCACGGGGGAGGACCGATGACGAAGCGTCACGTCGAGCTCCCGCCGGAGGTCCAGGCCCGTATCGACGAGGCGGTGGCGTTCGCCGACGAACGGCTCTCCGCCGACGAGCCGACCGGAGCCGTCGTAGGCGAACTACTGGCCATGCTCCACGGCGACCGGGCTGCGTACGAGCGCTACCTCACGGGTCGGTCCGAGGAGCCCATCGCCACGGTCCGGGCCGCCAGCTACGACCCGCGGAACGCGCTCACGGAGTCCGAACACTGGGCCGAGCAGGACCCCGAGGAGCTCCGGGAGGCCAAGTACCTGAACTACCTCTGGCGCGGGTTCGACGAGTCACCGCTGGCGAACAACATCGCGTTCGCGCTGCCGTTCCGCCGGATGCTCGCCTCGCACCTGTTCGAGGAGGTCGGTGAGAGCTGTCGACTGTTCGGCGGCATCAAGATCCAGTGTGGCCACAACATCGTCATGGGCGACAACGTGGTCGTCCACAACGACGTGCTGCTCGACGACCGCGGCGAGCTGGTCATCGGCGACCGCGTCTCCATCGCCGACCGCACCCACCTGCACACTCACAGCCACGACGTCGTCGACCAGTCGGACGTGACCAACTACCGCACGGTCATCGACGACGACGCGCGGTTGGGCTACGATTCGATGGTGAACGCCGGCTGTCGCGTCGGCCGGAACGCGATGGTCGGGGCCGGCGCGATGGTCAGGGGTGACGTGCCGGACCACCACGTCGCCGTCGGGTCGCCCGCCGAGAGCGTGAAGGTGAAGCCGGGCTGGGAGACCGTCGCTCGCGAGCCGGGGCCGCTGGAGCGCCGGAGCGTGGAGCGACAGCTGGACGACGAGGTGACCGGCGAGTTCGAGTCCGTCGACGAGTTCGGCCGCGACCTGACGCCGCCGGGACGCTCCGGGTCGAACTCCGACTGAACACTCCCGCCACAGGGGCCGCGACCCCGATTCGCACTGGTGATGCGCGTCCCGTAACCACACACAGGGAGCGCTCGTGACGACGGGCAGTCGACGGTGTGAAAGCGGCGTGCCGGGGGGGAACCGGCGCAGCGGGCTTACTCCAAGTCGAACCGGTCGAGCCGCATCACCTTGGTCCAGGCGTCGACGAAGTCCTGAACGAACTGCTCCTCGCCGTCGTCGGCGCCGTACACCTCGGCGATGGCGCGGAGCCGGGCGTGGGAGCCGAAGATGAGGTCGAAGCGGGTGGCCGTCCATCGGGACTCGGCCGTCTCGCGGTCACGACCCTCGTAGACGCCGTTGCCGGCGGGGGCCCACTCCGTGTCCATGTCCAGCAGGTTCACGAAGAAGTCGTTGGTCAGTGTCCCCGGCCGGTCGGTGAGGACGCCGTGGTTGGACTCCCCGTAGGTCGCGCCGAGGGCCCGCATCCCCCCGACCAGGACGGTCATCTCGTCGGCCGTCAGGTTCAGCAGTTCGGCCTCGTCGACCAGCAGCTCCTCGGCGGCGCGGTCGTGGTCGTGGTCACCGAGGTAGTTGCGGAAGCCGTCGACCGCCGGCTTGAGCGCCTCGAAGGAGTCGACGTCGGTCTGCTCCTGGGTGGCGTCCGTGCGGCCGGGCTCGAACGGGACCGTCACGTCGTAGCCGGCCTCGGCGGCGGCCGCCTCGACGGCCGCGTTCCCGCCGAGGACGATGAGGTCGGCCAGCGAGACACGCGTGCCGTCGGAGCGCGACTCGTTGAACTCACGCTGGATCTCCTCGTAGGTTGCCAGGACGCTCTCCAACTCGGCCGGCTCGTTGACCGCCCAGCCCCGCTGGGGCTCCAGGCGGATTCGCGCGCCGTTGGCGCCGCCGCGCTTGTCACTGTCGCGGTATGTCGACGCCGACGCCCACGCGGTCTTGACGAGCTGCTGGGTCGAGAGCCCCGAGTCGAGGATCTCGGCCTTCAGCGCGTCGACCTCCGTCTCGCCGACCAGCCCGTGGTCAACGTCCGGGACGGGGTCCTGCCACACCATGGTCTCCTCGGGAACCTCAGGGCCGAGGAAGCGGGACGGCGGGCCCATGTCACGATGGGTCAGCTTGTACCAGGCCTTGGCGAAGGCCATCCCGAACGCCATCGGGTTCTCCTGGAACGTCTCCATGATCTCGCGGTACTCGGGGTCCCGCTTGAGGGCGATGTCGGTGGTGAGCATCATCGGCGTCACCGACTCGTCGGGGTCCAGGGCGTCCGGCGCGGCGCCCTCGAGCTCCCCGTCCTTGGGGGTCCACTGCCAGGCGCCGCCGGGACCCTTCTCGGGCTCCCACTCGTAGTCGAGCAGGTTGTTGACGTAACCCATGTCCCACTCCGTCGGCGACGAGGTCCAGGGACCCTCGATGCCGCTGGTGGTGACGCCCTCCTCGGCGGCGGTCTCGCCGTCCTGCCAGCCCAGGCCCTGCGCCTCGATGGGGGCCGCGTTGGGCTCGGAGTCGTGGGCCTCCTCCGGGTCGTCGGCGCCGTGGACCTTCCCGAACGTGTGCCCGCCGGCGATGAGCGCGGCTGTCTGCTTGTCGTCCATCGCCATCCGGCTGAACGTCTGCCGGATGTTCTTCGCCGAGGCCATCGGGTCCGGCTGGCCGTCCGGGCCCTCCGGGTTCACGTAGATGAGCCCCATCACGGACGCGCCGAGGCCCCCCTTGATCTCGCCGGGCTCCTCGAAGCGCTCGTTGGTCTCGAGCTCCGTCTCCGGCCCCCAGTCGACCGCCTCGTCAGGTTCGAAGGCGTCCTCGCGACCGCCGGCGAAGCCGAAGGTCTGGAACCCCATCGATTCGACGGCGACGTTACCGGCCAGGATCATCAGGTCGGCCCAGGAGAGGTTGCGGCCGTACTTCTGCTTGACCGGCCAGAGCAGCCGGCGAGCCTTGTCGAGGTTCGCGTTGTCGGGCCAGCTGTTGATGGGAGCGAACCGCTGTCGCCCGGCGGCCGCGCCGCCGCGGCCGTCGTTGGCGCGGTAGGTCCCGGCACTGTGCCAGGCCATCCGGATCATGAAGGGCCCGTAGTGGTCGTAGTCAGCGGGCCACCAGTCCTGCGGGGTCGTGATGACCTCCTCGATGTCGGCCTTGACCTCCTCGAGCTCGAGCGACTCGAACGCCTCGCCGTAGTCGAACGCCTCGCCCAGCGGGTCGGTCTGTCGGGCGTTCTGGTCGAGGATGCTCACGTCGAGCTGGTCCGGCCACCAGTCGCGGCTGCCTCGCTTCGTCGGAGGGGAGTTTTCTGCCATCGATGGATCGTGATTGGATGAAGTGTCCCGGCCGATAAGTAGCTTGGGTTGGCGTATGCTAACCGCTTCCGGTACCACCGCTCGCGGCCCATAACCGCGTGAATGGCTACCACTGTCGACCTCCGTGGGCCAACGGGGACATGAGGTTGGCACATGACAAGTAACATGTCGCTGCACCCCGAGAGGGACGTATGCGCGAGTTCGAGTTCGTCGTCCGGTTCGACGAGGGGGCAAGCGCCCTGATGGACGTGTTCAGGGCGCATCCCCGGCTCACCGCCCGGACGACGGAGTGCACGGCCACGGCGGAGACGATGTGGCGGGTGGACCACATCCGGGGGCCGCCCGAGGCGATCGACGCGGTCGAACCCGTCTTCACCGACGAGAGTCGCTGCAACGAGTGCCTGGACCACCGCGGCTGCGATACGAGCCGGGAGTACCAGGTCCTCGACCGGCGCGCGGACGGGCTGACCGTCTACACCTACCGGGAAGGGGTGAGTGCCTGCCACTTCGTCCCGCGCGTGGTCCACGAGCACGTCGGCGACGGCGTCGCGTTCGAGGCCCGCCGTTCGGGCGACGCCTACCGCTGGAAGGTGCTCTACCGGAGCGAGCGCTCGGTCGGCGAACTGTACGACGCCATCGCGGCCGACCTTCGGCCGGGGCTGTCGCTAGAGGTGAGCCACCTCTCCGCGGCCGGGCGATGGGGTGCCAGCGAGCGGATCGACGCGGCGCTCTCCCCCGAGGGGCGGGCGGCGCTGGAGGCGGCCGCCGAGGCCGGCTACTACGAGCGCCCCCGGCGGACGACGGTGCAGGAGCTGAGCGACCGCCTCGACGTCCCACGGTCGACGCTCCAGTACCGCCTCCGCAACGCGGAGGACGCCGTGGTCTCCACGTTCGTCGGCAGGGGATAGCGTCCCTGATTAATACCGCTGGCTCCCCCCGGCAGTGCCGTTTTGACCGCCCCGTGCCACCGAGTAGCATGGACGAGGGCAGCGGCGAGACGGTCCCGTGTCACTACTGTGGCGCCGCCGTCGAGGTGACACCGGGCCAGTCACGGTTCCGGGCGTTCACGAGGCACTTCCAGGCCGAGCACATCCGGGGCGAGGCCGGCGACCCGGACACCGGGGACTGACGCGGGCACTCCGTCGTCGGGGTCCGAGCAGCGTTCCGCGCGTCCTGCTGATATAAGCCCCCGGGCGGTACCGGCAACGCCGCTTTGCGTGTCTCGTCGCTATGCAGAGCATGGCCGACACTGCGGGCGACGTGATCGCGTGTCAGCACTGTGATAGCGAGGTCCAGGTGCCCGCCGAGAGCTCGCGCTTCCAGGCCGCGGTGGCGCACTTCGAGGCCGAGCACGTCAGCCGCTCGCAGGGGTCACCCGGGACGGGGGGCACGTCCCGCGCCGGGGCGACCGCGGAGGAGGCCGGCGCGAGCGACTGACCGGGCGAGGGACGGGGACCGCGGCACGTCCGGGGTATCTTTTTGCCAGGGGCAGACGACCGGCCGGTGTGATCGTACTCAACGCGAGCATCCCCATCGACCCGGACAGTCACGAGACCGCCGTCGAGGCCGCGACCGAACTCGCCGAGCGCTCCCGCGAGGAGGACGGCGTCATCGACTATCGCGTCGCGCTCGACATCGAGGACGACGCGACGCTCCGGGTCTTCGAGCAGTACGAGGACGACGCGGCCGTCCAGTCCCACATGGGGAGCGACCACTTCGAGGCGTTCCAGGGCCGCATCCCGGAGTTCGTCGCCGGCGACGTCGAACTCCACCGGTTCGACGTCAGCGAGAAGTCCCGCATGATGTAGGCCACGGGGCCTCAGTCGGCGAACTCGGTCCGGACGGTCTCGACCGCTTCCAGGAACCCGTCGCCGTACCCGGCCTCGCAGACCGTATCCGCCGCGGTCCGTGCCGCGGCGTCCGCGTTCGCGACCGCGAACGACCGCCCGACCAGCGCCAGCAGCTCCGCGTCGTTCTCCGAATCGCCGACCGCGACGAACTCCGCGGGGTCACGGTCGAGGACCCGGGCCGCGGCGCGGAGCCCCTGCCCCTTGTCGACGTCGGGTGATTTGACGTGGTAGGCAAAGCCCGTGTCGACCACGCTCATCCCGTGGTCGGCGGCGATCCGCTCCAGCGGCTCCAGCGGTGAGTCGTGGGCCACTGCGAACTCCGTCTCCCGCCACCGGTTGACGAAGTCGGTCCGCCCCCAGCCCACGTCGTACCCCTCCGCCTCGTAGTCGCGGGCGACCGCGGCCGCGGCCTCCCGGTCGCCGGTGAACCGCAGGTCGCCGTCACCCGCGTCCCCGCGGTCGATGTAGACCGCACCCCCGTTCTCCGCGATGACGCGGACGGGCGTCGCCAGGAACTCGCACAGCGCCACCGGGTACGGCAGCGCCTTCCCCGTGGCGACGACCACGGGCGCCTCGGCGGCCCACTCGCGGAGCGCGGGGATGACCCGGGCGTCGAGCGCCCGGCGGTCGTCGGTCAACGTTCCGTCGATGTCGACGGCCAGCGGCGGGAGCACGTTCGCCCGTCCGCCTGCCGGGAGCATGAAGCCCCCGCCTTCCGTATGGGGTGTATGGCAGACCGGCACGCGGACGACGCGGCGGACGGGACCACCGACCACAGCACGGACGACGACGGCCCCGACCCGATCGCCGTACCGGGCTGTCCGGACACCTACGCGGTCGACCACCTGCTGCACGGGCAGCCGACCGCGCTCTCCTCGTACGTCATCGCGGGCGAGGCGCCGGTGCTGGTCGACTGCGGGGCGGCCGACACGGTCGACCGGATCCGCGCGGCGATGGCGACGCTCGACGTCGCCCCGGGCGACGTCCAGGCGATACTGGTCACCCACGTCCATCTCGACCACGCGGGCGGCGCGGGGGAGTTGGCCGCGGCCTGCCCGGCGGCCGACATCTACGTCCACGAGCGGGGCCATCCCTACCTCACCGACCCGGACCGGCTGGCGCGGCTGAAGGAGAGCACGGACGAGGCCGTGGGGATGCCCGACGCCTACGGCGACCCGGACCCGGTACCGGCCGACCGCTGTGTGTCAGTCGCCGGCGGCGAGACGCTCAAGGTGGCCGACCGAACCCTGGGGTTCGTCGACGCGCCGGGCCACGCCCCCCACCACTACGCGGCCATCGACCGCTCGTCGGGGGCGCTGTTCTCGCTGGACGCCGCGGGGATGTACTACGAGAACCGGGTGTTGCCGAGCACGCCGCCGCCGTCGTTCGATCTGGAGGCGAACCTGGCGACGGTCGAGCGGCTGCAAGCCCTGGACCCGGCGGTCAACTGCTACGGCCATTTCGGTCCCGGCGAGCGCGGGGCCGCCGCCGACGAACTCGCCGCGTACGCCGACGTGCTCCCGGAGTACGTCGAGCGCATCGACGCCCTCCGGGCGGACCACGACGGGGCCGGCGAGGTGCTCGCCGCCCTCGGGGAGCGCTGGCAGACGCCGACCGCCTATCGGGACGTGGCCGGCGTCATCCGCTACCTGCGCGAGCGCGAGGACTGAGCCGCCCCGGACGGATTTATACTGCCGGGCCGAGTCCCGTCGGCCGTGTCCGTCGAGACGCACCTCCACGGTGACGAGTCCGTCCAGGCCCGGTACCAGGGCGACTGGGTGTGGTGTTGCACGGACCGCCGGGTGCTCCGGGTTCCGGCGGCGGTGCCGGACGAGGCCCCGGACACGCTCGCGTACGACGAGATCGAGCGGGTCAGCCTGGTCGCCGGCCGCGACGTCCGCTATCTGGTCGGCGCACTGACGGCGGTGCTGCTGGCGACGCTCGTCCCCGCGCTCCTGATGGGACTCGCGAACGTCGACGTCGTCCCGGCGTCGGCGCTCTCGGGGGGGCTCGGGCTCACCGCCCTCGCAGGCTTCGTCCGGTGGCTCCGCTCGAGGGAGCCGTACTACCAGTTCCAGGGGGCGACGGGGCCCGACACGACGACCGACTGGCGGCTCCCCGACGACGAGGCGGCCGCCGCGTTCGTCGAGGCCGTCCGGCGTCGGCTCTGAATCGCGAAACCGTGAACCGTCGCGAGCGCCCAGCGTCGGATATGGACGACACCGCCGACCCCGACCCGGCGTCGCGGACGGACCGGTTCGTGGTCAGCCACGCCGACGAGGACAGCGCGGTGCTGAAGGCCGTCGACGGCGGCCAGGTCCACACGTTGGCGTCCAACCCCGACCTGACGGCCGACGACGTGGTGACCGCAACCATCGAGCCGGAGCCGCCGATGGAGGTGACCTGGCGCGTCGTCGGTATCGAGGAGCGCCACACCCTGGACATCGGGCGCAGCCCGGAGCCGCCGACGGAGCTGGCCTATGAGATCGCCGACGGCCAGCCGGTCGGCGAGGTCACCCGCCGCGAGCGTGCCGGGGAGGGCGAACTCCACGTGCTCACGCTCGACCCCGGTAGCGTCGAGGCCGCCGCCGAGGAGGTGGCCGCCGACGAGGCGACCCGGACCGTCGCGGCCCGCGTCGGCGCCCGTCGGGTGGAACTCCGGTTCGACGACGACGCGGGCGTGCTCAGCGTTCGCTACCTGCCGTAGCGGGGGGCGACCGCGGCGCCGAACCCCGCGCGGGACGCTTCCGGACGGGTTATACGCGGGTCCGCTGTAGAGCCGGGTCGGCAGTAACCGGCGGCGCCCGCCTTTGGACGGACCGTCGCGGTCCCGACCGGGCGTCGCCGTAGTGCTGCCACGATACCATCCCGCGAGCGGCGCCGCCGGCCACCCGGGTCACCGCGGCCGCTCGTCTATGACCGCGACCGCGTCGCCGACGGCCACCTCGCTCCCGACGGTCGCCGCCGGGACGCGCGTGTTGACCATCAGCCGGAACTCGTGGTCGAACCAGGCGTCGCCGGCCCACGGCGGCTTCTCGGCGGCGCGGCGCTCGATGAACCGTTCGGTGAAGCCGTCGATCTCGGCGCCCGTGTCCGGGTCCCGCGACGGGACGACACAGCGCTGGCAGGGGTTGACCCCCTCGAACGTCGCGTCGCCGACCCGGAGCCCGACGACGTGGTCGCGGTCGTCGCTGGGGTAGCAGCGGTCCTCCCAGAACGCCGGGACGCCGCCGACCTCGATGTTGGCGCGGAGCCGACGCCGCGCGTTCCCGACGGACAGGTCGAACCAGTCCGCGACCCGCTCGACCGTGGCCGTCGAGACGACCGTCGGCCCGTGGGCATGGGTGTCGTCCGGGAAGCCGCCGCGGTCGTCGCGCTCGACCCGGACCGTGTAGCCGAAGAACTCCGTCAACCACGCCTCGGCGGCTGCCCGCTCGGAGCCGTCGTCGAGGTCGAACGTCCGCGCCTCGTCGGGGGCCCCGTTCGGGTGGAGCCGGACCGTGGCCGGCGGCTCGAACGCCGACCGCAACCGGTGGACCGCGCGCTCGTTCTTGCCGTTGACGTACTCCCCGTCGGTGTCGAGGAGGGCGAACTCGCGGTCGAGCGAGAGACCGCCCCCGGAGAGCACCGTGGCCCGCTCGGGTTCGTACGGGTCCAGCGATTTCACCGGGTAGACCCGGAGCCGGTCGACGCGCGGGTCGGCGCCCCGTGACGTGTCGGCCATCAACGGGAGAGTGGGGGCGGCGTCGCTTGAACGGTTCGGGTCCGGCGGCCGCCAGCCACGGCACCGGATAGTGCGTGAACGGTACGGGGGACTTTTGCCCCTATCGGTGGTACGATGCCACATGGCGAGACAGGGAACGGACCGGTTCAAGCGTCGGCTCGTCGGCCTCGCGCTCATACTGCTGTTGTTCCTCGGGACGGCGTTCGGCCTGGGGCTGGCGTTCCTCCGGGGCACCGGGACCGGGTAGCCGACGGCCTCCCACCGACACCACTTAGCCGTCGCACCCCGAACACGGGGTATGAGCGACGCGGAGGAGCCGGTCAACCCGGCCGAGATCGGCGAGTCTGACGCCCCCCCGGTCGAGGCGAAGCCGTACAAGATCATCTTCGAGGCCAACAAGTGCATCGCCGCGGGCAAATGCGCCGAGGTCTCGGCGAACTGGGAGATGGACCTCACCTCCGGCATCGCGAAGCCGAAGACGTACTTCTTCGGGGAGTCCGAACTGGACCACAACATCAGGGCCGCGGAGGTCTGTCCGGCTAAGAAGGACGTGGGGGTCATCCACGTCGTGGACCGGCGGACGAACGAGGAGATCGCCCCCGACCCTCACGGCGACGGGACGCTGTCCGTCGACTGGTAGGCCGATACGGCGCGGACACGCGGTGTATCCCCACAACACCCACGTTCTGCCGATTACTGCGTCCGTTTCCCGATAATTCCCCGGACGGCACCGCCCGCCCGGCCGACCGAAACCGACAAACGCTGCCCGGGCCCACCTCGTGATGCGCGGGGGTGGCCGAGTCCGGACAAAGGCGGCGGACTTAAGATCCGCTCCAGTAGTGGTTCGAGGGTTCGAATCCCTTCCCCCGCACTCCGGCGACCGCTAGTGAGCCGTGAGTGCTGACCGTAGGATTCGAGCCCCGTCACGAGCGAGCAGCGCGAGCGAAGTGATGACGGTTCGAATCCCTTCCCCCGCACTCCGGCGACCGCTAGTGAGCCGTGAGTGCGGGCGGAGGGTTCGAAACAGGGAGTGGCGCGAAGCGGAGCGACCGTGGTTCGAATCCCTTCCCCCGCACTCCGGCGACCGCTAGTGAGCCGTGAGTGCGGATCGACGATGGGTTCGGCACCCGTCCGGGCCGGGGGAACGGATCCGGTCGGAGACCGGCTCTCCCGGACGCAACGCCGCGGAACGGGGGTCGGTCCCGGCCAAAGCTTGATAACGTCAGGTACGGCATATCCTTCGAGGTGGGCTATGGCAGATACCAGTGAGGGGGCGGTCACGGCATCGGTGGCCGAGGTGGACGTGCTCCACGTCGAGGACGACCCGGCGTTCGCCGAGGTCGCGAAGCAGTTCCTCGAGCGGTGCGACGAGGCGCTCGCGGTGACGACGGTGACGGACCCGGCCACCGCGCTCGACCGGCTGGACGAGGGGACGTTCGACTGCGTCCTCTGTGACTACGTCATGCCGGAGCTGACCGGTATCGAACTGCTCGAGGACGTCCGCGACGCCTTCCCCGACATCCCCTTCATCCTGTTCACGGGCAAGGGCAGTGAGTCGGTCGCCAGCGACGCGTTCTCGGCCGGCGCGACCGACTACTTCGAGAAGCCCGACGACGCAAGCGAGTACGAGCTGCTGGCCGAGCGCATCGCGACCGTCGTCGAGAAGCACCACACGGAGTGGCGCCTGGCCCGCAGCGAGGAGCGCTACCGGCGGCTCATCGAGACCGCGCCCGTCCCGATCGTCGTCCACCGGGGGGACGAGATCCTGTTCGCCAACGAGGCCGCTGCGGAGTTCCTCTCGGCCGAGGACCCCGGGGAGCTGGTCGGAACGGACCCGCTCGACTACCTCGCGACTGACGACCGGGAAGTGGTCCGCGAGCGGGTCGGGAAGCTCCTCGCCGACGAGACGGCGGTCGACTCGCTGGTCGAGGAGTACGTCGACGTCGACGGGAACAGCAAGCACGCCCGGGTCGCCGGTGGCGCGGTCGAGTACGGCGGGGACCGGGCGGTCCAGGTGATGCTTCGGGACGTGACCGAGCGCCGGGCGTACGAGCGCGAGCTGGAGCGCTACCGGCAGCTGGTGGGGGCGATGGGCGACGGCATCTACGCGCTCGACGCCGAGGGATGCTTCGAGATGGTCAACGAGCGGATGACGGCGCTGACGGGGTACGGCCGCGACGAGCTGCTCGGCCAGTACGCCGGCCACGTGATGACCGATGAGGGGCTGGCGACGGTCGAGTCGGCCATCCAGTCGCTCGTCGACGGGGCGGCCGGGTCAGTGACCGTCGAGGTGATGGCCCGCAACGCCGACGGGGCGGAGGTGCCGCGGGAGCTGAACCTGACGCTACAGTCGACCGCGGACGACGAGCGGTTCGCCGGCACCGTCGGCGTGGTCCGGGACATCACGGAGCGCCGGGCCCGCGAGCAGGAGCTGAGGGCACAGAACGAGCGACTGGAGGCGTTCGCCGAGATCGTCGGCCACGACCTGCGGAACCCGCTGGGGGTGGTGAGCGGCCACGCCGAACTGGCCCGCGAGCGCGCCGCCGACGGCGCGAGCGGCGAGGAGCTCATCCCCCAGCTGGAGGCCATCGAGACCGCCGTCGGTCGGATGACCTCGCTGACGGAGGACCTCCTCACCCTGGCCGAGCAGGGGGAGACGGTCGGCGACCGGCGGCCGGTGGCCGTCGACGAGGCCGTCCGCGAGGTCTGGAGCACGCTCGATACGGACGGCGCGACCCTGGCGGTTGCCGACCCAGGCTGCGTCCGGGCGGACCCGACCCGGTTCCAGCAGCTGCTCGCCAACCTCCTGGAGAACGCCGTCGAACACGGCTCGACGAGCAGTGGGCCGGAGGTCGACGACGCCGTCGAACACGGCCCGGAGGATGAACTCACGGTGAGCGTCGTCGGGACCGAGGACGGCTTCGCGGTGACCGACGACGGGTCCGGCATCCCGTCCGACGAGCGCGACCGGGTGTTCGAGCGGGGCCACTCGACGGCGGCCAGCACCGGGTTCGGCCTGGCCATCGTCGACGCCGTCGCCGAGGCCCACGGCTGGACCGCGACCGCCGGCGAGAGCGAGTCCGGCGGCGCGCGGTTCCACATCCACACCGACGGGTGAGGCCGGCGGGCGGCGAGCGGGCGACCGCGCCGCTCTTGTGCGTCCGAGTTCGAGTCGGCGTATGGAACTCGCCGCGCCGGGCTGGAGCCTGTCGGAGTCGGGGGCCCGGAGGCTCCGCTTCCTGGCGGTCCAGCTCGTCGGCGCGGTCGCCGTGGTTCACCTGGTCGTGGGGCTGGCCGGCTTCCTGGAGATCCTCGCGAACGGGCTGCTGACACTCTACCTCACGGAGTACGTCTTCGAGCGCCCGCGGACGCTCCTGTTCACCGTCTCCGGGGTCGCCATCCTCGCAGGGATGGCCGCAACCGCGCGCGGTCGCCTCGACCTCCGGCGGGCGTACCTGCTGGGGATGGCGATACTCGCGGGCTATCTCGTCGGCTGGCTCGCCTGGCACACCGTGTTCGACCACGGGACGGTACTTGCCGGCGGCGCCCCCGCCGAGACGACGCACAGCCACGGCGGGCTCGTGGCCACGCTGGCCTCGCACTACGTCGACCCCCTGCTGGAGACCCTGAGTGCCGCCGGGTCCGGTACGCCCGGGAGCGGCCGGACGTTGCTGGGCGTCGTCTCCGTCACGCTCGAACTGGCCGGACTCGTCGTGCTCGGCCTGCTGGCCCGCGGCGACCCGGCGCTCTCGCGGCCGGTCCGGCTGGGCGACGGGCTGCTGGTGGGGCGTGAGGAGGACTCGGACCCCGACTGACCGCGAGAAGCGGTAGCCGTCGGCCGCCTCGCGACCGCGCTCCCGGACGGACCGGCTCGCCGCCGGGCGGCGTGTGGCTGATATTCTTCAGCCCGAGGTTCGCGTCGTCTATCCTGGCACAGGATGATGAACTCGACCTGTTCGAGGGTTCAGCTGTCCCAGTAATATGCCCTTTACTGCAGATATACTGGAGATATATGGCCTCCTGACCACAGAAAAGGACATTACATCGGTAGTTGGCCGAACAGTATCGGTATCCGCGGACCCCCGACAGCCGAGCCGAGTCCGCATCGACCGGGGTGTGTGCGACGGCCAGCGGCCTCCTGTCGGCCCGCCGACGAACTCGCAGGGTATGAAACGGCAAAACGTACCGCGTACGGCGGGCTGACCGTGGCGGCGGCACTCGCCGGCTGCCCACTCGGCGGGGGCAGCACCGGGACCCTGGAAGCTCGCGCGAGCGACCAGCCGGGCGACATCAGTGACGTCGGGACGCTCCGGCTGCAGGTCACGGGGCTGCTCCCCGGGCCGGTCGACGAGGACCCCACCACCGTCGACATCGACGACGAGTTCCTCCAGCTGCGTCTCGGCGAGGTCGTCGGGGCGACCCGCTCCGACGGCGGGGAGGCGACCGTGACGACACCGGGCGAGGCGTCCCCGAAGTTCGACGAGATGTCCGAGATCTGCGACGGCGGAACGACGACGTTCACTGCCGACTTCACACCGGTCAGGCGGGGACGGAGCGCCGGCCACATCCTCCGCCGGTGGCCGAGGAGCCCACTGTCGGGACCACCTGCGAGGGGACGACCACCGCGACCGGCGGGTAGCCCGAGCCCGCCGCTGGACGGTTCTACCCGGAGTGGCCGGGCAGTTTATCCTCCCCGGGACCATCGGCTCCGACGATGCACCGACACACCCAGCGCGGCCAGGCCACCGTCGGCTACGCCCTCGTCGTCGGCATCGCGCTCATCGGCACCATCACGGTGGTCGCGCTGGGAGCGACCGCGCTCACCGACATCCAGGACTCCTCGGGCGCGGGTGCCGCCGAGCAGGCGATGACCCAGTTCGACTCCCGGACGGCGCGGGTCGCGCTGGGGGACTCCAGGGACCAGACGGTCAGTGTCGGGCAGACCGACGGGACCTATTCCGTCGACCCCGACGCTGGCTACGTGAGGATCGTACATACCAACTTCAGCGGCGGGACCGGCGGCGACGGGAACCGCGTCAGCGACGGTCCGAACGACGACGACCACGTCCTCTACGAATCGACGCTGGGGACCGTCCAGTACGAGGGCAGCGACACGGAGATCGCATATCAGGCGGGCGGTGTCTGGCGACGGACCCAGTCCGGGAGCACGATGGTGTCGCCGCCGGAGTTCCACTACCGCGGGTCGACGCTCACCTTCCCGATCGTTCGAGTCAACAACGAGACGGCGCTTCCGGCGGGGATCAACGGCGTCCAGGCCGGGTCGGGTCGTGTCGACCTGCAGGTTTCACAGACCGGCGACTCGCGGGATCTCTACTCGACGCGGCAGGACGGCTATCCGGACACCGACGGTGACGACGACGGCTTCGACGCCAACGGTAACGGGGACCCCTACGGCGGACAGGGTGACGACAACGACGGCGACGGCGGCTACTACGACAACCCGGCGACCAACGGGACCGTCGTCGTCTACATCGAGTCGGAGTACTACCGGGCCTGGGCGGACTACTTCCGCGCCCGGACGGACGGCACCGTCGATACCAGCGACACACCGGACGGACTCGTCGACGGGAGCAGCGACCCGCAGGGCGACGGCGATGACGAGGGCGTCGTGGCCGTCGAGCTCGCATCGACGGGCTTCTCCGGACCGTTCGGTATGCCCCCCGAGGGCTCCTCGCTCTTCCTGCAAGGGATCGGGGACCACTCGCTGAGCGAGTTCGAGATCGACATGGTGCCGGACACACAGGACGCCGCGGACTTCTCCAACCTGAAATGGTCCATGTACGTGAGCGACGGCAGCGAACGGTTCGAGATGCATCTCCGGCGCGGAAGCGGGAACGACAAGAAATGCGACGACGGCGATGGAACGGACCTGAAGGCGGACATGACGGTCTACTACTCGGACGACGGGGGCACGACATACCAGGGCTGGCACGGGGACGACGTGTTCGAGGCTCGGTGTGAGGACCGCGACGGGGACGGTACCGCGGACGAGATCGTCATCACGGCCGACTTCGTCGACGACGAGGATGGAGACGGGAACGTCGACGAAGTCGAGCCCGGCGACCCGTCGCTCGAGTACGTCGGCAAGAGCGGCATGAACACGCTCGTCAATTTCGGTATCGACGGCAGCGATACGGTGACGGACCCGTACGTCCCGGCGAACCAGGCGGACCACGGGTTCGGCTGGGAGACGAACAGCTACGAGCCCGGGAACGGCGACACCGAGAGCGTCGACCGTGTGGTGAACCACTACCTCTCGGTCCTCGGCCCCGGCTTCGACCTGACGGTCGATGACAAGTCCGGCGACACCGTCTCCGAGTCCGGGTCCGACGGCGTCGTGCGCTACGTCGGGGGCCCGTCGTTCGTGACGTACATGCACATCACGGAGAACGACGTGGTCGTCCGCATCGACTGAGGCGGCGGGCGCAGGTCAGTCGTAGGTGACGTCGATGCGGGTCAGACTGGAGTAGACGTTCTCGACGGCGATGCTGCACTCGACGGTCGTGTCGCCGATCGGTTCACAGGCACCGGCCCCGCTCCGGATGTCCTGGCTGTCGGGAATCTCCCCGTTCAGGTAGTCGAGCCAGACGCCCTGGCGCTGCCCGGCCGTCTCGATGGTGATGGTCACGTTGTACTCGGCATCACCGCTTCCGTCGGGGTTCGCATCCGGACTGGTCAGCGCCGACGGGTTGTCCTCGGCGATCTCCACCTCCTGTGACGCGAGCAGGGTCCGGACCAGGATCGTCCCCTGACTTCCGACGCCCCCGACGCCGCGGTTGCGCGTCTGGACGGTCGGGACGATGGCGGTCCGTTCGCCGCCGTCGTCGGTGAACAGGAACCCGGGAGGGGTGTTGAGCACCGTCCCGCTCCGGTCCTGTCGGAACACGGCCCCGTTCGAGTATACCAGTTCCGGGCCGCTTTCGGCCGCGTAGACGATCGGGTCGATGCTGACTGACGAGACGTTCGACACCGACGCGTTCGTCTCGTTGAGGTTCTCCACCTGGACGGTGATCCGGGTGCTCTCCCCGTATGTCATCTGCGCGTCGGAGAGTTTGACCTCGGTCGCTCGGCTGGGGGCGCCCTCCCGGTGGATGTCGGCGATGTTGTCCTGGAGCACGTCGAACGCCCGCTCGGCGTTGGTGACCCGCTCCGACGAGCGGGTGGATTCCAGGCCGCCGATGCCGGAGACGTAGACCAGCGCCACCGTCGCCGCGATGAGCGAGAAGACGAGGACGAAGCTGAGGACCTCGCTCACACCGCGCCCGTCGGCCGCGGGCTCACGCGTCCGCATTTCGGAGCACCAACTCGTCGCTCGTTCGGTTGTACGACACTTGGATGTTCCCACCACCGATGTCGGTCGCGACGAGGGAGGCCTCCTGGACCGCCACGTCGACCCGGACGGTGACCTCCGGGTCCACCGACCGGAGTTCGAGATGGGTCTGCGGGCTCGTTCGCACCGAGATGGTGTACTGGGAGCCGGTCACGGAGTCGGGGAGGTTCCGGGTGATTTTCACCTCGTCTGCGTCGGAGGCCGAGAGCCGGTCGGCCGAGGAGATGTCCGCCGAGACCTGCTCGCCGATGACCTCCAGCTGCGTCTCCGTGGTCACCTCGCGCTGGTCCTCGAGGAACCCGCCGCCGGCGATGAGCAGGCCCGTGATGAGCAGCGCCGCGACGCCGAGCGTCAGGGCGTAGCCGACCGTCGTGGAGACCGCACGGTCGTCCGGCCTACGCACGGCATATCACTCCGGCTCGTTGGGGGCGACCCTGACCGTCGTGTTGTACCCGACCGATGAGGACCGGTAGTTGAGCCCGACCTCCGCCGAGTAGATGGCCGGCTCCACGTACGGACTGGCCTCGGTGTAGCTCTGGCCGTGCCCGTCGGAGTGGCGGTAGTAGTACGACTCGAAGTCGTAGGAGCCGAACGAGTCGAGCAGGTTGTTGTCGTAGTCGTTCCTGAACTCCCCCTTCGTCCCCGCCGCGATGAACTGGTAGCCGCCCTCGATGGCCTCGCTCTCGACGAATATCAGCTGGGACGGGTCCGCCATCTCCGACTGGAAGTCGAACACCGCTTCGCAGGCTCCCTCCCCGCCCTCCACGGCAGCGCCGGAGACGTCCACGTCGAACGTCGCCGGGGCGTCGTCGATCTCGCAAGTCGTCGTCGAGCCGGTGCTCGTGTTGTAGTAGGTGAACTTCACGTCGTTCGGATCGCCGTCCGTGTCGGCCGGCCGGTATACCGCGACCGCGTGGTTGTACGACCCGTCGTCGGTGACGTCGTAGACTACGGTGAACGGTCTCGGGTCGTCGGCCGACAGGCTGGTCGACGTGGTCAGCTTCCCGAGGAAGGTCGGGACGTTGCCCTCGGCGTAGACCGTGGTCCCGTCCCCGATCCCGTCGCGCCGGACCGTCATGGTGAAGTCCCGGATGTCGGACGCCTGTGGGGTCAGAGCCCAGCTCGAATCGGTGACCAGGTCGACCACGTCGTCCAGTATCGGGCTCTCGCGTGGCGTGAACTCCCCGCCATCGTCCTGGATAACGCGGGTCCCGTTCACCATCGAGCCCTCGACGTACTCCGCGTCGACGTACTGCCCCCTGCGGGCCCTGTCGCGGATCTGGAGTCCGGACCACGCCCCGATGGTGGTTCGGAAGTCGTCCTCAAGGTCGCCGTACGTGGAGTGTGAACTGTTGTTCGTGTTCAGATAGGCGACCGAGCCGGCACCGCCCTGCGACGCGGCCTGCTCGAACGAGTCCACCTGCCCCGCCTCCCCCTGGTTCGAGCGGGTGGCGAGGTTCTCCGCGAAGATGGCCGAGTTCAGCACGAGGGCGATACCCACGAGTGTGACCGCGAGCGCGAGCGCGCCGACGAGGATGAGTTGCGCCCGGTCGGCGCCTCCCGTGGTACGGTCTCGCATTCGTGACTGTCCAGTCATTTAGCGTGGGGTGGAGTATACCTTTCGGCGCCTCGAAGCGGCCGTCGCTCACGGCGGACACCCCGCGTCGTCGCCGTCAGCGGTATGACGGACCGTTCGCGACCGCTCGTCCGTCCCGTCCGACACCGTGACCGTCACCTCGTACCCGTCCCCGAAGTCCCCGCCGTCAGTGAAGTTCAGACTGCCGGAGCCGCTCCCGTCGGCGACGCCGGTCGTCTCCGCCCGGCCGTCGCTGTCGTTGCGGTCCGTGACGTCCACCGTGACCGAATCCAGGTCCCCGTTCGGGTCCTCGACGGCCCAGTCGACCGTGAGCGAGGCCTCATCGCCGGCGGAGTCGTCGGCCACCGAGAGCGACGTCACGACCGGCGTGGTGAGGCCGTCGCCGGCCTGCGAGGGCACGACCCGACTGGTCGTCCGGCTCGTGGCCTGGGCGTCCTGGTACCGGAGCTCGACCGTCCCGGCGTAGATTGCCGGCACGCTGTGCGGGCTGTCGGCCGTGTCGTTCGCGTAGGTGTCGCTCGACTCACAGGCCGTCCCGTAGTTGAGACGGTCGACCTGCTCGTCCAGCGCCGCCTCGGCGGCGGTCGGTCCGTCCGTCCGGTCGACCACGAGGCGGTACGTTCCGGTCGCCAGGTCACCGTTCGTCACCGTCACGTCGTATGTGCCGGTGGTCGTGGCGACCCGCTCCAGCGCGTCGCAGTAGGCACCGTCGGCCGTCGGCCGGCCCGTCAGGGAGAGGTTCACGGTCCCCCCGGAGACGTCGCACTCCTCGACGGTGTCCGACCCGACCTCGCTGACGGCGACCCGGACGCCGCCGTCCTCGTAGACGGCGACCTCGTGGGCCGGCGCCGTCGCCGGGTCCAGGGTGACGACGAACGCGTCGCCGCTCCCACCGGTCAGCAGGTCGCCCAGCGTGGTCCCCGGATCCGGTGTGACGGTCAGGTCGAACGCTCGCACGTGCGCCCCGGGCGCCATCGTCCAGTTCGTCACCCCCCCGTCGTGGGGGCGCAGATCACCGCTCGCGTCGTCGTCGACCAGCTGCGTCCCGGCCCGGCTGTCGGTCGTCGTCACCCCGACGAGCGTCCCGGACTGTGCGCGCCGGCTCGCCAGCCGCGAGGAGAGGGTCTCGACACGCGGCTGGTACTCGTCGTCACGGAGCTGCGCGAACGGGGCGCCGGCCGCCGCCCGGTTCGAACTCTCGATGGCCGCACCGGTCCCGGCGACCGCCGCGCTCCGGAAGGCCCGGACGTCGGAGGCCGAGGCGTCGCTCTGCCGGGTCGCGAGGTTCTCCGCGAAGATGGCCGAATTCAGCACGAGTGCCAGGCCCACCAGGACGACGGCGAGCAGTATCGCCCCGACGACAAGGAGCTGTGCCCGTCCCCGGAGGCGACCCCGGGAGCGCCCGGTCACATGCGCCACACGACCACCTCGACGCGGACCACGTTGAACACGCCGCTGTCCGACACGTCGTTGGCGTAGAAGCTGTCGGCGACGCTGGGGTCGTCGAGACACGACCCCGTGTCCGTCGTGTTGTCCGCATCGACCAGACAGTCGTCGTCGTAGATGGTCACCGTCCGGCTCGCGCTGATGGCGTTGTCGCTCGGGCGACCCCGGTAGAGCATCGACTGGTCCACCCAGGAGCCGGTGGTGGTCTGGTAGGAGACGTAGACGTTGTACGCGATGCCGCGCCCGCTGTACGCCATCGAGAGGGTCTCACCGAACTCGTTCGGGGGCGGGCCACTCACGTAGAACCCCCGCGTCGCGTCGTGGAAGTTCTCTCCCGACTCGTTCCAGTACAGCACCGCGTCCTTCAGGTCGTCGTTCTCGGCGGTGACCGTCAGCGCGCCCTCCGCGACGGACTGCTGCTGGTTCTCGATATGCTGGCTGGACGTACTCGCCGACAGCGGCGTCACCGCCGTCACCTGCAGGGCGAACGTCAGGCTCGACAGGAGCAGGATGGCCGCGATGACTCCCTCCAGCGTGTGTGCCTGGCCGCGGTCGTCGGTCATGCGAGTTCCACCGGAATATCGGTTGCCACCACGGCCGTCGCGTTGTTATACGTACCGTCCATCGCTACCACACTCTCACGAACACGGTCGCCCGGATCCCGTCGATGGTCACGATCCGCCGGGCAACGACGACCGAACCGCTATCCTCGGGCGGGTCCTCGCCGGCCTGGAAGGGGATGTCGTAGTCGCCATCCGAGGCGCCACAGTCGTCCCCGGTATCGAAGGCCCCGTCGGCCGACTCGACGATGGTCGAGGTGACGTTCGGGTACTGGTTCGAGTCCGGGTCCTCGTTCGCCTCGAGACAGAGCAGGTTCGGCGTCCCATCGTCGTCGGCATCGCCCCTGATCTCGATCTGTAACCCGGGCGAGAGCGCCCGGTCGACGCTGCCGTCCGCAGCGATTCCGGCGACCCCGAGCCGCGCGTGGAGGTAGTCCGAGTCACCGGAACCGTTGGCGACCTCGAAGTTGCAGTCGCTGTCCGTCCAGAGGTCGGCGCGGGAGATGTCGAACCGGTCCCGCGTCAGCTGGTCGTCGTTCGAGCTGTTCAGGTCCGCGTCGTTGTCCGGGTCGCCGTCGAGATTCTCCGGGGCGAAGAAGGCGATGGTACACGCCTTGTCCAGCACGTACGGCCGGTCAGGGTCCGCGAGCGTCCCCGCCACGAGCTGGCTGGCGGCCCGATCCGCGACGACGGTGTTCTCCGTGCCGCTGTCGGAGAACGGTTCGGCGATGTTGGGGGCGAAGGTGAAGACGAACGCGACCGTGAGCAGGAAGATGCTCATGCCGACGGCGAAATCGAGCGTCGTCTGGGCGCGGTCGCGCCCGGCGTCAGAGGCGTCCGGCCCGGACTCGGGTCGGAGCCGAACGGGGGGGCTCTGGCCCGCATCAGAGGAACATGAAGGTGACCAGCGCGAACGTCGGCAGGACGACCGCGAACTTCAGTCCCGCCATGAGGCTCACGTCGCGCATGTAGCCCGCGATGAAGCCGCTGATGATGGCCTGCAGGGTGACCGCGTGGAAGAACAGCATGTTCAGCTGGTCCACGTCCACGCCGCCGCTGAAGCTGCCACCGCTGCCACCGCCGCCGGAGGCCTGCTGTGCGAGGCCGGCCATCACGTCGAGGAACTTCACCTTGAGGATAGCCATCACGCCCAGCAGCGTCATGTAGGTCATGATGATGATGACCGTCTGCATCCGGGTCCGGGATTTCCGGTCCCGCTCGATGTCGTCCTGGTTCTCGGAGGCCTGAGCCGCCGTCGAGAGGACCTGCGTGATCTGCGACGAGGCCTCCTGAGCCTTCGAGATGAGCTTCATCGTCCGGGCCAGCCGCGGGATGTGGTACTTGTTGTTGAACTCGACCAGGGTGGTCTTCAGGCTGGTCCCGTAGTTCACTTTCGCGTACATCGTCTCGAACTCGTCGGCCAGCTTGCCCGAGGACGTGTCCGAGACGACCTGGATCGACTCCAGCAGCGTCATCCCGGTATCGTTCGCGCTGGAGAGCTTCCGGAGGTTGTCGGAGAGCTTGTCGGTGATGGCCCGCCGTGACCGGACGTTCCACTCGTAGAACACCGTCAGCGGAATGAAGTTGACGTACAACGGGACGTAGAGCCAGAAGAACGTCCCGAGGATGGGGTTGCCCTTGAGCCCCTCCCAGGAGGTCGGCGCCAGCCCGGCCAGTGCCGTGTACGCCAGGACGACCAGCGAGATGGGCAGGGTCAGGCCGAGCACCGCCAGCGGGTGGTCGCGGAAGAAGTGGTGGGGCGCCTTCACGATCTCCATCAGCTCGTAGGTGCCCTCGCGGGACTTGACGCGGTCGAACAGCCCGTACTCCCCGGTGTAGTTGTTGACCACGCCGAGGTCGAACATCGCGGAGTTCTCGGCGGCCGCGTCCGCGTCCTCGGGTTCGAGATAGCCGTCGCCGACCTCGTCCTGGACGACCGTCGAGACGAGGACGAGGAAGCCGGCGCCGATGAGCGGGATGAGTCCGTACACCGTCCCCATCAGCAGGAAGTCCTGGGCCTCGCCCAGCATCGACATGATGACGAGGATGATGATGAGCAACAGTGGGAACAGCGACAGCGTCATGAACATCTCGCCGAACAGCTCCAGCGTCTCCAGCACCATCTCCTGCTCCTGCTTCGAGGTCCGCATCTGCTTCTCCTTCTGGTCCTGGAGGAACCCCTCCATGTCCCCGCCGGAGTTGATGATGGACAGCATATCCGTGAGGAACTGGCTCAGTTCGTCGGAGGGCGTCTCCAGGGCCTGATTCCGGACCGCGGTCCGGTAGTCCGTGTCGAAGTACTCCGTCTCGAGGACGATGGACTGGAACTCCTTTGCCACCTCGCCGTACGTGTCGTCGGCCTTGGCCATCGCCTCGAGGATCTCGAGCTGGTTCAGGCCGCCCACGGAGAGGGCGTACATGAACGAGACCGAGTCCGAGAGGAGGACGTTGATCTCGCGCTTGCGTTCGCCGGCGGTCATGTACGGGCGGGCGACCATCGACCCGAAGCCGAGGCCGAACCCGATGAGCCCCATCACGACCCCGGTGATGAGGACGAACGCCGGCACCTTCACCGCGTTCAGCGTCGCCGCCGTCGACTCCCCGACCGGCAGTCCCAGCAGGATGGGCACGTCGCTCAGCAGGACCGTGAACACGAACCAGCCGGTGAACACGCCCAGCAGCCACAGGACCAGCCCGACGACGACCCCCACCGCGAGCGAACGGGAGAGGTAGATCTCGACGGTCTCGGACATCCGCGCCTCGGCCAGCTTCGTCTCCACGTTCGAGACGAAATCGCCGTCGTCGTCGAACAGCCGGTCGTACAGCGGGTAGAACAGGTCGCTCAGCGTGCCGCCTTCGCCGTACGAACCGCCCGTGCCCGCGCCCGCGCCGCCCGCCGTGTCGAGACTCACTCGGATCCACCCCCCGCTTCCTCGTCGTCACTGTCGAAGGCGAAGCCGCCGAAGTCGAACTCATCGCTCTCGCCGCCGTCGGCCGCGGCCGGCTCGCCGCCACCCGCATCGGCCGGCAGGTCGAGCGCCGAGGCGAGGTCGCCGCTCCCACTGCCCTGGTAGCCCCGAAGCATCTCCTCGGCGTCCCGGAGCGTCTCGCCGGTCTCCTCCAGCATCTCCTCGCTCGCGTCCGGCCGCGGGACCATCTCCTCCTTGTTCGGGTCGATATCGATCTCGACGGACTCCATCTCCCGGAGGTCCTCCAGCGACCGCTCCAGCTGGTCGCCCGCCAGCAGCCCCAGGATGGTCTCCTGGTCGTTCATGAACGCCTGCAGGGTCGCCGCGACCTGCGTGTACGTGTTGAGCCCGTTCTCGATGAGGTAGGCCAGGACGGCCTTCCGCTGGAAGATCTCCTCGTTCAGCCGGTCCTGGTCCCACCCGCGGTCGAACATGATGCTCTCCAGGGTGTTGGACTCGCCCATCTGCAGGAACGTGTCGGTCTCGGCCTGCCACTGGTAGACGTCCTGGACGTTGATCTCGTCGTTCTCGGGCTCGTAGTGGTTGATCTCGGTGATGGACTTGTTCCGGCGGACCTTCCGCCCCTGAACCCGCGTCTGGGTCTGGATGGAGACGAGGTCCAGCGCCGTGAACATCGTCTTCGAGACGTTGATAGGGTCGGTGGTGAACCGCTTGATGACCTCGCCGACGGAGTCGGCGTGGAACGTCGTCAGGGTGGTGTGTCCCGTCGACATGACCTGGAACAGCGTCCGGCCCTCCTCGCCACGGATCTCGCCCATCACGATATACTCCGGCCGCTGCCGCAGTGCCGCCTCCAGCAGGTCGAACTCGTCGACGTCGCCCTTGTCGCCCTCCGAGAAGGAGGGCCGCGTCACGGAGGCGATCCAGTTACGCTGGGGGAGTTCGACCTCGCGGGTGTCCTCGATGGAGACGATCTTCGCCTTCGAGGGGATGAACAGCGAGACCGCGTTCAGGCTGGTCGTCTTCCCCGAGGCCGTTCCACCGGCGAAGATGAGCGACTTGTGGTTCTCGATGCAGAGCCAGAGGAACGCCATCTCGTCCAGCGAGAAGGTGTTCCAGTTGATCAGGTCGACCGGCGTGAACGGGACGTTCTTGAACTGCCGGATGGTGTAGTTCGTCCCGTGGTCGGAGACCTCCTTGCCGAGGGTGAGCTGGGCACGCGACCCGTCCGGCAGCGTCGCGTCGACCTGGGGCTGGCGCTTGCTGATGCCCTTCCCCGACCGCTGGGCCAGCTTGACGACGAAGTCGTCCAGCTCCTCCTCCCCGTGGTAGACGTTGGAGATGAGCTGCTCGTAGTCGGAGTGGTAGACGAACACCGGCGAGTTGTAGCCGTCGACGGAGATGTCCTCGACGTTGATGTCGTGCTTGATACCGTCGATGCGCTCGAAGCCGATGAAGTCCCGCCGCAGCAGGTAGAGCAGCTTGTCGATCTGGTAGCGGTTCAGCGTCTCCGGGTCCTCCTCGATGACCGCTGGCTCCGGCCGGACCCGCACCTCGCGGGCGGGGACGAGCGTCCCCTCGTCGTCGGCGTCGCCCCCCGCGCCGAGCATCCCCTTCACCTTCGAGACGACGCCCCCACCGCTGCTGCCGTTCGGCCGTGGCTCGGCACCCGCCGCGTAGAGGTCGTACCGCTTCAGCAGGTTGCGGGTCTCGTCCTCGATGACGTTCGCGCGGGCGTCCTCACCCCCCTCGACGATGACGTCGTCGCTGGAGTACTTGATAGCGGTCTTCAGCTTCGAGGAGAGGAACTCGCGCAGGTCCGCCTCGATGGGCGTGAGATGCGGCTCGATGGGGTAGTACTTCTTCTCGTTCTCCTTCTCGGAGTGGAAGATGATGACGAAGGCGTAGGGCTTGTTCACCCAGTAGCGGTCCACCTCGCGGAAGTGGGACTTCTTGACCAGCGGGACCGCCTTCTCCAGGTCGTAGCGGGTGACGACCGTCGAGGAGCCGTCGGCGTCGGAGAAGAAGGCGTCCTCGTCGACGTCCTCGTGGACGTCGACCGTCCGGTCCTCGATGATGCCGTGGAGCGCCTCGCCGACATCGCCGGCCGCGGCGAGCCGCCCCTCGGTCCGCTCGGGGTCGAACCCGAGGTGCTCCTCCGGCTCGAACGGGATTCGCTCGCCGTTCCTGTCGGTCGGCGGCGCCCCGTTCCCGTCGTAGTAGTACTCCTCTTTGAACGCCTCCCAACCGTACGGGCCGGTCGTTGCAGGCCCCCCCTCGACGTCATCGACGGCGGCCTCCATCCCCTCCGGGTCACCGCCGTCAGCCTCGTCGATAGCCATTGCCAAACGGGTTGGCGCGAGTAGGAGTATAAATTACGCCCACTTTTCCGGCTCCGCCCGGGGCGGTTTATAGCCGCCTCAGACGCTCTCCGACCGCTTCCCTGAACTGGACGACCGGGCGGTACTCCGACATATTTTGCCGGGAATCGCGACGGCCGCTGACCCGCCTCAGCGGGCCCCCTCGACGAACCGCTCCAGGCGGCTCATCGCCAGCTTCAGCTCCTCCAGTCCCGTCGCGTAGGAGGCCCGCAGGTGGCCGTCCCCGCCGGAACCGAACGCGTCGCCGGGGACCATCGCGACTGATTCGGCCTCGAGCAGCTCCTCGGCGAAGGTCGAGGCGTCCGTCCACGGGTCGGGGACCTCCGGGAACACGTAGAACGCGCCGGTTGCCTCGAAGCAGTCCACCCCCATCTCCTCGAACCGCGAGAGGACGAACTGGCGGCGGCGGTCGTACTGCTTGCGCATCTCCGCCACCTCGTCACCGCAGGAGTCAAGCGCCTCGATGGCCGCGTACTGGGCCGTCGTCGGCGCCGACAGCATCGTGTACTGGTGGATGCGGTTCATCGCCTCGATGGCGCCAGCGGGCCCCATCGCGTAGCCCAGCCGTAGCCCCGTCATGGCGTACGATTTCGAGAACCCGTTGAAGACGACCGTCCGGTCGCGCATCCCCGGCAGCGCGGCGATGCTGGCGTGGTCCTCGGTGTAGGTGAGGTCCGCGTAGATCTCGTCGGAGAGGACGCCGATGTCGTGCTCCCGGCAGAACTCCGCGACCGGCGCCAGCTCCTCGATGCTCATCGTCGCGCCGGTCGGGTTGTTCGGGTAGCAGTAGACCAGCAACTCCGCCTCCTCGGCACCGGCCTCGCGCAGCACCTCCGGGGTCAGTTTGAACTCGTCCGCGGCGCGGGTCGGCACCGGCAGCGGCTCCCCGCCCGCGAACCGGACACCCGGGTCGTAGGAGACGTAGCACGGCTCCGCGACCGCGACCGGGTCCCCCGGGTTCACCAGCGCCCGGAAGGCCGCGTCGATGGCCTCGCTCGCGCCCGCCGTGACGATGACCTCCTCGTCGGGGTCGTACGAGAGGTTCCACCGCTCGGCGTCGTCGGCGATACGCTCGCGGAGTTCCCGCATCCCCCGGTTCGCGGTGTAGGAGGTCCGGCCCCGCTCCAGCGAGGCGATGGCCGCCTCGCGGGCGTTCCACGGCGCCGTGAAGTCCGGCTCGCCGACGCCCAGCGAGATGACGTCGTCCATCTCCTCGGCCAGCTCGAAGAAGCGCCGGATGCCCGACGGCGGCGTCTCCTGCACCCGCCGGGAGGGGGTCAGCGGCTCCTCCGCCTCGGTCTCGGCCCCCGGGTCGTCCAGGCTCATGGCGTGACCGAGAGCCGGTCGTCGTCACCGGTCTCCTCGAAGCGATGGCCCGCCTCCTTGTACGTGTCCATCACGTAGTGGGTCACCGTCTGCGTGATCTCGGGGACCGGCGCCACCTTCTCACTGACGAAGCGGGACACCTTCCCCATCGACTCCTCCTCGACCTCCAGCGCGAAGTCGTAGTCGCCGGAAACGAGCCGCAGCGCCTGCACCTCCGGGAACTGCGCCAGCCGGTCGGCGATGTCCTCGTACCCCGTCTCGCGGTCCAGCGACACGTTCAGTTCGACCAGCGCGTGGACGTGCTCGGACTCCGTGACCGACTCGGCCCGCTCCCAGTCCACGACCGCGGCGTACCCCTGGACCACGCCCGATGCCTCCAGGTCCGCGATGGTCGCCTCGACCGCTTCGGCGTCGAGCCCGGTCATCCGCGCCAGATCCGCCGTGGCGTAGCGGGCGTTCTCACAGAGGAGGTCCAGCAGTTCCGCGCGGGCCGCGGCATCGTCGTGGCCCCCGTCGGTCGCGGTGTCGTCCGACTGGTCACTCATGTCTCCTCTCCGGGCCAGCGCGGACTAAACGCTTGCGAGTCCGTGGCAGGTGTGCGCGTGGGGTCCCAACCGCCGGATCCGGGACCGCTTCCACCCCGCTCCTATGATAACGGCGACCACGGAGACGTCTCCGCTCCGGCGCTCGGCCTCCGAGGGACTCACTGTGCTCGTCTCCGTGGTCGCCGCACCGCGCTCGGCTCACATCCGAGGCCGCCGGGAGCACGGCCGGGGGGCTCCGGCGTCGCCGTTGTCGTTCCATCTGAGGGACTGATTATCCACCGACACCGCATTCCACAGCCCCGATCGGAACCTTCGAGCGATAACCCCCTACAGCTTGAAATTGCGGTCCAGGATCGCGAAATCACAGTCGAGCTCGTCCACGCGCTCGAACGTCGGGCGCGAGATGAACCGTGACGCGGCCGAGCGGTCGGCCGAGGAACCGATGATGATGAGGTCGTAGCTGGGGGCGGCGCTGGTCAGGAAGTCGACGATCTCCCCGCGGGCGACGCGGGTTTCGACGGCGCCGTTCGCGGTCTCGGCGAGATCGCCGAGCATCCGCTCGGCGTCGGGCCGGTCGCGCTCGCTCCCGACGCAGTGGCAGACTGAAATCCGCCCTCGGTCGCCGGCCAGTCGGATGGCGAAGTCGATCATCTTGTGTGCCACGTCGCCGGCCTGCCGGACGGGCACCAGCACGTCGCGCCACGCCGTCGTGTCGGGGGCATCGGGGTCGGCACATCGGTGGACCAGCGTGTCCGTGTCGCTGCCGAACAGCTCACGCACGTGCGGCGCCAGTCGGTCGTCGTCGGGCTCGTAGGGGGTGACGATGAGGTCGCAACTCGTGTCGTGTGCGGCCTGGATGATGGCGGTGCCGGGGGACTCCGGCGTGCTCTCGGCGACCAGCACTTCCGTCGGGACGTCGTAACTCGCCTCTATCTCCGCGGCGCGCGACTCCAGGTCCATCGCCGAGGCCGCGGTCGCGAGCTGCTCGGCGGCGGTCTCGGCCGAGGGCTCGACGGTCACGTGGTCGGGGGGGTTGCCGCCGTCCGGGCTGGGGGTCGGGCCGTCGTCGCCGCCGAGGGCGGCGACCGACTCCTCACCGGACCCCTCGGCGTGGTCGCCCGAGGACCCGTCGGCCGTGGCGGCCTCCCCGGGGTCGATCAGCCCGAGCAGTACCACCTTCGCTCCCTCGTGTGCGGCGGCGATACGGGCGCCGAGGTGGGCGGTCTCCTCGGGGTGGGTGCCGCGAACCGGGACGAGGACACGGTCGTCGCCGCGGGTCGAGGCGTAGAGGTAGCGCGCCCGGCGCTCGAAGAACCGCTCGCGCCACAGCAGGAAGACGCCGGCGACGAGCAGGCTAGAGGTGGCGACGCTCAGGACGTAGGTCAGGCGGTCGGTCCGGGTGACAAGCACCAGCAGCGCCGTCGAGAACGCCGCCGGCTCCTCGAGGTCGAGTGCCCACGTCCCCGCGCCGGTGATGAGGACCGCCAGCGCGGCGCTCCCGGGGGTGACCTGCAGGGCGTTCGCGGCGGTCCCCTGCAGTGCGGCGGCGACGTTCAGTGCCGCGAGCCCGGCCACCGCGCCGAAGGTGAGGCCGCCGACGAACCGGCGCGGCGAGGCGAACTGCCCGTCGGGATCATGGAACAGCGTGTAGGCCCCGGCCGCCAGCGGCGGGAACAGCAGGAAGGAGAGCTGTCGGACCTGCCCGGAGAGGAAGGTGACCGCCGCCATCAGTAGCGGGACGAACAGCAGCGCCGACAGGTGGATGAGGTTGTTCGTGTGCTCCAGCCAGGCGCGGAAGCTCCGGACCTCCCGGCGCTCCAGCCGCCGCAGTCGGCGCCAGGTCGACCGGATCCGCCCCCGCAACCCGTCCTGCATCGAACGGCAAGAGCAGCCCGAGGCGTTAAACCGTTCCGCCGGCCCCCGGCCCGCCGGGGCGACCGGGACGTGACCGCCGCCCGCCCCTCAGCGCGCGTACCGGTGCGCGGCGGCGATGGCGGCCGCCGCCGCCAGCGGGAAGACCAGCGCGGCGGCCGGCGGGAGCGCGTAGAGGGCCGCCACCAGCGGTTCGAGCGGGCCCGCGGCCGTCGCCGGGTCCCGGAGGTCCGGCGACGCGGCGCCAACGGCGAGGAGGTACAGCGACGCGAGGAAGCCGAACCCGGAGGCCGCGAGCAGCCGGTCGTAGCCAGCGTTGCTACCGGTCCGGCGGTGCCGCCGCGCGACGAGGAGGGTTGGTGCCAGCACTGGCCCCACGACGAACAGGCCGACGAGGATGAACAGCGCCCGGGAGAAGGTGAACAGCCCGCCGGTCCCCGAGAGCGTGGCGAACACCTGGACTACCAGCGCCATGGTGAAAAAGAGGGCGAGACCGGCCCCGAGCAGCCCGCCGATGGCGACGTAGGCCTTGCAGAGACGCGACTCGGTCCGCCGGAAGGCGAAGGGGAACGTCCCGAGCAGTCCGGAGTAGGCGTCCTCGTCGGCCACGGCCGGGCCCGACTCCGCCGCCGCTGGGTCGGCCGCCGACTCCGTCTCGCCCGCGGGGGCCGCCTCGCCTGTCGTGGCGGTCCCTGCGTCCGCCGCGTCGGGCGGCGACGCCTCGGGATCGGTCATCACCCTCTGATACGGCTGGTGGGTCGAAAAGCCGTCCGGTGTCGCGAGGACCCCGCGGCCCGGCGCCGAAGGGGAAACCCCTTGCCGGCCGCCCGCCACCCGCCGGGCATGACCAGCGTCAAGGAGTTCGTCATCGAAGCGGCCGCGACGCCGTCCGCGCTCGGCCGCGGCCGGTTCGCGTTCACGGACGACTACTCCGTCTTCGACTGGGGGAAGATGCCCGACCCCATCCCCGGCAAGGGCGCCTCGCTCTGCGCGATGGGGGCCGCCAACTTCGAACTGCTCGAGGCGGAGGGCGTCCCCACGCACTACCGCGGGGTCGTGAGCGGGGCGTCGGGGACGCCCCGAGCGAACGGCGAAGCCGTGGACAGCGCCGGCGAGGTCGTCCCGCTGGCCGAGGCCGACGAGCCACCCCGCCAGATGGCCATCGACCTCTCGCGGGTACCCGACCTCCCCCACGAGGGTCGCACCTACGACTACGACGCGTTCCACGACGCGGCCGGCGGGAACTACGTCGTCCCGCTGGAGATCGTCTTCCGGAACACGATCCCCGTCGGGTCGTCGCTCCGGTCCCGGGCTGACCCCTCGGAGTTCGGCCTCTCCGGGTCGTGGCCCGACGAGCCGGTCGACCTGCCCACACCCCTCGTCGAGTTCTCGACGAAGTTCGAGGAGTCCGACCGCTACCTCGACCGCGCAGAGGCCGACCGTATCGCCGGCGCTGCCGACATCGACGAACTGGAGCGGGTCGCCCGCCAGGTCAACCGGCTCGTCACCGAGCGCGCCGACGAGGCCGGGCTGAAACACGAGGACGGGAAGATCGAGTGTATCTACGTCGAGAGCGGGGCGTCGGAGACGCCCCGAGCGAACGGCGACGCCGTGAGCGGGGAGGTTCGGGTCGCCGACGTGGTCGGCACGTTCGACGAGAACCGGTTCTCCCACGACGGCCAGCAGGTCTCCAAGGAAGTCGTCCGGCAGTACCACAAGCGCGAGCAGCCCGAGTGGGTCGCGGCCGTCGACGAGGCAAAGGAGCGCGCCAAGCGCGAGGACGTGGCCGACTGGCGCGACCGCTGTGAGCGCGACCCCGAGCCGCTCCCCGAGGGCGTGGTCGAAGCGATGAGCGACCTCTACACGGCGGGGGCGAACGCCTATCTCGACCGGGACCTGTTCGACGCGCCGTCGCTGGCCGACGCCGTCGAGCGCGCACGAGGGATCTGATCGACTCCTGGGACGGGCTCAGTCGTCCTCGGCGGGCGCCTCCGCGTCGGCGCCGTACTCCTCCAGTCCGTCCCCGTCGACGGGTTCGCTCGGTCGGAGCGACTGGGCCTCGTCCGGGAGGCCGAGTTGGTACTGCGACCGGTCGACCTCGTCGCGGAACTCCGTCCGGCCGTGGTAGACCGACACCGCGTCGTCCAGATGGAGGCGGACGGCCTCGACCAGCGCTTCGGCCTCGAGTGGCTGGCCGCGGCGCTCCAGCGTCTCCACGTCGGCGCCGGCGGGCGCGTCGAACGCGCGCTGGGTGATGACGGGCCCCTGGTCGAGGTCCGTGGTGACGTAGTGTGCCGTGACCCCGGCCACGCGGACGCCCTCCTCGCGGGCCTGTCGGTAGGCCTCGGCGCCGGGGAAGGCGGGCAGCAGCGACGGGTGGACGTTGATGATGCGGCTCTCGTACCGGAACACGACGTTCGGGCTGAGGATGCGCATGTACCGCGCCAACACCACCAGGTCGATCTCGTACTCGGCGAGCAGGTCGAGGAGGCGGTTCTCGTCGGGGACACCCTTCTCGTCGCCGACGTCGTGGAAGTCGACGCCGCGCTCGGCCGCCAGCGGCTCCAGGTCCGGGTGGTTCCCGATGACGACGCTGATCTCGGCGTCGAGTTCCCCCTCCTCGCGGGCGCCGAACAGCGCCTCCAGGCAGTGGGACTCCTTCGTCACGAGCACGGCCACGCGGTCGGTCTGGCGGTCGCTCGGGAACCGCACCTGGATGTCGACGCCGAGCTCCTCGCCGAGGTCGTGGAGGTCGTCCCGGAGCGTCTCGTCCTTGACGATCATCTCGTCCGTGTCGACGTGGAGCGTCATCCGGAAGACGCCGTCACGGACCGCCTGGTCGAGGTCCTCGATGTTGATGCCGCGCTCGAACAGCAGCGACGTGACCCGGGCGATGAGCCCCTTCTTGTCGCCGCCGACGACGACGATCTCCGTGTACTGGCGGGTCACGCTACCACCGCCGCGCTCGTGAGGCTGCTCATACCCCTCCGAACGCCCCGGTCGGCAAAAGTAGCCCGCTCCGGGATTCGGTCCCCCCGCCCCGCTCCGCCGAACAGAACCGTTTTGTTCGGGCGCCACCCGCCCTCAGACATGACCGCCTACACCGCCGTCGTGACGGTCCGGCTGAAGCGCGGTGTGCTGGACCCCGAGGCCGAACGCACCCAGGAGGCGCTCGAACGGCTCGGGTTCGAGTTGGGCGACCTCCGCTCGGCGGACCGCTTCGAGGTCGACCTCGACGCCGACTCCGCCGAGGCGGCCGCCGACCGCGCCGACGAGATGGCCGAGCGACTGCTCGCCAACCCCACCATCCACGACTACACGGTGGAGGTCGAGGAGCAGTGACCGTCGCCTCCACGATGACGGCGACGCCCGACGCCCACACGGGGTGGTCGCTGTGACCGTCGCCGTCATCAGGTTCGGTGGCTCGAACTGCGACCGCGACGCCGTCCGCGCCCTGGAGCACCTCGGCGTCGACGCCGAGATCGCCTGGCACGAGGACGGCCTGCCCGCCGACCCGTCCGGCGTCGTCATCCCCGGCGGCTTCTCGTACGGTGACTACCTCCGCGCCGGCGCGATGGCCGCGCGCTCGCCCGTCATGACGGAGGTCCGCGAGGCCGCCGCCGAGGGCACGCCCGTCCTCGGCGTCTGCAACGGCGCGCAGATCGGCTCCGAGTCCGGGCTGACCCCGGGCGCGTTCACCACCAACCGGAGCGCCCGCTTCCAGTGCGAGCAAGTCCACTGCCGGGTCGAGCGTGCGGACACACCCTTCACCGCCGCGTTCGACGAGGGCGACGTCGTCCGCCTTCCCATCGCCCACGGCGAGGGCCGCTTCGAGGCCGAGGACGACCGGTACGAGCGACTCGTCGCCGAGGACCGCGTGCTGTTCCGCTACTGCGACGCTGACGGGACCGTGACCGACGCGGCCAACCCGAACGGGTCGAAGGGCGGGGTCGCCGGGGTGCTGGGCGAGCGCGAGACCGTCGCGGTGCTGATGCCCCACCCCGAGCGCGCTGCGCTCCCGGACCTGCACGGCGGGACCGACGGCCGGGGGCTGCTGCGGGCGTTCGCCTGATTCCCGCCGGAACTGCCAGTATCTCGGGAGACTACCCTGTACGTAGCTCATAGTTCGGATAGTAGCCCCCAGCGAGCCTCAGTCGAGCAATCGGGAACGTAGCCGAGTAATCGAGCGCGACCGTCTCAGTCCCCGGCCGCGCTGGACAGCACGCCGGCGTCCCGCAGGTCATCGCCGCCGACGCTGGTCCGCAGGTCCCCGGCGGCCATCCCGTCGTCCTGGGAGGCGCCGAAGTTCTCGGCGGAGAGTTCCTCGACGCGCCGGAGTTCCTCGTCGTCCAGCGCGGGGGTGTCGGGCGCGGCGGCCCACTCGTCGATGTCGGCCTCGGTGCGGAAGGTCGGGGTGACGGAGGCCATCTCGTCGAACGAGAGCAGCCACTGGATGGCCGCCTGGCCCAGCGTCCGGGCGCCGTCCCGCTCGAGGAAGCGGACGTTCTCGACCTTCTCCCAGCCGGCCTCGTACCACGCGGTCGGGCGGTGGCCGCGGTGGTCGCCGGCCTCGAGTTCCGTCTCCGGCGTGACCTGCTCGTTCAGCAGTCCCGAGGAGTGGGGGACCCGGGCCATCAGGCTCGTGTCGGCGTTCTCGGCGCGGATGGTCTCGACGAAGTGCCGTCCGGGCGTCTGCTCGAACATGTTGAAGACGGTCTGGACGACGTCGAACTCGTGGGCGACGGCGGCGTCGCCCTCCGCGAGCCAGCCGATGGAGGGGCCCAGCGCCCAGCCGACCGCCTCGACGCGACCCTGCTCGCGCTGCTCGTCGAGCCACTCCAGCACGTCGGCGTCGACCTCGTCGGCGTTGGCGTTGTGCAGCTGGAGGAGCTCGACGTGGTCGACCCCGAGCCGGTCGAGCGACTTCTCGAAGGCCTCGTCCAGGTAGTCGACGTCGAGCTCCTTCGGGAGCTCGCCGTGCCCGGCCTGCGGGTTGTCGTAGAAGTCGTAGCCGACCTTCGTCCCGATGACGGCCTCGTCGCGGTGCTCGGCCAGCGCCCGACCCAGCAGCCGCTCGGAGTCGCCTTGGCCGTAGACGTCGCTGGTGTCGAAGTAGGTGACCCCGCGGTCGAGCGCGTGCTGGACCATCTCGACGGCCTGGTCCTCCGTGCGGTCGCCCCACCAGTCCGTGCCGACGACCCACGCGCCGAACCCGACCTCGCTGACCTCGACGCCGGAGTCGCCGAGTTCTCGATGTTGCATACCACTACGTCGGGCGTCGGCGCACTTAGCGGATGCGGTCGGTTCGGAGCCGCCGACCCGTCGCCGCCAGTAGCCCTCACTCGGGGTCGGGCGGGTCGAGCGCGACGAACTCCAGCCCCGCCTTGGCCAGCAGCCGCCGCGCCCGGTCGGTCACCGACGGCGCGACCAGTACCCCCCGCACCGCGGCGTCGTCGTGGAGGTCCCGCCGGAGCGCGTCCACGTAGCGCGAGAGCTGGCCGACGGCGTCCGGCCCGACCCGGCGGCGTTTCAGCTCCAGTACGACCGTCCGGCCGTCGGCGTCCTCGCCGTAGACGTCGACCGCACCCGCAGGCGTCCGGCGCTCCGTCGCCAGCGGCGTGAAGCCGGGTTCCACCAGCGTCGGGTCGTCGAGCACGCGCTCGCGGAGGTCCGCCTCGGTGCCCGTCAGCGCCAGTTCCTCGGCGTCGACCGCGTCGTAGGCCGAGACCTGTGCGACGGTCCCGAACTCGACCAGCAGCTCCTCGGCAGGCGTCGACCGCTCGCTCCGGACGCGGAGGCGCTCCTCGCCGTCGGTCTCGACGAGCGCCGGCTCGACGGTGCAGCCGGGGGGCTGCCAGTTGACCGGCTGCTGGCCCTCCTCGGTGTGGACGAGGACGCTCCCGTCGGGCTTGCAGACGAGCAGCCGGTCGCCGGGGCCGAGCGAGGAACTCGCCCGGCCGTCGTACTCGACGCGACAGCGGCCGAACACCGTCAGCAGGGCGTCCCCGGCCAGCGCACGCTCGCAGACCGCCAGCGCGGCCGTCGGCCCGGGGGCGACGACCGTCTCGACGCCACGGCCCGACACCGTGCCGTCCGGCGCCGTCGGGAGTCCGGGCTCGTCGTCCGTCTCCGCGTCCCCGCCGGCTTCGGTCCCGTCGCTCACTGCCGGCCGTAGCGGCGCCCGGGTCAAACCCGTCACGGTCCCGGGCCGTCGGCGACGAGCAGGCGGTCGGCCCCGACCCAGCGCGCGGCCGTCTCGCGCAGCGCACGCCGGGCGGTGGGCGGGTCGAGCCCACCGTCGACGGCCGCACCGAGCGCCTCGCGGGCGCCGCCGGCCCGCTCGCGGAGCGACGTGACCGACGTCGCGACGGGCACCAGCAGGCCGCCGGCGTCCGGGTCGACGGCGGTCCCGTCGAGCGTCCCGGCCACCGGCGCGAGGTCGAACGGGACGGCGGCGTATGTCGTCGCGTCGAACGACCGGTCGACGACGACCAGCGCCCGGTGGACGCCGAACGCGACCCGGTCGACGAGGCCATCGCGGGTGACGGCGACCGCCAGCGGCATCGGGTCCACGGCGGTGGCGGCCTCCGCGGGCACGCGACCCGCCACGGAGTCGGGGTCGATGCCGGTCGCGGTCAGCAGGTCGCGCAGTAGGCCGGCGGCCCACTCGGCCCGTGGGTCGGCGCCGCCGAAGGGGGTCGCCGGCGTCAGCCGCTCGACGAGACCGTCGCTCGCCCCCCAGTGGGCGTAGTGGAGGACGTACCGGCCGTCGGGTCGCTCGTAGGCGACGAGAGCGCGGTCGCTCACCGGCACCCCCGTGGTGGTGCTGTTCCGGCTGGCATCGCGACGGAGTGCCGCGGCTTCCGGTTTCAACTTCGGGGCCGCCGCGGGAGGCCCGCTATGTGATAGAGAACCCGCCGTCGACGACGAGGCCATGCCCGGAGATCCAGGAGGCCTCCTCGCTCAGCAGGAAGAGGATCGGTTCGGCGATCTCCTCGGGCTCGCCGAGGCGCTTGAGCGGGTACTGCCGAGCGGCCTTCTCCATGGCCTTCTCGGGGTCGCCCTTGGTCTCGAAGTACTGACGGCCCAGCGGCGTGTCGGTGAAGCCGGGGCAGACCGCGTTACACCGGACGCCGGCGGGGCCGGCCTCGGCGGCGACCGCCCGCGAGAAGTTGAGGACCGCGCCCTTCGTCAGCGAGTAGACCGACTGCTTGGGGAAGCCGAGGAAGCCGGCCAGCGAGGAGACGTTGACGATGGCCGCGTCGCCGTCACCCGCCTTCAGGTGCGGGAGCGTCGCCTGACAGCCGTTCCAGACCCCCCGCAGGTTCACGTCCACGACGTAGTCGAAGGTGCCGTCGCTCACGTCCTCGACGTTGGCGGGCGGGTGACCGGTACCGGCGTTGTTGACGACGCAGTCCAGGCCGTACTGGTCGGCGGTCCCGTCCGCCACCTCGCCGAACCGCTCCCGGTTCGTCACGTCCAGTTTCTCGAACTCGACGACGCCGTCCGGGTCGGCCTCCTGCACCATCGAGACGGTCTCCTGGCCGCCGTTACTGTCGACGTCCGTGGCGATGACGGTGGCGCCCGCCTCGGCACAGCGGATGGTGGTTTCACGGCCGATGCCGGAGCCAGCTCCCGTGACGAGGACCGTTCTGTCGGCGAGGCGTGTGGATGCCATACCCCGGCCAGTGCGCCGGACGACATAAATCGGTCCCACCGGCCCGGCGGCGGGTTGGCCGGCCGGGGTCCCGACGCGGACCGGGGGCAGACACGGCCGCCCGGCCGTCGGGAACGCCAAGTGCCCGGGCCACACCCGTCGGATATGGACCCCACGCTCGTCGCCCACCGCGGGTTCGCCGGGAGCTATCCGCAGAACACCGAGCTGGCCGTCCGTCGCGCCGCCGCGCACCCGGAGACGGCGATGGTAGAGGTCGACGTCCAGCCGGTCGCCGACGGGACGCCCGTCGTCTTCCACGACAGTCGACTCGATACCGCCGCGGACGGGGGCCCGGGCCTCACCGACCGCGAGGGCGTCGTCCACGAGACCCCGCTCGCCGAGGTGGTCGCCGCGGAGGTGCTGGATTCCGGGGAGACCGTCCCGACGCTGGCCGCGGTCCGGGACGCCCGTCCCGACGACGTCCGGCTGAACGTCGAGCTGAAGAACCCCGGCTCGTTCGACATCCGCCCGGGCGTCGACCTCGACGCCGACGACCGCGCCACCCAGCGGGAGCTGTGGCACCCGTTCGTCGCGCGTGTCCTCGACGTCCTCGACGGGACCGACGCCCTGCTCTCCTCGTTCTGCGAGGGCGCACTGGCGGCGGCAGGCGAGGCGGGCGACCACCCGACGGCCGCGCTCTGTGCCGGGACCGTCGACGCCGCCGTCGCGGTGGCGCGCCGGCACGACTGTGCGGCGGTCCACCCCTCGCTGGACGACCTGCTCGGCGACGACTCCCGGACGGACCCGCCGGCCCGGCCCGAGGCCCGCGACCGCGTGCTCGAGGCCGCCGCCGCACAGGGCTGGACGGTCAACGCCTGGACCGTGACCCGGTGGCACGAGGTCGCCCGGCTCGACCGCCTCGGCGTCGACGGCGTCATCGCGGACCACCCGGCGGTGACGTGGCCGGTAGGGTGAGGCGGTGGCTCCCGCTGGCTTTTTGCTGACCCTCCGTCAACCCGTAACATGCCCCGTCTCGTCGTCGTCTGTGGCCTGCCGGGGGTCGGGAAGTCCACGACTGCCGCCCGGGTCGCCGACCGCCTCGGGGCGGCCCTGCTGCGGACCGACGCCGTCCGCAAGGAGATCCGCCCGGAGCCCCGCTACGACCGCGTCGAGTCCCGCCGGGTGTACAGCCGGGTGCTGGACGAGGCCCACGGGCATCTGGCCGCCGGGCGCGAGGTCGTCCTCGACGGGACCTTCCAGAACGAGCGCCAGCGCGAGTGGGCGCGCGACCTGGCCGACGACGTCGACTGCGGCTTCGAACTGGTCCGGGTCGTCTGCGACGAGTCCGTGGCCGTCGAGCGCATCGCCGACCGCGACCTCGACGGCGAGTTGAGCGACGCCTCGCTCGGGACCTACCACGAACTGATGACGTCGTTCGACGAGCTCGCGCTGCCGCACGTCCGTATCGACAACTCCCGGTCGGAGGCGGCGACCGAGCGGCAGGTCGAGCGGTGGTGCGACCAGCTCCGGTAGCTCGGGCCCAGCCGGGAGCGTGACCTCGGCCGGCGCCGACCCGGACGCGTCGTACGCCCACACGGCCGGTCCGTCGGCCCGTATCTGCCGGTTGCGGCCGTCGCGGCCGAGGGTAAAGGCGTGGGCCGGCCGTGCACGGCGAGCGCACCGATGAGTGGGGTTTTATTATGTCGAGTGCCATCATGGCACATGGATATCGAAACCGACATCGGCCCGGACACGGTGACCGTGTACGTCAGCGGCGAGGTCGCGGGGACCCTCGACCGGGACTGGTGGCGCGACTGGACGGCCCGCATCGACAACGAACCCGAGGCGTGTCTGGCGTCCTGTCTCTCGTCGGCGGACGACGACCTCCGCGGATCGTTGGTCGAATAGGACCACTTCGGGGCACGAAAGGGCATAGTCCGTCGGTTATTCGAGTGATTACGGGAGTGTTCGCCGGGCAGATTCGAAACCGGCGTCGGGTCACGAACAGGGCCGCGACCGCACGGCTGACACGGCCCGCGGGACCGGCTAGGTGTGTGACCCCGTCGGGGAACCCACCCGCGGTTGTCCCCCGTCGGCCGCGACAGGAGCGTGTGGGTCCCCGTCCCGGCCGACGAGTTCGGGTTCGTCCGGTTCGAGACGGCGCCCGCGGCGGGGGACCCGCTGGTCGAGCACGTCCGCCTCGTGGACCCGCGGAAGCGGAGTCGGCTCCGGCTCGACGGCAGGCGCGCCACGGTCGAGGTGGTCCCCCGGCTGCCCGAACTACAGCCAGCAGCGGTCGTTCGAGCGCAGCGTGGCCGGCGAGGGCGCCGAGCGGCTGGGCGGGAACACCGCCGAGCGGGCGGCCGGACGGACGAGCGGGAACCCGCTGCGGTGGTCGCCGGAGGAGCGGTCGCCGCTCGGTTCCTGGCCCCCGCTCCGACCCGCTACCGTTTTGGGCCGTGCCGACCCCACACACGCCTGATGGACGTACGCGAGGTGCCGGGCGTCGGCGCCAAGACCGCCGACCGCCTCGCCGAGCTGGACGACCCGGAGCAGGCCCTGAGCGAGGGCGACGTGGCCGCCATCGCCCGCGCGCCGGGCATCAGCGACGGCCGCGCGGCCCGTATCGCCCGGGCGGCTATCCGGCACCGCCACGGCGACGACGGCGAGTTCCTCGCCACCGACCGGGCCCGGGAGCTGTACCGGGACGCGCTGGGCCTGCTCCAGGAGCGGGCCGTCACCGACTACGCCGCCCGGCGACTGGAGACGCTCTACCCCTCGGCCAGCGAGTCACGGGTCGCGGAGGTCCGGGGGTTCGCCGAGCGGGCGATGGGCCGCGAGCCCGACCCCGACGTACTGGAGGCGCTCGCGGGCGTCGAGCCGCTGGAGGCGCCGGGCGACGTCCGGGTGCGGGACCGCTGTCTGGCGACGAGCAACGCGGAGGCGTACTCGGCGGCCCGCGACGCGGTCCCCGAGATGAGCGTCGAACTGGTCGACGACGCCCGCGGGCTCGCGGAGCTGGCCCGGGGCTACTCGACGGTCGTCGCGCTGGACGAGCGGTTCGCGGGCGTCGAGGTCGAGGGCGACGTGCGCGTCGAGCCCCGGGCACTGGACGACCCCGAGCGCATCGTCCCCGAGCGGACGCTGGCCTTCTTCGCGCGCAACCGTGGGCCGCTGCGGGCGGCCGCGGCGGTGGCGCGCGAGGCCGGCCTCGACGCGCCGCTCGAGCCGGACGCGCTGGACGACGCGCTCGCCGAGTTGAACGACGACGGCACCGTCGCGGGCGACGAGGAGCTCCGGCGGCTGACCGACGCCGTCGACGACCTCGACGCCGCGGTGTCGATGGCCGAATCCGTCGCCAACGACCGGCTCCGGGCGGCTATCGAGGACCGGGACGTGACCGTCGAGGGGGCGGACCTGCTCTCGCTGGTCGAGCGGGGCGCCGGCGTCGATTCGCTGCTCGAACGGGAGCTGGCCGACGAGTACGCGGCGGCGGTCGACGCCGCCCGCGACCACCTCGTCGACGCGCTCGATCTCGCCGATCACACCGACATCGCGCGCCGGGCGTTCGCCGACGACCCGACGTTCCCCGTCGAGCACGACGAGCGGGCCGTCTCGCGGCTCCGCGAGGAGCTGACCGCCGCTCGGGACCGCCGCGCCACCGCCCGCAAACGCGACCTCGCCGCGGATCTCGCCGACCTCCGCGAGCCCGCCCACGAGCTGGTCGACGCGGGGCTCGAACTCGACGTGGAGCTGGCCGTCGCGCGGTTCGCGGCCGACTTCGACTGCACGATGCCGACCTTCGAGGGCCGGGGTATCGCCATCGAGGGCGGGCGCTCCCCGCTGCTGGACGTGCCCTTCGAGGAGGTGGAGCCGGTCGACTACGGTATCGAGGGGGTGGCGCTGCTCTCCGGGGTGAACTCCGGCGGCAAGACCTCGACGCTCGACCTGGTCGGACTCGTCGTCGTCCTCGGGCAGATGGGGCTCCCCGTCCCGGCCGAGTCGGCGCGGCTGGAGCGGTTCGAGGCGCTCCACTACCAGGCCAAGTCACAGGGGACGCTCGACGCGGGCGCGTTCGAGGCCACCCTCCGGGAGTTCGGCGACCTCGTGGTCGGCAGCGACCGCCGGCTGGTGCTGGTCGACGAGCTGGAGTCCATCACGGAACCGGGCGCGAGCGCAGTCATCATCGCGGGCATCCTCGAGGCGCTCGCCGAGGGGGACTCGACGGCGGTCTTCGTCTCCCACCTGGCCGCCGAGATCCGCGCCGAGTGCACCATCGACGTGACCGTCGACGGCATCGAGGCCGTCGGGCTGGAGGACGGCGAACTCGTCGTGAACCGGTCGCCGCGGAAGGACCACCTCGCGCGCTCGACGCCGGAGCTCATCGTCGAGAAGCTGGCCCGTGGCGGGGACGCCGAGGACGGGGCGTTCTACGAGGCCCTGCTCGCGAAGTTCGACGGGGGGGAGTCTAGATGAGGCTGCGTCGGCAGCCGAACGCCGCCGGGGGCGGAACCGACCCCGTCGCGTCCGGCCCGATGCCGTTCACCGCGCCGGCGCGTCGCTCGTAGCGTGTCACCTCGATGGCGACGAACGAGCGGGTCCGGGCGGGCACGTGCGTCCCCCGGACGGCGCCACGAAGCCGCCGTTCCTCGCGGGCGGAGGCGTGTGCAACGACGGTCCAGACGGTCGAGCGGTTGCGGACCGCGCGCTCGATGACGCCGCGTGGCGTCGGGTCGCCCCCCGTCGCCGAGTTCAGGTCGACGACCCCCCGGACCGCGAGGTCGCCGCGCCCCCGGTAACGGTCGTAACCGAACAGCGAGAGGCAGCCGTCGACCAGCACCAGGTCGCCCGGCGCCGCCCGGGTCTCCACGGCATCGACGGCCTCGTCCCACTGGTCCCTGGTGTCGGTCGTGTGGTAGGCCACAACCGGCGGGACGAGCGAGGAGACGAGCAGCACCACCAGCGCGACGCGGAGTACCAGCGCGAGGTGACGGCCGCGGCCATCGCCGTTCGCGGCCACCGACCGTCCCGCTTCGGGCTGCCGGCGGGTGGCGAGCCACGCGGCTACACGGTCGGTCAGAGCGGTGCCGCCGGCCGCGACCAGCAGGTAGCAGGCCGGTGCCGCCGGTAGCGCGTACCGGTACCAGAACACCGGCGTGAGGAGGTGCGAGGCAGCCACGAGAACGACCACCGGAGCGGCCGCCCAGCAGGCGACCAGCAGGGTCGCACCGACGGTCGGGGTCGGCGCTCGCACCCCGGTCGCGGCGGCGCCGAGCGGAGCCAGCGCCGCGAGCGCCGACCCGGCCAGCAGCACTCCGACCACGGCGCCGACGGCCGGCGTCGGCCAGGTGCCGAAGAAGATCAGCAGGGACCGGGCGACCGCCGCGGGCCCCGGGCGCGAGAGGTACGTCAGCCCGAAGCCGGTAGCGAACTCGTGAGCCGCCGCGACGACCAGCGGGACGAGCGAGAGCGCGACGAGGGCGGGAGCCCGTCGGCCGCCCGCCGTCCCCGGCCAGCCGCGGGTGTCGACCCCCCGCTCCCGAAGCCGGGACGCCAGCACGATGGAGGCGAGTCCGCCGAGGACCCCCAGCCCCCCGAACGGGTGGACGTAGGCAGCGCCGACCGACGTCAGGACGTAGCCGCCCGCCCAACGAGGGTCGTCGCGGCGCAGGAGACAGTAGTACGACGCCACGGTCAGGGCGGTCAGCAGCGCGTACATGCGGACCTCCTGTGCGTAGTAGAGCTGGAACCGGGAGAGGGCGGCGACGGTCAGCGCTAGCAGCCCGACGCGACGGTCGAAGAGACGGCGTCCGAGCCCGTAGACGAACGGGAGTGCGACGACCCCGAAGGCGGCCGAGAGGGCCCGGAGGCCGGCGTCGCTTCGCCCGACCAGCCCGACCCACAGGTCGAGCAGCACGTAGTACGGGGGGAGGTGGGGCTGCTCGCGGGGGACCGCCGTCAGGAGCTCCAGGGTCCCGAACCGCTCGATGACCACGGCGGTGATGGCCTCGTCGAGCCAGAGGCTCTCGGCGCCGAGCCCGTACAGCCGGAGCGTGGCCCCGGCGGTCACGACGAGTACGACGGCGAGCGCGTGTCCCGGGTGAGCGGCCGCGACCGCCGCGGCGCCGCGCACCCGCCGTCGGAGGGCACGGGCCACACGGGCAGGGGCTGGCGGGGGACCCATCGGTCGTGGTACCGCCGGCATCGGTAATGAACGTCGCGGAACCGTCCGCGAACGACGAGTCAGCCCGGTTCCCCCGCCATGACGCGTTACGCTCACGCGTCACGAAGCGGTATGAAAACCACTATGAGCGGCCGTGGAGACGTCCGCACTGATGAAAGTCAAGACGGCGGACGCGGCCGGCGTCTCCCTCCGAACGGTCCTCGTGTACGGACTGACGACATCGGTGCTGGTCGCCGCACTGACCCTCCCCACACTCGCCTCCGTGGCGTACGAGCGGACGCTCCGAACGGTCCTCCTCGTGCTCCTGCTGGGGCTGGTAGGTCGGACGTTCCTCGGCTCGCTGCTCGCGTTCGCCCGAACCGACCCGCCGACGGCGTTGCCGGAGGACCTGCCGCTCGTCAGCGTCGTCATCCCCGCGTACAACGAGGAGCCGGTCCTCGCCGACACCATCGAGGCCGCGCTCGCCGTCGACTACCCCAGCGACCGGCTGGAGGTCGTCGTCTGCTACGAGGCCGCCTCCACCGACCGTACCGCCGCCATCGCCGAGCGCTACGGCGATGAGCACGACGCGGTCAAGGCGGTCGAACGGGACGAACCAGGCGGGGGGAAGGCGAAGGCCACGAACTACGCGCTCCAGTACGCCACCGGTGAACTCATCGCTAGTATCGACGCGGACCACGAGTTCGATCCCGCCGCGGTCGAGCGGGCGGTCCGCTGGTTCCACGCCGACGAGGCGATCTGGTGCGTGAAGGGGCGCTGCTACGGCCGGAACCCGACCGACTCGCTGCTCGCGCTCCACGCGACCGTCGAGCGTCACATCGCCGAGCTCGCGGACCTGTTCGGTCGGCAGGTGTTCGGCGGCTTCACCATCTTCGGCGGGGGGCAGGCGTTCTTCCGCGCCGAGCTGTTCGACGAACTCGGGCCGTTCGACGAGGCGGTGCTCGTCGAGGACATCGACATGTCCGCGCGCATCCACGCACACGGCAAGCGGATCCAGGTCGACCCGTACACCCTGACATACGAGGAGAACCCGGCCACCCTCTCCGGTTGGTGGAGCCAGCGCTCGCGATGGGCGCGCGGCTGGATGCAGGTCGCGGTGCGGCATCTGCCCCGGTTGTCCCGGAATCGGACGTTGAGCCGACGGGAGCGGGCCGACGCGGTCTACACCTTCAGCTACGCACTGTTGCCGGTGCTGCTGGTGCTCGTCGCGCCACTGTTCGTGCTCGACCGGCTGGCGCTGGACAGCTCCACCTGGCTCGCGGGCGACGGTTACCTCTGGACCGCCGTCGGTCTCAGCCCGGTCGTCTGCTCGTATCTCGTCTTCGCCCGGGATCGCCGGGCGGGCCACAGCCACCACCCCCTGGAGTATCTGGCGGCGTTCACGCTCTGGTTCTACCTCTTCTTCCAGAGCGTCGTCTACGTCGCGGCCTTCCTCGACGAGTTCGTCTTCGACCGGGAGCTGGTGTACGTGACGACCTCGCGCACGGGGGACGCGGGGGAGGCGGAGCCCGAACGGGCACCGGGCGACGACTGAGCAGCCGGCTCAGGCCTCCTCGGCGTCCTCGTCGCCGCCGAGTCGTGCGCCGAACGCCTGGAGCCGGTCGGCCAGCGGTGCGAACCCGAAGTTGAACACGCCGGCCAGTGTCAGCAGCGCGCCGAGGAACGCCGGCGACCCACCCGACGGCGGCACGACGATGGGGTAGAGCCAGACGAGGATGCCGCTGATGATGAACCCCATCGAGACGCCGCGCTGGATGCCCTCCGTGTACTCGAACACCATCGCGGCGATACCCAGGAACCCGAAGACGCCCACGAGGGGCCCGTACGGGTCCGCGGAGATGGTGCTCGCCCCGAAGGTCATGAGGCCCGCGGCGATGGAGCCGACGCCCATCAGCCGCATCTGCCGGCGCTTCGGGTCCACCTCCACCTCGACGTCGTCTGGCATAGCTGGCTGTGGGGGCGCCGCACGCTAATCGGTATCGGTCAGCCGGGGAGCGCCCGGAACCCGGCGAGGGCGGCCGTCCGGCGCCGGCAGGCCGGTGGCGGCGTCCGCTGCCCCGGTGGACGTGGGAAATTTATGCCCCCAGCCGCCCAACGCGGGGACATGGGAATCCTCTCTCGGGCCTCGTACGTCGTCCGATCGAAGTTGAACGCCCTCGTCTCCAGCCAGGAGGACCCCTCCGAGACGCTGGACTACAGCTACGAGAAGATGCGCGACGAGCTCCAGGACGTCAAACAGGGTATCGCCGACCTGACGACCCAGAAGAAGCGCCTGGAGATACAGAAGCGCCGGCTGGAGGAGAACGTCGAGAAGCACAACCAGCAGGCCCGCGAGGCGGTCCAGGCCGGCCGTGACGACCTCGCCCGCAAGGCCCTGGAGAAGAAGAAGGAGAAGATGACCCAGATCGAGGACCTGGAGACCCAGATCGCCGACCTGCAGAACACCCAGGACCGGCTCGTCGAGAAGAAGGACGAACTCCAGGACCGCATCGAGCGGTTCAAGACCGAGAAGGAGACGATGAAGGCCCGCTACGAGGCCGCGGAGGCCAGCGCCCGCGTCTCGGAGGCCATGAGCGGCGTCGGGGACGAGATGGACGAGACCGCTCGCGCCATCGAGCGCTCCCGCGAGCGGACCGAGGAGATGGAGGCCCGCGCCGAGGCGATGGACGAGCTGCAGGACTCGGGCGCCTTCGACGACGCCCTCTCGGACGAGGACGACATCGACAAGGAGCTGCGGGAGATGCGCTCCAGCAGCGAGGTGGAGGCGGAGCTGGAGACGCTGAAGACCGAGGCCGGCCGCGGGTCGACCGAGGCGGTCGAGACGGACGGGGCGACCGGGGACGAACCGAACGACGACGAGGTGGCGACGGAACTGGCGGACCTGAAGAAGGGGGCGGAAGGGGAGGCCGAGTCGGAGTCCGAGGAGGACTCGAACTGAGCCACGCGGCCGCCGCAGCGTCCACCCGTTCGCCCTTCGTCAACGACTAAGGGCGCGACGGCTGTCGTCCCGGGCATGCATCCGCCCGCGCGGCGACCGGACGACCGGAGGGGGAGCCGGCCGTGAGCAGCGAGACGACCGACGACGCGGGCGCCGACGCGGCGGAGTCGATGGCCGAGCGGAGCGAGGGCGACACGACGCTCGCGTACCTCCTGCTCGGGGCGGACCGCCGCCTCGTGACCCTGGGACTGCTGGTCGGGCTGTTCGCCGCGCTCCTGCTCGTGGCGGTCGCGGTCCCCGGGGCGGGGGCCGCCGTCCGGGCGGGCGACCCGGTCGAGACGCTGTTCCAGGCGCTCGTCGGTGCCACCGTCACGGGCGTCACGCTGGTGCTGACGCTGAACCAGCTCGTCCTCTCACAGGAGCTGGGCGCGGTCGGCGACCAGCGCGAGCGGATGGAGGACGCGATGGCGTTCCGGGCGGACGTCGCCGACCATCTCGTGGACCCCGTCGCGCCCGCCGAGCCCTCGGCGTTCCTGCGGGCGATGGTGACGGCGACCGGCGACCAGGCCGACCGCCTCCTGGACGCCGTCGACGCGGGGAGGGACGACGAGGCCGGTCGGGGGGTCCGTGACCTCGCCGAGAGCGTCGACACCGCCGCCCGGCTGGCGAGCGGCTCCCTCTCCGGGGCGACGTTCGGCCGGTTCACCGTCGTCGGCGCCGCGCTCGACTTCGAGTACTCCCGGAAGCTCTACCGGGCCCGCCAGCTCCGGGAGGCACACGGCGACCAGCTTCCGGACGAGGCCCGCGACGCCCTCGCGGAGCTGGAGGAGCTGCTCCGGCTGTTCGGCCCCGCCCGCGAACAGTTCAAGACGCTCTACTTCCGGTCCGAGCTGGTCGACCTCTCGCGGCTGGTCCTGGTCGCGTCGCTCCCGTCGCTGGTCGTCACGGTGTCCGTGCTGGCGTTCTTCGAGCCCACCACGGCGCCGCTCGCCACGCCCGTCGGCATCGACGCGGCGGCGCTGGTCGTCTGTACCGCGACGGCGCTGGCGCTGCTCCCGTTCCTGATCCTGCTCTCGTACGTGCTCCGCATCGCCACCGTGGCGGGGCGGACGCTCTCGATCGGGCCGTTCATCCTCCGGGAGACCGACCGCGAGGCGACGACGGAGACCGACACCGGATGAGGGGGTCGCGGCCGCCACTACCCGAGCAGGAGCGCCGCGGCGGCACCCGCGCACAGCCCGACAGCGACGACGGCGGCGAGTTCGTACCAGCGCCGCGGCACGGGGAGGGTCCCACGGGCGTATCCGGCCGGCCGGCGGGCGTAGTGGGCGGCGAGGACGACCTGCGCGGCCGCGGTCGCGCCGAGCAGCCACGGGTCGCCCGCCGCGAGCCCGCCGGCACGGGCCGCCGCCAGGCCGCCGAAAGCGACGGCCGCCAGCGTCAGGCCGAGCGCCCGGAACTCCGCCCGCACCAGCGGCCGGCACAGGCACGGCACAGCCGGTGACAAGGGCGTCGCGTCGTGCCCTCCGTCGGTGGTGTCCTCGGGCGGATCGCCGTTGGTCGTCGGCATCACTCAGACGAACTCTCGGACGTCGGAGTACCACATGTCGTGGTGGTCGACGGCGTCGATGCGCGGGGCGATCTTCGCCGCGATGACGTGCCAGCAGAGCTCGTCCGGGTCCTCGGTGTCGAGGTTGTACTGGCTGTCCTCGCAGGTGCAGCCGCCCCGCTCGACGACGTACTCCTCGGAGTAGCCGACGACGACGGTGAAGTCGCGGTACCCCTTGACGCGCTGCTCGCCGACCGCCTCGATGGCCCGGCGGCCGCGCTTGCCGTGGGCCTCGATGATACGGTCGACCACGTCGGGGGTCAACTCGCCCGCCGTAGCGAGCGCCTCGGTCCACTCCGCGACCGTGCTCACTTCCGGAACTCGGTGACGCGGGCACAAAACCGTTCGGTGCGGTCCGACGCCCGTCAGCCGGCGGTCGGCGGCGAGCTACCCGACCTGCTGCCACTCCCGGCCACACTCCGGGCAGCTCCGGAGCTTTCCCAGCCCGTCGGGGTTGTCTCTCGTGGCCAGGGTCTCGCCACACTCCGCACACAGCAGCCGCTCGTAGGTGTCCTTCGTGATCTGCTCGGAGCGAAGTCCCTTGCGGACGGAGTCCATAGCCGCCCGTATGCGACCCCCTGTCAAAAGCCCGGCGGCGGTCGGGCCCCGGCCGGCGCCGCCGCTCCCCACGAGAGTGGCTGAGGGGAGTAAGCCCCCTTCTGTTCGGCCCGGCATTCGGCTGAGCGCCCGCCGCCGTGTCCGGGCTACCGGCGCGGCGGGCTTGCACCGGCGAGGGTTCGCCGTTCCATCCGTTCCCGGTCGTCGACGTTCAACGGGTTAACTGGGTTACCTTGCGGCTCGCTTCACGCGCTCGCGGGCCGGGCCCGCTCGCGCCGGGGGCCTTGCGGCCCCTCGCGCATCATCACTCTGACCGGGGGGTCTCGTTGCTGTTCCAGTGCCGGCGGTCTCCCGCCCCGGGCTTGCGCCCGGTCGCCTGCCCGGACGGTGGGGGGACTTTCCTCATGCGCCACCGTGCGCACGGGGGCCGGGCTCCCTCTGCCGCTCCGACGTATGCTGTGGGGCGTCTTGAGGGGTTCGGTCGTGCCGACGAGGGGGCCGCTGGCCCGCGCGGGCCCGGCCCGGCCCCCGTGTCACGCCGACCCAGTCAAATATTGCCGTAACTGTGGGTTATAGATTCCTAGAGATATATGCACGTCACACATGACCAACGAGCAGCCGGACGACCTCGCTGACCTGGGCTTCGGCACCCGCTGTGTCCACGCCGGCCACGAGCCCGACCCCGAGACGGGGGCGTCGGCGACGGCCATCCACCAGACCACGTCGTACGAGTTCCCGGACGCCGACACGGCCGCCGACCTGTACGCGCTGGACGAGGTCGACCACATCTACTCGCGCATCAGCAACCCCACGACCCGGAAGCTGGAGCGGCGCCTCGCCTCGCTCCACGGCGGCAGCGACGCGGTCGCCACGGCCAGCGGGATGGCCGCGCTCGACGCCGCCACCTTCGTCCTCGCCGAGGCCGGCGACAACGTCGTCTCCTCCTCGGCCATCTACGGCGGGACCCACTCCTACCTCACGGGCACCGCCGGTCGTCGCGGTGTCGAGACCCGGTTCGTGGACACGCTCGACCCGGACGCCTACGCCGAGGCCATCGACGAGGACACCGCCTACGTCCACGTCGAGTCCGTCGGCAACCCCGCGCTGGTGGTGCCGCCGTTCGAGGAGATCGCCGAGGTGTCTCACGACCACGGCGTCCCCCTGTTCGTCGACAACACGTTCGCGACGCCCGCGCTCTGTCGCCCGTTCGACTACGGCGCCGACCTCGTCTGGGAGTCGACGACCAAGTGGATCCACGGCTCCGGCACGACCGTTGGCGGGATTCTCGTCGAGTCCGGCGATTTCCCCTGGGCCGACCACCCCGAGCGGTACCCGGAGGTCGGCGGCCCGAACCCGGCGTTCCACGGGCTGAACTTCGCCGAGGCGTTCGGCGACCGCGCGTTCACGATGGCCGCGCGCCAGCGCGCGGTGCGGTCGGTCGGCAGCGGGCAGTCCCCGTTCGACGCTTGGGCCACGCTCCAGGGGCTGGAGACGCTCTCCCTGCGGATGGAGCGCCACTGCGAGAACGCCACCGTCGTCGCCGAGGCGCTGCAGGCACACGAGGACGTGGCGTGGGTCATCCACCCCGGGCTCGAGTCCCACGAGACCCACGCCAACGCCCGGCGCTACCTCGACGGCGGGTTCGGCGGTATGATCGCCTTCGGCCTGGAGGGCGGCTACGAGGCCGGCAAGCGCGTCTGCGAGGAGACGGAACTCGCGCGCTTCCTCGCCAACATCGGCGACGCCCGGACGCTGCTCATCCACCCCGCCTCCACCACCCACGCCCAGCTGAGCGAGGCGGAACAGCGCGCCTCCGGCGTGACGCCGGACCTCGTCCGGCTCTCGGTCGGCATCGAGGACCCCGCCGACATCGTGGCGGACCTGGAACGGGCCATCGAACGCGCGTCCGTCGCCACCGGGGCAGCCGACTGATGGAGGGCGTCCCGCACGAGGCCGACACGGTGTCGGTCGGCGAGTTCACCTTCGAGTGCGGCGAGGCGGTTCCGGATCTGGAACTCTCGTACGAGGCCTACGGGGAGTTCACCGGCGACAACGCCGTCCTCGTCTGCCACGCGCTGACCGGGAGCGCCCACGTCGCCGGCCGCCGGCGCCGCGGCGGCACGGACACCGCGGGGCAGGCCCGGGCCTGGTGGGACGATATCGTCGGCGCCGGGAAGGCCATCGACACGGCCTCGTACTACGTGGTCTGCGTGAACGTCCCCGGCTCCTGCTACGGCTCCTCGGGCCCGTCGTCCGAGGGCCCGGACGGCGAGCCCTGGGGCACCGACTTCCCGCCCGTGACCGTCGGGGACTGGACCCGCGCGCAGCGCCGGCTGCTTGACCGCCTCGGCGTCCCCAACCTCCACGCCGTCGTCGGCGGCTCCGTCGGCGGCATGAACGCGCTGGACTGGGCCAAGCGCCACCCCGACCACGTGGACCGGGTCATCCCCGTCGCGACCGCCGCGCGGCTGGACCCGCAGATCGTCGCCCTCGACGGCATCGCCCGCCGGGCCATCACCGCCGACGGCGCCTGGCAGGGCGGCGACTACTACGGCGGTCCCCGCCCGGAGCACGGCCTCGCCATCGCCCGGCAGATCGGTCACGTCACCTACCTCTCGAAGTCCTCGATGAGCGATAAGTTCGGCCGCCGCTCCGCCTCGCGGGACGCCGCCCGCGACAGCTTCCCGGTCGACCCCGCGGCCGACTTCTTTCCCTACCGGGACGTCGAGTCGTACCTCGACTACCAGGGCGGGAAGTTCGCCGAGCGGTTCGACCCGAACAGCTACCTCTACCTCTCGCGGGCGATGGACAACTACGACCTCGCGTCGGGCCACGAGTCCGACGCCGACGCGCTGGCCGCCTTCGACGGCGAGGCGATGCTCGTCTCCTTCACCGGCGACTGGCATTTCACCGTCAGCCAGGCCGAGGAACTCGCCGACGCGTTCCGTGCCGCCGGCGCCCGCACCGCCCACCACGTCGTCGACTCCGACCACGGCCACGACGCCTTCCTCGTCGAGCCCGACCGGGTCGGCCCGCCACTGGCCGACTTCCTCGCCGACGGCGTCCGCGGCAAGTCCGTCACCGACACGGCCGACGAGGACGGCGAGAGCGAGTTCGCGCCCGTCCATACGAGCCTCTTCGGCTGAGCTCTCTACTCGTCGGGGGTCCTCGGCGGCCTTCGGCCATCTGCGGGCACCGGCTGGCGGACTCCGCCGGCGATCCGCTCCTCGCAGGAACGTTCAGAGGAGTTCGCCGGCACCCGGGGAGCCGCGCTCGCTGCGCTCGCGCGGATGCAGGCGTTCGCTATCCCCGGGCGCGGGGACTACTCCGAGTCCTCCGCGTCTGCCCCCTCGATGACGCCCTCGCCGGCGACCGTCTCGGCGAGCGTCTCGCGGTCGGGAAAGTAGGCGGGGGCGTCGTTGTCGGCCTCGAACTGGACGATCCGCTCCAGCGCCGTCTCGTCGTCGACGCCCTGGAGCGCCTCGGCGAGGTCGGCGTAGCCGCCCGCGAGGTCGTTGAACGCGTCCATCCGGGCGCGTTTCGCGGCGATGAGCGACTGCTTGCGCTCCACGTCGGAGACCGCCGACTCGGCGGCGGCCGCTGCCGCCTCGCCGCCGGGTTCCGGGCGGTCGGGCTCCTCGGTCGAGGGCGGGGTCGTGGTCCCCTCGCTGGCGGCCTCCAGCTCCCCGCGCAGGTCGGCCAGCGTCGCGTCCACCTCGTCCAGTAGCTCGTCGGCCTCCTGGCCCATCCGCTGGACGCGTCCCGAGAGGAGCGCGGCCTGCGTGCGACAGTACTCCACGAACTCGTCGGCGTCCGGCGGCGCGTCCGGCGTGTCGGCCTCGTCCATACGCCCCGCTCGGACCGGGGCGGGAAGTGGGTTCCGGGGACTCACCGCAGCAGTAACAGCGACCCGAGTCCGACGAGCACGGCGGCCGGATACGCCGGATGCGCCCGAGCGAACCGCCAGAACCGCTCGCCGGTGACGCCGGCGAAATCCGCGGCCAGCCCGAAGCCGGGCGACAGCGACGCGAGGATGACCCAGGCCGCGACCAGCGCGCCGAGTCCGCCGGCCGCCCGGAGCGGGTTCGCCCCGACCCACAGCGCCAGTCGCCGGGGCACCCACAGGAGGGCCCGCGACAGCGGTCCGGAGTCGGGTGCCATACCGGCCGGAGACGCCCCGCCGTCGTCAATCCGCGTACGACGCGCGTCCGACACGACCCGCCTCAGAGCACGCCCCGCTCCTCGAGCAGCTCCCGGAGTTCGGCCATCGCCTCGACCACCACGTCGCAGTGGGGCTCGACCGCCGGTTTGGGCTCGTAACCGACCGCCAGCCCCGCCACCTCCAGCATCGGGAGGTCGTTCGCTCCGTCGCCGACCGCGACGGTGTCGGCCATCCCGACACCGACCTCGTCGGCGAGGGCCGCCAGCGTCTCGTCCTTGGTGCCCTCGATGAGCGGGCCCTCGACGTCGCCGGTCAGCGTCCCGTCCCGGGTCGGGAGCCGGTTGGCGACCACCGCGTCCACGTCGGTTCCGGCGTCGTCGAGCGCGCGCGCCACGCCGCGCTCGAACCCACCGGTCAGGACCGCGACCGTGTGCCCGGCGTCCCGGAGCGCGTCGATGACGGCGGCGGCGCCGGGCCGCAGCGCCACCCGGCCAAAGGCGCGCTCGGCCTCCCGCTCGGACAGGCCCCGCAGCAGCTCCGCCCGCGAGCGCAGGCTCTCGGCGTAGGAGAGCTCGTCGTTCATCGCCCGCTCGGTGATGTCGGCCATCTCGTCGGCGACGCCCTGCTCGCCCCCCAGCAGCACGGTCATCTCCGAGTCACTGAGCGTCCCGTCGAAGTCGAACGCGATGAGCATCCACCGACCGTTCCGGCCGTCCGGGCTTGAATCCCTCGCGTCCGCGGACGCGGACCCATCCGCGGAGGCGTGGTCGTTTCGTTGTCGATTCGTCCGTTCGTCCGATACCGTACGTTTTCGAAACGAAACGAGACGTTTCTCCCGTTGTCCCGGGTGTTATCGACTTATCCGCGACGAATGCGGGGACGGCCGACGACCGGGTCGGGGGCCCGCACCCCGTCGACGCCCCCGACCGTCCCGGGAGGGTTAAGCCGCCCTCGGCCGCACGAACAGTCGATGGCAGAGGACCAGGCGACCCTGAGCACGTTCGACGACGAGGCGGGGCCCGACGACGGAGCGGTCACGGGGGACCGGCCGGCGTCGACGGACGGCCGTGCCGGCGGGGCCGCCGGGGAGGAACTCGTCTGCCCCTGGTGTCTCGCCGGCGCCGACCGGTTCGTCGAGGCGGGGCCGACGGGGCTGGGGTGTGGGCGCTGCTCGGCGGCGCTCCCCGTAGACGCCGACTGGTTCCACGCCCGCGACGTCGTGGCCCCGCGGCCGATGTACGAGACGGCGGACTGACCGCCGAGCGGCGTTCTCGCGGCCGGAGAACTCCGAACGCCGTTTTATGCTCCGGGCCCCTGCTTGAGGTCGTGCACGACATCCAGAAGGGGCTGTTAGCGCTGTTCGTGCTCCTCGTGGTGGCGCTGGTGATCGCGGCCGTCGCGGCGACCGGTCTCGCGCTGGGGCCGTAGTGGGACGAACCGCCGGCCGGCGGGGCGTCGAGACCACGAGGCGACATGGTTATCTATGACACTCGGGTCCGACCGTGGGGACGAATGTCAGGGTTGGGACGCGCACTCACGATAGCGGCACGCACGGTGATCCGTGCGTCGGCGGACGCGGCGGTCACGACGGCCGCCGCGCTGACGGGGGCGGCGGCCCCGACCGGTAGCAGCGGCGTCGGGACGGCGACCGACCTCGGCGGCCGGCGACGCGTCACGGCGGAGTTCGGCGGGCATTCGCGGCAAGGGTCGGCGGCGGGGGGCGAGCGATGGCCGCGGTCACGGCCGGGGGCGCTACGCCCGCTCGTACCGCACGACGATGACGGCGGTGACCACCAGGGCGACCGCCCCGGCGGCGAGTAGCCCCCCGCCGAGGAGCCCCTGACCGCGGAAGTGCCAGAGCATGAGCCCCAGGCTCGCGGCGAACAGCCCGCCCTGGGCCAGGAGCAGTGCGACGATGAAGTCCCGGAAGGTCCCGTCGTCAAGCGAGCCGACCCCCTCGGCGAGGTCGGCCCCGGCGTGGTCCTGCTCCTCCTCGGCCGCGACCATCGAGAAGGGGTCCATATCCGGGGTACGTGCGGCCGACGTATGGCCGTTGTGCCGGCCACCGTACTCGACGACCGGGCGGCCGTCGACGGCTACCCCGGTGATCTCCGGGGGAGTCGCGAAGGCCCCACGCGACACGGGCGGGCATGGCACGGACCGAAGCGACGGAGGCGGGCGGGACGGGAGCGGGTGACCCGCCCGGGACCCGGCGGTTCCGGTCGGGCGCGCCGTGGCGGCCGCGCGCGGCACCCGAACGGCTTTCCCACTGACAACCGAGCGTGGTGGCATGCGTGCAGCAGTACTCCGCGAGCACGGCGAGCCGCTCGACGTGACCGAGGTCGAGGCGCCCTCGCCCGACCCCGGGGGCGTCGTGGTCGAGGTCGGGGCCTGTGGCATCTGCCGGTCGGACTGGCACGGCTGGCAGGGTGAGTGGGGCTGGCTCGGCCTCGAGACGTCGCCGGGGCAGATACTCGGCCACGAGCCCGCCGGCCACGTGGTCGAGGTCGGGCCCGAGGTCGAGCGGGTCCGCGAGGGCGACCACGTCGCCATCCCCTTTACCCTCGGCGACGGGACCTGCGAGGAGTGCCGCACCGGTCACGGGAACACCTGTGACAACACGCAGGCGCTCGGGTTCGTCGAGAGCGCCCCCGGCGCGTTCGCCGAACTCGTCCACGTCCCCCACGCCGACCACAACATCGTCCACCTCCCCGAGAGCGTCACCTCGACGGACATGGCGGGGCTGGGCTGCCGGTTCATGACCGCGTTCCACGGGCTGGCCCACCGGGCGCCCGTCGCGGCGGGCGACTGGGTGGCGGTCCACGGCTGCGGCGGCGTCGGCCTTTCGGCGGTCCACATCGCCGACGCGCTCGGCGCGAACGTCGTCGCGGTCGACCTCGACGACGACAAGCTCGCACGGGCGGCCGACCTCGGGGCGACCGAGACGCTCAACGCCGCCGAGACCGAGCGGGTCCCCCGCGAGATAAAGGGCCTCACCGACGGCGGCTGCAACGTCTCGATCGACGCGCTCGGTATCGAGGAGACCTGCCGCAACTCCATCCTGGGGCTGGGCAAACGGGGTACCCACGTCCAGATCGGGCTGACGAGCGCGGCCGAAGGGGGCGACCTGTCCATCCCCTCGGACCTGATGGTGATGCAGGAGATCGAGTTCGTCGGGTCGCTGGGGCTGCCGCCGACGCGCTACGACGAGATCTTCCGGATGGTCGCGACCGACAAGATCGACCCCGGCGCCGTCGTGGGCGAGACGGTCGGGCTGGCGGACGTCAGCGACAAACTCGCGGCGATGACCGACTTCGAGACGGCTGGGATTCCGGTCGTGGACTCGTTCTGAGACCTACTCCGACTCCTCGACCGTCCGGGCGTCGGGCCCCTCGTCCATCCGGTGGACGGGTTCGGGGTACGCCGGCCGGAACGCCTGGCTCCCGGCCACCTCGACGTCGACGTCCGTCCGCGCCGCGGCGACCCAGACGGCATCGACGGCGTGCCCCCTGATGCGGTCGGGGTCACCAACCGCGCGGGCGTTGAGCACCAGTTGTGCGCCCTCGACGGTCCCGAGGTCGGCGCCGTCGTAGCCCGGGTCGCCGTCAGTCGCGGTCAGGTTCGCGTGACAGAGATTCCCGTCGGCCGCGACGGAGAACTTCAGGTGGGCTGTCTCGATGTCGTGCTCGTCGAGCGTCGACTGGAGCTGCTCCATCAGCACCCGCCGGAACCGGTCGGTCGGGAGCGACCCCTCGATGTCGATGGTCATGTTGACCCAGCCCAGCCGGGCCTCCCCCTCGGCGTACGTGTCGTAGTCGATGTCGGTGAGCGCGCGGCCCTCCGGGGCGAGCGCGCCGTCGTCGAGGTCGATATCGACGTCGAGGCTCGCGCCGATGTCGTCGACATCGGCCAGGTCGACGCCGTCGACGACGAGCGAGAGCCACTCGTCGAGCCCCTCGCGTTCGAGCGCCGACACCGGAAGGACCGGTCGGTCCCCCACGCGCCCCTCCAGGCCGGCGACCAGCTCGTCCACCTCGTCGTCGGGCAGCGTGTCCGTCTTGTTGAGCACCACGAGGTCGGCCTCGTCGACCTGCTGACGGAAGATGTAGCGCACCTCCTCCGGGAGCGCGGCGTCCTCGTCGCTGACGTACGACCGGACGCGGTCCGGGTCGAGCACCGTCGTCAGCGGCGCGACCGAGAACTCAGCCGCGTACATCGACCGCAGCGGGTTGACGACCGTGGCGACGAGGTCGGTGCAGCTGCCGACCGGCTCGCACAGCAGCACGTCGGCGTCCCGAGCGACGATGGACTCGGCGGCGTTCAGCAGGTCGTCGAAGTTACAGCAGAAGCAGCCCCCGGGGATCTCCTCGACCTCGCCGCCGGCGTCGTCGAGGATGGAGGTATCGACCAGCCCCTCGGCCTGGTCGTTGGTGATCATCCCGACCGTGTAGCCGCGTCGGGTCAGCGTCTCACCCATCGCCTTCAGCGAGGTGGTCTTTCCCGCCCCGAGAAAGCCGCTCACGAGGACGAACTGGATGGGGTCGTCGGTGCCCGTCGAGGTGGAGTGCGAGTCCGATGTCATGGTGTGTTCACGGGACGTCGGCCGCCGGTCGTCGTGGCCGCGACGGTCACGGCCGCTGTGGCGCGCATCCGGGAAGGTACGCCGTCCCCGCGTCGCCGCCCCGCTGGTCTACCCGTTCCTACGACGGATACCGATTAAACCCACGGCCGCTTCGCTCGGCCGGTACCAGACCGCTGCCGGGGGCCACCGGGTCGCGGAGCGGGGATGACCGGGAGCGTCGGTGACCGGCCTCCCTCTGGATGCATCTGTCACAACCCCCTCTTTACAGGAGCATGAGCCCCGGGTACAGGGCGACCAGACCGTCGCTACCACCACCCATGTTCGACAGACGCGACTTCCTTCGAGCGGCAGGCGGGGCGGTACTCGGCGCGGGCCTCGTGTCGGGGACCGCCAGCGCGGAGTACGACCGGTTCGAGAACTACAGCCTCGTCGGCACGGCGCCGGTGCCGGGAATCAACGAGGTCGTCGCGCGGGGCAACTGGGCGTACGCCACCTCCCAGGGCTCCATCACGACCGTCAACATCAACGACCCGACCACCCCGCTCGTCGCGGGCCGGGCGGAGGGTGAGGACGCGGAGGACACGCCGGACGTCGACGTCGCCGGCGACGTGGCCGCGCTCGCGCACAACGGTGGCGTCCGGGGCATCAGTCTCTTCGACGTGAGCGACCCCGCGAACCCGTCCTTCGAGTCGTTCTACGAGGACAGGGACACCGTCCACAACTGCTACCTGAAGCGGGCGCCGGACGGCTCCACTACCGAACCGGAGCGGCTTCAGGTCACCGACTCCGGTAACGTCGATCTCGGCGAGCGCCGCCGTCCCGGTGCCCGCACCCAGGGCACCTACGCCAGCGATGGCGGTGACACGGAGTTCGTCTACCGTGTCGAGGCTCCCGAGTCCGGCGACTGGACGGCCCGGATCCTCCCGAAGAACACGGCGAACTTCGACTACGAGATCGTCCGCGAGGAGTCGTAGCGCCCGGACCGGGAGGTCGGACGGACAACCGGTCCACTCCTCTTCTCATCAGGTCAACCGACGGATACTCGTGTCTGTGCGATACGGAGGGGAGGGCGAGTCTCGGCCATCCATCGGGTTCTCGGTTCGGAGACGAGAACCGGCGGCACCGCCTAAACGATGCACGCCGGATACGACGACCGGGAACCCGGGCGGTGTCACGGAGCGGAACACCCCCTCTCGTCTCGGACACAGGGCGTCTACCGGTCACGAGACGTCACCGGAGCAGGCGGTTGGATACCGTCCTCGGGGTAGTAGATTAGACCCAGTATCTACGACCGTGGCGTGAACTCGGGCGGACGGTCGAAGCCGTCGTGAACCCACCGACAGACGGTATCGGTCCGTCCGGTGCTGGGACTGTCGAGGGGCGGAGCGGGTCCGCAGGCGGGTTCAACTATACATATAGCCGACCTGTCGTGTCGGCGCTACGTGCGTAGGCATCAGTATGGAGAGATCGTGTGGTATAGCGAACACCATGTCAAGGGCCCACTCGGAAGACGTCACGAACGGCGGCGTATCTGACGCTGTCACGACTGACCGTCCGAACCCGCATCCGCCTGCCTGTCCCGACGTTCCCAGTCCCCTCCGACTCCCGAACGGTCGCAACGGCCAGTTGTGCCTCTGCACGAGCGACGCCACGGTGGACACTGTGGGGTATGGGCCCGAGGTGAGTGCCGTGCCGAGTGCCAGTGACATCTAGGTTCTGATCGTCGGCGATACTGTCGGTGCCCTCTCGCTCGCCGGGTTCCTCGACCGTGCCGGGGTAGACCCGGTCGTGGTCGAACTGGGTGAGCGGCTGGAAGCCCCGCGGGGGCCCGTCACCCTCTGGCCCGACGCCGTGACGCTGCTGGCGCGGCTCGGACACGAAGTCCGCGAGACGGGACAGGAGGTGCACACGTGGACGCGACGCTGCCCGGACGGGACGGTGGTGACTCGCCTGAATGCCGACGGCGCGTTCGGGTTCGTCACGGTGATGAACGGCCAGCTGCGATTCCGGTTGTGCGAGCGACTGCCGGACGACATCCTCCGTACGGGACTCACACTCCGGTCGCTCGGGGTGGGACGTGGCGGCGTCGCGGTCGAGTTCGCGAACGGCGTCCAGGAGCAGTTCGACATCGTCGTCGGCGTGGACGGTGTGCACTCGCGCACACGCGACCTGCTACGGTGGGTCGGATCCGGCGTTCCGCGGGACCACGAGCGTGGCCCTCCCGCTCGTCCACGGCACCAGTCTCGAAGAGGCGACCGAGGTGTGGACCGAGGACGGGACCGTGTTCCGGGCCGTTCCGGTCGGTGACCGGGTCGCAGGGTGGATCACGATCCCGACGACGGTGCCCGGGCAGGCCTGGAGTGATGCGGCCGCCCTCGCCGCTAAGTTGCCCGACATCGACTGGTGTTTCCCGGCGGCGCTTGAGGGGGTCGATCTCGAGACGGCGTGGTGGGGTGACGACTTCCACTACCGGACGGACTGCTGGGTCGAGGACCGGGTGGCCCTCGTCGGGGATGCGGCCCACGCCCGCCACCGGCTCACCGCAACCGGGACGACGCTGGCCGTTGAGGATGCAGCGGCGCTGGCGGCGGAGCTGGTCGGCCGGACGGATCCGCCGGCGCTTGGGCTCGCCGACTACGCGGCCCGCCGGCAGGCGCGACTCGAACGGCTCGGGAATGATCTGAACGCCGAGGTACCGCTCGCTGATGTCGAGTCGGTGCTCGCCGCCGTCCGAAGGGCACTCCTACGGCTCGGGTGAGTGACGGGCGAGCGCTTGATGAAATACTCCAGAGCCGACAGTATCGACCTGATCGATACAGAGGATGGACGCAAGATGACAGCACACTTACTTTCCAGTGTGAATATCGCCACAACGGTTTTAATGACATCCCCGGTAACCTCCGGCTAACACCGCGTCATGTCCTTCAGCGATCGATCACGGATTCGAGTGCTCCACGTCGACGATGAACCGGACTTTGCTGAGGTGACCAAGACGTTTCTCGAACGCGAGGACCGGCTCACCGTCGAGACTGCCACCAGTGCCGACGAAGGGTTGCAACGCCTCACTGATTGCCCCCCGGATTGCGTCGTCTCGGACTACAATATGCCGGGCACGGATGGACTCGAATTCCTGCGAACCGTTCGAGAGGGACACACGGATCTCCCGTTTATACTTTTTACTGGCAAAGGTAGTGAGGAACTCGCCAGTGACGCTATCTCTGCCGGTGTCACCGACTATCTACAGAAGCGAAGCGGCACCGAACAGTATGAACTGCTGGCCAATCGCATAAAAAATGCCGTTCAGGCGCGGCGTGAGGCACGACGAGCTGAGAGGCAGGAGGAGTTGATGCGTCTCACTGACTCTGCTGGCGACACCGGGGGTTGGGAACTCGATGTTGCCACCGGTGAGCTGCTGTTGAGCCCCGGGGCACGCGATCTCTTGGGGACAGAGTGCCGGCGGATGCCCTCTAAGCGGTTTCTAGACCTTTGCTATCCTGATAACAGGGACGAGGTTCGTGCAGCGATGGACACCGTCATCCGAGCACAGAGGCAGATGGAGTGTACGTGCCGGTTGCACGCTGCTGACGACAGCCACCGGCATCTGGATATCACGATGAGCCCCGTCATTACCAACGGTGGGGTGACAGAGGTTAGAGGCGCAGTTTCCGATATTACCGAGCACAAACAACGCGAACAACAGCTCAGTCAGTACAGGGATTTACTAGAGAGCATCAACGACGCAGTTTTTGTAGTAGATCAGGACCGGCGGATCGTGTACGCGAACGAACAGTCCCTCGACAACGTCGGCCTCACAGCCGGGGAGGTTGACCGCGAACCCATTATACCGCTCGTCGAACAGTACACTGTCGACCGAACTGGCGTCGCAGAGTTCGAACAGGCGCTTACTACGGCCCTCAGCGACCGCAAGAGCGAGAAGCCGGATCCAGTCGAACTGACAGTGGCTGCTGGCGGTTCGGAATCGGTTTACGAACACCAGTTTTCACGTGTGTCGACCAGTCAGCGTTCCGTAGGCGAGGGCGTGAACAAAGCTGTGGCTATAGTGGCCCGTGACGTTACCGGGCGCAAACAACGCGAACAGGAGCTGGAACGGGCCCGAGATCTGTTGTCTGAGATGGAGCAACTGGCTGAAATCGGTGCGTGGGAATACGACCCGGAGGAGGACAAGGTAACACACACTGCTGGCGAACTCCGAATCTACGGTCTTGATCCCGAATCGGAGCTCCGGTTGGATGAGGCGTTTGAGTTTTATCATCCGGAGGACAGGGATCGACTCAAAACACGGTTCCGGGAGTGTATCGGAGCCGGTGAGCCGTACAAGATGGACGTGCGGGTGATCAAAGCCGATGGGGAACAGCGGTGGGTCACTGCACAGGGTCATCGTGTCCAGCAGCAGGAGACGGAGGTAGTGCGCGGGTATGTACAGGACATCACGAACCGAAAGGAGCGACTTGAAACCCTCGAGCAGTCTGAGGCGTTGTTCGAGAATACGCAAGATATGCTGTTCATCATCGAGCACTCCGATGACGAGTTCGTCGTCAAGCGAGTGAACCAGGCGTTCGAGTCGGCAACCGGGCTCTCGAACGACGAGCTCCGGGGAAAGACACCGCAGGAACTCTTCGGCGAGGCGCGTGGACGGAAGATCGAGGATAAGTATCGGCAGTGTGTCGAAACCGGGGAGTCACTCAGCTACGAGGAGACGCTCGTCGAGGAGCAAGTCCCGAACAGGGATTCACCAACCGGCGACGGGCGTGTTTACTGGAAAACACATATCAGCCCGGTCGAAGTGGACGGTGATGTAGACCGGATCGTCGGTGCTACCCGCGATATCAACGAACAGAAGCGTCGGGAGCGGGAACTCAAGCGTCGGAACGAGCGGCTGGACGAATTTACTATAGTAAACTTTAGAAGTAATTACTCACTTTGGGAAGAGACAGTTCCTCGAGAGCAGTGTCGATCGCCGTTGTTAGCTCGTCGAGTGAGTCGAAAAAGCGGTTGCTGAGAGCCGCTTGCAGTTGTCTCCAGCACTCCTCGACAGGATTCAACT
>NZ_QMDX01000011.1 GCF_007421925.1 Haloglomus irregulare
CGCCGCGAGGCCCGGGGCCCGGAAGACTGACGCCGAGCGGCCTGCTGGAGCGGGTATCGGTGGCCGCGAACCCCACTTTTCGACTGCGGGACCGGCCTCCTCGCGCCGCCCGCGCCACGCTGTTGGTTACCAACGGCCGGCGAATCGGTTACCAACCGGCCGCCCGACCGCTCGGCATGGAGCGCTGTCCCAATTGCGGCGAGGCGTTCGTGTTCCCGGTCGGGCTGAACGAGCACCGCGAGCGCTGCACGGGCTCGGCCGGCGACGTGGCCGACGGGCCGTATGACGACGACACCTGTCCGATGTGCGGAACCGACTACGGAGAGCGAGGCTATCCTCAGCATCTCGCCGCCTGCGACGGGCCGGGGACGAACAGGGCTTGACAACAGCGACGGAGGCCGCCCGGCACGACACCGACCGGCCGAACCTGGGACTGATTCGGTCGTCGTAACGGGGGCGGCGATTAATACTGTACTCAGAGTTGTACCACTCGTCTGGCGGGCCCCGCTGTGTAACCCTGTTCCGGGGTCTCCAGACCTCCCGGCATCCGTCCCCTTTCAGGTACAGTAGGATAGGAGCGCCATGCTCGCCGTCCACAGACTCAGCGACGCAACCGAGACGACTTAGAGCAGGGGCCGAACCCCAGCCTCCTCAGAAGTCATCGGCCCCATGCTGACTCAGATACACCTCTCTATCCTCGACGAGTGAGGGGACCGTCCGCCGAGGCACCCCAGTGTACCGAGCTGCCTTTCGGTGACTCCACCCCAGGTCTTCGACGGCGCGGATGGCCTCGACCGCGTCACCGAACTCCTCGGTTGGCTGCAGGTAGCCGTCGGCGTCCGTGGTGAACCCGCAGGGCGGCCGACCCACCCACTTCCCGGCGGCCTCGGCGGCCCGAAGTCCCTCCTTGGTGTTCTCCCGGATTTTCTTCGCCTCGATTTCGGCCGCCCAGGCGAGCACGTTGAGAATCATCTCGTCGTTCATCGAGAGCTCCCCGCCGGGTTCCACCTCCAGACCATCGTTCTGGACGTTCAGTCCGGTGTCGTGGTCTTCGACGATTTCATGAACGTTCTCGGACATGGCCCGCATGGTCCGGCCGAGGCGTGTCACCTTGCGAACGACGACGCGGTCGACCTCGCCGTCGCGAACGCGCTTCAGCATCTGGCGGTAGCCGGAGCGGTCGGTGTTGGTGCCGGTCGCTTCGTCGGCGAGAATCTCTATCTCGGACTCGGCGATGCCGAGGTCGCACTCAGGTTGATGGGCGACTGCAGGCTCCGGGTCGCGGAGGTCCCGGACGTGACCGCTGAGGACATCTCCCAGGGGTGACGCCCGTCTGCGAGTGGTGCGGCGCCGAGATCGAGGACATCGACCGGGGTCCCCCGGGACGGGACGGCGGGAGGCATTCGCCACGAGCGCCGAACGGCAGCGGCGCTCCGACGTCGACGACGGCATAGCGCCCGGCTGCCACGCTATCGGTGGCAACCGGACGCGCGAATCCGCCACCGGCGGTCTGCCCGCCCTCCGCGGCCCGCGTGGCTACGCCGACTGCTGGCCGGACGGCGAGCTGGCGGAGGGTGACACCGTCGTCCGGGACCGAAGCATCACCGGGAGCGGCTCCACCAGCCGTCTCCGAGGCCGACCAGACGAGGTCTCGCGACCTCGTCGAGTGACTCGGCGCCGACGTGGTCCGTCCCACACAGTACCCGCAGGTCCCGACTGAGGCCATCGAGCAGCTCCGTAGGCTACGTTGGATAGTCGGTTGACTGTGCTGAGTACGGGCGCACGTCGTGCACGGTACTCACTGCAGGTGACGGGGGTCGGTCGATGGAGGTTCAGCCTCGCTCGTTCGGTCCGACGGCGGCGACCACGTCGAGGTTGTGTGCGATATAGGTCAGTTCCGCGGCGTCGAGTTGCGCCCGGCGCGTCCTCAACCACCCTCGGACCCGGTCGGTCGAGAGCGCCGGGTCGTCGACCAGCGACCCCTCGACGAGCCCCAACACGTGTCGGAGGAAGTACGCCTCCTCGGCCGGGTACCCGGACTCCGTGGGCCGCACGACCCAGTCGGACCCACCGACTGCGGCGACGGACCCCCCGGCGGCCCGGACCCACTCGGGGGCCCGTGACCCGGCCCGCGGCTCGTTCGGGTCGTCACCCTCTCGCATCCCGGCGTGCCACCGCCGCTCCAGTCGCCGTTCGAACGCCCGGTCATCCGTCGGGAGGAACCGCGTTGCACCGTCGAAGGTGATCGGGAAGTAGGCCGTGCCGCCGGGCACGAGCCGGAACAGCGATTCGACTGCGTCCGGTCCGGGTGCGACGTCGAGGAACGCCCCGGCTACGAGGGTGTCCCATGTCCGTCCGCCCGACACCCTGGAGACGAACTCGAAGACATCGGCGGTTCCGGCTTGGACCCGGACCGTCCTGCCGTCCTTCCGGAGCGTCAGTGTGAACGCTGCTGTCGCGTCCGGGAACAGTGCCGCCGAGGTCTCCCGGCTCGACACGGTATACCCCAGCGAGCGGGCGACCGACGGCAGGTACTCGGCGGCAGCTGCCACGTTCGCCGGGTCGATGTCGACCATCGTGTAGTCGGCCTCAGCGGGGAGTGCCTCCCACCGCAAGAGGCGCTCCAGCATCGTCCCGACACCAGCAGCGACGTCGATCAGGCGCGTCGGCCCGTCCAGCGCCGCCGCGAACGTATCGAACACCTCCCGGCTCAGCGCCCGGTCGTCGACAGTTCGCTTTGCCCGCAGGTACCGCTGTGTCGACGCGACCCCGTCCGGTTCGTCCATCGCTCCGCCCCTGCCGTCGCCCGTGTCGCCGCCGTCTGGACGGAATCGGTCGGTCACGGCTACCGTTGGGGGCGTTGCCTCTTACCGGTGACGACCGTCGACCCCGCGAGCGCGAGCCACACCCGTCTCTATCTCGCACACCGCCCCGCTGCACACGGCGGAGAACGGGGAGGTGCCCGGGGTCGGCTGGATGGAGCGGATCCCGACGAGTTCCGGGAGAGGAGCGACGCACGAGAGATGACGCTACGTGTTTAGACGTTTCGTATAAATACCCGGGCGGTTTTGCTTCAGATGCGCCGTGTTCATGGCGCACCCCCCACCCCCCCACTGCGGTTCTCACGACTGGTAGCCGCGCGGCCGTGCGGCACCGAACGCGAGCCGTGGTGAGTGATGCGGGTCGTCATCCCGGAGTGGGCCGTCCGGGCCGTCGCCGATGGTGAGGGTACCGGCGCGACGTTCCGGAACGGCGCACAGTCGCGCGGCTCCCACGCGGTGTCTCGAGTCGTCGGCCGGTCGGGAGGAGCTCCACGACGGCCGTCGACGTGACCACCCGACGGCATCGACCGTCAGATGGTGAGGAAGTTTATGTACCATGCGCACAATACCGTTCCTAGGCCCGGGGGTTCCGGGCCATCTCTCCCCCACCCCCTCTTTCCGCTCCGGCCCGTGAGCGACAGCGCCACACCGCGGTGCTCGCCGCCCACCGGGAGGCCCGAACTGACCGTCACGGCGGTCCGGGAGGCCACGGCATCGTGTACCGACCGACGTGGAACGGGAGACACCGATGTCGAACCCGGCTGTTTATACGCTGGGGGCCGAATCAGAGGTCGATTCCAGTGTCAGAGAGCGACCGAGACCACGATATCGTCGTGTGGGGCGCGACCGGCGTCGCCGGACGACTCCTCGCGGAGTATCTGGCCGGACAGTACACGCCGGACGAACTGGCGCTGGCGCTGGGGGGCCGGGACGAGGAGCGCCTCGGCTCCGTCGGGGCCGATATCCGCGAGACGACGGACGCGTGGGCCGAGGTCCCAATCGTCCTCGGCGACGCGACCGATCCGGAGAGCCTCCGTGCGCTGGCCGCGGAGACGGACGTGGTCGCCACGACGGTCGGGCCGTACACGAACTACGGCTCGCCGCTGGTCGAGGCGTGCATCGAAACCGGGACGGACTACTGCGACCTGACCGGGGAGATCAACTGGATCCGGGAGGTCGTCGACGAGTACCACAACGACGCGGTCGCGGCGGAGGCGCGTATCATCAACAGCTGCGGTTTCGACTCCGTGCCGGCGGACATGGGAACCCTGCTCGTCCAGTCGTACGCGGCGGCAGAGCACGGTGCCCCCTGCGAGGAGGTCCGCATCTACGTCGACGACGCGAGCGGCGGCGTCAGCGGCGGGACGCTGGCGAGCTTCGCCGAGCTGTTCGAGGCCGCGTCGGAGGACCCCGTCGCCCGCGAGACGCTCCGGAACCCGTACTCGCTGGCGCCGCCCGGCGAGCGCGAGGGCGTCGACCGGGGTGCGCGCCGCCTCGCGAGGAAGGACCGCTGGCGGTCCGAGTGGACCGCCCCGTCGCCGATGGCGGCGGTGAACGAGCGGGTGGTCCGACGGAGCAACGCGCTGCTTGACTACCGCTACGGCCGCGAGTTCCGCTGTTCGGAGGTCATTCCGACCGGCCGGTCGCTCGGCGGGGCGGCCAGCGCGAGTCTCGTCGCCGGCGGTATCGGCCTGTTCACCGGCGCGATGTCCGTCTCCCCGCTCCGGTCGCTGCTCAGTGACGTCGTGTTCCCGGACCCCGGCGAGGGCCCCTCCGAGCAGCAGATGGAGAACGGCTACTTCCTCGTCAGCGTCCTCGGGCGGGGGACGGGTGACGACGGCGAGTTCACGGTGCAGGCCGAGTTCGGCGTCGACCTGGACCCGGGCTACGGCGCGACCGCGCGGATGCTCGGTGAATCCGCGATGTGCCTCCTCCGCGACGAGATCGACTCCCCGCTGGAGGGGGGCGTCCTGACCCCGGCGTCGGGTATCGGGATGCCCCTCGCCGAGCGCCTGCGGGACATCGGCTTCACCGCGACCGTCGGCGAGGCAGACGGGTAGCGGAGACGGAGATGTCGTAGGCGGGTGTCCGCCCGGCGAGCCCCCGGCCGCCGGGACCCCACATTGAATATCCGGTCACCCGACGCTGGGCGCATGGCCGACGAGCCACACCCACAGGCACAGGAGGTCCTGGCGATGCTCGACGCGCAGAACTCGCCGCCGACGTACGGCGTGACCCCTACCGTCGCCCGGGAGCAGTTCAGGCGACTGACGGCGGAGATGCCGGCGACAGCGGTCGGTGACGTCGCCGACTTCGCCATCGAGGGGCCGGACGGCGATCTGCCGATCCGGGCGTACGTCCCCGAGGGCGAGGGCCCGTTCCCGGTGCTGGTCTACTACCACGGCGGCGGCTGGGTCATCGGCGGGCTGGACGAGTACGAGAACGTCACCTCCGCCATCTGCGACCGCGCGGAGGTGGTGGTGCTGTCGGTGGACTACCGGCTCGCCCCGGAGCACCCGTTCCCGGCGCAGCTGGAGGACGCCTACGCGGCGGCGGACTGGGCCAGCGAGTTCGCCGAGCACGTCTCGGGCGACCCCGACAGGGTCGCGGTCGGCGGGGACAGCGCGGGCGGGAACCTCGCGGCCGCGGTGTCGCTGCTGGCCCGGGACCGCGACGGGCCGGAGCTCGCCCACCAGTCCCTGGTCTACCCGGCGGTCGCGTCGCCGGTTCTCCACGACTTCGACTCCTACGAGGAGAACGCGGAGGGCTACTTCCTCGAGCGAGCGAGCATCGACTGGTTCTACGAGCGGTGGCTCCCGAGCGAGCTCCACGCGCGCAACGAGTACGCGGCGCCGCTCTTGGCGCGTGACCTCTCCGGGCTCCCCTCGGCGACCGTGGTGACGGCCGGCTTCGACCCGCTCCGGGACGAGGGCATCGCCTACGCCGAACGGCTGGCCGAGGCCGACGTCGCCGTCGGGCACGAGCACTACGCGGACATGATCCACGGCTTCGTCAGCATGACCGAACTCGTGGACACCGCCCACGCCGCCGTGGACGTCGTCTCCGAGGAGCTCGCGGCCACGCTCCACGCCTGACCCCGGCTCGAACCGCCCGGCCACGACCACCGTCACTCCGCCGTCAGGTCGAAAACGAGCGGGTCCGCGTAGCGCCGGTCGTGGTCGACACCCTCGCTCGGTCGTTCACCCCCCGTCCACGCCGCCGACGTGTGCGTCCGCCGGGTCGAACCCGACGGTGACCCCGCCGGTGGGCTCACGAACCCGGACGAGGAGTTCCCGGCCCGCCCGGTCGAGATGGACGCGGGTCGTCCGGCTCGCGGTCGACCCGGACGAGGTCATCGGTGTTCAGGCCCGGATGGCAGTCGGCCTCGACGTCCACGCCGGCCTGCTGGTGTGGACGTAGTGGTTCAGCTCGTTGCTCGGCGTCTGCCGGACCAGTCCGTGTCGAACGCCGACTCGAGCCACCCCCCCGGCGAGGGGGACGGGGAGTCGATGGAACCACTGCACGTTCCGATGACCAGTCGGTCACTGCCGGACCCGCCGCCACCGCTGCCGGGGAGACAGCCGCTCAGACCCGTCGCCGTCGCACCCGCCGTCGAGAGGAACCTCCGTCGGTCCACTACCGCGTGGTATCCGGTCGGCCGGTTCTCCCGCGCCGGCTCGTGCGGCCGCTCCAGGCCGCGTGAGCGGCCCTCATGGCCGATTACGGCAGCGCCGTCGCCAGCACCAGCCCGGTCGCGACAACCGCCGAGAGCGTCAGGCCCAGCACGGTTACGAGCTGGACGTCGACCTCCTCCAGCACCCGCTCCACGAGGCGGACGTTCGTCCGGTGGACGGCCCAGAGCAGGGAGAGCGAGAGGAAGTGGGCCTGCAGGAGGGCCCCCGCGACGCCGTCGCCGCGCGGCGGAGTCGGGGTCCAGGCGATGGTGCTCGCACTGTGCTCGTCCGCGCCCGGGGCGACCGACGTGCGCCCGCCCTCCCGGTCCGTCTCGGCGGGCGGTTCCGGAGGACGGCCGGCGTCAGGGTTCGGGGTCGCCGCGACGTCCACCCCATCGAACAGTGAATCGGCACAGAACGCACAGACGGTCACCCGTCCGGCCTCACCCACCTCGACCGCGAGGGCCTCGCGCGACGGGACGCGCTGCTCACAGAACGCACACTCGATGGCCGCTGCCTCGTCGGCGACCGACGACGCCTCCGGCGCTGTTCCCCCGGTCTCGGCGCCCGGGTCCGCGGGGTCGGCCCCGTTCGCCCCCACCTCGGCTTCCGTCGCCGCTCCGTCGCTACTCATCAGGTGGATAGTGGTCCCGTTCGGACATAGGTCCACACCCGCAGAGTTGGGGCGCGAGGGACGCGGTATCGTCGTCCCCCGGGCCGATTCATGAACGCGCGTCGGCGACGAGCAGCGGGCGGATGAGGCCGCTACGACATCGTTCCCTGTTTCGATGCCGGATTCACCCGGTTCTCGGGCGGCGGCTGTGGTGCCGTGGATGGTGGCCGCACTCGTCGACGGCCCGCCAGGCGGCCACTACCGGACGACGGAGCCGGAGCGGTCGGAGCGACGGCGCCCCGCGTGACACGCCGTCCGGGACGGGCCCGCCACGCTTGCTGCCAGCAGTCGTGCCGACCCCGCCGAGCACTGTCGTCGGTTCGTTCGGACGCAGGAGGGTGTCCGGGGAGGCGCCACGGTGACCATCAGTTCGACGTCGACGCGATACCCGTCGCGGTTCGACAGGGGCCGAATCCCGGCTCTGTCGGTGCCATCGACCAGGCGCACGCAGTCGTCTTCGGGTGTTTCCATAACACCTTTTTATTCAACTTCCTTCAGCTAAACCACTCAATGGTCACCTCGTATGTACGTCGGATGGATCGGCTATCACGTGTGCAGTACCTCCTGATGCTCATATTCGGCACAGCGACGGTACTGCTCGCGGTTGGGCTCCCGCCGTCAAAACTTCGGGCTGCAGGAGTGGCACTGTGTTTCGGACTGACGGCTGGCCTCTGGGGTTCGCACCTCCTCCAAGTGGTCATCGATGCGGTTGCAGCCAGCGGTGCGGTACCTACCAATGGCGACTGATTCAGACTCGGAAACGATTCGGCCACCGGAGAACCTCGCGTCGTTCTTCCTGACTGTTGGCGCGGTGAGCATCGCGTTCTGGGCCGTGTTCGTGTTCGCGTTCTCCGGAGTCGTCCGGTTCCTGCTCGTCAGCGCCGTGCTCGTGATTGCCGTGTTCAGTATGGTCGTTGGGTGGATACTGAACATGGCCGGCGAGTTCGATGATACCACGACCACGGAGGCAACCGACAGCGACTCGACGGGGACAGAGCAGCTACCGGAGCAGGCCGAGTTAGCACCGCCCGGAGACAGGGTCCCACTGCCGAAGTTGCTGAACTTCGACCAGGAGTTGAACGAGTTGGCGGAGTATATCGACGCGGACTCACAGCAGTTTCGAACGATATGGCGTGAGTACGCGAAACTGAAGACGGAAAGCCGGAACCGGCAGACGATCGCGAGTAGCATGCGGTCCGGGGTAAACGGGCTCCGAGCACTGGCGAGTCAGGCCCAGGAACCGGAAGCCGAGGCGATCGTCGAGGACATCGGGGACCGGCTGTTCGAGTATATCAACGCGGAGCCGGCGGAGAAGTCGAGTGTGACGTCGTGCGCGTTCTTCGATGAGAGTGGGACCGAGCGGCCGGTGACGGAGCTACAGGAGACCAAAGCACGAGTCCGGGCGTCAGTGCGGAATCGGTCCGACGAGGTGAAGTTGGACGTCGTGTTCCGGTTTACCGACGGGAACGGTGTCCAGGTCCGGAAGTCCGAGTGCCCGCTCGGGGTCGTGCCACCGGACGCGGAGAAGACACTCGACACGAAGGTGTACGTGCCCTCGGTGACCGGCGATGTGGAGGCGTTCGCGGCTGAGGCACAGGACAGTCGGGACGTGCTGGACATGTAACCGGTGGCGTTCCACACCGGACGCCGGTCGCGTGACGGTCGCGCCGGCGGGATGGCGGTTCGGAGCGTTCCCACGTTGAGGCTTCTGTTGTCGTCTCCTCGCAGAGGTCAGGCCGACTGTCGTTTCCCCGCGCCAATCTATACAGGGGTCCCCTCAAACGGCCGTACACGCCGTTTCTGGACCCGCATCTTCCCGCTCGCGGGTAGCAGAAAGTGGGTCGGGGCGGATTCGAACCGCCGGCCTGCTCCGTGTGAAGGAGCCGTCATAACCGGACTAGACCACCGACCCGCACAGGGAGGATGCGCTGGCGCGGAACTTAAGAGTTGCCGATCGGGGCTCGGGACCGGCGGTTCGGATGGGGCCGGTTCGACCCCGTTGGCGGGAGGTTAGCCGCCGGAGGGTCGTTTTCCAGTTACGGGCGCCTGACAGCGATAATCGTCTATTCCCCCGACTTGTTATGGCGCTAGTAGTAGAAACCGAAGGCGAGTGGGGATACGGGTGGCGTTCAGCTGTCGGACCCACGCCGGCGGGTCGGGGTCAGTCGTCAGTGGACGGGCGGCCGTATCCCGAGTCGGACGGTCGGACGCGGCGACCTCGCGGCCGCACGCTCCGCCCGTAACCGGGCGGCTGAACGCCCGTTCCGCGCACGAACGGCCCCGTAGAGTTAAGTTCGGTGAGCGGTACCGACCCGCATGGATTGGCGACAGGCCGAACTGGAGTACACGGACGAGGTGATCGGGGAGACGACCATCCCCCGTGCGTTCTTCGACGCCGTCGAGCGGCACGGCGACATCGACTGTCAGCTCTACAAGGGCGGTATCTACGACCGGTCGCTGGTCTCGGCGGGCATCGTCCCGGCGGCTCCGGACGGAGAGTACGCCCCGCTGTCGTACGAACGGGTCGGGGAGATCGTCGCGCGGCTGGCCGCCGGCTTCCGCGACCTGGGCGTGGAGGCCGACGACCGCGTCAGTATCTACGCCGACACCCGGATGGAATGGGCTCACGCCGACATGGCCATCCAGACGGCCGAGGCGGTGGCGACCACCGTCTACACGGAGTCGAGCCCGGAGCAGGTGCAGTACCTCCTCGAGGACCCCGGCTCGATGGGTGTGGTGGTCGAGAACGCCGACCTGCTGGGCACCCTCGCGGAGGTCGAGGACCGGCTCGGGCTCGGCTTCGTGGTCACGCTCGACGACGTCCCGGACGAGGTGGCCGAGTCGATCACCGCAGACGTCTGCACGCTCGCGGAGGTGTACCAGCGCGGCGCCGAGGAGTTCGACCGCGAGCAGGTCGAGCGGTGGCTCGACCGTCGGGACTGGACCGACCTCTCCTCGCTCGTCTACACCTCCGGGACGACGGGCGACCCGAAGGGGGTGATGCTCCAACATAAGCACTGGCGAACGCTACTGAACGCCGTCCGCAAGCGCCTCGGTCCCCGGCCGGACAAGCCCGACGACATGCCCACCTTCGAGGCCGGCAAGACCTCGCTGGCGTTCCTGCCGCTCGCCCACGCCTTCGAGCGGTCGGGCCACTTCCAGTCGCTCGCTTCGGGCATCACCATCGGCTACGCCGAGTCGCCGGACACCGTCGGGGACGACATCGCGAAGGTCAAGCCACAGATCGCCAACTCCGTCCCCCGGGTGTACGAGCGCATCTACAACGGGATGCGCGAGGAGGCCAGCGACTCGGCGGTCTCCAAGCGCATCTTCGAGTGGGCGGTCGAGACCGGCCAGGCGTACGACGACGCCGAGTCGCCGGGCGTCGGCCTGCGGGCGAAGATGCAGCTCGCCGACAAGCTGGTCTTCTCGAAGGTGCGCGAGGCGCTCGGGGGGAACATCGAGCTGTTCGTCAGCGGCGGCGGCTCCCTCTCAACGGACCTCGCCAAACTCTACCGCGCGATGGGGATCACCATCATCGAGGGGTACGGCCTCACCGAAACCGCCCCGGGGCTCGTCTTCAACCCGCCCGAGGAGATCAAGATCGGGACGATGGGGCCGCCGCTGCACGGCGTCCAGCTCAAGCTCGACCGGGGCGTCGTCTCCCCCGAGCAGGAGGAGGCCGCCGACGGCGAGGTCGGCGAGCTGCTGGCGAAGGGCCCCAACGTGTTCGAGGGCTACTGGAACAAGCCGGAGAAGACGGAGGCGGCGTTCACCGCGACGGGCTGGTTCCGGACGGGCGACATCGTCGCCCGCGACGAGGACGACTACTACTCCTTCGTCGACCGCCGGAAGAACCTCATCGTCCTCGACACGGGCAAGAACGTCGCCCCCGAGCCCATCGAGGACGAGTTCGCCACCTCCGCGCGCATCGACCAGATCATGCTCGTCGGCGACGACGAGAAGTTCATCGCCGCGGTCATCGTCCCGAACTTCGAGCAGCTGCGCGACTGGGCGGACGAGGCGGGCATCGACCTGCCCGACGACCCCGCGGCGGTCGCGAACGACGAGCGGGTCCGCGAGTGGGTGAGCGAGGAGGTCGAGGCCGTCAACGAGCGGCTCGGCCGCCACGAGAGGATCAAGGAGTTCCGGCTCGCGCCGGAGGAGTGGACGGCGGACAACGACGCGCTCACGCCGTCGCTGAAGAAGAAGCGCCGCGTCATCCGCAGCCGCCACCAGGGGCTCATCGACGAGATCTACGGTCGGGCCGAGCCGGCGGCAGAGACCGGGCCCGGGGCCGCCGCGGACGACGACTGAGGAGGTGTGGGCCCTCGTCGCCGCCGGGCGCCGCGTGCGCCGCCGAGCCGTTCGGGCTCAGTACGTCGGCGACTCCTCGGGGACGCCGTCGCGCTGGTTGACCACGCGAGCGAAGACGAACAGCGCGTCCGAGAGCCGGTTGAGGTAGGCGACGGCGGTCCCGTTGACGGGTTCGTCCGTCGCCAGCTCCACGGAGCGGCGCTCCGCCCGTCGGACGACCGATCGGGCGTGGTGCAGGTGCGCGCCGGGCTCGCTGCCGCCGGGCAGGATGAAACTCTCCAGAGGCTCCAGCTCCTCGTCGAACTCGTCCATCCACGCCTCTAGCTCGTCGACGTGCTCGGCCTCCAGGTGGGGGGCGTCCTCGTCGTCCGTGTCCGGGTTGGCGAAGTCCGCCTGGATGATGTGGAGGTGGTTCTGGATCGTCGAGAGCTTCTCGTCGATGTCGTCGTGGCCGGAGGGCCGGACCATCCCGACGACGGTGTTGGCCTCGTCGACGGTCCCGTACGCCTCGATGCGGGCGCTGGTCTTGGAGACCCGACTCATATCGCGCAGGTCGGTCATCCCCTCGTCGCCGCGGCCGGTATAGATCTTCATCGCTGCCCGAGGATAGGGGCGGCGGCTTCTTATAGACGGGTGACCGGAGCGCGGCGACACACCCGACCGGGGGGCGGTTGCGGGAGGACGGGGAGCGGACGCCGGGTCCGGCGGCGCTCACCCGGCGAACAGCACCAGCCCGGTCGCGACGCCCGCGCCAAGCGCCGTGGCGGTCGACCAGCCGGCCACGCGGAGGGTGAACCCGCGGTCGGGGGCGGGGGCCGTGAGCGCGATCTTCACCGCGAGGCTGGCCGCGGTCGCGACCAGGATGCCGACGGCGGCCTTCTCGGGCGGCATCGCGCCGCTGCGGTAGAGCACGACCGCGGAGGTCGTCACGCCGGCCGAGGAGACGAGGCCCGCCAGCGCGGCCGTGACGTAGAACCCGGCCGTGCCGAACAGCGAGTCCGCGAGGCTCCCGGCGATGACGACCAGCAGGAAGAGGAGCCCGAAGCCGAGGGCGTACCGGAGCGTGAACGGCCGGTCGAGCGACACCTCCAGCGAGCCCCCCCGGTCCGCGACCACCGCCGCGGCGCCGACGCTCCCGGCCGCGAGGACGGCCAGCGGCACTGCCACGTCGGTCAGAGGTGGCACCGTCGCGCCGAGCGTGAACACGAGCGCGATGCCGAGGTTGCGCAGCGCCATCGCCGCGTTCCCGAGGAGGACGGCCGCCACCGCGTACGGGGTCGCGGCGGCGTCCGACCGGACGTGGTCGACCGCGGAGCCGACGACCGCCGTCGAGGAGGCCAGTCCGCCGAGGAAGCCCGTGACGGCGACGCCTCGGCCGCCGTACAGCCGGACTGCCGCGTAGTTGACGATGCCGATGCCGGCCACCGTGACGACCATCGCCCAGACGACGCGTGGCTCGACCGTCACGGTCGCCTCGAGGAGCGTGACCGACCGCTCGCCGGCGGGCAACAGCGGGTAGACCACGAACCCGATGATGGCGAACTGGGCCGCCGCACGGACCTCCTCGCGGGAGAGCGTCTCGGCCAGCCCGTGGAGTTCGCGCTTGGAGACCAGCAGCAGGGCGGTGACGACGCCCACGGCGACCGCAATCACCAGTTCACCCGAGCCCGCCAGGGCCCCGACCCCGTAGGCCACGAGCATCGAACTGGAGGTCGTAAGTGCGAGCCCGTCGCGCTCGCCGAAGACGGCGCGCGCACCGAGGAGGCCCCCCAGTACCACGACCAGCAGCCCTCCCAGCGCCAGTAGCAGCGGCCGCTCCAACACAACGAAGACGGCGGCCGCGAGGCTGAGCAGGGCGAAGGTCCGCACCCCGGCGGCCTTCTCCGACCGCTCGCGCTCGAAGCCGACGAACATCCCGAGCGCCGCCGCCACCGCCAGACGCAACACCGCCCGGGAGAGTTCGTGGTACATGCCGTCCGGGCTTGACCGTCGGCGTATTTGTCCCTTCGGGCGCCAGGCCCCCCCGGCGACCGGGGGACCCGCAAACGGTTTCCCCGAGGTGAACGAGGAGCCGATATGCGACGCCCGCGCGGGCCGTACGGCCCACCGCTCGTCCTCGGGGCGATCGGGATCGGACTCCTGGGGCTGGGGGTGTGGAACCTCTGGCGGGAGCTGAGCGCGCTCGTCCTCAGGTGGGGGCCGCTGGTCGCGTTCGGACAGATCACCCTCCCAGCGCTGGTGGTGGTCTACGCGTCGTACCGCCTGCTCGACTCGTCGTTCAACGGCAGCGAGCGGTGGCGCGTCGTCCTGTTCGGGGTCGCCGGGCTGCTGCTCGTCGGCGGCGGGCTGTACACGACCATCATCGTGCGGTTGGCCGAGGCCCGCGCGGTCGGTGAGCCACAGTACGTCCTCGGCGTCATGAGTGGTCTCGGGGCGGCGGGCGGGGCGGCGCTGGGGTCGCTCAGCGTCAGGAGCGAGCGGGACGCGCGCCAGGCCGAGCGCGCCCGCGACAACTTCGAGCTACTGAACAGCATCATCCGGCACGACGTCCTCAACAGCATGATGATCGTCCAGTCCCGGGCGGAGTTCATCGAGGAGCAGGCCGAGGACGACCGGGTCCGGGAGTTCGCGGCCACCGTCCTCACCCAGACCTCCGGCGTGGTCGACCAGGTCGAGCGGACCCGGGCCATCCTGCAGGCGCTGCGGACGAACAGACCGCGGCTGGAGGCGACGGACCTGCGAGCGACGCTCGAACGCGAGGTGGAGGCGGCCCGGGAGACCTACGACAGGGTGGTCGTCGACCTGGACCTGCCCGAGGGCCCGCTCCACGTCCGCGCGGACGACCTGCTCGGCGACGTGGTCGGGAACGTCGTCTCGAACGCCGTCGAGCACAACGACGATGCCGAGCCCCACGTCGAGGTGTCCGCGACCGTCGAGGGACCCGGGGGCGACGAGGTGGTCGAACTGCGTATCGCCGACGACGGCCCCGGTATCGACGACGAACTGAAAGACGCCGTCTTCCGCCGGGACGGGACCGGCCTCCACGAGGACAGCACCGGCTCGGGCTTCGGGCTGTTCTTCGTCGACACGATGATGGGGAAGTACGGCGGCACCGTGCGCGTCGAGGACGACGAGCCGCGCGGGTCGGTGTTCGTGCTCCGGTTCGCGGCGGCGGACCCGGCGGCGGAGTCGGGGCAGAGCGTCGCCGACGCCGTCGAGGTTCCGGCCTGACGGTGGCGGCATGAGAGTTTATTCGAGTGGACCCTCATGACCCGGTCATGAGCCAACACGAGGGCGCATCCGACGGGGCCACCATCCTGGTCGTGGAGGACGAGGCGGAGCTCCGCCGGACGTACGAGCTGTGGCTGGCGGCGGACTACGAGGTCCGCACGGCCGCGGAGGGTGAGGAGGCCCTCGGGATGGCCGACGAGAGCGTCGACGTGGTACTGCTCGACCGGATGATGCCGGGGCTGTCGGGCAAGGAGACGCTGACGGAGCTGAAAGAGCGCGGGCTGGAGGCGAAGTTCGCCATGGTGACCGCCGTCGAACCGGACTTCGACATCATCGAGATGGGGTTCGACGCCTACCTCACCAAGCCGGTCGACGAGGAACGGCTCCGTGACACCATCCAGAGCCTCCGCTCGCAGGGGGCCTACTCCGACGCGCTCGACGAGTACACCTCGCTGCTCGCGAAGAGGGAGACGCTGAAGGCCCGCAAGCGCAACGAGGAGCTGGCCGAGAGCGACGCCTTCGCCGAGCTGGAGGCCCGGCTCGCGGAGCTCGAGGCGCGGCTCGAGGACACGGATTCGGGCGCCGGCGACGACGCCGGGTTCGTCGCGGCGCTCCGGGACATCGACGAGGAAGCAGAGCACACGGGGACCGAGGAGCCGTGATGTCCGGCGGCGTGGGTGAGCCATACGGGTCATGAGCAGGATCAGCGACGGGGCCGGTGCCCCGTACGACCTGGGTGCGTCGTTTCCCGTCGGCGAGGCGCGGCATCAGCGGCCGGGCCGGACGCTCCTGGTGACCGGACCCGCCGCGGTGGCCGAGCGCGCCGCCCTCCGCCTCCTGCTTGCGGGGCACGAGGACGACGAGGGTATCGTCCCCGTCAGCACGGACCGGCCGGCGGAGGAGTTACGAGCGGAGTACACCGGCCTGACGGGTGGGACCCCCGACGACCGGCTCGCCGTCATCGACGTCACCGGCCGGTCGGCCGACGCCACGAACCCGGTCGACCTGGCGGCGCTGGGCCGGGAGCTGAACGAGGCCATCGCCGGAGTGCGGGCCGACCGCGTCCGTGTCGGCCTGCTCTCGCTGAGCGGGATGCTGAGCCATCTCGACCGGACCGACGTGTTCAAGTTCTGTCACTTCGTCCGGGACCGCATCGGCGACGCCAGCTATCTCGGCATTGCGACGCTGGCGACCGACGAGGCCGACGCCGGGACGGTCTCGATGCTGCAGGAGGCGTTCGCCGGCACAATCGAGGTCCGCGAGGACGAGAAAGGGGGGCTGGTCCGCGTCGTCGGGCTCCCCGACACGCCGGTCACCTGGCACGCCTGGGGTTAGGCCCGCTCCCAGCCGTCCTCCGACCGCTCGTAGACGCCCTGGAACAGGCTCCGGATGGTCGAGACCGTCTGCCCGTCGTGGGCCTCGGGGTCCATGTGGAAGACGCTCATCGCGCCGGCGGAGTCGAGCTGCCTGGTCAGCACGTGGAGGAACTGGAACACGCGCCTGGTGTCCGCGTACTGGAGCATCGTCGTCACCGAGTCGAAGGTGACCACCGTCGGGCGGTGTTCCCAGGCCTTCAGGCACTCGCTGACACGGATACCCAACCCCGTCAGGTCTCCCGGGTCGGCGACCGACGTCGACCGGAAGTTCGTCTCGGGCGTCTTGTCGACGTGGCTGCCGGCCGTGTTCTTGCAGCCGACGGCCGCGATCTCCGACGGTGGGGTCAACCACGCCGTCTCCCACGCCGACAGCACCTCCGCCGGCGGTCGCAGCAGCGAGACCGCAAGCAGGGCCGGCGTTCCGGAGGTCGTCTCCAGCAGTCGCGACACTGCGTTCCCCTCGTTCTCGACGGCGGGACCGAGCAGCAGCAGGTTTGCGGGGGCCTGCTCGACGAAGGACGACGTGGTGGCCGGCTCGTCGTTACCAGCCCCGCTGTCCATGGGTCCCGCGCTGGTCACATCGTCTCATAACATGCCCAGATCTTTAAACGACTCACATCGGCTTCAGGCCCTGATAACGGTGTCACTCCGACGGCACCGCCGTGTGGGGTCGCCAGCACCGCCCACACGGTCGGATCCCCCGGCGGATTCGGCCCCACCGATGTTCGCGATGGTCCGTCAGGGGGAGACCGACGCCCCACGCTCGGAGGTCCGCGACGGCTACGAGCCGGTATTGGGGCGTGACGCCGGGAGGACGGGCGCGGACTGACCCGGCGGGCCCGCCCTCGCAGGCGCTCTCGACCCGAGTCGAGGGCGTGGTTCTCCCTACCGGACGAGTATTCACGTCGAGTCACAAACCCCGGGTGGATCCCGTCCGCTCCCGGATCGTTCGCCACACGGAACGGGAGCGGGCCGCGTTCGCCGGTTCAGAACAACTCGCGCCGTCTCGCGAGGTAGCCGGCGCCGGCCAGCGGCGCCCCGAACACCAGCGCGTACGGCAGCACGTAGGCGAGCGTGACGCTCAGTGCCCGGAGGGCGACGACCACCCCGCCGATAGAGTCCAGTAGTGCGGCACCGAGTCCGGTCTCGTGGTACGCGGGCCCGGGCGTGAGCGTCGGCGACGGCGTGGGCGTGATCCCCGGCTCCCCGAGTTCGACGGTGATAGTGGCGTAGGCAACGTCGTCCCGGAGGGCCCGGCGCTCGGCCTCGAGCCGCTCGATGCGCTCCTGGACGTCCGAGAGCCGCTCACCGACCCGGAGCACCGCCTCCGTGTCGTTGGCGCTACCGTACAGCCGCCGGAGCCGGTCGCGCTGGTCGCGGAGGTTCCGGAGGCGTGCGTCCAGATCGACCAGCTGGTCGCGCACGTCCTCGCTGTCCGAACTCGCGGCCCGGACCTCGCCGACGGTCTTCAGCGACTCGAAGGCGTCACCGAACTGGTCGCTCCGGACCCGGAGGACGAGCCGGCCCGTGGTGCGGGTCCGGTTGCCGACACGGTCGACGTTCGTGTCCGAGCCCGCGACGTAGCCGTCGTGGTTCCGCGCGATGCTCACCGCCCGGTCCCGGGCCGTGTCGAAGTCGTCCACCCGGAGCCGCACGCGTCCGGTGCGGACGATGGCCTGCGAGCGGTTCGTGTCACGGAACGACTGCGCGGCGCTTCCACTGTCCCCGCCATCGTCGCCCTCGTCGCCGCCGCCCCCGTCACCCGACCCGGCGTCGGCCGGGGCGGGGTCCCGTCGGTCGGCGTCGCCCGCATCGCCCGCCCCGCCCGCCTCCGAGCCGCCGAACCCGGAGCAGCCGGCCAACAGGAGCAGTGCGACCAGCGCCAGCGCCACTGCCGTCCGTCGGGGCCTCGCATCAGGCATACGCGGTCCGTGTGAACGCGTGCCAGTATAGCCGTCGGAAGATCAAACAGCGGTTTTGCCTTCCGGCGAAGCTGGGTGTTCGCCGTCAGCCGCATACGTCGCCGGGCCCAACGTCAGTGTATGTGCGCCGGAATCGCCGACATCGACCTGTTGTCGATGACCTGGGAGGACCTGCTGTTCGCACATTGGCGGGTCGACCCGGCGGTCGTCGAGGAGCACCTCCCGGGGGGGCTGACCGTGGCCACCTACGAGGGCGACGCCTACCTCGGGGTGGTCCCGTTCGTGATGAGCTCCATCGGTCCACGGCTCGCCCCGCTCGACATCTCCTTCGGGGAGCTGAACCTCCGCACCTACGTCCGGGAGACGGCGGACGGTTCGGGCGCGGGGCCCCGCGGGGTCTACTTCTTCAACCTGGACGCGGACGACCGTCTCGGGGTCGCCGTCGCGCGGTCGGTGTTCCAGCTACCCTACTATCGCGCGGCGATGACCGTCGACGCGGCCGGGGAGCGGGTGGCCTTCCGCTCGCAGCGGCCCGACGGGAGCGCGTCGTTCGCGGCCGCGTACGGGCCCGAGGGCGACGCGTTCGTCCCCGAGGCGGGCTCGCTGGAGGCGTTCCTCGTCGAGAACTACCGCTTCTACACCGCCGACGACCGCGGCGGTATCTGGTACGGCGACATCGACCACGAGCCGTGGGAACTGGCGCCCGCGACCGCCGACTTCGTCACCAACGAACTGTTCGCCGCCAACGGGTTCGACCATCCCGCGGGCGAGCCCCTCCTGCACTACTCCCCACGGATAGCGGTGACCGCTGGGGCACCCCGCCGGGTATGACTGGACCCCCTTCCACGGCGCGGGGTCGGGGGCTACTTTACCCGCGCGCCACTAGGTGGGCCCGATGAGTGACGGCGACGGCTCGCGGGCCGACGACACCGAGGCGGGTGAGGCCCCCGTACCCGACGGGACCACCCGTGGCCCTCCGGCCGACGACACAGCGACCGACCGGACCGGGCGAGCGACCGCCACCATATCGGAGGCGGCGACCGCGCCCGACGACACGTCCCCGGCGTCGGAGTCCCCGGCCACAGGGGACGACAGGACCCGCACGGAGCCGCTGCAGCCCTCCGACATCGATGTCGCGGAGCTCACGGGCCCCGAGCGGAGCCTGGAGCCGGCCGTCAGGCTGGTGTGGATCCTCCGCGCCGCGGTGAGCGCCCTCGTTCTCGGGACCGTCGTGGGTGCCGTCGCGGCTGTCTTCGACCTGCCGCTCTGGGCCGGACCGGCCGTCTTCGCGCTGCTGTTCGTCCTCGGTGCCGGGCGAGCACATCTGCGCTACGAGTCCTGGTCGTACCGGGTCCGGACCGACTCCCTGTTCCTCGACCGCGGCGTCCTGACGCAGGTCCGGACGGTGGTGCCGTACGTCCGCATCCAGCACGTCGACGCCTCGCGCGGCCCGGTCGAGCGCGCGTTCGGGCTGGCGACGGTCGTCGTCTACACCGCCGGCTCCCGGGGTGCGGACGTCACCATCCCGGGGCTGACGCCCGAGCGCGCCGACGACCTGCAGGAGCGGCTGAAACGACTCGCCATCGCCGCGGAGGGGGAGGACGCCGTCTGAGATGCGACTCTCCGCGCTCTCCATCCCGTACGGCGCGGTCATCACGGCGGCCCGGCTGGGCTGGCTGCTGGTCATCGTCAGCTTCGGCTCCGCGCGGGTCCCCGGCGCCGGTCCGCTCGTCGCGGTCGCGGTCGTCGCCGGGGCCCTGGCGCTGGCTGGCGCCTACCAGTTCGCCCGCTGGCGCCGGTTCGAGTACCGGCTGACCGAGGACACGCTGGATATCGACTCCGGCGTGTTCTCCCGCCGGAGCCGCGAGATACCGCTCCGACGGGTGCAGAACGTCGACACGAGCCGGAACGCCGTCCAGCGCGCGCTCGGTATCGCCGCGGTCACGGTCGAGACCGCCGGCGGGAGCGACGTGGAGGCCGACTTCCGCTACGTGAGCGAGGCCGAGGCCGAACGGCTCCGCGCCGAGATCGGCCGGCTGAAGCGCGACCGCGGCCGGGAGGACGGGTCGGCCGGGGCCGCCGAGGCCGGCGCGACGGCCGCCGACGAGCCGGTCGAGGAGCCGCTGTTCGCCATGTCGACGCGGGAGCTGCTGTTGTTGGGGCTCGTCTCCGTCGACCTCCGGCTGCTCTCGCTGTTCTCGGCCATCGTCCCCATCGCGGCCCCGTCACTGGCCCGGGAAGCCGTCGACCCGCTGTTCTCGCTGGCCATCGCCGCCCCGCTGCTGGCCGGCATCGTGGTGACCGTCTCGGTGCTCGCGAGCGCGGCGTTCTCGGTCACCAACTACTACGGCTTCCGGCTGTCGCGTGCGAGCGACGAACTCCGGTACGAGCGGGGGCTGCTCAACCGCTACACCGGGACGGTCCCGCTGTCGAAGGTGCAGTCGGTCGTCCTCTCGGAGAACGTCCTGGCCCGGCGGCTGGGCTACGCTGCGCTCACCGTCGAGACCGCGGGCTACGCGCCCGGCGACAGCGGCGCCGAGTCGGCGGTTCCACTGACCCGCCGCGACCGGGCGGTCGAACTGGCACGGGAGGTGGAGCCGTTCGGCGAGGTCGAGTTCGAGCGCCCCCCATCGCGCGCACGGACCCGGTATCTCATCCGCTACGCCATCGTCGGGCTGCTGCTCACGGCCATCGCCTACGGCATCGACCGGTTCACCGGACTCTCGTTCGCCTGGTACGGGGTCGCGGCGCTGGTGGCGCTGGCGCCGGTTGCGGCCCACCTGAAGTGGCGCAACCTCGGCTTCGCCGTCCTGGAGAACCACGTCGTCCTCCGGTCTGGCTTCTGGTCCCGAGAGACGACGGTCGTCCCGTACTACCGGGTCCAGACCGTCATCGAGGGGCAGACGCTGTTCCAGCGCCGGCGCGACCTCGCGACCGTCGTCGTCGACACCGCGGGTTCGCGCGGGCTGACCGGCGGCGACCCGAAGGCGCTGGACATCGAGGCCGACCGCGCGACCGAACTCCGGGAGACCATCGCCGACCGCCTCCAGGCCTCCCTCGGCGGCCACCAGGCTGAACGCCGCCGAACGCGCCGGTCAGAGCTGCTGGCCGGGGGCGACGACTGACCGACCGGCCGTCGACCCGCCCCCGAGCGTCAGGCCCAAGCCTCGGGGGCACGGGCATCAGGCGTGAACAGGCGCACACGGCTTGCCGGCGTCGGGAGCAGCCTCGCGCTCGCGGCTGGCGTGCTGGTCGCAGTCGCGCTGGACTCGACCGTCAGCGCGCTCCCGGTCCGCGCGCGGCTCTCGGACCTCGGCCGGCCGGGCGCGCCGGGAGCGCTCGTCTTCGGCCTCGGACTGTGCCTGGCCGGCGCGCTCGGGTTGGGGTTCGCCCGGGGCTGCTGGCGCGCCGCGAACGACCCGCTCGACCGTGCGGTCGCGGCGGTCTCGGGTGCGGCCTTCCTGGGACTGGGCGTCGCGGGCGCCGTTCCCGAGCCGGGCATCGCGCACGTTCCCGCGCTGTCGACGGCGTATCTCGCCGGCGTCTCGGCGCTCCTGCTGGACGGGGTCCGCCGCAGGCACGGCCCAGGCGACCACGTCGACAGTGCCGGGTCACGGGCCGGGACCGTGCTCGTCGGCACCGTCGGCATCGTGGCGGCGCTCTGGGCTCTCCGCGCGCTCGTGGCGACGACGTTCGTCCTCTCTGGGGCGACGAGCGCACTCCTGCTGGCCGAACTCGGCACGCTGAGTGCGTTCGGCGGCTGGGTGGTCTTCCGGGCACGTGCCGGAGCGTCGGCCGAGTCCGCGGCGTCCGGGGTCACTGCCGCCGAGCGGTGACCCCGGTTGGGTCGCTCGGCTGGAGGGTGATGCTGAGCGACGGCGTCGCCAGCGAGAGCCGCGTCCACAGCATGGCGAGCCGGGCGCCAATACAGTGGCGCGGGCCACCCTCAGAGCGGCAGGAGGCCGGCGCTGTTGGCCGCCAGGAGCCCCGCGTCCACGAGCAGCAGGATGGCGACGACGCCGGCACCACGGTAGAACCGGCCGGCCTCGCGGGCGGGCGAGCGGACCTTCTTTAGCTCCAGGCCGTCGCTCATCCGGGCGTTACCGACCTCGACCAGTCCGGCCATCACGAGCCACAGCAGCGTCATCGCGAGGACGAGATGGCCGCGCGTGCTGCCGGCCAGGGTCTCGAACGTGTAGAGCTGGGCGGCCATGTGGCCGCCGGTCAGGAGCATCACGACCGCACTGACACGGGAGAGGGTCATCAGCCGGCCGAAGACGGCCGCGAGCGGCTCCGGGCGGACATCGCCGTCGCGGGCGGTCGGCAGCACCGCGGCCACGGCGAACAGCACGCTCCCGGTCCAGAGCGCCCCCACTAGGAGGTGCGCCGCGTAGATGACGGCGTTGTGAACGGACATACCCGAAGCGGGGGCTGACGGTTCTTGAAACCAGGCGGGACGGACCCGACGCCGTGCCAGCAGCTCGCGGGAGGCGGCCCGCTTGACAAGGCTTAAACACGGTCCACGACCAAACGGAGGTATGAGTCAGTCCGATAGCAGCGAGACGCGCCAGTGCGTCTCCTGTGGCATCAACATCGCCGGGACGAACGCCGCCCGCTTCAACTGCCCCGACTGCGGGCAGTTGATCTTCCGGTGTGCGACCTGTCGGAAGCAGAGCAACCTCTACGAGTGTTCCAGCTGCGGCTTCATGGGGCCATAACGATGGGGAAGGTCGCCGCCAAACTCAAAGTCATGCCGAAGAGCCCGGACGTGGACCTCGATGCCCTGCAGGAGCGCCTGGAGGCCTCGCTGCCGGAGGGGGCCCACATCAAGGGGACCCAGCGCGACGACGTCGCGTTCGGACTCGTGGCGCTGTTCCCGACGGTCACCGTCCCCGACGACGCCGGCGGCACGGAGGCCGTCGAGGAGGCCTTCGCCGGCGTCGAGGACGTCGAGTCGGTGCAGGTAGAGGAAGTCGGCCGCATATAGCGACCCCGCTCTCGTCGGACCGCTGTGCCGCTGTCCGTCCCCGGGGGTCCGGAGACCGCCGAGAGGACGCTCTCTCAGTTGTTTCGCGCCACGATAACGCCCATGCTGATTATATGTACTGGTGCGTTACGGGGTAACAGAGCATGAGGGACAGCAGTCACCGCTCGACCCGGGCAACGACGGGGTGGTCGGCGTGAGCGCCGGCGCTCGCGAGGACGGCACGGAGTCGGCCGAGGGTGGGACCGACCCGCTCGCGCCATGGGCGTTCCGTGCGGCGATATCCGGGCTCCCCGAGGACCAGGCGCGCGAGCTCTTGGAGGGCGACCGGTGCCCGCAACCGGGTCACGAGGAGCGATGGGAGGCGGAGATGGACGCACTGGAACTCCGCGAGGAGGGCAACGAGGTCGTCGTCTACCGGATGGACGAGGAGCACGCGTGGCTGCAGTCCGACACGGCCCTCCGGCCGGACGAGGTCCGCTGACCGGGGGCACCGCGTCGACCGCTACATAACACACCATTCAAGTACTCCTCGGGTCAACGATTCTGCACGATTATGCCGAGCTCGAACGGACCACTCCACGGGACACGTAACAAACTCCGGAACAAGCCACGCGACCGCGGGACCTCGCCGCCGCAACAGTCCGTCGAGTCGTTCGAGGCGGGTGAGAAGGTCCACCTCGATATCGATCCCAGCGTCCCCGACGGGCGCTTCCACCCCCGGTTCAACGGTCACACCGGGACCGTCGAGGGCGAGCAGGGTCGAGCCTACAAGGTGACCATCGTCGACGGCAGCAAGGAGAAAACCGTCATCGCCAAACCCGCACATCTCAGCCTCCAGACGGAATGACGATCTTCAAGGAGACCCTCGACGCCGAGTACATCACCACCGCCGAGGCCAAGGAGATCCTCGCGGGCGTCGAGCAGGAGCGGGCGCTCGACGAGGACCGCGAGATGCGGTACGAGCTCGCGCGAGCCATCGACCACGTCAACCGCTTCGCCGAGATGGATGGCGAGGACGGACAGGCGCTGGTCGAGGACCTACTGGAACTGGAGAAGCTCGACGCCAAGACCGCCACGAAGATCGCCGACACCCTCCCGCAGGACCGCGACGAGGTCCGGTCCGTCTTCGCCCAGGAGCGCTACGCGCTCGACGGCGAGGAACTCGACGAGGTCCTGAACGTCGTCTCGAAGTACGCGTAGTCCTCCCGTTTCCGCTCGGTCAGGGCGAGAGCGTTCCTTCGTCGGTGACAACCGAGTCGACGAGATGCGTCGGCGTCGCGTCGTACGCCGGGTTCTCGATGTCGAACCCCTCTGCCGGCTCGAGCATCACCTCGCTCGCCGGCCGGTACTCGTTCTCGAACTGGAACCCGCCCTCGTCGATGACCTTCGCCGAGGAGCCGACCACGGTGAACGGCACCGCGAGCTCGGCCGCGGCCGCCGCGATGGGGAACGTGCCGACCCGGTTGTAGTATGTGTCGTCGACGATGCAGGACATGCCGGCGGCGACGCGGTCGCATTCGGGGAGCACCTCCCCGCTGGCCGAGTCGACCAGCAGGTGAGCCTCCACGCGGTCGATACGCGCGAGCGTCCGTGCCGTCCGGCGCCCGAGGTAGCGCGGTCGGGCCTCGGTCACGTACACCTCCAGATGGCGCCCCTCACTGGCCGCCAGCTCGACCGCCTCCAGCACCGTCGAGGAGTAGTCGTGGGTGAGGAGCGTGTCGCCATCGTGGAGGGTATCGGCGGCGTTGATAGCGGCCTCGCGTTTACCCGTCTCGACATTCGCCACCACCCTGTCGATGGCGTCCGCCGTCACCGCCTTGGCGGCCGCCACGTCCGCCGGGTCGGCGTCCTCGACGGCCGCGCGGATCTCCGCCTGCGTCGTATGCAGCGTCGCGTGGGAGGGCTGTGCCCGCTTGAGCGCCCGGCTGTTGCGTTCTATATCCCGGCGGTACTCCTCGATCGAGGGGTACTCACGGTCGAGCAGCGCCCGCAGCGCCTCGGCGGCTTTGATAGCCACGATCGAGGAACTGTGGGTCTGCATGTCCCGTATCTCGGCGACGGTCTCGTCGATCATGTCCGATGGGACTCCCGCGTCGCTCAAAGGCGTATCGGCAAGGGCGGTCCGATGCCCCGTTCCCGGCCGCGCCGGTCGACGTCGGTCCACGTCCCGCCACGCTGCCGCCGCCGTGGCGGTTTAGCCACTGGCCCGCGTATCGGACGCATGGTTACGGTCACCTACACCTGCCCACGCTGTGACGCGGTGGTCGAACTGGAACGGGACGCCTACATGGCGGACAAGTCGGTCACGCCGGACCCACTCGAGGGCTGGACGTACGTCCCCGTCTACGAGGCGGTCTCGGCGTCCGGTGAATCGCTGGTCGACGAGGCGACCGTCGACGCTGACGGGGTCGAGATCGTCTGCGGCGCAAGCGAAACCCGTAGCGAGGGCTGTGGCCGTCCGTTCTACCTCTCGTTCGTCAGATACGAGGACGGCGAACCCGTCGACCCCGGGCGTTCGCTCGAGGAGGTCTCCTTCGACTTCCTCCGGGGCTGAGGCGCTGTCGCAAGCGACGGTCCTGTGGGTTTGGAGCGGCCCGAGGCGCATAATTGCAGTTATATACGTTTTGATGACGGGGCGACGCGGCGAACCAAAGTTATAAATCCGAGAATAAGTAGATGGTAGTTGTGCCCCACTGCAACAACTGCGATTCGTACGTCAGCGAGGCGTACGTACGGGTGTTCGCCCCCGAGGGCATGGATACCGTTCGCGTCTGTCCCCACTGCGAGGACAAGCTCCGGGACGGCGCCGATGTCCGTGAGGCGCGGGCCCCGCGTCAGCAGTAACGAAACGGGGGTACAGCTCGCCGGTCCCCGCGACCGGCTCCTTCATCACACGAACCAGGGAGCGACAGCATCGTCCGCTGACCAATCCCGACGCCGCTCCCGGGTCAACCCTTACCGTTGCAGACGAGAAACCCCGACCCACAGTTGCATCCACAACCCAGCGTTGTCCACAACGATTGCCGGTAACGAGGGTGCGAGTAGGAACTGAGAGACTACCGGGAGACAACCCGGGAAGACGACCACAGGTAGCGACCACCCGGGACCCCGAGGAGAGTTCACCCGCTAAACTGGCGTGACTGGCTATACCAGTGTGACCGGCTCTACTGAAATCAGCGGTCTCTGGCAGTATCGACGTGCTGGATGTAGAGCTTGTAGCCAGCAGTCCAACCGGTGTATTCCTCCGTCTCAGTATCGAACTGACCGACGACTGAACGTACGTATCGAGTCGATCGGTGTGCAGGATCATATTGGAGATCAGGTTCGTACTCAGAACTCACTTTTCGTATAGTGAGTTAAATGATCGTATAATTTGGTTGTTTCGGTGATAGCTGTGTTCTCTGGGTGCGCCAGCAACGGATCTAATGATACCGACGGGAGGGTTCACCAACAGTAATCCCGACGGCACCTGAGCCCCCGACGCCGACAGCAACTGGAACACCGACCGGGGCCCCGGCGCCGACGGCAACTCCTGTTCCTCCAGGCAGTGAAAGCGCACGTCTCGATCTTGACCGATCCGAACTGGTTGGACTGCGCGTGGATGAACCGTCTGTGTTGGGGCCAACGACCAGTATCACGCCCGGTGAATCGGTTGATCGTGAGACCAGAGACGGTTCGCTCTCCGTATCAACAGGGACAACCATCGCTGAAGACGGGCGAGTTGAGTGGGAGTTCGACTTCTCCCGCCGGTCAGAAGCTACAGAGGTTGGGATGACTGTACGCCTCCGGGGAGGCAGGTTAGCGGAGTGGCGGTCTGAGGTGATTCCGCACACGCCGATAGCCGATGCAAGTGTGTGTGATCACTATTTTTGCTGCACTAACCTACCGGAACGACAGGTCTCTGCGAAGCTTCTATGCAGGACTCACGCCCTGTATGCAGCGAACAGCGACAGACGTTGCTGGTCGCTGTCAGTTCGGCCGTGATTGATACAGAGAGTGTCTTCAACGGAGGAGTGTGACAAACGTACTCGGACGGAGAGGAAACGGTACGGCTTCCACTGGAGGTAGCACGCGAGTTCCGTGCCGTATTCGCGCCCCGTGTTCACGCCTGCGCGTTCTGACACTCCTCACGGACAAACGGTTCACCGATCGCAACACCCGGGCGATGCGTTCAGCAGTCGGCTACATACGAGGGGCGGCTCCGGTGAGAAGTCGGGTTGAGACCGGTCGCTCGCTATTCGGGCTACGCACGACGACAACTCGTAACTTGGCAATCAACCAGTCAGACGATCGGCCGACAGTCGGGACTCTGTCGGTGTTGCAACCAGACTGCGACCCACCGGGTCGAGTGATCCGAGCTATCAGTGGGATGGTGTGTCAGTCACCAGTCGTGGTCGATGTACGCCTCATCGCGCCGGTCACTGATGAGGTTGACAGCTGCCTTTGCGCCATCGCCGATGGCTACCGAGGTCTGATACTCCCACGTGTTGGCCAGTCCAGCAACGAACACGTTGTCAGTTGCCTGATTCGCTTCGTCTGTCTCGATGTGCCGCTCCATCGTGAATTCCCCGTCCCGACCACTCACAAATTCGAGTTCGTCACGCAGCGGCTCCAGAAAATCGAATTCGTCGGCCGTCGCAACGATGACACTCTCCGCGATATGTGTCTCAGCGTTGGCGGTCGTGGCAGTGAATGGTCCCGGTGTGTCCTCTCGGGTGAGATCAGTTACCGTCGTGTCCCTGATATCGCCGCCCAACGACTGGACCCGCTCTCTACCGGTATCGATGATCTCGTCACCGGCGATCCGCTCCCTGGTAACCAGATTCTGGATCTTGTCGGTGCTACAGACCAACGGCTCATCGCCACTCAGGACAAGCGTGTCTAACCCCGCCTTTGCCGTGAACACGGCTGCCTGGAGTCCGGCTACTCCACCGCCAATCACGAGCACCTCGCGCATACCATCAGATATGATACCAACAATCATTACGTTTCGGCCAGTGCCGTATTCGCGCTCCCTGTTCAGCAGACGAGTCGAAACGGTACCGATTGCCGTCAGATTGCGGCTGCTGAATACAGAGGGTAGGTCGGCCAGGCGGACCGAGGGCGTGGATGTCCGGACATCGTGGGGATGACTGAGTTACTGGACCCCCGTGTCCTCACACTGGACCGACTCGCTGCCCTTCGTGGATGATGAACTCGGTGTCGGCTGCGAATCGCATCAGGGCACGGTCGCTCAGGTCCAACTCCTTCAGACGCTCTGCACGCGGATGCTCGCCCAGTGAATAGGAGATGTTGCTACTGTACGGCCAGAGGCCGATCTCGCCGTGGAGTTCCAAGTCCTCGCGGAGAACACTCCCATCTTTCGTCGTATAGCCCACGCTCGTGTCGCTCTGGCTGAACATCGGCGGACGCTCTACCGTCACGTCGATGAGATGCTGCCCGTCGATGTGGACGGACGTGCGTCGAGTCGAGCCATCGTCATCGTGAGTGATGTCAGCGACCTCCTTCGGGTACCCCCAGATGTCGACCCCGAGTGCTTTGGCAGGTTCGGAGGTCACGGGCAGGTGCCAGACGTAGCCCGAGACACCTCGGGTAAACACCGACGCGTACGGTAGGGTCCGTGTGTCGCCGTCAACCGCCGGTATCAGGACGCCGAACTCGTTGTACGGCGTGATGCCCGAATCGTACCCGATCCGATCATAGTCGACGCACAACAGCGTTACTGCAGCTCGATCTCGAGTCGCCCGGATGGGACGTAGTCCCCCGGGCAGAAGCTCGTGGACCGCCTCGGGCGATGCCGATAGGACCGCACCAGTCATCGTGGCGTGTGTGGATAACGGAAGCTCTACCTGATGGCCAGTCGAGAGTTCTTCCGATTCTCCGTTCGTCCCCCCAACCGCTGTGATGTCCGCAGACATCGTGGAGATACGTAACTGCTGCTGACATCATATATGTTTCGTGGTACCATGCCGCTCGGGCTGCGGGAGGGGTGCGTTCTCCCACCGTCCTGCGTGGAATGGAGTCGACGACTCGCGCCCTCTCTTCGGTAGAGCCCGATTTTGTACCGGCGTGGTGGGGGGAATCCCCTCGATGGTCGGCTGTCGGTCGGGGATGGATGGATCGTAACCGGTAATCCAGCCACCCGGTCTTCGGGTTCGAGTGACGACTCCAGATCTGGTTCTCAAGCTGTTCGAGACGACCAGTGAACACACGTGTCGGTGTACTCGATTCGGAAAATCCAGTCCGACAGTGAGGAGCCCGTCCGGTTCACCGTCGCATTCGCGTTCTGTATCCGTTAGACGGAGGAAAGCGTGACTACTCGCCGTCAAGTCGAGTTCATCGAATGCGGAGCGTATCCCCGGCAGACTACCCGAGCACGGCCAGACAGTTAGCGACGCATTGAGACCTGACGATACGAAGCGACGCCGGTGCCCCGGTGCTGTCGGTGGAGCAAGCCTCACCATGGGAACTGGTTGTCCCGGCCGTATCCACTCGGGGAGAGCCTGAGCGGTCGGTATCACTCGGGAACCGACTGATATCGATGCTGATGTCGAAGCTGGGATCCGGGGACCACGACTCGCCGCGGAGCAGACGGCACTCCTTCACTCTCAGTGGAGAACGCGGGCACGGGAGAGGTAGTCATCGGCTTCACCGACCGGAACCCGAGTCCGCTGTTCACCGTGACCGAACAGTTCAGGCGAACACCCGGACGCTTTGACGGTCCCGTCTCCGCGCGCATCCGTTGCTGGCAGGACGGTGAGCACGAGCTGGGAACCTGTCACGGGAGCGGGCCGTGGCGCCCGGACAGTGACCGGCTCCGTGAGGTGCTCCGCATTCACAGCGAGTAGCCGCCGGTGACCGCGGGTACCCCCAGTGCCGAGGGCGAGTCGGACAGGAGAACTTGGTATTCGAGACTGATATAGCCGAAATGTCATCAACGGGAGGTGGCGTCTGGATAGGCGTCGGATGCGCGGATTCCGTGAGGAGCATACGACTGCTGTACCAGTCACTGGCCATCCAGCCTCGTGTAGCTCTCTGGCGCATATCGAACGACCCGCGCCTGATCGTATGAAAATGCCGTCTGAGCGGACCGACACCCGACTATATGTCGGCCGTCTCGAGTTCCTCGATCAGTTGATCGTGGAGCAGGCCGTTGCTCGCGAGCAGTGGCGTTCGCGTCGTCCCGTCGGCCTCGAGCAGAAGCTCGTACTCCGTACCGTGCTGGTCGGTTGCTCGGCCGCCGACCTCGCGGAGAAGACAGAGCCCGGCTGCGACGTCCCACGGCAGAGTGTCGTACTCCCATACTGCGTCGGCGCTCCCGGCAGCGACGTACGCGAGATGAAGGGCCGCGCTCCCGAGCCGTCGAACCCCCTGCGTCTCCTGATAGAACGCTTGGAGGAACCCACCGTCGGGATCGTATCCCGATAGGAGCATGCTCTCGTCGAGCCTGTCCCGGGTTGTCGTCTCGATCTGATTACCGTTCAGGTATGCGCCGCCCCCGGCCACGGCGTGGAACATCTCGTCCGTCTCCGGCGCGTATACGACGCCGACAATCGGGACGCCGTCCTCGAGCAGGGCAATCGAGACCGAGTAGTTCGGGTTGCCGTGAGCGAAGTTGCCGGTGCCGTCGAGTGGGTCGATCAGCCATACGTAGCCGTCGGCCGGTTTGACGTCATCGTTCTCCTCGGACTGGACCATATGGTTAGGGAACTCGCTGTTGATCGCCGTCCGGATGATGTCGTTGGCTTGATAATCGGCTTCCGTGACGATATCCGACTTATCGGTCTTGTACTCGATGTTCTCGACTTGGCCGTGAAGTTCGCGAAGCGGCTCACCGGCCGACTCGGCAGCCTCCTTTGCGACCTGTGCCGCTCTGACCCGGAAATCGGTCGGCTTGTCGGCGCCTATATCGGTCAGCGAGGACCGGGGTCCATCCTCATCGACCGTTCGGAGCCCCCAGTCGAGTTTGTCGACCAGTGCAGTGATGAACGGGTCGTCGTACGATGTCCTGACAGCCTGTGCCGGTTGGTCTGCCCCGGTCACCTTGACAACGGTTCCCGCCTCGAGCCGCTGGAACTGCCGTCCCCCGTCGATATCGATGTCGAAGTCGTCGTCAAGGACGACCCGAATATCAGAGTCACAGCTCACGACGATAGGGTCGACGGCGGCGCTGATCGTCTCGTGTGGAACGATTTGCAGGGTCCGGTTGTCCTGTGGGTAGTGCACCGGCCCGTGGTTCGAGTACGCTCGCCCGGTGCTGCCGGTTGGCGTGCTAATGATGAGACCACTCCCGAAGTACTGCCCGACGTACTCGTCATCGACGAACACGTGGAGCGACCCTACCTTTGTACCGTACCGCTCCTCTGGCGGATGTTTGCGGAGGAACACCTCGTTGATACCTGTCGTATTGATATCGTCGGAGACAACCTCGTACTGCTGTCTGGCGTTGACCGATGCCCGCCCTCGGAAGACCTCGGACAGAGCATCCTCGACGTCCGTCTGGTTTACGCGGGCGAGAAACGCCAGCGTACCGGAGTTGATCCCTAACAGGGGAATCTGGTGGGGCGCAAACGCGCGGGCTCCTTCGAGAAACGTGCCGTCGCCCCCGACCGTAACCCCCATCGTCGTCTTCGTGCGGTCGACGTGTTCGTCAGTAACGGACGTTCCAACATCGAGTGTAGTGACACTGATGTCGTGCGTGTTCGTCCACGAGGTGACCCTGTCGACCATACTGTCACTGTCGGGGGCTGCCAGCACGATCACTTCCTCCAGTGTCGAGAGCCGTCGTCCGTGCATTAGTTATCAAGTCGCAATACGCTACCATGCGATATAAACGCAAGGGGGCTTCGCCGTGCAGTGTTCAGGTGAGACTTGACCATTGATCTGATGCGTTTTCAACGCCCTCCGTGCCCGAAAACGACCGTCCCAGCGGCCTGCTAAACGGGAATCGACGTGTGGTCTCTACAGCGGGAAGCAGTACCGGGGTCGGTGGATCGTAGTTCCAGGCGGCGGCGTCGTTGTGTTGGACTGCTTCGGCGTGGGTCGAACCGATGGAGTACGTGGAGTCAAACGGGCTGCGGGCGGTTGGCTTCCGGCGAACTGCCATAGTTATCTGACCGTCGACAGCCGTTGCTCGGGTACCGCTGGATCGCACCGGCCGTGTTCAGCCGTACTGTGGGCATTCGGCCGCAGTCCGGCGGTTCGCTGCGTCAGGAGTACCGGGATACGTCTCCGCATCGCTCACTCTGCAGACCTCGCGACCGCGGCGGTTTCGGTCGATGAGGCCTTACCGAAACCACGGCCGATGAGTAGCGCGAGATCGGATAGATTCCCTTCCGGAGTCACGCCCCCTCCAGTTCGTTGGACCTGCTATCGTATTGGTCCGCCGTGCTGTCTCTCGGTGTTGTACCGGAACCCGGCGGTGGTGAGCAGCCCCATCAGGTTCACCGAGCCGTTTCTGGTTCCGAGACGAACTCGCTCGGTATCCTCCCGTGACGTCGCATCGAACCGCCCGGTGCCGTTCGTATCGATACCCATCTCGTCGGGAGCCGTTGCAGCCTCCCGTATGAGCTGCTCGCCGGCGTCGGCAGCCGATTCGTGCCGATTCTGTGATACCGTCGGGCAGTAGCGGCTCGTCTCCTGCTGTGCACTCGGGGGATTCGTTGCACCGAAGAACGTCGATAGAGAGTGCACGCTGCCAGTTCGACAGCCGCGACAGCGAAGCGGGTCGTGCTCGGTCCCTCCGGAACACCGAGACGGATCAGTAACTGTTTGGACCCTCTCGACCCCGATTCGAGGCGTACTCCGTGTGTTCGAACGCCGTTCCATCGATTCCGTGTTTCCTGCCGCGTTCGTACACTCCTGAACCCCACCGACCGGGAAGCCGTAAGTCGGTGCCCGTCGAGCATCCAGAGGGCGTACGTCCGGATGCCGGGGAGGTGGGTCGTGTTCCGGAGCCATCGGAGCGTCCGTCCTGTATCCCCGTCAGCAGCGCCCGGCTGGCGAGCCCCCGGGTGTGGACCCGCATCCGCTCGTGTTCGTCGGGTCGATCCCCCAGGCGAACTCGTGGCGCCGGTGGAGGGTCACATCGCCGGCGTCAAACGTCTCGGGGTCGGTTGCGTCGCTCGTAGGCGGAGCGGGGACACACTGGCCGAGTCGGTTACGCAGGGGGCCTGTGCTCGTCGCCAACACCCCATATTCCTTTGAGCGACCCGCCCGAGAAGACGTCTATGAGAGCCGTTCGGTACCACGATCACGGCGGGCCGGAACAGCTGCTGGTGGAGGACATCGACCGCCCGGAACCGGGCGACGGTGAGGTCCTGGTGAAGGTACACGCCGCGTCGGTCAACCCCGTGGACACCTACTTCCTCGAGGGGTCGTACGAGCCGGGAGCCCTGCCGTGGATTCCGGGGAGCGACGTCGCGGGCGTGGTGACGGCGGTCGGGGACGACGTGACCGCGTTCGACCCGGGCGACCGCGTGTTCGCGACCGCGCTCGGCAACGACCACCCCGGGACGTGTGCGGAGTACGTCGTGGCCCCGACCGACCGGGTGGCGGGGCTCCCGGACCGCGTGGGATTCGCGGCCGGCGCGGCCGTCGCCCTGGTCGGCGTGACGGCCTGGCAGTCGCTGGTGGCCCGCTGTGGGATGGAGCCCGGGGAGCGCGCACTGATTCACGGCGGCTCCGGTGGCGTGGGCCACGTCGCGGTCCAGATCGCCCGGGCGGCCGGCGCGCAGGTCACGACCACCGCGAGCCCGGAGTACCACGATACCCTCCGCGAGTTGGGTGCCGACGACGTGATCGATTACGCCGGCGAGGACCTCACCGCGACCATCGCGGCGGCCGGCGCGCCGGACGTGGTGCTCGACCACCGGCTGGACGAGTATCTGGGGCTGGACTGCGAGGTGGCGGCCTTCGGCGGTCGCATCGCCGCCATCGGGAACACCGACCCGGCGGCGACGTTCCCCAACGTGCCGGGCCACCGCGGCAAGGCGCTCACCGTCCACCACACCTCCGTGTTCAACACACCCGACGTGGCGCGGGTGCTCCGGCGACTGGCCGGTCTGATGGAGCGTGGCGCCCTCGAGCCGCACGTCGCGGAGACGTACGACCTGAGGTCGGTCCGCGAGGCCCAGGAGGCGGTGCTGGACGAGTCGTTCCTCGGGAAGCTGGTCGTCGAGCCCTGAGACGGTCAGACGGCGTCCGGTCCCCGCTTGCCGGTCCGTATCCCCAACGCCGTTTCGGCCGGCAGCACAACACCGTCCCGTCGCCCACCTGCCCGGTGTGGACCGCGTCCGCGATGGCCTCGACCACGTCGTCGACGACGTTCGTGACGACGCACTCGACCGGCGCCGTTCGCGGCCGCGGTCCGGCGACCACCACCAGCACTGCGGCGCTCGCGTCGAGGGCGGCGACGCCGGGTGGCTCCGTGCCGGCAGGTCCACCGGTGAGCCGGTTCGGCGTTCCGCCCCTCAGGCCGGGAGGACCCGTTTCACGTCGTCAACGCCGGCCCGCCGGACGACGGCCCGGACGGGGTCGCGGTAGCCGGCGAGGCTGTCCGAGTCACCGTCGAGGACGAGCAGTCGCGCGATGCGGTCGGGCTCGATGCACCCGCAGTCCAGACCCGCGAGGTCGGCACCGGCGACGGTGGCCATCCGGAGGACGTCCGGCGCGGTGACGCGGCCGTCCGAGAGCTTCGCGGCGAACTCCATCTCGCGGAACATCGACGGCGCGTTCAGCATCACGTTGTCCGTCCCGAGGGCGACGGACGTCCGCTCGAGGAGGTCGCCGATGGGCGGCGCGCCGACGCCAGTGACGAGGTTCGACCGCGGGCAGATCGCGATGGGCGTCCCCCGCTCCTCCACCCGGTCGAGGTGGAGCTCCTCGGCGTGGACCATGTGGACGAGGAAGTCCGGGTCCAGATCCAGGGCCGCGTTGATGTCGGCGGGGTCGCGCTCGCCGGCGTGGATGCCGAACAGCTTCCCCGCTTCCCTGGTCGCGTTGCGCTCGCGGTCGAAGTGGCCGTCACGGGCCCCCGAGGCCCCGAACCCGTCGGCGGCCGCCATCGCGTCGACCGTCTCCCGGCCGAGGACGACCGATTCGATGTCGATGCCCGCCAGCGCGTCGCGGATGGCCTCGACCCCCTCGACGCCGCCCTCGCGGAACCCCACGAACGCGCCGGTCCCCCCGGCGCGCATGAACCGCAGCGAACGGACCATCGCCTCGACCAGTTCCTCCCGGTCGGCATCGCGAAGGAGCCGGTGTTTCAGCCCGTCGGGTGGCGCCACCAGTTCGTCCAGCGAGAGCCCGGCGCCGGCCTCCTTCGCGATGGAGTCCCCGATGTGGGTGTGGGCGTTGACGAAGGCCGGCAGGACGATGTCATTGCTGCTCACCGTGTCCCGCTCGACCCGCTGGATGACGCCGTTCTCGACCACCACACGCCCCTCGACCGGTTCGAACTCGCGACCGGCGAGGACGGTTCCCTCGAGCACCATGCCCCGGCGTCCGCGCGCACCGGATAAAAACCGGGCGGCCCGACCGCGTCGGGAGGGCGCCGCAGGCGGTGTCGCCCGCCCGCTGCGCCCCGTGGGGTGGAGGACAGGGTTTAGTGTGGCGCTGCGGAACTACCGTGTATGACCACCGACGACGGCGAGCGCGTCCGCGCGCACGTCCTCGTCAGCGGCCGCGTCCAGGGGGTCACCTACCGGGCGACGACCCGGCGGACGGCCCGCGACCGCGGCGTCGACGGCTGGGTCCGGAACCGTCCCGACGGCCGCGTCGAGGCCGTCTTCGAGGGGCCCCCGGACGCGGTCGAGGGGATGCTCGACTACTGCCACGAGGGGCCGTCCCGGGCACGGGTCGAGGACGTACAGGTCGAGTACGAACCGCCCGAGGGCGCCACGGGGTTCGAGATACGCCGATGAGCGACCGGGGGGCCGTGCCGGGACGCGATGTGCCGTCGCGGCCACGACGCCGCGCGACCGCTTGGCGACCCGTTCGCCCTCGTCGCCGACGGTGGGGTGCTCGTCTTCAGCTACCCCTCGCCGGCGCCGGGCGTGGCACGAGACCCACCTGACGACCCCCGACGACTACCGGCTCGGCGAGCATGACGAGCGGTGGCTCCGCCGCCGGCTCCGGCCGGTCGACGCCGGCGGGAACGTGCTGACACGGTCCCGGGTCGCCGAGGTGCTCGGCCGGGAGCCACGGCCCGCGGGCGCGCTCCTCGACGGCGTGACGCCCACCCCCGACCCCGTGGCGCCCGTCCTCGCCGCGGAGACACAGCGTGGAGTCCGAGCGTTTCGAATCAATCATGTAGATTCGCGGATTGTATCCGGTACTGCTACCGAAAGCCGCGGGTAACGTACGTATTTGCACGCCCAGGGGGAATACGCGAGGAGTCGGCCTGGCTCGTGAGGAGCCGCTCACTCCAGATACGTCGAGACGTACGGGCCGTCCTGGAAGTAGCCCAGTTTCTCGCGGTAGTACTCCCGGACGCCGATGCCGGAGATGACCGAGAGCTTCCGGTAGCCGGCCTCGCGGGCGCGGCGCTCGGCCTCCCGCAGCAGCGTCCGCCCGTAGCCCTGGTGCTGGTGGGAGCCGTCCTCGCCCTCGGCCCCCCCGACGCCCACCTCGTTGCCGTAGACGTGGAGCTCCCGGACCAGGGCGGCGTCCTGTAGTTCCCGGCGCGTTGGCTGGCTCGGGAACCGGAGTCGGCAGAACCCGACCAGCAGGTCCTGCTCGAAGTCCTCGTAGCTGATGAACTGCTCGGTGCCGCCGGCGGCCTCGTACTCGATGGTATCGAGCTCGACGGTGTCGGGTTCGGCGTCGTTCATCCCGACCTCGCGACAGCGGATGCATGAACAGTCCCAGCCGCGCTCGTCCATGACCTGCCAGGCCAGCTGGCGGAGGTTCGACTTCTGCACGCCGGCCTCGATGTGGTCGGCCGGGATGTCGCGCTGGACGCGCTGGAGGCGGACGTAGCGCGGGAGGGCCCGCATCACCTCGGCGACGACCTCCGCGGCCCGCTCGCTGGAGAGCGGCTCGAACTCCCCGCGCCGGTACATGTCGTAGGTGACGGTGTCGTCGACGACCAGTGTGGGGTAGATCTTCAGGTAGTCCGGGCGCCACGCCGGGTCGTCGAACAGCTGCCGGAAGTCCTCGACCACCATCCGCTCGCTCATGCCGGGCTGGCCGGGCATCGTGTGGAAGCCCACTTTGAACGCGGCGTCGCGCAGCCGGCGGTTGGCGTCGATCGAGGCCTGCACGCCGTGGCCGCGGTGCATCTCCCGGTTGACGCGCTCGAAGGTGGTCTGGACCCCGACCTCGACCTTGGTCCCGCCCAGCGACAGCATCCGGTCGACCTGCTCGGGGTCGCACCAGTCGGGTTTCGTCTCGAAGGTGACGCCGATACAGCGCACGTCGTTCGTCTCGTTCCCCGCGATGACGTCCTCCAGATACCGGAACGGCGGCGGCTCGTCGGGCGCGAAGCTCTCCGTCTCGGAGGGCGTCGCCTCGGCGCCGGGGTCGAACTCGTTCATCGCCTCTATGGCGCGCTTGACGAACCACTCCTGGTAGTCATGCGACCGGGCAGTCATCGTCCCGCCCATGACGATGAGTTCGACCTTGTCGACGGGGTGGCCGATCTTCCGGAGCTGGTTCAGCCGGAGCGTCACCTGCCCGTACGGGTCGTGGTCGTTCTGCTGGCCGCGTGCGGCCGCGGGCTCGTCGCCGGTGTAGGACTGCGCGCTGGAGAACTCGCTGTCGGGCCCGCCCGGGCAGTAGAGGCATTTCCCGTGGGGGCAGTTGTGCGGTGCGGTCATCACGGCGACCGGGGAGACCCCCGAGGCCGTCCGGACCGGCTTCCGCCGGAGCACCCCCTCCAGTTCGTCGCGGCGCTCCGGGATGGCGTCCATGATGTCGCTGTTCCGGGGCACCTTCGGCGCGCCGTGGCGCGAGCAGGCGTCGAGCTTGGCGCTCTCGACGTCGTCGCGTTCGAGGTCGCCGGCCAGCACCCGCTCGGCCAGCTCCTCGACGACGCGCTGGAAGGCCTCGGTCTCCTCGGGCGGCGTCTCGCTGTCGGTGCTCATCGTCCGCTATCGGGCGTACTGGGTCCGGCGCGGGCAAACCGCTTCCGGTCTCGGCGACGCGAGGGAGTGCGGGAGTCCAACCCCGACCACACCGGCAGGGCCCTCACTGCCCACTCCGTACCACGTCGGCCGGGTACGCGACGGGGAGCGCCTCGGGGACGACCTCGCAGTGGAGGTCGGTCAGATCCGGGAGCGGCGTCCCGTCCATCTCGGCCGGGAGGGTCCCGTCGGGGGCGCCGGTCCCCGCGCCGGCGCGGACGTCGAACGCGTCGCCGGTGAAGTAGTGGACCGCCCGGTGGCCAACGTGGTCGCCGGAGCGGGCGGCACGAGCGATGTCTAACGCCTCGCGGCCGCCGACCGGTTCGATGACGAGCGCGTGGAGCCGGCCATCGCCGGGTCGCGAGTCGGGGAGCAGCTGTGCCGTGCCGCCACGATATCGGCCGCCGCCGGCGGCGACCAGTCGGGCCTCGCCGGCGAACAGCCGCTCGTCGGCGCGCCCGACCCGGACGGCGACGGGGTCGGCGAACAGCGTCGCGGTCGCCGTACCGAGCAGGTATGCCAGCGGTCCCGGTAGCGCCCGGAACCGCTCGGCCCCGTCCAGCGCGTGCCGGAACAGGCCGACCGTCACGCCCAACACGGAGTAGCGCGCCTCCGCCGGCGGCTCGGTCCCCACCCGCGTCAGCTCCAGCGGCCGCGCGACGATGCCGTCGCCGAGCCGTTCGGCCAGCGCCCGCCAGTCCGTCTCGCCGTAGAGGTATCGGTGGACGCTGTTCCCGCGTCCCGCCGGGACGACGAACAGCGCCGGCGGCTCGCGACCCCCCTCCCCGCGCCAGCGGTAGAGCGCGCTCGCGACCTCGCGGAGGGTCCCGTCGCCGCCGACGCTGACGAGCAGGTCGACCTCGCCCGCCAGTTCGCGGGTCGCACGCCCCACGTCGTCCGGGCCGCGCGTGACCGCCCGGGTCACCGGCCCGCCGTAGCGGTCCGTGAACGTCCGCGCGAGCGACCGCCCGCCGCCGTCGCCCGAGACCGGGTTGACGACCAGGCCGACGTCGTCGGGGACGAACGCCTCCCCCGTGGCCCGGGCAGTGGCGTCGCGCCCGGTCATGGGGAAAGCACCGCGTCGATGGCGGCGAGCGTGGCGTCCGTCTCGTGGACGTCGCGAAGTTCGCGGGCGGTTCGCCGGGCGTCGTCGCTCGCGGCGCCGCGGGCCGCCAGCGCGTCCGAGAGCTTCCGGCGGGCGATGGCGCGGGTCTCGTCGAGCGCGCGGCCCGCGAACCCGGGCGGGTGCTCGACGGTCTCGGCGAACTCGCGGCCGTCGGCCAGCCGCACCGTCACGCGGGCCCCCATCGCCTTGTCGGCGCCCGAGAGGTCGTCCGGGAGCGGCCGCTTCTGGACGAACCGCAGCAGCGTGGGCAGGTTCCGCAGTGCCGTCACGGCCCCGACGCTCCTCGCGGAGTACGGCACCACCCTCCAGCCGACGCGCCGGAGCATCGCCCCGAGCGGCACCTCCGACTCCAGCGCGCGCAGCGTGAACGTCGGGTCGTGGGCGACGGTCACGCGGTCGGCCAGTTCCCAGACCGCCTCGTCGCCCACGCGGTCGGGGTGCAGCTGGCGGGGCGTGTGCTCGCCGTCCCGGAGCGCCACGGCCACGTTGTACGGGATAGAGAAGTTCAGCGAGGCGAGCGGGCTCTCCGTCCGGTCCGTGTACCGACCCGCCAGGGAGTCGACCTCGTGGCTGAACAGCGAGCCGTCGACCCGAACCCCGGTGATGGACGCTCGGCCGTCGCCGGTCCCCGCGACCGCGTCGCGGACCCGCTTCCGGACCGCGAGCGCCGCGTGGACGGGCGCCGTCACGTAGGCACAGCCGGGGTACGGCTTGACCGTCACCGCGCGGGTGTGCCACCGGTCGCCCAGCCCGCCGAGGAACTCCGGGAGCGGGAGGTCGGCGAACTCGTCGAGGAAGCCGTCCTCGGCCTCGACCGCGTCCGGGTTGCCTCTCAGGCCGTTCCGCGCGGCTGCGACCGCCGAGAGCCCGGAGCAGGTCGGTTCGGCGGCCGACAGCACCTTCGCGTCGGAGCCGAGGAAATCGGGGACGAGCGGCCACGGTGGCTGGCCGAGCGCGATGGCGATGGCGTCGGCCAGGGTGTCGGCGTCGTCGCGCTCGACCACGCCGCGGGCGACGGCGGCTCCGACGCTGTGGACGTAGGCGGTCTGCTGGCCCCGGAACGGCCCGACGGCGGCCGCGCTCGCGACCCGCGCGGCGATCTCGTTGGCCGCGACGTGGGCCGTCAGCGCCCGTCGGCCCGGGTGATCGAGCGCGGCGCCACGCGCCTCGGCGTAGAGGTATGGCACGAGCGCGGCGCTGTGACCGGTGTGTCCGCCGAGGACGGTGTCGTCGAAGTCCATCGCCATCGCCAGCGCGGCCCCGCCGTAGCAGGCCCCCCGGACCGGCATCGGCCCCGCGCCGGGGAGCGTCGCCGCCGGCCCCTCGCCGGCGGGGAACTCGTCGCGGACGGTGTCGAGCACCCGGTCGCCGATGGGGTGGTCGAGCGTCCAGACCGCGGCCCCGAGGGTGCTGGCGAACTGCGCGGCTGCCGCCCGCCGGACCGCCGCCGGAATCCGACCGTACCGGAGGCCGGCCGCCCACGTCGCCGCCGTGTCGATGAACGTCTCGGCGTCCGGATCGGTCGGCGCTGACGGCTCCCCCTCCGTCGCGGTCCCGCTGCCGGCCCCGCTCGCGTTGGTCGCCATCAGTCCCCCCTCCGTCCGCGCCGTCGGTTCGTGATACGGCGTCGCATACCGGTCGGTGCAGGGAGACGGACTAATCGGTGTCGGTCAGACGGTCCCCGGTCGATGACGACCGCCCTGTCGGCCCCCTCGGTCCCCTGCTCCCCGCCCGCTGGACGGGCACGTCGGCGACGGAGCGGCCGTTCTCGCTCCCGACGCCGCCGGGCATCCCGATAGCCGACCCGGCGACGCTCCACTCCGACACCCGTGTCGCGGTGTGCTCGCCCGGTCCGTCGCCCACCACCTACGGCCCGGTGACGCCGAGCGGCATCGGCACCGCGGCACTACCCGGCTCCGGCACCCCGCATCGTGGCGTCGAGGAAGGGCCCTCCTGAGAGGACGGCTGGACGCTCTCGGAGAACCGGCCGCCCGGTTACAACCGCTCCCCGCGCTCGGCCGCACGCACCACGACCGTATCGGCCGCCAGGTCGCCGAGCCGCTGCCGGTCGTCGGTCAGGTAGATGGCAATGAGCCCCACAACGTAGAGCGCCCCGGGAAGACCGTCGATGATGCGCAGGACCGAGCGGATGGCAGCCTCACGGTACTCGCAGGGCTCCCCGCGCCGGGTGACGACGACGAGTCCGAGGAGGTGTTTCCCCGGCGTCTTGCCGTACGTCCCCTCGAAGACGATGAAGTACAGCAGTAGCAGGAGGCCGATCACACCGCTTCCGGCCTCCGGTGACAACGAGAGGGCCCCCGTCACCAGACCCCCGAACACGGCGACGATGATGAGGTTGACGACGAACGCGCCGATGCGCCGGGGCACGACATCACCCTGTGTTCCCATCTGTGGCTTCGGTCGCTCGAACAGCGGCATGGGACGGCCTCCGTAACCGGCCTGTATAAACCCCGTCGCCGCCGTCTGACGGCCGTATGCTCGTCGCGGCCGCGGAGGGCCGGCGAGCCCCCCGCGACCGCCGCCGCCCGTCCGTGACGCCCACACCACCACGGAACCGCTATACGGGATACCGTGCTGTGTTTGACCATGCAGCGACGACGGTTCCTCGGAGCCCTGGGCGCGGCGGGGGGCGGCCGTGCTCGCGGGCTGCACGGGCGACGCCGGGGGCGGTGTGAGCGGCGGGGATGGCGAGCCGTGGGCGCTCCCCGGCCATCCGGCGCTGGCCGGGCTCGACGGACAGCCGGTGATCAGCCCCGAGCCCGGCGAGGCGCCGGCGCTCGTCGTCGGGTTCGAGGACCCCTCCTGCATCAGCTGCCAGCGGTCCGAGCAGGGGCCCCTGCAGAAGCTGCAGTCGGACCACGTCGCGGCCGGTGAACTGACCTTCGTCTACCGGGGCCTGCCCATCACCTACCCCTGGGGGCGGCCGGCGACGCAGGCGCTCGAATCCACCGACGCTGCGGTGCGGGAGGCCGGAGCCGGCCGTGATGCCCCCGCCTTCTGGGGGCTGAAGGACCACTACTACGCCGAGCGCGAGGCGTTCTCCGTCGACAACGTCCACGAACGGACGGAGGCGTACCTCGCGAGCGAGACGGACCGCGACGCCGCGGCCGTCGTCGAGGCGGCCCGCGAGAAGCGCCACGACGACCAGGTGTCGGTCGACACGGACGCCGCCGAACGGGCCGACGCCGTCGCGACGCCGACCTTCTTCCTGTTCCGCGAGGGCGAGTTCCGGACCACCATCACGGGCGCACAGAGCTACGACGTCTTCGCGTCGGCGCTGGAGCTATGAGCGGGGCGCTGGGGCGCTCGCTGCCCGGGCTCCCGACCGGCCGCGCGGACTGGCGGCTGATGGCCCGGACCGCGCGACTCGTCCTCGGCGGTCCGGGCTACGCCGCGCTCGCGCTGGTCGCGTCGGTGGCCGCGCTGTCGCTGTTCGTCCTCTCGCTCAACCTCCCGCTCGTGGAGTTCGCGCTCGTCTCGGACCTCGCGCTCGGCAGCCGGCTGACCATCCTCGTCGGGCTCTACCCGTTCCTCGGGCCGGGGTTCGGCGTCGTCCAGGGCGTCCTGCTGCTGGTCGTGGCGGCCCTGACCGGCGTGGACGTCGCCATGGCGGTCTATCACGTCCGCGAGCACGACCTCTCGGCGGGACCGGGAGCGGGCTCGTCGGCGTCGTCCTCGGGACGCTCGGCGCCGGCTGCGCCGCCTGCGGGTCGGCGGTGCTGGCGGGCGTGTTCGCGCTGTTCGGGCTCGGGACGCTGACCGTCCTGCCGCTGGACGGCCTCAAGTTCGCCCTGCTGGGGCTGGTCGCCGTGCTCCTCTCCATCCACTGGTTGGCCGACGGGATGCGCGGCGGGGAGATCCGTGGCTGCCCGGTCGGCGTGTAACCGTCGGGCGCCGACTTTTTGCCGATGCCGGTTAGCGTAGCGGTATGGACCGACGGGCGCGGGCCTTCGAGGCGTTCGCCGGCATCGTCCGGGACCGGGACCGACCGTTCGTCGAGCGGACGCGGGCGGGTCTCGAACTCGTCCGTGAAGCGCTGGAGACGGAGTCCGGGCGTCTCGCACGGGTCGCCGACGGCGAGCACACGCTACTTGCGCTCGCGACGGCGGCCGACTTCGACGGCGACGCGACGGTGGGCACGCACCGCCCCCTGTCGGGGACGTTCTGTGGGCTGTCCGTGCGCCGGGGGGAGCTGTTCGCGTTCGGCCGTATCGAGGCCGCCCCACCGGAGGTCGCGGGTCGTGCGGCACACGTCGAGGACGGACTCTCGAGCTACATCGGGGTGCCCGTGCGCGTGGACGACGACGTCTACGGGACCTGCTGTTTCACCGGTCACGAGGAGCGCGGACCGTTCGCGGACTGGGAGCGGGCGCTGGTGCGCTCGCTCGCGGCGTGGGTCGGCGACGGGCTGACGACCAGGGGGCGCGAGCGGGCGCTCGCCGCCGAGCGCGACCGGCTGGACGGGTTCGCCGCCATGGTCGACCACGACGTCCGCGAGCCACTGTCGGCCGCGCGGGGGGCCGCCCAACTCGCCAGCGAGACCGCCGCCGACGGCGACGCCGACGCCGCGGCACGGCATGCCGCGGACGCCGTCGAGGCGCTCTCGCGGACGGACCGGCTGGTCGACGACCTGCTCCGGCTGTCCAACGACTCCGAGCGGGCCGCCGGCGTCGTCCCGGTCGACGTGCGCTCAGTCGCCGAGCACGCGTGGGGCGAGGTCGCCGGGGCGGGCACCGACGCGACCCTGGAGACGACGGCCGGCGTCCGCGTCCCGGCCGACCAGTCGCTGCTGAAGCGGCTGCTCGCCGAGGGGCTCCGGTTCTGCCTGATGACGGGTCCGGGCGACCTCCGGGTACGCGTCGGCCCCCTGGACGACCGGCCCGGGTTCTTCCTCGCCGACGACGGCCCCGGCGTCCCGGGCGACGGTCCGGACCGCCCGGCGGACACGGGCGACGGGCTGGAGGGCATCGAGCGCATCGCGGCCGCACACGACTGGCGGGTGACGGTCGGGCTCAGCGCCGAAGGGGGCGTCCGGATGGAGGTCGAGACCGACGAGGGGCTCTGGCCCGCAGCCCGGTCGACCGACGACGTCGGTGCGACACTCCTCGACCGGAACGCGGCCGATATCATCGGGGCCGACCCCGACACGGGGAACGGTTCCGCCGAGCGGTAGCGGCTCGATGCGACCGCTCGAAGACGGTTACGCGGTCGCGTCGGGGCGGGCCGTGGTTCGGTCGGCGAGCTCCCCGCGAAGCACCTCCAGGAACTCCGTCGGGAACTCGCCGTGGGGGAGCAGGTCCGCGTCCTCCAGGACGACGAGCTTCACGTCGGCGTCCGACGCCAGCTCGCGCCCCTGTTCGAGTGGTGTCACCTCGGCGACGCCGCCCCAGCAGACCGTCACCGGGCGGTCGGCGGCGAGCTCCGAGAGGAGCGCCGCGAGGTCGACGTCCAGGTTGAGGAACCCGCTCAGGAACGACGCCGGCGCGTAGCGCGCGCCGGGCACGTGGGTCGTGGCGTAGTCGTAGGCAACCCACTCCTCGGGGACGGCCGCCGGGGAGGAGAACCCGTGGTCGCCGAGGAAGTACCGGATGGACGCCTCCGAGCTGATGACGTTGTGGAGCGCCTCCCCGACCAGCGGGGCGCGGATGAGCGACCGGATGGCCGGCGAGCGCCCGGGGAACGCGGTCGCCGTCGGGCAGATGAAGAACAGCTGCCCGGCCGGCGCCCCCTTCTCCGCCACCGCCGACGCGGTGTAGGCGGCGGTGAGCGACGAGGCGACGACGGCCGGCGGCTCGGCGTCGTCGGCCACCTCGGCGTCGCCCTCTGTTCCGAGCGTCCCCTGTGCGACATCCCGGAGGAGGTCGGCGACGAAGGTGACGTAGAGGGTGCCCGAGTAGAGCAGCGGCGGCCGGTCGGAGTGGCCGAACCCGGGCAGGTCGGGCGCGATGACGTGATGGTCCGCCGCGAGGTCGTCAAGGACGTAGCGGAACTCGTGGCTGGATCCCGCGGCGTTGACACCGTGCAGCAGGACCAGCGTCGGGTCGGTCGGGTCGCCGGCCTCCGTGTAGGCGACATCGAAGCCGCGCCACCGGTAGGTCGACACCGGCCGCCCGAGTGGCGTCTCCATCCCGTCGGCGTCCCCACGGAGGCGGCTGTTCCCGGCTGCGACTGCGCCGACCGCACCGGCAGCACCTGCGAGTACGTTCCGGAGCTTCATACACGAGCGAAGGGCCGCCGGGCGGTTAAATCGTACCGACGGGGACCGGCGACGCTCGGATGAGGGGTCGCCGCCGGTCGGGCGCGACCGTCCCCGTGTCTACTCCTGCTCCGGGTGGTCCCGGAGCGGGCCGACCACTTCGTCGGCGACGGTGTAGGGGTCGGTCTCGCGGGCGACGACGTCGTCGACGAACGAGTCGATACCGCCCCGGGCCTCGAGCTCGCGCTCCAGCAGTTCACGGGTGTCCTCCCGGAGGAGGCGGCGGATCTCGGCGGCGTAGCGGGCGCGGGCCTTCGCCTGCAGTTCGCCGGTCCGCTCGAGATAGGAGCGGTGCTCGCCCAGCGTCTCGAGGAACTCGTCGAGCCCCTCGCCGCTCTTGGCCACGGTCTGGACGACGGGTGGCACCCAGGCCTCACCCCCCTCGACCTCGACGGTGCCGCCGTGGCGCGCCGAACGCCCCGGCGTCCCGGCGCTGCCCGGACCGGTGATCTCACTGGTCGGGTCCGGCGTGTCGTCATCGTCGTCCATCCCGCCGGCGTCCGGGCCGTGGTGGCCAGTGGCGTCGGTCCCGGCGCCGCTGTAGCCACCGGTCCCGGCGGCGGGCGAGGCGTCGCGCATCATTATCATCTCCTTCAGCTCGGAGACGGTGCGGTCGGCGCCGTCCAGGTCGGCCTTGTTGACGACGAACACGTCGCCGATCTCGAGGATGCCGGCCTTCAGCATCTGCACGTCGTCGCCCGAAGAGGGCGGGACCAGCACGGCCACGGTGTCGGCCGTCCGGACGATGTCGATCTCGTTCTGGCCGGCGCCGACCGTCTCGACGATGACACGGTCCTTGCCGAACGCGTCCAGGGCCTTCACCGCGTCCGTGGTGGCCGTGGAGACGCCGCCGAGCTGGCCGCGGGCGGACATCGACCGGAAGAAGACGTCCATGTCGCCCACGTTGCTCGCCATCCGGATGCGGTCGCCGAGGACGGCGCCACCAGTGAACGGCGAGGACGGGTCGATGGCGATGACCCCCACCGTGAGCCCGCGGTCGCGGTACTCGGCGGCCATCTTATCGACCAACGTCGACTTGCCCGCGCCGGGCGAGCCCGTGATGCCGATGACCTCGGCGTTGCCGGTGTGCGCGTGGAGCTCCCGGACGAGGTCGCGATAGCCGGGCGAGCGGTTCTCGATCTTGGTGATGACCCGCGCGAGGGCCCGATGCTTGCCGTCGAGCAGGTCCTGGATGAGTTCGCCCATTATCGGCGGGGCGCGTTCTCGCGGATGAAGTCGATGGTCTCCTGCATCGACGCCCCGGGACCGAATATCTCGGCGACGCCGGACTCCCGCAGTTCCGGCCGGTCCTCCTCCGGGACGATGCCGCCCACGATGACCAGCGTGTCATCGAGCGCGCCGTACTCCTCCAGCCCCTCCATGATCTTCGGGACGAGCGTGTTGTGTGCGCCCGAGAGGATGGAGATACCCAGGACGTCCACGTCCTCCTGGACCGCGGCCTGGACGATCTCGTCGGGGGCCTTATGCAGGCCGGAGTAGATGACCTCGAAGCCGGCGTCCCGGAACGCCCGTGCGATGACGTGTGCACCGCGGTCGTGGCCATCGAGTCCGACCTTGGCGACGAGACAGCGGATGGTGCGCTGCTCGGGGTCCTGTTCCGTGCTCATACACCCCACTGCGTCCGGGGAGTGTTTGACTCTGACGGAGCCTCCGGGCGGGGCCGCTCCGCTTGCACTGGCACAAGCACGCTTGTGATGTGGGCAGGCGCCTCGCCCGCGGTGGCCGAGGCTCGCGGGACGTTATTCGACAATACGGGACATTGCTGTAGAAAATCACACGTTCGGCATTTATGACGGGATTATCGCCCCTGAGCGAGCCGGTCGGCGGTTCGGCTCGGGAGCCCCGCCTCCCGGCAGGCAGCCTGGACGGCCCCGATATCGTACTCGACACGGTGGCAGTGGGCGACCATCGGGTCCGGGTCGGTGTCGACGACGGCGTACGCCGCACGGGGGTCCTCGTCCCGGGGCTGGCCGACGCTCCCCGGGTTCAGGACGAGCCGGCCGTCGACGGTCGCCTCGTGCTGGATATGCGTGTGGCCGAGGATGCAGGCGTCGTAGTCGTCGAGATAGGGCCGCATCTGCGGAAAGGAGTGGGGGCGGACGTACTCGTCGACGTGCTCGGGGTGGTCGTGGACCAGCAGGACGCGGTCGTCTGCGAGTTCGGCCGTCCGGGGGAGCGAGCGGAGCCACTCGCGCTGGGGCGCCGGGAGCCGCTCGGAGGCGAGCTTCAGTCCCTCGTGGGCCATCGTGTTCATCGAGTAGCGGTTCGGCGTGTCCACGTTCCGGTCGTGGTTCCCCTCGACGGTCGCGGCGCAGTGCTCGCGGACCAGCTCGACGCACTCGGCCGGCCACGGGCCGTAGCCGACCACGTCGCCCGCACAGACCAGCCGGTCGACCGGCGGCATGTCGTCGAGAACCGCCGCCAGCGCGACGCGGTTCGCGTGGACGTCCGAGATGACCCCGAGTCGCATGGGCGGACTTACCGCCGGCCGCGGTAACGGTCTTCCGGTGGTCCGGGCGGGGCGAACAGTTTGCCGTGCGTCAAGCCGCCCGGGCCGGCCGCGCGCTCCACCGGACACATATGCCCTCGCCCCGCTCTATCGCGCATGGAGGAGATCGAGGGGACCGTCCTCGCCGGGCGCTCGTTCGAGCCGGTCCACGGCCGTGTCGTCGTGGATGCGGGTCGCATCACGGCCGTCGAGGAGACGCGAGGGTCGGACGAGGACCCCGAGCGCATCGTCCTGCCCGCGTTCGTCAACGCCCACACCCACATCGGCGACTCCGTCGCGAAGGAGGCGGCCAACGGACTCGGCCTGGAGGCGGCCGTGGCCCCACCGGACAGCCTGAAGCACCGGCGGCTGTCGGCGGCCGACAACGGGACGCTGGTCGAGGCGATGCGTCGGACAGGGCGGTTCATGCAGCGGACCGGCACCGCGGCGTTCCTCGACTTCCGCGAGTTCGGCGTCGAGGGCGCCCGGGCACTCCGCGAGGCCGCCGAGGGGCTCGACATCGAGGCGTTCGTCTTCGGGAGCGGGGACCCCGAGGTCCTGGACGTGGCCGACGGATACGGTGCCAGCGGCGCGAACGACAACGACTTCGCCGCGGAGCGGGCGGCCGCCAGGGAGCGGGGCGTGCCGTTCGCCATCCACGCCGGCGAGCCGGACGCGACCGACATCCACCCGGCACTGGACCTGGCGCCCGACCTGCTGGTCCACATGGTCCACGCCGAGGCCGAGCACCTGGAGCGGGTGGCCGACCAGGGGACCCCCATCGCGGTCTGTCCCCGCGCGAACCGCGTCCTCGGGGTCGGCCGGCCGCCCATCGGGACGCTGCTGGAGTACACCGATGTCGCGCTCGGCACGGACAACGTGATGCTGAACGCGCCGTCGATGTTCCGCGAGATGGAGTACACCGCCAAGACGTTCGGCCTCGACTCGGGGACGATCCTGCGGATGGCCACGACGGCGGGCGCCGAGGCGGTCGGCCTCGACTGCGGCGTCATCGAACCCGGGCGGCGGGCCGCGCTGCTGGTGCTCGATGCCGGTTCGGACAACCTCGCGGGCGTCGCGGACCCAGTCGACGCGGTGGTCCGGCGGGCGTCGGCGCTCGACGTCGAGCGCGTGGTCCGCTGAGCGGGTGGCCGGAGCCACGGGGACGCCGCCGGCGGTCGGCCGCCTCCGTTCGTCGGTGGCAGCCGTCGGGGCGGGGCCGGGGCTTCGTTCAGACGGTCGATGCCGGTAAATTCTTGGCCGGGTCGGCCGCACCAGCGCGTGTATGATTGATATCGACGATAGTCCGCTCTGTCGGGACGGGAAGGTGCTCATCCTCGCGTACGACCACGGCTTGGAGCACGGCCCGGTCGACTTCGAGGGGGTCCCAGGGAGCGCCGACCCCGGGCGCACGTTCGAGGCCGCGACCCACGACGCGGTCACGTCCGTCGCCGTCCAGAAGGGCGTCGCGGAGGCGTTCTACCCGTCCTACGAGGAGGACGTGGACCTGCTGCTGAAGCTCAACGGCACGTCGAACCTCTGGATGGGCGAGCCCGACTCCGCGGTGAACTGCACGGTCGACTACGCGTACGACATCGGCGCGTCCTCCGTCGGCTTCACGCTCTACGGCGGCTCCAACCACGAGATCGAGATGGCCGAGGAGTTCCGCGACGCACAGGAGGCCGCCCGCGAGCGCGACCTCCCGGTCGTGATGTGGTCGTACCCGCGCGGCCAGGGGCTGAAGAACGACACCGAGCCCGACACTATCGCCTACGCGGCCCGGCAGGCGCTGGAACTCGGCGCCGACGTGGCGAAGGTGAAGTACCCCGGCTCGAAGTCGGCCATGGAGCAGACCGTGCGGATGGCCGGCCCGACGAAGGTGGTCATGTCCGGCGGCTCAAAGACCACGGACCGGGAGTTCTTAGAGAGCGTGAAGGCCGTCATCGACGCCGGCGGGAAGGGCCTCGCCGTGGGCCGGAACGTCTGGCAGCGCGAGAACCCCCACCGCATCCTCGACGCGCTGGAGCAGGTCATCTTCGCCGAGTCGACCGTCGACGAGGCGCTCGCCGCCGCCGAGTAGATGTCCGGACCCGACGCCGACCACGCCCTCGCCCGGGCCGACGGGGCCATCGCGCGGGTCGTCCGGGCGGTCGCGCGGACGGCACCCGACGTCCGCGGGGGGCTCGCCGACCGGCGGATGTACGGGACGGGCGAGAACCCCAGCGGCGAGCAGCAGCTCGCGGCCGATGTCTACGCCGACGAACTGCTGGAGGAGCGGCTGCTGGCCATCGACGGCGTCGCGGGCTACGCCAGCGAGGAGCGCCCCGAGGTCGTCACGGCCGCCGACACGGACGGCGGCTACCACGTCGCTTGCGACCCGCTCGACGGCTCCTCGAACCTGAAGTCGAACAACGCCATGGGGACCATCTTCGGGGTCTACGACACCCCCCTCCCGGCCTCGGGGGCCCACATCGTCGCTGCGGGCTACGTGCTGTACGGGCCCATCACGACGCTCGCGCTCGCTGTCGGCGACCGCGCGAGCGAGTACGTCGTCCGCGACGGCGAGCCCGAACTCGACACCGCCGACGTGACCCTGCCCGCGGACCCGGTCGTCTACGGGTTCGGGGGCCGCGTCCCGGACTGGCCCGACGATTTCGCCGACTACGTCGCCTCCGTCGAACAGGAGCTGAAGCTCCGATACGGCGGCGCGATGATCGCCGACGTGAACCAGGTACTCACCTACGGCGGCGTGTTCGCCTACCCCGCGCTCGAGTCGGCGCCGGAGGGGAAGCTCCGCCTCGTCTTCGAGGGCGCACCCATCGGCTACCTCATGGCGGCCGCCGGCGGCGCCTCCTCGGACGGGGCCCGGTCACTGCTCGAGGTCGAACCGACGGACCTCCACCAGCGGGCCCCCCTGCATCTCGGCAGTACCGAGCTCATCGAGCGACTGGAGCGGACGCTCGACTGAACCGGTACCCGGGGTCTCGGGGGACCGCCCGCCGTCGATAAACCCTCAACGGACGGGGAGTTCCCGCGGATGGAAAGCCCTTTCTCCGGGCCGGGGGAGAGTCGCGGTATGAAGATACGCATCTCCGGGGGCGCCTCTGCCGAGGAGGCGGCGGCCATCGCGGACGCCTTCGCCCGGCACGAGGGGGGCGACACGGTGGAGGTGTACGTCGGCGACGCCGACGACCCCGCTGCGACCCACGAGGTGACCGAGTCCATCGACGACGGCAAGGAGCCGACCGAGCGCGAGCGGGAGCTGCTCGAACAGATCGAGACGATCCACAGCGGCGGGAAGGAGACGTACAAGGAGCGGCTCTCCGAGCAGGGCAAGCTGTTCGTTCGGGACCGCCTCGACCTCTGGTTCGGTGACGAGGCCGGGGCGGACTCCCGGCTCGGCTTCGAGGACGGCACCTTCGCCGAGTACGACGCCGACGACACCCTCCCCGCCGACGGGTTGCTCACGGGCGCGGCCCGGTTCGAGGGCCGGGACCTGCATTTCATGGCCAACGACTACACCGTCAAGGCGGGGTCGATGGCCGAGAAGGGCGTCGAGAAGTTCCTCCGGATGCAGCAGCGCGCGCTCAAAACTGGCCGGCCGGTACTCTACCTGATGGACTCCTCGGGCGGCCGCATCGACCAGCAGTCCGGCTTCTTCGCCAACCGCGAGGGAATCGGGAAGTTCTACTACAACCACTCGATGCTCTCCGGGCGCGTCCCGCAGATCTGCGTCCTCTACGGCCCCTGCATCGCCGGTGCCGCGTACACGCCCGTCTTCGCCGACTTCACCGTCATGGTCCGCGGGATGAGCGCGATGGCCATCGCCTCCCCGCGGATGGTGAAGATGGTGACCGGCGAGGACATCGATCTGCAGGACCTGGGCGGGGCCGATATCCACGCCAAGCACTCCTCCTCGGCGGACCTCGTCGCCGAGAACGAGGAGCACGCCCGCGAACTGGTCGCCCAACTCGTCACCTACCTCCCCGACAACAGCGACGAGCAGCCCCCCCGGAGCGATCCGAAACCGCCGCAGTACGCGCCGAAGGGCATCGACGAGGTCGTCCCGCAGGACCCCAACCGTGCGTACGACATCCGCGACGTGACCGACCGCGTCGTCGACCGGAACTCGCTGTTCGAGCTGCAGCCGGAGTACGGCAGCGAGATCGTCACCGCCTTCGCGCGCATCGATGGCCGCCCAGTCGGTATCGTCGCCAACCAGCCCGACCAGCGCGCCGGCGCCATCTTCCCCGACGCCGCCGAGAAGGCTGCACAGTTCATCTGGAAGTGTGACGCCTACAACGTCCCGCTGCTGTATCTCTGCGACACGCCGGGGTTCATGGCCGGCTCGCAGGTTGAGAAGGAGGGGATCCTCGAACAGGGGAAGAAGATGATCTACGCCACCTCCTCGGCGACGGTGCCCAAACAGTGTGTCGTCGTCCGGAAGGCGTATGGCGCCGGCATCTACGCCATGTCGGGACCGGCGTACGACCCCGAATCGACGATCGCGCTCCCGTCGGGCGAGATCGCCATCATGGGGCCCGAAGCGGCCATCAACGCCGTCTACGCGAACAAGCTCGACGCCATCGACGACCCGGAGGAGCGGGCCGAGCGCGAGGCCGAGCTCCGCGAGGAGTTCCGCGAGGAGATCGACGTCCGGAAGATGGCCAGCGACGTGGTCATCGACGAGGTCATCCCGCCGAGCCGGCTGCGCGAACAGCTCGAACGACGCTTCGAGTTCTACGAGGGCATCGAGAAAAACCTGCCCGACAAGAAACACGGCACGATCCTGTAGCGCTGCCGCTCCTCGCCTCGGCGGACGACGCCCTCACCCGTCGAGTACCTCTACCGCGCCCGATTCCGGGAAGCGGTACCGGCGGCCGCCCCACTCGAACGTATCGGCGACCATCGCGGTGACCGTCAGCAGCGGGAGCAGGAGCACCCCGGCGGGGCTGAACAGGAAGTTCGCCCGCCCCAGACCCAGCCAGGCGTAGACGACCCCGAATCCGACAACCAGCGAGACGACCGTGCCGAGCGGGGACAGGAACCCCCCCACGAGCAGGAGGCTGCTGAGCTTCAGCCACGGCCACCAGCCCGAGTTCACGCCGACGATACGACCGAACCGGACCAGCCGGTGGTAGACCGCACGGTGGGTGCCGGGTACCGCCACCCGCATCACCAGCCCCCGGACGGCGTGGACCTCCGGCAGGCGCTCGGTGAGCAGGTAGTCGTCGCTCAGGACGGTTCGTAGCTCCGCGACGAACGCCGGGACCGGCACGGTCAGCTCCGACCGCGTGAACGTCACCCCGCCGCCCCACGCGGTGTCGGCGACGCCCCCGAACTGCAGGTAGCAGAGGACCGCGAACAGGGCCCCACACCAGGGTTCGAACGGCCGCCACCAGCCACCGCCGCCGAAGAAAGGGATCGCCGTCGCCGGGCCGTGGCGCTCCCCGGCGGCGACCAGCCGGTCCAGCCAATCCGGGTCCCGTTCGAAGTCGTCGTCGGTCCAGACGAACCGGTCGTGCCGTGCGCGGCGCATCCCGTGGGCGAGCGCATTGGCTTTCCCCGAGCAACCCTCCGGCTCGCCGGCGACCAGGATACGAACCCCCTCCGGCGGGTCGTGCCCGGCTACCGGGTCCCGTTCGCTGTCACAGACGACAAGCAGTTCATCGTCCGGCTTCAGCTGGGCCGCCAGCTGCTCGCAAGCCGTGTTCCACTCCATGGTCGGCAGCAGGACGCTCACCGGGTCGCGTTCCGTCATCTGGGTTCGACTAGGTGGTCGTGCCGTCACCGGTTAAACTACTCTCACGCGAGTCGTGGTGATTCCGGCGGGCGCGCGGTCGTGGCGTCCGACCAGGAGCCCAACGAACGCCCCGCCCGAGGCCGAATTCAGTATCGTTTTGCGCCCGGAGGACGTATCCGAATCCGGATGGATGACCACGAGCGGCCCTCGGTCAGCGTCATCCTGCCGACCCGGGAGTGGGGCGTCGCCTGCGAGCAACTATCGGCCCAATTGGCACCCGGTGATGAACTGCTTGTCGTCTGCGACACCGACACCGACCCGGTGGCTGCGCACGACCCGCCTGACCGGGTGCGTATCCTCGTCGCCGGCGAACCCGCCGGGTGTGCGGCCAAGGCCAACGCCGTCGCCCACGGGATGGAGCGCGCGAGGAACGACCGGTTCGTCTGGGCCGACGATGACTACGAGCGTCGCTCCGACTGGCTGGACCAGCTGGTCCGGATGGGCGAGGCTCATGGCCCGGCGGCCTTCGAGCCACTGCTGGTCAGCGAGGGTCCATGGTTCAAATTGCTTGAGCCGATGCTCGCCACCAGCTACGCCCTGTACGATTGCTACCGGGACGGGGGAGCGGGCGGCTACCCGTGGGGTGGCGGCGTGACGTTCGCTCGCGAGGACCTACAGGGGTCGGTCGACCGGCTCTGTGGCGAACTCAGGCAGTGCATCAGCGACGACAACGCACTGGAGAACCACCTGCTGGACACGCACGCGCCACGCGACTGGTCAGTCCGGGTGCCGGTCCCGGGGACGCTCGGGGACACGGTCAACCGGGTGACCCGCTGGATGCGTGCCCACCACGCAAGGTTCGACAACACCCGCAACCTGGCGACGGCGCTCCTGCTGACCGGCCTTGGCCTCCTCTTCGCCCCCGTGGTTGCGCCGCTGGTGACCGTCACGGCGGCGCTTAGCTATCGCCGGCTCGGCTACGACCGCTGGACGTTCCTGCTCGCATACCCGGGACTGCTCGTGCTGCCCGTCGTCCCGGCCCTCGGCCTCCTGTTCAGCGAGTTCACCTGGGGGAGTCGACGGTACCGGCTCGACGGCCTGTACGACATCGAGGTGCGAGACGCGGAGGGCGACGGGTAAGCCGAGACACCGCAACCGGGCCTATGGTCGTCGCTCCGGCCGACGGCCGCTTCGCGACAGCGACGGCCGTGGCTAACACGAGGGCGAGACGCAGGGGTCGGGCACTCACTCCCGTGGCCACTCGTCGGCCGCCAGCGGCTCCCCGTCGAGGAACGCGGCGATGCCCTCGCGGGCGTCATCGGTTGCACAGAGGGCCGCGAAATGCTGGTTCGACCGGTCCAGCGCCTCCCCGTACGCCATCCCGGCGAGTTCGCCGATGGCCGCCTTCCCCCGTCGCAGGGCCTCCGGGCTCTTGGCGGCCATCGTTTCGGCGAGGTCCATCGCGACCCTCAGGTGCTCGTCGGTGGGCGCGACGCGGTTCACGAGCCCCCACTCGTGGGCCGTCTCGGCGTCGATGAGGTCGCCGGTGAGGAGCAGTTCCGTCGCGCGCTTGCGCGGGAGTGCCGCCAGCAGCGGGACGGCCGGGCCCATGCAGAACAGACCGACCTTCGGTGCCGTCGCGCCGAGCATCGTCCCCGTGGCGGCCACCGCGAGGTCACAGGCCGCGACGAGTCCGATACCGTTGGCCGCGGCGTGACCGTGCGCGGCCGCGACGACGGGCGTCCCCAGTTCGTGGATGGTGTGGAACGGCCCCTCCATCCGCGCGACCCACTCCTCGTGCTCAGCCTCGCTGGCGTCGGGGTCGTACTCCGAGAGGTCGATGCCCGCGGAGAACGCGTCGCCGGCGCCATCGATGACGATGGCGCGGACGTCCTCGGTCCCGTTGAGGTCCCGGAGTGCCTCGTCCAGTTCCGCCGCGAGGCCCGTGCTGAACGTGTTCATCGCCTCGGGTCGGTCGAGCGTGATCCGGCCGACGTGGCCCTCCTGTCCGACGGTGACTGCGTCGTAGCCCGAATACGTGCCGGTGCTCATGTGCCGCACTATCGACGGGATGTGACTTAAATTCGGAGGCTTCCCGGCGTCCGGACAGAGGACGCTGACCGGCCGGCGCCGTCGATATACCGCACCGGGCGAGGGCGAGCGCGGGGGCCACCCGGGGGGGAGCTCTCAGAAGGTGGCCAGCTCCCCGTCGATGACCCGCTCAGTGATGCTCGTGACGTCCGCGAGTTCACGATCGATGATGCGGGCCACGTCGGCCTCGATGTCGGCGACGGAGACGCCCTCTGCTGTGACGAGCGAGGCGTCGGCGACGTGGGGGTCATCGATCGGTTCGCCGATCTGACTGAGCAGGCGGACGCGGATCTCCCGGATGCCGGTCACCTCGTCGACGACGCTGCGGGCGATCTCCGTCGAGAGGAGGTTGTAGATCTTCCCGATGTGGTTGACGGGGTTCTTTCCGGAGGTCGCCTCCATGCTCATCGACCGGTTCGGGGTGATGAGGCCGTTAGAGCGGTTCCCGCGGCCGACGGAGCCATCGTCGCCCTGCTCGGCGCTGGTGCCGGTCGTGGTGAGGTAGATGGAACCCTCGTCGTAGTCGTCGGCCGTGTTGACGTGAACGCGGACGTCGCGGTCCGTGATATCCGCCGCGAGGTCGTGCACGTACCCGCGGATGCCGGAGACGACGTCGTCGTATGCATCGAGGTCCGCGACGTAGCTGTCGACGACGGCGGCCGCGACGGTCACGTCGATGTGGTCGTCCTCGCGCTTGCCCATCACCTTGATATCCGGGCCGACGGCCGGCTCCTCCTCGGCGTACGGGCCGTTGAGCCGTCGCTCGGTCTCCAGCACGACCTGCTCGGTCTCCGTGAGTGGGGCGTGCCCGACGCCGAACGAGGTGTCGTTGGCCATCGGCATCCGTCGGCCCTCGTCGTCGAAGACGCCCTGCAGGTCGCCGCTCCCCTCGCCCAACTTCACGTCGACCACGACGTCCGTCCCGAAGGCGAGTTCGGGGAACTGCTCCGCGAGGTAGTCCCGGGCGGCACGGAGTGCGATGGTCTCGGTCGGGATCTTCCGTCCCCCGTACTCCTTCGTGGCTCGACCGGTGATGAGGAGGTAGATCGGTTCCAGAACCTCGCCGCCGCCGAAGGCGGGGGCCGCGTTCCCCGCCACCAGCTGCGTCTCGTCCGTGTTGTAGTGCAGCACCTCGCCCACCCGGTCGAGATACTCGCGGGCGAGCGCCCCGGAGACGGCCTCCGCGATGCCGTCGCAGATCGAGTCGGGATGGCCGAGTCCCTTCCGCTCGACGATCTCCACCTCCTGGTCCTCCACAGCGCGGCCCACGACGGGCTCAACACGGATGTTCCGGTCGGTCATTGTCTTCCGGTATCCCTGGGGCAGTCGTATAACTTACGGAAACATCGGACCGCGAATTGATTACCGCTGGGCATCACACTGGCCGTTCGGGGTCGTCTGCCCCGTCGTCGGCCAGCAACAGGCCCAGGTAGGAGGTCCGGATTCCCGCGTCCGGGTCGAGGCCCAGCTCCTCCATGACCGCGACGGCGCCCTCGCGTGCGGTCTCGACGTTCCCGGCGTCGGTCTCGGTCTCCACCTCGACGAACTCGCCGAGCCCGTCGACCCGGTCCAGCGTGACGGTGTAGTCCTCGAACTCGTGGAACCGGCGGTCCTTCTCGACGGTCGCGGCGGGCTCGAACCCGAGCCCCGAGAGGATGCCCTCGGCCGCCGCGTCGTCGGCGACGACGGTCTCGTGCTCCCGGCGCGTCTTGGACTCGGCCTCCACCAGCGGCCCCTTGTAGGTGAGTTTCGTCGTCGCCTCGCCGCCCCCGTCGCCCCCGTCGCCGTCCGCGGGAATGGCGGTCTGTCGCCGGAGCCGGAGCGCCTCGTCCGTGCTCGCGAAATCCCGATGCGGGGCGTCGTAGTAGGTGTCCACCTGGCGCACCCGGCCGGCGTCGGTCGCGCCGACCGCGGCCAGTCGCTCGCGGACCCGGTCGTGGTCCGCGCGGACCTTCAGCTCCACTTCGTACATGTACGAGGGGAACGGGGCGGCCGGCAAAAACACCCCGGTGGGGCCGGGCGCCGAAGGAATCGCGGGCTGCAGGCCCGAAACGTGACCGTTAAGGGTGCGTCGGGAGTCGGTCGTGCCATGAGCGACGAATCCGACGAGACCGTCGAGGAGACGGGAGCCGAGACCGAGGCCGAGACCCCCGAGGACGCCGCGGCCGAGGCCGACATCGACGCCGACGAGGCGTCCGGGGAACCCGCCGAGGGGCTCCAGGAGGGCGACTTCGTCCGTATCGACTACACCGCCCGGACGGTCGAGGGCGACCAGCTGGTCGACACCACCGACCCCGAGGTCGCCGAGGAGGAGGGCGTCGGGGACCAGGGCACCTTCGAGCCTCGCGTGGTCGTGCTCGGCTCCGGCCACCTGTTCGAGTCCGTTGAGGACGCCATCATCGGCCACGAGGTCGGCGAGTCCGGCTCCGTCGTTATCGGCGCCGAGGAGGCGTTCGGCGAGTACGACGAGGAGCGCGTCCGCACCGTCTCCGCCGACAAGATCGACGAGGACGACCGCTACCCCGGCGCCCGCGTCCAGATCGACGGCGAGCAGGGCGTGCTGGAGACCATCATCGGCGGCCGCGCCCGCGTCGATTTCAACCACCCCCTCGCCGGCGAGGAGATCGAGTACGACTTCGAGGTCCTCGAGGCGGTCACCGACGAACTCGAACAGGCACAGGGCCTGCTCGGGATGTTCCTCGACATGGAGCTGGAGATGGACCTCGAGACCGACGAGGTCGAGGAGACCCGCGTCGAACAGCCCGACGAGGACGGAGAGGCGTCGGAGACGCCTCAGGCAGGCGGCGAAGCCGTCGACGCCGATGATGATGCCGAACCCGAGACGGTCACGGAGACCGTCGAGAAGCGCACCCTCTACGTCGAGTCCACCCCGCAGCTCGGGATGAACCAGCAGTGGATGATGCAGAAGACCCAGATCGCCCAGGAAATCATCGACAAGACCGACGTCGACCGCCTCATCGTCCAGGACGTCCTCGATGGCTCCGGCGGCATGATGGGCGGCATGGGCGGCATGATGGGCGGCATGGGCGGCGGCGCGCCCGGCGGCGAGGACGTCGACGAGGCCGACATCGAGGCCGCGCTGGAGGAGGCCGACATCGACGCCGACGAGATCGCCGAGGAGATCGAATAGCGCCGTTTCGGCCTCGGTGGCCTTCGGCCGCCTGCGGGCACCGGCCGGCTATCTGATCGCCGGCGGAGCCGACGGTCCGCTCGGCGGGAGGCCGCTCAGTATCCCGGCACTCGGGCGCTGCGCGCCCTCGTGCCGGTGAGACCGCGCTCACTCCGCCCGCGCGGTACGCAAACAGGAGTCGCATTGGCGGGCGCTTCGGACTTCGACTTCCTCTTTCCCCTCGAGGCGGTATATCAGTAGTATAGGCCATACATGATATGTAACTGCCGCGTAATCCATCAGTACAGTCCTGAGCGGAACTACATCGAGAATAAGATTTCAATCGTAGAGATAACCCCCCGATGCCTGTCGCGCGGACGCCGCTGGCGGGAGGTCGTCCCGCGGCCCGTCGAACCCGGAGCGAGCGCTATCGCGGACTTATCGCCTGATGTCGCCGCGCAGCTCCTCCTTCAGGCTGGAGAACTCCGCCACGCGCTCGGCGTGGGCGTTGTGCTGGTGGATGGACTCGTCGTTGGACTGCTTCATCGTCACGATGGCGTCGTCGGGGAGGTCGAAGCGTTCGACGGTGCCCTCGGCGAGCGACCGGACGCAGTCCTCCACGAACTTCGCGTTCGAGTGGGACTCGTAGGTCATGTGGTCCTCGTCCGGCCGCTTGGCCATGTTGTAGATGCGGGCGGACATCGAGTCCCGGGCCACGTCGATGAGGTCCTCGAGGTCGACGTCGGGGGACCCCGCGCTGCGGACCGAGAGGGTGGCGTGGCCGCGCTGGGAGTGACCCGGCTGGGGTACCTCCTCGAGGAACTCGTCGATGACGTCATCGTCGACCCGGAGGCCCTCCAGCGTCTCGCGGGCCCGGGCCTCGCTCATCCCCTGCGAGCAGGGGCAGACGGTCATCCCGGTGACGGTTGTGCCGATCTCCTCGTGGGTGCCGTCGCCGTTGGCGGTGGCGGCGGCGTGGATGTCGGCGGTGAACTGGGTCTGCCGGTCGCTGGCCGGCGTCGCCTCGCGCTGGACGTACTCGGCCTCCATCTGCACCTCCGCGCGGGAGGTGTATTCGTGGCGGCCGAGCAACCGCTCGGCGACATCGCCACAGACCTCCTCGACGCGGACGTGCCGGTCCTCGAGGGCCTCCTCGATGATCTCGTCGACGACCTCCATGTTCCGGCTCATGTCGATGCCCTTCCGCCACTTGGGCAGGTCGACGTACACCTCGAACTCGGCCATGAGGACGATGGGTCGGCGCTCGGCCCGGTCGAGCTTCACCAGCTTCTCGACACCTGTCACACCTACGCGGTTCAGTCCCACGCTCACCTCCGGACGCGACGCCTGCACGTCCGGGAGTTGCTGACTCATTAAAGCTCCTGAGGGGCGGGACGCTGTTAGCACTTACGACACCGGTGGTGCTCCGGCTCGGTTCCGTCCGGCGATTCGCCGCGAGCGGCCTCGATCCAGCCCCCCGAGCGCCGCGAAGAGGTCGAGCGGCGGCCCGGCCACCCGAAGCGGCTCGCTCGCGCGGCGGACCGTCGCGTCGCTGTCGGCGCCGAGCACGAGGGACGGCATCGGCGACCGCGCGCACGTCTCCGTCAGGACGAGCGCGTCAGCGGTAGGGTGGACCAGTGGGCTGCCCTCGCTGCGGTCGTAGGCCGTGCTACCGGCCGGCGTCGCGGCAAGCATCCCGTCGGCCTGACCGCCGGCGTACAGCGAGCCGTCGACCCGGATCTCCAGACCGACGCCGTTCGTGCGGCCCCGCTGGGGCCCCATGACACCGATCTCGATGAGTGCCGGCGCGAGCGACCAGCCCTCGCCCTCCGCGACGACGCGGGGGGGTTCATACACCGCGGGGGCCCCCGGTCAGGGATCTCCGAGTCGACGCCTCTGACCGTGTCGACGGCCTCCTCCGGCGGAACGGCGTCGAGGAAGCCGACCTCGGCCAGGATGACCTACAGCATCGGCGTCGTCCCGGCATCGCGTGCGGCGAACAGGACGGTGCCGTCGCCGCCGATACTCACGACGAGGTCCCGCTCATCCATCCGGTCGACCGGCATACCCGTCCCGGGTCCATCGCCCGCCTCGGCGGTGGCCCCGTCCGGCGCGACGGCCGCGTTCGGGACGGCCCGCGGACCCGCTCCGCGAGTTCGGCCGCTCGCGGGTTGTCGTGCCGGACCACGATGCCGAGGCTCGTGCGACGCCGATTCGACCACCGCCGATAGTACCCCCGCGAGACGCCGCGCGGGGGTCGGGGGTCCGTTCGCCGGGCAAGCTATATGCGTAGCGACAGTAGAAGACATCAGTATGAGCGCTCGCGTCCACTGTGGGGGGCCACCGTGAGCGACGACGGGGACGACGACTGGTTCGAGGGCGGCCTCGATGAGGAGGCCGCGTTCGAGGAGGGTGGTGCCGCCGGAGATGGGGGGCCGGGCAGCATGCCCGGTGGCCCGGGGGGTGGCGAGGAGCTGTTCGAGGAGGACTTCGCGTCGGCGTTCGAGGGCGGCTCCGGCAGCGGCTTCGACGAGGAGTTCGAGTCCGACATCCCCCGTATCGACCTGGGAATCGAGGGGCTCGACGAGATGATTCAGGGTGGCGTCCCGGAACGGTCGCTGCTGGTCGTCATCGGGTCGGCCGGGACCGGGAAGACCACCTTCGGCCTCCAGTTCCTCCAGCAGGGGCTCCAGGAGGGCGAGCGCACGGTCTACATCACGCTTGAGGAGTCCCAGGACGCCATCGTCGAGGCAGCCACCGAGAAGGGGTGGCCGTTCGAGGAGTACCTCGAGGACGACCGGCTCGCCATCGTCGACCTCGACCCGGTGGAGATGGCGAACTCCCTCACCTCCATCCGCGGGGACCTCCCCCGGCTCATCGACGATTTCGAGGCGGACCGGCTGGTGCTCGACTCCGTCTCACTGCTGGAGATGATGTACGACAGGCAGCCCGACCGCCGGACGGAGGTGTTCGACTTCACCAAGGCGCTCAAGCAGGCCGGCGTCACGACGATGGTGACCAGCGAGGCCGACCAGGACAACCCATACGCCTCCCGGCACGGCATCATCGAGTACCTCACCGACGGCGTCTTCGTCCTCCAGTACGTCCGCTCGGAGTTCCGCGAGACCCGGCTGGCGGTGGAGATACAGAAGATCCGGAACGCCAACCACTCCCGCGAGACCAAGCCGTACGAGATCACCAGCGAGGGGATCTCCGTCTACCAGCAGGCGAACATCTTCTGAGTCAGTCCCGCCGACCGACGACCCGTGACTGCGTGTGCTCGGGGAACAGCGCCGCGACACGCTCGGGCCCGTGTTCGTCGCGGATGACCGCCCGGATGGCGGTCTCGTAGTCCCCCTTGGCCAGCTCCTCGCTCGGGCCGACAGCGACCTCGAGTCGGGCCTCGGCCAGCCGGTCGACCGCGGCCCGACCGAACCCGCGCAGCGGCACGAGGTAGTCCAGTCCGTGGCGGTCCTCGAGGCTCCGGACCGCCGGCCGGTCGAGCCGCGGGGTCCGGTCGTCGCGACGGGTCCCGTCGGCGACGGTCGGGCGGACGTCGGATGCCGCGGCCACGGCCGACTCGGCGACCGCCTCCAGCGCCCGCTCGTGGACCGACTGGATGGCGCCCCGGGGGAAGCCGTCGGCCACCACTCGCTCGGCCGCCCCCCGGACCACGGATTCGGGGACGGAGACCACGCGATGGGGGAGGCCGAGCGCGTCCGCGGCCTCGTGACCGTGTTCGGTCCCGTCCGCCACGCCGCGGCCGGGCGCGGGCGCCGCGTCGACGCCGAACCCGACGGTGACGAGGGTGACGTCGTAGAACCGTTCCAGCAACAGCGCCGCCAGCGCCGAGTCCTTGCCGCCGCTGAAGAGGACCCAGACCGGCGGGTCGGGACCGTCCGCCCGGTCCGTCGGTGGCACGCTACCGCCGCTTGATGTCGAAGCTCTGCTCCTCGGGCTTGAGCTCTTGGAGGAGCTCCTTCATCTGCTCCTCGTCGATGCGGCCGTTGAGGCGGCCGGAGCGGTGGAGGGCGACGACCTGCTGTTCGACCTTCTCGGCGAACTCCGGCTTGCTCATCCGGATGGTGTTGAGCCGCTTGCGGGCGCCGTCAGTGAGTGCCTTCCGGAGCATCGCCTTCTTCTGGGCCTCGGCCTGCTGGCGCTGTGCCTCGGCAGCCTCCCCCTCGGCCCCGCCCTGACCGCCCTGCTGCTGCTTTAGCTCCTCCATCTTCTTCTGTCGCAGCTCCTCGATGTCTTCCTCGTTACCACTCATGGGCTCACGTTATGCCGTTCGCAGGAAAACCGTTTCGCCGCGGTGAACTGTCGGTGCCGCCCCGCGGACGGACGCGGAGCCGTGGCCGGCTCACTCCTCGCGCTGGCGCTCGCGCATCCGCTGACGGGTGAACTGCGGCGTCGCGCTGACCGTCCGGTTCCGCCGGAACGACCAGACCACCAGCGCGAGCACCACGGCGGTCCCGCCCGCGGTCAACAGCAGTATCCGGGTGCCGACGACGTCGCGGAAGCCGTACGCGAGCGCGGTCATGACGACGCCGGTCGTGGCGAGGAGGCCCCCGAGGACCCGGTAGGCCAGCCGCCGGGCGACACCGCCCCCGTCCCGTACCGTGGCGGTGGCCTCGACGCTGCCGCTCGCCAGCCGGTCGAGGGCCCGCTCGGCGCCCGTCGGCGCCTGGAACAGCGCCAGCGCCACCCGGCCGGCCCGGTCCAGCCCGATCTCCAGCAGCTGTCGGGCGGACTCCCGGCCCTGCTCCTCCCGGATGTAGTCCGTCACCACCTCGATGAAGTCGAACTCGTCGTCGAGCGTGTAGCAGACCCCCTCCAGGATGGTCGAGGCGCGGACCATCAGCGCCAGGTCGCGGGGGAGCCGCATCGGGAACTCCCGGAGGGTCCCCTGGAACCCCTCGACGAGTTCCCGCACCTCGTTGACGTCGATCTCGCCGCCGCGGAGGTTGTCGAAGGCCAGCTGCATCCCGGCGCGCATGAACGCCCGGTCGGCGTCCGGGTCCAGCGCCCCCATCCCCTCGAACGCGTCGAGCACGCCCTCGATATCCTCGCTCGCGACCGCGACGTAGAACTCGAACAGCTCGTCGCGCCGCCGCTCGGAGAGCGTCCCCGTCAGCCCGAAGTCGTAGAACACCAGGGTGCCGTCGGCCTGGACCGCCAGGTTCCCCGGGTGCGGGTCCGCGTGGAAGACGCCGTCCTCGAGTATCATCCGGATGTACGTCCGGAGCAGCCGCTCGGCCAGCTCCGTCGTGTCGACGCCCATCGACCGGAGCGTCGAGACGTTGGAGATCTTCGTTCCCTCGACGTACTGGGAGACGATGACGCGGTCGGTCGTCAGCCCGGCGACGACCGGAGGGATGCGAACCCCCGGGTCGTCGGCGAAGTTCGCACGGACCAGTTCCTGCCGGCGCGCCTCGTGGGCGTAGTCCATCTCCTGGCGGATGGTGGCGGCGTACTCGTCGGCGAGGTTCTCCAGGGTGAACCGCTGGCCCGGCGGGGCCAGCCGCGTCACCAGCGGCAGCAGCGTTCGGATGATGCGCAGGTCCGCCTCCACTCGCGGCCGGACGCCCGGACGGAGCACCTTCACGGCCACGTCTGTCGGGCCACGCCCCGCGGCCCCGCCCTCGTCGAGTCTGGCGACGTACACCTGGCCGATGCTCGCGCCGCTGATGGGCTCGCGCTCGAACGCGGCGAACACCTCGTCGACGGGGCCGAGTTCGCCCTCCAAGACCTCGCGCGCTTCGGGCCACGGCGCCGGCGGGACGCGGTCCTGGAGCGCGGCCAGCTCCTCGACGTACGCCGGCGGAAGGACATCCGGGCGGGTCGACAGCATCTGACCGAACTTGATGAACGCCGGCCCCAGGTCCAGCAGCGTCTCGCGCAGCTTCCGCGCCCGTCGGCGGTCATCGGCCTCCGTGCGCTCGCGGCCGTCGCCGAACAGGAGCCACCGGCGACGGTCCCGCAGCAGCGCCACCGCGAACGGGAGGAAGGCCCCGAGCACCACGAAGAGCCGGTAGAGCGAGCGGAGTCGGGTCCGCAGTGGGAGGGAGTCGTCGCTGACGCCCCCGACGAGCTCCGGCTCGGGCAGTTCCGGGTCGAGGCCGTCGCTACCCGTGTCGACGCGTTCGCCCGGGCCACCCGGCGCGTCCGCCGCACTGCTCACACCCGGAGTCGGGTCCGGCGGCCGCATAAAGGGCCTGTTCGACCCATGACGGCGGTCGCCGCCTGGCCGTCAGTACCTGCGGCACCCGGGGCCGTCCCCTCCGGATGCACCGATGGGACACAGGTCCGGAACGCTCAACTTCGGTGCCCCCGCGACTGCGGATATGGCCGCCACCGAGCGGTTCGATGTCGACCTCAGTCCCCAGCGGGCGTGGCTCGCAACCCTCGCGGTCGCGGTCCTCACGCTCGTGGCGGGTGCCGTCGCACTTCCCCGACTCGTCTGGGACCGCTTCCTCTGGCACTACTTCTGGGGCCCCGTCCTCGCCGACGCGCAGGGGGCCCGCTGCGCGGTGATGACCGATGCCGGCCCGGAGCTGCTGTTCCAGGAGGCTCGCTGTTCGGCGGCCCGCAACGCCGGCAGCATCGTCGCGGAGCCGGGCTACACGCTCGTCTCCGAGGCCGGCTACGCCGTCACACTGGTCTTCTTCCTCGTCGGCGTGCTCTACCTGCTGCGCGGGCTGGAGGTTGGGGAGACGCTCGACCTCTTCTTCGCGCTCACCCCGTTCATGTTCTTCGGGGGCGCGCTCCGCGTCGTCGAGGACGCCAACGACGCCGCGCAGGGGGCCGAGGTCGCCTCGCTGCTCGCCTACCCGGCGAACACGCTCATCATCAGTCCCATCATCTACTTCACGGTGTTCGGCATCACGCTGGCGTCGCTCGTCGCCGGCGTGGCCCTGGAGCGCCGGGGCCGACTGCCGAGCTACCACCGGTTCGTGTTCGGCGTCGGCACCGTCGTCCTGCTCGTCACCGCCGGCTTCCTCTTCTGGTTCGTCCCGACGTCGCTGGCGGATGTCGTCCCCGGCGCGGGGGTCTACCCGCTGATGTCGCTCGTGACGCTCGGTCTCGCGGCGGTGCTCGCGGTCGTCATCTACGCCGGCGCCGAGCGGTACGCGCCGGTCATCAACGAGGGGACCGGCCGCGTGGGGCTGGTCGTGCTCTTCGGCCATGCCGTCGACGGGGTGGCGAACGTGCTGTCGGCGGACTGGCTGGGCGTCATCGGCGTCCCCGTCAACTACGGCTCGAAGCACCCGGTCAACCGCATCATCGTCGACGTGACCGAGGGGGTCCAGCCGGAGTGGCTCTCGGCCGCCATCGGCACCTCCTGGCCGTTCCTGCTGGTGAAGCTGGTCGCGGCGACGGCGGTCATCTACGTGTTCGACCGGACCATCTTCGAGGAGAGCCCGCGCTACGCGGTGCTCCTGCTCGTCGCCATCCTCGCAGTCGGGCTCGGCCCGGGGAGTCGCGACATGCTCCGGGCCACGTTCGGCATCTGAATCCGGTACTCAGGCCGTCTGATCCGCCATGGCGCCGTCCGCCAGCGGGAGGCGGACCTCGACGACCGTGCCGCCGCCGTCCCGTTCGCCGACCGACAGCTCGCCGCCGGCACGGGTCACCACCCAGTTGACGAGCCAGAGCCCGAGCCCCTGGCCGTGCCGGAGCGGCGTCTCCCGGCCCTCCTCGAGCGTCAGCCGCTCCATCGTCGGGAGCCCGGGGCCGTCGTCGGCCACCCGGAGCAGCCCCATCGTGGCACCGTCGTCGTCCGTCCGGGCGACGGAGACGCGGGCGACGGAGCCATCGGCCGTCCCCTCGGTCGCCTCTGCCGCCTGGCAGGCGTGTTCCAGCACGTTCTCGACCAGCTCCGCGACGGCGTGTCGCAGACCGGTGCAGGCGACCGGCACCGGCCGCCCTCCCACGTCCATGGTGACGTCCGCGTCGGCGTCGTCCAGCAGCCGGCACTCGCGTCGGGCGACCGCCCGCAGGTCCGTCGCGTTGGGGTCGCCGTCGCTGGCGACCACCTCGCGCACCGCCCGCGCGGTGTCGCTGATCTCCAGCAGGTTGCGGGCCCGCTCCCGGATGCGCCCGGCGGCCCGAGCCGCGTCCCCGTCGCCCGCACGGCCGATGGCTCCGGCCTCGCCGAGGACGACGTTCATATCGTTCCGGAGGTTGTGCCGCAGCACCCGGTCGAGGACGTCGATGAGCTGCTGGCGCTGGTGCCGATCGGTCACGTCCCTGACGACGCAGACGAACCCGTCGTCGAGCGCGGCGAGCGAGAGGTCCTGCCGGAAGGTCGACCCGTCCCGGCGGCGACCCTCCGCCTCGCCACGCCAGGAGCCGACGGTCCGAACCGCCGGCATCGCCTCCTCCGCGAGCCGCCGGTGTTCGGTCCCGTCGTAGAGTCGCGACCAGTGCTCCCCGACCAGCTCCTGGCGGTCGTACCCGTAGAGCTCGGCGTGGGCCTCGTTGAGGAACAGGTAGTGGCCGTTGTCATCGAGCAGCGCCATCCCGTCGATGGCGCCCCGCATCGCCGCGGAGTGCTGTTCGAGTGCCCGCCGCCGCTCCGTCGCCTCACGCACCGCACCCCGGACGGCGACGACCTCGCCGTCGCGGGTGACCGGCTCCGCGTTCATCTCCGCCCAGAGCGGCTCGTCCCGGCTGAACCGGAGCGTGATCCCGCGCACCGTCTCACCGGATAGGACGGCGTGGAACGCCTCGAACGCGTCCTCGAGGTCGGGGTCGGTGATATACCGCTCGAAGGAGGTGCCGACGACCGTCGACTCCGACTCCCCGGTGAGCCGCTCCACGCCGCCCGTGACCGCCGCGACCGTGCCGTCGGGCTCGAGTCGGAACGCGTAGTCGACGCCCAGCTCGGCCACGGCGTCCATCTCGATCTCTTGATAGCCGTCGAACTCGGCCGCGTCGCTCCCCGAAGCCCTCGTCTCCGGCACGCCGTCCTCCGCCGGTGTCATCGGCGGGGATTACCCCCCGGGTCGGTATTAATGCCGGGACCACTCCAGCGGACCAATGCCGCAATACCGGGTGGAAGGACCGGTCGCGTCCCTCAACCCGATACCCCCCACGACCGACGGTGGGAGATATCCGGTCATTTACCAACCAGTTCAGGGGAAAGGGTGTGGTGCGCGGTCGAGACGGGGGTCGCAGCCGAAAGCCGGCGGTACCGACCGCGCCCGGTCACCGAAGTACGGGGTGCCGGTGAACAGCGGCTGCGCCCCAGGGACCAGCACCCGGACGGCCTCGAAGCCGAGGCCCGCGACGTCCCGGGTCGTCAGTCTCGCGCCGTATGGCTCGAGCCCCGCATCGGTCACCCGCTCGACCAGCGCGTCGAGTTCCGCCGCGCTGGACGGCGGGTCCGCGGCCCCGACCGACCCCAGCGGGACAGTGGTCTCCGGGTCGTGGAACGCCCGGACCCCTCTGGGCAGGTCCGCCGCGCGCGCCACCGTCGGCTTCTGCTCGGTCGCACCCTGGCGGCCCATCCCCCGCAGTTCCAGCCAGTTCTGGACCGCCTCGGCCAGCGCGTCGCGGGCGGCCGCCCCCGGGTCGAGGTCGGCGGCCATCCCGGCCGCGAACCGTGGCCAGTCGCCGCCCTCGCGGTGGACCGCGCAGGCGACGACCGGCACGTCGACGTCCTGGGTGAGCAGGACGGCGGTCGTCTCCAGTCCCTCCGAGCGGGCGCGTCGGCGGAGCGCGTCGAACTCGTGGAGCGGACCGTCCGCCCCGCGCGCCGCGTCCGCCTCGACCGCGAGCCCGAGCGGCTCGTACGTGGAGTACCAGGCCAGCATCGCGGCGTCGCGCTCGATGGCCTCGTAGAGACCCGACAGCAGCGCGTCGACCCCGCTGCCGAACCCCAGCCCCGTCGTGATGGCCGGACGGTGGCGGGCCCCCTCGGGCGGCGGGAAGACCACGAACTCCGCCGGTAGCCACGCCCGCTCGCCGCTCGCGAGGGCCTCGCCGGCGACCCACGGCACGGGCTCGCTCGGGTCGGGCCGCGCCCAGTCGCCGTCCGCGGGGTCGGGGCGGACGAACCGCTCGGGCGGGACAGCCCCCTCGACCGCCGCGGGCGGCGCACGTTCGAACCCGTCGGTCCGGTAGGCGGCGGCGGCGTACCGTTCCAGCCCTTCGCCGATCGCCTTCCCGAGCGCCGCGTTCCAGTCGGCCGCGACCCCCGCCGCGAGGCCGTCGGTCCGGCCGTCGCCGAACGGGATGGCCGCCAGCTCCGCGAGGTAGTACGGCGCCGGGAACGACTCGGCCTCGCTGACCTCCCGGACGGGGCCGACCCGCCGGTCGACGGCCCGCTCCAGCCGGTCGACCGATTCGGCGAGCGAGCGGTCGAGGGGCTCGCGAACGAGGTCCGGCCCCGGCGAACCGTCCGCGCAGGCGCATCCGGGCACCGGGAGCACACGACGCTCGGCGTGGGGAATCTCCACGACGCTGCCCAGCGCGACCGTCCCGCGGCCCGCGACGAGGTCGGCGGCCGAGCGCCCGGCGAGCGCGCCCGCGAACCGGCTCGTCGCCGCGCCGACATCGGTATCGCCGGTGCCCCGTGTCGCGTCCTCGCCAGCCCCGGCTGCCGCCCGCGTCCGGAGGCAGTCGAAGCAGGCCGTCCCGGGGCCGAACCCCCCGACCGCGGCGTCGACGTCGGGGAGTCGCTGTCCGCCGACGCCACCCAATTCGACCGCTAGCCACGGCGTGCCGGCGTCGTGGCTCTCCCCGGTCGCCGCGTCGAACGTGTCGGCTCCGACGGTCCCGACCACGACACCCAGGTCGGCCGCCGCGAGGTCGTCCGCCTCCGTGTGGGTCACGGTCGCGTCCGTGTCCGCGAGCGCGGCCGCGACCGCCTCGGCCGCCGGCCCCTCGCCCGACAGATGGACTTCGGTCACGGCGCCGCCCCCATCCGTCGCGTCGGCCCGGTTCGCTCGTACATGGGCCACGAGGGGACCGGACGGGACCTGTCGTTTGCGGTCGCGGGCGGCGGCCGGGCCCGCCCGGCCTTCGAAAGCGGTATCAACGAACCCGGTAACGTCCGGGTATGAGCGACGACGAGGAGACGGAGGCGCCCGTCATCGAACTCGGCGAGGGGGCCGAGGTGGCGGGTGCGCCGCTGGCCCGCGTGAGCCACCGGCTCCACTACGGCATCGAGCACAGCGAGGTCCTCCGGCGCGAGGGCGACACCGTCATCCGGACGCCCGACGGTCCCCGCGAACTCGGCGACGTGCTGGACGCGGTCGACGCTACCTACTTCCAGACCCGCAACGCGTTCGAGGCGGCCGTCCGCGGCGTCATCGGTACCGGTCCCGTCCCGACCGCGGAGGACTGACGGCCGGACGGGTCGCGCACAGGCCCTCGGAACCGTTTTCGCCGTCCCCGCCGCAGACCCGACATGGCACTTCCCATCGATCCGACCCAGTTCGACGCCGAGGACATCGGCGAGAAGCGCACCACCCTCCACATGGACCACGAGGAGGCCATCGAGCACGTTCGCGAGGCGTTCACCCGGGAGGGGTTCGGCGTGGCGACGGAGTTCTCGCCGAGCGAGCTGCTCAACGGGAAGATCGACGCCGACCGGGACCCCTACCACGTCCTCGGCGCGTGCAACCCGAACATGGCCGACCGGGTGCTGGACGCGAGCGACGGGCGGGCCGGCGGCCTGTTCCCCTGCAACGTCGTGGTCTGGCAGGAGGAGCCCGGCGTCCAGACCGTCTATCACGTCTCCATCATGAAGCTCGCCCGGCTAGCCGGGATGGCGCCCGACGACGAGGTGATGGCCGACATCATCGGGGACACGGGCGAGCTGGTGGAGGCCGCGTGGGCGAACCTGGACACCGCCGAGTGACCACCGTTCTCGGAGGGTTCCGGTCGTATCGGGATACCCCCCGGTCGACAGTATCCGTGCGCTGGATGCGGGAATCGAGTTCAGCGGACCCGTGCCCTGCTTCGACTGCCCGGTACGGGCCGTCGGTCGGGCGAGGGGGCGACTGTAGCGATGCCGTCGATTCGGGCGACGACAGCGACGATGGCTGGGTGCTGGATTCCTCCCGCGTAGAGCGGTCGGCGGCTCGCAGGTGGGCTCCAGTGGCATCCGTGCCGACGAACCGACCGGCCCGTCCCCACGCGGGACCGAACTCGATACCGGTGATCTCGAACCGGGTTCCACCCCCGGCGCTGTCGGTCAGATCAACGTCCCAGCCGTGGGCCCGTGCCACCTGTTCGACGATACTCGGCCCGAATCCGGTCCCGTCCTCGGTCGTCGAGTGGCCCGCCTCGAACACGTCCTCACGCTCGTCGTCGGGGATACCGGGGCCGTCGTCCTCGACGTAGAAGCCGGCGTCCAGCGCGCCGACGGTGACCGTCACGTCGTTGTCCCCGTGTTCGACCGCGTTCCGGACGAGGGGCTCCAGGAGCTGCTGTACGCGGCCCCGGTCGGCGCGGATTCGCCGGTCGACTTCGGAGACGAGTGTCGCCGCTGCGGTCGTCACGTGTCGCCGACACGCCTCGACCGATTCCAGCCCGTCCGCCTCCTGCCCGCTGTGGACGAGCCGCAGCAGGTCCTCGACCAGCGTGTACATCCGGTCGTGTGCGTCGGCGACGGCGGCCAGATGCTCGCTGGAACACTCCTCGCGGGCCAGTTCCAGATGTCCCCCGGCGACGTTCAGGGGGTTCCGCAGGTCATGTGAGACGACCGAGACGAACTGGTCCGGCTGCTGGTTCCGGCTCCGTAGCGCCCGTTCGCTCCTCCGCAACTCGGCCCGCCGTGCGATGGCGTCGAACGCGGCAGTCGCGTTCGCCCCGAGGACACTGATGGTCTTCCGCTCGTGGGCATCGACCGGCTGGAGCGGGCGAGGGGACGCAGAGGAGCCCGTAGTCCCCGGGTGGGACGAACAGTTCGGTCCGGAGCGTCGTCCCCTGTGTCGGTTCCCGATCGATCGTCGACACGTCGGCGTGGTACTTCGTGGAGCTGTTGACGAACGCGGGCTACGCCAGGCTCCCCGTCGCGAGCGGCGGGAGGTCCTCGACGGCCGTCTCCAGCTGCTCCGTCCAGACGACGGGTGGTAGCTGGTCCCCGTCGCTACCGATCCCGTGGACCGCGCGTCCAAGCCGGCCGGACCGTTCGCCCGGGCTGTTGTCGACCGTGTCCAGTCGACAACGTAGAGGGTGTCGCCGATGATGGCGAACAGGAGGCGCAGACTCAGCGAGGATGACGAACCCTGGACCAGTGGGCGGTTGTGCGAGTGCGAACGTCGGGGCGGCCATGACCGCGTGAGGGCGAGTGGGCCGTCAGTCGAAGTCCGAGAGGGTCACCGGACCGCCGTCGCCACTGCCACCACGGGAGCGGTCGCCGCCGGGGTCGGCGCGTGCGGGCCCATCCCCGACCACCCCTTCCGGTGCGGTGTCGAAGTCCGTGAGCGCGGACTGCAACCCCGCGACCATCCCCGAGTTCCGACGGAGGGTGTTCATCGGGATGGGGAGTCGGTCCCCCACCTCGCGGACGGCGTCGTGGAAGGTCTCGGCGACGCCTGGCTGGCCGTCGCGGAAGGCGTTTCGGACGGTCTCGCGGACCTGCCAGACGCCGGCAGGGCCCCAGTAGTCCGCTGTGACGTGGCGGAGGACGAGCACCTTCGCCTGGCGGTCGCGGTCCCGGAGATGCTCCAGGACGCCCAGGCGGGCGGCGTAGTAGGCGCCGGAGGTCTCGTCGACGTAGCTGGTACGGCCCTCGAACCCCTCGCGGTCGGAGGCGATGCGGTAGCCCCGGTCCTCGTGGGGGTTCCAGACGCTGCCGGGGGCCTTCATCTCGACGAGTTCGAACTCCCAGTCACCGGGGGCCAACAGCACCCAGAACCGGTTGCCGAGGAACTCGTTGTACCAGACCTCCACCTCGTCGACGGTGTTGGCGTTGCCGAGGCCGCCGCGCAGGAAGCCGCCGATGGTGTCGTCGACCGCGGTGATGGACCAGCGCGTCGGCACCATCCTCCGCTCCTCCGTCCGCCCGAGCGCGCCGGCCGAGAGGATGGTCTTGACCTCGTAGACGTCGAAGCCACGGTTGTAGAGGTAGCTCATCGCACCCTCGGCCTTCCAGTCGTCGTCCTCCAGGGTCTTCTCGACCGCGCGCGGTACGTGAGGGTTCTCGGTCAGTTCGGCGTGTTCGGCCTGCGCGCGAGGGCCGGTCGGCGTCGCGATGTCGTCGAAACCGACGTCGAGGTCCAGGTCGAGCGGGCCGTCCAGCCCGACCTCGACGTCGACCGGGCGGTCGGCGATGGCGACCTCGCGCTGGACGCCGGTGAAACCGGTCCACTCGTCGGCGACGTGGACGTTCGTGCGCTTGGTCGAGTTCAGCAGGTTCGTCCGCGCCTCGAACACGTCCTCGATACCGAACCCCTCGCGGTACCAGTGGCTCCCGGTCTCGTAGCGGGCGGCGTTTTCCCCGTCGCCGACCGGCGCGAGGACGCCCGTGGAGACGTCCGGGTACTGGCTTCGCCCGACGAAGATGGACGGCGAGGTCGAGCCGAACAGGGAGTCGCCCTGGACCACCTCGTCGAACCGTTCCTCGACCCCCTCGAGGTGGTCGGTGATGGCGTAGGACTTCTCCTCGGCGAGCTGTCGCTTGAGCGCCTGCGTGCCGCCGTCCAGCCCGTCCATGAACTCGTCCAGGCGCATCAGTTGGCTACCCGAGCCTGGGACCGGCAGCCGCTTGAATCGTTCGACGGGGGCGACCCGACCCCGGTATCGTGGCTGGTCGAGGTGCGAGCGGCGACGGCGAACCTGTGGGCTCAGGCCGCGTTCTCGTAGGCGCTCCCCAGTCGCTCGATGACGCGGTGCATCGGCAGCGGGACACCGGCGTGACGGGCGGCGAGCGCGAGCGGGAACACGAGGATGCCGAGCAGGATGCTGAACTGGTACAGGACGAGCAGCGTCGCACGGCGTACCGTATCTATCATCTGGATAGCTGTTGGGGTGGGTACTGACGTATAACCCTTCCTACCGCCCGGATGGGACGAACCCACCGCTGTCATGCGGTTTTCGCGATTCGTCCGCGACCGGGCCGCGCGGGCTCGCCCGACCCTCGAGGCCCGAATCCACGGGGTGAGGGAGCCGACACGTTCGCATAACTTATCCCGATGCTCGTGATGAGGTGTCCCGACGTGTGCGGGGCATTCGTGGCCGTGGACGGTCGGAATCCGGCCCCGGCGCGCGAGCCCTCCGCCGCTTCAGACGGGGAAGCCGACGTAGAGGATGCTGGCGGCGCCGACCCCCGCGCAGAGCAGGAAGCTCGCGCCGAACCCGACCGCGTTCCAGCGGAGCACCTTCCGCCCGTCGAGCGGGCCGAAGGGGATCATGTTGAAGCCCGCGAGGACGGCGTTGAGTGTGACACCCAACTGGCCGGCCTGGAGAAGGAAGCCACCGTCGGCGAACAGGAAGACGGGGAGGAAGAGGCCGGCGAGGACGACGTTCGTGAGCGGCCCAGCCAGCGCGATGCCGGCGCTCTCGCGGGGCGTGATGCGGCCGCTGTGGTAGACGGCGCCGGGGGCGGCGAAGAGGAAGCCGACCAGCGCGGCCGCCAGTGCAAGCCCCAGCATCGTGTAGTCCGCACGGAACTCCGCGGCCTGGCCGAAGCGTATGGCGACCACCTTGTGCGCCAGCTCGTGCAGGAGGAACCCGACACCGGCGGTCAGCAGCGACAGGACGAGCAGCTCGACGAAGAGGCTCGTCCCGACGAGGGCCAGCAGGCCGACCGGGCTGAGGCCGGCACCGGAGGTGACCAGCAGGAACAGCGTAAAGGCCATGCCCAGCGCGAGCCAGGCGATGAGGAGGTCGCGCGTCTCGCGGGCACTGAACCTGATTCTGCCGACCCCGGCACGCGCCCCGCGACGGCCGCGGCTCACAGCAGCCCCCCGGCGATGAGGTCGACACTGTTGCGCGCCCCGGCCAGCATCAGGCGGACGATCTCCGCAGTGCCGCCGATCTCGGCGAACAGGAACGGGATGAGCACCGTCGCGAAGAGGATGCTCCCGACGAACGAGCCGATGTTGGTCGCGGCCACGATGACGATGAGCTGGAACAGCGGCACGTCGAGCATCCGCCCGAGCAGTTCGGGAACCGGCGTCTCCGTGTCGTCGAGCAGGTCGTTCAGGGTGCCGATGTCCGCGACGTTGACCGTGAGGTAGCGGAGCTCGACGTAGCCGGCGAACCAGCCCGGCGCCAGCAGCGGGTTGACCGAGGTGAGCCAGGCGACGGCGCCACCGACGCCCGCGCTGGACCAGTGTGCGCCGGCGAGCTTGGCGAGCCCGAACGAGAGCAGCCCGTTGACCAGGAACCAGGCGGCGAACAGCCGGACCAGCAGGCCGCTGGAGGCGCCGGGGACCCCGGTGTACGCGGCGGTTGCCAGCAGCACGAAGAACGCGAGAAAGCCCAGTGTGAACAGGTAGCCGAACAGCTTGTAGACGGAGAACCGCGAGGACTCCTGCCGGCCGACGAGCTCCGCCATCGGGGGCAGTGTCTCGGGGGTGGCGAGGTAGTCCTCGACACCGGCCTGGTGACCCGCGCCGATGACCGCGACGACGTGGTTGCCCGCGTCCCGCAGCGCGACCAGCTTGTGGGCGATGAAGGCGTCTCGCTCGTCGATGAGCGCCTCGGCGCCGCCCGGCGAGAACCGGCGGAACTCCTCCATCATGGCCGTCACGACATCCGTGTCGGTCAGCTCGTCCGGGTCGAGCGTCTCCGCGGTCGTCGCCTCCTCGGACGGTGCGGTCGCCCGGAGCCCGACCCCGAGCACCAGCGCCGCACCGAACCCCACGAGCGCACCCGTCAGGATGGCGTCGGCAACGCCCGGGAACGGCGTGCTGGGGGGAACGAGCGGCGCGCCCCCCACCGCCCCCGCAACCAGTGCAGCGAACAGCCCCACCGTGGCACCGACCGTGGCGCCGACGGCGAACGGGTCGGCGACGCCGAAGGCGAGTCCGCCGAGCAGTCGCAGCTTCTCCAGCGACGACAGCCGGGCCCAGAACCGCTGGATGGTCACCTGGATGTCACGGTCGACCAGTGCCACGTCGATGCCGAGCGCCTCGCTCGTCTCGACCGCCGCGAGCATCTCCGCGCCCGGCTCGACGTCGAACCGGTCGCCCAGCCGCGTCTGGACGTACGAGAGCATCCAGTAGGCCAGGAACTGGAAGACGGTGTTCCCCTGGAGCAGGTCCGCCGCGTCGAGGTCGTCCGGCGTCTCGCCCTTCAGCTGACGGAACCGGCCCTCGTCGAGCTCGACGGCGACCACGTCCGGCCCCTCGGCCTCGATGACGCGCTCCACCTCGTCGACGCTCTCCTGGGAGACGTGTGCGGTCCCGACGACCCGCACGCTCCCCGCACCCGCGTGCTCGGCGTCGCCGGCGTCGTCGGCGACGGCCCCGTCACTCATGTAGCCAGTTCGCGAGGCGAGCCGCTTACACCTGTCGGAGTCGCCCCTGCCCTCCGTGCCCCGCCGGTCCGGTGGCGACGGACGGCGGTTGGGTAGAATCGACAGTCGGTGGGCAGGAGTTTTAACTCCTCCCGCGGAATCCTCCTTGCAATGGAGCCGCCATTCGGACTCACCGCTACGGGTGATTACACGACATGACGACTGTGCTCATCGTGGACGACGAGCCGAACGTCGTCGAGGCGTACGGGCTCTGGCTGGAGGACGAGTACGACGACGTCCGGATGGCGACCGGCGGGCAGGAGGCACTGGACGCCATCGACGGGACGGTCGACGTGGTCCTGCTCGACCGCCGGATGCCGGAGGTCTCCGGCGACGAGGTGCTGGCCGGGATCCACGAACGCGACCTGGACCCCCGGGTGGCGATGGTGACCGCCGTCGACCCGGACTTCGACATCGTCGACATGTCGTTCGACGCCTACCTCACGAAGCCGGTGACGAAGCCGGACCTCGTGAAGACGGTCGACCAGCTCCTGTCGCTGGAGGAGTACGAGTCGGGCGTCCGCGACCAGTTCGCGCTCGCCGAGAAGCGCGCGGTCCTGGAGACGGAGATGACCGAGGCCGAACTCGCCGAGAGCGAGGAGTACCAGGAGCTCCTCGAGGAGCTGGACCGGCTCGACGCCGAGACCGGCGATAGCGCCAGCGAACTGAGCCACGACTCCTTCGCGGCCGCGGTGCGGGACCTCGTCGACGAGTAGTCGGCGACGGGCTGCCTGTGTTGAATCGCGGACGCACGGCTCCGGGAGAAGAATCAAAACGGGCTGAGAGGGATTTGAACCGCGGTCGGACGTGCTCACTGTGTTGCGCGCGACCTCCCTGATTCGAATCCCTCTGTCCGGTTCGTCGGTCTCTCACTCCGTTCGAGAACTCCTGCACGGGCTGAGAGGGATTTGAACCGGAGCAAGACGTGCTCGCTCACCGCCTTCGCTGTGCGCGACTTGCAGGGTTCAAATCCCACTCATGCCGGCTCCCTCACCACCTCGCTGTCGCTCGGTGGTCCGGTACACGGGCTGAGAGGGATTTGAACCCTCGACCGTCTGGTTAAGAGCCAGACGCTCTGCCTGGCTGAGCTATCAGCCCTCACCTGATGTAGCGAAGTACGACGCTAAAGGGTTGCGCTTCCCGGTGGTTCCGCGGCGTTCGAGCGGAGCCTGGACGGCCGCGCCGGCGGCCGATTCCTGCCGTGACCGGGCGCAGCATGACCCACGGTCACGAGGGGCGCGGCCGAGGGCGGGGTTTTTATATCCCGACACCGGACTCCCGCGCACAATGAGCAGCGCCGTCCCGATGGCCTCGATGTCTACCTACGCCATTCTCGGGTGTGGGAGCGTGGGCCACGCCGTCGCCGAACAGCTGGAATCCGAGGGGAAGGACGTCCTCATCATCGACAACGACGAGGGCCGCGTCGAGGCGCTGCGCGACCAGGACCTCGACGCCCGGACCGCCGACATCGCCGAGACGGACGTGGCCGAGGTCATCGCCGACCGGGACGTGGTGCTCGTCATGTCCGCGGACATCGAGGCCAACAAGACCGCCGTCCGGCACGTCCGCGAGCGCGGCGGCGACCAGTTCATCGTCGTCCGTGCCTCGGACCCCGTCACCGCGGACGAGCTCACCGAACTCGGGGTGGACGTGGTCATCAACCCCTCCGAGGTCATCGCCGACTCGGCGCTGCGGGCACTGGAGACCGGCGAGCTGGAGCACCGCGCCGAGCGGCTGGCGGAGGTGCTGCAGGGCGGCGAGCGGCTGGCCATCCTGGCTCACCGGTCGCCGGACCCAGACTCGATCGCGAGTGCGGTGGCGCTGCAGGCCATCGCCGAGTCGCTGGGCGTGGAGGCGGTCATCCGCTACGAGGGGGAGATCGGCCACCAGGAGAACCGCGCGTTCGTCAACCTGCTGGGTATCGACCTATCGCCGCTGGCCGAGGACGACCTCTCGGCCTACGACACGCTCGCGCTGGTCGACTACGCCCGCGTGACGGAGTACACCCTCGACCGCCAGCCGGACATCCTCATCGACCACTTCGAGCCCGAGCTGGAGTACGACGCCCGGTTCGCCGACGTGCGGCCGAACGTCTCCTCGACCTCGACCATCCTCACCAAGTACATCCAGGAGTTCGACCTCAACCTGAGCGAGGAGGTCGCCACCGCCCTGCTGTACGGCATCCGCGAGGAGACGCTGGATTTCAAGCGTGACACCACGCCGGCGGACCTGACCGCCGCCGCGTACCTCTACCCGTTCGCCAACCACGACACGCTGGAGCAGGTCGAATCGCCCTCCCTCTCGCCGGAGACACTGGACGTGCTCGCCGAGGCCATCCGCAACCGGGACGTCCAGGGGTCCCATCTCGTCACGAACGCGGGGTTCATCCGCGACAAGACCGCGGTCTCGCAGGCCGCACAGCAGCTCCTCAACCTGGAGGGCATCACCACGACAGCGGTGTTCGCGGTCACCGACGACACCATCCACCTCGCGGCCCGCTCGAAGGACATCCGGATGAACATCGGTGCGGTCCTCTCGGACGCTTTCGGCGGCATCGGCGAGGCACGAGGGCACGCGACCGACGCCACCGCCGAGATCCCTCTCGGCATCTTCACCGGCCTGGAGGGCGACGGTGCGAGTCGTGATACGCTGCTGACGCTGACGGAACGTGCGGTGAAGGCGAAACTGTTCGAGGCGATGGGCGTCGACGTGGAGATGGAGGGGAACGGCTCGGAGTCGTCGAACGGCGGTTAGTGACTGGCTGCCAGCGGCTCCTCCTCCCCGTTGGTGCCGTGCATCCGCTCGACGATGTCGTTGACGAGGATGACGTCACCGACCGACCGGACCCACCGGTAGGGGAGGATGACGCCGCGGCTCCCGTTGACCTGTTCGTTGAACAGATCGTAGTTGAGCTGCGTGAGCGCGAGCCCGGTCACGGTCCGGCCGTCCACGTCCAGGCGCAGGTCCTCAACCTGGCCGACGAAGACACCGTCGTTGGAGTACACCTCGCGACCGACCAGCGTCGTGATCTCCTGTGGTTCCTCGGTCATATGCGAAGGCGCTCGGTGTGCCCGGTCATCAAGCTTCCCCGCGCGTCAGACGCCCGTCACCCGGCGGTCCGACGGGGTCACGAGGGATGGGCGGGACGAGGGGACGTACGACCGGCTGCCACGGCGCCCGAACGGCCATTCGCGGGGGGTGAGACGGCGGGCGGTTGTTAGGGGCGAGGCCAGCCGTTCCGGTCGCTCCACCTCGTCGGAGGCCGGGGGCTCCCTCGGCACTGGGGGCCGACGAGCGCGGCCCCACCCAGTCCGACGCGGACGAGGACGACCGCCAGTATCGCGGCGTTCCGGCGCACGGGCGGGGGTGTGGCCGGGGAGATCATAACTCGTCGCCCCGGACCGGTGGGTTGCCCGTCGATGCGAGCCCTGGACACGACCCCGAGGTTATTAAGCCGTTAGATGCCCTCCACCGTCGTATGAGCGAGACGAACGAGGGCGACGACGACCTGGAGGAGATCCGCGAGCGGAAGCGCGAGGAGCTGCTGTCCGAGGACGGCAACGGTGGCGGCGGGACGACGGACGAACCGATACATATCGACGGCGCCGACCACCTGGAGTCGGTGCTCGCCGAGCACGACGTGGTGCTGGCGGACTTCTACGCCGACTGGTGTGGGCCCTGCAAGATGCTCGCCCCGACCATCGAGGAGATCGCCGCGGAGGAGGACACCACGGTCGTGAAGATCGACATCGACGCGAACCAGGACCTGGCCCAGCGGTTCGGCGTCCGCGGCGTCCCGACGGTCCACCTGTTCCGCGACGGCGACCCCGCACAGGAGTGGGTCGGCGTCAAGGAGAAGGGTACCTACGTGAGCGCCATCCGCGCGGCCTGACGGCGCCAGCGGCGGCTCAGGCCTCGCCGAGGAAGCCCGCGACCCGCTCGATGACCTCGTCGGGCCGCTCCCGGGGGGGCCAGTGCCCACAGTCGGGGAGCACGACGCATTCGCCATCGGGCGCGAGGTCGGCGGCCCGCTCGGACCACGCCGGCGGGAAGACGTCGTCCGCGGCGCCGTGGAGGAAGAGCACCGGCTGCTGGAGCTCCGGGAGCAGGTCGACGTAGGTCGTCGCGTAGCCGCTTCGGGTCACCTCGGCGGCCCGCCAGCGCCGGAAGGCGTGGCCCGGGTCCGGGCGCTGCAGCAGCGCCGCGAAGGCCGCGTGGACGTCCTCGCCGATGGTCGCAGAGTCCGCGACGAGCCCCTCGAGGCTGGCCCGGCGGAACCCCTCCGAGCGCCGGAGCAGCGCGACCGACAGCCGGTTCAGCGCCGGCACCTGCGCGACCGCCCACGAGAGGCGGCCGCGCGGGAGTTCCGTCCCCAGCCCGAAGCTGTCCAGCGCCACGAGCCGCTCGACGCGGTCGTCCGAGAGTGCCAGTCCCAGCGCCACCCCCCCCCGCCCAGCGACAGGCCACAGCAGTCGACCCGCGAGACGCCCAGCGCGTTCAGGAACGCCCGCATCGTCTCGACGTGGTAGGCCGTCGAGTAGGCCGCCACGGGCCGGTCGCTCCCGCCGTAGCCCGCGAAGTCGGGCGCGATGACCGGTTGGTCCAGCGCCGCGGCCAGCGGCTCGATGACGCCGCCCCAGGAGAGCCGCGCGGCGTCGATGATGCCCCCGTGGAACAGGAGGACGGGCGGCCCGCCGTCGGGGGTCCCCGGGTCGGCCCGCAGGTAGTGGATGCCGACCCCGTCGGCGGTCGCCCGCACCTCGCGCAGTTCGGTCACGACCGTCTGCTGGGACCGGGACCACTTGACGGTTGGAGTCGCCCGGCGAGGGCCGGGTATCCCACGTACTTCGTCCGTTACTCGGTAATGTCTCCTCTCTGATCAGTATCGGGGCTTTCGCCACGAAATCGGATCGGAAACGAACGGGCGTGCAGTTGAGCGTCCCGGCGGAGGAGCAGTCCATACGGACCCGAGTGACCTGCGCGTACTGGCGACGGACGCGGTGGTGTCGACCGACGGCGGGGTCGTCCGCCTCCAGCGCGACCGCCCGCCACACGAGGGCGAGTGGGTGCTGCCCGGCGGGCTGGTCGAGCGAGTGCGCCCGGGCGGCCTGCGCCCGCGAGGTCCGGGAGGAGGTCGGGCTGACGGTTCGTCCGGTCTCGTTCGTCGGCCTGTTCGACGCCCTCCGCCGGGGGCCGCGCGGCAACGGCTCGGCGGCGTACCTCTGCGTGCCGCGGGGGGACGCGGAGCCGACGGCCCGCGAGGAGCCCCGTCGGGCCGACACCACGACCCCGAGAGCCCGCCCTCGGAGGCGGTCGTGTCGGCTGGCCCGACACAACGACGCCGGTGGCGGACCAGCACGCGGGCGCCGTACCCGCGGACGAGGGGGCCGACACGAGGTGGCTCCCGACGGCGCCGGTCGCCCCGGTCAGGAGTACGTACATACCACACCGCAGGGCCCGCACCGTGTCGGGTCGGTTGGCAGTCCTGTCCCCGGCGACCGGACGGTCGACAGGCCGGCCGGGTGCGGGAGCGGGCCGAGTCGGACTGCCACGAGCGAAAGCGGACCGTGGTCGTCAGTCGTTGGCCGTGGCGGCACCCGTCGTGGCGACGTCACGGCCCTGGAGCTTGCCGATGCGCCAGCGCAGCGCGAGCACCGCGCCGAACCCGGCGACGAGCAGTCCAGTCACCACGTAGAGCGCGTTCGTGTACGACCCGGTGGATTCGAGGACGACCGAGGCGAGCTGCGGACCGGCGACGCCGGCGAGGCCCCAGGCGGTCAGCGCGTAGCCGTGGATAGCGCTGACCTCCTTCGTCCCGAACAGGTCGCTGAGGTAGGCCGGCAGGCAGGCGAAGCCGCCGCCGTAGCAGGTGATGACCAGGAACATCAGCCCGGCCAGCACCCAGACGCCCACGACCTGTGGCATCACCGCGAACGCGACGACCTGGATGAGCATGAAGACGGCGTAGACGGTCGTCCGGCCGATGTAGTCCGACAGCGAGGACCAGAAGATGCGACCGCCGCCGTTGAAGATGCCGATATACCCGGTGATGAACGCCGCGGTGGTCGCGGTCGCGCCGCCGATCTGCTGGAGCATCGGCGAGGCGAACGCGAGCAGCATGATGCCCGCGGTGACGTTGATGAAGATGATGAGCCAGGTCATCCAGAAGCGCGGGGAGGTGCGCGCCTCGGCGGCCGTGAACTCACGGAGCCCGGAGAGGGCGCTTTTGGCCTCATCCTCGGCGTTGTCCACGTCCTGCATCCCCTCGGGGACCCAGCCCTCCGTCGGCTTGGCGAGGTAGCTCGCGCCGGCGGTCATCAGCACGAAGTAGAGTGCGCCGAGGCCGTAGAAGGCCATCGCCACACTGAACTCCTGGATGAGGAAGTTCCCGAGCGGCCCCGTCAAGAGGGCACCGGCACCGAAGCCCATGACCGCGAGTCCGGTCGCCATCCCACGTCGGTCCGGGAACCACTCGACAAGCGTCCCGATGGGGGAGATGTACCCGATGCCGATACCCATGCCGCCGATGACGCCGAACGTCGCCAGGAACAGGGGCAGGTTCCCGAGTTGCACGCTGAGTCCGGACCCGACCATCCCGAGCCCGTACAGCACCGCCGCCGCGAGTCCGGCCTTCCGCGGCCCGTACTTCTCGACGTACTTGCCGAGGAAGGCGGCAGTGATGCCGAGGACGAACACGGCGATGGAGAACGCGAGCGTGACCGTCGACGTGCTCCAGCCCTGTGTCTCCTGCAGTGGTATCTGGTAGATACTGTACGCGTAGATCGACCCGATCGACAGGTGAATCGATACTGCCGCCAGCGCGATGAGCCAGCGGTTGCGGTTGGCTTTTACACCGGACATTACAATTACCACCCAAAGAATACTGGATCTTCAAGTTTCCCGAAGGTTCGAGCCGAACCGGATTATAAATCATGTCAAAATCCGCGTGAGAGAAAGTCGGTTTATCAGGAACGATCGGCCTCTCCCGGTTCCGGTTCCCCGTCTAGCGTAACTGGTTTAGGAGGGTCGTCCATGAGGATATGCCGTGCCAGAGCCACGCCAGTCCGTCCTCCGCGTCGACCTCACGGGACGGACCGTCGAGCGAGCGCCCGTTCCCGAGTCCTGGCGGCGGCTGTTCCTCGGCGGCAAGGGGCTGGGTGCCCGCTACCTCTACGAGGAGCTCGAGGCGGGGGCCGACCCGCTGGGACCGGCGAACCTCCTCGGGTTCATGCTCGGGCCGCTCTCGGGGTACCTGCCCGGGGAGACCCGGTACGCCGCGGTCACGAAGTCGCCGCTGACCGGTGGGTTCCTCGACTCGTACGCCGGCGGCGAGTTCCCCGCCAGGCTCGCGGGGACACGGCCGGGGTGTCTCGGCCTCCTCGTCACCGGTCGCGCCGACGAACCCGTGACGCTCCGGGTCACGCCGGACGAGTGTGCCGTCGTCGCCGCCGACGACCTCGTGGGGGCCGACGCCGAGGCGGTCGCGGCCGCGTTCCCGGACGCCGCGGTCGCCTGCGTCGGGCCGGCCGGCGAGGCAGGTGTCGCGTACGCCACCATCGCCTCCGACGGGGGAGACCACCACGCGGGCCGCGGCGGCGCCGGGGCGGTCATGTTCGCGAAGAACCTGAAGGCGGTCGTCGTCCGCGGCGACCCGCCGGAGCCGACCGGCGACCTCGCACGCCTCCACGACCGGTACGCGGCGACCTACCGCGACCACGACACCGGTCGGTGGCTGGCGGCCGGCGGCACCATCGAGAGCCTCGACTTCGCCGAGGAGACCGGCCTGCTCGCCGCCCGCGGGTGGCAGGAGAGCGGGTTCGACGGGAGCGAGGCCATCGGCATCGAGGCGGCGGAGGCGGCCGCTATCAGCCGGGAACACCCCGACGGCGACCACCCCGGCGGGTTCAGGGTGCCGGACGACGACGGCGGGACGGTGCCGCGCGGGGCCGTGCCGATGACCCTCGGCGCTGGCCTCGGCATCGACGACTTCGAGGCGGTCGCGCGGCTGGGCGGCATCTGTGACCGGCTCGGGATGGACGTCATCAGTGCCGGGAACGCCGTCGCGTGGGCCATCCGTGCGGACGAGGCCGGCCACGTCGAGGCCGACCTCTCCTTCGGCGACGTGGACGGTGCGGTCGCGCTGTTGGAGCGCATCGCCAGCCGTGCCGACCCGCTGGCCGACGCGCTGGCCGACGGCGTCGCGGCCGCCGCCGAGACCCACGGCGGCGGGGGTCTCGTCCCGACGGTGAAGTCGATGGCAGTGCCGTCCTACGACCCGCGGCGGGCGGGGAGCATGGCGCTGGCGTACGCGACGAGCGACCGGGGCGGCTGTCACCGGCGTGCTCGCCCCTTCGAGGAGGAGGTCTTCGAAGGGGAGTGGTCGCTCGAGCGCCAGGTCGCCGCGGTCACGACCGCACAGGACGTGCGGTCGGTGCTCTGGAGCCTCCCGGCGGACGACTTCCTCGGGGAGACGTTCGAGGACCTCGGCGCCGAGTGGCTGAGCGCGGTCGGTCTGGAGTTCGCGCCCGCGGAACTGTACCGCCTCGGCGAGCGGGTCTGGACGCTCGTGCGGCTGTTCAACGTCCGGGAGGGGGTCACCCGGGCCGACGACAGCCTCCCGGCGCCGTTCCGGGAACCCATCCCCGGAACGGGCGGTGCAGAGGCGCGCATCGACCCGGACGACTTCCAGTGCGGGCTGGATCGCTACTACGCGGCACGCGGTTGGGGCGTCGACGGCAGGCCGTCCGCGGCGGCGCTCGACCGCCTCGACCTCGCCGACGTGGTCGACGAGGCGACCCCCGTCGCCGAGACGCCGCTTTCGGAGGCGTGAGCGGTCCGGCGACCGGACCCGGTCAACGCAGTTGCATCTCCTCGGCGCGCGCTGCTGCGAGGTCGGTGATCTCCTCGACACTGCTGTCCGAGCGGTCCGCCAGGACGCGGACCAACATTCCGAGTTGGACGGCGGCCGCCTCGCGCAGTTCCTCCGCCGCCTCGGTGTCGTTCCCGAAGTAGTACTCGTGACGGCCGTCCTCGTGGACGAGGCCGGCGTACACCGACCGGAGGTCGCCGTCGGTCATCGCCTCGGCCGCCTCGGTCCTGATCTCCTCGAAACGCGGGTTCGCCATCGTCGGTACGCAGTCGGGCGCGCCCCCTGAACACTTCGGTCGTAGGGGACGGGCCGGACTTGCCTCGATTTGCAAGCCGAAATCACGTGAAAACTACTGGGATCCACGGTCGGACGCCAGCCACATTTTAATATCCCTCAATAGTAAGGGGAAACGATGATTACCGACGAGGGAGCGACCGCCCGCTCCGTCGTCGTTCGCGTCGCGGCCGATGTGGCCGCTGGCGACGGCGACATCGTGGCAGAGGCCGCCCGCAACGCTGCCGACTCGGTCCCGGTCGTCGAGACCGGTCCGACCGGTATCGCCGGCGTCGAGCCGCTGGTGTTGGCGACGGTCACGGGACGGACGGCCTTCTACCCGGCCCCGGACAGGGCCACGGTCCGGGAACTGGTCGACGTCATGGAAGCAGGCGACCTCCCGACCGCCGACGCCGCGGCCGTCGTCGGCCACGAGGAGGGGGCCTCGTCCCTGCCGGTCCCGGACGACGGGGCACTGTCGGTCGGCCGCCGGGCCGTCCTGGGGCCCTGCGGGTGGGTCGACCCGCTGGCCCCCGGGGCCCACGAGTTCGTCGCCGCGGAGGACGACGCCGGGGCCGCCGCGGAGCTCGGACTGCTGGGCCGGGGCCGCGGCGACGCCGTCGCGGACCACCCGGTCACCGAGGCCTGGGACCTGGCCCGCGAGACCGACGGCGACCCGGTCGTGGTCGTGAACGCGAACGAGGCCGACCACCGGCCACGCGCCGACCGGACCCTGCTGGCAGGTGCACCGCTCACGGTCCTCGACGGGGCGGCGGCGGTGGCACGGTACGTCGGGGCCACGGACGTGGTCCTCCACCTGAACGAGAGCGACGCCACGCTGGTCCAGCACGTCCGCGAGGCGGTGGCGCGTGTCGACCTGCCGGTCGACCCGCGGGTCGTCGCCGGGGCGGACGAGCACCGCGCCGGCGCACCGACGGCCGCCCTGGAGGTGCTCGAGGGCGCCGAGCGGATCGAACCGCGCCTCCAGCCGCCGACGCCGGCCGAACACGGGCTGTACGGCCGCCCGACGGTCGTCCACACGCCCCGGACGGTCGCGCAGGTCCGGCACGCGCTCCGGGCCCCGGCGGCGTTCGCACCCGAGGCCACCGACCCGGGGACCAGACTCGTGACGGTCACGGGCGACGTGGCCGCGCCGGCGACGGTCGAGCTCGGTACCGACGCGACCCTCGGGACAGTCCGCGAGGCCGTGACGGTCGACGGCCGGTTCAAACTAGCCACGGTGGGCGGCGTCTTCGGCGGCGTCACCGGCGACCTCGACCTGCCGCCGGGCGCGCCGGCGCTCGACGCGGCCGGCCTCGGTACCGACGGGGTCGTGGAACTCCTGACCGAGGGAACCTGCGTCGTCGCGGAGGCGGGCGAGCGCGCGCGGTTCGCAGCGGAGGCCAACAGCGGGCGGTGTGTGCCCGGACGGGAGGGGACACAGCAGCTCGCCGAGTTGCTGCGTGACATCTACCAGGGCTCGTTCCGGAGCGACGACATCCGGGAACTGGCCCGCGTCATGCGCCGGACGAGCAACTGCCAGACCGGTGCACACGCCCCCCGTCCGGTCACGACCGCGATGGACGAGTTCGAGGCGGAGTTCCGCGCACACGCCGACGGCCGCTGTCCGAGCGGCATCTGCGAGGAGAACCTATGAGCACTGACAAGCCACTTCCAAGCGTTCCAGAACTCGACGACCAGCAGCCACAGACACCGGTCACGGAGGATTTCGAACCCGGGACCGCGAACGACCCCGAAGTCGGCACGACCGGTGGGGACCCCACCACCGTCACCATCAACGACGAATCGGTGACCGTCGGCCCGGGTTCGACGCTCATCGACGCCATGGAGGCCCTCGACGACGACATCGTCTCCGTCGGGCCGGGCACCGATGCCGTCGACGGCGACGAGGACGTGCCGGCGCTCTGCTACTACGACCGCGGCGGCGACTGCAGCGACGAGATCGGCCCCCGGAGTACCTGCCGGACCTGCACGGTCGAGACCGACGAGCACGGCCTCGTCTCGGCGTGTTCGTTCCCGGCCTACGACGGGCTCTCCGTCGAGACGGACACTCCCGACGCCGAGGAGAGTCGCAGCGTCAACCTCGACCTGGTCCTCTCGAACCACAACCTCCGCTGTACCACCTGCAACGGCAACGGCCGGTGTGAACTGCAGAACACCGCCATCAGCGAGGGCGTCGACCACCCGCGGTACGGCGTCTTCGACGACCGCGAGGAGTACGAACCGGTCGATGACACCTCGTCGTTCATCCAGATCGACCGCAACAAATGCATCCTCTGTAATCGCTGTGTCGAGGCCTGTAACGACGTACAGGTCGAGGGCGTCCTCCGGATGGAGGGCCACGGCGAGGACACGCGCATCGGCTTCCAGTCCGACGCCGACACGATGGCCGACTCGGAGTGTGTCTCCTGTGGCCACTGCGCGACGGTCTGCCCGACTGGGTCGCTGACGGAAAAGGGCATCGGCGGCGCCGGGACGCTCCCGCTCCCCGGGTTTACCCAGCGCAACTCCATCGGGACGGTCATCAAGCACGAGCCGGCCGAGACCATCGACGACACGGACGCCCCCAACCGCTCGCCGGACCCCGGTAGCGCGGGCGCACCGGCCGAGACCGCCGCCGCGGCCGGTGACGACGACGGCCTCGCGGCGTTCATGTCCGACGCCAAGCGCCAGGCTGGCGACCTCGCGACGAAGTACGGCAGGAAGGCCTTCCTCGCCGGCGAACACACCGCCGAGAGCATCGCGGCGAAGACGCTCCCCGAGGGGCGGCTGTTCGACATCGCCGACGCAGTGGGCGACTACCGCCTCGACAGGATAGACAAGCAGGAGACGACCTGTGGGTTCTGTGCCGTCGGCTGTCGCTTCGAGATGTGGGGCAAGGACGGCGACTCGCTGGGCGTGGTGCCGGTCGACGACCCCGACGACGCCCCGGCGAACAACTTCTCGACCTGCGTGAAGGGGAAGTTCGGCCACGAGTTCGCCAACAGCGAGGAGCGGCTGACCCGGCCGCTAGTCCGCGACGACGACGGGGAACTCCGGCCGACCTCCTGGGACGAGGCCCTCGACCACGTCGCCGAGAACCTGCGTGCCATTCAGGACGAACACGGCGTCGACGCGGTCGGCTGTCTCGCCTCCTCGAAGGGGAGCAACGAGGAGGCCTACCTCGTCCAGAAGTTCGCCCGGCAGGTGCTCGGGACGAAGAACATCGACAACTGCGCCCGGCTGTGCCACGCCTCGACGGTCGCCGCCCTCCAGCGGACGCTCGGCTACGGCGCCATGACCAACCGCATCAACGAGGACATCGGCGAGGCCGACGCCTACCTCATCTCCGGGTCGAACACCACCGAGTCCCACCCGGTGCTGGCGACCCGAATCAAGCAGAACGTCCGCGACGGCGCGGACCTGGTCGTGTTCGACCCGCGCGAGGTCGGCATCGCCGAGCACGCCGACCAGTACACGCGGACGAACCCGGGGTACGACGTGACCTGGATCAACGGCCTCATCCGGTACATCATCGAGCACGACCTCCACGACGAGGCGTTCATCGAGCGCAACACGAAGAACTTCGAGGAGCTGAAGGAGAAGGTCCAGGCGTTCACCCCCGAGAAGGTCGAGGAGCTGGCCGGCGTCCCGCCGGAGGAGATCGCCTCGGCCGCCGAGACGCTGGCCGCGGCCGACACCGTCGTCTTCGGCTGGGCGATGGGGATGACCCAGCAGAGCACCGGCACGGAGAACCTGCTGGCGATGGCGGACCTCGCGCTCGCGCTCGGGCAGGTCGGCAAGCCCGGCGCCGGACTCTCGCCGTTCCGCGGCCAGAACAACGTCCAGGGCGGCGGCGGCGACATGGGGACCCTGCCCGGGAGCCTGCCGGGCTACCAGGACCCGGCCGACGAGGAGGTCGCCGAGAAGTTCGCGGCCGAGTGGGGCGAGCGCCCGCCCGATGAACCCGGCCTGAAGGTGCCGGAGATGCTCGCGGAGGCCCACGAGGGTAACCTCCGCGGGATGTACGTCGTCGGCGAGAACCCGGCGCTCTCCGAGCCCGACATCCAGCATGCCGAGGAGGCCCTGGCGGACATGGACTTCCTCGTGGTGCAGGACATCTTCATGACGGAGACGGCGGAGCACGCCGACGTCGTCCTGCCGGCGGCCACCTCCCCGGAGAAGCACGGCACGTTCACGAACACGGAGCGGCGAATCCAACGGGTGCGTCCGACGGCCGACCCGCCGGGAGAGGCCCGCCAGGACTGGGTCATCACCCAGGCGCTGGCCCGCCGGCTGGGCTACGGCTGGAACTACGACCATCCGCGGGAGGTGATGGACGAGATCAGCTCGCTGGTGCCCATCTACGGCGGCGTCAGCTACGACCGGCTGGAGGCGGGCGAGGAGCACGGCCTCCAGTGGCCCTGCCCGGACGAGGACCACCCGGGGACGCCGTACCTCTACGACTACGAGGACGGCGAGTTCGGGTTCGAGGACGGGAAGGCGCGGTTCGTCCCCGCGGACGGCGGTCACCCCGGCGAACTCCCGGACGAGGCGTTCCCGCTCACCCTCACCTCGGGTCGGGTGCTCTACCACTGGCACACCGGCCAGATCACCCGCCGGGTCGAGGGGCTCATGCACCACGTCGGCGAGAGCTTCGTCGAGATACACCCGGACACCGCCGCGAAGCTCGACGTCGCCGACGAGGAGTACGTCCGGGTCGAGTCCCGACGCGGCGACATCGTCGTCAAGACACAGGTGACCGACCGCGTCGGGCCGGGAACGCTGTTCATCCCGATGCATTTCGCCGCAGGCGCGGTCAACGAACTGACCGCGGAGACGTTCGACCCGACGGCGGGCATCCCCGAGTACAAGATCTCCAGCGTCCGGGTCGAGCCGCTCGGCTCGGACGCCGATGAACGCGTACTCACGACGCCGGACGCGGGGGCGACCGCCCGGCGACCGAGCGACGATGACTGACCCCGGGGCGGACCCGGGGGCCGCGTTCCGCCATCGGCTGCCGCTCGGCGAGGACGCCCTCGACCGTTCAGTGCGACCGCTGGAACGACCTGACGAGGTCGAACAGTCGCTCCCGGGGCGGTTCGAGGTGGACGAAGTGGGTGCCGCCGTCAATCTCTGCGTAGGCGTTTGACCCTGGCGCGCCGCCGAGTCGGTCGTACACCCCGAGCGCGTCCGGCCGGACCGAGGTGTGGTCGGCGGTCCCGCGGACGACGAGCGCCGGGGTCTCGACGGCGGCAGGGTCGTATGGGGTGTCGCCGTCGGCCGCCGCGAGGATGTCCGCCAGGCAGCCGTTCGGGACGCGGACAGTCGCCGTCGTGGAGTCGGTCGCGTCGTCGACGACGGAACCCGCGTTCGCGACGTAGGTCGACCAGAAGGCGTCGAAGCCGGCGAGCCACCGGTCGGTGTCGGCGTCGGCCGGGGCCTGCGCGGCCCAGCGGGCTCGGGCACCGTCACGCTGGACCGTGCGGAACGGGCCGTCGAACGCCAGCCGGTCGCGAACCGCCGGCGAGAGGTCGTAAACGGGAGCGTGGAGCGCGACCGACACGACGGGCGGGTCCGTACGGGTCGCGAGGTAGCGCCCGCAGACGAGCGTCCCCCAGGAGGTGCCGACGAGATGGAGCCGGTCGACGCGGTCCGTGGCCCACTCGACGGCAGCGGCGAGGTCGCCCGCGGCCGCCGCCGTGCGGGCCGGCGGCTCGTCGTCGGGGCCGGGGTCGACGGCGTGGCTGCTACCATAGCCCCGGACATCGAGCGCGAACGCCGCGTCGCCACGGGTCATCGTCCACGGCCCCCAGCCCGACGGCCCGTCGAGTCCGGACCCGAAGATAGCTCGCCCGGGGTAGGTGGCACCGTGGACGAACAGGACTCCGTCCGTCGGCTTCTCCGGCCTCCACTCGGTCACGCGAAGCGTTCCCGCGGGTCCGGCGATATCGTGTGCGGTCGCGGGAACGGGCCCTGTCTCGGTGGGCATACGCCCGCCGGGGCGGCGAGCGTCAAAGCGGTTCCGGCGGCCGGGCACCGGAACGACCACGACGACGGCGTGACCGCCGCCCTCGGACCGGCCTGGGTTCGTACCGGAGCGGGCCCGATGACCGCGTTCGACCCCGTCGTTGGTGACGGCTCGTTCACGGCCGCCCCCGGGTGAGCCATCGCTTTCCGATCCGTCCGGCGGTGACCCGCCGGCGTGTGTCCCGGGTCTGCGGGGCACGTGCATGCCGGCGTCGACGGCCGACGGTCGGACCGCTCGCGAGCACACCCGGTAGTACGACCCCGCGTCCCGGGAGGTGAGACAGGGTCCCGGACGGGTCAGAACCGCGTTCGGATTATCTCCTCGGCGCGTCCTGCCAACTCCGCGTCGAAGGTCCACCTCCCCCGCCACTCGTTCCGGCCGGTTTCGAGCGCGACGAGGGCGACCGACTCCGCAGCCGAATCCTCCGGGACGAAGATCACGCTCCACGCCTCCCGGTAGCCGCGATGGGTTCCCGTGTGGGTGGTGAAGCCCGGCTCCTCGGGCACGTCCGCATCGCCGACCCCGTAGACGTGAACGTCGACGTCGCTCTCGCGGAGCCGTTCGTAGACCAGCCGCGTGCCGTTCTCGTGCTGGAGGCGCGAGAGCTTCTGGAAGGTCGAGCGGAACCGCCCACCGTCGGCCAGCAGCGCACGGCGCTCGATGAACCGGGAGATGATTATCAGTAGCAGTTTCTGCTTGTTGGAGGCCGGATACCCCTTCAGGTCGAACACGACGCCATCGAGTCGGGTGATCGTCGGCGGGGCGACGTTCCGCTCGATGCCGCTCGTACCGGTCCGATACAGATCACCGTTGACCACCAGGCAACACTGCATCAACTCGGCGACCGTCGAGGTCGCGATGACCCCCGTATCGTCCAGCAGTAGGACGACGTCGGAGTCGGTGTCGGGGATGTCGGTCTCGGTCACCGCTACCGTCTGTTCGCCGAACGCCTCCTGCAGCAGCCGCATGACCGCCTCGGGTCGCGTCCGGTTTACCACCACCAGCGAGCGTTCGGCCTGGTCGCCCCGTTCGAGTATCCGTGACAGGGCCTCGACCGGGTCCGTCCGACTCCGTCTGCTCGACATGTGGTTCGAGTCGGCATTCCGCCGCCACCTACTTAAACGGGTGCCGCGTTCCGGGGTTCGAAACGGCGCGGACGGTCGAGCCGTCCCTCGATTCCCCCGACAGACTGGGGGAGCGGTGGAATCACCGAAGCCCCGGGGCCGCGCCGGGGTCGGGGACGACGTGGCCCGGTACGCCGGCCCGTCCGCGTCGAACGATACGTATGCACGATTTCGCCGGGGACTGCTGGGACCGACGCGACCGGGGAACGCCGTCGCGTCGGGCGTACTGACGTTCATCGGCGCGTTCGTCACCGGGCTGAGGGGGCCACTCGGCGGGTCCGTCCTCGACATCGCGGTCGTTCCCGTGTGCGAACTCGGAGCGGAACCCACCAGTGGGTGGCTCAGGGATCAGTCGATCACATCGAGAACGCTCAAACCGCCAGTAGCACGTGAACCCCTCGGGCAGGTCGCGCCCGCTCGGCGGACGACGACTGCTCACCTGTGATGGACACGTTCCGCTTCGGGGACGTTCCCGTAGTCAGTTCGGTTGATGACGCTGGTCGGGGAGTGCCGACGGTTCTCTCCGACGGAACGGCATTCCCGGGCCCGATTCCGTCCGGATACTGCCGCTGTGAGGAGACATGATTTAAGAGCCTCCGGAAACTATGTTATCATATGCCATGCAAAATCGACTGTAACGAGTGTGACCTCGAGAAGCGCTTCGAGGACTGCGTGACCGCCCACAAGCGTGCAAAGGAACACGAGGCCCGTCGTGGCGATCACTTCGTGACGCTGTACGACCCGCCGCCAGGGTGAGAGGGTGAGTCGGTACCCGTCCGCAGTGGCTGCCGTCCCTGGGGCAGTGCTTTCCGAGCATCCTATTCCTACCCGCTCCGGTCCACGGTGAGAGTAGTTACTGCCGCGTTCCGATCGCTTGTCCATCTCGGAGCCACGGCCGGGCCAACTACACCCCCTCGGTCGATAGCTCTCGTACCCCTCATCCCGGGCGCAGTCCTTCCGCACCCCCTACTCGGGCATTGGAACGGGGGGTTCGGCGACCACACCCGAGGAGGCCACCGACGAAATCGGCGCTGATAACCGGACCGAGGTCACCCGGAGCAGGGGCATCAGGGGACCGATATCGGGCGAGTGCTACCGGACGCGCTGTCCGACGGTCACGCGGAAGCCGTCACCGCTGGGTGAGCGACGGAACCGGGTGGTTGCTGCTGAAGAAGATCGCGGCGGAAGCGATGACGACGAGGAGCGGGAACTGGACCCGTGGACGTGTTTGGGGGTTGATGATAGGTCCTCGGAGCAGTTCGTGTGGTGGTCTCGGGCGTTCCGAGGCATCGAACGACCCTCAGCTGTCGCAGTGAGCCCTCAGCGGATCGGGGCTGCGATATCGTGAGAGCGTTGCCTCGTACCGGGCAGACGCGGTGAGTGGCGGACGTATTGGGCTCTACAGCTAAACGAAGCGAGTGCCTCGGGGCTTGACCCCGGGGCGGTTCACGGGTGAGGACGCGCGGACTCAACGGTACCCGAGCGCATCAAGTCTCTCCCGGTCGCTTTCCGCTCCGTATACCCGAGATACGGGTAGCGGTTCGGGTGGGTCGAGTGTCGGGTCGTGGCTCCGCGCGCCGCCGCCCGTCGTCGTCGCCCACGGTACGGTCAAAAGCGCCGGCACTGGGGTGTGCATCGGGTGCCCGTACAGCCCCCATTCCCCGAAGAGGTTGCCGTGGTCGGCGGTGATTGCGACCTGTCCGTCCACGTTCGTGACGAGCGTCGCGACCTCCGGAAGCACATGCCGGAGTGTCGCCTCGTACGCGTTCCAGACCTGCTCGGTCGTGATTTCGCCACGGCGCAAGAGGACCCACGGGCTCACCGTGTCGCTGTGGGCACTGGTGCGGGCCAGTCCTTCGTCGTCCGCTATCGGGTCGGCGATGAAAGGGTGGTGGGGTTGCATGTAGTGGACGACCAGCCGGTCCGGAGCCCGGCCCCTGGCCGTCGCGATCGCCCGGTCCGTCACGGCGCTCGGCGGCACCGTCCCCAGCTCCTCGTTCCAGGCGTACTTCCATACCTCATCGAGCGCGGCGAAGGCGTCGGCCTCGACGTACCGGTCGGTCCAGGTATTACCCGTGACCATGGCTGTCCGCGCCGTCTCCGGGTGGCCGTTGAACGTCTCCTCCAACCATTCCGAGGAGCAACTGCCAACGGATCGCATCGAACCCACGTCGTCAAGCAGTTCGCTGTCGGTAGCCACCGACTGCAGCAGGTCCGCCCGGCAGGCGTCCAGTACGATCAAAACGTCCCAATCACGCTCGAAGACGTTCGTTCCGCTGTCGAGCCGCCGGCCTACTGCCTGGAGTGCGCGGAGGTAGGCGGTTCCGAGGCGGCTCATTCCTGGCTCCATTATCCAGTGGTTGATCTCGGAGCGTCAAAACGGTACTGCCGGGACTGGGCCCGCCAGCCGAGGGACGTGGCCGGGATGCAACGCCTGTGAGGACACACAGTCGGTTCAGTGGCGTGGGACAGCCGGTCACGGGACCGACCAGTGGGTGCGTATCGTCGCGCACGGAATCTCCGAGTGGCCGTCGTCAGCGACCTTCTCCACGCCCGTTGATGCCCGCCGCGGCTCGCACGCTACTCGGCACCGGGGACGCCTCTCCGGGGTCTGGAATCGGTCTCGTGGTCTCAGGGCGGGGTGTTCGATGCGACCGGCTCAGGACTGCCGGTCCGTCGCTGCATACCGTCTCACGAGCCTGCTCACGCGCGAACAGGCACGAGGGATACGGTCCCCCGAGTCCTGCAGCCTCGCCCGGTGGGTCGGCCCCTTCCAGTCCCACCTGACGGGGGAGTTGGCAGCCCGTCCCCACGTATCCGGTCGTACTGATCGGGACAGTGAGCGACCGGAGCGAGTGTCCGGGAGGAATCCATCAGGTCGATGAACCGGACGCCTGGGCGTTCCTCATGGGTAAAAACGCGACCGAATCAGTATCGGTGGGACCGCGTTCGTCCTGCGGTACATGCCCGAACGGTACGGTGGTGGACCATCGTCTACCGTCATAACTAGATGTACGTGCGCCAATACGTGGACTAATGAAGCATAATGGGAAGGTCACCCGGAGAGACGTACTCTCCGGGGGCGGTGCAGCCATCGCCCTCGGGTTGGCCGGCTGCACCCAGGGGACCGGCGACGGCGGTGGACAGTTCGGAGAGTCCGACCCCCTGTTGACCAACGACCGGTGGGGGAAAGGCGAGACGTCGCTCACCTATCGGACCAGCGAATTTTACACGCCGATAGAGGCGGAGAGTAGCCAACCGGCGGCGGCGCCGGCACTGCGTGAACAACACGAGGCGTGGGCCGAGGCGCACCCGGAGTACCGGATCGAGGTGGCGTATCCGGCCTTCGACCAGTGGAAAGACGACCTCGTTCTCGATGCGTCACAGGGGAACGCCCCGGACGGGTCGACGATCGACTCTTCGTGGGTGGCCGATTTCTACGAGTATCTGCAGCCGCTGAACGATTACGTCGACGACATCGACGACTTCTTTCCGTTCGTCAGGGAGGCCACAGTTCAGGACGGCGACCTGCTGGCGGCGTGGAAATACACCGGCTGCCGATGTCTCTACTATCGGCAGGACCTCATCGACAGCTATGGCGACGGTGACCCGCCGCGGACGTGGGATGACATGCTGGGGCTCGGGCAGGACATCGCCGACGGGGAGGACATCACGCCGTTCATGTTCCGGAGCGAACCGTTCGACAACTTGCCGTACTTCTGGGGGCAGGGCGGCGAACTCGTCGACGACAACGGGGCACCGGTGCTCGACGAGGACGGCAACCGGCAGGCGATGGTGAACGTCCTCTCGTTCATCCAGGACCTCGTCGAGACCGGCGTCACCCCACAGCGGGTCGCCAACATCTCCGACGTCGAGGACCTCCCCCGGGAGGGGCGCAACGACCAGCTCGCGATGTTCATCGGCAACAACGACCTGATCGAACGGGAGTTCAAGAACGTCGTCGAGGACGACAGCTGGCAGCGCTGGCAGGTCGCCCAGATCCCGATGAAGGAGCCCGACCAGTTCGCCACCGGCGTCGGCGGTTGGACGGAGGGGGCGTTCATCGAGGGGGACGGCGGCAAGGCAGCGGCCATGAAGGATTTCATCTCGAAGTTCGTCGAACCGGATGCGATGGCCCGGTACTGTGCGGCCACCAACTTCCTCCCGACGCGGGAGTCGGCGTATGAAAGCGAATTCTACGGGGAGGACGCCATCGAGTACCAGGACACGTTCCGAGAACTCCTCAAGGACGGCGTCGCGCGGCCGGCCGTTCCGATCTATTCGACGATAGCGGACGAGTACGGCAGCGCCATCGAGCGGGTCGTGACCGACCAGGCAGAGCCGGAGGAGGCCGTCGACAGGATGATCACTGCGGTCAACGAGGAGTACGACGGGTGATCGCGACGCCGTGGCTCACCGGAGGGACGTCTGAAGACGTGCCAGGCTCCGGCGTGGTTGCCGTGGATGTCGGACCGGTAGAACGGGTACGGGCCGCTCTGACGCGACGGACCGGGTGAGATCCATGGCTACTGCTGGAGAGGATGATTCGGTCGAGTCCGGCATCGGGCGGGTGACCGACCTCGTGGGTCGTCTGATCGACAACCCGCTCCCGTGGTTGCTCCCGACGCTGGCGGCGCTCGCAGTGTTCCAGTTGTACCCACTGGTCGAGGCCGTCCGGCTGAGTCTCACGAACGAGGTGCTCACCGCCACCGGCACCGAGTTCGTGGGTCTCGAGAACTACGTGGACCTGTTCACGTCGACCGGATTCTGGCAGATGGTCAGTGTCACAGCGGTGTTCGCCGTCTCCAGCATCGCGTTGCACACGCTGTTCGGACTGATCCTGGCGCTGGCAATCGATTACGGCGTCCGTCGCGGGCTCCGGGGGCATCTCACGACCCGCGTCTCGGTGTTGCTAGCCTGGATCGTTCCCGGGGTTATCATCGGGCTCATCTGGAAGGTCATGCTGGTCGAGAGCCAGCTCGGGGCGGTCAACTACCTCCTGGGGACGGTCAGCATCGGGCCGGTTCCGTTCCGGTCGGACCCGACATTAGCGCTCGTATCGACCATCATCGCGGGGACCTGGCGCGGAACGGCGTTCGCGATGATCATGATCTACGGCGGTCTCCAGCGGATCCCACAGCGGCTCTACGAGGCTGCACGGATCGACGGCGCCGGGCGGTGGGCCAGGTTCCGCCACGTGACCCTCCCACAGCTCAAACCGGTCCTGTTCGTGACGATCGTCCTGGTGACGATCTACGCACTCAACACGTTCGACCTGATATTCGCCCTCACTAACGGCGGGCCCGGCCAGGCGACGGAGGTGTTCGCACTGTTCATGTACCGGAAGGCGTTCACGGATTACGCGCTGGGTGAGGGCGCAGCAGTCGCCGTGGTCCTGCTGGGGATCAACCTCCTGTTGACCGTCGTCTACCTGTACGCGTTCGACATCGGTGCCGAGATATGACCGAAGATCACGATCGAGCCGAGGACGGTGGGTCGGGCGACAGTTACGACGGGGCGCGGAACCGTCCACCCCGGAGTGATGGCGGTACAGCGGAGGAACCTGCGGCCGGGGGGAGTCGGGCCGACGGCGGGACGACCAGTGCGTCCGGGACCGTCGCCGAGCGGCTGCCCGGAGCGCCACTGGAGGAGGCCAGAGACGCGCTCGCGGATACCGACCGACGGCTCCTCGACGCGGTCGTGTACGGCCTCTATGCGGTCGCGATGCTGTTCTTTGCGTTCCCGGTCCTGTGGATCGTCTCGGCTAGCGTCCGTCCACAGGGTGAACTGCTCACGTTCCCGTTCCGGTTCATCCCGCAGGAGGTGTCGTTGACAGCGTACCAGCGCGTGTTCAGGGAGGGGATGGTGACGTGGCTGTTCAATTCCACGGTGATCACGCTCGTCGGCGTCGGGAGCATCATCGCCGTGTCGGTGCCGGCCGCGTACGCCTTCTCGCGGTTCAGGTTCCGTGGGCGGCGACAGCTGCTGGGGCTCGTGCTCCTGTTCCAGATGATCTCATCGATCATCATCATCGTGCCGCTGTACTCGGTGATGACCACCCTCGGCCTCATCGAGACGCGGGTCGGGCTGATACTGTTGTACGTGGGCATCCAGACGCCCTTCTCCATCTGGCTGCTGAAGGGGTACTTCGACACGATCCCCGAGGAGTTGGACTACGCCGCCCGGATCGACGGCTGCAACCGGCTTCAGACGCTTCGGCACGTGCTCCTCCGGCCGATCGCTCCCGGTATCGCCGTCGTCGCGATCTTCAATACGGTGTTCCTCTGGTCCGAGTTCGTCCTGGCGTACACCGTCCTCGGAAGCGAGCGGAGCCTCTACACGATCTCGATCGGTGTCTACGAGTTCCAGAGCCAGTTCGGCAACGACTGGCGAGCGATCGCCGCCGCCAGCGTCGTCGGCATGCTTCCGCTCGTGACCGTCTTCATCGCGCTCCAGCGGTACTTCGTCAAGGGACTTATCAAGGGGTCACTGAAAGGAGAATGACTGCGAGAGATCCGAGCAACAGCGACGGTAGCCCTCATCTCGAACTGCAAGACCTCAGAAAGGAGTACTCGGAACGGGTGACCGCCGTCGACGGGCTCTCCCTGTCGCTGTCTCGCGGCGAGTTGCTCGTCATGGTCGGCCCGTCGGGCTGCGGGAAATCGACGACACTCCGATGTATCGCCGGATTAGAGGACCCAAGCAGTGGGCATATCCGCATTGCGGGTGACTCGGTTGTCGACCGTCCGCCCGAGGCCCGGAACATCGCGATGGTGTTCCAGAACTACGCGCTGTACCCACATAAGACCGCGCGGCAGAACATCGGGTTCGGGCTCCGGATGACGACGAATCTCCCGGGGGAGACGGTCCGCGAGCGCGTCGAGGACGCCGCGGAGACGCTCGGGATCACCGATCTGCTGGAGAAGAAGCCCGCCTCGCTGTCGGGCGGCCAGCAACAGCGGGTCGCCCTCGGCCGGGCCATCGTTCGCGACCCGGACGTGTTCCTGCTCGACGAACCGCTGTCGAACCTCGATGCGACGCTCCGGTCGGAGATGCGCACTGAGATCCAGACGCTCCAGCGGGAGCTGAACGTGACGACGGTGTACGTCACACACGACCAGACGGAGGCGATGACCATCGGCGACCGGATCGCCGTCCTCCGTGACGGCCGACTCCAACAGCTCGGAACGCCGATGTCGTGTTACCACGAGCCGGCGAACCGGTTCGTGGCGTCGTTCATCGGCGAACCGTCGATGAACCTGCTCGAGTGCCAGTTTGACCGGCCGAACCGGTCGTTCGAGGGAGCGGTGAACTATCCGGCCGACGACGAGCTGGCGACGGCTGCAGCGGCCGCGACGAGTCCAGAGGTGACGCTCGGTGTCCGGCCCGAAGTGCCGACGCTGTTCGGTCCCGAGGCCGACGCCACGGGCCCGACGTTCTCCGGGACGGTCGACGTCGTCGAGCCGGTGGGGGAGCGGTCCTTCGTGTACGTCACGCTCGAATCGGGGCCGCAACTGGTCGTCGCTACCACCGGTGGGGCTCCGGTCCGCGAACGGGAACCCCTCCGAGTTGCCGTCCCACGCGACGGCGTCCACCTGTTCGACGGAGTGACCGGCGAGGCGCTCCGGCATCCCGCACGGGACGAACGCGACCGTCCCGTCCCGAGCGGCGCGGACTGAGGCCGTCGCGGATGCAGTCCCGCTCCGAGTTTCGGGATCGAAGGGACAGGCCCCAGGAGGTGTTGTGACTCACCGAGTTCCGCGGAAACGAGGCCTGAGGGATTTGAACCGGAGAGGGACTCGCAGCGCTCGTCTCTCAGGGTTCACATCCCCAGTTACGTTCACCACGCCTCGCTGCCGCTCGGCGGGTTCACGAGGCCTGAGGGATTTGAACCCCCGGCAACGTGGTCCGAAGCCACGCACTCTGTCCGAGCTGAGCTAAGGCCCCTCATGAGGGAGAAGCGCCCTGCCGGACATAATTCTGTCCATAGACAGCCGCGTCCCACGGCGGAGCCGACCCCCGAGACGGACCGGCCACCGGGCCGGGCGAACCCGGCTCCGACGCTGGTGGGCCTTCCGAGCGGTCGTCGTTCGGGCCGGCCTCTCGGACGCGATCGTCGCCGTCGGGATGAGTGAACCCGGCCGCGTTCCGCGGCCGGGCGGCACACACCAGCAGTGTGGTTGGGACACAGTACTAGGTCGTGTGCCATCGGAACCCTCAGGGTGTAGCCGTATAGTGGTTTTGTGATTAATCGAGTTACCGTGCCCCGCGTGGGGACATCCGCGCTGTATCCGGAACCGTCGCCCGAAACGCCGAGACTGGAGAAACAACGGGAGAACGGCCACGAATTTCGGGATATAGCGCGGACTATCGATAATACCGCATACGGTCGGTTCTCCGCGAACACGCTCAGGGTTCCAGTGCCAATACCTATGTTTCCAGGGGCCGAACCACGTACATAGTCCGGTTTGCCGGGCGGTTGGGACACATGGACGGTACCGAGAGCGCCGAGCAGGCGATCGAGCTACTCCAGCAGTTGGGTCTCAAGGAGTACGAGGCATGCTGTTTCGTCGGGCTGACCCGTCTGGATACGGGGACGGCCAAGCGGCTCAGCGAGATCACGGAGGTTCCACGGACACGGGTGTACGATGCCATCCGTATGCTGGAGGCCCAGGGGCTGGTCGAGATCCAGCACTCCAGCCCCCAGCGGTTTCGCGCCGTCCCGCTCGGGGAGGCGACCGAGACGCTTCGGGACCAGTACGAGGAGCGCGTCGAACGGCTCAGCCAGTCGCTGGAGGACGTCGAGGCCGTGGGCGAGGGGGACGAGTCGCCCGTTCAGCAGGTATGGGCGATGGCCGGACGGGACGCGATCGAGAACCGGACCAACCAGCTCCTCGGCCAGGCGGACGACGAGATCGTGTTCGTGGTGGGCGATGGGTCGCTGCTCACGGAGGAGCTCATCGACAGCCTCAACGCGGTCCCGTCGGACATCGAACTGCTGGTCGGGGCGCTGACGGAGCCGCTGGAGGCGGAGATTCGCCGGGGCGTCCCGGAAGCCACGACGTTCGTCTCCGGGCTGGAGTGGTTGCACGGCGAGCGGGCCACCGAGGAGGCGACGGCCATCGGGCGGCTCCTGCTGGTCGACCGGTCGACCATCCTCGTCAGCTCCATCGTCCCCGAATCGAAGGAGGAGCAGGCGATCTTCGGCGAGGGGTTCGGGAACGGGCTCGTCGTCATCGCGCGCCGGCTCATGGCACAGGGGCTGTTGGGGACCCGCGACCCCGCGCAGTAGGGGGCTCGGGAACGCGACCGCTCGGCACTCCCGACCGGTCGACCTCGGTCGACCCGGCGCGTCGCGGGGGTAAGCGACGCGTGATGGTGCCATGTGACCGGGTCGAGGGACCCCGTGGGCGGTCGAACCCGCGACGACGTCCACCGCGCCCGTCCCCGGCAACGTGGGGTGGAGCCACGCACTCCGTCCGGACCGAGCTACCACCTCCTGATGGCGCACTCCCACCGGGACGGTCGGTCAACCTCCCGTCGGGTCACGCGCCGCGGCATCCGTTCCACGCCGTTTATGCCCCGACCCCGACAGCCGACCGGTATGCGCGGGACTGCCCGGGGACTGCTGGAGCTCACGCGACCGGGGAACGCCATCGCCTCGGGGCTGCTGACCGTCATCGGGAGCTTCGTCGCCGGCATCGCGGGCGGGGAGGCGGGACTGCTCCTTCCGGTCCCGCCGGAGTTCCGGGTCGCCGCGGCCGTCTGCGCGACCGTCCTCGCCGTCGGCGGCGGGAACGCCATCAACGACTACTTCGACCGGGAGATCGACCGCATCAATGCTCCCGACCGGCCGATCCCGCGCGGCGCCGTCTCCCCCCGTGGCGCGCTCGCGTTCTCGCTGGCCCTGTTCGTGCTGGCGGTCGCGCTCGCGCTGACCCTGCCCGCGCTCGCCATCGCCATCGCCGTCGTCAATCTGGTCGCACTGGTGGCGTACACGGAGCTGTTCAAGGGCCTCCCCGGGGTCGGCAACCTCATCGTCGCGTATCTCGGCGGCTCGACGTTCCTGTTCGGCGGCGCGGCGGTCGGCGGCGACCTCTCGACGGTCGGCGTCCTCTTCGCGCTCGCCGCGCTCTCGACGTTCGCCCGCGAGGTCGTCAAGGACGTCGAGGACGTGGCCGGCGACCGCGAGGAGGGGCTCCACACGCTCCCCATCGCCGTCGGGGAGCGCCGGGCGCTGGTCGCGGCCGCCGCCGCCCTCGGCCTGGCGGTGCTTGCCAGCCCGCTCCCGTTCGTCGTCGGCACGTTCGGCGTCGTCTACCTCGTCCTCGTGCTGCCCGCGGACGCCGTGATGTGCTACGCTGCCTACGAGTCGTTCGGCGACGCGACCGCGGGGCAGTCGCGGTTGAAATACGGGATGTTCCTCGCGATGGCCTCGTTCGTCGTGGGGCGTGGGTTCGCGGTGGTATAGAACCCGAACGCGCCGCCGAGGTCATCGAGCCGTATCCGACTGTTCCCGGGAACGGAGTACCGACAACCGTTATGACGGGTCTGTGGCGTTTGTCGGGGTGGTGTCCGGGTCCTGACTCCGTCGGGAACCTCCAGCCGTGGTGGTTCCAGCAGGCCAGGCTGTTCCCGGATTCCCACGCGAGCGCTTCCTGATGCCGGAGCCGGTCGACCGCCCTCTGGTCGGGAGCGCGTGGGAAGCGGTTCACCCGCGAGCCCGCGCGTGCCCCGGAATGTCTGGCGATGCAACCGCGAACCCCCGGGAACTGTGCCCCCGCCGCGCGCCTTCGCGAAGGGCGCTCCTGGTGGAATCGGAGTGCGAGGGCCTCGTAGCCGTTTCCGTCGGCTACGGTGTCGGTCCGGTACACCCGCTTCCTCGTTACAACTCCTGTCCTGCATGTCAGACGTTCACCAATCTTTATAATGACGTCAACCGACGGCCAGGGCGTGGTTTACGAGACAGGCAACCGGACGATAGACGACGCCGCCGAGCGCGTGCTGGCGGGCGAGCAGCTCGGCCGCCGGGATGGACTGGCACTCATCGCCCAGCCCGTCGACGAACTCGCGGCCGCCGCGGACATGGTCCGCCGTGAGTTCTCGGACGGGACGGTCGACGCCTGTTCCATCGTGAACGCGAAGGCGGGCAACTGCGCGGAGGACTGTGGCTTCTGTGCACAGTCCGCCCACTTCGACACCGGTATCGACACCTACGGCTTCCTCGAACCGGAGGAGATCCTGGACGCGGCCAAGCGGGCCGAGGCCGACGGGGCCCAGCGGTTCGGCATCGTGGTCGCGGAGAAGGGCGTCTCCAAGGAGCAGCGACCGGACGAGTGGGAGAAGGCCCTCCGGGCCATCCGGCTCGTCCGCGACGAGACCGACGTGGAAGTGGACGCCTCGCTGGGCATCCTCACGGAGGAGGAGGCCGAGATACTCGTCGAGGAGGGGCTCAACCACTACAACCACAACATCGAGACCTCCCGGCGCTACTTCTCGGAGATCGTCGAGACCCACTCCTTCGAGGACCGGCTCCACACGCTCCGCGTCGCCAAGGAGGCCGGGATGGACCTCTGTGCGGGCGTCATCCTCGGGATGGGCGAGAGCCCGACCGACCGCGTGGATGCCGCCATCGAACTGCAGGACATCGGCGTCTCCTCGTTCCCGGTCAACATCCTCAACCCTGTGGCGGGGACGCCGCTGGGCGAGGAGCACGACACCGCGCTCATCTCGACGGAGGAGGTCATCAAGACCATCGCCGTCTACCGGCTGCTCCACCCGTCGGCGCGGGTCCGCCTGACCGGCGGCCGCGAGGTGAACCTGCGGGGCGACGAGCAGCACCTCCCCTTCGAGGCCGGCGCGGACGGGATGCTCACGGGTGACTACCTCACCACGGAGGGCCAGGACCCCGCCGACGACATCGAGATCGTGCGCAAGGCCGGCCTGGAGCCGAACAAGTCGGTCAACGACTTCGACGAGGAGGCCATGCGAGCCCGACACCGGGACGAGGGGCCGGCCACCGCGGCCGGCTCCGCGACCAGCAACGCCGGGCTCGATGACTGATATCCGACGGAACCGGCAGATAACCGACGAGATTCGGATTTCCAACGCGAAACCCGACTATATCCAATGAACGACACGACGTTTGCGGTACTGGGCACGGGCGGCATCGGGCGGCGAGCACTCGAGGTCTCGGAGGACAAGGACGACCTGACGCCGGTCGCGGCGTGTGACCGTCACGGCGTCGCCGTCGACCACGGCGGCCTCGACGTGGACGAGTTGCTGGCGGCGACGGAGGGCAACATCGCGAGCGACGGCGGCGCCACAGTGGATGACGGCGGCGCCAGCAGCGGCGTCAAGCAGGCCGGCGAGGAGAGGGGTGTCGCCGCGTCGGTCCAGGCCGAACCGACGGAGACACCCATCGACGACGTCATCGCCGAGAGCGGGGCCATCGACGCGGTGCTCATCGCGCTCCCGAACCTGGAGCACGATTTCATCCCGCGCGTGGCCGAGCGGTTCGCCGCGGCCGACTACGAGGGCGTCCTCGTCGACGTGCTCAAGCGGAGCCGGGTCATCGGGATGCTGGACGACCGTGAGGAGACCCTGCAGGGCTCGGGTATCACCTTCGTCTGCGGCGCGGGCGCCACGCCCGGCTTCCTCACCGGTGCCGCGGCGCTGGCCGCGCAGTCGTTCGTCGAGGTCCACGAGGTCGACATCTGGTGGGGTGTCGGGCTGAAGTCGGGCTACGAGGACAACCGCGGCACCGTGCGCGAGGACATCGCCCACCTCGACGGCTACGACATCGAGACCGCCCGCGGCATGACGGACGCGGAGATCGAGGACCTGGTCGACGAGCACGACGGGGTGCTGGAGTTCCACGACATGGAGCACGCCGACGACGTGCTGCTCGAGCGCGCGGGTGTCTGTGACGCCGAGGACGTCACCGTCGGCGGGGTGCTGGACCTGCGCAACGACCAGAAGCCCACGACGACTACCGTCACCGTGACCGGCGAGACGTTCGACGGCGAGGTCGCCACCAACACGTTCGAACTCGGAGACGAGACGAGCATGGAGGCCAACGTCAACGGGCCCGCGCTGGGCTATCTGAAGGCCGCCGTCCGGCACAACCGCGCCGGCGACTACGGCGTCTTCGGCCCGGCCGAGCTGATGCCCGGCTTCTGAGTCACGGCCACCCTTCGATGAGTTCAGACCGACACCGACCCCAGGCAGCCGAGACCGACCCGCCCGACCGCGGGTTCGACCCCGAATCCCGGCTCCGGAGCCGCGCGGCCGCCGACCTCCGGCGCGACCTCGCGCCCGTCGACCGCGTCGGCCCGCGGGCTCGCACCGCGCCGGACCCGGGTGGTGACGCGCCGGCATGGGACGGGGAGCGCCTCGTCCTCGCGTCGAACGACTACCTCGGTCTGGCGGGTGACGACCGGCTCGCGGCGGCCGCCGCCGAGACCGCCCGCGAGGTCGGCACCGGCGCCGGGGCCTCCCGGCTGGTCGTCGGGGACACGCCCGCCCACCGGGCGCTGGAGCGCGACCTCGCCGCGACCAAGCGGACCGAACGCGCGCTCGTCTTCTCGTCGGGCTACGCCGCCAACGTCGGGACCATCGCCGCGCTTGACCCGGACGCCGTCTTCTCTGATGCGCTGAACCACGCCAGTATCGTCGACGGCTGCCGGCTCTCGGGTGCCGACGTGGAAATCTACGACCACGGCGACCCGGAGGCGTTGCGGGGGGCGATGGGCCAGCGCGCCCGGGACGTCGACACGACCGACGAGTCCTGGCTGGTCGTTACGGACTCCGTGTTCTCGATGGACGGCGACGTGGCGCCGCTCGCCGCGCTCTGTGACGCCGCCGACGCGTTCGGCGCGTGGACGATGGTCGACGAGGCCCACGCCACCGGCCTCCACGACGGGGGCGGCGGCATCGTCCAGCGCGAGGGGCTGAGCGACCGCGTCGACGTCCAGCTCGGGACGCTCTCGAAGGCGCTCGGCGCGCAGGGCGGCTACGTCGCCGGGAGCGACCCGCTGGTCGAGCACCTGCTGAACGCCGCGCGCTCGTTCGTCTTCTCGACCGGGCTGGCGCCACCAGCGGCAGCGGCCGCCCGCGAGGCGCTCCGGATCGCCCGCGAGGGCGACCGGCGCGACCGGCTCTGGAACGTCGTCAGCCGGACCCGCGAGGGGCTCGAAGCGATGGGCTACGAGGTGCTCGGGGGGACGCAGATCCTCCCGGTCCTCGTCGGCGACCGCGCGGACGCCGTGGCGCTGGCCGACCGGCTCCACGAGGCCGGCGTCGTCGCGCCGGCTATCCGCCCGCCGACGGTGCCGGAGGGGACGAGCCGTATCCGCCTCGCTCCGACCGCCGCACACACGCCCGACGACGTGGACCGCTGTCTCGCGGCGTTCGAGGCCGCGGGCACGGAGTCCGGTCTCATCTGAGGCGCCCGTCGAGGACGAGCAGCCGGGATTCAATACCCGCCGTCACCAGCCCTCGGACATGTCGAACATCGCCGTCCTCGGGACGGACACGGGTATCGGGAAGACCGTCGTCACCGCCGGGCTCGTGGGACGACTGCGCCGAGAGGGTGTCGACGCGGTCGGCGTGAAGCCCTGCCAGACGGGCCACCCCCCGGACGACGACGCCGGGTTCGTCCGCGAGGCCTGCGACGACGAGTCGGCTGCCGTCTGCGGACGCTACCTCGGTCCCGCGCTGGCCCCGGCCGTGGCCGCCGACGAGGCCGGCGAGACCCTCTCCTACGACGCCATCCGTGGGTTCTGTGCGGACGCGCTCGGCGACGCCGAGGTCGGGGTGGTAGAGGGGATCGGCGGCCTGCGGGTACCGCTGGCCGACGGCCGCGAGGTGGTGGACCTCGTCGCCGATCTCGGGGTGCCCGCGGTCGTCGTGAGCCGGTCGGGACTCGGGACGCTCAACCACACCGCCCTGACCGTCGAGGCACTGGAGCGGCGCGACGTCGAGGTCAGGGGGGTCGTGCTCAACGAGTACGAGGGCGCGACGCGTGCCGAACGGACGAACCCGTCGGTCATGGAGCGACAGACCGGGCACGACGTGGCCACGCTTCCGCCGGCGGATCTCGCGGACCCGGCCGCCGCGGTCGACCTGGTCGCCGACCTGCCACGGTACACCGGTGGCTGACCGGTTCGCGTCGGGAGAAGTCGAGCGAGGTCGGCACGCGGAGGTGTGTGCCCCGCGTGTGACACTACGGAGCCAACCCGGCTCCATCAGTAGTTGGGGCGGAACCGGTGATAAGTCCCGGGGACGACCGCCCCACCCGCGCACGGTTGTCCTCGGCCCCACGGGTCCCCCCGCGACCCGGCGGGGGCGAACGCTCTTGCCCCGGGACGTCCATCCTCCGGACATGTACGACCCGATCCTGGTCGCGGTGGACGGGAGCGACGCCGCGGGGCGAGCCGCCGAGGAGGCGTTCCGGCTGGCACGCGAGTTCGACGCCACCGTCCACCTGCTGTACGTCCTGGACGAGTCGGCGTCCACCCTGCTGTTCTCCGCGGAGTCGCTGTCCAACCGCTTCGACCGGCTCCGGAGCGACGCCGATGAGTTCCTCGCCGACCTCGCGGCCGATGCAGGGGACCTCACCGTGGAGACCGCCGTCATCCGAGGGATGGGCGTCTACCGTGGTATCGTCGGCTACGCCGAACGGGAGGGGATGGAACTCATCGTGATGGGCTCTCGCGGGCGCCACGGGCCGGCCGGCGTCCTGGGGAACACGAGCGAACGTGTCGGTGCGAACACCGACATCCCAGTGCTGCTCGTCCCCGGACCGGAGGAGCCGCCGGACGACGAGTCACCGGCGTGAGCGAGCCCTCCAGGCCGTTCCAACCGTGCCCGGTACGGCCCGGTTCTGGCGTCGGGGCCAGGATCGGGGCCGGGCGCGCCGCCATCGGTCGCCTCGAGTGACGCCCGAGGACCGAGGGTGAAGCTGCGGCCGCCGTCAGCCGACGACGACGACGGCGCCCTTCATGCCGACCGACTGGTGCGGGGTGCAGTAGTAGGTCCCGACCCCGGCCGAATCGAAGGTGAACTCGTAGCTGTCGTCCCTCCGTGCGCTCCCGCTGTCGAGGTCGAAGTCGGACCCCTCGGCGGCCAGGACGTTGTGGTTGCCGGCCACCCAGTCCCACTCGACGGTGGTACCGCTCTCGACGACGATCGCCACCGGCGCGTATGCGAAGTTCCCACCGTTACCCCTGGCACCGACGTCGACGGTGACGCTACCGCTGCCCATCGCGGTGATGCCGTCGTAGTTGTCCGCCGCCGGGTCGGCGGTGAGGTAGTCCTCGACACGGGATTCGGCCTCGGCGGGGATCTCGATGTCGCTGCTGCCGCCGTCGCCACCGTCAGTGCCGTCGCCACCATCGCCGCCGTCACCACCGCTACAGCCGGCCAGTCCCGCCGCCAGGGCCGCACCTGTGGCGGCGAGTACGCGCCGCCTGCCTGGTCGTTTCATGTTCAGAGGGAGTCGGTGACAGCATAAAACGAGGGCGTTCTCCCCCCGTGAACGTCGGCCGAGCGGCGCCCGGAACCGCCGCCGGGGCACGCGAGCGTCCGCTCAGAACCCGGCGCTCACCCCGGCCACAACTTTCCTGTCCTCCGTCTCCGGGACCGCGGTCCAGACCTGCTGGTCCGCCTCCTCGCCGACGTCGGGGGTGACCTCCGCCGGACCGACGGTGTAGGCGGTCCCGGTCTCGGCCTCCGGCATCTCGACGAACACCGTCCGGACCTCGTCCCCGTCGACCGGGTCGGCGAACTCGACGATGGTGTTGTCCCCGGCCTCCCGGACGGTGTAGTCGTCGCCTGCGACGGGGTCCCAGAGCTTCGGCAGATTGAGTCGGACCTCGGCGGCCGCCTCGGTGGAGACATCAAGGTCCACCCCGTTCGTCTGCCCGCCGGTGAACACGGCGCCGTCGTCGATGAGGTCGATCTTCGGGTCGACGACCGTTCGGGTACCGACCGGGGTCGCCGGGTGTGGAGATGTCGATTGCAAGCAGCCCCGCCTGCTCCGCGTTCGCGGCGCTCTCGCCCTCCGTTCGGCCCTCGGGAACCTGCCCCGCGGTCGCCGCGAACAGGCCCGCGACCGGCTGCTGGGCCGCGAACAGGTAGCTCCCGTCGCCGGAGAACTTCACGTCCATCACCGAGGTCGTGTTGTTCTCGTTCGGGACGAACGAGAGGACCGACATCTCCGCCCGCTCCAGCTCCTCACGTGATTCGGCGCGGGTGTACGCGCTCACGTCGAGGATGGCGATGCCGCGGTCCAGCGTCGGCGACTTGCTGGAGAGCAGGCCGACGGCAGCGATATCGCCCTTCACTCGGAGTTCGCTCACCCCGCCGTAGTGTGGGTCGTCGGGGCTTCCGCTGACGGACTCGCTACCGATCCCACCCAGCGAGTGGTAGCCGACGTTGGCCATCCGGAAGTCGTCGGTCGCGACGTGGCCGTGGTCCGGGTTCCCGTGATCACCGCTCTCCGGGTGACCGCTGGCGGCGCCTCCCGTCGTCGCGACACCGAGCGTCGCACCGACGCCCTTGAGAATCGCTCGCCGCGTCCGCTCGCTCAGGTCCGATGACTCCTTCCCAGGCATGGCTTACCGAACCCTGCCAGAGGGGTCTCAAAAGTGGTTCTGACAGACCCGTCCAAACGACAGGCCCGTAGCGACCTGTCCGACCGGAGACGGCCGACTCGCGACCGCAATCGTCAGTCGGACCGGCCGGTCAGGTCGGCGAGTCCGTCGCGGACACGGTCGCGCTGGTGGGCCAGCGCGCCGACCGCGCCGGCGGCCGTCCCGAGCACCAGCCCGTTCGGCTGGCCGACCACGTAGACCGTCCGGCTGCTATCGGCGAGGGTAACCCAGCTATCGCCGCCGTCGGCGCTGGCCTGGACCGGACCGAAGCTACCGTTGCCGCCCTCGTCGGGCGCCTCGGCGAAGTACCGTAACGAGTCGCCCGCCGAGGCCCCGTCGAACTCGACGTACGTCTCGCCGCCGTCGACCACCTCCGTCCCGTCGCCCTCGCCGGCGACCGCCCAGCCGTCGGGGAGTCGGTCGCGTAGCAGGACGTCCGAGTCCGCGAACGTCACGTCGAGTTCGATACCGTTGGTTCCACCGGGCCGGAACACCGGCGGGTCACCGCTCCGCTCGACGCCCACGATGGGGTCGGCGCCGCCGAGGGGGATGTCCTCGTGGCGCATCGCGTGGACGCCCTGGTTGATGTCCGCAGCGAAGGTGACGCCGTTGGACTCGACGGCACCCCAGATGTTCGGTGTGACGGCGCTGAGCCCCTCCATCGTGGACTCGCGGGGGACGCCCTTGTCCGGACGGGTCCAGCCGCGCTCCTCCAGCTTCCAGCCGGCGCTACCGTTCTCGTTGCTGTTGTCCCGGCCCTGCTGGCTCCCGCTATTCGGGGGGATGATCCGGAGGTACCGAAGCCCACCGTGGTAGTGGGCCTGGTGGACCCAGAAGCTCTCCGAACCGGTCCTCGGGTCGACGTGCTTGGCGACATCGGAGTTGTGAGGGGACAGCTCGAAGTTGTCGAACTCGGTATCGTCCTTGCCGTCGATCTCCGCGGCGTCCTGCCAGGTCCAGTCGTCCAGCAGTTCGATATCGGTGACTGTGGCCTCCTCTCCCTCGGGGTTCGTCCCGTCCTCGGGGTCGACGTGGTCGTAGATGCCGTTCGCGTCGGCGATGAGGACCGAGCCCGTGCTGTACGGGTTCCGCTTGTCATCGACCGGGTCACCGTCACCGGAGCCGTCGCGGTCGTTGCTCGGCTCCTCGTGGCTCGCGACCAGCACCCGGTTCCCGTCGATGAGGTCCGGCGCCGGGGTCGTGAAGTGGGCCTGCCGCATCGGGAAGTGGCCGATCTGTTCCAGCGCCGTCGGGTCGGAGGCGTCCAGCACCCGGACGCCGGCGTTCCAGTACGCGACGTAGACGGTCGGTCGGCCGGTGACGGGGTCGTCCTGGACCTCCACGTCGTGGCAGTAGAAGTCCAGCCCGCCGGTCGGCGTGACGTCGCCCTGAGCGTTGTTGTGCCCCTCGCCGTCGGGCGTCACCGTCCAGCGGTTGACCTGCGTGAGCGTCCCCGGCTGGCGGTCGAACCGGAAGACGTTGACCCCGGCCGTGCCGAAGTTGATGTCCTTGCAGGCGAAGACGTAGTCCGTCCCGTCGATGCGGTGGTGGAACAGGTTGTGGATGCCCGTGTTGAAGTAGTCGGCCGAGTCGACCAGCTGTGGGTTGTACGGGTCCAAGACGTCGATGGCGAGCACGCCGCCGGAGTTGGTCCCGGAGGTGCCGCTGTCGTTCGGGTCGTAGCCCGGGCCGGTCGGCGTCTCGTCGAACAGCGCGGTGATGGGTTGCGTGCCGACGAAGACGTAGTTCCCGTCGCCGGAGAGCTTCAGGTCCATGTACGCGGTCGCGGCGTTCGTGTTCCGGAAGAAGGAGACGACACTCATCTCCGCGTTGTCGACCTCCGCCTCCGTCTTCGCGTTGTTGTACGCGCTGATGTCGACGACGGCCATCCCCCGCCCCTCGCTGTCGCCGCGGGAGGAGAACATCCCGATGTAGGCGAAGTCGCCGTGCGTTCGAATCTCCGTGACGGCGCCCTCGTGGGGGTTGTTCGCCCGCCCGCTTCGCCCGGATTCGGTCCCGAGGCCGCCGAGGCTGTGGTAGCCCGCGTTGCGGACATCGCCGCCGCTGGTCTCGCCGACCTGCGCCGGTTTGCGGTTGTCACTCGTCTGTGTGGTGCTCGTGCTGTCCCACTCGTGGGCGCTCGCCCCCCCCCATCGCACCGACGCCGAGCGCGCCCGCCGCTCCTTTCAGTATCGTCCGCCGTGTCGCGTCCAACAGCTCCGTCTCGTCAGTCCCTGGCATGACGTACTCCGGACCATCGAACCTGATTCAAAGGGCGTTCTGACAACTCCGTCCAAACGGGCAGCGTCAGTTGGCAGGCGCCCGGCTCACGGTGGTGTGCCAGGACACACCACAGGCTCGGTGAGGTCGTGACCGGACAACCGGCACACGGCGCCGGAATCGATACCGCTGAGGGACCCACAGCGTGACGTGGCGGTCTGGGACCCCGGCGATCAGTTAGCTCGCGAGCACGGGCGGCTCGCGCGGGCGATGACGGACGAGCGCGTTCTCACGACCGGGGCACGCGGGTTCGCGCGCCGGCATGCCGACCGTCCGCACAAGCCGACGCTCGTGTTCTCCGCGATGTGGCACCGCCGCGACGAGTCGCGTGAGGCAGGCCACGGGGTCGACTATCGCCGAGCCGAGGCGTTCACGGGGGCGCTGGACGCCCGTTGCGACGAACCGATCGTGGTGGGCTCACCATCGCACGGCACCGGGGACCGCCTCGGTGAGCGCGGCGGGGAGCCAGTGGGTGGCGAGTGGAACCACGACGACGAGAGCCGCCAGTGCCCCGGGAGCGACTACGAGCCGCCGGACCCGTCCCGCTACGAGCCGGGCGGGACGGCCCGGGAGGTGCCGGACTGTGAGGCCGAGGAGTTCGACGGCGCATACGACACCGAACCGAGGGGGTCTGCCCGTTCAACGCGCGCTACCGGGACGTCCTCGGTCGAAACGAGGACCACTCGGGTCGAACCACCGGATGGGGCTGCTCTACTCACAGTTGGACGAGAAGGACGCCGAGGGGCGCGAGCTCATCCACGAGCGGGCCGCGGAGATCCGGGCGAGGCCGAGCAGGGTGAGCTGTGGGCCCCCCCTTCACCGACCGACTTACGCCAGCGCCTCCAGTCGGTCCTCCGCCGCGAGCAGCGCCGTCTCGTCGCCGTCCACGAGATACCGGTACAGCTCCCGAGCGGCCGCGACCAGTCGCTCCGCGTCCGTCGTCGGGATGTCGCCGTCGAGGGCCCGGGCGCGCTTGCAGTGGGTGTCGAACGGCCCGAGCACCCCGTCCGCGCCCGGGTCCGGATGCTCGTCGAGGTACTGCCGGAGGTCGCTCCGGTACTCGTCGACGGCGGTCGCGTACGCCAGCCCGCGCGCCGCCGCGAGCGACGACGGCACCGTCTCCGGGTCCGGCCGGTCGCCGACGTCGCCCTGGAGCAGCGCGAGCAGGTAGAACTCCTCGGCCTCGTCGACGGCGCGGGTTCGGGACAGCTCGCCGCCGACATGGCGCAGTTCCATCGCCGTCAGGTAGCGGTCGTCCAGCGGCTGGAGTTCGCCGGCCTCGATGAAGCCGTAGCCGCGGGCGAACTCGCGAGCGATCTCGGCCGCGCGCTCGGCGACCCGGCGGAGCGACTCCCCCGCCTCCAGCTCCTCGCGGGCCGGCGTCAGGTCCAGCGTCCGCGGGCTGGCCGTGTGGAGCGTCCGCTCGTCCTCGACGCCCACTGACCGCAGGCTGCCACACGACGGGCACTCGACGCTCCCGGTCTCGTAGTAGGCCCAGCGGGTGCCACAGTCCTTGCACTCGCGGTCGCCGCGGATCTTCATGCCGGACGAACGGCGGGCGGGGACAAAAACGCGGCGTGGCCCCCCCACCCCGTGCCTGCCGGGCCGGACCCGGCCACCCGACCACTCCCCGACCGACCGTCCGAGGGGGGTCGGCGAGGTGGAGGTAGTACCGCCCGGAAGCCACAGTCTTCAGTAGGTTCCCGGTAGACGTGTACGTATCACCCATACATCACCGTGCATGCGGCCCGGAGCGTCGCCGGCCACTCGACCGACCGTCGCGGAGGTCGCCGGCTGAGCACATGCCATCCGTCTCGAACGTCCTCCTGGTCACCGTCGATTCGCTCCGGGCCGACGCGACCGCCCCGTACGCCGACCGCCACACGCCGGTCATCTCGGAGCTGGCCGAGCGTGGCACCGTCTTCGAGCACGCCTTCGCGACCGGCAACTGGACGCCGTTCTCCTTCCCGTCGATACTGGCCTCCCGGCCGGTGTTCGCCGACACGGGGCGGATCGGTATCGACGGGTCGCCCTCGTTGGCGGCGACGCTCTCGGGGGCCGGGGTCGCAACGGGCGGGTTCAACGCCGCGAACGGGTTCCTCACCGATCACTGGGGCTACGACGACGGGTTCGAGGCGTTCGACTCGTTCATCACGGAGGTCGGGCCGGGGGTCTACAGCCAGTACCTCGCCCAGCACCCGACGGTCGAGGCGTGGCTCCAGCTGGCAGCCTCACCCTTCCGCCGCGCCACCGCCCGGCTCCGCGGTGACTCCAACGACAAGCCGTTCCTGGACACCTCGCGGCTCTTCGAGGTGGAACGGGCCGCCACCTCGTTCATCGAGACCCGGTCGGAGCCGTTCTTCCTCTGGGTCCACTACATGGACGCCCACACGCCGTACGTGCCGGCGCCGCGCTACATCCGGGAGGTGTCCGGGGACGTCGTCGGCACCCACCGGATGCTGCTGGCCCACGCCCGGACCGGACTGGGACTGACGGTCAGCGACGAGACCCTGGCGGATCTCCGGATGCTCTACCAGGGGGGCGTCCGCCAGGTCGACGCCAGCGTCGGGCGGCTGCTCGACACGCTGGCTGCCGAGGGCATCGCCGACGACACCGCCGTGCTCCTGGCGGGCGACCACGGCGAGGAGTTCAGCGACCACGGCCACCTCGCGCACTACCCGAAGCTGTACGACGACCTCATCCGGGTGCCGCTCATCGTGGACGTGCCGGGCGCCGACGCACATCGGGTCGGGCGCCAGGTCGGGTTGGACGCCATCCCGCCCACGATCGCGGCGCTACTCAGCGTCGACGCACCCGCGACCTGGCAGGGACACGACCTGGTCCCGGCCGTCGTGGGCGACGAGCCGCCGCCGGACGAGCCCGTGGTCTCGGTCGCCGTCCGGGGCGAGGAGGTGACCTCACAGCCGATCCCCCGGTCGCTGGCCGACGGCGACCTGCTCGTCAGCGTCCGTGACGCCACGTGGACCTACATCGAGAACGTCGACACCGGCGCGACGGAGCTCTACCACCGACCCTCCGACCCGGGACAGACGCGGGACCGCTCGACCGACCCGACGCCGGAACAGCGGGCGGTCATGGACCGGTTCGGACGCATCGCCACCGACCACGCCGACACCCTTCGCGACGAGGAGGTGACGGACGCCGGGACGGTCGACGACGACCTCGGGGCCCGGCTCGAGGCGCTCGGATACCGCTGATGCTCCGGAACGCCCTGCGGCGGTTCATCGACGGCCAGCGGTCGACCCGGATGCGACGGTTCATCACCGTCGGGGCGATCGCGGCCGGCCTCCAGATGGTGCTGCTGTGGCTGTTCGTCGACACCGGCGGGCTGGACTACCGCGTCGGCGCGGTTATCGCTATCGAGATCACCATCGTCTTCCAGTACGTCCTCAACAACGCGTGGACGTTCCACCTCGTCAGCAACACGGGGATGGACGCGTTCCTGGCGGGGCTGGTCAGGACGAACCTCGTCCGGGGGTCCGCCATCCCCATCCAGATCGGGGTCCTCTACGGCCTCGTCGAATGGGGGGACCTCCTCTACCTGCTCGCGAACGCCGTCGCCATCGGTATCAGTGGAGTCTACCGGTACCTGCTCGACACGCGATGGACATGGGGCGCCGACGTGTTCTGACGCCCACACCCGCGACGCGGCGGCCTCAGCGGCGAACGGAGCCGTCGGCAGTGGCCTCGTCGGCGGCGTCGAGTATCTCCTCGGCGATGCGGCGCGCCTCGGCCGGCGTGTACTTGGTGCGGTCGCCGAACGCCTGCTGGATGTCGACGTATCCACCCGATTTCTCCACGAAGATGGCGGCGCGGTGTTCGATAGAGCGCGGTTGGTCGGCTTTCGACATACTATCGGTATGACCGTCCAACCTTGTCAAACTTTCCCAGGTCGTATCGCCGGTGTCGGTCGAGACACCGGCCCGGGCGGGCGACCCGCGCGCCGGTAGCGGCCCGCACCTGCCGAGATGGCGACCGGACCCGTGGCGACGGAGTCGCAGCCGGCCCGGACCACGGTCGCTGCGCGGTACGCACTCACCTGGACTCGTTCGTGTGGTACGTCCTCCCGGTCGACCACCCCCACCGGCACCGGACGGTCACGCGCCGCGGCCGCGGCTGCAGCCCAGGTCCCCGCCTCGGACGGATTGTGGTCCGTGACCGACGGACGGGGGAGGAGGTGGTTCCCACGGGAAGCCCGGACCGGTCGGTGGCGGTCGACTGTACCGTCCGAGGAGTCCCGTCGCTCGCCGGGAAGGGCCGGGGAAGTGGAGTGCTCCGGCAGGGATTTGAACCCTGGTCGTCGGCTGTCCCCATCGCCGCCGGCGTCACGGCGGGGCGATACGAAAGGCCAACATGATTGGCCGGACTACACCACCGGAGCGCACTCGTGCGTTCCGTGCACGGGGATAAAACGGATTCGGTTCGACGCCCGCCCGTGTCGCCCTACTTGCCCTCGAACTCCGGTTCCTCGTCGCCCATGAAGGCCGTGATGCCCGTCATGAGGTCGTCCGTGTTGATGAGGTGGCCGAACGCCTGGCTCTCCAGTTCGAGGCCGGCCTCGCGGTCGTGGAGGCCCCGCAGCATCGCGCGCTTCGTGAGCTGCTGGGAGATGGGCGGCCCGCCGGCGAGCTTCGCGGCCCACTCGTGGGCCTTCTGCTCGAACTCGTCGTTCTCGACGACCTCGTTGACGAGGCCGTAGTCGGCCATCGTCTCGGCGTCGAAGCGGTCGGCGGTGAAGACGACCTCCTTGGCGCGACCGAGCCCGATGATGTCCTTCAGGCGCTGGGTCCCCCCCCAGCCCGGCAGGAGGCCGAGGCTGTGCTCCGGGAGCCCCATCTCGGAGCGCTCGGAGGCGACGCGGATGTCACAGCACATCGACAGCTCCAGGCCGCCGCCGAGCGCGAACCCGTCGATGCCGGCGACGACCGGCATCGGCGACTCCTCGAACTCGCCGAAGACCTCCTGACCCTTCTGCGAGAGGCCGATGGCGGAGATGGGGTCGGCGTTCGACGCCATCCCGCTCACGTCCGCGCCCGCGGAGAACGCGCGGTCGCCCTTGCCCGTGATGAGGACCGCGCGGACCGCCTCGTCGTCCTCGAGGACCGAGAGGGCATCCGAGAGGTCATCGAGCATCTGCGGGTTGACCGTGTTCATGCGTGCCTCGCGGTCGAGGACGATCTGCCCGACCATGTCGCCGGGGTACCGGAGTTCGACGGTCTCGAACTCCTCGGCGGTGTCCGCCTCGTCGGCGTCGTGGAAGCCGCCGGCCTCGGCGGCCTCGCGGAGGCCGTCGCTGACCGCGTAGCGCGGGTGGCCGCTCGTCTCGTGCTTCTCGTCGAGGTGCTCGACCAGCGTCTCCAGGCCGGCCGCGTCGGCCATCTTCGCGGGGCCCTCGGGGTAGCCGGCGCCCAGCATCACGGCCTGGTCGATGTCGCGGGGGGTAGAGACGTCGTCGCCGACGAGGTTCCCGACCTCGTTGGCCATGACGGCGAGCAGCCGGTGTTCGATCTCCTCGGTGCCGGCGTCGACCGGGATGTCGACGCCCTCGCCGCCCTCGTAGTCGTAGAAGCCCTCGCCGGTCTTCTTGCCGTGCTTCTCGGCCTCGACGGTCTCCTCGAGGAACGGCGCCGGCTCGTAGGCCTCGCCCAGCACGTCGTTCATGTACTCGAGGACGTGGTAGGTGACGTCGTTGCCGACCTGGTCGCCCAGCTCGAAGGCGCCCATCGGGAGGCCGATGTCGAACTTCGTGGTGGAGTCGACCTCCTTGACCGTGGCCTCGTCCGCCGAAACCATCCAGCAGGCCTCGTTCATCAGCGGGACGAGGATGCGGTTGACGATGAAGCCAGGCGAGTCCTTGCGGACCCGGACTGGGGTCTTGCCGAACGCCTCGGCCAGCTCCTCGGTCGCGTCCAGCGTCGCCTCGTCGGTGTGGCCGCCGGAGATGACCTCGACCAGCTGCATCCGGACCGGCGGGTTGAAGAAGTGCATCCCGCAGAACCCCGCGGGGCGCTCGGTCTCCTCGGAGAGGTCCGTGATGGAGAGCGAGGAGGTGTTCGAGGCGATGATGGCCCCCTCCGGGAGATGCTGCTCCACGTCGCTGTAGACGTCCCGTTTTATCTCCATCTTCTCCGGGACCGCCTCGATGACGAAGTCGGCCTCGCCGACGGCGGCCTCGATATCGACGTACGGCTCGACCCGGTCGGTGGCGGCGTCGGCCTCGTCCTGGGAGATCTGGTCCTTGTCGGCGAGCTTCTCGAGCGACCACTCGATCTGCTCGTAGCCGTTCTGGACGAACTCCTCCTTGATGTCCCGCAGGTTCACGTCGTAGCCCGCGAGGGCCGCGACCTCCGCGATACCGTGGCCCATACTCCCCGCGCCGAGCACGGCGATGGTCTCGATTTCGTCGAACTCCATGACAGTTACCTGGTTCCGCGGCGCCCGCTTCAACGTTCCTTTTCCACGACCCTTGAGTTGAGCCGCTCTTGTGAGGCCCGGGTTATAGCTGAACCCCGCCGTTCACGCCCGCTACCACCACTCGTGTGGAGTGTGTGGCAACCGCACTCGATGGCTTTAAGCTCCTGTGCTCCTCGTGGAAACCCATGGACTTCGGCCTGACGGACGAGCAGGAACAGCTCCAGAAGGAGGTCAAACGCTTCGCGGACAACGAGATCCGCCCCAACGCGGTCGAATACGACGTCGAGGAGAAGTTCCCCCACGACATCGTCGACGAGGCCGCGGAGATGGGCCTCGTCGGGATGTCCATCCCCATCGACTACGGCGGCGCCGGCTACGACCCCATCAGCAACATCCTCGTCGGCGAGGAGCTGTTCGCCGCCGACCCCGGCATCGGCCTCTCCATCATGGCCTGCTCGTTCGGGACCGAGAACATCATCGAGTTCGGCACCGAGGACCAGAAGGAGCGGTTCCTCCCCGACGTCGCGTCCGGCGACGCCATCTCCGGCGCGGCCATCTCGGAGCCCGACACCGGGAGCGACGTCTCCTCCATCTCGACGCGCGCGGAGAAGGACGGTGACGAGTACGTCATCAACGGCAACAAGATGTGGATCACCAACGGCACCGTCGGCGACTTCTTCACGGTGCTGTGCAAGACCGACCCCGAGGCGGAGGGTCGCTACAACGGCTTCAGCCAGATCGTCGTCGAGGCCG
>NZ_QMDX01000012.1 GCF_007421925.1 Haloglomus irregulare
CTGTTGGATTCATCCCACGAGTAAACTCGTGGGCGTTCTCCTTGATTATGTGTAACCTCCGCCGGGTTCTGGAGCACAACCTCGCTGACGTCCACCGCACGCGGGAGCTGGGCGAACTCGTGCGTCGGTCTCGTCCCCGCGAAGGACCCCACCGACAGGAAGCTCTGATGTCGCCTGTGGTCAGTCGGGGCGTATCCCGACAGCTGTGCGCCACGCTCGCTGGAGAGGCGGCCACCCGTCCAGCCGTCGCCCAGGCGGCGACAGGACGCTCTCGGCCGCTCGTACCATGCGGCCGGCGTACAGTTCGGGATCGTACCGCTCAGGTTGTTCCTCTGTGATACGGACGCGATCGGCCGCCGCGAGCGAGTCGTCACTGGGGAGAGCGGTTCCCGGAACCGCGTGACGGCTCGGGCCACCGTTCCGCGACAGGTTGGAATCGCGGCCGTTCAGCGGCGGCGCGACGCAAACACCCGGACGCCCTCGTGGGATTCGTATCTCCACTATGCGCGAACGGACGCGGCGGGATTCGAACCGGAGGGAGACGTGCTCGCTCCCTGCAGTCGCTGTGCGCGACTCCCGGGGTTCGAATCCGCCGAGTCGGTTCGTTCCCGACGGTCGCTGCACGGACGCGGCGGGATTCGAACCCGCGATCGAGGAGTTAGGAACCCCTCGCCCTGTCCACTAGGCCACGCGTCCCGTCGGAGACTGTGCCGGGCAGTTAAAAAGGGTGTCCGTCAGTTCTGCTCGGTCCCGGTGTCCGTCTCGGCCTCGCCGATGACGGAATCGACCTCGGCGTCGGTCTCGGTCGTGGCGGCCCCCGTCCCCTCGTCGGCGGCGACCGATTCAGCGGGGACCTGCTCCCCGTCCTCGTTCTCGCGCATCTCCTCGAGCTCCTGTTCGACCTCCTCGCGGCCCTTCTGGAACTCGCCCATCGCCTCCCCGGTCGAACGCGCCAGCTTGGGCAGCTTCTGCGCGCCGAACAGGAGGACGATGATGAGCAGGATGACGATGAGCTCCGGCCCACCCGGCAGCCCGCCGAACAGCACGAATGTATTGAGCATCTATCACGGCGTTTGCCCTCATTGAATTATAGGCCTTTCCCTCAGCCCCCCGAGCAGGTGGTGGCGCGGGCGCCACCCGGCCGCTTTTGTCCGGCGCCGGCCTCGAGCGGGTATGAGCGACACGCCGGATTCCACGCCCGACGGGACCGACGGCGGCCGGGAGTACGACCCCGCCGCCGCCCACCACTTCCCCGACGAGCGGCTCAACCGGGTGCTGGATCATCTGGCCGACGACGAGGAGGTGGCCGCGTATCTGGAGGCGCAGAACGTCAACCCGGTCGCCCGGAAGGGGTACAACGACCACGGCCGGAAGCACGTCGATATCGTCCGGAACCGGGCGCTCTGTCTCTACGACCTGCTGAAGGCGGGCGGCGTCAGGTTCAACGGCGCCACCGAACAGGGGCTCCCCGAGGCAGACGAGGCCGTCATCGTCGCGCTGGCCGCCACCCTCCACGACATCGGCCACGTCGTCCACCGCGACGAGCACCCGTACTACTCCATCCCGCTCGCGGCCGACCTGCTCGACCGCCTGCTCCCCGAACTCGGTTACGAGACCGCCGAGGCCGTCCGGGTCACGGGCGAGACGCTCCATGCCATCCTCTGTCACCACACCGAGGAGGAGCCGCTCACGACCGAAGCGGGTGTCGTCCGCGTCGCCGACGCGCTGGACATGGAGCGGGGCCGTTCGCGCATCCCCTACCAGGAGGGTGGCCGCGGCATCAACACCATCTCCAGCCAGGCCATCCGGCGGGTCTCGCTCCGCCGTGGCGACGACCGCCCGGTGCTCGTCGAGATCGAGATGACCGACGCCGCCGGCGTCTACCAGGTCGACCAGCTGCTGAAGGCCAAGCTGCAGGGGTCCGGACTCGAGGACGACATCCGCATCGTCGCCGTTCACACGAAGGTCGGCGACGGGGAGGACCGGCTCGTCGAGCGGTTCGAACTGTAGCCGCCCGGTTCACGCGGTCCTGAACCCGGAGCCGCGCAGGTCCACGTCGCCGTCGTCGTCGATCCGCGCCTCGCAGTCGAAGACCGCACGCACCGTGTTGACCGTCTGCTGGTCGTGCATCCCGGGGTCCATCGCGAAGATGCCGAACAGCCCCCCGGAGCGGATGCGCGAGGTGAACACGTGGAGGAAGCGAAAGGCCGTCCGGACGTCCGTGTACATCAGGACCGTCGAAACGGTGGCGAGGCCGACTCGCGCGCGGTCGCCCGCCCCGGCGTCCTCGAACCGGTCGACCAGCTTCGCGAACTCCAGGCTCATCCCCGTCAGGTCGCCCGGGGAGCCCAGCCGCCGGACCGGCGCGCCCTGGACGCTTTCCGGCCCGTCGCGGCCCGTGCAGTCGATGACGCCAAGCCGACCGGCGTCGAACGCCCCCCGCTCCTGGAACGACCGCACGACGTCGGCGACCCCGCGGTCGGTCGAGATGAGGATGGCCGTCTCCTCGTCGTCGTTCGCGCCGCCGAGCACGTCGTAGACCCGCTCCTGGACGGTCATCGAGGCGCCGGAGACGAGGAGGCTCGTTCCCTCGTTGAACGCGACGGGGTCGTCACCGAGCCCGGTCGTCCGGTAGCTCATCTCGCCCCCCCTCCGGGTGAGTCGTCGGAGTCTGCCCCGTCCTGCACGTCCTCGGCGAACGGGTCCGTCTCGCCGTCCGGCGGCTCGGCCGGGTCCTCGCCCTCGGCCTCGATATCCCGGACCATCGCGACGAACTCCCCGTCATCCACGTCGCCCATGGCCGTGTCGAGCTCCGTCTCCAGCTCCTCGATGCGGTGTTCGAGCTCCGCAAAGTCCTCCGATGTCGAGAGCTCTTCGGCGGACTTGGCCGCCTGTAGCGCGGACCGTTTCGACACCAGCGCGTAGAACTCCTGCTCCAGCCTCTGGTAGTCAGACCGCTCGAGCAGCCGGTCGACCGTCTCCAGCAGCGTCTCCTTCTCGACCGGCTTGGTGAGGTAGTCGTCGAACCCCATCGTGATGATGTCGAAGTCGGGTTCGACCGCGGTCACCATCGCCACCCGGCAGTCGGGCGCCCGGTCCAGTATCTCCGCCAGCACCTCGTCCCCCGACATCCCCGGCATCAGACGGTCGAGCAGCGCGACGTCGACGTCCTCGTCGACCTGCTCCAGCGCCTCGGACCCGTTCTGTGCGGTCCGGACCCGGTACTCCGACTCCAGCCACCGTGCGTAGATCTCGACGAGTGGGGGCTCGTCTTCCACCACCAGTACCGTCGGTTGCTCCGAGCCCATTATCTATCCACCGTTTAGTCCGGACGTGGGATATTAATTCCGCCGACAGCCTCATTTTTCCGCGAGTAGGGGGCGGAAGTCGGAGCGGGGGTTAGCCGCTCCCGCCGTCCTCCTGGAACAGCGTCCGCGAGTACGTCGCCACGGAGCCGTCCTCGTAGTAGACGGTGACGCTCAGGTCGACCGAGTCCTTGCCCGCGAGGGTGAACGAGTCGTCGAGCGCGTACGTCACGTCGGCCGTGCTGCTCCGGGGCAGTGTGGCGAGATTCCCCGAACCGTCGGTGAAGGCCACCGGGTCACGGTTCTCGACCGCACCGATACCACTACTGTAGGTCGTCCCGTCGACGGTGAAGTTGCTGATGGCGTCCGGGCCGTCGGTGACGAACGAGGTCGTCACGTCCTCCTGGTCGAGCGAACAGGTCGTCGGATCCGTGATCTCGCCACAGCTCTCGAGCGTGTCGCCGACCGTGACCGTCAGCGTCCGCTCGTTGCGCTGGGTGGCGAACCCGAGCTGGACCTCCGACATGTTGGTGTCGCGGCTCCCCTGGTTCTCGAACGTGAACGTGACGGTGTTCTCCGAGTCGTCCGCGGAGACGTTCGTCACCCGGATGTTCGAGGCCGCCGGGAGGCCCGGCGGCTCGACAACCGCACAGGTCACGTTCGCGATGCAGTCCGAGGGGCTCGAGCCGCGGAGGGAGACGTTCGCCGGCCGGTCGAGCTGCGGGTCCACGGCGTCCTGTATCTGCGCGCGGCCCCTGGGGTCGGTCGTGATCTCCTCGGTGCTCCCGTCCGCGCGCTCGACCGTGAGGTCGACCCGACGCTCGACCGGGTTGTTGAACCGGTCGCGCACCTCGACGACGAGTTCGTCCGCCGACGGGCTGACGTCCGTGACGTACGTCGCGTCGGTCGGCTCCGCGGCAGCGCTGAACGCGACCTTGGACATCCCGAGCCGGTAGGACTGGTTCTGCTCGAACCGGATCGTCAGTTCGTTCGACCCGTTGGCGACGGTCCGGTACGAGCAGTCGACGACGAACCGCCCGTCGTCCTCGACCGGGTCGGCCACGGCGTTCGTCGAGCCGCTGTTGAGACTGCCACAGTCCGTGACGTTGGTCCCGGCGGTCGCGTTCGTGTCGAGCTGGTCACGGAGGATCTTCGAGACCCACACCTCGTCGGAGAGCCCCGTGGCGATGGTGAGGTTGGCGGGCCGATCGTCGGGCGACTCGACGGTGACCCGCTGTGCCGGCGCGCTCACCGGATAGGTGGTCACGGAGGCCGGGCGGACCTGTGACTCCTGGAGCCCACCGCGCAGCATCGTCAGCGTGATGAACCGCCCGCTGACTGGACCGCCGCCGGACTCGATCCGCGTGGCGTCGTCGTACTGGTTGGCCACGACCCCGTACTCGTAGCGGGTCTCCGGCTGGTCGGTGTAGCGGTTGTAGTCGACCCGGTAGGAGACGGCGTGCGTCGTGAAGTTCGGGTTCGTCCCGATATACGAGTCGGTGTCGGCTCGTTCGGCCGAGAAGTTCTCCAGGCTGACGTTCCCGGCCCCCCCGGAGGCAAGGGTCCCTTGCACGGCCGGCGGGTTGAACAGGACCAGCCGCGAGGGATAGGTCATCCCGGTCTCGACTGTCACAGATTCCGTCCCGCCGAAGGTCCCGGTCCGACTGACCGCCGACTGCAGGTCCGCGATATCGCCCTGGACGGACTGGCTGTGTTTCACCTCGATTTCGGCGTTGGCGTTCGGCACCGCCTGCGTCTGGACGATCGCCAGCAGCGAGACCAGCAGCCCGAACACGAGGATCGAGCCGATGACCTCGCTCACGGCGCGGTCGTCGAGCCGGCCCGCGACACCGTCCGGTCGTTCGTCCCCCCAGTCCCCCGGTCGTTCGCGTGCATCGTCTGCCATTGTCAGATGAGGATGAAGACCGCGAGCGCGATCGCTACGAGGACGATACTGTACTTCAGGCCCGCGAGGATGTCGTTGTCGGCCAGTTTGCCGGCGAGCAGTCCGCTCCCGACACCCTGGATGAGCGCCGAGTGGAAGAAGACGGTCCGGTACTGGTCGACCGGGACTGAGGTGACCGTCAGCAGGTCACCCGAACCCTCGGACTGGGCCCCGGCGGCGATCTCCCCGATGGGCTGCAGGTACGAGGTGTCGAGGAGCACGATGACCGCCAGGTAGACCAGGAAACCGATGGCGACGATGGCGGTGTAGGCGGACATCTCCTGCCGGCGGTTCTGTTCGATCTGGTAGCGGTTACGGGTGTCCTCGGCGGCGATGGAGATGATCTCCGAGAGGTCCGACGACGACCGGGAACCCTTCGCGATGAGCTTCATCGTCCGGGTGACCTGTGGCACTCGGAGCCGGTCGGCAAAGGAGAGGAGCGCCCCCTCCACGTCGTGGTTCCAGGTGATGTCGTTGCGGACGTTCCGGAGCTCGTCGGCCAGGGTGCCCTCGGACCAGCGCGAGACCAGGTCCAGCGCGTCGACCAGCCGGATGCCCATCTGGTTGGCGCTGGAGAGGATGTTCAGCGTGTCCGGAAACCGGCTGCTGATGCGCTGCTCGCGCCGGCGCTCGGTCTCGTAGAGCAGCGTGAGTGGGACCGTCGCGACGAGGAACGGGATGACCCCGTACCCGACGGTGTGCTTGATAGGTGTCCGGCTTATCCCCGCGACCGTCGTCTGCAGTTGGCCCGAAACCACGAGCAGTCCGACCGTCGCCAGCGCGGCCGGCACCGAGACGGCCAGCGACAGCAGTGGGTCGCGCTTGCGGATCTCCGCGACCGGGTTCCTCACCAGCGACAGCAGTTCGTCGCGGCGCTTGCGCTCCTCGTACCGTTCGAACTGCGGGTCGGCCTGGGCGTTCTCGCTCGGCTCGATGTCGCCCTCCTCGTACAGCGTGACCTCGTGCTCGTGCTGGGTGTACGGTTTCGAGAGCACGTCGATGAGGAGCATGAACACGACCATCCCGGCCGGCAGGAGGACGTAGACCAGTGCGTACGTCTGTGCCAGCGAGTCACCGCCGAGCAGGCTGATCACCATCAGCGTCACGATGAGGAAGAGCGGGGCGGCGACGAACATCACGACGAAGATCTCGCTGAGGATGGACAGCGTCTCCAGGAAGTTCTCCTGCTCCTGCCTGGCCTCGGTCATGTAGTTATCGGACTCGTCGGCCAGGAAGGCGCTGAAGTCGCTGCCGGAGTCGAGCACCGAGAGCGCGTCGTCAAGGAACTGCTCGAAGTTGTCGCTCGGCGTGAGGTTCCGGGCGTCGCGGATAGCGGTGAACAGGTCGTTCCCGAACAGCTCCACGTCCCGGACGATCATGTCGCACTCCCGGGCGACCTCGCCGTAGACGTCCTCGGCCTCGGCGACCTCCTTGATGATCTCGAAGGTGTTCATGCCGCCGTGCGAGAGCGCGTACATGTAGACGATGCCGTGCGGGAGCAGCACGTCGATGTTGCGCTCACGCTGGTTGACCAGCAGCCGCGGGTAGTAGTAGCGGGCCGCCGTGGTCCCACCCCCGGCGACGGCCAGCCCCAGCAGCCCGACGACGAACGCGGCGAGCGGACCGATGAACCCCTCCAGCGCGGGCCCTACCACGGGCAGTTCGGTCATCGGGGCGAAGACACCCATCGTCGTCAGCTGGGCGGCCAGCACGACGCCGAGGATCAGGCCGACGATGCTGCCACCGATGGCGTAACGGGCCGTCTGCGCGAGGTAGACGTCGTAGGTGATGCCGAAGCGGGCCTGGTTGAGCCAGCGCTGGAGCCCGCGGAACCGGTCCGGCTGCTCCCGGAAGTAGGTCCGGAAGTAGCCGTGCTGTTCCCGGAGCTTCTCGCGCTCCTCGGCCGACAGTTCGGCGCTCTCCGGGAAGTACTGGTCGAGCTCGTACTCCGGAACGACCGGTGAGTCATCGATGTTCGGCTGGCTCATTGGTAGAGTTCGTCGGCGTCCTCGACGGTCAGGTCGTCCGGCGCCAGCGTCCCCTCCGTGACCTGGCGCATCAGCTGTTCGCGGTCGTTGCCGAAGGCGTGGATCGCGGCCGTGACGTCGCGGTAGCCGTCGATGCCCTCGTCGACGAGGTACTGGAGGAACTCCTCGCGGTCGTTGAGCGCCTCGCCCAGCTCCCGGGCTCCCCAGCCGCGGTCGTCCGCGATGTCCTGCAGGACGGCCGACTTGTTCACCTTCCGGTGGGTGTCCGTGTCGGCGTCGCGCTGGAACACGTCGATGGCCCGCACCGACTCGCCGGCGTCGTCGCCGGCCCGGATCTCTGTGACGCCGTCGTTCCGGCGGACCCGGTCGCCGCTCTTGAACGTCTGCTTCTGGATGGAGACGATGTCGAGCTCCAGCACCATCTGGACCGGGACCGCCAGCGGGTCGTTCTCCAGCCGGTTGAGGACCCCCTCGACGGACTCGGCGTGGATGGTCGTGTACGCCGTGTGGCCGGTGCCGATGGCCTGGAAGAACGTGAACGCGACGTCCTGCTCGGTCCGGATTTCACCGACGAGGAGGTACTCCGGGCGCTGCCGGAGCGCGGCCTGCAGGAGCTGGTACATCGTCACCTCGCCGCGCCCCTCCGAGGTGATCGACTCCCGGGTGAGCGACTGGATCCAGTTGTCGTGGGGCAGCGTTATCTCCCGGGTATCCTCGATGGAGACGACCTTCGAGTCCTCCGGGATGAACATCGACACCGCGTTCATCGAGGTCGTCTTTCCCGAGCCCGTGCCGCCGGAGAAGATGAGCGAGCGGTTGTTCTCGATGGCCAGCCAGAAGTAGGCCATCTGCTCGACGCTGAACGTCCCGGTCTCGATGAGGTCGACCGGCGTCAGCGGCACGTTCGCGAACTTCCGGATGGTGAAGTTCGACCCGCGCGTGGAGACGTCCGAGCCGAAGGTGAGCTGGACGCGGCTCCCGTCCGGGAGGGTGCCGTCCATCAGCGGCTCGCTCACGCTGATCTGCTCGCCCGCCCGCTGGGCCAGCCGCAGCGCGAACGACGACAGCTCCGACCCGTCGAACGAGATGTTCGATTTCAGGTCCCGGTGCTCCGCGTGGTAGACGTACACCGGGATGCCGATGCCGTCACAGGAGATGTCCTCGATGGCCGGGTCCCGCATGATGGGTTCGATGGGACCCAGATGGACGAAGTCCCGAAGGAGGTAGTACTTGAGCTTCAGCAGCGTCCCGTCCGAGACCGTCGCCGCGGCGTGGTCGGTGATGATCTCCTCTGCCTTCCGCTCGAAGACGACCTCGCGGTCCTCCTCCTCCTCCAGGTCCTGGTACATCAGGGAGTTCCGAAGGATCTTCTCCAGATCGTCCCGGACGTACTCCTCGAACTCCGAGAGCTCGGGTTCGTGGACGTGGTAGCGCAACTTCTCCTCGCCGTGGCGCTGGAGGATGGAGACGTAGGCGTACGGCTTGTCCACCCAGATGCGCTCGACCTCCTCGTGGTCGTCGAGATAGGAGAAGTCGAAGAAGTTGCTCTTGATGAACTCGGTCTCCGGCGCTTCGGCGAACGACTCGTCCAGGTCCGCCGTCCGGAACCACTCCTGGGTCTCGCGTAGTATCTCGCCCTTGATGGGGTGGTCCGCGACGATATGACCGGCCGACGGGCCGGTGGCCGCCTCGTCGGCCCGGCTCGTGGTCTCGCCCTCGCCGTTGAACTGGAACCCGCCATCCTCCGGGCCCGACTCACTGTGCTCCTCGGTCGGTGTCGGTTCGCTGTTGTCTGTTTCGCTGCTCACGGTTACACGACTCCTGTGTTGGCTTCCATCCCCCCGGTCCCGCATCCGGCGTTCCCGGGACGTTCTGACTGTTCATCCGGCCCCGAGGGCTTGGCTCTTTCACCGGTCCTGACCGGGTATTTACACCACGGCGGCCACACACCCCCGCCCAGGACGGCGAACGTGTACGTTACACTGACACGACTGTTCGAGGCCGGACTGGTAGATTCACCGCCGAGCGACGGTGGACTGTCGAGCCGGGCAAGCGTGGCGACTCATAGCTCGGCCGCCATATCAAGACCAGCGTTCGCCTCGGCGACGAGGTCGTCAGGGGGGACCGCGGGATGCGCCGGCCGGGATTTGAACCCGGGCGACGAGCTTGGAAGGCTCGTGTCCTACCACTAGACCACCGGCGCGCTCGCTTCGCTCGCGCGCCGAGGTTCGCGCGCTCCGCGCGCTCACCACCGGCGCTCGCACCGACAGTTGGTCGGCGGTCGCACAAGTGCGTACCGGTCCCCGGGCCCGAGTATATCTATTTTAATGAGGATATTCGGCCGGCGAGTCCATATTTGCAGTCCAAATACTCTATTTCCGTGGTTATCTATCATTCTCGGCGGGTGTACGGACCACTGCGTAGCAGTTCCCGCTGGAGACGAAGGAGTCGACGGCCGCGAGGTCGCTCGCCGCGAGGTCCGCGTCGAACTCCGCGGGCGCGTAGACGTGATAGAAGCGGGGCACCGTCTCCCCGCCGGGGAGCGTCCAGTCGACGGTCGTGTCGAACCCGCGCTCGGCGTCGGCCGGCCGGTCGAACCGGTCGTGTGCGGTGCTCCAGGCGCTGACCAGCGCGCGGCCACCCGGGGCGAGGACGCGCGCGAGTTCCGACAGTGAGGCGACCCGCGTGGGACGGTCCGGAAGGTGGTGGAGGGTCGCGACGTAGACCCCGAGGTCGACGGTGTCGGCGGCCAGTGGCAGCCGGGCGGCGTCGGCGGTCACGGGCCGGTACCGGTCCGAGTACCCGCGGTCGGACGCGCGGTCGCGACCGATACGGAGCAGGTCGCCGCTGGCGTCGACCGCGAGCACACGGTCGGTTCGCTCGGCCAGCGGCTCGACGTGGCGACCGTTGCCGGCCCCGAGGTCGAGCCCAGTCGCACCGCCGCGCCCGTCGAGGAACGCGGGGACCTCGGGCCACGGGTGGGCCCGCGTCTCGGCGAAGTGGTCGGCGATACGGTCGTAGGTGGCGCGGACGGCCCGGCGGTCGGAGGCGTCCGTCGACGCGGTGGTGTCCGGGTCGGTCACGGGCTCACCAGGGCGCGAGCAGCGGGGCGACCATCGCGGCGGTTGAGCCGCCGACCTCCGGCTGCGGCAGGAAGACGAACGCGAGGTAGGTGATGAGCAGCATGACGGTGGCGTGCTTGACGCCGTCCTTGACCGAGCCGCTGCTCATCTGGCCGCCGACCAGCCCGGAGAGGGTCGCCTGGATGAGGCCCGCGTGGAAGAAGGTCAGCCGGTACTGCTCGACCTTCCGGGAGTTGATCTGGAGGAACGAGGGCGCCGAGCCGACGGCGTTCCCGGTGGTCCCGCCGAGCGCCTCCTGGCTCGGCAGGTTCGGGATGAGCACCCGGTCGATGGCCCCGATGACGATCAGGAAGACGAGGAAGGAGACGTAGATGACGATGAGGTAGGTGAACATCTCCTGCTTGCGCTGGCGCCGGAGTTTCTGGTCCGAGCGGGCCTGCTCCGCGGCGATGCGGATGACCGGACCGATCTCGTTCGACGCCCGCATCGAGTTCGTCAGCAGGGTGACGGTCCGGGTGACGGCGGGGGTCTGGATGCGGCGCTCGAACCGGTCGAGCGCCTGTTCGACGGTGGCCCCCCACTTGATGTCCCGCCAGATACGGTCCATCTCGTCGTTGAGGTCGCCGAGGTCGCTCCGGCGGACCCGGTCGAACGAGGAGACGACCGCCACGCCGGCCTCGTTGAGGCTGGCGAGTCGCTCCAGCATGTTCGGGATGGCGCTCTCCAGCCGCCGAAGTCGCTGCTGGGACACCTCGTAGACGACGGCGAAACTGGCCATCACGAACAGCGCGGACTGGACGACTGCGTCGTCGAACGCCCGGACGTCGAGGGCGCCGCCGGCCAGCGCCCCCGGGAGCTGTCCCAGCACGTAGCCCAGCGCGATGGGAACGGTGACGAGCAGGACGAGTTCCGGGCGGTCGAACACCGACTCGACGGGGCTGGTCAGCACGTCGCGGAGCCGCTTGACCCGCTTGTGCGCGCGGAACCGGCCGAGGTTCGCCCTCGAGCGCGGACTCACCACCCGGCCGTAGTCGAGTTCGCCGCCGTCGGTCGCGGTCGGCTGCTCGCCCTCGGTGGCCTGCCGCGGCGGGGCACGGGTCAGGGCGTCCATCCCCTCGCGGTCGACGTCGCTTTCGTCGCGGCTCGCCCGGAGCGGTTGGGTGACCTCCGAGAGGTAGGCGATGAACAGCAGGTTGATGGCCGGCAGGACGACGTAGGTGAGCAACTGGACCAGCACCAGTGTGTCCCCGCTCGTCAGCCCGATGACGAGCAGGATGGTGATGAGGAACAGCATCCCCGCCACGACGGCGGTGACGTACACCTCGGCGGTGGTCGCGAGCAGTTCGAGGATCTCCCGCTGTTGCTCCTCTGCCTGCTCCCGGTAGCGCTCGTACTCGTCGGCGAGGAACCGCGAGAGGTTGCGGCCGGACTGGAGGACGCTGTTCAGGTTCTCCAGGAACTTCTGGAACTCGTCGGAGGGGGTCCGCCGGGAGAGATCCCGGACGGCGGTGACCAGGTCCTGTCCGAACAGGTCGATGTTGCGGACGCCCACGCCCATCTCGTCGGCGCCGGCGCCGAAGACCCCCCGGTTCTCCGAGAGCGAACGCATCACGTCCGGGAACGCCATCCCACCGCGGGACTGGGCGTAGATGAACGCCACCATCCGCGGGAGCGAGGCGTCGATCTGGCGCGCCCGGGTCGTCGCCCGCACGGAGGGGATGCTCCACCGGATGGCGTAGACGACCGTGGCCGCGGCGATACCGAGCAGGATGCTCGTCACGGCGAGCAGTGCGAACAGTTTGGCGTCGAACGTGAGCAGCCAGTCCGGCAGCGAGGAGGTGGCGTCGGTGATGGCCGGGCTGGGGGCGGTCAGCTCGGTCAGCCCGAGCAGGTCGATGAGGAGTCCGCCGAGGTAGACGCCGACGACGGCCCCGGCGAACGCCGCCACGGCGGTGTACAGGTAGGTCTGGGTGACGTAGATGCGGTACGGCGTCCCGATGCCGGCCGCCCTGAGGGTCCGCTCCCGGGACGGGTTCGGGACGATGGTCCGGCCGCCGAAGATGGCGTAGGCGAGCCGCTTGACGTCGCGCTCCAGGCTCCTGTTGAACGGTGCCAGCGCCACCACTGCCACCGTCACGAGGACGACGATGAGCGGGATGTAGGTCGTGACGGCCATCAGTCGTCGGCGCTCACCTCCGCCTCCGGCGGGTCGAGCTCGGGGGCGTCGATGCGGTCCATCACCCGGTCCGGGTCGGCGTAGTAGCGGTTCACCATCGCGGTGAACTGGCGGTACTGGGTCACCGCCTCGTCCCAGAGATATTTCAGGAAGCGGCGGCGCTGGCGCAGCTCCTGCAGCAGGTCCCGCTGCGACCAGCCCCGCTCGGCGCGTATCTCGTCCACCAGGTTGCGGTTCCCCTGGCTGAAGCTGTCGTCGGTCGCGTTCCAGTCGTACGCGCTCGCGTAGTCCAGCTCCCCGGTCCGCTGGTCGATCCCCTCGATCTCGGCCACGTCGGAGGCCCGGCGCACGCGCTCGCCCCCGAAGCGGGCCAGCGTCTGGACGACGAGCACGTCGAGCGACTGGACCATCGGTCGCGGGACGTTGATGGGTTCGTTCTCCAGCCGGTTGATGGCGGTCTGCACCGAATCGGCGTGCATCGTCGACAGCGTCGTGTGGCCCGTGTTCATCGCCTGGAACAGCGTGATAGCCTCCTCACCGCGGACCTCGCCGACGATGATGTACTCCGGCCGGTGCCGAAGCGAGGACCGGAGCAGGTCGTACATCGTGATGTTGGCGGCCTCGTCGAGCCGTTCCCGGGTGACGCTGGAGAGCCAGTTGTCGTGGTAGAGCGCCAGCTCTCGGGTGTCCTCGATGGTGATGAGCTTCGACCGCGGCGGGATGAACATCGAGATGGCGTTCAGCGAGGTGGTCTTGCCCGCCGCCGTCCCGCCGGCGAAGATGATGTTCTTGTTGTGTTCGATGGCCATCCAGAGGTAGGCCATCTGGTCCAGACTGTAGGTCCCGAACCGGAGCAGGTCGATCGGCGTGAACGGCTCCTCACTGTACTTCCGGATAGTGAACGCCGAGCCCCGGGGGGTGACCTCCTGGCCGAGCGCCAACTCCGCGCGGGAGCCGTCCTCCAGGGTGGTCTCCACGACGGGGTTGCCCACGGAGATGTGGCGGCCGGACTGCTGGGCCAACTGGATGACGAACGAGTCCAGCTCCTCCTCCCCGTAGGAGACGTTCGTCTCCACGTCCTGGTAGTCCTCGTGGTAGGCGTACAGCGGCAGCCCGTAGCCGTCGCAGGAGATGTCCTCGATGTCGGGGTCGTGCATCAGCGCGTCGATCTTCCCGAAGCCGCGGAACCGGCGCCAGAGGTAGTAGAACAGGCGGTAGAAGCCGGCCATGTCGACGTCGACGCCGTACTCCTCCAGCCGGTCCCGGAGCTCCTCCATCAGGAGCCGCTCGGCGCCCTCGTCGTCCTCGGCCTCCTCGCCGTACAGCAGCGGGTTCCGGACGTCCTCGTAGAGGGCGTCCAGGAGTTCCGCCTCGAACGCGTCCAGCGACGGCTCGACGACATGGTAGAGGTACTGGTTCTCCTCGGCGTCGTAGTTGATGGAGGCGTAGGAGAACGGCGCGTTCAGCCAGTAGCGGTCGACCTCCTCGTACCCCTCGCGACCGGCGAAGTCGACCAGCCGGCCGTGCCGACCCGGCGCCCAGTTCTCGACGTCGATACGGGAGCCACGGAACATCTCGACGGTCCGGGAGAGCTGTTCCATGGCGCTCTGAAGCGCTCCCTTGTCCGCCTGCCGCGTGTCGTTCCTGTCGGACATGATGGCCGGGTAATCCCCGCTCGTTGTCGGGACGAAACGCTACGCGTACATAAATCCACGCTGCCGAGTCACCGCCGTTCGGTCCGGCGACCGCCGCGAACCGCGGGAGTGCCCGGTCACGCCGGAGCGCGCTTGACACGGAGCAGGACCGCGCCGAAGACGAGCAGGAAGAGCACCCCGAGCGGCAGCGCACCGCCCGGATACCGCACCGTCAGCAGTGCCGTCGCGGTGCCGAGCACGGCCCCGGTCGCCAGCAGCAACCCGCCGAGCACCCGGACCGGATGTACCGGTAGCGCCGCCTCGACGCGCTCCTCGCGGGCGTAGTACGCGATGCTCAGGGCGAACGCCAGCAGGAACACGGCCGCGCCGACGGCCCACACCTGGTAGGCCTCCGCGACGCCGCCGGTCTCCCGGGCCAGGGCGGTCGGGAGCGCCTGGAACGGCGCCTCCCCCGGGAGCTGGGCGCCGAAGATGAACTGCACGAGGAACGGCTGCCACCGGACCACGACGAGCGAGATGCCCCCCTGCGAGGCGAACGATACCGACCACGGCAACAGCGCGCTGCCCCACGTCAGCAACACGGCGAGTTCGCCGGCGTACTTCGTCCGGAGCGAGACCATACGGGCCGGCCGCCCCCCGCGGTCGAAAACCTACCGATGCCGGCACCGCCCGCCATCGGCAGCGTCCCCCGTCGACACGGGGGCGTCACGTTCTTGTCCGCCCGCCCCGTAGCTCCGGTCAGTTAGATGAGGCGCGACTACTTCACGCTGGACGTCCGCAATCTGGACGCGGACGGGCCGCCGACGGCACATATCGAGTTCGACGGACCACCGGACCAGCTGGACGACCGGCTGACCGACACGGACGGGGGGTCGCTGTCGCCCGACGAACTCGACGTCGCCTTCCGACTCAAGACGCCCCCGGAGGCCGAGGACGCCGCCGGCGTCGTCGCCGTGACCAACCGAGTCACGGGCTCGTTCGTCCTCGAACTCAACGCCGACGCCGACGACGTCTTCCAGTTCATCGATGCCGCCCGCGAGTTCGGCAAGGACTCCGACGACGGCTTCCGCTACCGGGCCCACATCACCGTCGACGGCGAGACGCTGCTGGACAACGAGATGAACGTCTTCCTGGTCTACGACCCCAACGGCGACCTCCTCCGGGGCCGTTCGCTCATCCCAAGCGGCGTCGAGCTGTAAACGAGCTTCTTCGGGGTGGTGCGCGCAGGCACGAGCGAAGCGGGCGCCGAGGACACCCGAGCCGAAGCTCAGGTGTAGGGATCTATGTCGGGCCGGGTATCGGCCGTGCGGTCGGTGGGGAGGCCGTAGCGGTCGCGGAAATGGTCCCCCAGGTCCCGGCCGGCCTCGGTGAGGAAGACGACGACGCCGAAGGGCTGGTCGAACGTGGTGGCCTCGGGACCGGCGGTGTCGAGGACGAGCGCCTCGGCCGCGGGGTCGCCGACCTCGGGGAGGCGTTCGAACCACGGTTCCATCGGGACGAGGCCCGCGAGCACGTTCGGGAGGAAGAGGTCCTCGGGGAGCGGGTCGCGGGGCTGGAGCCAGACCTCGCCGACGGCGTGACCGTCGTGTTCGAGCGTCCGGCCGACGGGGTCGGTCGCGGCGCGTTCGCGGAGTTCGTCGTCGTCACGGACGGCGGCCGGGAGCGCCTCGGGGGCGACGTCCGAGGCGAAGGCCAGCGAGACGCTGGCGTCGGAGTCGCGCTCGGCGCGGGCGAGTCGCCACGGGGCCTCCGGGTCCGCGGGGGCCCCGACCAGGGTCCCCTCGAGGAGGTCCCCCGTCCGGAAGCCGTCGAGGCGTGACTGCAGGTCGTCGCGGTAGTTCGACCCGTGGACGGTGTACAGCCGTCGGCTCTCGGGGTCGAACAGGTTCAGATGCGGGACGGCCGGCAGGACGCGGAACAGCCGGAAGCGCCCGGTTCGTGTCTCCTCGTCGTCGCCGACGTGGACCTCCGGCGGGATGGTGGGTTCGTCGGGGGCTTCCTCGGGCGTGTCGTCCGTCATACGGTCAGTTCGGGCGGGGGCCGCATGGTCGTTCCGACGATCAGAGGGGCTTGGTCATCTCGCGATGGGGGATGCCGGCGTCCTCGAACGTCTCGCCGTGGGCCTCGTAGCCCAGGCGTTCGTAGAACTCCACGACGGGCACCTGTGCGTGGAGGCGGACGCGCTCGTACCCCTGGTCGCGGGCGTGGCGCTCGACGGCGGCCATCAGCCGCGCGCCCCAGCCCTCCCCCCGGCGGGCTTCGAGAACGGCCACCCGCTCGGCCTTGGCGGTCGGGGGGTCGGCCTCGTACCCGCGCAGACGCGCGGTGCCGACGGCGGTGTCCCCGTCCCGTGCCAGGAAATGCGTCGCCTCGTCGTCGCGACCGTCGAGTTCGCGCGCCTCGGGGACGCCCTGACCCTCGACGAAGACCCGGTGGCGGACGTCGATGGCGGCCTCCATGCCGGCCTCCTCGGTGACGCGTTCGACGGACTCCTGACCCATACCGGGGGCGTGGGTGGCCCGGGACTAAACCCCCGCGGGACGGTCGTCGGCGTGGGCTCCGGGCCGCCCCTGGAGCGGCACGCATATGAGCCGTCACCACCCACGGCGACCCATGACCGTCGACCGCGCACGGCTGCTCGTCGCCCTCGACGACCTCGACGTGCAGGGGATGGCGAGCGTCGCCGTCGCGGACGTGCCCGAGATAGAGGTCCGCGACCCGGCGTACGCGGTCGCGCTCGACGCCGCGGTCGATACGAACATGGCGACGCTGGAACTGGGCATCGAGGCCACCACCTACCAGCCGGACGCGTTCCCCGGCGTCGTCTACCAGGGCGACGCGGCGACGGTGCTCGTCTTCGGCACCGGGCAGCTGGTCGTCGCGGACGCCGGGTCGCGGGCTGACGCGGACGCGGCCGTCGCGACGGTCGTCGCCCGACTGGTGGAGACGGGACTCATCGACCCCGGGGCGGTCCCGGAGGCGGGCGTCGAGGCACTCCCGCTCCCCGCCGCCGAGGACCTCCCGGGGCGCGTCCACGAGGCGGCCGACCCCGACGACGGGGCGCCGGAGTGCCCGGACTGTGGGACCGACCTGCAGGGGACGGAGAACTTCTGCCCGGAGTGTGGCGCCGAACTCGCTTGAGCGGGACGGGGGTTCGCGGCAGTTCGAGAGTCCGGTCGCGGCCGCGCCGGAGACGGTCAACAGGTGTCGCCTGGAGGGCATGGCTCGTGCGGAGGGGACCTCGTCCGGGGTGTGTTCCGTGGGGTGCGAGGGGGCCGTCCGTGGCCCCCTGAACCGTTAAGTCGGGGCCGCGAGTAGCCGGGCGCGTGATGGAACTCACCTGGCACGGACACTCCTGCTGGCACGTACAGGTCGGCGAGACGAGCCTGCTCATCGACCCGTTCTTCGGGAACCCACACACCTCCCTCGACCCGAGCGACGTTGATGACCCGGACTACCTGCTACTCACGCACGCGCACGAGGACCATATCGCCCACGCCGGCGAGTTCCCGGACGCGACGGTCGTCGCGGTGCCGGAGCTCTGCGGCTACGTCGAGGACGAGTTGGGCATAGAGAACGCCATCGCCGGGATGGGCATGAACATCGGCGGGACCGTCGAGGCCGGCGACGCCCACGTCACGATGCATCGTGCGGACCACACCAACGGCGCGATGACCGGTTACGAGCACGAACTCGGGATGCCCGTCGGGTTCGTCATCAGCGACTCGAAGCCGACCCGGGAGTCCGACACCGAGGCCACCGCGTTCTATCACGCCGGCGACACGGGTCTGATGAGCGAGATGAAGGACGTCGTCGGGTCCTACCTCGAACCCGACGCCGCCGCGGTGCCGGCCGGCGACCACTTCACGATGGGGCCCGCCCAAGCCGCTATCGCCGTCGACTGGCTCGACGTCGACCACGCCTTCCCGATGCATTACGACACGTTCCCGCCCATCGAGATCGACACGGACCGGTTCGTCCACGAGGTGGAGGCGACCGGCTCGGACGCCGAGGTCCACGTGCTGGACGGCGACGAGAGCTTCACCCTCGAGTAAGGGCGTTCGGTTCGAGAACGCCCGATATCTCTCGGAAATCCGGGATTACTGGATTATGTACTCCTGGAGGAACGTTCGAGCCGAACTGCGCCGTTACTCGGCCATCTCGTGGATACGGTCAGCGACGGCGGCGGCGAACTCGCTCGTGGCGAGCTTCTCGCCGCCCTCGATCTGGCGGTGGATGTCGTAGGTGACCTCCTTCGCGGAGATGGTCGCCTCGACGGCGTCACGGACGAGGTCGGCCGCCTTCGGCCAGCCCATCTGTTCGAGCATGATGCGGCCCGAGAGGATGAGCGCGGAGGGGTTGACCTTGTCCTGGCCGGCGTACTTGGGGGCGGAGCCGTGGACCGGTTCGGCGAGCATCCGGCCGTCGCCGAGGTTGGCGCCCGGTGCGATGCCGAGACCGCCGATCTGGGCGCCGCAGGCGTCCGAGAGGTAGTCCCCGTTCAGGTTCGGCATCGCGAGCACGTTGTACTGGTCCGTTCGCGTGAGGATCTGCTGGAGCATGTTGTCCGCGATGCGGTCGTTGACGACGACGGCGTCCTCCGGCGGTTCGCCGTCGCGCTCGTTCCAGAGGGTGTCCTCCGTGATGACCGCATCGCCGTACTCCTCCTCGGCGACCTCGTAGCCCCAGTCGCGGAAGGCTCCCTCGGTGAACTTCATGATGTTCCCCTTGTGGACCAGCGTGACCGAGTCGCGGCCGTGTTCGAGGGCGTAGTCGATGGCGTTGCGGACGAGCCGCTTGGTGCCGAACTCCGTGATGGGCTTGATGCCGATACCGACCGGCCCGTCGTGGATGGTCGAGTCGTAGCCCATCTCGTCCTCGACGAACTCGCGGACCTCCTCGGCGCCGTCCGTGCCGGCCTCCCACTCGATGCCGGCGTAGACGTCCTCCGTGTTCTCGCGGAAGGTGACCATGTCCATCTGCTCGGGCGCCTTCACGGGCGAGGGGACGCCCTCGAGGTGGTAGGTCGGTCGGACGTTGGTGTAGAGGTCGAGTTCCTTCCGCAGCGCCACGTTCAGCGAGCGAAAACCCGCGCCGACCGGCGTCGTCAGCGGCCCCTTGATCGAGACTTTGAACTCGCGCATCGCCGCCAGGGTGTCCTCCGGGAGGTTCTCGTCGTACTTCTCGCGCGCGGACTCACCGGCGTAGACCCGCATCCAGTGGATCTCGCGGCCGGTCGCCTCGGCCGCGGCCTCCAGTACCCGCTGTGCCGCCGGGCCGACGTCTACCCCGATGCCATCCCCGAAGATGATGGGGATGATCGGGTCGTCAGGGACGACGAACTCGTCGCCCTCGTCCACCTCGATTCGCGACCCGTCGGCAGGAACGTCCACTTTGTCGTATGACATAACCGGCGAAAGGGAGGGTCGGGTGAAATTACTACCGCTCTCGCTCGCTCTCCACGAACGACCATGAACGACCCGGAGAGTCGGGTCCGCGGTCCGAGACCGTGGTTCATCCAACCGTCATTCTGACGACCGTCTGCTCCCAGACCGTCGTGAAACGGGAGCGTAACTCCGCTGTGAGCCGCTCGCGCCAGCTCCGGCCGGAGCCCCCCGATCAGCTGAATCCACCGAGCACAGCGTCTATTGGATGGATTTGTCAGAATCCATTTTCCAGTACTGTAGAGAGGTGTAGGTGAACCATGAGTGGGGACGACTCATCGAACGACAGCGGTATCGAACTATCACGGAGAACGTTTGCGAAGGCCACCGGCGCCGCGGTCGGCGCCGGCCTGTTCGGCGCGTCGGCGGACACGGTGTCGGCGGACCACCCGATGGATCGGAAGTTCGCCAACCCGCGCGTGCAGGAACTGGCGAAGGTGTGGGACCGTGGCTACCGCGGTAGCAACGACAACGCCCTCGGTCTGACCGACTCCGGCATCGATGCCCGCCACCCCGACCTGGGCCCGTGGAACGGTGTCGAGATCGTCGAGGACGATGGCGGGTTCGCGCTCAAGGATCGCAACGTCGACTTCGTCCGAGACAGCGAGAAGACCCACGCCGACGAGGAGACGGTCAGTCCGGCGTCGACGACCGGGACCACCACCGTCGAACTGGTCACACTCACGCCGGACGCAAAGCGGAGCCACGCCTCCGCGACGATGACATGGACGCCGAGCCCACGTCCCAGCGGCAACGAGGCCAACAGCCTCGATCTACTGTTCCAGTGCGAGGTCGAGGGGGGCTGGGAGACGGTCGCCGAAACGGGGACCAGCCGTGAAGTGGAGGAGCTGACGGACGTTCCACTGGAGGCCGACACTCCTCACCGGTTCGCCGCCACTGGGGATCTCAGCACGGTTTCGGAGCTGACCATCACCGCCAGGACGTACGACCGGATGCCCGCGGGTCTGCTGGGGTCGGAGATCGATCCGTTCAGCGTGGGCCCGGACGAGGCCAAAACCATCGGCTGGTTCAACGCCGGGTCACGGTATGGGAACTCCCCGAAACCCCGCGACCCCGACGGCCACGGGAGCCACTGCGCCTCCATCATGGGTGGCTCCGGCCGGGCCAGTGAGGTCACCCGCGAGGTGGAGACGAGCGGGGAGACCCGGCAGCTCCAGTTCGGTAACACGGTCGACGTGGACGTGTTCGTCGACGACGGGGAGGCCGGGGTCTACGCCTCCGCCTACGGTGACAGCATCGAGATCGACATCAGCGAGCGCGGCCCGAGAGGCGAGACGGTCGCCTCCTCGACCATCTCCAGCGACGCGAGCACGAACGACAACAACACCGTCTCGGTGCCCGCCGACCCGGACGAGGCCTACACGGTGACCATCCGCCCGGCCTCGACCGAGGAGTCGGACGCCATCGCACAGGGCCTGAACGGCGTCGGCCGTGTCGACTCGTACAGCGTCGGCACGTTCGCCGATCCTCCCGGGACCACGGGTGATAGGGGCTCCGACACGCAGGTCGCGCTCCACTCCGGTGTCGCCCCGGACGCCCCGCTGGTCGGGCTGCAGGGGCTCTCGGGTCCCATCCCGTTCCTCGGCGAGTACGCGACGGAGTTCAGCGAGACGTTCAATCTCCGCGCGGTCAACATGTCGTGGGGGTACGTCGGTGGGCTCCCGCTCGGCGCTGCTGGCGGCGCCTCCGGCGATGTCTTCGGCGACGTGGTCGGTGGCATTCGGGACATGGCCGAACAGGGGATCCTGACGGTCGCCGCGGCCGGCAACGCCGCGACCCCCGCCAACGGGAACGGCGCGCCCGCGGTCGCCGACGAGACGATCAGCGTGGTCGCCACCGGCCCGAAGGACGGCATCAGCGGCTACTCGTCCGGCGGTATCGGCGCCGTCGACGACGGAGAGGACGGGACGTACATGAAACCCGACGTGACCGCGCCGGGCGGTACGCTCGACGATCTGGTGACGGCCGCGGAGGCCGACACCGACTACAGCGAGTTCGACACGGACACCGGGCCGCAGGACTACACCGGCAAGGCCGGCACGTCGATGGCCGCGCCGTTCACCAGCGGCGTCGCCGGGCTGGTCGCCGACGCGATGGAGGACGAGGACCCGGAGGGCAACAACAAGAGCATCCTCAACAGCACGGCACAGTCGGGCATCAACGACACGTTCCGGCTGAAACAGGTCATCCTGGCGACGGCGACGGAGACGGTGTTCACCGCCGCTCCGTACCACCGCGCGAAGTCCCCGTCATGCCAGGGTGGCGGCCGCGACCCGTTCGAGGGCTACGGCCGGGTCAACCCGGACGCCGCCGTCGATGCGGTGACACGGAACGTCTACGGTGGCGGCGATTCGCTGACCAACGACGAGTTCAGCCCGGACGATGCGGACGAACCTGTCACCAGTAGTTACGGGGTCACTGACAGTGACGGCAACGAACTGACAGTCGGACTCGACGTGCCTCAGGACAACCGCGCGGTCGCGGGCTACGTCGAGGCGCCGCGGGGCGTCCTCGACCTGACGGTGTCTGCCGGGAACCTCCGTGGTGCGGACGTCAGCATGGCCACCGGCGCGCCACAGGTCGACGTGTTCGTCTACGACGGCGAGAACCCGGGCCCGAACGGGGTGCCGAACGTCGTGGCGCAGGGCACGATCGACGCTACCAGCGGGGTCGGTGCGCGCAGAGGCAGCCTCACGCTCACCGTCGACACCGGCGAGGAGTTCGATCTCGGGCGCCGGGACGAGGTCGACACGCGGACGCTGTTCGTCGTCGCCAAGCTCGTCAACATCCCCGGGCTGGTCAACGGGTTCGACGCGCGGACCGATATCGAGTTCAGGGCATCGTTCACGCCCGAGTTCGAGCCACTTCCGGGGATCGACGTCTCCGGCGAGCGGTTCGACAGCGGCGACCGGTTCACCGCCAACGCCCGCAACACGGTGCGGGTCGATCTCAACAGCGCCGATGTCACCGAGGGCCGCATCTACGACCGGGTCCCCGCCGACTGGACCGTGACGGACGATCCGGACGACCCCGATACGGATTACGAGGGTGAGGTCCGAACCGAGGGTTCGCACGAGATCATCGACCTGGGGCCCTTCGGCGAGGACGACGCCACGGACGGCACCAGTCGGATCTACGCCGTCGAGGCGCCGGACTCCAACGGGAGCTACACGTTCGGCCCGGCGCGGATCGAGGTCACCGACGACGACCCGGCTCAGCGTGGCGTCCAGGCCCCCACCGCTGATGGCGAGGGGTCGTTCACCGATGACAACGACAGCGACGACCAGGACGACGGCGACGTGGAGATCACCTTCGGCGGGAACGACCCGCGGAACGTGGTCGTTGGCGGCACGTCGGCCGGGAGCGGCTCGGATACCACGCTCTCGGGCAGCACGGACGACACGACCGACTCGGCGGCCGATACCGCTGACGACACGGCGAGCGGCGATGACGGCTCCTTGACGGACACCGTCGACGACACGCTCTAGCTACGGAGCGCCCCCGCCCGTTCCCCACTCCCTCCACTCGTTCCCATCCGGTGGCGACGGCCACGCGGACCGCCGCCCCAGGGGACATATCTTTTAACCATATCCCCGCGTAGCCGGCGGCATGATATCACTCGACGAGGCCGTGACCGCGCGGCTCGAATCGCACGGCGAGCGGTTCGAGGTACTGATTGACCCGGACGCGGCGCTGGCCATCAAGCGTGACGAGTTCGAGGGCGACCTGGAGGACGTCATCGCCGCGGAGGACGTGTTCGAGGACGCCTCCCGGGGCGACCGCCCGCCCGAGACCGCCCTGGAGGAGGTGTTCGGGACGACCGACCCGATGGCGATCATCCCGGAGGTGATCAAGCGCGGGGAGATCCAGATCACGGCCGACCAGCGCCGGGAGATGCAGGAGCAGAAGCACAAACAGCTGGTCAACACCATCGTCCGGAACGCGGTCAACCCCCAGCAGGACGACGCGCCGCATCCGCCCGAGCGGGTTGAGCGCGCCCTGGAGCAGGCCGGGTTCACGGTGGACCCGATGGAGCCGGTGGAGAACCAGGTCGACGATGCGCTCGACGCGCTCCGGCCGGTCATCCCCATCCGGTTCGACGAGGTCGTGATGGCGGTCCAGCTGCCGGCGGACCACGCCGGGTCGGGGCAGGCACAGGTCCGGGAGTTCGGGGACCTGCAGCGCGAGGAGTGGCAGTCCGACGGAAGCTGGGTCGGCGTGCTGCGGTTCCCGGCCGGCCTCCAGAACGAGTTCTACGAGCTCTGTAACGAGGTCTCCAGCGGCGAAGCGGACGTACGCGTCATCAAGGACGAGGACGACATCGGCACCCGCTGAGGGCACTCCTCGCGGACACTGGCGGAACGGAACCGTTTCCTCCCTCAGGGACCGAACCGAGACCGTGCGTTCGCGACTGCTTACGGCGGCGATCGGGCTGCTCGCGAGCCTGCTCGTCAGCGCCGTCGTCTACGTCTACTTCGACACCCTCCTGCTGTTCCTGTTCGTTCCGCTCGTCCCGTTCCTGTTCCGTGGGCTCGGGGACGACGAGTCGGCGACCACCGGGCCGCCGGTCCGCGAGTGTCCACGCTGTGGGTATCGGACCAGGGACCCCGAGCACGACTACTGCCCACGTGACGGCGCACGGCTGGACTGACAGGGGCGGGGCACTCCCGGGGAAGCGTCGGGCGCTCGGTCGGCCGCGTCAGCGGTCACGTGGTGGGAACCGTCGCGATCACCACCGTCCCGGTGCACGGGGAGAGGGCCATGGCCGAGCCCCCTCACGGTCCCGGCAGTCCACCGCTGGCACGCGACCCGGCCGGAAGCTCCATCGCCCGATCCTCGCTGTGGGCTCGGGGGGAACCGCTCTGCCCGTCGTCGGAATCCGGCTCGGGTCGACCTGCTGGCCGAGGGGGCGCGGGCGGTGACCCGAGCGGTCGGGCCGCCATCCCCCCGCCGCTGACCCTCGCGATGTCCGTCGGTTCGCCGAAGGTTTAGTATCCTGGTCGGCGTCAACAGTTCACATGTCGACCGACGACGGTTCGATGGAGTTCGTACTGGACCATGACAACACGTTCGACGCGCTTCCCGGCACGATGACGGCCGTCTCCTGCCCCTCCTGCTTCAACCAGCAGCTGCTGAAGGACGTCATCCACGGCGGCCGCTGCCGGAGCTGTGATTCGGACCTCGAACTCACGCTCTCCGTGCAGCCGGACTGACCCCGCGAACACGGGCGTGAGCTGTGGTGTGGATGCTCGGGCGTTCCGTGACGATCGCTCGGCGTGGTGTCCAGCCCGACCGCTGAACGAACGAGTAGCCAGTTTCGGCGGAAGGCGGGCGCTCCTCGACCGTTTGGACGAGCTTGTCACATCCCCTTTGTGCCGGTGGGGCACGCGTTGGTCCATGGCGGACGAGGATCCAACCGAACGGACGCGTCGTTCCCTGCTCCAGCTCGGAGCGGGTGTACTCGGGCTCGGTGCCATCGGGTCGGTCAGTGGCCACCCCGGCACCGACGGCGGCAAGGGTCGGGACTCCGGCATCGACGGCCCCGGGGGGGAGCCGTTCGGGCTCGACGAGGGGAATCCGTTCAGGAGAGCGGAGGAGGTGGGCTACCACAGTCTCGGTGACGTCGGTCCCGCCCGGACGGCCGGGCAGGAAGCCCAGCGCCACGATGGCGACACGAACGCGGAGGTCCGGGTCCACGGCGATATCGCCGTGACCTCGTTCCGGGCGTCCGGGAGCGAGGACCCCGGCCGGCGGCTGGCCGTGCTGGATATCTCCGAGTTCAACGACGCCTCGAACCCGGCCGAGCTGCGGGATGCGGAGTTCACCGTCCACTCCATCCTCCGGAACGTCGGCGCGGAGTCCAACCTGGCGACCGATATCAAGCTCTCAGACGACGGTAACTACGCCTTCGTCGGGACCCAGGCGCTGGTGCCCGTCGACGGCGGCTCGAACGGGACGGTGAACCTCTCGGACCCCTTCGCCAGACCGGAGGCCACCGGCGGGGTCGTCGCGGTTGACATCTCCGACCCGGCGCGACCGCGGACCGTCGACGTGGTCGACGGGGCGTTCTCGACCGGCGTCCACAACCTGTTCCACCACCGCATCGACGGGACCGAATACGTCTTCGCCTGCAAGAACGTCGGGCTACTCTCGCCCGACAGCGGGGTGTACGTCCTCCGGTTCGACCGTGGGCCCGGGAAGCTGACCCTGGTCAACCGCTGGACCGCCGATGGTAACACCGTCCGCGGTGGCGTCGGTGCCCGGCACGGACTCTCCTACGTCCACGACATCGAGGTCCAGGACGACCCGCGGAACGGCCGGCCGACAGCCTACGTCGCCGACTGGGACCGCGGCCTGCGCGTGCTCGACGTCTCCGACCCGACGGATATCGAGCATATCGGGCAGTTCGACATGAACCAGTCGCACTTCGCGGCGCCGTTCCCGGACGTCGTCGAGACACCCGACGGCGGGACGAAGCGCGTCGCCGTCACCAGCCACGAGGAGCCCGACGAGCGGTTCGACCAGCGTTCCTCGGTCATCTACAACACGCCACACCAGGACAAGACCAACCCCAACTCGACGGGGACGGTGTTCCTCGTCGACTGCGACGGTGTCTACCCGGACGACCCCGGCGACGACGTCCGGGCCCCGGGCGACGGGCCGAAGCAGCTCGGCGAGCTGACCAACTGGACCTGGAGGAACGTCGATACCGACGACGACGTCGCGTTCGAGGACATCGAGCAGAGCACCTTCTCCTTCCAGCTCAGTCCCCACAACTCGCAGGTCGCAAGGCACGAGCTGGGCGGGCAGGAGCGGTTCGTCATCCATCAGGGCCACTACCACGGTGGCGTCCGCTACCTGGAGGTCAGCCCGGGTGAGCAGAACGGGTTGACGGCGGTCGATGGCGGGACGCCCGGTGCCGAGGGGCGACGCAGCTATCGGCCCACGGAGAACCCGAACGTGGACGGACGCGATGGCAGTCGGACCATCGGCTGGATCAACAACACCACGGACTGGGACCTCGTCGACGAGGGCCACGCTCGCCCGCGGAACGAGGAGACGGCTGACCTGTCGCCGGACGTCTGGAGCACTGTCGAGCACAACGGCGTCAGTTACTCCGGCGACCGCGGCGCCGGCGTCTACGCCACCAGGTTCAAGCCGGTCGACCTGACGGCTCCGCGACCACCGCTGGAGGTCGAGCGTTCGGACGACGGCACCGTGTACAGGGCGAACGCGACCAACCGGGTCGATATCACGGTCCGGGCGTTCGAGCGCGACGGTGGCGCGGGCGTCACGGTCCGTGACCGCATGCCATCGGGATACGAGGTCGCCGGCACCGGGGACGTGGCGTACGAGACGTACGACCAGGGCAACAGGACGGCGGTGGAGTTCGACGCCGAAGTGGACCCCGGAGAGACGCGGACGTTCACCTACTTCGTCCGGATGGACGACGGCGCTGGCGGAGAGACGCTCGGTCCGGTCGAGGTGAGTGGCGACGGCGAGTCGTGGGCAGCCGTCGGCGGCACGGCGGACACTAACGGGAACGCCGGCGTCGACACCGGACCCTAGCCGGCGTTCCGGGCCCCCTGCGGTCCCGGACGCCGGCTGGCGTCACAGAAGCGGGTCGTTGATAGGGCTCGGGAGGGTATCCCGGTGCAATGCGGGTCGAGCAGCTGGGTGACGGGGAGCCGGAGATCGCCATCGTCGGCGGTATCCACGGCGACGAGCCGTGCGGTCCCCGTGCCATCGAGGCGCTGCTCCAGGCCGACCCGGACCCCGCGCGCCCGGTCAAGCTCATCGTCGCCAACGAGGAGGCCCGGGCCCGGAACCTCCGGTACGTGGAGGAGGACCTGAACCGGGCGTTCCCGGGGGGCCCCGACGCCGACACCCACGAGGGGCGACTGGCCCACGACCTCCTGGCGGAGCTCCGGGACTGCGTTGTCTTCTCGATGCACTCGACGCAGTCGTACGGGGGCCCGTTCGCCCTCTGTGATACGGTGGACGCGCTGGCCCGGTCGGCGTGTCCCTATCTCGCGGTCGACGCCCTCGTCGAGACCTCGCAGTTCTCCGATGGGCGGCTCATCGAGCGCCCGAACGTGCTGGAGGTCGAGTGCGGCCTCCAAGGGAGCGAGGCGGCCGCCGAGAACGCAGAACGGCTGATCCGGGAGTTCCTGGCCGCCGTCGGTGCACTCCCCGGCGAGCCCCACGAGGACCGCGAGGTGCCCGTCTATCGGATGTGCCGGCGAATCCCCAAGCGCCGCGGCGACCGCTACGAGGTGTTCGCCGAGAACTTCGAGCGCGTGAACGCCGGGGAGGCGTTCGCCGCCGTCGACGGCGAGCAGCTGGTCGCCGAGGAGCCGTTCTACCCCATCCTGATGTCGTCGTACGGCTACGAGGACGTGTTCGGCTACACCGGCGAGCTGGTCGGCAAGCTGGAGCCGGACACCGAGCCGGTCCCGGACCGGCGGTGACGGCGGCCGGCGCTACTCCTCGGGCGGCGCGAACTCAACCAGCTCGAGGTCCCGGCCCAGCGCACAGTGGTCGTGCGGCGGGTCACCGAGCACCTCGTCGATGCGGTGCTCCGCGTCGAAGTCGGCGCCATCGGGCTCGCAGAACTCGTGGCTCGGACATTCCGTGTGCGGGCAGGGTCCCGCCAGCGAGACGCGACTGCCGGCGTAGGCCGATGTCGCGGGCACGTTCGCGGTGATGGATGCGGGTTCGACCTCCACAGCCCGGACCCCGGCGTCGTGCATCGCGCAGTCGAGGGTCTGCCCGCCGTCCCGGACCTCGATGACGCGGTACTTGCGGCCCTCGGTCAGGTTGAGACACTGGTCGCGGTACGGGCAGCCGGCGCAGCCGTCCGCCTCACCGCCGTACACGAACTCCGTCCCGAGTTCGGCGAGGCGGGTCCCGATGAGCGTGACCGTGGTCATACGCCACCGTTCGCTGCGCCGTGTAAAAAACGCCCGGGCGGTCCCGCCTCACTCGCCGGTGAGCCGGTCCAGCGCTTCGAGGTACGACTCGCGGGGGACCTGATAGACCCCCCGGTAGGCGACCTCCCCCCGGGCGAACCGGGCGGCCAGTTCGTGGGCGCCGGCCAGGGCGTCCGGACGGCTGTCGTACAGTTCCTCCGGGGCCGCGACCTCGGGTTCGAGGTAGAGCGTGACGACCCAGGAGGCACCCGGTCGGGCCGAGCGCTCGACGCCCGGCCGGCGGTTCCGACGCCCGTGCGTGACGTAGATGGTCGGCAGGCAGGGGGCCGGGAACGACCCCCCGTCGAACACGTCCGGCCGGAAGACGAGGACGGTCCGCTCGTCGTCGTCGCTCCAGCGCTGCCAGCCGTCCGGGAGCGGCCGGGCCGGCGAGTCGGCTTCCCCCGCGGGGTCGCCCGCCGGGTCGTCGTGGGCGTCGTCGGGCATCGCCCTCGGGTACGCGACGCGGCCTCCTGAGTGCGGCGGTCCCGGGGTTCATCGATGGCCGCTGTAAGAAAGTATATCAGTCCGAGCCGACGATTGCCATGTGAAATCATGTCACCGAACCGTTGGCTTGCGGTTTCGCCCCGGTTCGACCGCGGCCACCTGCGCATAAGGCGGCAAAACTTATGAGTGACGCACTCTCATAGTACATATAGTACGGTGGCATCGGGCCGCCGGACCCCAGCCGCGTCGCGCGGCGTTGCCGACGGCGACGGCACCGGTGCGACGGGTGGTACGCCCACTCATCGGACGGGACACTCATCGGCAGGCCCGCGCGAGCGGGGGCCACCCGGGCGGACCGTGCCACCGACCGCGCCGACGGCGGCAGAGGCCGTGGCGGCTGTCAGCCCACACGACACAACGAGCAACACATGAGTGAACAACAGAGTCTGGAAGACCTCAGCCAGGAGTACCGTGACACCATCCCCGAGGACCTCCGGGAGACCCACTCCTTCGAGTGGTACCTCGAGGAGCTGTACGAGTCCCCGCACATCGCGCGCAACGCCCACCAGCGGGTGGCGGACATGTTCGACTACTACGGCACCGAGTACGACGAGGACGCCGGCGTCGTCGAGTACCAGCTCGCCAGCGAGGACCCGCTGAACGACGGCGAGAACACGTTCTACGGGCGGGCCGTCCACGAGTCCATCCACGAGTTCGTCAACAAGGTCAAGTCGGGCGCCCGCGGGCTGGGTCCCGAGAAGCGGATCAAGCTCCTGCTGGGCCCCGTCGGCTCCGGGAAGTCGGAGTTCGACCGGCAGGTGCGCAACTACTACGAGGACTACACGACCACCGATGAGGGTCGGATGTACACCTTCCGGTGGACGAACCTCGGCGACGTCATCCGCGACCAGGACCCGGCCGACGACGTCGTCCGGTCGCCGATGAACCAGGACCCCCTGGTGCTGCTGCCACAGCAGCAGCGTGACCGCGTCCTCGAACGGGTGAACGACGCGCTCGACGCCCCCTACACCATCCGGAACGAGCAGGCGCTCGACCCCGCCAGCGAGTTCTACATGGACAAGCTGCTGGAGGAGTACAACGACGACCTGCAGACGGTGCTCTCGAACCACGTCGAGGTCATCCGGTTCATCGCCGACGAGAACAAGCGCCAGGGCATCGAGACGTTCGAGCCCAAGGACAAGAAGAACCAGGACGAGACGGAGCTGACGGGCGACGTCAACTACTCGAAGATCGCCGTCTACGGGGAGTCGGACCCGCGGGCGTTCGACTACAGCGGCGCGTTCTGCAACGCGAACCGCGGTATCTTCTCCGGCGAGGAGCTGCTGAAGCTCCAGCGGGAGTTCCTCTACGACTTCCTCCACGCCACTCAGGAGCAGACGATCAAGCCGAAGAACAACCCCCGTATCGACATCGACCAGGTCATCGTCGGCCGGACGAACATGCCCGAGTACCGGGACAAGAAGGGCGACGAGAAGATGGAGGCGTTCAACGACCGGACCAAGCGCATCGACTTCCCGTACGTCCTCCAGTACGCCGAGGAGGCCGAGATCTACCGGAAGATGCTGCACAACGCCGACGTGCCGGACATCCACGTCGAGCCCCACACCCTGGAGATGGCGGGCCTGTTCGGCGTGCTCACCCGCATCGCCGAGCCCGACGGCGGCCAGATCAGCGTCGTCCAGAAGGTCAAGGCCTACAACGGCGAGATCGACGAGGGCGAGGACATCGACGTCAAGAAGCTCCGCGACGAGGCCGAGGAGGCAACCGACCTCGGGGAGGGGATGGACGGCGTCTCGCCGCGGTTCATCGGCGACGAGATCGCCGAGGCCATCATGGACTCGATGCACCGGAGCCGCGGCTTCCTCTCGCCGCTCACGACGTTCAACCATCTAGAGGAGAACCTGGAGAACCACGGCTCCATCCCGGAGGAGAACTTCGAGACGTACTACCGCTACCTCGAACTCGTCCGGGAGGAGTACAAGGAGCGCGCCATCGAGGACGTGCGCCACGCGCTGGCGTACGACCTCGACGAGATCCAGCGCCAGGGCGAGAAGTACATGGACCACGTCATGGCCTACATCGACGACGACACCGTCGAGGACGAGATCACCGGGCGCGAGCAGGAGCCAGACGAGAAGTTCCTCCGCGACGTCGAGGAGAAGCTCGACATCCCGGAGGACCGGAAGGACGACTTCCGCCAGGAGGTCGCCAACTGGGTCAGCCGGCGTGCCCGCGAGGGGGAGACGTTCGACCCACAGGACAACGACCGGTTGCGTCGCGCGCTGGAGCGCAAGCTCTGGGAGGACAAGAAGCACAACATCAACTTCTCCGCGCTGGTCTCCAGCGGGGAGATGGACGACGACGAGCGCAACGCCTGGGTCCAGGCCCTGACCGACCAGGGCTACTCCGAGGACGGGGCCCGCGAGGTGCTCGAGTTCGCCGGCGCGGAGGTCGCCAAGACGGAGATGGAGGAGTGAGATGACCGACGAGCACCGGGCGACCGAGCGCGACGACGGGACGAGCACGGACGGCGGGACCCGACGGCGCGACCCGACCGCGTTCATCGACGCGGCCGACGAGAGCCTGGAGGAGACCTACGAGCCGCCGATGTCACTGTCCGAGTACGTCGAGGCGGTGTTCGAGCAGCCCTCGACCGCCAGCCATGCCTCGAAATACCTGCTCCAAGCCATCGAGGCCGCCGGCACCCGCACCGTCGTCGAGGAGGGCGAGGAGAAGCAGCGCTACCGCTTCTTCGACGACCCCCACAACGACGGTGAACACGCCATCCTGGGCAACACGGAGGTGCTGAACGCCTTCGTCGACGACCTCCGCTCCATCGCCGCCGGCCGCGGGAAGGACGAGAAGATCGTCTGGCTCGAGGGGCCGACCGCGACCGGGAAGTCCGAACTGAAACGCTGTCTCATCAACGGGCTCCGGGAGTACAGCAAGACCACGGAGGGCCGCCGCTACACCGTCGAGTGGAACGTCGCCGGTGCCGAGGACTCGTCGGGCGGGATGACCTATGGCGGCGGCGAACCCGTCTCCGACGAGGACGACTGGTACGCCTCGCCGGTGCAGGCGCACCCGCTGACGGTGTTCCCCGAGGACGTCCGTGAGGAGCTGCTGGCCGACCTGAACGCGCGGGTCGAGGACCACATCCCCGTCCGCGTGGAGGGCCGGCTGGACCCGTTCTCGCGGGAGGCGTACGACTACCTGGAGGAGCAGTACCGCCGCCAGGGCGCCGAGGACCTGTTCTCGGCCGTGACCGACTCCGAGCATCTGCGTGTAAAGAACTACATCGCGGACGTGGGGAGCGGCATCGGCGTGCTCCACTCCGAGGACGACGGCTCGCCCAAGGAGCGGCTCGTCGGCTCCTGGATGGCCGGGATGCTCCGCGAACTGGACTCGCGGGGCCGGAAGAACCCGCAGGCGTTCAGCTACGACGGCGTCCTCTCGCAGGGCAACGGCCTCCTGACCATCGTCGAGGACGCCGCCCAGCACGCCGACCTGCTCCAGAAGCTGCTGAACGTCCCCGACGAGGGGACGGTGAAGCTGGACAAGGGCATCGGGATGGACATCGACACGCAGATGGTCATCATCTCGAACCCGGACCTGGAGGCGCAGCTGAACCAGCACGCCGACCGGTCGGGGGCGGACCCGCTGAAGGCGCTCAAGCGCCGGCTCGACAAGCACGAGTTCACCTACCTGACGAACCTGTCGCTGGAGGCGGAGCTCATCCGGCGGGAGCTGACCAGCGAGACCAGCGTCTGGGAGGCCAACTCCTACGACGAGCTCGCCGCGAAGATCCGCCAGCCGGTCCGGGTGCAGGTCCGGGACGGCCAGGGCGTCGTCCGGGAGAAGGAGCTCGCCCCGCACGCCATCGAGGCGGCCGGGCTGTACGCCGTCGTCACGCGGCTGGACGGCGAGGACGTCCCACCGGGGCTGGACCTGGTGGACAAGGCGCTCGTGTTCGACCGGGGCTACCTCCGCGACGGTGACGAGCGCCGGGAGAAGGAGGCCTTCGACTTCGACGACGAGGCCGAGGACGGCGATACCGGCATCCCCGTCACCTACACCCGCGACATCATCGCGGACCTGCTCCAGACCGAGCGGGACCGCCATCACCCCGAACTCGCCGTCGAGGACGTGGTGATGCCCCGTGACCTGCTCAACCGGATGGCCGAGGAGCTGGGCGACGCGCCCGTCTTCGGCCCCAACGAGAAGACCGAGTTCGAGAACCGGCTCGTCCCCGTGAAGAACCACGTCTTCACCGAGCAGGAGGACGACGTGCTGGAGGCCATCATGCGCGAGAAGCGCGTCGAGGAGGAAACCGTCGAGGAGTACATCGAGCACGTCTACGCCTGGGTCGAGGACGAGCAGATAGAGAACGACCGCGGCGAGCTCGAGGAGCCGGACCCGCTGAAGATGAAGGTGTTCGAGACCGAGCATCTCGGCCGGTTCGACGAGGACGACTACGACGGCACGGAGCCCGGTGGTGCGGTCACCGAGTTCCGCGCCGACAAGGTCGTCACGGCCCTGAACCGCCACGCCTGGCGGAACCGCGACGAGGAGTTCCGCGTCGGCGACGTGAACGTCAAGGAGATCCCCGTCATCAAGGCGGTGCTCGGCACCCACGACTGGGACGACGTCCGCCGGACGTTCCCGGACTTCGACCCCGACCAGTGGTCGGACCCGCCGTCGGGGACCGAGACCGCCGAGGTGAAGGCCGACACCATCCGGAACATGCAGGAGCTGTTCGACTACTCGGAGGCCTCGGCCGAGATGACCAGTCGACACGTCATGAGCCAGGTGAGCTATCGATGGGAGTGAGCGAGCTTCTTTCCCGCTCGGGTGTCCTCGGCGCGGCTTCGCCGCGCCTGCGTACCACTCGCGACAAACAACCTCAAAAAGGGCCGGCACTCGGGCGCTGCGCGCCCTCGTGCCGGAGAACCGCGCTCGCTCCGCTCGCGCGGATGCCCCAGTCGGCTGGAACACTGTCGCCGTGGGCGGGATTCCAACGTAATGCACCGGACGATTCGCGGGACCGACACACAACCGATCAGGTGATACAGCAATGGGACTGAAGGACGACCTCGAACGATACCGCGAAGTCGGTGAAGAGAAGCGGCAGGACCTCTCGGAGTTCATCCAGTACGGCGACATGGGCCAATCCCTCCCGGACGAGGTGAAGGTCCCGATCAAGATCGTCGACCTGCCGGAGTTCGCCTACGACCAGCGTGACATGGGCGGCGTCGGGCAGGGCGACGGCGATACGCCGGACGTGGGCCAGCCCGTCGGCGAGCCACAGCCACAGCCGGGCGAGGAGGGCGACGAGGAGGGCGAGCCGGGCGAGGAGGCCGGCGAGCACGAGTACTACGAGATGGACCCCGAGGAGTTCGCCCAGGAGCTCGACGAGGAACTCGGCCTCAACCTCGACCCGAAGGGGAAGAAGGTCGTCGAGGAGAAGGAGGGCGACTTCACGGACATCACCCGTTCGGGCCCGGCATCGACGCTTGATTTCGAGCGGCTGTTCAAGCAGGGGCTGAAGCGGAAGCTCGCGATGGACTTCGACGAGGAGTACCTGAAGGAGGCGCTTCGCGTCGACGGGTGGGGTCCGTCGACGGTGTTCGACTGGGCGCGCGAGCAGCACGTCCCCGTCTCGCGGGCGTGGATCGAGACCGCGTACGAGGAGATCCCGGCCGCGGAGCGCGACCGGTGGGCCAGCATCGAGGAGATGGAGGCCGAGGTCGACCGCGAGTCGACCGCGACCCGCATCCGCCGGGAGGGTGTCGATCAGGTCCCGTTCCGGCGCGACGACGAGCGGTACCGCTACCCGGAGATCATCGAGGAGCGCGAGAAGAACGTCGTCGTCGTCAACATCCGCGACGTGTCGGGGTCGATGCGGGAGCAGAAGCGCGAGCTGGTCGAGCGGACGTTCACGCCGCTGGACTGGTACCTGACGGGCAAGTACGACAACGCGGAGTTCGTCTACATCGCCCACGACGCCGACGCGTGGGAGGTCGAGCGCGACGAGTTCTTCGGCATCCGGAGCGGTGGCGGGACCCGCATCTCCAGCGCGTACGAGCTCGCCGCGGAGCTGTTGGAGGAGCGGTATCCGTGGAACGAGTGGAACCGGTACGTGTTCGCCGCCGGCGACAGCGAGAACTCCTCGAACGACACCGAGGAGCGGGTCATCCCGATGATGGAGGAGATTCCCGCCAACCTCCACGCCTACGTGGAGACCCAGCCCTCGGGCAACGCGATCAACGCGACCCACGCCGAGGAGGTCGAGGAGCATTTCGGTGGCGACTCGAACGCCGCCGTCGCCTACGTCTCCTCGCCCGAGGACGTGGTCGACGCCATCTACGAGATCCTCAGCACTGAACAGGAGGAGGTCACAGCATGAACCCGGACCGCATCGAACAGCAGCGCATCGCCGAGGGACTGGAGGAGCCCGTCGAGGAGGCGGCCAACCTGGCCGAGAAGTTCGGACTGGATCCGTTCCCGGTCAGCTACTGGATCATCGACTACGACGACATGAACGAGCTCATCGCCTACGGCGGGTTCCAGACGCGGTACCCGCACTGGCGCTGGGGGATGCAGTACGACCGCCAGCAGAAGCAGGGCCAGTTCATGGGCGGCAAGGCGTTCGAGATCGTCAACAACGACAACCCGGCCCACGCGTTCCTGCAGGAGTCCAACGACCTCGCCGACCAGAAGGCCGTCATCACGCACGTCGAGGCCCACTCGGACTTCTTCAAGAACAACGAGTGGTTCGGCCTGTTCGCGAACAACCCGGACGCGGCGGCGATGCTGGAACGGCACGCCGAGACCATCCAGGAGTACATGGAGGACCCCGATATCGACCGGGAGGCTGTCGAGGCCTGGATCGACCACGTCCTCTGTCTGGAGGACAACATCGACCAGCACCGGGCGTTCGTCCCGGCCGAGGCCCGCGGCGACGGCGAGGACGTCGAGGCCGAGATGGTCGACGAGAAGCTGGACGAGCTCGACCTCTCCGACGAGGTCCGCGACCAGGTGTTCGACCAGGAGTGGCTCGACGCCCAGGAGGGTGATGAGGAGGTCCGCTTCCCGGCCGAGCCGGAGACGGACGTACTGGCCTTCCTCCGGAACCACGGGAAGGCCTACGACGAGGACGCCGAGAAGGCCGTCGAGATGACCGAGTGGCAGCGGGACGTCCTCGAGATCCTCCGGAAGGAGGCCTACTACTTCGCCCCCCAGAAGATGACGAAGGTGATGAACGAGGGGTGGGCGGCCTACTGGGAGTCGAAGATGATGACCGACGAGGCGTTCGCCGCGGACGACGAGTTCCTCTCGTACGCCGACCACATGGCCGCCGTGCTCGGGTCACCGGGGCTGAACCCGTACAAACTGGGGCTGCAGCTGTGGAACTACGTCGAGAACACGACCAACCGCCGGGAGGTCGTCGAGAAGCTCCTGCGCGTCGAGGGTGTCACCTGGCGTAACTTCGAGGACACGGTCGACCTCGACCACGTCCGGGACCTGCTCGAACCGGAGCCGTGGCTCGTCGACGTGGTCGGCCATCTCGACGAGCTGGACCCCGACGACTCGCGCGTGGACGCCGCGGCGCTCGAACGCGCCCACGATGGCGAGATCGACGTCGAGAGCTACCCCTGGAAGGTGTTGACATACGAGGGGCTCTGCGAGCGGCACTACTCGCTCGTCAAGCCCGCGTTCCGTGGGTTCCTCAAGCGCATCTCCCAGTCGGAGCTGGAGCGCATCGCCCGCTACCTGTTCGACACCGACCGGTACGACTCCGTCGCGGCCGCCGTGGCGGACATCGACCGGGCCGCAGGCTGGGACCGGATGCGCGAGATCCGCGAGTCCCACAACGACGTCACCTTCCTCGACGAGTTCCTCACGCAGGAGTTCGTCGACGACAACGACTACTTCACCTACGAGTACACCCACACCACCCGCGACTACCGGGTCACGTCGGCGGACTACCGCGACGTGAAGAAGAAGCTGATGCTCCGGTTCACCAACTTCGGGAAGCCGACGGTCGCCGTCGAGGACGGCAACTACGAGAACCGGAACGAGCTCCTGTTGGCCCACCAGTACAACGGCGTGATACTCGACATCCAGCAGGCCCGCCAGACGCTCGAGCGCGTGTTCCAGCTCTGGGGGCGCCCGGTCAATCTCAAGACCATCGTCAAGGAGGTCGACGAGCACGACGTTGAGGTCGCCCGGCGCCGGGACCGCGAGCCCGAGCCCGAGGAGGTGGGCAAGCTCCTGCGGTACGACGGGGAGGAGTTCAGCATCGAGGATCTCCCCTGGGACGCGGTCGAGGGGATCGCCGCCACGGACATCGATTACGACACGAAGCCGGACGAGTGGCTGGCGTGAGCCGGGGCGTCCGCCACGAGTCCGACGTCGTGGACAGCTTCTTGACCCCGCACGGTCAATCCTCTCCTCGTGTCCAAGGGTAGCGGCGTAAACGCGGAGCCCGGTCCCGACACACCCCCGGAGATGGAGCCGAGTGACATCCACGACATCCTGCGCAACGACCGGCGCCGGCTGGCGATCAAACACCTGAAGGAGCAGCCCGACGGCCGGGTCGGCGTTCGGGACCTCTCCGAAACCATCGCGGCCCTCGAGACCGGCGAGGACCCGCCACCGAGCGGGAAGCGCCAGTCCGTCTACGTCTCGCTCCACCAGACCCACCTCCCCAAGCTCGAGGCGTTCGGCATCTTCTCGTACGACTCCGAGGAGAAGGAGGTCTGCCTGCAGGACCGCGTCCGCGAGGTGGAGGTCTACCTGGAGGTCGTCCCGCGCTACGGGCTCTCGTGGGGGGAGTTCTACTTCGGGCTGGGACTGCTGGGGTCGCTCACCACCGTCGCCGTCCTGCTTGGCGTCCCCGGCGTCGAGGCGCTGGGCGTGACGGTCACGGCGACCGTCTTCTTCGTCATCCTGATGCTGTCGGCCACCTACCACGTCTACACCCAGCAGGACCGCATCCTCTTCCAGCGGTTCCGCAACGAGTAGCGGGGGCCGGAGCGGGTTTCAACCACCAGTCCGTGGCCACGCGTATGCGCGAACAGCTAACGGTCAGCACGGACGAGCGGCTCCAGGCCATCGACATCACTGGTCGCGTCGGTGACGCCCTTCCCGACGATGCCGACGGAGCGGTGACCGTCCGCAGCCGTCACACCACCGCGGCCGTGGTGGTGAACGAGGCCGAACCGCGGCTCATGGGCGACATCGAGACGGTCCTCGCGGACGTCGTCCCCGACGAGGGGTGGCACCACGACGAACTCGACGGTAACGCGGATTCGCACCTGCGAGCACTGCTCTGTGGCGGATCCGAGACGCTCCCCGTTCGTGAGGGCGCGCTCGAGACGGGGACCTGGGAGTCGGTCCTGCTGGTCGAGTGCGACGGCCCGCGGACGCGGACGGTCGAGGTGTTCGGATGAGCGGTCCGAACGTATCCGAGAGACCAGAGATATTACCGTTCGGAAGCGTCCGCTCGAGCCGAAGACCCCGTATTTCCCGATGATTCGCGTCCGCTCTGCCGGGGACCGTGGGTTCAGGGGCCCCGCGCCCTACCGTTCGACTACGTTCTCATGTCCGAGACAGCCGTGGTCTGGTTCCGCGACGACCTGCGGGTACACGATAACGAAACGCTGGCGGCGGCCGTCGAGGCTGCCGATACCGTCGTTCCCGTCTACGTGTTCGACGAGCGGGAACACGCCGGCGAGGGGATGTTCGGGTTGTCGAAGCGGGGTGTCCAGTGGGGGCGCTTCCGCCGGGAGGCGGTAGTCGACCTCCGGGAGTCGCTGCGCGAGCGGGGCGGGGACCTGCTCGTCCGGCACGGCGACCCGCGGACCGTCGTGCCCGCCGTGGCCGAGGCGTTCGACGCCGACGTCGTCCATCTCCAGACCGAACCCGCGACCGGGGAACTGGAGGACGAGCACGCGGTCCGGTCGCTGCTCGCGGACCGGGGCGTAGAGACGGAGCGCCACTGGACCCACACGCTCTACCATATCAACGACCTCCCGATACCGTACGCGGACATCCGGGACACCTTCACCCCGTGGAAGGACGAGGTCGAGCGCGAGGCGTCCGTCCGGGACCCGGTTCCGGCGCCCGAGGCGGTGCCGACGCCGGAGTTCGGGGATTCCGGCGAGTCGGTGCCGACGCTCGCGGAGCTGGGGCACGACCCCGACGCGGCGACGGTCGACGACCGCGGCGTGCTCGCGTTCGATGGGGGCGAGTCGGCCGCGATGGACCGGCTGGACGCGTACGTCTGGGAGGGCGACCACCTCCGGGAGTACAAGGAGACCCGGAACGGCCTGCTCGGGGCGGACTACTCCTCGAAGTTCTCGGCGTGGCTGGCCCACGGCTGCCTCTCGCCGCGGTACGTCCACGCCGAGGTCGGCCGGTACGAGGACGAGCGGGTCTCCAACCAGGACACCTACTGGCTCGTGTTCGAGTTGCTCTGGCGGGACTTCTTCCAGTTCCAGTTCGTGAAGCACGGAGCCGACTTCTTCGACCCCAACGGCATCCGCGACGTGGAGAAGGAGTGGCGGTCCGGGCCGGAAGCCCGCGAGGCGTTCGAGCGATGGGCGGCCGGCGAGACGGGCATCCCCTTCGTCGACGCCAACATGCGCGAGCTGAACCGGACGGGCTACATGTCCAACCGGGGGCGGCAGAACGTCGCCTCCTTCCTGGCCGACGCGCTGGCTGTCGACTGGCGGATGGGGGCGGGGTACTTCCAGGCGCGGCTGGTCGACTACGACGTCGCCTCGAACTGGGGGAACTGGGCGTACCAGGCCGGCGTCGGCAACGACTCCCGGGACAACTACTTCAACGTGCTCGGGCAAGCCGAACGGTACGACCCCGGCGCCGAGTACGTGACCCACTGGCTGCCCGAGTTGGACGGGCTCCCCGCGGAGTACGCCCACCGACCGTGGCGCCTCTCGGAACGCGAGCAGCGCGAGTACGGCGTCGAACTCGACCGCGACTACCGCGCGCCGATGCTCGACCTGGAGGCGCGGTACGACGAACTCTGAGTCGGGGACCCGACGACCAGCTGGCGACACGCCGGGGCTGTCGCGGTACCGGGCCGTCCCCCGCGTTCGACGGCCCTGTGACCCGCCGACGGTAGACTTAATAACGTTCACCCGCTCATCACCGGTAGTTGTTATGTTACGTGGCACGGGAACAGTTCGCGGGGGTCGGGTGGGCGCCCCTCGACGAGCCGGACGGGTTCGGGGGGCGCGGCGGCCGAAACGCCTAACAGGCATCCGGTGGACCCAGTGGCAACCCCCGAACGCGGAGCGCCAATGAGATATTTCGACTTCACACTGACACCTGAGGGTGGGACCATCCACCCCGTCGACGAGGTCATCGCCAGCGTCCCGGACGTCACGCGCGAGGCGCTGATGCACGTCAACGCGCTCGGGGACGGGACCGGCGTGATGCTGTACCGCCTGCACGGCGACCCGGAGGACCTCTCACCGGCGCTGGAGGGGTCGGAGGAGGTGCTCGCCTACGACATCATGAACGTCCGGGGCGAGCGGTTCCACTGCTACGTCCACGTCCCACCGGGGGAGCCGGCGGGCTCGTTGATGGCGCTCGCCCAGCGCTACGCGCTGATGATCGATACGCCCCTCGAGTTCACGGACCGAGGCGCCCTGCGGACGCGGCTCGTCGGCACCCACGAGATGCTCCGGCAGGCGCTGGACCGGGTCCCCGATACGATACAGGTCACCGTCGAACAGGTCGGGGAGTACACCCCCGAGCGCGGCGACATGCTCTCGACGCTCACCGACCGCCAGCTGGAGGTGTTCCGGACCGCCGTCGATCTGGGCTACTACGAGATCCCGCGGTGTGCCACACACGAGGACATCGCCGACGACCTCGGCTGCGCCCCCTCCACCGTCGACGAACACCTCCGCAAGGCCGAGTCGCGGGTGCTGTCGACGCTCGTCACCGGCTGACCGCCGCACCCGCAGCGTCAGTCGTCGGCCGTCGCCTCGCCGCCCATCTGCTGGATGTCGTTCTCGATGCTCGGCGGGTATTTCCCGCGCTCCAGCCGCAGGTCCGACAGTGGCCGGGCCATGCAGGTGAGCGCGTAGTCCTCGGCCTCCTCCTCGGTGAGGCCACGGCGGACGGCGACGGTCTGCTCGACCTCGCCCTCGAGGATCTCGGCCGAGCAGGCCAGGCACATGCCGACGCGGCAGGAGTACTCCTGGGCGATCCCCGCCTCGATGCACCGTTTCAGGATGGTCTCCTTGTCGGAACAGGTGATGGTCTCGCCCGTCCCGACGAACTCGACGGTGTACTCGGTCATGATGACGGGTTCGCCAACAGTGACCAAAACTCTTGTCGAACGCGGCGGCCTCGGAGGCCGACGGCGACCGGGTCGGTAATAAAGAGTTTTGCCGGTCCGGGGACGAACAGATGGTATGAGTACCGACGATGCCGGGACGGCGTCGGGGACCCGGCATACGCACGAGGTCGATGTCGCGGTCGTCGGCGCCGGGACGGCGGGCTGCTACGCGGCGGCGACGATCGCCGAGGCCGGCTACGACGTGACCATCGTCGAGCGCAAGACCGTCGAGGAGGCGGGTCATATCGCCTGTGGCGACGCGCTGAAAGGGGCCGATAAGTTCCCCGAGGTCATCTCCAAGTCCAGGCTCGAACCCGCGCTGACGAACACGGTGGTCGACCACGGCCAGTTCGAGATCCCCGCCGAGGACGCCGTGCTGGACATCCCCGTCCCCGGCGAGCTGGCGGTCATCGACCGCAAGCTGTTCGGCGAACTCCTCATCGAGGGGGCCGAGTCCGCCGGCGTCGACTTCCACTACGACACCGTCATCCAGACCGTCATCCAGGACGAGGACGGCCGCGTCACGGGCATCAGCGGCATCCGGAAGGGTGACCCGGCCCACTACGACGCCGACATCGTCATCGACGGCGCCGGCTCCCTCTCCATCCTCCAGGACGAGGCCGACCTCGGCGACGCCACCTTCGACACGAACGTCCAGTTCTCGCAGTTCGCCTCCGCCTACCGGGAGATCATCGAGGTCGACGAGCCGGTCGACTACCACGACGCGCTCGTCTTCAAGCCGACCAAGCGCGCGGCCGGCTACCTCTGGTACTTCCCGCGCACCGAGACGGAGATCAACGCCGGGCTCGGCTTCCAGATGAACGAGGAGCCGATGAAGCTCGTCGGCGACCTCCGCGACGACATGCAGACCCGGCCGGAGTTCGAGAACGCCGAGGTCAAGGACAAGCTCGGGGCCGCGCTCCCGACCCGGCGACCGTACGACTCGGCCACCGCGCCGGGCTTCATGTCCGTCGGCGACGCCGCGGCCCACGTCAACCCCACCACCGGCGGCGGCATCGCGGGCGCCGCCTACGCCGGCACCTACGCCGGCGACGCCGCCATCGACGCGCTCGAACGGGGGGACGTCTCCGAGGACGTCCTCTGGTCGTACAACGAGCGCGTGATGGACCACTTCGGCGGGCGCTACGCTGCGCTCGACGTGTACAACATCTTCACCACCGCCTACGACCTCGACGAGCTGATGGCGCTTTTGGCCTCGCTCCCCGCCGACAAGCTCTCCGAACAGCTGTACGACGGGAAGGCCGATGTCGGCCTCGGGCTGATGGCCCGGACCGCGATCAAGTCGTTCGGCCACTGGGGCACGCTCTACGACTTCTACCGGGCCAAACAGCTCGCCGACCGTCTGACGGATCACTACGACCGGTACCCCGACACACCCGCGGGGTTCGACGCCTGGCGGGCCGACCGCGACGCCATCATGGACGACGTCTACGAGACGACCGGGGCGGAGCCCAAGTACTGAGCTTCCGGCCGTCCCGGACGCCCTCGGTGGCCTCGGCCGCCTGCAGCGTCCTCGTGCCAGTCGAACCGCGCTCGCGCGGTAGAGGAACGCCCGCCGCCGGTTCAACTACACTACTACACGTTGTTCTCGGACAACAGGAGCCAGGATGGACGTATCCCGAGGTTTCGGTCGATATCACACTGCCTGGGGAGTTGTATCGCCGGTGGGCAGGCTCCACCCCCGATTCGCCGGGCTCCCGCAGCCAGTGGCCCCACAACGGTAATCCGTCGGCCGGCCCTTCCTACCGGTATGAGCGATGAGGGCGACCGGGGCGTGCGGCTCGTCGTCCAGGGGGCCGAGAAGCGCGACGCCGGGCGGGGCGTGGCCCGGCTTCCCGAGCACGCCCGCCGGCAGTTGGGGGTCCTCAGCGGCGACACGGTCGTCGTGGAGGGCGAGCGTCCCACGGTCGCGAAGGTGTGGCCCGGCGGTGACGTGGACGGCATCCGCATCGACGCCGACACCCGCGCGAACGCGGGCATCACCATCGGCGACGAGGTGGCGGTGCGGCCGGTATCGGTGGCCGACGCGACCGAAATCGCGCTGGACGTCCCCGTGGAGCTGGACGAGGCGACGCTGGAGGCGGTGCGGCGGGACCTGCTGGACCGGCCCCTGCGGGCGGGCGAGACGGTCCGGCTCGAACGACTCGGGGCGCGGGCGACCATCCGCGCGACCGACCCCGACGGGACGGTCCGGGTGACCGGGCGGACCGACGTTCGGGTCATCTCGCATCCCGACCGGGACGCGGGCGATGGTGCCGCTCGGACCGACAGCTCGGGGGGGTCGGGCACCCCCTCTGCCGGAGGGACAGTCGGCGACGAGGGCGCGACGACTGTCGAGACCGGGAGCCCGGCGGAGGGCGATGCCGGCGCGCAACTGAACGTCACCTACGAGGACATCGGTGGGCTGGACGAGGAGCTGGACCTCGTCCGGGAGATGATCGAGCTGCCGCTCTCCGAGCCGGAGCTGTTCCGCCAGCTCGGCATCGACCCGCCGAAGGGCGTGCTGCTGCACGGGCCGCCGGGGACGGGCAAGACGCTCATCGCGAAGGCAGTCGCGAGCGAGGTCGATGCCCACTTCGAGACCATCTCCGGCCCGGAGGTCGTCTCGAAGTACAAGGGCGACAGCGAGGAGCGGCTCCGCGAGACCTTCGACCGGGCCGAGACGAGCGCCCCCGCGGTCGTCTTCATCGACGAGATCGACTCCATCGCCGGCGCGCGCGACGAGGAGGCGGACATGGAGAACCGACTGGTCGCGCAGCTACTGACCCTGATGGACGGGCTGGACGGCCGCGGCGAGGTGGTCGTCATCGGCGCGACCAACCGTGTCGACAGCATCGACCCGGCACTCCGGCGGGGCGGGCGCTTCGACCGCGAGATCGAGATCGGCGCGCCGCGGGCAGCGGGTCGCCGGGAGATACTGGATGTCCACACCCGGGGCGTCCGGCTGGCCGAGGACGTGGATCTCGACGCGTACGCCGAGCGCACGCACGGCTTCGTCGGCGCGGACCTCGCGTCGCTCGTGAAGGAGGCCGGGATGGTGGCGCTACGGGACCGCGCGGACCGCGACCCGCTCACGGTCACGAGGACCGACTTCGAGACCGCGTTGAGCGCCGTCGAGCCGAGCGCGATGCGCGAGTACGTCGCCGAAGCGCCCGACGCGACCTTCGACGACGTGGGCGGGCTGGACGGGGCAAAGCGGACGCTGCAGGAGGCCGTCGAGTGGCCGCTCCAGTACGGCGCGCTGTTCGAGGCGACCCGGACGGACCCGCCCAGCGGCGTCCTCCTGCACGGCCCGCCCGGGACGGGCAAGACACTGCTGGCGCGGGCGCTGGCCGGCGAGTCCGAGGTCAACTTCATCGCCGTCGACGGTCCGGAGCTGCTGGACCGCTACGTCGGCGAGTCCGAACGCGCCGTCCGCGAGGTGTTCGACCGCGCGCGACAGTCCGCACCGTCGATCCTCTTCTTCGACGAGATCGACGCCGTCGCCGGGGCCCGGGGGGCCGGCCAGCAGGAGGTGACCGAGCGCGTCGTCTCGCAACTGCTGACCGAACTCGACGGGCTGGAGGACAACCCGAACGTGGTGGTGCTGGCGGCCACCAACCGTCGGGACGCGCTGGACCCCGCGCTGCTGCGCCCGGGGCGGCTGGAGGCACACGTCGAGGTGCCCGCGCCGGACGCCGCGGGCCGTCGCGCCGTCCTCCGGGTCCACGGCCGGGGCAAGCCGTTCGCCGACGACGTCGATCTCGACGAGTTCGTGCCCGTCACGGAGGGGTTCTCCGGCGCGGATCTGGAGGCACTGGTCCGGGAGGCGTCGATGCGGGCCATCCGCGAGTTCGCGGCCGACCTGGGGCCGGAGGCGGCGACCGAACGCGCCGACGAGGTCCGCATCACGCGGGCTCACTTCGAGCAAGCGCTGGAGGCGGTGGAGCCGTCGCTGCAGGGGTGAGCGAGCAGGCGATACCGCTCCCGGACGCCGGACCGTGGTACCGCGCTGGCGGACCCGGACGAGGAGTGGCGTCCCCCCCGCCCGGCTCGGTGGTCCAGCGGCGACTCGTCAGCGCATGGGAGGGTTGCTGCGTGACCCGTCTTGGATTTCAGCGTCGCTCAAGCCGTGCCCGGTAGTGGACACCGTCATCGCCTCGGTCCACGTCGTCCAGTCGCCAGCCGGTTCCCACGGTCGCGTCCCGGAGCCGGTCGGGTCCGAACAGGAGGAACAGGAGCGTCGGGCCGACGGTGCCCTCGTACTCGAAGTGGAAGACGCGGTGGGCCAGTCCGCGTCCCGGCCGCGACCGGTAGCCGAGCAGCCCGTCCGGGTCGACGTTCGCGGGGTCGTAACTGTCGAGCACCGCCGTCGCGTCCGGGGTAGTCACGAACGCCAGATCGTCGAGGAACAGTCGCAGACCGGCCATCGAACCGGCGAGGCCGACCTGCGTGCCGATGGTGAGCGCGCTCCCGAACCGGTCGCGCTCGAACGAGTCCCGGAGGGCGAACATGTCGACGACCCGGGCGTCCTCGACGCCGCGGTCGCTCACCACGGCGACCAGGTCATCGTCGACGTCGGTCGCGATGGTCTCGAACTGCTCCTGGAACGCCAGGGCGTGGTGGCCGGCCCCACAGCCCAGGTCGAGCAGCGGCCCGGAGAGGGCGTCGGTCAGCCACGGGTCCTCCTCGGGGGCGAAGTCGTCGAAATAGAACGCCTCGATGGGATGCTCGAGCGTCTCTGGACCGTCCCGCTGGAGGAGTGCCGACTCGCGGGTCCCCTCGTGGTGGTCGCGGACCGCGCGACCGAACGGGTCCGACATGGTCTGTAGCGTGGCCGCGGGCCAGTTAAGCGGTTTCCCGGTGTGCAGAGAGTTCACGCGGCCCAGCGGAGCGGCAACGGCTGAACGAGCATCATCTTTATCCAGCGGGACGTGGTTCGAGACCAGTACCGACCATCTCCATTTTATCCGGAGCGTAAACCCGAAACCCTACGAACATCGCTCCCGCGTCGGTTCAGTCCCAGAACGACTTCGTCCGGGCGTACTGACGCTCCTTGGTCAGGATGTCCCGGTAGAAGTCGTCCTCGTCCTCACGGAGCTTGTTGATGACCTGCGCGGCGTTGTGGGGCCCGACACCGCGGGCAGCCAGCGCGATGACCGCCTGCTTGCCGTGGCTCTGGACCAGGCTCGCGGCGCGGTAGGCGCGCTCGGTCTGTTTCTCCTGGTCCTCGTCCTTCTCACTCGCGCGGACGGCCTGGACGACCTCGTCGGCCCAGGGGTTCAGCGCCGCGACCCGCGTCGAGCCACAGTCGGGACATTCGGGCTGGTCGGGGACCCGCTTGACCTGCTGGCGCCGGTCCCAGTCGTGGCAGTGACAGCAGAACAGGATGACGCGGTCGTTCTGCAGCCGGTCCTTCACCGTCGCGATGACACTCGCGTCCGCGTTCTCCGGCGCGAGCAGTTCGCGACCGGAGGAGCGCCCGCCCAGGCCGATGGGGGTCCGCTGGCCGATGACCTCGATACCGATGGGAACGAGCCCGTGGTTCGCGTCGGCCGCCGGAGCCCCGTCGCCCCCCGCCTGGAGTCGCCGGAGGACGTCCGCGGCTCGGCCGACGGCGAGGTCCTCGTGGAGGGTCTCCCGGACGGCCTCGTCGTAGACCGGCGAGTCCTGCAGCGCCGCGAGGAGGCGGTCGCGGCCGAAGTTCGCGGCGCCAGCGCCGCGGTACCGCTTCAACGCACCGAACTTGGCCGCCACCTGCGCGAGCTTGAACTTCAGGGAGTCCGCGTTCTTCAGCGAGAGCTCGACCAGCGGCCGGAGGTGGTCCGGGTCGGTGGTCTCCAGCGTGTCGATGGCGTCGCTCGCCCGGATGCCGCCGGGGACCTCCAGCTCGATGCGGTACGGGTCGACCTCCATCGCGACGCTGGAGCCCGACTGCTGGCCCAGCAGCGCAGAGAGCACCCGTCCCAGCGTCTCGTTCGTCCGGTGGCCGAACGAGGCGTTGAGGACCACCTCGCGGGCCTTGAACTCGACCACGACCCGCGAGGGGCCGGGGACGGGGGCGTCGGCGTCGACGTGGTCGACGACCTGCTCCAGCGCGGAGTGTGCGGTGTGTTCGTCCGTCGGGTAGGCGTCGGCCACCCACCGGGCGACGGTGTCGCGGCCCGCGCCGCGTTCGAACCGGCGGCCGGCCTGCTCCCGGATGCGGGCGACGTGCTGGGCCACGTCGTAGGGGACGGGGATCTCCTGGCCGACCCAGGAGGGGACCTCGCCGCCGGGGTCCTCCACGGGCGTCACCTTCACCGCCTCCTCCTCCTCGTCGACCTCCGTGATGCGCCACATCTCGCCGCCCTGGATGAACACCTCGCCAGGGCCGGCGAAGTTGACGACGAACCGTTCCGCGAGGGTACCGACCGTCCGCCCGGAGGCCATGTCCTCGACGGTGTAGTTGGCCTCGTCGGGGATCATCGAGAGGTTGGCGTAGAAGTACTGCCAGGTGCCACGGGACTTCTCGAGCCGGTCGGCGTCCTCGTCCAGCCAGAGGACGCGGTTCTCGCTCAGCTCGCGGACGACCTCCTTGAACTCGCCCTCGTCGAGGTCGCGGAAGGGGTAAGCCCGCGTGATGATCTCGTAGGCGCCGCGCGCGGATATCTCGCCGAAACCCATCAGCAGGCCGCAGAGCTGGTTCGCGACCGTGTCGAGGCTGCCGTCGTGGAGTCGTGCTGGCTCCACGTCGCCGTCGAGGGCGCGCTCGGCGATGGCCAGCGCCTCGAAGGTGTCGTCCGGGCGGGTCGTGATGACCGTCCCCGAGGAGACCTGGTCGCGGCGGTGGCCCGCGCGGCCGACCCGCTGGAGCAGCCGGCAGACCTGCCGCGGGGACTGGTACTGGACGACGTGGTCGATGTGGCCCACGTCGATGCCCAGCTCCATGGAGGAGGTGCAGAGTAGCCCGTCCAGCTCGCCGGCCTTGAAGCCGTCCTCCACGTCGATACGGGCCGACTTCGACAGCGAGCCGTGGTGGATGCCGATGTTCGTCCCGAGTTCCTTCAGCCGCGAGCCCAACGCCTCCGCGGTCTGGCGGGTGTTGACGAAGACGAGCGTGGCCTCGTGCTCGCGGACGAGGTCGTCGATGACGCGGACGTGGCTGGCGACGGTGGCCTCGGTCATCAGCTGGCCGGCCAGCCGCTCGTCGCGCTCGGTCACCCGGGGCTCCCGGACCTCGATGTCGAGCCGCGAGCCCACGTCCACCTCGACGATCGTCGGCTCGGGACCACCGGTGAGAAAGCGCCCCACCTCCGTGGGGTCGCCGACGGTCGCCGAGAGGCCGACCCGCTGGAACCCGTCGGCGTACTCGCGGAGGTGTTCCAGTCCGACTGTGAGCTGCGCGCCGCGCTTGGCCGCCGCGAGTTCGTGGACCTCGTCGATGACGACGTGGGCGACATCGGCCAGCGCCCGCCGGAGCTTCTTGCCGGTGAACATCGCCTGCAGCGTCTCCGGCGTCGTCACCAGTACGTCCGGCGGGTCGTCGGCCTGCTTCGAGCGCTGGTAGTCCGTCGTGTCCCCGTGTCGGACATCGACCTCCACGCCGAGTTCCTCGCCCCACCACTCCAGCCGCTCGCGCATATCGCGGTTGAGCGCCCGCAGCGGCGTGATGTACAGCGCCTGGACCCCGTGGGTCGGCTCCCGGCCGGCGATGGCCGAGAAGACCGGCAGCATCGCCGTCTCGGTCTTGCCGGTGCCGGTCGGCGCGACGACCAGACAGTCATCCCCCCGGGCCAGCGGCGGGATAGCGCGACGCTGTGGCTCCGTCGGCGTGGTGAACCCCCGCTCGGAGAGCGCCGCTCGAACGTCCGCGTGCAGGTGGGCGAAGGCGTCCGCACCTGCGACCGGCTCCGGTTCGCTCACTACTACTCACGTGGGGATGTGGGCTCTTGAGCGGCGTGGTCGCCCGGACACCGGCATCCGGGAACGGGCCACGCGCTTTTTCTCCCCCACCAGCGAACCCCTGCACATGCCAGACCTGGTCGACACGCGGATTCAGAACCGGTGGATGGTCCAGCCCAACCACGCCAACACCCTCGGCGCCGCGCACGGGGGGAACGTCCTGAAGTGGATGGACGAGGCCGGCGCGATGAGTGCGGTGCGGTTCTCCGGCGAGACCTGCGTCACCGCCCACATGGACGAGGTGAACTTCAAGCAGCCCGTCCCGGTCGGCGAGACGGCCTTCATCGACGCCTACGTCTACGGCGCCGGCCGCTCCAGCGTGAACGTCCGGGCGCAGGTGTACCGCGAGGACCTCAGGAGCGGCCGCCGGGAGCTGACCACGAACTGCTACATGGTGTTCGTCGCCATCGACGAGGCGAACTCGCCCGTCCCCGTCCCGGACCTCACCGTCTCGACCGAGCAGGGCGAGCAACTCTACGAGGCCGCTCTGGAGGACGCCCCGGAGTAGCGGGGGGTTCCGAACGCGCGCGGTTTTCCACCTATGCGGATTCCTCCGAGGTTGCGGCCGATACCGGGCGTCATCCGACGGCTCCGTCGGAATATCTCCGGTATCGACAGGATATCGTCCCCGTTCTGCTGTTAGTCGTGGTCGCGTGCCCGCGGGCCCACGCAGGAGCTACGGACGTGGCACTGGAGATCACCGACATTCGCGGGACGTCCATCGCCACCCGCCAGCGGTCGACCGACCGGTTCCTGCCGGCGGCGGTCGGTGCCGGCGTGGTGTGGCCTGCCCCGGCGATGCCGACCGTCCGAGGCGGCAGGGCGCCACTACCGTCCGAGCAGGCGGTCGACGTGGCGCTTGCCGAGCGCGATGGTCTCGAGGTCCCGCGTCCCGACCTCCAGCGTCGCGGTGCCGGACCAGCCGTCCAGCGACGAGAACAGGCCGGCGAGGTCGATCTCGCCCATCCCCGCCGGGAGGTGTTCGTCGCTGCCGCCACGGGTATCCGAGAGGTGGAGATGGTCGATGCGGCCGGCGTTGGCCGCGGCGTGCGTCCCGAGGTCGACGGCCGGCTCCCCGAGCACGGCGTGGGCGGTGTCGAAGGTCGTGCCGAGGCCGTCGGCGGCGCCGCCGAGCGCGGCGAACAGGTCGTCGAACTCCGGCGCGACGAAGGGGCCGTCGATGACGTTCTCGGGGACCGGCGGGACGTCGCGCTCGCGGGCCGCCCGCACGACGCGCCGGCAGCCGTCGACGGCGAACTCCCGGCGCTCGGCGTCCGTCCAGCCCAGGTCCCAGGCGTCCGAGGCGGGGTGGAAGACGGCCTTCGACGCGTCCAGCTCGGCCGCGAGGTCGAGACAGGCGCGGCACTCCCGGACGGCCCCGTCCCGGACGGGCCCGAACGGCGAGCCGAGGTCCAGCGCGAACGGGAGGTGGACGACACAGTCGAGGCCGGTATCGGCCAGCGCGGCCGCGAGCGGGTCGCGCCAGGCGGCCGCTCGGGAGCGGGCGTTCGGCCCGTCGAGCAGTACCTCGACGTGGTCGAACCCCTCGCTCGCGGCCCACTCGACCGCGGGCCGGACGTCGCGGTGCGGGAGGGTGAAACCCAGTTCCACGTCGACCGTCGCGTCGACGGGCGCCGGGTCGGGGTCGGGACCGATGAACACGGGTGGGGTGACACGCCCCCGCCTGTTGAACCCCCGGATTACCCCGACGACGACGTCCGAACGGGCGGGCCGTCGGTCGGCCGTCATCGGCCCGTCCGACGCCGCCGACACCCCTTTGACCGACACGCCCGGACCCGGCAGTATGACTGACGAGGCCGACGGACGACCGGACGGGGAGCCGGACGTCGACAGCGCGGACCCCTCGCCGACGCCACGGGACCCCGAGCCGGCGGAGCCGGCCGTCGAACGGGCCGCCGGTGCCGACGACCCGACGACCCCCATGGCACCGGACGTGCCCGAGGACGTCCGGAAGTACGACCGGTTCAAGAAGATGGACGGGGCGACCTACGACCGGGCCAACGACTTCCTCCGGGACCGGACCTACATCACCGCCCGCGAGTGGGCCATCGCCCGGCTCTGCGCGGACTTCCGCACCGAGACCGGCGTCGAGATGACGAAGATCGGCGAGAACCTGCCGCATCTCGTCCCGTTCATGACCGATACCTACACGCCACAGGCGGTGAACCAGGCCCGCGCCTCGTTCAAGGACAAGGTCCGCAAGTCCGGCGCGACCTTTCTTTACGGTGCGATGTGCGACTTCTACACCGCCGAGGAGCTCGACGAGTTGATGTACGAGGTGACGGAGGTCGCCAAGTTCCTCCTCGAGGTGGAGGGGGTCGAGCTCACCGTCGAGGAGGAACTCGCCGCCGAGGACCGCATCAGTGAGGTGATGCGCGAGGTCCGGGAGTCCTCGGCCGCGCTCCGCCACGACCACGTGACCTGCCCGGAATGTGGCCACCACATCGACTCCGAGGAGGCCCACGAGGACCCGGACCCCGCAAGCGCCGACGACTGAACCGCCGTCAGCTACAGCGCGACCGGGTCCGCGGGTCGACGCTGCTCCTCACGCCGACCCGACGCCGACAGGAGCCAGCGTCTCCTCGATGACCCGCCCGTGGTCCCGGAGGAACAGGTCGCCGAACGGCCCGTGGCCCGCCCCCGGAATCATCAGCACCCCCCGGTCGCTCCCCCCGCTCGGCTCGCCGAACCGCCCAGGATACGCCTCGCCGCCGACCTCCGGCGTCACGTCCTGGGACATCGTCCGAGCGGTACGGCGCCATCGCCCGAACAGCTGCAGCCCGTTCGGGCGGGGTCCGCGTGTGTGGAGCGACCCCCGGGGCGTCGGGAACGCCCGTGCTAGTCGGTGGCGACCTCGTCGGCCTTTGCCTCCCCGTCCGAGTCGCCGTACTCGTCGGTGACGGTGAGTCGGGCCTTCATGATGCGGGTGTTCTCGACCTCCTCGACGCGGATGTCGACGCCCTCGTAGGAGATGAGTTCGCCCTCCTCGACGAGGCGGCCGGCCCGGTTGAAGATGAAGCCGGCGATGGTCTCGAACTCCTCGCCCTCGGGGAGGTCGATGTCGAGCGACTCGTTGAGTTCCTCGATGTTGAGTTCCCCCCTGACGAGCGCCGTCTCGTCGCTGAGGAACTCGATGGGCTCCTCCTCCTCGCCCTCGAGGATCTCCCCGACGATCTCCTCGGTGAGGTCCTCCATCGTGACGAGCCCCTCGGTGGTGCCGAACTCGTCGATGACGATGACCATGTGCATCCGGTTCTGGCGCATCTCGGCGAGGAGCTCGTCGACGTTCTTCGACTCGGGGACGTGCAGCGTCGGCTCGATGAGCGACTCCAGCGTGAGTTCCCCGGACTCCCCCTCCCCGTAGTTGAGGTCGCGCACGAGGTCGCGGATGTGGACGACGCCGATGATGTTGTCCAGCGACCCCTCGTAGATGGGGAGCCGGGCGTGGCTGGACTGGACGGCCGTCTCCAGGGCTTCCTGAATGGAGGCCTCCTTCGAGACGGCGGTCATGTCGAGCCGCGGGGTCATCACCTCCTTTGCGATGGTGTTGTTGAACCGGAAGACGCGATGGAGGAGTTCGCGCTCGTCCTCCTCGATGACGCCCTCCCGCTCGCCGGTCTCGATGATGTCGCGGATCTCGTCGCGCGTGACGTAGGAGGTCTCGATGGCCGACCGGCCGCCGGTCATCCTGTTGACGACGCGCGTGAGATAGTCAAAGAGGACGACCAGCGGTAGCAGGACGCGTTCGGCTATCTGCAGCGGGCGGGCGATGCGGAGCGCCCACGACTCCGTGTTCTCGACGGCGTAGGACTTGGGTGCGCTCTCGCCGAACAGCAGGACGAGCGCGGTAATCCCGAAGGTGGCGGCCGCAACGGCCGCGCCCTGCGAGAGGTAGAGCGCGAACAGCCCCGTCGCGATGGACGACATCGCGATGTTGACGATGTTGTTGCCGACGAGGATGGTCACCAGCAGGCGGTGTGGGTTTGATTTCAGTTCGGCCATCGCCTCGGCGCCGGACACCTGTTCCTCGACCAGCGACTCCACGCGATGCGGGGCCAGCGAGAACATGGCGATCTCCGAGGAGGAGAAGAACCCCGAGAGGGCGATGAGGAGGACGATCATCACGACCCCGACGAGCGTCAGGGTGCTGGTGCCCACTGCCGGAAGCGACGGTAGTCCCTGGAGTGGGAGCGTGGCGCCGTGGCTGGCGACGGGCTCCGCGAACGGCGCGCTGAAGGGGCGTATACCCATCGGAACGGTCGGGATTGACTCGCCACGGGATTAAGGGTTTGCCATTCGTTGCCGAACGGGCGCCGGGCTCGTGACTGCTGCCCGCGGCTCACTCCCGCGGGCGATACGCTTACCGGGCGGTCGCTCGTAGACCGGGTCATGAGCGAATCGACGATAACCCTGTACCGACTGCAGGCGTGCCCGTTCTGTGAGCGCGTCGTCCGGAAGCTGGACGACCTCGGTATCGACTACCGCTCGCGGTTCGTGGAGGCGCGTCACTCCCGGCGCGACGTGGTGAAACGGCTGACCGGTGCGCGGACGGTCCCGGCCATCGTGGACCCGAACACCGGTGTCACGATGTCCGAGTCGGCCAACATCGTCGAGTACATCGAGGAGACCTACGGCGAGGGGAGCGACGAGACGCCGGTCCACGTGACCGCGAGCGCCGCCGGCGACGGCCCGGGCGACGACGATGACGAGGCGGCCGACGCCGAGGAGGTGGAGGCTCGATGAACCTGGGGTTCGAGGTGTCGGAGCTTCCGGCCGTGGACGCGCTGGGCAAGGGTGACACCGCGCCCGGTTTCACCCGGCCGCTGGTCAACGACGAGTTCTGGGAGGACGTCGCGCTGTCGGACCTGACCGCGGACTCGCCGGTGGTGCTCGTCTTCCACCAGATGGCGGGTGACTTCCCGCCGACGTATATCCTCCAGGAGATCCGCGACCAGGAGTGGACCGACTGGGACGCCGAGGTCGTCGGCGTCTCCATCTCCTCGCCGTACGAACTGAAGGGGTTCATCCGGGAGTGGCGCGGCTTCGAGCAGTTCCGCTTCTTCTCGGACCCCTCAGCGGAGGTCGCCGAGGCGTTCGGCATCGCCGACGACGTGGCCGGGATGACCGGCATCCGCGAGCCCCGGCCCGCGGTGTACGTCCTCGACGAGGACCGTGTCGTCCAGTACGCCTGGGTCGCCTCGGAGAACCCCGACTTCCCGCCGTACTCCGATGTAGAGGCCGCCGTCCAGGACCTGTAGCCGCATGACGGCCCGCCCGGTCGACGACGAGGCGGTCCGCCGTGCCGCCGTCCGACTGCGCGAGGGCGGCCTGGTCGTCTACCCGACCGAGACGGTGTACGGGCTGGGCGCGGACGCGACGGACCCCGAGGCCATCGAGCGGGTCTTCGCTGCGAAGGGCCGCGACCGGGAGCAACCGCTCTCGATGGCCGTCCCCGACCTCGACGCGGCGGCGCCGTACGTCGACCTCACCGACCGCGAGCGCGCCTTCGCCGAGGCGTTCCTCCCGGGCCCCGTGACGCTGGTCGCGGCACGGACCGACCGCGTCCCGGACACCCTCGTCGCGGGGGGCGACCGGGTCGGCATCCGGGTGCCGGACCACGACGTCCCGCGACGACTGGCCGCGGCCGCCGAGCGCCCGGTGACCAGCACGAGCGCGAACCTGAGCGGCGAGGGAAGCGCCCGGACCGTCGACGGGGTCTCCGGAAGTATCCGCGCGGACGCGGTGGTCCTCGACGGCGGGGAGACGCCCGGCGGTACCGGAAGCACCGTCGTCGACGTGTCCGCCGGCGTGGTCCACCGCGAGGGCGCGGCCCACGAGGCGGTCGCCCGGTGGCTCGCCGAACACGGGTAGCTCACCGCCCCAGTAGCGACCGGAGCGTCCGGGTCCGGGTGCCACACTCGGCCCGGTAGTCGCAGGCCCCGCAGCGGTCGTCGTCCTCGTCCAGCCGTGGCGGGGGCCCGTCCATCGACCGAGCCGCGCGGAGCGCGTGCCGGTAGGCCGCCTTCCGGCGCGTTCCGAGGCGGATGCGCCGGACGACACCGTGCGCCGGGTACTCGACGTACGCGTGGTCGACGCCCGTCCCGTGCTCCCAGGCGAGCGCCTTCGCCGCCGCCGTGGCGCGCACGGAGTCGGGCCCCCAGACGCCATGCTCGGGGGGTTCGCCCGCGCTGACGACGGACACCGTCGGCGGGTCCGCGAGCAGCTTGTGAGCGATGCCGCGCGCGTCCTTCCCCTCCAGCAGCACCTCGCGCCCGTCGGGGTCGACGAGCGCCGGCCACGCGTCGAGTCGCTCGCTCGCCGCCCCCAGCCGACTCCGGAACTGTGTCGGCGTCACGGCCACCGGCTCCGTGCGGAGGTCGTGTGTGGGGTCGAGTAACTGGTCGTACCGGAAGGCCAGGTCCCGGCGGGCACTCGCCTCCGCGGGGACCTCGTGGTCGTCGTGCTTGCGCCGGTAGTAGAGCTGCCGAGGGCAGTACGCCGCCGTTGCGAGCGCCGAGAACGCCTCCATCGGGGGCGGTAGCCGCGGCATCCGGTTTCAATCCTCGTCCGGTGTTCACGGCCGTTCCGTGCGTCCGGGGACGGAACGCCTATCCCCGCCAGCCACCCAGGTGGCTCCGTGAGCGATGCCGAGAACGCCCCGTCGGCGCCGAAGGACTCCCGGGAGCCGCCGTTCCGGGTCGAGGTCCGCCCTGGCGACGAGGCGGTCGTGGAGTTCGACCCGACGCTGACCTTCGAGTGTGTCGATGACTGCACCTGGTGCTGTCGGCACGGTGTCCTGCTGTACGAGCAGGACCTGCTGGAGTTGGCAGCGCGCGAGTCGATAAACCAGGCCGTCACGCGGGCTCACGGCCGGGATTTCGTCCGCCGCGAGCCGAAGGCCCGCGACGACCACGTCGACGAGGACGGCGCCGCCTGCTACTTCCTGGGCGACGACGGGCTCTGTGCGCTCCACGACGAGCACGACTGGAAGCCCGCGCGCTGCTCGGTGTTCCCCCTCTCGGTCCACGTCGAGGACGGCGATATCCACGTCTCCATCAGGGACAGCGCCCACGAGCACTGCGAGGGGCTGGACGTGAGCGAGCGCCGGGTCGTCGACAACCTCGACGCCTTCCTGCCGGAGCTGCTGTGGGAGCTCGACGACCCGACGACCGAGATCGAGTTGTGACGCGCTCGCGGCCGGTCAGTCACGCACGACCCGGTAGTAGGTCCGTCTGCCGTCGGCGGTCTCGATGGTCTTGGACTCGACGCGGCCCTCGGCCTCCAGCTCCTCCAGCGCCTCCCGGATGTCCCCCGACCGCCGGAACACCGTCCGGTTGACGCGGCTGAGGAACCGCTCGAACATGCCCCCGTCGTCCGGGGCGTCCGGACTGATCCCCTCCGGGTCCTTGCCGGTGACCGCGTCACCCGCCACCTCGCGGGCGTACACCTTCGCCAGTTCGTCGGCCGTGTACGCCCGCGTCTCGTTGAGTTCCAGATACTCCAGGAGTTTCTCCTTGACGTGGCCACCCTCGGCCCCGGTCTCCGTCCGGCCGGCGGCCCACTCCTCGTCGTCGATGGGCATACGCGCCCGTACGGCGGTATGGCTAATATTTCTCGGGGCACGCGGCGCGAGCCGGGGGCAGCTACGCGTAGCGGTCCTCGGCCCACGGGTCCGCAGTGACGGAGTAGCCGCGTCGCTCCCAGTAGCCCCGTTCGGGCTCGGTGAGGAACTCGATGCCGGTCACCCACTTGGCGCCCTTGTAGGCGTAGCGATGGGGCGTGACGACCCGGAGCGGACCGCCGTGGTCGGCGGGCAGCGGCTCGCCGCCGAACGCCCAGGCGCACAGCGTCTCGCGGCGGTCGCAGGCGTCCAGCGGCAGGTCCGTCGTGTAGCCGTCCGCGGCGTGGAACATGACGTGGACCGCGTCCTCACACGCGCCGACGGCCTCGGCCAGCGTCGGGAAGGTGACGCCCGTGAACTCGCAGTCGAACTTCGACCAGCCGGTGACACAGTGGAAGTCCTGTCGCTGTGTCTCGCTCGGCAGCGCCCGGAACTCGTCGAGCGAGAACGTCGTCTGCTCCTCGACGGCCCCCCAGACCTCCACGGTCGGCTCCTCGACGGACGGTGTTCCGGACTTCGACAGCACCGGGAAGTCACTCGTCTCCCGCTGTCCCGGGGGGAGCCGCTCCTCGCCGAACTCCCGGTAGAGGTCGGTAACGTCCACGATTTCGCTCATGCTGGCTACTCGGGACGGACCGACGTAGGCCTGACGCTCGACGCCGAACCTATCGGAAATGGTCAACTTCCTTTGTATAACAGCAAAACGAGTCGGCCGTTCGATAAGGAAGGTTCGCCCTTCACCGCTCGGGATTGTCAGAACCGGTACACGCCCCGCCAGGTTTAAATATCGGTCTGTCGAATCGGTATCTACTCAGATGCCGAAGGTAGAAATCACTGTTCCGGAACACCTCGAGATGCAGATCGCCCAGTTGGTGGAGCAGGGCGAGTTCGTCAATCGCGAGGAGGCCATCGAGGACGTCCTCTCGACGGGCATCCGGGCGTACAAGACCAGTGGCCCGATGGAGGACGAGGAAGCCGGCTTCGAGGACGACGGTATGATGGGCCACGAGGACGAGTACGTCTTCTGAGCCCGCACGCTCGCCGCGGCGCCCGGCGCCGCGTGTGATGTCACACCGCACAACCCTTATCTCGCGCTGACAGTTAGAGCGTCCATGCACAAGGACGAACTCCTGGAGCTACACGAGCAGATGGTCTCCATCATGGAGACCTTCGACGACATGGACGACGTCGACTCGGGCATCTTCGAGAAGTACAAGGGGCTCGACGTGACCCCGAACGACGTCCACAAGTCCAAGTCCGAGCACAAACACGCCGTGTTCGTGCTCGGGAACGGGCTGGCGAAGGTCATGAGCGAGGACGAGTTCTCCGACGCCGGCCGCATCGGCAAGCGGATGGAGGAGCTCGCCGACGACGCCGAACGGAAGCTCTGAGGCGGGTACCGACGCGAGGATGTCTCCGAAATCTGAGCGTATACCCGGCCCTTTCGTCGGCTGTTCCCCGACTTCCCGAGGTAATCTACCAGCAAGGACGGTATCCTGGCTATTTTTCGAACATCCGCCGCGGCGGTATCGGGGGGTGGAGGTCCATCCCCATCACCCGCGCCCACCACGACCGCTCGCCGTCTGGGGATTTAACACCGCTCCGGGCGAGGTGGGGACATGGGTTCGAAGACCACCCACGCCGGCCACGGGACCGACCGGCCGGGTGATGGACCGTGAGCGACCGTTTCAGGGGACTCGGCCGTGCCGGCATCATCCTCGTGGCGGCGCTGGTCGCCGCCGTCGTGGGGTACGTGCTGTTCGTCCGGTTCCCCGCGGACCTGGCGGACCTGCTCGGCGTCCTGTTGCTCCTGGCCATCACGGCCGCCGGGCTCAGGTTCGGCGGGAGGATCGCCGGGTCGGTGTTCCCCTCGTACAACGTCGCCGAGGTGACTGTCGGGGGAGCCATCTCCCGTGACGGCGGCGGGCCGGTTCCCTCGGGGCCGACCTCGCCGGGGGCGGACGACATCGTCGACCAGATCGAACGCGCGGACGGTGACGGCGCGGTCGACGCGCTGCTGTTGAAGCTCAACACGCCCGGCGGCGCGGTCGTCCCCAGCGACGATATCCGGCTCGCAGCCGAGCGGTTCGACGGCCCGACCGTCGCCTACGCCACCGACACCTGTGCCAGCGGCGGCTACTGGATCGCCTCGGGCTGTGACGAGCTGTGGGCCCGCGAGGGGTCCGTGGTCGGCTCCATCGGCGTTCGGAGCCCCCGCTTCACCGCGACCGGCCTGCTGGAGAAGCTCGGCGTCGAGTACCAGCAGTTCGCCGCCGGCGAGTACAAGGAGGCCGGCTCCCCGTTCACCGAGCTGGACGACGACCAGCGGGACTACCTCCAGGGCATCACCGACGAGTTCTACGAGACGTTCGTGGAGACGGTGGCCGAGGGCCGAGACCTGGACCCGGAGTTCGTCCGCGAGACGGAGGCCCGGGTGTATCTGGGCGCGGAGGCCCACGAACTCGGGCTGGTCGACGAGCTGGGCACACGCGAGGCCGTCGAGGAGCGGCTGGAGTCGCTCACCGGCGAGCCGGCGCAGGTACGGGAGTTCGAGCCCCAGCGCGGCTTGGGCACCCGGCTCCGCGGCGGCGCAAGCGGGGTCGCCTACGCCGTCGGCCGGGGGGCCGCCGACGCCGTCACGCCGGACGAGGGGGTCGACCTGCGGGTCGAGCGCTGAGGGCCCCAGGCCCGTTCCCGGCCGTGACCGCGCGGCGGCCGTCCGCCTGAACGCTTTTGTCCGGCGGTGCCAACTGTCGCCCGTGAGCACGCTCGTCCTCTGTGTCGACCGCAGTGGCGGTCCTACCGGCGACCCCATCGTCGGTCGCGACGCCATCGAGGCGCTGGTGATGGAGGTCGGCGTCGCGGACCCGGAGGACTCGCGTGTCAACTGCCTGCTGGAGTCGCTCCGGGTCGCCGACGACGTGGCCGCCGAGGGCGGCGACCCGGTCGTCGCTGTCGTCTCCGGCGGCGGCGACGGGGTGGACGCCGACCGGGCGGTGGCGAGGCAGGCCGACCGCCTGGTCGAGGAGTACGCGCCGGAGTCGGCGGTCGTCGTCACGGACAGCGCCGAGGACGAGCGGCTCGTCCCCATCGTCGAGAGCCGCATCCGCGTGGACGCGGTCGACCGCGTCGTCGTGCGGCAGAGCCACGACATCGAGTCGACCTACTACGTGCTGAAGCAGTTCCTGGCCGACGAGGAGCTCCGGGCGACGGTGCTCGTCCCCATCGGAGCGGCGCTGCTGGCGTTCCCGGTGCTCCTCCTGCTGGCGAACTCGTTGACCGTCGCCGTCTCGGCCATCGCCGCCGTCATCGGCGTCTTCCTCCTCTACAAGGGCCTGGGCATCGACGACTGGCTGGCGGGCCTGCCCGGCGCGGTCCGGGACGCGTTCTACTCCGGGCAGGTGTCGCTCGTCACCTACGTCGTCGGCGCGGGGCTGGCGCTGGTTGGGCTGTTCGCCGGCGCCATCGCCGTCTCCGGCTCCGGGGGGTCGGGCAGGTCGGTCATCCGGGTGATGCGGTTCGTCTTCGTCGCGGTCCCGTGGCTGGCACTGGCGGCACTCACGGCCTCCACCGGCCGCCTGCTCGACGAGTTCCTCTCCGACGAGCGGGTCCGGAACGCCTTCCTCAATCTCCCGTTCGGCGTCCTGGCGGTCGGCCTGGTCGTCCGAGGGTTCTCCGCCTACTTCCTCGAGCGTGCCGGTGAGATCCCCCCGCTGTCCGCCCCGGCGACCGCGTTCGGGCCGGTCTCCGTCGAGGGGTTCGTCGTCAGCGTCTGGACCCGGCTGGCCGTCTACGTGCTGCTCGGCATCACGGTGAGTCTCGGCGGCGTGCGGTTCGCCGCCTACGTGGCCGGCGGCGAGGAGGTCGAGGAGGTCCCGGAGTCCTGAGAGCGACGGCGCTAAGCCGCCCGGCCCGCTACGCGCGGTATGACCGACACGGACGCCGACGCGACCCCGCACGCGACAGCGCCGTGGGTCGCCCTCTTCTCCGGCGGCAAGGACTCCTCGTGGGCGCTCTACCGGGCGCTAGAGCGCGGGCTGCCCGTCGAGCGGCTCGTGACCGTCCACGCGGAGGGGGACTCGTACATGTACCACACGCCAGCGACGGACCTGACCGCGCTGGCCGCCGAGAGCATCGGTATCGACCTCGTCGACGTGTACCCGGACGACCTCGCGGCCGACGAGGCGACCGACTCCGGCACGCAGGGCGACCGCGAGCTGGAGCCGCTGGAGGCCGCCCTCGGCGACCTCGGCGACGACCTGGGCGGTCTCGGGGGCGTCACCGCCGGCGCCGTCGAGAGCGAGTATCAGACCTCGCGCATCCGCGGCATGGCCGACCGTCTCGGCTGCGAGCTGTTCGCGCCGCTCTGGCAGGAGGACCCCCGCGACCTCGCGGACGCGATGCTGGCGGCCGGCTTCGAGATCCGCATCGTCCAGGTCGCCGCCGCGGGGCTGGACGAGTCCTGGCTCGGCCGCCGCCTTGACCACGACGCACTCGCCGACCTCGAACGGCTCAACGAGGCGTACGGCGTCCACCTCCTCGGCGAGGGCGGCGAGTTCGAGACGTTCGTCGTCGACGGGCCGCACATGGACCGGCGGCTCTCGCTCTCGCTCGAACCGGTCTGGAAGGGGAACCGCGGCCACGTCCGGGTGGTGGACGCGAGCCTGGCGTAGTCGGGTCAGTCCTCGCCGTTCGAGATGCGGGTGTGGGCGCCGACCAGCGCGCCCGCGAGGTCGATGTTCTCGAGATGTGTCTCCTCGTCGATGATGGAGTCGTGGAGTTCACAGTCCGTGACGCGGGCCCCCGGGAAGACCAGGGAGCGCTCGACGGTCGAGTCGGTGACGTGTGCCCCGGACATGATGTGGACGTTCTCGCCGACATCGGAGTCGACCACGGTCGCGTCGTCGGCGACGTAACTCCCCCCGTCGAGGTACCAGGCCACCGTCTCCAGGTATGACTCGGGGGTGCCGATGTCGAACCAGGCGCCGTCGAAGACGAAGGCGTGGACAGCCGTGCGGGCCTGGAGCCACTGGAGGTACCAGCCCGGCTCGTCCGGGTTGTTCCCGCCCTCGAGGTACTCGCCGAACCGGAGCTGGTCGCGGGGGAACGCGTAGCAGGCGATGGAGACGAGCGTGCTCTTCGGGTCGTCGGGCTTCTCCTGGAAGTCGACGACCCGGTCGCCGTCGAGCTCGACCAGGCCGTACGATCCGGCCTTCCGTCGGGAGCCGACGTCGTACGCCGCCAGCGCCGGGCTCGCCTTCCGCTGGGAGAAGTCGACGAACTCGCTCAGGTCGAAATCGACGAGGTTGTCGCCGGCCACGACCAGCAGGTCGTCGTCGATGCCCTCGCGGTCGACCAGCTGGGCGAGCGCGCCGACGACGCCGAACTTCTCGTCCTCCGCGGTCGTCTCCTCGACCGAGACGACAGGTTTCTCGAACGCGCTCTCGGCGAGGTGGTCGCGGAACTCGTCGGCGAACCGCTCGTTGGTCGAGACGTAGACATCCTCGATGCGGTCGTCCGTCTCCAGCTCGCGGAAGATGCGGTCGACGACGGTCGTCTCGCCGACCGGAAGGAACATCTTCGGCCGGTGGCGCGTGATGGGCCACAGGCGCGTGGCGTACCCCCCGGCAAGGACGACAGCGTGCATACCGCAGGTCGTCGGAACGGCCGGGCAAGTCAGTTTCCATTCGCTGCATGGGGAAGCGATTTGCCGTGGGGCGCCCAAACGTGACGTATGCAGGGCGTCGACGAGGGGACCACGCGGCAGCGAATCGCCGACCGCCTCCGCGAACGGGCGCTGCAGGCCGGCACCATCGCCAACGAGTTCGATGTCACGACGAGCGACGCGCTCGCTCACGTCGAGCATATCGCCCGGTCGCTGGAGACCGCCGACGAGCGGCTGCTCGTCGCCCCCCCGGAGTGCCGTGACTGCGGGTTCTCGGCCTTCGACGACCCGGTGAACCGGCCCTCGCGCTGCCCGGAGTGCAAGTCCGAGTCGGTCGAGGAGCCGGCGTTCCGTATCGACTAGCGGCCGGGCGAGGGTTCGGTTGTCGACCCCGTCCCGAGCGCCCGCTCGAACTCCTTGCGCAGTGTCGACACCCGCTGGTCGGTCACCTCGACGGTCGCGAACCGCTCGAAGCCACCCGTCCGGCCGTGGACGGCGTCCGGGTCGACATCGGCCGACGCGTAGCACGTCAGGCCCCCCGGTGCCGGCGCCGCGACGAGCGTCAGCCGCCGGATGCGGCCGACGTAGGGGCCGCCCCGGGGGTGGCAGTCGAACCGCTGGACGATGGGAAGCTCGCGGTCGGCGGCCGGGGCGGTGGCTTCGCGGGCGGCGGTCGTCGCGTCCACGGGTTGGGCGCGGTTCACGGCGATGCCGAGGTCGACCAGCGCCGCCAGCGCGCGGTCCAGCCGCGGGCCCACGTCCACCTCGACCGCGGTCCGGCCGGTCGGCGCGCGCGCCCAGTCCATCGCCAGCGTCGCGGCCAACACGACCTCCGTCCCCTCGCGGGTGGCCGGCGCCCAGACCGGGACCGCCAGCTCGCCGTCGAACGCCCGCCGTGCCCCGGCCTCGACGGTCAGGTCCGTGGCGAGCGTCGCCGTCGCCAGCGTCACCTCTCGCATCCCGTCGTCCGTCCCGGCCACCGTCGCCAGCCGGACGGTCAGCGCGTCGGCACACTGACCGTCCGACCCTCCTTCGACTGTCACCCGGACCGGGACGGTCTCCCCGGCGGTCACCCGCGGCGCGCGCAGCACCGGCTCCACGCTGGCGGCACCGATGCCGAGCCGCGAGAGCAGCCCCATGCGTGAGTCTTGATATCGCGGCACAAAGAGCGTTGGGCCGGGGCTGGGGCCCCCGAGCCGGTCAGCTGCCGGTGAAGTCGATGCGGCCGCCCGGCGACCCCGTCGAGAGGTCCCGGTCCCCGTCCGGCCCGAGCCCGTCGAACTCGTAGCGGTCATCGGTGAGGTAGACCCCCTCGTCGTGGACCGTCACCTCGACCTCGTCGAGGACGGCGCCCTCGCAGGGGCCGTACGTGCAGACGCCGTCGTCGGGCCGGAAGGTCGCGGCGTGCTTGTTGCACCACAGCTCGCCGTCGCGGACCCGCGCGCCGTCGCCCTTGTCGAGGCGGACGTCGGTCCAGTGCTGGCAGTAGTTCTTCCAGCAGGCGATTCCCGCCTCGTCATCGCCACCGCCGAGCCTGACCAGAAGCGCCTCCTCGACGTCGAAGCCGTCCCGGTAGGTGAACAGGAACGTCCCGGCCTCGGGGACGTCCTCGGCGTCGCAGATACGCTGGTCGTCGCTGACCTCCATCCTTGCCTCCGGTTGGCCCCCCGCGGGTTCAATGCTTGCGGTGCGGAGCGGGCAGCGCGGATGGCGGGCCCGGCGAGGACGTTCGACGTCGCGGCCCGGCTACCGATAGCACTGCTTCTCGACGCGTTCGTCGTAGAGCCGCCGGAGGAGCGAGGTGATCGGCCCGCTCCCCACGTCGATGCCGTCGACGGTTGCGACCGGACGCAGTTCCCAGGTCCGGTTCGTGAGGAACGCCTCGTCGGCCTCGCGGACGTCGTCCAGGTCGTACCGGTCACGCTCGACCGGGAACGACTCGGCCGCGGCCAGCTCCAGCACCACCTCGCGGGTGATGCCCGGCAGCAGGTCCCCCACCTCGGGAGTTTTCAGGGCGCCGTCGTCGACGAAGAAGAGGTTGCTCGTGGCGCCCTCGGCGACGTTACCGTCGAGGTCGCGCATGAGCGCCTCGTCGGGGTCGTACGCCTCGTTCGCGGCCTGCCGGAGCTCCAGCCGCGCGAGCACCCCGTTCAGGTAGTTGTGGGTCTTGGCGTCGGCCGGCAGCGCGGCGTCGGGCATCCGGCGCGTCCCCACCGTCTGCACGACCGCCGGGTCGTCCCAGACCGGCTCCCCGCCCGCGTCGGGGAGTCCCCCGCGGGGGAGCGGCTTCGTCACGACCACGACGGTCGGGTCGAGGTCGGCCGCCGGCGCGGGCGTGAGCTTCCCCGACTGCGGGCCGCGCGAGACCGTGACCCGGACGTAGGCGTCCGCGAGGTCGTTCTCGTCGAGGGTGTCGGCGACCCGGAGCGCGAGGTCGTCGGGGACGGCGGCGGCCATCCCGAGCGTCTCGCAGGTCCGCCGCAGGCGCGCGAGGTGGCGCTCCCAGTCGAGGACCTGGCCGCCGTAGGCCCGCATCGTCTCGAACGCGGCGTCGCCGTAGCGGAAGCCGCGGTCCTCCACGGAGACCCGGGCGGAGCCGCGCGGCACGAGCCGGCCGTTGACGTGGTAGACGCGGTCGCCGGCGCCGGCGTCGCTCTGGCCGTCGGTCGGCGGCTGGTTCGACATCGGACGCCAGTAGTTCCGGCGCCGGTTTGCCTCTTTCCGTCCGCCCCGGTGGCGTCGGCACGAACGGGCGGCTCCCGTGCCGACCACGCCAACACTCATGCCGTCCGCCCTCCTGGGACCTGGCATGGAAATCGAGCTTCGGTTCTTCGCCACGTTCCGGGCCGCCGTGGGGTCGAAGACCATCAGTCGGAGCTTCGACGACGGTGCGGACGTCGGGACCGTGCTCCGGGCCCTCGAGACGGAGTTCGACGGCCTCGAGGGCGAGATACTGGACGACGCCGGCGAGCTCCGGCCACAGCTCTCCGTGCTGAAGAACGGCCGCGAGGTCGTCCACATGGACGGGCTGACGACGACCCTGGCCGACGGTGACGCCGTCTCCGTCTTCCCGCCGGTGGCGGGCGGGAACGGCGACGCGGGCACGAGCGGTAGGGGTGAGGCAGGCGCCGGGGCCGACGGGACTGTCCGCCGTGAGAAGGCGTTCCGCGGCATCTCCGAACGCCTCGCCCGGGAGTATCTCGTCAACCTCGGCGGCGAGAAGGTCGGCGACCACGTCGTCGAGGGGCCGGACTGGCGGACCGAGACGAGCGCGGAGAAGGTCGACGTCGCGGGGTCGATGCAGTTGACCGAGGTGACGCTCGTCTTCGAGGGGCCGCCGGAGACGCTGGAACCGCTGATGGAGAAGTTCGGCCGGAAGGCGATGCGCGCCGGGGGCTGATGGGCGGGGACCACATCGACGGCCAGGTCCTGCTGCTGGCGGCGGCGAAGGCCAGCGTGGGCCCCCAGCGGCTGCCGGACCTCGTCGAGGTCGTCCAGTCGTCCCTGGGCGACCGCCTCCCGGAGTACCGCCGCGAGTACGAGGTCGCGTTCGAGGACCCGGACCGGCTGGGCTTCTTCGTCGAGGCCGACCACTGGGCCGAGCTCGGGCGCCAGCTCGGGCTCGGGGAGCGCGAGCGCGACGCCGTCGAGCGGGTCCACACGGAGCAGCTCCGGCGCGTGGGCCGGAACACCGACCGCGAGGACGAGTTCGAGACGGCGCTCGACATCCGCGAGGCCGTCGTCATCGGCCGGGACTGAGTCGGGGGGAGCCGGCGGCTGAGGAACACGCGTTTCAGCCCGCCTGCGTGGAAACGCCACGCCGGCCGGCAGCCGACCCGCGGGGTTTTTGCACCTATGGAGCGCACGTGATTGGTATGCATCTCTCGGTCGTCATCCCGACACTGAACGGTCGGGAACGACTGGCGACCTGTCTGGACGCTCTCACCGAACGGGCGCCGGACGTCGAGGTCGTCGTCGCTAACGGGCCCTCCGCCGACGGCACCAGCGGGATGGTCCGCGACCGGGACGACGTCGATGTCCTCGTCGAACTCGACGCGCGGAACGTGAACGTGGCGCGCAACGCCGGCGCCGCGCGCGCCAGTGGCGATATCATCGCCTTCCTCGGCGACGAGCTGGTCGTGGAGGAGAGCTGGCTCGACACCCTGCGTGGGGCCGACCCCGACGACCTCGGCGCGGCGGGGACGGACCCGAAGGCCACCGAGGGGGGGACGGACGACGACCGGCCGCTGGGGGCCATCACCGGGCCGACGAACCGGGAGCTCCGGGCCGGCCTGGCCACCGAGGAGGTCGAGACCCGCCGCGTCGGCGGCCGGTCGATAACCTACGTGAACCCGCTGAACGTGGCGTTCACCCAGCGAGCGCTCAACGAACTCGACGGGTTCGACGAGTACCTGGAGGTCGGGGGCGCCCGGGACGCAGCCCACCGCCTCGCGGGAACCGGCTTCGGCGTCGACTGGCGGCCCGCGATGTCCGTCCGGTACGACCCGGACCGAGCCGCGACGCCCCGGCCCGACGGCGGCCGGGAGACCGACTGGGCCTGGCGCTACCGGTCGCTGGCCTACCGGCTGGTGAAGAACTACGGTCCCCGGCCGACGGTCGGCTACCGGGTCGCTCGGCACGCCGTCAGTGACGCCTGGACCACCTTCCGCGAGGTCGTCAGCGGGGAGGGCCGCCCGTCGGCCTGGCTCGGGAACGGCCGGGACGTCTCCCTGGGCACCGGTCGTGGGCTCGTCGACGGGCTGCGGACGCGATACCGGGACCGGAGTTCGCGCCGGAACCCCAACGGCCTCTCGGCGCGAACGGACCGTGCGGTCACGGTGTTCGACCGCCGCTGACCGGGCGGATCCCGGCCGTCACCGGGGAGCGCTGTTATACCCCCAGCCGATTACAGTCCCTGATACGCTGCCCGGTCCCTTGTGCACGTTGTGCCAACCCGTTCCCATGTTGTCCGCGTTCAGGGACCGATACGCGGTGAAACTGCTCTTCGGGTACGTGATGACCGGCGCGTTCATCACGGTCGTCGGAGTGACTACGGATAGCGCGCTGGCGACCGTCCTCGCCGGAGTGACGGGGCTGCTGGCGCTCGGCTCGGTGGTCGGAACCGGGACGCTGGCCGCCGCGAAGGGACTGGAGCGGCAGACCAGGCGGGTCGCGAACGGCGAACTCGACCGGCGGGTCACCTCCCCCCGCGACGACGAGATCGGTCAGGCGTACGAGGCGGTCGAGGCGATGCGCCGGTCGATGTCGGAGAAGATCGCGGAGCTGGAGCGGGCTCAGGAGCGCGCCGAGGGGGCGACCCGGACGGCGACCGAGCAGGCGGACGCCTATCGGGCCATCGCCGAACGGTACGCGGAGACGATGCAGGCGGCGGCGGACGGCGACCTCACGAGCCGAGTGGACGTGGCGACGGAGTACGAGGCGATGGCGACGATCGGCCGGGAGTTCAACGCCACCATGGCCGACCTGGCGGCGGCACTCGAGGAGGTGGACAGCTTCGCCTCGACGGTTCGGACGGAGATCGACGAGGTCCGAACGGACGGGGCATCGATCGCCGAGACCGTCGAGGCGGCCACCGGCCTCACCGACGAGATCACCGACCGGACGCAGTCACAGCGGACCCGCCTGGAGACCGTCGAGAGCGATATCAACGAGCTGTCGGCCACCGCCGAGGAGGTCGCCGCGACGGTCGACGGGCTGGCCGACCGGAGCGCGGGGGCGACCGCCGCCAGCGACGGGGCGCGCGAGGCCGCCACCGAGGCGATCGACGAGATGGAAGGGATACAGGAGGAGATACAGGACGCGGTCACCCAGGTGGAGTCGCTGTCGGAGAGCGCCGACGAGATCACTGAGATCGTCGACATCATCGGCGACATCGCGGACCAGACGAACATCCTGGCGCTGAACGCCTCCATCGAGGCGGCTCGTGCGGGGGAGGGGTCGGCCGACGCCACCGCCGGCGACGGGTTCGCGGTCGTGGCCGACGAGGTGAAACAGCTCGCAGAGGAGACCAGAGAGCGCGCCGAGGAGGTCGCCGCGATGGTGGCGGAGGTGCAGTCGGAGACGGCGGAGGCGGCGGACTCCATCCGCAGCACGCGAGAGCGAGCCGTCGCCGGCACGGAGACGGTGGAGTCGGGGTTGAGCGAGATCGAGCGGATCGCCGACGCCGTCGACGGGATCGACGACGGAATCGCGGAGATCCAGAACGCGACCGCCACGCAGGCCGAAACCGTCCAGGCGACGGCGACGGCGGTCGAGGAGACGGTGACGCTCAGCCGGGAGGCCGAGGCCTCCGCGGAGGACGTCGCCGACAACGTCAGCCGGCAGCAGGCACACGTAGACGGCATCGGCGACGCGGTCGACGGCTTCGAGGCCAGCGCCCGGGAGTTGACCGCGCGGCTGGAGCGGTTCGACACCGGGGCGGAGGAGCCGGTCGCCGAACCGGGCGGCTCTGCCGCCATCGCCGACGGGGGTGAGGACCCATGACCGCGGCCGCGATGACCTTCGTGTTCGGCGCCGTCTCGCTGGTCGTCGGGGTCGCGATAGCACTCCGACTCGTCACCGGGGATTCGGAGATCGCCGACGCCGGCCGCGTCCGGCCGCTCGTCCTCATTCCGGGTGTCGCCGCCGTCGCCTACGTCGTCATGGCACTCGGCATCGGCACGGTGACGATCGGGTCGGAAACCATCGTCGTGCCGCGGTACGTCGACTGGTTGCTCACGACCCCGATCATGATCGGCTACGTCGGCTACGTGGCGGGCGCGCCCCGGCGCTGGATCGCCGCGGCTGCCGGCGGGATCGCCGCCGTCATCGTCGTCGGCGCCGCGGCGACGGTCACCACCGGGCTCGCGAAATGGGGGCTGTTCGGGCTCTCCTCGCTCGTCCAGCTCGGCGTCTTCGGGGTGCTCTATCTGGTGTACCCCAGACACGCGGCCGAACGGCCAGGGCGCCGGGAGCTGTTCTGGCTGCTCCAGACCCACGTCGGACTGCTGTGGCTGGCCTACCCCGTGATCTAGCTGTTCAGCCCGGCGGGTATCGGCGCGGTCACCGCGGACGCGGCGAACATGGTCATCGTGTACATGGACGTGGTGGCCAAGACGCCGTACGTCTACTTCGTCTGGACCCACCGCGACGCGTTCGCCGAGGGGACGAGCGCGCCGGAAGCGCCGGCCGAGTCCGGCGCCGCCGCCGGGGACTGACCCGCGACCACCGGCCGTCGCGTTCGCCGCGGGTCGGGCGGGGGTCAGGGAGTCAGGCGGCCAGCGCCGACACCACGCGCGAGGGGTTGTCGTCGAGCGCGCGCTTCATCGCGTCCTGGGGGACCGAGCAGGTCAGCAGCGTCATCAGCGCCACGTTCGGGTGGGCCTCGCCGGCGCGGCTGGCGAACAGCACTCGGTCGGGATGCTCGCGGAGGGCGCGTTCGAGCAGCGCGCGCGAGCGCACCGTCCCGGTGTCGAGGTAGAGGTCGTCGTAGTCATCCAGCAGGTCGACCGCCGTGGCGAACAGCTCGCGCGTCCCCGGGTCCCCGCCCACACCGCCGAGGACGACGGGGAAGCCGCGGTCACAGAGGTCAGCGACCCGGGAGGGTGGGAACGACCGGCCGCCGGTCACCAGCGTCGGCAGGCCGACCTCAGCGAGGGCGCCGAGCGTCGCCTCCGTCGGGAGCCCGTCGCGGGTGGGGTCGAGCGCGAACCCGTGGAACCGGTCGTCGTAGCCGTACTGTGCCACCGAATCCGGACCGGGGTGGTCGCCCGTCCGCGGCCGGTCCGGGGCCGAGGGGTCGGGCGGCCGGGGGCCGGAGAGCCGCGCGAACGGGACGAACGGGCGGTCGACCGACCGCCGCGCGACGGCGTTGTTGGCCGTCAGGTAGCCCCCGTCGTCGGCACGGGCGGGCGGCGTGACGACGGCCCGGACGACGCCGGCCTGCCGGAGCTCCCGCTCCAGCCGGTCCGGCGCGACGGCGCGGCCCCGGGAGGCCTTTCGTTCGTCGACCAGCATCGCCCCGACGTCGACGACCCGGAACCCGTGCTCCAGTTCGAGCATACCGGACGGAGGGCACCGTAGCGCAAAACCGTTCCCCCGACCGCGTCCCCACGGACGGAGCCCGCGGTGGCACGCCGAACGTGTCAGGGGCGAACTACGTGCCGCCGATCCGATCTGCATGACCGCCGCTGCTGTGCGAGCGGGCCCCGGCTGTGGGCCGGAGCGGGGTCCTATCGGTTCCGGCAACTTCTGTCACCCGCGTTTGTATAACGACCCTTAATCACATAGCAGTGTACCAATTGTTTTGTCACACATATAGCGAGGTTTTACGGATGGTTCCCGGCGACTGTGGGTCATGAGCACGACCCCGGAGGAGGCCGCAGCCGAGTCACCCCTGACGAACCCCGAGTTCCGCGAACAGCTGCGCGAACTCCCACCGAGCGCGAAGCTCGTCGCCAAGGTGCTCGAGGGGGCCTCCCCGCTCTCGCAGGGCCAGCTCGCCGAGGAGTCGCTCCTCCCCGACCGGACCGTCCGGTACGCCCTGAACCGGCTGGAGGAGGAGGAGCTCGTCGGGTCGCGCTACTCCTTCCACGACGCCCGCAAGCAGGTCTACTACCTCACGGAGTAACCCGTCGCCGCAACCGCCCACGCTTTTGCCCTCCACGCCGCACCTCCGGGTATGAACCCCACCCGCGTCCCGCTGGAGGTGACCACCCGCGCCCCGACCGGCCGGACGGCCGCCTACCTGCTCGGGGACGACGACGCCCTCCTCGTCGACCCCGCCGCCGAACGCGAGGACCTGGACGCCGCGCTCGCCGACCGCTCCGTCGCCCACGTCGCCGTTACCCACCACCACCCGGACCACGTCGCCGCCGTCGCCTCGTACGCGCGTGCCCATGATGCGACCGTCTGGGCCCGGTACGGTCGTGGGGACGCCTTCGAGGCCGCGACCGGTATCACGCCAGACCGGACGTTCGTCGACGGCACGACCATCCCCACCGGCGACGGGCCGGTTCACGTCGTGGACCTGCCGGGGCACGCGCCCGAACACGTCGGCTTCCGGTTCCCGGAGGACGACGCGACGGCGTACCTCGTCGGCGACCTCGCGGTGGCGGCCGGGAGCGTCGTCGTCGGCTCACCGGAGGGGGACATGCGCGCCTACGTCGCCTCGCTCCGTCGGCTCTGGGCCAGGGACCCCGAAACGCTCTACCCCTCGCACGGCCCCGTCATCGACGACACGCGGGAGACGTGCGCCCGTCTCATCGCCCACCGCCGGGACCGCGAGGAGCGCGTCCTCGCTGCGGTCCGGGACGGCGCCCGCACCCCGAGCGAGGTCACCGACGCCGCCTACGAGAAGGACCTCTCCGGGGTCCGCGACCTCGCCGAGGCGACCGTCGTCGCCCACCTGGAGAAACTCTCCGTCGAGGGGCAGCTCGTCTGGGACGGCACCGAGGTAACTCCGTAATCGCGTCGGTAACTCCGCGGAGGCGCCGCTACGGAGCCAATCGAACGGATAGGCCCGGTATCGCCCCGGTACGCACTGTGTAACGGGTTCTCACCACACAACCGTTATCCTGTTGCCGCCGATAGCCGGCGGCGTGTCGACGTTCGTCTCGCTGGTCGCCGGCATCGCCTTCGGCCTGGCGCTGGCGGCGCCGCCCGGGCCGATGAACGCGGTCATCGCCGAGGAGTCGGTGCTCCGGGGGTGGGGTGCGGGCTTCCGGGCCGGCCTGGGGGCCGCGACCGCCGACGCCTGCTTCCTCGTCCTCGCGGTCGTCGGCGCCGTGGCGTTCGTCCGGCGCTCGGCGCTCGTGACCGGCCTGATGGTCGGGGTCGGCGGGATACTGATGCTCTACTTCGCCTACGGGGCCGTCGACGGCGCCCGCGAGCAGTTCACCGACGTCGAGGCCGCCCTCGACGAGTCGAGCCGCGGGTTCCGCAAGGCGTTCGTCCTCGCGCTCACCAACCCCTACCAGATCGTCTTCTGGCTCACGGTCGGCGTGGGCCTCCTCGAACCGGGGACCCTCGACGCGCTCGAACCGCTCTCGGCGGGGCTGGCCGGACTGCTGGTCGTCGAGACCGGGTCGCCGGCGCTGCTCGTGGGGCTCTTCGCGGGCATCGGCGTCTGGATCACCGGGTTCCCGGCCGCACTGGTGGGCGCTCGGCGGCGGATGGACCGCCTCGCTCCGGCGGTCGCCGGCATCAGCGCGGTCGTGCTGGCCGGCTTCGGCGTCTTCTATCTCGTCCGCGCGTTCCGGACGCTCTCGGGGCTGTGAGCGGTTCTGCCCGACCTCACGGCGAGGGTCACCCGTGACGTCGCCGGACTACCAGCCAGCCGACCAGCACCGCACCCGCGACCAGCGCCCCCGTCACGCCGAACCCGGGACCGTCCTCGAACGCGGCGCCCTCCGTCCCGTTACCCCCGCCGTCGAGGCGGCCGGACTCGGGCGTCGCCGTCGAACTGTCGGCGTCGTACGGGTCACTCCCCTGGGCCGACTCGTCGGCGTTGGTCACCCCGTCGCCGTCCACGTCGTCGCTCGTCGGGACCATCACCGTGGTCCCGTTGCGGCCGTAGAACGTCTCGACGCGGAGTGTGGCCTCCCCGGCTGGCAGGCGGACCGTCGCCGGGTCGCCGCCGGGGCCGCTCACGGCCGTCGTCGCCCCTGCGGGCCGGACCACCACCCCGACCTCGGGGTGGCGGACCGCCACCGGAATCCCGGCCGGGAGCGGCGTCGTCGCGAGCGGCACCCACTCGTCGCCACGGCGCCATTCGGCCGCCGCCGGGCCGGCGGTCGTGCCCGGCGCGGGGTAGGCGTCGGGGACCGGCCCCTGTGCGAGTTCGACCCCGGCGACGTGCCGGTCCAGCCAGGCGTCGTGGGACTCCCCCGCCGTCGCCGCGACCATCGACCGGAAGACCGCGTACGTGACGTTCCCCTCGGCCTCGTTCATCCGCCGGAAGACGTCCTGGAGCGTCCGCGACCCGTTCGTCGAGGCCCGGATGCGGCGGTCGAGCGCCGCCAGCGTCCGCGGCCCCTTCGTCGCCCGGACCCGGTACTGCGCGTCCGTCGTCCCCGTCAGCGTCGCGTCGCGGAACGACTCCGCCACCCGGAACCGCTCCCCGAACCGCTCGCGGGGGATAGTGCCCCGCTGGTACGGCGCCAGCGACATGTAGTAGAACGCGCTGGCCTCCGTGAACCAGGTCGTGTCCGCGGCCAGCGTGTAGTTCTGTCGGGTGTGGACGTACTCGTGGACGAAGATGGGTTCGTTCACCCGGACCCCGTCGGCGTCGCTCCGGGTCGCCTCGTCGGCTGCGACCCAGAGGTCGGCGCCCGTCGCCAGCCCGCCAACGCCGCCCTCGCCGCCGTTCGCGCCCACGGGCGGCGGCGCGATGAACGCCGTCACGGCAGGGTCCCGCGCGCCCACGGAGAGCCCCTCGGCAACCCCGGCGAGCGTCCCCGCGTAGGTGGCCGGCTCGACCGGTGTCCCGACGACGGTCGGGTGGACGACGGTGAACCGCTGGCCCGCGGCCGACGCGTTCGCGACCCGGTAGTCGCCGAGGTACGCCATCGCCGCCCCGGCGTAGCCGTTCGGGACGGCGAACCGCCGCTCGTAGCTCGTCCCCCCGCGGCTCCGCCACGAGAACGCCGTATCGACGTCGGTCATGTCGACCAGCGCCCAGTCGTCGGTCGCCGCGAAGCGGACGCTGTTCCCGACCGTCCGGTTGACCGGGGCGCGATACGTCAGCCCCGGCGCCGCCGTTCGCCCGTCCCACTCGTACGTCGTCCCCTCGGCCCGGTCGAACCCGTCCGTCCCGGTCACCTCGACCGCCGCCGGCAGCGTGACGCGGAACGCCGTCGTCGCCGTCGTCACGCCGACCTCGAGCGCGACCCGGACCCGCCCGGGGTCGGCGCGGGTGAGTTCGTGATGGACGACACCGTCGGGCGCGGGCGCCGTCGAACCCTCACGCGTGGTGTGGTCGGTCGCATCGCTGGGCGAGGTCACGGCGACCCCGTCGTCCGCGGGTACTGCGGCCGCCGTCGCCGGGCCGACGGCGGTTGCCGCGAGGAGCAGCAGGACGAGCGTCACGGCCGGCGCGCGTCGCATACCCACCCCTGACGAGCACGGAGTATGGCGCTTCTGGCCGCCGGCTGCGGCGCTGCCGGTCGACTGGAGCTGATGCGGGGGCAGACCGCTCCGAGACGGTCTTCCGCACGTTGGACGTGCGGGGGACGGGATTCGAACCCGTGGACCACCGGAAGACGTTCCTGCTCGGTCGCTCCGCTCCCTGTGCGGGCTGCGACTTCCGAGGTCTCGTTCGGTCGCCTCCGGCGACACTCACGAGACCTCTACAGGAGCTGATCTCGAGTCCGCCGCCGTTTCCGGAACTAATCGGGTGGCCTCGTCAGGATGATGCGGGGGAAGACCGCTCCGAGACGGTCTTCCGCACGTTGGACGTGCGGGGGACGGGATTCGAACCCGTGGACCTCTACAGGAGCGGATCTTGAGTCCGCCGCCGTTTCCAGGCTTGGCTACCCCCGCGCGCACCTTTGAGTCCGGCGCTGTCGGTCAAAACGGTTGTGGACCGGACGGGGCGGACCCGACCGCACCGCTGAAGCGGGCCCCGCCCGTACTGGTGGTATGACGAAGCCGCCACACCTCTACCGGGACCCGGAGCCCGAGAACCGCGACGACCTCCGGCTGGACATCGCGGTCGGGAGCGGTCGCCGGCGGCTGGAGCTCTCGGACCGGGTCGTGTCGCTGCTCGTCGACGACCTCGAGTACGAGCCGCCGGAGGTCGTTCCCTTCCTGCTGGCGCGGGCGTTCGTGCTGGCGGGCGGCGCGACGCTCGGCGAGCGCGACGGCAACGGCGAGCGGGACCTCTCATGGCGCCTGGGCGGTGCCGACGGCGGCCGGGAGCCCACGACCACCGACCTCGAGCGGTTGGCCTCGTATCTCGAGGCCGTGGAGGTGCCGAGCCGGTCCCTGAAGCCGCTTCGCGAGCTGGTCCGGTCGACGCGGCTGTCCGAGGCCTGTGACCCCGAGGACCTGCAGGACCGCTCCGAGCGCGTCAACCGGCTCCGCGACATCGCGACGGACCTCTGAGTCGCGGGCGGACGGTCTCAGGCGACGAGGCGGACCTCGCAGCCCGGGCACTCCGGCTCGTCGAGCAGTTGCTGGCTCGCCAGGTCGTCGACGCAGATGCGGCAGTAGTAGGCTCCACAGTCGGGGCACCGCTCGCCCCCTGGGACCCCGACCTCGACCGCGTCCCCACACCGCTCGCACTCGACCGTATCGGTCGCCGCATCGACGTCCATGCGCCGTGGTTGCACGGCCCACGGCAAGAAGCTTCGGCCACCCGAGTCGGGACCGATCGGCCGGAGGACATAGACGGGCACGGCGGGGTCGCGACGACACCCGGAGGCGATATCGGCCGGCGTCCGGAGTGCAGTCGCAAGCCGAACCGGAGCGTGAGCGGGCGGCGATGCCCCACTGCTGACGCGGGGGACTCAAGCGGTCGTCGGCCGCGGCCACCGACGGCGTTACGTCGGTCGCGCCGGAAACCGGGGTATGGACGACCACACCCGCGATACGAGCGTCGGGCCGCCGCCACGGGGCGACCCTGCGGGTTGGTCGGCGACCCGCGGTGCCTCGAACGGCTGGGAGCACGGCACCCTCCGCCGCGCGACCGTCCACGGCGTCCGCCTCTACAACGCCGGCGAGTTCCACGAGTCGCACGACTGCTTCGAGGACGAGTGGTATAACTACGGCCGTGGGTCAGTCGAGAGCAAGTTCCTGCACGGGATGGTCCAGGTCGCCGCCGGCGCGTACAAGCACTTCGACTTCGACGATGACGACGGGATGCGCTCGCTGTTCCGCACCGCCCTCCAGTACTTCCAGGGCGTCCCGCGTGACTACTACGGCGTCGACGTGCTGGACGTCCGGACGGTCCTGACGAACGCGCTGGAGGACCCGGCGGCGCTACACGGCTGGCGGATCACGTTGGACGACGGAACGCCAGAGGCGACGGACGCTGACCACAGGTACGCCGAGTCACTGGAGTGAGCGGGACGGGGCCTCCGCGGCGGGGACGCAGGCTCCCCGAACCGTTATTCGGCTTCCGCACGGTAATTTCGTATGCGCATACACGTCGCGATCGTCGGCGCGTACGGGAGTGCCGGCGTTGCGGTAGCCGACCGGTTGGCCGGTGACTCCGACGTACGGGTGACGCTCGTGGATGACGGGCAGCCGGGCGGCGGGCTCTGCATCCTCCGCGGTTGTATGCCCTCGAAGGAGGTCCTGTCGGCCGCGGAGCATCGGTTCGCCGCTCGTCACGACGACCGGCTCTCGGGACCGCTTCCGGACGTCGACCTCGAGGCCACCGTCGAGCGAAAGAACGAGCACACCGAGAGCTTCGCCTCCCACCGTCGGGCGGCCGTCGAGCGGCTCGCGAAGCGGGAGAACGTCGAGTTCATTCAGGAGACGGCCCGGTTCCTCGACGACCGTCGACTGGCCGTCGGCGACCGGACGCTCGACCCGGATTACGTCGTCGTTGCCACCGGGTCGTCGGTCAACGTCCCCGACCTGCCGGGCATCGACGAGGTACCGGTGGAGACGAGTGCCGACGTGCTGGACGCGACCGCGTTCGGCGGTTCGGGTGTCGTGATGGGCTTTGGCTACGTCGGGATGGAACTCGCACCGTATCTCAGCGAGGCCGCCGGGATGGACCTCACGGTCATCGAACACGACGCCCGCCCGCTGGACGAGGCGGACGCTCCCTTCGGGGACGCCGTGATGGAGTACTACCGGGACGCGTTCGGCATCGATATACGAACACACACACACGAGAAGCGGGTCGAACCGACCGAGGACGGCGGCGTCCGGCTGTACGTCGATGCGGACGGGACCCGGGAGGTCATCGAGGCCGACCAGCTGTTCGCGTTCACCGGCCGCCGCCCGACCCTCGGCCGGTTGGGGCTCGAGGAGACGGCACTCGACCCCGGGCCCGGCTGGGTCGAGGATACGATGCAGGCGCGGGACGACCCCCGGGTGTTCGTCGCCGGCGACGCCAACGGCAAGGAGCCGATCCTCCACGTCGCGAAGGAGCAAGGCTTCCACACCGCCGAGAACATCAGGCGCCACCGCGACGGCGAGTCGCTTCGCGAGTACGAGAACGTCCACCATCACGTCGCCTTCTCCGGGCTCGGCGTCCTCCCCTTCGCCCGCGTCGGCCACTCCGCGACGACGGCCGATGACGCGGGGCTGGACCACGTCGTCGCCACGCGCGAGGCCGCCAGCGACGGCGTGTTCAGGACGAAGAACGTCCCCGAGGGACTGGCCCGCCTCGTCGTCGGGACCGACGGAACCGTCCTCGGCTATCAGGGCCTGCATTACCACGCCGACGCGATGGCCAAGACGATGCAGTTGGCCGTCGAGATGGAACTGGACGTCCGGGAGATCCCGGACCGGGCCTACCATCCGACGACACCCGAACTCCTCGACGGACTCGTTCGGGAAGGGGCCGCGGCGCTCGAGTGACCGGTACCGGCGTGCCGCGAGCGAGGGCTTGATAACGATTGACAGACAAGCCGGCGCATGGACGATAGTACGGGACGCGACGACAACGTCTGCGAAGCCTGTGAGCGGACCTTCGAATCGGCGGCGGAACTGGAACGGCACGTCCACGAGGTCGGACTCGTCGACTAGAGCGGGTCGCACGGTCGAACCGTGAGTCCGGTCCGGGAACGTCCACGGTCGGCCCCGCCGTACCGGAAGGTGGGCCGTGTCGGGCACCCGAGGGAACGCGCTGCCCTCGGCGGCGACCCTGCCGGAACCGGCGGAGCAGGTTCGCTCGCGCGCGGATTTTATCCGGCTGTCGCCCGTCGATACGAGCGATGCCCGAGTCCAATCACGCGCTGCAGGCGACGCTGCAAGCGAAGCCCGAGAAGGTCGACGAGGTCGCCGAGTTCCTCGAGTCCGCACTCCCGCTCGCCGAGGAGGAGGCGTACACGACGACGTGGTTCGCACTCCGCCTCGACGAGACCACGTTCGGCATCTTCGACACCTTCGCCGACGAGGACGGCCCGGAGAAGCACCTCAACGACGAGATCGCGACACAACTGATGGAGCGCGCCGACGACCTGCTCGTCGAGGACCCGGAGATCGAGGAGATCGAGGTCCTCGCCGCGAAGCATTCGTAGACGCCGGGCGTTCCGATAACTCACCCGAGCCGCCCACTGTTCACTACCCGTTCGTATTACCCGGGAATCCGCATAGTATCCCGACAATCCGAACGCTGCGAGGGGGGTCGCACAGTACACGTCTACGCTCCGCGCGAGCGGAGCGAGCTTTTGAGGCGTTTCCGCGCCGAGTGGACTGCCGGCTCCGCCGGCGGCCGACTGGCTGACGGCGAGGCCGCCGACCGGTTCCGACGGCGGCGCCCAGGGCGCCGCGGGGAGGTCCGGGGCCGAAAGAAGCTTCTTCAGAACGAGTTACACACCGGGATCCCGACCGTGTCGTAGTCGCCCATGGAGGCGATGGTGCCGGGCACCTCCTCCAGCGAGATGGTCTCGGAGACGATGGCGCCGGGGTCGATCTTGCCGTGGTCCATCATCCGGAAGATCTCGTCGTACTCGTGGGCGGGCATCCCGTAGGAGCCGATGAACTCGCGTTCGTCGGTGACGATGTTGTCGACGGGGATGGAGACCTCGCCCTCCTCCTCGGAGGTGGTGAGGCCGATCTGGAGGTGCTGGCCGCCCTTCCCGAGCGAGTTGACGGAGTTGCGGCAGGTCTGGGCGATACCCAGCGCGTCGACGGAGACCTCGGCGCCGCGGCTCTTGGGTGTCTTCTTCTTGACCGCCTGCGGGACGTCCTGCACGTCGTCGACCTTGATCGTCTCGTCGGCACCGAGTTCCTCGGCCTTGTCGAGGGCTTCCTGGTTGAGGTCGACGCCGATGACGTTCGCGCCGAGCGCGTCGGCGGTGTGGACCGCCGAAAGGCCGACGCCGCCGCAGCCGTGGACGGCGACCCAGTCGCCGGGGTCGACGTCGACGCGGTGGGCGACGCCGTGGAAGGCGGTCGCGAAGCGGCAGCCCAGCCCGGCGACGTCGACGGAGTCGACGCCCTCGGGCAGTTTGATGAGGTTGGTGTCGGCCGCCCGGACGGGGTACTCCTCGGCGAAGGCGCCGGTGGAGAAGTTGACGAACCCCATCGGGATGGAGCGCTCACAGCGGTTCTGGTGGCCCTCCTTGCAGTGGACGCAGGAGCCGTCGGCGAGATTGAACGGGTTGGTGACGCGGTCCCCCTCGCGGAAGTTCTCGACCTCGTCACCGGTCTCGGCCACGACGCCGACGGGTTCGTGGCCGAACACGAGTCCCTCGGTCATCATCATCCCGATCCACGACCAGTCCCCCTGCCAGGCGTGCCAGTCCGAGCGGCAGACCCCACAGGCCTCCGTCTCGATGACGACGCCGTCCGGGGGGCAGTCCGGCCGGTCGACCTCCTCGACCTCCATCGGCTCCTCCGGTCCCTGGAATACTACGGCTCTCATTGCGTGCACGGCAGACGACATACGTCATAATAAATGATTGGCACCTGTTGGCAGGCGGGGTTTTACCTGGGTCGGCGGCGTGGCAGGGCTGGGGGTCGTGGCGCGTCCCCGCGCTCCGCGGCGGGAGGGGTCGCGATTATGCAGGAAAGTTAAACGCCGGGGCGCCGAACCGGAGGGTATGAGCGATGACGACGGCGGCCGGAAGAACCTCCGCATGCCGGACGAGGACGAGGTGTTCGCGGTCGTCACGGAGATGCTCGGCGCGAATCGGGTCACGGTCAGGTGTATGGACGGCACGGAGCGGACAGCCCGCATCCCGGGCCGGATGCAGAAGCGCATCTGGATCCGCGAGGACGACGTGGTCCTCGTCGAGCCGTGGGACTGGCAGGACGAGAAGGGTGACATCACCTGGCGGTACGAGAAGCAGGACGCCGACCAGCTCCGGGAAGAGGGGCATATCTCGGCCTGATGTCGGACCGAGACGTCACCGGTGAGCTGCTCGAACCGGCCGAGTCCGACGGGTTCGGCGACGAGTGGGAGGAACTGGATGTCTCGGACACCGAGGCCGACCGCATCGCCCGGCGGCGCGACCGCGAGTTCCTCGAGTTCCGCAAGCGCATCAAGGACGCCGACCAGTTCAAGGTTGAGGCGTCGGTGTTCGACGATGCCACCCTGGGCGCGCTGTACAAACTCGTCCAAGACGGCTACATCGACGCGTTCGGCGGCCCGCTCTCGACCGGGAAGGAGGCCAACGTCTACCTCGCGGCCGCCCCGGACACCGAGGTCGCGGTGAAGATCTACCGCATCAACGCCTCCGACTTCCGCTCGATGCGTGACTATCTCGAGGGCGACCCCCGCTTCGAGGGCATCGGCTCGGACAAGAAGAAGGTCGTCACCGCGTGGACGAAGAAGGAGTACGCCAACCTCAAGCGCGCCATCGCGGCCGGGGTCCGGGTCCCCGAGCCGGTCGCCGTGCAGCGGAACGTCCTCGTGATGGAGTTCCTCGGCACCGACGGCCGGCGGGCCCACCGCCTCAACGAGGTGGACGTGGAGAACCCGGAGACCGCCTACGAGGTGGTCCGGGAGTACACCCGTCGGCTCTACGACGCCGGCCTCGTCCACGGGGACCTCTCGGAGTACAACATCGTCGTCCACGAGGGGGAACTGGCGCTGCTGGACCTCGGCCAGGCGGTCACGGTGCATCACCCCCACGCCACCGAGTTCTTAGAGCGGGACTGCCGGAACGTGGCGAACTTCTTCGCCCGGACCGGCGCCGACACCGACGCCGATGCGCTCTTCGACGACGTCACCCGTGCCCGCGACGGCGACGAGGCACCGGAGGACGCCCCCGCCGTCCCCGGCTCCGAGGCGGACGTCGCGGACGAGAGGGCCGACCCGTCGTGAGGCTCCGCGAGGCCACGCCCGACGACGCGGATGCCGTCGCCGCGGTCGCTGCGGACGCGTGGTGGGCGGCCTGCTCGGCCGCGCTGTCGGCCGAGGCCGTCCGGACCGCGCTGGCGGACCTCTACGACGAGGCGTTCCTCGGCGAGGTCGCCGCCGAGGCGGCCGACCAGCCGGACTTCCGGTTCCTCGTTGCCGTGGAGACGGAGGCCGGCGGTGAGAGCCCGGGGGACGGCGAGACGGTCGTCGGCTTCGCCAGCGCGGCGCGCGAGTGGGCCGACGAGGTCGAGCTGTTCACGCTGTACGTCGACCCCGACCGGTGGGGCGAGGGGGTCGGGAGCGAGCTGCTGGCGGCGCTCGAGGCGTGGGCGGCCGACCGCGGTGCCGAGCGGATGGTCTGCTCGGCGCTCGCGGACAACGCTGTCGCCGTCGGCTTCCTCGAATCGCGGGGGTTCGAGCGGACCCGCGAGGTCGAGGCGGCGGTCGGCGGCGAGACGACGGCCGAGTACGAGTTCGAGAAGTCCCTCGACGGCTGAGGCCGGCGCTACTCGCGGGGGTTGTTCTCGTCCAGGCTCGCGAGGATCTCCGGGTCCGTTCGGAACTTCAGCACGTTGTGGATGACGGAGTTGCGGATGTTCTCGACGACGGGCCCGTGCGTCTTGTAGAACTCGTGGATCCACTTGGACTCGGCCTGCCGGGAGGCGAACATCATCACCGACTTCCACTGGTACTCCCCGTCGGAGAGGAAGTAGAACAGCGTGTTCGGCGAGTCGCGGATGTACTCCATGGCGTCGCGCCAGCCGTCGTCGAAGTTCTCCGGGTTGAGCTTGAACTCGAACAGCCCGAAAATGAAGTACTCCTCGTTGGGGATGACGGCCTCGCGGAAGACGCCGTGCTCGCGCATCCCCCGGATGGACTCGCTGACCGTGACGTGCGAGACGTCGATGTCGTACTTCTCCTCCAGGATGCGGGCCAGGTCCCGCGAGGAGAGCTGTGGGTCGCGCGACAGCTCGCGGAGGACGTACACGTCCCGGGGCTTGAACTCCCAGTCGGGGGCGTCACCTGTCATGTATAGGGCCTCACATTGCGGGTACCTGCCTCTTTCGGACACACAGCCGGGGGGCGGGTCGTCACGGGCTCAGACACCGAGGAACGCGGCCAGTTCCCGTCGGTACTCGGCGGCGGCGTCCTCGGGCACCCAGTGGTAGGCGTCCGAGAGCCGAACGACCTCGCCGCCGACGTCGTCGGCCAGCCGCTCGCCGTACTCGACGGGCTGCATGACGTCGTCCTCGGCCCAGAGGCAGAGGAGCTGGGCCTCGATGTCCCCGTAGGGGATCTCCATCGTGTGGTTGGTGTTGGTCGAGACGGCCGCCCGGGCGAGGGCGCGCTGGCCGTCCTCGCGGAGCCACGGCGCCTTCATCCCCTCGACGAACCCGGGGTCGGCCTCGCCGTAGGCGCCCTCGGCGAAGGCGAAGTCGAGCTTGCCGACGAACTCCTCGCGGTCCATCCCCTCGGTGCGGGGGAGGCCGAAGCTCGAGATGAACTCGACGGGGAAGGAGTCGTAGCAGACGAGGTTCGAGGCGACGAACCGCTCGACGCGGCCGGGCTGGTGGGCGGCGAGTCGCAGCGCGGCCCCGCCGCCGATGTCGTGCGCGACGACGCTGAACGACTCCACGCCCAGGTCCGCGAGCAGTCCGTCGAGGGCCTGCTCCTGGGCGCGGATGGAGCGGTCGAACCCCTCACGGGCCGAGGAGTTGCCGTAGCCGACCAGATCCGGGACGACCACGCGGAACTCGTCCTCGAAGGCGGGCGCCACGCGCCGCCAGAGGTAGCCCCACGTCGGGATGCCGTGGACGAACACGAGCGTATCCCGGGGCTCCTCGCGGTCGGTCGGGCCGGCGTCGCGGTACGCCATCCTGACGCTGTGGCCGTCCACGGTCACGGTCGTCGCCGCCTGCTCGTCACTCCACGTCTCGTGGTCGATGGGGTCCGCGGCTCGCATATCGGGGCCGCGGCCGCCGGGGGTATGTATCCACCGGCATTGGCCGGGCGGCGGCTGCGAGCGGCCCGGGCGAGGCGTTTCCGTGACTTTTTCACACACGGGCGAAACCCGACGGACATGGAAATCGAGGAAGCGCAGGAGTCACTCGGCGAGGTCGGACGGAAGGGCGCGCTGGCGCTCGTGCTGGGACTGCTCGTGGTCGCCCGGGAGAACAAGGTCGCCGCCGTCGGCGTCGCGCTGGTGGCCGTCGGGATGGGGATGGTCGCCCGCGGCCTCGTCGAATCCGCGATGGAGGAGATGGGCATGGGCGGGATGCTCTGAGTCCGGCACCGAACCCTCGTCGGGACCGACACTGCCACGACGCGACCCGTGACCGGCGCGGCCGTCAGTCGCTCTCCGAGGGCCGGTCGGCCCGGTGCTCGCTGATGATCTGGTCGACCATCTCCGCGTTCTGGTCCCTCCGCCGGTCGTCCGCACGGCGCTCCCAGTCCTCGATGACCGCCTCGATCTCGCGCTCGCGCGCCACCGCGAGCTCGTCCACCTCCTGTATCGTCACCCCGTCGGCCGGGCCCTCGGGGATCTCGTGCTCGAACAGCACCCGGTCGGCCTGCTCGGAGAGGTTGCCGTGGCGGAGCACGACCCTGGGCTCGACCTCGGCGAGCAGCTCGGCGGTGCGCCGGCCGGCACCGGAGGCGTCGCGCAGGAGGATGACGTCGTCCTCCGCGAGGCCGAACCGTTCCTGGGCGTCCTCGATTGCGGTCGTGGTGAACTGTTCGACGGGCTTGACGGGGACCAGCCCGGACTGCTCGTCGGCCACGTCGGCGAAATCGGAGTGGTCGAGCCGCCAGAGCGCCTTCAGCCGCTCCAGCTTGTCCTCCAGCTCGTCGACGGCCTCGCGCTCCTCCGTGAGTTCGCGTTCGAGACGGTCGTTCTCGCGCTGGAGGCGGGCGACCTCGCGGCGCTCGCGCGCCTCCTGGCGCTCCTCGCGGCGGGCCTCGCTCAGCTCCTCCTCGTACTCCGCGATGCGCTCGTCCTTGCGCTGGACGGTGTCGCGGAGCTCCTCGACGTGGTCCTCCAGCCGGTCGACGCGTGCCTCCAGCCGCTTGATCTCCTTCTCCTCGGCGGTCAGCTCCCGGGGGTCGTGGCTGGTGGACTCGTCGTCCCCCTCCGGGTCGTCCGTCAGGTCCGTGATGACGGCCTCGACGGACTCCTCGTCGGCGACGACGCGCTTGGTGACCTCGCCGCGGTCGAAGCCCGCGGGAATCTTCCGGGCGATGCGCTCGAACTGGTCCTCGTGGCCGTCGAACGCGTGAAGCGCGGCCGCCATCGCGTCGCGCTCGTGGTCGTTGTCGTAGGCCTCCTCGCGGGTCCGGTGCTGCTTGCTGTCGACCGGCAGGTCCGTCTCGGGAACCCAGCCGGCGGCGTCGAACGACCGGCGGATCTTCTCGACGGTCTCTGGCATCGGCGTCACGTCCGCCGCCACGAGGACCGGCCGGCCGCGGTCGATGATCCACTCGATGACGTCGGCCGTGTCGGCCGTGCGGGTCGACAGCGTCTCCAGTACCTCGCCGTCCAGGCCGACCACGGCGACGGCGGTCGTCGTCCCGGGGTCGATACCGACGAGGACGTGGTCGCGGCGCTGGACCAGCGGCGCGTACTCGATGCCGTCCTTGCGCTCGCGGTCGATCTCGATGCGGGTGTCGCCGGCCCGTTCCCGGGAGACCGGGAGCTCCGCGGGCGTCGCCTCGACGTGGAACAGCGCCCGTGAGTAGCCGCCGTACTTCTCGGTCACCTCCTGGTCGTAGTCGAGGCCGGCCTCGTCAAGCTGGCGCTCCACGTCCCTGGTCTTCGTCTTCACGCTGCCGTGGATGCGGCGGGTGAAGCGGTCCTCGGACCAGCCCCCGCCACCGCCGGTCGAGCGCCCTCGGGCGATCTTCACGGTCGTGCGGTCGGCGAACGCGGTAACCGCCTGGCCGACGTTGCGCGCCGCCAGCCGGGCGGCGGCCTCGGCCTCCTTCATCGGCTTCTTCCCGTACGGCACCCCGTGCCGGCGCGCGACCCGCGAGAGCGGCTCGGGCTGCTCGGCGCCCGTCACCTGCACCAGCGTCGTCTCCGAGGGGAGCTCCCGGAGGAACCGCACCAGATCGTCCTTGTCCGTCGCGAGCTCGTAGGTGTTGTCCGTCGCGACGATGGCGGGCTCCTCCCGGTCGATGAGGCGCATCAGTTTCCGGTAGGAGACCACGTCCCGGTCGACGTTCTCCCCGTCGAACGCGACGACGGCGTAGGAGGGCGACTCGCCGCGCACGTCGCCGCTCTGGATGTCGACCCCGAACACGACTGCGTCAAGGGCACTCGTTCGGGTGCTCACACATGATGTGGGCAGCGGACCCGAATAAATCCCGCGCCGGCCCACTCCCAGCCGCATCCGGGCGGCGCGACGCCGGGGGAGAAAGGTTGAAATGGGTGTAAAGTATACGTTACACTGTAAAGGAAGTTTTACACCATGACCGATACCGCTCTCCGCCCCCCGCTCGAATCGACCCGCTCGCTGTACGTGGCCTGCTGGGCCGTCGGCAGCGTGCTGTACGGCGCCCTCATCGCGGCCGGCTACCCGCTCGTCGGGGTCGCCGCGTTCGGCATCGGCGCGGTCACGGCCGTCGCCATCGGCCGCCGGAGCGGTCGCCCCACCTTCGACGAGCGGGACCGCGCCGTCCTCGACGAGGCGGGCCGACACACCGTCGCCGCCGTGGGGATGACGTCGGCAGTCGTCTTCCCCGCGATGGTCGCGGCCCGCGCGCTGGGGCACGTGACCTGGCCCGACTGGTTCTACTACGCGGCCCTCTTCATCGCCGGCCTGTTCGTCGTCTGGGGGGTCTTCGTGGCCCTCGCACGGGTCCGTCGTCGGTGATGGAGTCGGACCTCCGCGAACACCGGGAGCGCGAGGGGCTCAGCCAGGGCGACCTCGCGGCGGCCGTCGACGTCACCCGGCAGACCATCAACGCCGTCGAGCGGGGCCGGTACGATCCGTCGCTCGAACTGGCGCTGAAACTCGCGGCCCACTTCGACTGCGCCGTCGAGGACCTGTTCCGGCTCGAGACACCCCCATGACCGCCCCGGGGCGCCGGCCCCGCGACCGTGATGGATGGCCGGGTGGATAGATACCCGCCTCGCGGGCCCGAACAAAAACCTCAGGCCATACACGGCAGAGCGCTGAGCATCCGTTCGGTGGACTCCGGTGACGTATGGTACGTGACCCCCCGATCTCTCGACGTGCAACACTCGGACTACTCGGCGGTGCCGGTGCGGCGGCGACCACTGACCTCGCGAGCGCAGCGGACGGCGACGGCCGGCGGCGCTACAACGTGGGCTACGACCGGCCCGGCGGCGCCCGGGCGGCCCGGAACCGTGCCAGCTCGGTGGTCCACGAGTTCGCGTTCGACACGCTCACCATCGAAGCCGACCCGAACGCGGCGCGGGGGCTCCGGCGCCGCGGCGACGTCCGCTACGTCGAGCGTGACGGGGAGATGGAGGCACTCGGCGAGAGCGTCCCCTGGGGCATCGACCGGACGGACGCGGAGGTGGCCCACGCGAACGGCGACACCGGTGACGGCGTCGACGTGGCCATCGTCGACACCGGCGTCGACCACGACCACCCTGACCTGGCCGACAACCTCGGCGACGGCAAGGCCTTCGTCACGACCTCGGAGCTGTCCGGGCCGGCCTGGGAGGACGACAACGGTCACGGCACCCACTGTGCCGGCACCGCGAACGCGGTGGACGACGGGGAGGGGGTCATCGGCGTCTCCACGACGGCTGTCCTGCACGCGGTGAAGGTACTCGGGGCGCTGGGGAGCGGCTCCACCTCCGACGTGGCGAAGGGGATCGAGTACACCGCCGACCGGGGCTGGGCGGTCGCCAGCCTGTCGGTCGGTGGCGGGGCCTCGAGCACGCTGCAGGAGGCCTGCGAGTACGCCGCCGACCGGGGCGTCACGCTGGTCGCCGCGGCCGGCAACGACGGCCCCTGCACGGACTGCGTCGGCTACTCGGCGGCGTATCCCGAGTGCATCGCCGTCAGTGCGACGAACGACGACGACCGGCTCGCGGACTTCTCCTCGACCGGACCGGAGGTCGGGATCGCCGCGCCGGGCGCCGACGTCTACTCGACGTACGACGGGGATTCCTACGAGACCCTCTCGGGGACCAGCACGGCCTGCCCACACGTCTCCGGGGCCGCCGCACAGGCTGTCGCGGACGGTGCGAGCAGCCGGAGCGAGGTCCGGGACGCGCTGAAGACGAACACGGAGGACCTCGGCCTCGGCGAGAACGAGAGCGGCGCGGGCTTTCTCGACGTGGCCGCGATGCTGGGTCACGACTCGGGCGACGACGGCACCGGCGAGCGCAACGACGGCGGCGGCAGCGGGCTCCTGGGCTGACGACGTACGGACGACGGGCAGGGGGCCCCGCCGTCAGGCGTCCGGGTAGGGAACGTCCAGTTCGTCGCCGTCGTCGGGGAGGCACACCTCGTCGAAGCGCTCGCGGGCCTCCTCGGCGAGGACGTCCGATCTGCCGGCATAGCGCGAGGAGACGTGGACCAGCGCGAGCCGCGCCACGCCGGCGCTGGCGGCGAGTTCGGCCGCCTCGCGGGCGGTCGAGTGGCCCGTCTGCGGGGCGCGCTCGGCGTCGGCCTCGGCGAACGTGGCGTCGTGGACGAGGAGGTCGGCACCGGCGGCGACCTGCTCGGTCGCCTCGGTCGGCCGCGTGTCGCCGGTGTAGACCACCGTCCGTCCCGGTCGGGGCTCCCCGACGACCTGCTCGGGCCGGACGACGGTGCCGTCGTCCAGTTCGACGGCCTCGCCGTCGTGGAGCGTGGAGAACTTCGGCCCGACGGGGACGCCGAGCTCCTGCGCCCGGTCGCGGTCGAAGCGGCCCTTCCGGGCGGCCTCGACGAGTGCGTACCCGACCGACCGCGTCCGGTGTTCCGTCTCGAAGGCCCGCACCTCGTACTCCTCGTGCTCCAGGGCCACGTCGCCCGCGCCCACCTCGTTGATGCGGACCGGGAACCCGGTGTCCGTCCCGGTGCCGTCGAGCAGACGCCGCATCGCCCGGCGCTCCCCGCTCGGAACGTGGACCGCCAGCGACGCCTCGCGGTCGTTGAAATCCCAGGTCTGGAGCAGGCCGGGGATGCCGAGCGTGTGGTCCCCGTGCATGTGGGTGACGAAGAGGTGGGAGACGTCGAAGCCAGTGCCGTAGCGCATCATCTGGCGCTGTGTCCCCTCGCCGCAGTCGAACAGGAGACGGTCGCCCTCGCGGCGCAGCATGAGCGCCGACGTGTTCCGCCGGACCGACGGGACCGCCCCGCCGGTGCCGAGGAACGTCACGTGAAGGGACATACCGTTCCCGTCGGGGGCGCCACGTGAAACCCGTGTCGGATGGGCGGCGCGACGCGAGGGTGTCGGGTCCGCGCCGTTCAGTCCGTTCAGTCGCCGGACGACGGGCGAACGGGAACGGTTCGGGTGGCGTGCCCGCGGGCACCGACGCGACCGAGGTAGCGTTCGGGTACGAGGGAACGACGGTGCACCTCGCGCGGGGTCCCCCCGAGTCCTGACGCGGCTCCGGACCCCCGACAGATATCACCAGCAGCGGGCCGCTACGGGCGCTCCTGCCGAAATCGGCCATAAGCCTTCTACGTTCACGTCGACTGCCCTCCGGTGGACATGAAACGGCAGTTCGCAGCCGCTCTGGTGGCGCTCATGCTCGTGACCGCCGGCTGTTCGTTCGGCGGCACGGGCCCCGGCGATAGCGGCGAACCGAGCGACGGGACATCGGGCGATGCGGTCGGGACGATCAACTTCTACATCAGCGACCAGCCGGGTGCCATCGAGGACTTCGAGCACCTGAACGTCACCGTCTCCCAGGTCGAGTTCCGGAGGGCCGGGAGCGAGGACGACGACGAGGACGGATCCACACCCACGGACAACACCGCCACCACCAGCGCCGGCGCCACCGACGAGGAGATGGACGACAGTGGCGTACAGCGCTTCGACATCGACGACCGCACGGTCGACCTCACCCGTCTCAAGGGCGACAACGCGACCCTGCTGGAGGAGTTCGAGGTGGAGAACGGCACGTACACGCAGGTTCGGATCAGTGTGAGCGAGATCAACGGGACGCTGACCGACGGCAGCAGCGCCGATGTGAAACTCCCCTCGGAGAAGCTCCGCATCAACCAGCAGTTCGTCGTCGGTACCAACGAGTCGGTCGACTTCGTCTACGACATCACCGTCATCAAGCGGGGCCAGTCCGGGTCGTACAACATCCAGCCGGTCGCGAGCGAATCCGGTACCGAGGTCCCCATCGACCGCGTCGACGACGATGACGAGGAGATGGACGACGAGGAGATGACCGCGACGCCCACGGACGACGGGTCGGCGGGCGACCAGGCGAAGATGAACTTCTACGTCAGCGACCAGCAGAACGCCATCGACGACTTCCGCCACCTGAACGTCACCATCGAGGCAGTTGGCTTCCAGCGCGGCGGCGAGTCCGGCAACTGGACGGAGTACGACGTGGACGACCGGACGGTGGACCTCACCCGACTGCAGGGTGACAACGCCACCCTCCTGAACTCGTTCGGCATCCCCGCGGGGAACTACACGAAGGTCTTCATCCACGTGAACGAGGTGAACGGGACGCTCACGGACGGCAGCAGTACGGACGTGAAGCTCCCCTCCGAGGAGATCCAGCTCAACGAGAACTTCGAGGCCGCCCCGGACAGCGAGATCGACTTCGTCTACGACATCACGATCATCAAGCGGGGCCGGTCCGGCTCGTACAACATCAAGCCGGTCGCGAGCGAATCCGGCACGGACGTGCCCATCGACCGCGTCGATGACGATGAGGACGCGGACGAGGAGCGCGGCCAGGACGAGCGCGACGACCCGGACCGCGGCGACGAGATGGCCGACGACGAGACGGCCGAGTTCGACGCCGAGTTCGTCGGCAACGTCACCGCCGGCGAGAACGCGACCGTCTACGTCTCCCAGAACGGGACCGCCGTTGAGAACGCGACGGTCACCTATGAGGGTGATGAGTACCTGACGAACGCCGGCGGCAACGTTACCCTCGCGGTTCCGAGTGACGCCGAGGAGGTCGAGGTCGAGGTCGAGTACGAGGACGGGACGGTGACGCTGAAGGAGGAGGTCGAGTCGAGCGACGAGGAGACCGTCACGGCCACGGAAGAGGAGAACACCGAGACGGAGACCACGACGGCGACCCCGACGCCCACGTTGACGGGGACATCGACCGACACCGCGAACGGCTGACGATCGAAACCGTTTCCATCATATCTCTCTTCTGGCCACGTTATCCCCGTATCTATCCACGTAATCATCGGATACGGCACATATCCGATATTCTCCGGATATCGATACGAAACAGGGAGAACGTCGACCCGCGTACAGTGCGTCGAGTGCGGGGCGGACCGTCACCCGCCGCAGACGGCCGGCCGACGGGACAGTCCGCAGCGCGAGGACGCTCGTGTCAGTCGTCGGCGCTGCTCGTCTCGCCGGTCTCGACCGGGGGCGCGGCGGCGTCGGCGTTGTGCTCGCGGGCTCGCTCGCGCATCCGCCCGCTGATGCCGGGCACCTGATCGGTCGTCACCTCGCCCTCGCTCTCGATCTCGTCGAGCGGGCGCGGGTACTCCCGGAGGCGGTAGTGGATACCGATCCCGGCCTTTGCGCCCTGGCCCATCGCGACGGGGATCTGGTTGTGGCCGGGGACGACGTCGCCGACGGCGGAGACGCCCTCGACGCTGGTGTGGCCGTGGTCGTCGACCGCGACGGTGCCGTCGTCGTTGAGCTCGACGCCGAGCTGCTCGGCGAGGTCCGTGTTGTAGTCGCTGCCGTACATCGGGAAGCCGCCGCGGTAGGCCCGGCGACGGCCGTCCTCGAAGACGAGCGCCTCGAGCCAACCGTCCTCACCCTTCTCGATCTCGGCGACGTCCTCGTGGATGATGTCGACGGGGTGGGCGGCGAGCTGGCGGTCGGTCTCCTCGGACCACTCGGGCTCGTCGCCGCGGGTGAGCAGGTCCACCTCGTCGGTGAAGTTGAGCATGATCATGGCCACCTTCGCGGCGGCCTCGCCGGTTCCCATCACCCAGACTGGCTGGTCGACGAACATGTAGGCGTCGCAGTGGAGACACCAGTGGAGGCCACGCCCCGTCCGCGGGAGCGGCGGGTCCGGCTTCACATCGGAGAACCCTGTCGCCAGGACGACGTGGTCGACGACGACCTCGGCGTCGCTGGCGCCCAGCCGGATGCGGCCGTCCTCGAGCCGCTCGGCGTCGCTCACGAAGTCGCGGTGGTAGTCCGCGCCGTAGGCCTGGACCTGCTGCTGGGCCGTCCGGAGGAACTCGTTGCCCGACACGTCCTCGGTGACGCCGATGACGTTGTGGGTGTCGAGCATCATCGCCGCGCGGCCGCCGCCCCGGTTGATGACGACGGTGTCGTGTCCCAGCCGGGTCGTGTAGAGGGCCGCCGTCAGCCCCGCCGGGCCGCCGCCGACGACTGCCACCTCGTACTCGCTTTCGAGTTCGCTATCGGTCATCGGGTGCAGATACGTGCGGGTTACAGTTAACTGGTCGGTAGCCGGACGGTAACCACCCTTCGAGCAGGTGACCGACGGCCCCCGGAAGGGATATGAGCCATCGCGCACGACCATGTGATATGACGTTCGACCCCGAGAGCAGTCTGCCACAGGAGGAGGTCGAGGAACAGGTCGCGACCACCATCGCCGACAGCGAGGTGGTGCTGTTCATGAAGGGGACACCGCTGATGCCCCAGTGTGGCTACTCCGACCGGGCACTGAACCTGATCAAGCAGCACCGCGAGGAGTTCGAGACCGTCGACGTCCTGGAGTCGTTGGACGAGTACCGCGCAGCGCTGGAGGGCGAGAGCGGCTGGGAGACGATCCCCCAGACGTTCGTCGACGGCGAGTTCGTCGGCGGGAGTGACGTGCTGGCCGAACTGGACGAGCGTGGCGACCTCGGCGAGACGCTTCGGGTCTGAGACGGCCGCACGCGGGTGATCTCCGGCACGGACGGCCACTCCTCCCCCGAGAGACAGGAATATAAGTGAGAAATCCCTAAATCCTGGTGACCACCCAGATGCGGGGGTCGGCCGTTCCCCAGGGACAGGGATATCATGAAAAGCAGTGTATTCAGACTCCACTCGACACTCGAACTGCCACTCGAAGACGTCCACGACTTCTTCGAGGACCCCGAACTCCCGGTTGAGATCGACGATATCGAGATCAAGCGTCGTAACAATACGCTCATCATCTCCTCGATCGCCGCCGAGGAGAACCTCTCGAAGTACACCCCGACCGCGCAGTTGAAGGCCAGCGTCACGGAGAACCGCGTCTACGAGAACGAGGACGGCGAGTGGCAGGAGACCCCGCCGGACGACGAACCCGGCGGCGCGGTCGCCTCCAGCGGCAGTGGTGGCGGCCCGTCCTGGTCCAGCCTCGGCGGCGAGCAGGAGGCCGAGGAGGAGGTCCGCTCGAAGCTCATGGAGTACGCCTGTTTCAAGGGCGACCGCGAGACCGTGCTCCAGAACACCGAGCTGCAGTACCCCATGTTCGAGGTGCTCTGCAACCTCGCCCGCACGGCCGATAAGGGTTCGCTCGAGGCGATCGTCGCCGTCAGTGGCGACCTGGAGGCCGTCCGCGTCGTCGACGGCGAGGACCGCCCGGCGCGCGTGAAGATCGTCGAGGACCCCCGCGAGCAGGAGAACGGCGGCGTCGACTGGCGCGACAACGAGTTCATCAACTGAGTCGCCGGCCACTTCTACGGGCTCAGAACCCCTGTCCTGTCTGGGGTTCCGCGAGCGCGCCCGCGAGCGCGCGGATCGGATACTCCCTGTGTGACCATCACTCCCTGTGTGATCATCCCTCCCTGTGTGACCATCACTCCCTGTGTGACCATCACTCCCTGTGTGACCATCCCTCCCTGTGTGACCATCCCTCAGGGGCGTCGAGTGCCGAAAAGCACTTACAACTCGCTAATTACATCTCATTACAGAATGAGCGACGCGTTCCCCGACTACCTTGACGTCGACTACACCGACGGTGAAGGCGAGAACCCCGAGGACCACCCGACCATCGAGGACAAGATCGAGAAGGCCCTCGAGGTCGTGGAGACCGGCCTGCGCGAGTACGAGAACCCGGCCATCATGTGGACCGGGGGGAAGGACTCGACCCTGACGCTGTACTTCGTCAAGGAGGTCATCGAGCAGTTCGACCTCGAGATGCCGCCGACGGTCTTCATCGACCACTACCAGCATTTCGACGAGCTGATGGAGTTCGTCGAGCGCTGGGCCGACGAGTGGGACCTCGAAGTCGAGTACGCCCGGAACACGGACGTCGGCGACTACGTCGACGAGAACGGCCTGGAGCCGGGCGACGACATCCCCATCGACGCCCTCTCCGAGCACAACCAGCACCACGTCCGGGACATCCTGGAGTACGAGGAGGACACGTTCCCGTTCCTGCTCGACACCTACGTCGGCAACCACCTGCTGAAGACGGTCGCGCTGAACGACGCGCTCGAGGAGCACGACATCGACGGCATCATCTCGGGCATCCGCTGGGACGAGCAGGAGGCCCGCGCTGACGAGACGTTCTTCTCGCCGCGCCACGACCCCGACATCTACCCGCCCCACGACCGGGTTCAGCCCATCCTCCAGTTCATGGAGTCCGACGTCTGGGACGCCTTCTGGTACTTCGTCGTCCCGGAGACCGTCGAGGGCTACCCGGACGAGGGCTACGTTCCGCAGGACTTCGACGACCTGCCGAACGGTCTGACCCACGAGGACATCCCGGTCTCGCCGAAGTACTTCGAGGGCTTCCGCTCGCTCGGCTCCGAGGTCTCGACGGGCAAGTCCTCCAGCGAACCGGCGTGGCTGCAGGACATGGCGAACACCTCCGAGCGCGGCGAGCGCGCCCAGGACAAGGAGGACCTGATGAAGCGGCTACGCGACCTCGGCTACATGTGAGCTTTTTTCGGCGGCGGGTTCGCTTGTCGGCCGGCCTCGCCGGCCGCCTTCGCGAACCGCTTGCTGAAAAAACGTTCAGAAAAAGGCCGCTGCTCCGCTCGCTCACGCCGGCTCCGCCGGCGTGAGACTCGCTTCGGGCCGGTGAAACGCGCGCCTTCGGCGCGCGTATGCAGTTCTCAGTTCCTGTGTCACGGGCGCGGTGCTTGTTAACAGTTTCACAGATGCGGGCCTGTTGCTGGTGTCGGGAGCACACTCCTACTGCCTGATTCCAGGGCGCGGTGCCTGTTGCTAGTGTCACGAGCGCGGCCCCGAATCGTGCGAGATCCACGCCGGCTCGGCCCCTCCGAACGTACGCTACTCGACGGCACTACTATCGGGAACGGCCCTCACACTCCGGCATGGAGGTCATCGAGAACACGCTGGACGCGGACGTAGAGACGTTCCTCCAGCGCCCGCTGTTCTGCTTCCTGGCGACCACGGACGAGGGGGCGCCCCGCGTCTCGCCGCTGTGGTTCCGCTGGGAGGACGGCGCCGTCTGAATCATCGGGGATACGCGGAAGACGTACCCACGGCGCATCGAACGGCAGCCCGAGACGGCACTCGCCATCGTCGACTTCGACCGGTCGACCGGGCGGGTACAGCACGTCGGGATGCGGGGCCGGGCATCCGTGGAGCCACACGACCCCGAGCGGGCCGAACGGCTCCTCACGGGGTATCTCGGGTCCGACAGGGAGAAGTGGGACGAGGCACGCTTCGGCGACCCGCACGAGTGGGGCGAGGAGATGGTGCTGCTCCGGTTCGTTCCCGGAACGGTCGTCGCCCGGGACCAGTCGTACGCTCCCGCGCCGGGCATCGGGGACCGCTGACGGGTGATATCCTTCGGAAAAGGCAGGTTCCATCCAAAAGCGGAGTATTGGAGGGGAACACGGCGTTCGGGATGCGAACCTTTCGAACTACTCGGTTACAGCCTTCCGGACGACCCGGCTCGGTGCTCCCCGTGTTTCACGCCGATGCCGAGGCAGATGAGGCCGAAGGCGAGCATCGAGGGGAGGACCATCATCAGGATCGTGTTCGTCGGCATCACGTTCGAGCCGATGAGCCCTCCAACGGCGACAGCGATGATGAGCACGAAGATACCACCGGTGACGGTCGTGTCGAACTCCATACCGGCCCCAGGCACGACCGACTAATCAGCGTTGGTGCCGCGGGGGCGTCTGCCGCGTTCAGTCGTCGGTCGCCTCGGCGCCGCCCGTGTTCGGACCCCCGCCCTCTTCGTCCTCGTCGGTCGGTCGAGTGAGGTTCGCCAGCGAGACCAGCAGGCCGAGCAGCCAGCCGACCGGGACCGCGATGGCGAACCACATGATGACGAAGGCGATGCCCTGGAGCTGGAAGGTGCTGGTGAGGAGGTCCCGCAGACCGATGGGCTGGAACAGCCGGTTCAGCAGGACGATGGCGATCTGCCGGCTCTGCGTGAACACGATGGCGCCGACGGTCTCGGAGTAGAAGGCGGCCACGACCGGCGGGAGGACGAGCGCCGTCACGCCGAACGGGTAGGCGGCGAGGATAGTAGCGGCCCGGCCGCCCTTGGCCCAGAACAGGAAGGCCAACCCCGACGAGACCACCGCGGTGACGCTCGCCACGAGCACGGCCACGAACCCGGGAGTGCCGTAGCCACCGTACACCCTGACGAGGGCGGTCAATGCGCCCCAGATGACCGTCATCACGAGGACGGTGCCACCGAGCCCGATGCGGGTGGCGAGGCTGTCGAAGCGCTGCGAGTAGAAGCGGACGAGCAGACCGACCAGCATCAGGGGATAGAGCACCAGGACCAGCGGCGTCCCGATGGCGGCCCAGAGGTTGTACTTGACCTTGTCCCCGGTGGTGGAGGGCTTCCACTTCCCGAGCACCGAGTGCTGGGCGCCACGCTGACGGGGGAACAGCAGCTCCATCCACGTCTCGTGTAGCCGTCTGACGTCGAGACGGATGCCGTCGATGACGCCGTCGGGTTCCTCGGTCGCCATGTCGCCCCGGTTGCGGCCGGCCCACGTCAACCTTCCGCCCGAGACGGGGAGAGGATGGGCCGGGGCCGTCGGAGTGCGGGACCGTTACTCGTCCCAGGCGTCGGGTCCAAAGCCCGGGTGGACGCGCCGGTCCGTCCGGTCGATACCATCGATGGTCGCGATCTCCTCGTCGCGCAGCTCGAGGTCGAGCGAGGCCCAGTTGTCGGTGATGTGGTCCTCGCCGGTCGCCTTCGGGATGGTGGTGACGCCCTTCTCCCGGAGCCAGGCCAGCGACACCTGCGCCTCGCTGACACCGTGTTCCGCGGCGATATCGTTCAGTTCGGGGGCGTTGAACACCTCGCCGCGGGCCAGCGGGGAGTACGCGACCAGTTCGATGCCGTCGGCCTCGCAGTAGCGCCGGAGGTCGTCCTGCTGGAGCAGCGGGTGCAGTTCGACCTGATTGGCGAAGGGCTGCGCCCCCAGTGCCTCCGTCGCGCGGTCGAGGTGTTCGGGTTCGAAGTTGGAGACGCCGATGCGCTCGACTACCCCCTCGTCGCGGAGCTCCTGGAACGCTGCCAGCGTCCGCTCGGGGTCGTACGCCTGGGCCGGCCAGTGGACGTACAGCAGGTCGACGTAGTCGACGCCGAGCCGGTCGAGGCTCTCCCGGGTCGACGCGAGCACGTCGTCGTACCCCAGCTTGTCGATCCACACCTTCGTCGCCAGGAACACGTCCTCCCGGGGCACGTCGGCGCGGGCGATGCCGTCGCCGACCGCGTCCTCGTTGCCGTAGATCTGGGCGGTGTCGATATGTCGGTAGCCAGTCTCCAGGGCCGTGGCGACGCTCTCGGCACACTGCTCGGGGTCCTCGTTCTCCCAGGTCCCCAGGCCGAGCATCGGCATCTCGCCAGCCATCGGGCCACCGACCTGTTGCTGCCGCTGATTGCTCATAACGGCTCGGTGTTCAGCCGCCCGCCGAATAGCCGTTGTGGAATCGGTCGCTTGTACCACGGCCGCCGGCCGGCTGCAGCTGGTCACTCGTCCGGTCGGCGGTCCGTGATATAAACCTCGGTAGATAACAGGCGGAACGGCTACCCCCGCCGGTCGGCGTCACACGCCGGTCGAGTACCGCAGGATGCCGGCGACGCCGCCGAAGGCGGTCATCAGCTGCTCGCCCTTCTCGAAGTCGGTGGAGATGAACTTCGTCTCGGTGCCGCGCTGTTCGGCGATCCCGATGAGGTGGTCGATGGCGTCCTCGCGCTCCTGGACCTCGGCCCCGGCGCCGTTCTCGCACTCGTGGTCGGGGGTCTCGGCGCGGCGGCTGACGGTCTCGAACTCCTCCGTCCCGTTGCAGTCGTAGACGACCACGTCCTGCCGGAGGTCCTCGGAGATGAGCAGCCGATCGACGGAGCCCATCATGAGGTTCCGTCGGGTCTGCTGGAACCCGTAGGTCGCCCGCTCGCCGTCGTGGAGCTCCTCGAAGAACTCCTCCATCTCCCGCTTGTCCTTCATCACCTCGTGGTCTGCCAGCACGTCGCCGGCCGCGTCGACGAGGTCGTTCAGCCCGGACTCGTCCGTGTAGGAGACGTCGAACTTCCCGAGGACGAGATCGCCGAGTTCGTGGTGGAGATAGTCGCCGTCGAGGAACTCGTCCTTCGTCGGCGAGGGGCCGCCCACGAGGATACCGTCCATCTCGTGGCGCTTCTTCACCATCAGGTCGTTGGCCATCCCCGCGACCTCCTGATAGAAGTTGTCGATGGCCTCCAGCCGCAGTCGGGCGAACCGCTGGGCGGACTGGCCACCCTTCCGCTGCTTGCCGGGGACCAGCGAGGACGCCGACTTGACTGCCTCGACGCGCTTGCCCCGCAGCCAGCCGACGTTCGCCTCGCGCCGGTCGAGGACGATGAGGCCGAAGAGGCCCTGATCCTCGAGCATGTGCTCCAGCGGTTCCGTGAGGAAGTCCGAATCGCAGTGGTAGCGGAACGACTCGATGGGCTGGGGCGGCGACTCCAGGGTGCGGGTGATCATCTCCGTGCGGCCGCCGCCGCTGTCGATGGCGCCCGAGAAGAGGACCATCCCGTTCTCCGGCGGGTAGGTGTCGTAGTACTTCAGCCGGTCCTTGATGCTGGTCAGGGCGTCCTGCACCGCGGTCCGGGTCTGCTTCGACTTGATGTTCGAGGCCTCGGAGTGCTCCTGGGTGACGTGCTGGGCGACGCTGCTGATCTGGCGGTCCTCCGGGACGTAGATACTCACCAGCTGCGTGCCCGACCCCTCGAACTCCTTCAGCTCCTCGATGACCTTCTTGAACTCGTACTTCTGTTTGTCCGACTGTTCGGCTCCCTGATTACTCATTGCCGGGAGTAGGCCGAAGCGCCCTAAGTAACTGTTGACAGGGGCGGGCCGAGGCGGGCGGTTCCGGGGCCCGGGGACCGTTCCGCGGCCGGGCCGGCCGGACCTCCCGCGAGCCCTCGTTCCCACTGGAACCGGAAGTGCGGGGACAGTTTATTAACCGGGTGGCAGCCTACATGCGGTATGGACATCTACGCGGTCGCCGGGGGGGACGGCTCCGGCAAGACGACGACGGCGCTGAACGCCGCCGTCGCCTTCCGCGCCGACGGGCAGTACGCGGCCGTTCTCGACGCCGACACCAGCGGGAACGTGACCGAACTGCTCGGCCTCGACCACGAGGCGATGCTGGCGGACGTCATCGACGGCGACGCGGACGTCCGGGCGGCGACGACCGAACACGAGCTCTCGCCCGCCAGCGTGCCGGAGTCGGACCTGCTGGCGTACCGCGAGTCGCTCACGGAGGACCGCACCACCTTCCGGTCCGGCGACGCCGAGACGGCCGGCGTCGAGGGGACCGACTTCCCCGACGTGGACGCCGTGCCGGTCATCGCTGGCTGGCCGTCCGAGCGCGGACTCGCGTCCGTGGGCACGGAGGTCCTGGCCGACGTGCTGCAGGGACTGGCGATGGCGTACGACGCCATCGTCGTCGACACGGGCGGCGAGTCGGTCGCCGCGACGGCGCCGGTTGGCGTCGCCGACGGCGTGGTCATCACCACGACGCCGGACGAGACCCACGTCCGGACGGCCAACGGGACGGCCATCGAGTGCCAGCGGAACGGGGCCCCGCTCATCGGGACGGTCCTCAACCGGGCGACCGACCGGACGGATATCGGCGGTATCGCGGAGGAGGTCGGCATGGAGGCCGCCGGGGTGGTGCCGGTGGACGACCGCATGGCGTCGCTGGAGCCGGTCCGCTACAGCGTCCCCGACGCCCCGGCGGCGAAGGCCTACGACCGGCTCGTCGACGGGTTCGGCGACTGGAGTCGCGCGGTGGCGGCCGAGGCGAGGGGCGCGGCCGACGGCGGCGGGCCGAGCGCTTCGGCGAGCGGCGACGGGGGCCCGGCGGACGACGGCGTCGCCGGGACGGCGGCAGCCGACGAGGGCGACGACGGGGGCGACGATGCCGATGACGACGACGAGGGCGGACTGCTCGGTCGCTTCATCGGCGACTGACCACCGACCGGAAGGGAGTGTATTTTAAGTTAGCGTCGGGTAACTAGCGGACATGCCAGCCGAGACGTACGACGTCCTCGTAGTCGGTGGCGGGACCGCCGGCGCGTTCGCCGCGGCCACGGCCGCCCGAGAGGGTGTGGACGTCGCCATCCTCGAGCGCAAGTCCGAGGAGGAGGCGGGTCATATCGCCTGCGGTGACGCCGTCAAGGGGGCCTCCACGTTCCCCGACGTGATCGACCGGGAGCGGCTCCGCCGGGAGTCGTTCACCAACGACGAGATCCAGCGGGCGGTGTTCGAGAACCCGCAGGGCGGGATGCTCGACATCGAGATGAAGGGGGACGGCGGGGCCGTTCTCGATCGCAAGCGGTACGGCGAAATCCTCCTCGAGGAGGCAGAGTCCGCGGGCGCCGACATCCACTACGACACCGTCGTTCAGGACGTCATCCAGAACGGCCAGGTCGAGGGCGTCAAGACCGCCTCGAACGGCTCGGTGACGACCTACGAGGCCGACGTGACCATCGACGCCGCGGGCGCACTCTCCATCCTCCAGGACAGGACCGATCTCGGGAGTCCGACGTTCGACACCAACGTCAGCTACTCGCAGTTCTGCTCGGCCTACCGAGAGGTCATCGAGGTCGACGAGCCGGTCGACTACCACGACTCGCTCGTCTTCAAGCCGACCGATGAACTGGGGTACCTCTGGTACTTCCCGCGCACCGAGACGGAGATCAACGTCGGGCTGGGCTTCCAGATGAACAAGGACCCCATGAAGCTCGTGAGCGTCCTCCGGGACGACGTCCGGAACCGACCGGAGTTCCGGAACGCCACCGTCAAGGACAAGCTCGGGGCCGCGCTCCCGACCCGGCGGCCGTACGACTCGGCCACCGCGCCGGGCTTCATCGCCGTGGGCGACGCCGCGGCCCACGTCAACCCCACCACCGGCGGCGGCATCCCCGGCGCCGCCAAGGCCGGCCACTGGGCTGCTCTCGACGCAGTCGAGGCCGTCTCCGAGGGGACCGCCGACGACGAGGCCGCCTTCTGGGACTACAACCGCAAGGTGATGACCGACTTCGGCAAGCGGTTCGCCGCGATGGACCTCTACAACATCTGGGGCGGCACCTACGAGATGGACGAACTCGTCTCCGTCATCTCGGCGCTACCCGGCCAGCAGATCGCCGACGTGATGGCCCGCGACGGCACCGCCTCGATGGGCCTGGGTCTCAAGCTGAAGACCCTCGTCAGGACGTTCGGCCACTGGAGTACCCTCCTCGAACTCCGGAAGGTGAACGGCATCGCCGCCGACCTCCGGGACATCTATGACGATTACCCCACCTCACCCGACGGCTTCGACGCCTGGCGCGACCGCCGGGACGGCCTGATGGAGGACCTCTACGAGATCACCGGCGCCGAGCCGAAGTACTGAGTGCCGGGCGGGATCCGGACGGTAGCTGTCCGCTCTGCAGCCACCCGACTCCCTCGGAGATGTCAGCGCCCGGTGTTTCTGGATAACCGACCCCGAAACCTCCAAGTATGTCGTATGATTCCCGAGACAGCATTCGAGAGTTCTTATCTTCGGTTCCACCCAGAAATGGAGGAATCGTATCGTTTCATCCGCGCGAGCGCAGTTCCCCGGCACGAGGGCGCCGCAGGCGCCCCGAGGAGGTCCGGGGCGTCAAAGCCCGTTCAGTACTCCTCGTACGCCAGCGTCATGATGTACTGGGAGAACTGGTCGCTGTTGGTGTTGATCTCCTCGTCGCCGATGAACGGGCTGAGCATGTCACCGGCCATCAGCAGGGAGAAGTCCAGATCGCGGGGGTCGTAGATGGGCTCGATGAGGTAGGTGTTGTGGCCGTCGTAGACGGTCTCCTCGCGTTCGATATACCCCTTCTCCTCGAGCGATTCGAGGATGCGGCTCCCCTTCCGGGAGTCGACCTCGAGCTCCTTCCAGAAGTCGCTCTGGTGGATGTCCCCGACCGCCTGGATGAGCTCCAGGCCGGCCTGCTCGTCCTCGGAGAGGTCCGTTTCGTCGACGGTGCTCATACCGGAAACCGACGAGACGGCACGGTATAAGACTGTTCCACCGGGCGCGAGCGCGGGGGCAGTAGCGGGGGTCCGACGGGGGCGTGCCGTGGGTCAGAGCGCCTCGTCGAGGCCGTACACGCCGCGGTCGAGCAACTCACGCGTGGCCCGGCGGACGGCGTCGTCGCTGGAGCCGCCGGCCGCCCAGCCGAGGCCGGCGAGCTTCTCGACGGAGAGGCGCATCCGGGGGACGTCGCCGGTCCAGCCGCGGTCGCCGCCGGTGAACTCGTACGCGGGGTCAAGCCCCATCTCGTCGGCCACGATGTCGGCGACGGTCCGGACGGCGGTGGTGGTCCGGGTGCCCAGGTTGTAGGTGTTGACCGGACGGTCGGCGCGTCCGACGACGTGGCACATCGCGTCGACGCAGTCGGTGACGTGGAGGTAGGACTTCTCCTGACGGCCGTCACCGAGGATCTCCAGCCGGGTGGGGTCCTCGCGGAGCTTGCCGATGAAGTCCGGGATCACGGCGCCCAGCTGGAGCCGCGGGCCGACGATGTTGGCGAAGCGGAACGACCAGACCCGGAAGTCGTGGCTGTGGGCGTAGACCGAGAGCAGCGACTCCTCGGCCAGCTTGGCGGCGCCGTAGACGCTGATGGGTTCGAGCGGGGCGTAGTCCTCGGGGGTGGGCCGGGGGGCCTCGCCGTACACCGTCGAGGAGGAGGTGAAGGCGACGTTCCGGACGTCGACGGCGTCCATGCGCTCGACGACGCGGCGGGTCAGCTCCGTGTTGGCCCGGAACTGCGCGGTGTCGTCCGCGGCGGCGTCCTTGTCGGCCGCGAGATGGAAGACGATGTCACGGTCCGGAGTGATGCCCTCGGCGAGCGTGTCGGGGTCGGTCAGGTCACCCTCGACCACGGCCGCGTCGTCAGGTATCCAGTCGGGCGAGGCGTTGGAGAACCGGTCGACGACCCGCACGTCCGCGTCGAACTCGCCGAGGAGGTGCTCGGCCAGGTGCGAGCCGACGAAGCCCGCACCGCCCGTGATGCAGACGCGTGCGTTCCGGAGGTCCATTATCGGCCCGTGGCCGCTGCGGGGCAAGTGGTTTCCGGTCGTGGCGTCGTCCGCGGGAGCCTCGCGGGCGGGTCAGCCATCGGGGAAGAACGGGGCGGGGTCCTCGTGGGTGAACGTGACGACGGGGCCGTCGCCCAGCCCGCGAACCTGGGTGTGGAGCCGGTCGTACTCGCGGAGGTCGGTGAACTCGGCGAGGTCGTAGTACGTGGGTACGAGCACCACGGCGTCGTCGACGCCGGCCCTCGTCGGAAGCGAGTCGCTGGGCGGCGTCTCGACCGGACGAACGTCTGTGCTCCCCGTTCACGGCACCGTAGCTTTTGTTCCGGGCTACATACGTGAATATATGCCATCGATGAGTGAGACGGACCGGCGGGTGTCGCGGCGACGGACGCTGGCGGCGCTGGGGGGTGGGGCGCTGGTCGGCCTGGCGGGCTGTTCGGGGGTGACCGAGCAGTCCTTCGAGGCCACGCCGGTCGTCCTACCCGAGGGTCCCCGCGAGGAGCTGGTGCTGGCCGAGACCGCCAGCGAGTCCGAGACCATCGAACGGGAGGGCCCGAGCGGCAACGTGGAGGTGTCGATCACCAGCCACGCCGCGGTCTACCAGCGCGGGCCGGCCCGCGAGACGCCCACGCTGGTGGAACGGTTCGCCAGCAGTGTCAACGAGACCCCCGGGTCGGGGTCGGCCATCAACGCGCTGGCGAGCGAGGTCGGCATCGACGAGGCGGAGCTGTCGTTCATCAAAGGGGGAGTGCAGGTCGCCGGCGACCGGTTCAGCCTGCTCATCCCGGAGGGGGTCCGCGGCGGTGACGGGATCACCCCCCAACAGCTGCTGGGGCTGGTGCCCGGCGCGGCCGTCGGGGGCGATACGGTGACCTACGACGGCGACGGTCCCGGGGCGGTCGTCTCCGGCGAGACGTTCTTCCCGAGTTGTTGTTACTCCCCGAGTGATGACTACTTCCCGACCCGTACCTACTTCCGGGGTGACGCTTACTCCCCGGACTCCCCCGACGGCTTCCGGGTGTTCGTGCCGAACAGCCGGACGTCGCCCGACCGACGTGGACCGCTCAGGATGCCGGACGAGGCCCAGCCTGTCGAATCCGGCGAGACCGTCGAGACGGCGAACACGGTGTTCGTCTTCGCGGGGGACGTGATCGTCACCGCGGGGGACGTCATCGATGTCCCCGCCGAGCGAGCGTTCGACGCGGGCGTCCCGGTTCCGCTCGCGGGCCAGCCGTTCGGGGTGGGGGTGCTGGCGACGCCGAACGCGGAGGTCGCCGGGCAGTCGGCCAACCCGCTGGTTGAGATGGAGACGACGGAGCTCCTCCAGCAGGACGCCACCAGGCGGGTGCTGGCCGAGACCGGTCTCACCGACGGGGACACGGTGGAGTGGCTCGGGGGGCCACAGGCGGTCGTCCTCGGCGAGGGCGGTCCCCCGGAGACGACCCTGCTGGGCAGCGACACCGAGGTCGGGTCGTTCGGCGGCGTCGTCAGCGGCGTTGACGGCCCGTGGGCGGTGGTGCTCGGCGTGGCCCGGGTCACCGACGACGACCACGTGATCGCGGTGAGCGGCGTCACCCGGCCGATCTCGACGCCGGACCGGGCGATGGAGACGTTCTCCGAGGCCGCGGCGTCCGACGGGTCCCCGCTGTTCGCGCTCACGCCCGGCGTCGGTCCGGTGTTCCCGTTCGGCCCGTTCCGGATGTTCGTCCCCGAGGTGATGGGGAGTCTGGAGCGCCAGTGAGGGCGGGCCGGTCCGTCGTGTGGATGTGACGGTTCGTCACGGACCGCCCCCGGGTCACACGACCGGGGCGTGGTCCGGGGCCCGGCCCCGACCAGGCGCGATGCGACGATGGAGGCGGTCGCGTACGGATTCGGCCGGAGGTCGTAGCCGACTGCGGCCGTGTCGAGCCGTTCGGGACCCCGTTCCGGAGGCGTGTGGATCGTGACGGCGACGGCGTTCCGATGCGGGTCCCCCCCGCGTCAGTCCTCCTCGGTCGTGATATCCGCGGAGAGTCCCTGTGCCATCTCGATATCGGTGGCGTTGTTGACCGTGAAGGCGGTCCGTTCGGTGACGGCCTCGATGACCTCCCGGGCGGAGGGGTAGCCGTTGCCGGACTTCTTGACGCCGCCGAAGGGGAGCTGGACCTCCGCGCCGATACACGGGAGGTTGGCGTAGGCCAGCCCGACCTCCGCGTGGTCGCGGTAGTGGTTGATCTCGCGGTAGTCCTCGCTGATGATGGCGCCCGCGAGCCCGTAGTCCGAGTCGTTCTGGATGGCGACCGCCTCCTCGATGGGCCCGTCGTACTCGACGAGCGCGACGTGCGGGCCGAACACCTCCTCCCGGAGGACCCGCTTGGGCTCCTCGGGGTCGTGGTCGATCTCGTAGACGAACGGGCCGACCCAGTGGCCGGCCTCGGCACCGTCGGGGATCTCGTCGGCGCCCAGCGCCTCGCGGTCGACGAGCACGGTGGCGCCCTCCTCGCGGGCGAGGTCGTTGTAGCGGCCGAACTTCTCGACCTGGCTCTCGTCGACCAGCGGGCCCATGAACGTCCCCTCGTCCAGCGGGTCGCCGACGGCGACCGATTCGGCCAGGTCGACGAAGCGGCGTCTGAACTCGTCGTAGACGTCAGTATGGACGATGAGCCGCTCGGCGGAGACACAGCGCTGGCCGGTCGTCTTGAACGAACTCATCACCGCCGAGTGGACCGCGATGTCCATGTCCGCTTCGTCCGTGATGACGATGGCGTTCTTCCCGCCCATCTCGCAGGCCGCCAGCTTGCCGGGCTCGCCGCCGACACGGGAGGCGATCTCGTGGCCGACGGCGGCAGAGCCGGTGAACAGGACCGTGTCGACGCGGGGGTCGTCGACGATGGCGCCGCCGGCGTCGCCGAACCCCTGGACCATGTTGAACACGCCATCCGGGACGCCGGCGTCCGCAAGCAGCTCCGCGACGACCTCGCCACACCAGGGCGTCTGCTCGGCGGGCTTCCAGACGACGGTGTTGCCCTCGACGAGCGCGACCGCCATGTGCCAGAACGGGATGGCGACCGGGAAGTTCCACGGCGTGATGCAGCCGACGACGCCGCGGGGCTTGCGCCGCATGAACGAGTCCTTGCTCGCGATCTCGCTCGGGACGACCTCCCCGTGCGGGTGGCGGGCGTTGCCGGCGGCCCACTCCACCATGTGCGCGGCCTCGACCACGTCAGCCCGGCCCTCGGAGATCTCCTTGCCGCACTCCCGGGTGACGATCTCCCCGAGTTCGTCCGTGCGGTCCCGGAGTTCGTGGTAGACGTCCCAGAGTACCTCCGCGCGGTCGATGTGGGATCGCTCGCGCCACGAGTCGAACGCCCCGTCGGCGGCCGCGAGCGCGCGGTCCACGCCGGCGTCGGTACCGCTGGGGTACTCCCCGAGCGACTCGCCCGTGGCCGGGTCGATGCTCTCGAAGGTCTCGTCGCTCGCGCCGGCGACCCACTCGCCGTCGATGTAGTGACCGGAACTGTCCCCGTGCATATCCGGCAATATCTGCCCCCGGTTGATAAAGCTGCGCCCGGGATGAGTCGGCGGTGTTAACTTAGAGAATGAGGCGTTCGAGTTCGAAGTGCTTATGAACGAAT
>NZ_QMDX01000013.1 GCF_007421925.1 Haloglomus irregulare
GATTCACTATATACGCCAACACACTAAGAGCAGAAAGTTCTAACGGTTACTATAGCATCATCAGTCACGACCTTCGAAACCCGTTACATGTCGCCGAGGCGAGGGCGGAAATGGCTCGTGCCGACTGCGACAGCGAGCATCTCGCCGACGTGATCGACGCAGTTGATCGCTGTCAGACGTTAGTGGACGACACGCTGACATTGGCACGACAGGGCGAGCAGATCGGTGAGAGAGACCCCGTAGGACTCTCAGACGTGGCCGAGCAGAGTTGGCAGACTGTTATGACCGAATCGGCAGAGTTGAGGACTGAGCCCGGGCTAACTATCCGGGCCGATAGGAGTAGCCTTCGACAGTTGCTCGAGAACTTGTGTCGTAATGCCGTTGAACACGGAGGTAGTGACGTAATCGTTCGTATTGGGGAGATGGATGGGGGATTCTTTGTAGCGGACACCGGCCCCGGAATCCTGGAGCCCGACCGCGGAGACGTGTTCGAGGCGGGGTACTCAACTGCGGATGATGGGACTGGATTCGGCCTGCGAATAGTCAAGGAGATCACCGACGCTCACGGTTGGGAGATCAGCGTGACTGAGAGCTGGCAGGGCGGGGCACGGTTCGAGATCACCGACGTTGAAAAGCACGTGTGACCGGCGGGCTATGCATTCAAGACGAGCGTGAAGAACTGTCACTCACGGAGCATTCGAACAGCCCGTCGGCAGAACCCGACGTTCAGTCCACGCGGACGTGCGGGTACTGGGTCGGTCGAACTTCGTCGGCACTCAGCCGCTCGGCGAGTTCGGGTGAGACCTCGCAGTTGACATCCTCGAAGTTCTCGACGGACTCCACCGCGTGTCGGAGGGCGGTGTTGATCACCTCGGCGTCGGAGTCACAGTCCAAGGAGCCTTTCGCCCGGTCGAGCAGCTTCTCCCGATCGCCAGTCGCACGCAGCGCGATGCGGTCGCGTTCCATACAGAAGGCGCTGTGAACACAGGGTCCAGCAACGACCGCTGAACCGGGGGCAACCCGTCCATCGCGATCTGCGCGAGTAACTCGAGCCCCTATCTCCCGATAAAGAGGGCCGCGCATCGAGGTCGGCGTCGCCTCAATCCCGCTCGATACCCCCGATCTGTGAACACAGTCTGCGGGAGTCACGAACGCCCGATGTGAACACATCGGGAGTATCGCCGAGGAGCTGTACCATCGTGGGTGCAGCTATGGGGGGACTATCGGTGAAGTCGTCTCCAGCGAATTTCTTCTTGACTGTTCGCTCCAACATAATCCCGGAGAACTCTGTTCATATGCGGGACAGCAGCGGGGAAGATGAGAATCCATGTAAGCACCAATACAGCTAAGATACGATGTGGGAAGATTCGGGCAAACATAAACGCCCTATTTCTTTAAGTACTTGTCGTATTGTTGTATCAGCGCCCTCCTCGGGCCCGTGCTTGGGGAAGCACTGCTGACATGGTGAGTGGAAGGCGAGCAGGCCACCGGTGACGGGCTCGGGCCGCCAGTCACTGTCGGTGCGGCTACAGGCCGGTTCGAGGTCGCTCCCGGAGCGCCGCCGCTGCTCGGCGCCCGTGGCGAGCACCCCACCCCCTCGTCACAGGCGTAGCACTGCTGACCGTCCTCGAGAATGTGCTCCCCACACTAGTCGCAGATGGGGAGTGGAAGCTGGTCGGAATCGAAGCGAACAGCCTCAGACACCGGGACCACTCCGGGGTCGTAGAGACTCGTCAGAGAGGCTGTACCGCAGTAACTCGATGGACTCGCCGGGATTTGAACCCGGGGCCTTCCCCGTGCCAGGGGGATGATCTACCGCTGATCTACGAGCCCTCGCACCCGTTTCTGGTCCAGCCGCGGGGATAAACCCATCGTCATCCGCCGCGTTCGTAGGGCAACAACGGAAACGGTTTAATCCGTGAGCGAGGAGTTCCCGACGGGAACAGCACAGCCGCATATCCGACCTGCCGCCCGTTCGGGCGGCTTGGGAGTGCGGCGGTGCAGGCCGACAGCGACGCGACGCCGCACCGGCCACGGCATCGCGGCCCTCGCGGGCGGCACCACGCGGTGCACGCCATTGGGCCAGCGGCTCGTGCGGTTCCAATCAGACAGCTACGAGTATACACATGGCACGAATGCACACCCGCCGTCGCGGCTCGTCCGGTTCGGACAAGCCCGCGACCGACGAACCGCCGGAGTGGAGCGACGTGGACGAGGACGCCATCGAGGAGCGCGTCGTCGAACTCGCGGAACAGGGGCACGACCCGTCCCAGATCGGCATGAAGCTGCGCGACGAGGGCGTCCAGGGGACACCGATCCCCGACGTCAAGCTCGCAACGGGCAAGAAGGTCACCGAGATCCTCGAGGAGCACGACGCCGACCCCGAGATCCCGGAGGACCTCTACAACCTGCTCGAGCGCGCCGTGCGCCTGCGAGCCCACATGGACGAGCACCCCGGCGACGCACAGAACAAGCGCGCGCTCCAGAACACCGAGTCCAAGATCCGCCGCCTCGCGAACTACTACCGCGGCGACCAGATCGACGAGTCGTTCGCCTACACGCACGAGCGAGCGAAGGAGCTCGTCGAGTAACCACCACACCACATCCACCGATGGCTGCTGCAGACCCCTCGACGCCCGCCCCCGGCGAGAGCGTCGCCGCCGTCTGCCGCGACGCCGGCCTCGTCCGGCTCGTGGCGACGAACGACGGCGACGCCGTCGCCGCGGCGGGCGTCCTCGCACGGGCGCTCGCAGCGGCCGGAACACCGTTCCAGGCCTCCGTGCGACCGTTTCCGGGCGAAGCGCTCGGCGGCGGCACGGACGCGGACGCGACGGTGACGGTCGGCGCGGCCGGCGGTGACGCCGCGTTACCCGACCACCCGGCGAGCCCGGCGGCCTACGCGGCCGCCCGGGAGCTGGCACCCGGCGCCGCCGACCCGACGCTCGCGCTTGCGGGCGTGCTGGCGGCCGGCGCTACCCCGGGCGACGACCCGACGCTCGCCGAGGACGGAACCACGGCGGACAGGGTCCGCGAGGACGCCCACGCGGCCGGCTGCGAACGCCGACCCGGTGTCGGGGTCCCGACGACGGACCTCGCCGACGGGCTGGCGCACACGACGCTCGTCCACACGCCCGACTCGGGCGAGCGGGCGGCGTACCGGGCGGCGCTCGACGACCGGGACCTGCCGGCCGAACGGACGCCGGAGACGTCGGGCGATGCCGACCGCCGGCTGGCGTCGTTGCTGGCGTTCGACGCCGTCCGGTCCGGCGCGGCGCCACCCCGTGCCGCCGACGCGGTCGAGCGCGCGCTCCGGCCCCGCGCCGGCGGCGGGTGCCCGTTCGCGACGGTCGAGGGGTACGGCGACGTGCTCGACGCGACGGCCCGCCGCGCCCCGGGAACGGGGCTGGCGCTAGCGCTGGGGCACGACGCCCACGACGCCGCGCTCGACGCGTGGCGCGACCACGCCGGTGCCGCGCACCGCGCGGTCGCGGCCGCCGACATGAGCCGGTACGAGGGGCTCGTTGCCGTCGTCACGCGGAGCGGTCCCGTGACGACGGTCGCCCGGCTGGTCCGTGACTTCCGGTCGCGCGAACCCGCCGTCCTCGCGGTCGGGGACGGCGAGGCCGCGGCGGCCGGCGACGACGTCGACGTCGGCGGCCCGCTGCGGGCGGCCACGACGGCCGCCGGCGCACCCCGGGCCGCCCCGGGGGCGGCGGTTGCGTCGAGCATCGAGCGGGGCGACACGGCGTACGCACGGCTGGACACGAGCGACCCCGCCGGCTGCATCGACGCGTTCCGGGAGGGGCAGACATGACCGGGCCCGACGACGGGGCCGGCGACGGCCTCAAGCGGACGACCGTCCGGACGCGCCACGACGACCCTGCGGTCGTCGCCGCGGCGGTCCGGCCGGACAACACCGACGCGATGCGGACGACGGTCGGGGCCGACGACGGCTACGTCCTGACCCGCATCGAGCGGCCGACGACCGGCGGCCTGCGGTCGACCGTCGACGACTACGTGGTCAACTGCCGCGTAGCCGAGACGGTCGCCGCCATCGCGCGCGGCGAGGTGCCGACGGGCGTCGACGGCGGTCGCGCCGACGGTGGCAGCGTGGACACGACGGCGAGCGAGCGGACGGCATCGCGCGGCAGGAACGACAGCGACATCAGCACACACGACACACACGACATATGAGCGAACGAAGCGTCGACCGACAGAAGCAGGAGAAGCGGTGGTACACCGTGCTCGCGCCGGAGCAGTTCGACCGGCAGGAGCTCGGCGGCACCCCCGCGGAGGAACCGGAACAGCTCTACGAGCGAACCATCGAGACCACGCTCGGCGAACTGGAGAACGACGCCAGCGAGAACAACACCAAGCTGACGTTCCAGATCAACGATGTCGGCTCGGACTCGGCGTACACGGAGTTCATCAAGCACGAGCTCACCCGTGACTACCTCCGCTCGCTGGTCCGCCGTGGCTCCTCGAAGATCGCCACCTACCAGACCGTGCTGTCGACGGACGACTACCGCGTCCAGATCCAGCCGGTCGCGTTCACGACCAAGAAGGCCGACCACTCCCAGGAGAAGGCGATCCGCCGGACGATGATCGACCTGACCCGCGAGGCGGCGGAGGACCGCACCTTCGAGGAGCTCGTCGACGCGGTCGTCAACGGCCAGCTCTCCTCGGCCATCTACGCCGAGGCCAAGACCATCTACCCGGTCCGCCGGGTCGAGGTCCAGAAGATGACCCTCGAGGCCCGGCCGGAGACGGTCGCGGAGGAGGAGGAGACCGCCGTCGCCGTCGAGGACGAGGACATCGAGGCCTGACCCCGCGTTTCTCCCGTTCCGCCCGCCGAGTGGCTACTCCGTGACGACGACGGTCCCCTTCATCCCGGCCGCCTCGTGCGGGATGCAGTAGTACCGGTACTCGCCGGGCACCTCGAAGGTGTAGCTGTACGTCTCCCCGGGGCGAACGTTCCCCTCGTCGGGCCAGTTCGAGACGGCCTCCTTCTGGGAGGCCGCGCCGCCCGAGGCGAAGTACGCCGCGTCCTCGGGGATCATGTTCCCGTAGGCGGTGACGCTGTGGCCCCGGCTGCCGCTGTTCCCCCAGACGACCGTGTCGCCGACGCTGGCCTCGAACTCGACCGGCTGGAAGGCGTTATGGACCATTCCAACGTCGTACGCCGTCTCGGAGAGCGAGCCGCCCGCGGCGCCACAGCCGGCGAGCCCGACCGCGGCCGCGGCACCCGCCGTCGCGAGGAACGTGCGTCTGTCCATCACTTTACTGTAGGGCCCCAGCGCTCTTAGGCGGCGTGGTTCCGGCGTCGGGCGCCGGGGGACGGCGGTGCCGAACGTTTACGCCGACGGACCCACCACGGAGGATATGTTCGAGAAGTCGACGTGGATCCGGCTGCCCCGGAACGTGGTGGTGGGGCACGGCGTCCTCGGCCGGGTACGCGAGGCGGTCGACGACCTCTATCTGGACGGGACCCCGCTGCTCGTCACCTCGCCGACGCCGTACGAGCTCGCCGGGGAGCGGGTGGCGACGCAGTTCGAGGCCGCCGGGGTCGAGCCGGAGACGACGGTCGTCGAGGAGGCGTCGTTCGGCGCCGTCGAGCAGGTGATGGCGGCCGCGGGGGAGGCCGACGCGGACTTCCTCATCGGCATCGGCGGCGGCAAGCCCATCGACATCGCGAAGATGGCCGCCGACGAGTTGGATCTGGCGCTCGTCTCGGTCCCGACGGCGGCGAGCCACGACGGCATCGTCTCGGGGCGCGGCTCGGTACCGGAGGGCGACACGCGCCACTCCGTCGCCGCGGACCCGCCCCTGGCGGTCGTGGCGGACACGGAGCTGCTGTCGGCGGCGCCCTGGCGCCTGACGACCGCCGGCTGCGCCGACATCATCTCCAACTACACCGCGGTGAAGGACTGGCAGCTGGCCCACCGGCTGAAGAACGTCGAGTACAGCGAGTACGCCGGCGCGCTCAGCCAGATGACCGCCGAGATGCTGGTCGAGCGCGCCGACTCCATCAAGCGGGGGCTGGAGGAGTCCGCCTGGATCGTCGTGAAGGCGCTGGTCTCCTCGGGCGTGGCGATGTCCATCGCGGGCTCCTCGCGGCCGGCGTCGGGCGCCGAGCATCTCATCTCGCACCAGCTCGACCGCATCGCCCCCGGCACGGCGCTCCACGGCCACCAGGTCGGGGTCGCCTCGGTCGTCACCGAGTACCTCCACTCGGGGACGGACGGGGAGTGGCGCTCCGTCCGCGCGGCGCTGGAGAGCCTCGGGGCGCCGACGGACGCGGCCGAACTCGGGATAGAGGACGGGGCGTTCCTCGAGGCGGTGACGACCGCCCACACCATCCGGAACCGCTACACCATCCTCGGCGACGGCGTCGACGAGCGCGCCGCCCGCGAGGCCGCCACCGTCACGGGCGTCATCGGCGGCGACTGACGGCGACTCGCCGCGCTGCGGCAACGGGTCGTACCTCCGGAGCCACGGATGCCAGCATATCGCCCGGATGGCGTGGACGCCGAGCAGCCGGAGTGCCGCGCACGTATCGCCTACGAGGGCGAGTACCTCCCCTGCAGGGAGTGGTGAGCGCCGGGGGCGGCCTCACTCCGCCCCGGGGTACGACCAGGGGTTCGCCCGCTCGTACGCCGCGGCCAGCGAGAGCAGGCGCTCCTCGTCGTAGCGGTGCCCGACCAGCTGCAGCCCGACCGGGAGCCCGTCGTCGGTGAGCCCGGCCGGCACCGTTACGGCCGGGTGACCACTCATGTTGAACGGCCAGGAGAGCATCCAGTCCATCGGCAGGCCGGAGACGTTCTCGCCGTCGATCTCGGTGGGGAAGTCGGCGCCGTTCGGAAGCGGCGGCGTCGCCAGGACGGGCACCGCCAGCGCGTCCAGTCCGTCCAGCGTATCCTCGACCGCGTCGTAGAACGCCGTCCGGCCGACGTTGGCGTCCATGTAGTCGTCGGCACCGTGCCCCCGGCCCATCCCGAGCGTGTTCAGCAGCGACGGGGGGACGTCGCCGGCGTGCTCGCCCTCGATATCCAGCTCCGGATGCTCGTCCTCCAGTCGGTCGACGATGGTGGCGAAGTAGACGGTCGCCTGCTTCCCGTAGTCGAATGTCATGTCGGGCTTGGAGGGGCCGCCGACCGTGACGTCCGCGACGGCGGTGCCCGCATCCGCGAGCGCGTCGACGGCGGTGCCACAGACCGTCCGCACCGACTCCTCGACGGCGAAGCGGTCGAGGTCCGGCGTGTAGCCGACGGCGAACGCCCCTGCCGGGACGCCCGCGGTGGCCGCGTCGTGGTAGTCCCCCTCCGCGGGGACGGAGAACGGGTCCACGTCGGACTGGCCGGCGAGGGCGTCGAGCATGAGGCCGGCGTCCTCGACGGTCCGGGCCATCGGCCCGAGCACGCCGAACGGGGAGTGCGAGTAGAACGCGTCCGGCCGGGTCTGCTTCGGGACGAGGCCGAAGGAGGGCTTGACCGAGACGACCCCGCAGCAGGAGGCCGGGTTCCGCAGCGAGCCGCCGACGTCGCTCCCCGTCGCGAGGGCGGTCAGGCCGTCGGCCAGCGCGGCCGCCGAGCCGCCGGAGGAGCCGCCCGCGTTCCGGTCCGGGTCGAACGGCGTCCCCGTCGGACCCTGGAGTTCGTTGTACGTCAGCGGCGTGTGCCCGAGTTCCGGCGTGTTGGTGGTGCCGACGATGACGGCGCCAGCCGCCTCCAGCCGCCGGACGGTGACCGTCGTCTCCTCGGCGACGTTGTCCGAGAGGGGTTCCAGGCCGTACGTGTTGCGGACACCCTCGATATGCTCCGTGAGGTCCTTCACTGCCAGTGGGACGCCCGCGAGCGGGCCGGGGTCCTCGCCGCGCTCGATCTGTGCGTCGACCTCGCGGGCGCGTTCGCGGGCACGGTCCTCGAGCACGGTGACGAAGGCGTTGGTCACGTCGGCGCGCTCGGCGATGCGGTCGAGGAACGGCTCGACGACCTCGGTGGCCGACCGGTCGCCCGCCCGGACCGCGCGGGCGATGTCGGCGGCTGGCTGGAAGGGTGTCACGGCCGCGGCTGCGTGCGGTCGGGGCTTAGCTCTAGGGCCGCGCTGGAACGGCCACTGAAACGGGGCGGGGAGGGGTCAGAACGCGTCGGGGGCGAGGAGCTGCCCGGCCACCAGGTCACCGCCGGAGAACAGGATGGCGGCAGCACCGAGGCCGAACACCAGCAGCAGGAAGACGATGATCCAGGTCATGGGGATTTCGGTGTTCTCCGGGGTTCCGGGGTCGGAGGCGGACATACCGCCGCGTGGGGCTGGCGCCGGTAAAGGGGTTCCGAGTTCGGGCGCCAGCGCGGCGCGCGGGTCAGGACTCCGTACCGTCCCGTATCTTTACCGCCATCCCGGTCTCGAAATCGGTCATCCCCGACGCCGGGAGTTCCGCGCGGCCGACGGCCAACAGCCGCTCCGCGGTACCGGCGCCAGTCTCGGCGGGGGCGTCGTCGCCCCCGAGCGCGACCCCCTCACCGACCGTCGCGCCGCCATGGACGACCAGCACCTCGTCGCCCGGGCGGATGTCCGGGTCGACACCGACGACGAACTTGGCGAACGCGTTGCGCTCCTCGGCAACGAACGGAACGGACTCGGCGTTGACGGCGACGCGGTTGGCCGGCGCCGCGAGCGCCTGGAGCCGGCGGCCGCCGGCCACGCCGAGGGTGAACCGGCCGTCCGTTCCGAAGGAGACCAGCCGGGCGCCGTCGGCGTCGGCGACCTGCCGCGGCCGCCCCGAACTCGTCCGCTGGACCCCCTCGGCTCCCGTGAACAGCCCCTCCGCCCCGTCACCGAACTGGTAGGCGGCGATGGCCCGCAGCCGCGCCAGCTCCCCGTCGGTGATGGGCGAGTCGACGCCGACACGGTCGTCGGGGTGGACCGCCGGCCCCGCTCCGTCGTCGGCCTCGGCGTCCTCGGTCATATCTCGACGGGCGGGACCGCCGGGCAAACGCCTTTCGACCCGGCCCGCCGGGTCGTCGCGGAAAGCGGGACTTAAGCTCTCGACGCTCCTCAGGTCGCCTATGGCTTCGGACTGGCGGAAGGTCGGGCTCGGGCTCCTCCTCTTGGTGGTCAGCAGCGTCGTCGTGGTCGGTTACGGCCTCCGGAACGGGCCCATCCCGCCGGCCGTCGCCGTCGGCGGCGCGGTCGGCGTCGTCGCGGGCACGCTGTTGCTGGGACTGTCCGAGGAGGACGCGAGCGTCTAGCGTCGCCGTGCTGTGTCCGTCGAAGCGACTGCGGGAGTTGGCTGGCAGAATCCCGACCTACCCTGCAAGTACCTGAAGCCAGTACAGGAGACTGCACCCGATGAATTGAATCAACTCGAAAAACTATGTCATGGAACCGGATATTTCTGCATGGCATAGGTGGCTAATCGAGTTGTGCGACATGTTATTTGCCAATAGTGTTTATTTCTGGTTCGACTTCGACATCTATCATCTGGCGACAGCAATCTATTCCCGTTCTGTGGCAGGTATTCCTGGACCAAGCATCGAGAAAGGGTATTACCGTTCACAAGCTTCAGATGGCTTGTCGACCCCGATACGTGCTCTGTCGGCCACTGGACACCCTGTTGTCGAGCGCACGACAGAGTAAACCGCCCCTGGGATATATGCCAGAGTACTTACCTAAATGACATAGGAATGAGAGAGATACCAGAACGATTTCGCGACCGCGACCTAGACGAGACGAAGATCGATATTCTTCGCTTTCTCGTGGAACGAGACGAGCCGGATACCGAGCAACCGAGGATAGAGCGTGAGATAAGCGATTCAGACTCATTTGCCGATGTTTCTCAGAGGACTATCGAGCGGCGGTCGAAAGATCTCCATTCTCAAGGGATTCTCCGGCATCGTGAGGTAACCGAGCACCACGTCCAGATGTATGGGCTTGCGCACCCCGAATCTAGCTGGGGTGTGCCTGGTGATCTGGAAGTTGAAGAGATGAGGGCGGCTCGGGAGGCAGTTGAGCGTGTGGCTGATCATATCATGCTCTCATTGCTGACTTTGTCACTGTTCTCGCTCGTAATCGTCGCGGAGGTGGTCGCTGGCGCAACGCCGGCTTGGTTTCAGTTCCAGGCCAATGATACGCTGGTCCTGGGACTGATGATCCTCGCTGCTGTCGGGGGGTTCTACTTCTCTTCATCCGCTATAGAAGACCTCGTGGAGCGTACCCCGGCTGACATCGTCCGTGTATTCACGACTGGATTGCGGCGACGAATCGCCTGACTTCTGTACGGACAATTGTGGTACCGTCTGTGCCCTGCGTCCGCGCGAGCGGAGCGAGCGCGGTTCACCGGCCGGAGCGCCCGCAGGGCGCGGAGGCCGGCCTTTCTTCTGAACGTTTTTTGCGCCGAGTGGCTCTCCGCAGCGCCGGCTTCGCCGGCGCGAGGAAGCCCGAGGCGTCAAAAAGCTCGTTTATAACAGGAACTGCTCCCGGTCCTCGCTCATATCGACGAAGGAGTCGGCGGCGTCGATGAGTTCGTCGGCGGTGGACTCGCCGAAGCTCATCACCTCGACGCGAGTGCCCTGGTGGCGGACGTGCGAGCAGAGCCGCGAGAAGTCACCGTCGCCGGAGGCGAGGACGATGGCGTCGACGTGCTCGGCGAGCGTGATGGCATCGAGCACGATGCCGACGTCCCAGTCGGCCTTCTTGGTGCCGTCGCCGAAGGTCTTGATCTCCTTGATCTTCGTCTCGAAGCCGATGTCCCGGAGCGCGTCGAAGAAGTCCTCCTCGGCGGGCGAGTCCGCGCGGATGACGTATGCGATGGCGCGCACGAGCTCCCGGTCGAGGGTGGCGCCGTCGAGCAACGCGGTGTAGTCGATGTTCCGCGAGTAGAGGCTATGGGCCGTGTGGTAGAGGTTCTGGGAGTCCGCGAGCACGGCCACCCGCTGACTGTCGTGGATGGGGGGCATACCGGGGGATGGTCGGGCCGTCGTGGAAAGCGTGTCGGGTCGGGACCCCCGGCGCGAGCGGGCCGCAACGGGAAGTTTTCTACCCGTCGATTCGGAATACTGGATCCAGAGGGCCTCAGAGCCGCCATCAGCCCGCGCACGCGCGCGACGGACTTAACTGGGGCGCCCCCGTCTAGTTATCCATGTCGCAACGGAACGAGATTGCAGCGGCCGACGATGCCGTGTCCGCCGAGTACGAGACCGTCGACCGGCGCGTGCTGGTCGTCGGGGCGGGCGCTGCCGGTGCTCGCGCGGCCATCGAACTGGTCGAACAGGGGGTCCCACCGGAGGACGTCCTCGTCATCGGGAAGCGCGGCCACGGGGACGCCCACACAACGTGGGCGCGCGGCGGTATCAACGGCGCGCTCGGAACCCACGACCCGGAGGACGACTGGACGGTCCACGCGGCGGACACACTGAACGAGGGCCACCACATCAACGACCCCGACGCGGTCGAGGCCGTGACCGAGCGGATGCCCCGGCTGCTACGCGAACTCGACGACTGGGGGATGGCGTACAGTCGGACCGAGGACGGCGGGATCGACCAGCGCTACTTCGGCGCGCAGTCGTTCCGCCGGACCGCGTTCGCGGGGGACCACACCGGCGAGTCCCTGCTGCGGACACTGGTCGCGAAGGCACAGTCGCTTGACATCCCGTACCGCGAGAACGTGCTGGTGTCGCGGCTCGTTACCGACGGCGACGGGCCCGACGGCCGCGTGCTCGGGGCGGCCGGGACGGACCTCGACACCGGCGAGTTCGTCGTCTTCGACACGGACGTGGTCGTGCTGGCCGCGGGCGGGTACACCAGCCTCTACAAGCGTCACTCCTCGCGTGACGACGAGAACACCGGCGACGGCCCGGCGCTGGCCTACCAGGCTGGCGCCGAACTGATGGACATGGAGTTCGTCCAGTTCCACCCCACCGGGATGGTCGGCGACCGCTACGGCGAGGACTGGGACGGCCGGCTGGTCACGGAGGCCGTCCGCGGCGAGGGCGGTCGGCTGTTCAACTCGGAGGGCGAACGGTTCATGGAGGAGTACTCCCCGGATCAGATGGAGCTCGACGCCCGGGACGTGGTCGCCCGCGCCATCGCCAGCGAAATCGAGGCCGGCCGCGGTACCGAGAACGGCGGCGTCTACCTCGACATCTCCCACCGTGACCGGTCGTTCATCGAGGAGCGGCTCCCACGGATGTACGAGCGGTTCGACGAGCTCGGCGTGGACATGGCCGAGGAGCCGGTCGAGGTGGCCCCGACCGCCCACTACGGGATGGGCGGGGTCGCCGTCGACGACGCGGGCGAGACGCGGGTGAGTGGCCTCTACGCCATCGGCGAGACGATGGCCGGCGTCCACGGCGCCAACCGGCTCGGCGGCAACTCGCTGGCCGAGACCATCGCCTTCGGCGAGGTGGCCGGCGAGGCCATCGCCGAGCGGCTGGCGACGGCTCCGGACGGCCGCGACAGCGACGACCTCCACCAGCACGCCCGCGTCCATCTCACCGACCTGGCGAGGCTGGCCGAGAGCGACGGGGCCCACGACCCCGTCGCCCTGCTGGACGAGGTGCGCGAGCTGCTGTGGGACGCCTCCGGGATCCGGCGTGAGGCGGACGGTATCGAGGCGGGGCTGGACCGGCTCCGGCAGGTTCGCGAGCGCGCGAGCGACCTCGCGGTCGGCGACCGGACGAGCCGCTCGTACGAGTTCGCCATCGACCTCGGGTTCGCGCTGACGGTCGCCGAGTCGGTCCTTCGGGGCGCCCGGGAGCGGACCGAATCCCGCGGGGCACACTACCGGACCGACCACACCGAGCGCGACCCCGAGTGGCGCCGGAACGTCCGCTACGAGCGCGACAGCGTCGGCGGGATGCACCTGTCCACCACGCCGGTCGACGAACCGAGCGAGGCAGTCCAGGCGGCCCTGGACGCCGGCCACGAGCTCGACTACCACCAGCTGGAGTAGCCGCCGGCGTTTTCGGTGTGGCCGTGCGACAGTCGGGTGATGACGCCACTCGAACTCGCGCTTCGTCTCGTCGCCGGGGTGTTGCTCATCCTGGCCAACGGCTTCTTCGTGGCCATCGAGTTCGCGCTCACCCGCGCCCGGCAGTTCACCGAGTCGGAGTTCGTCGGCGACCGGCCGGCCCTCCAGCGGGCCTGGGACATGACCGACGACCTGGAGCTCTACCTGACGACCTGTCAGGTCGGCATCACCGCCTCCAGCATCGCGGTCGGTATCGTCGCGGAGCCGGCGCTGGCGGCGCTGTTCGAGCCGCTGTTCGGTGGGACGTTCCTCGCCACCGTCGGCGCCGGGGCGTTGCTCGCCTACTTCATCATCAACCTGATCCATCTGACCCACGGGGAGCAGACCCCGACCTACCTCGGTGTCGAGCGGTCCCGATTCGTCTGTCGCTACGGCGCGACGCCGCTGTACTACTTCTACCTGCTCATCTCGCCGCTCATCACGCTCGGCGACTACGTCGCGAAGGGGACGCTGAAGCTGTTCGGCGTCGAGATGACGGGCGCCTGGCTGGAGACCGAGGAGGACGTCATCGAGTCCCGGGCGGACCTGCGCAACCGGCTCGGCAGCGTGCTCGAGGAGGGGGACCTGTCGGACGAGCGCCGCGAGGAGGTCCTGAACGCGCTCCGGATCGGCGAGCGGCCGGTCCGCGAGGTGATGGTGCCGCCGGAGGAGATCGTCGCGCTGTCGACCGCCATCTCCCCGGAGGAGAACTTCGAGCGGATGGCCGAACGGCCCCACACCCGCTACCCCCTGGTCGGCGAGGACCTGACCGACTACCGGGGGGTCGTCTACTTCCCGGCGCTGGCCCGCCGGCGCGAGGCCCTCGCCGACGGGACCGTCGATTTCGAGGCGCTTGCGGCCCCGCCGGTGACGCTCTCGCCGGACATGGACGTGAGCGACGCCATCGACCAGTTCCAGGTCGAGGGACAGGAGCTCGCCCTGGTCGTCGAGGACAGCGGGGCGTCGGAGACGCCCCGAGCGAGCGGGGAACCCGCGAGCGGCGAGGTCGTCGGGATGGTGACCGTGACGGACCTGCTCGAGTCGGTCACCGGCGAGATCGAGGACCCCCTCGATCAGGAGATCGACGCCGAGGACACGGCGGGGACGGGCGCGGTGGACGGGCGGCCGGGGGGGACCTGAGCGGTCCCCGACGGCGGCCGAACCTACATCGACTCCGGCGCCGCGACCCCCAGCACGCCGAGCGCGTTGGCGACCGTGTGGCGCGAGGCAGCAACGAGCGCGAGCCGGGCCTCGCGGGTCCCGTCGTCGTCCGCGGTGAGGACGGGACACTCCCGGTAGAAGGCGTTGAACGTCTCCGCGAACTCGCGGGTGTAGGTCGCGACGCGGTGGGGTTCGAGGTCGACGGCCGCCGCCTCGATGACGCCCTCCAGTCGGGCGATGGTGTGGAGCAGGGCCCGCTCCTCGGGTGTGTCGAGGACGCCCGCGTCGACGTCGCCGACCTCGGTGGCCTCGACGTCGAGCCCGGCCTCCCCGAGGATGCCACAGCAGCGCGCGTGGACGTACTGGACGTACGGCGCGGACTGGGCCTCGAAGTCCAGCGCCCGGTCCCACTCGAAGGTGATGCCCTTTGTCGGCTGCTTGCTGACGATGTCGTAGCGGACGGCACCGATGCCGACCTGCCGGGCGATGCGCTCGACGTCGTCCTCGGTGAGGTCGTCGCCGCGGAGCCGGTCCGCCATGCGGTCCTCGACCTCCTCGCGGGCCCGGGCGATGGACTCGTCGAGCAGGTCGTCCAGGTCGACGCCGGTCCCCTCGCGGGTGCTCATCCCCCCCTCCGGCAGGTCGACGTAGGAGTAGATGACCGTCTCCAGCCGGTCGACGTCGTTGCCCAGCAGGTCCAGCGCGCTCCGGAGCTGCCCGGCCTGGAGCTTGTGATCCTCGCCGAGCACCGTCACGGCGCGGTCGTAGTTGTCGAACTTCCACTCGTGATGGGCCAGGTCGCGGGTCGTGTACAGCGAGGTCCCGTCCGAGCGGAGGAAGACGAGGGTCTTCTCGAAGTCGGGGAGGTCGAGCTGCCAGGCGTCCTCCTCGTACACCGCGGGGTCCAGCTCCTGCAGGCGCGCGACCACGTCGTCCGTGGAGCCGTCACGCATGAACCGCGTCTCCTTGACGAACTCGTCGAACTCGGCGGGCAGGCGGGCGAGACACCGCTTCATCCCCCCGAGCACGGAGTCGACGACCTCGCCGACGCGGTCGTAGGTCGCCTCGTCGCCCGCTTCGAGCCCCCGCAGGATGGCGTCGATCTCGGCCTCGGCCGCCTCGACGGCGTCGGGGTCGGCGTTCTCGAGGAACTCGTTGCCCCGCCGGTAGTAGCGGACCATCCGGTACTCCGCACGAGGCCGCTCGGGCTCGGGGAGGTCGGCCTCGTCGAACCGCTCGTACGCCCAGGTGAAGACGGCCATCTGCCGGCCGGCGTCGTTGACGTAGTAGTGCCGGTCGACGTCGTAGCCGGCCGCGTCGAGCAGGTTCGCGACGGCGTCGCCGATGATGGGGTTGCGCGCCCGTCCGACGTGGACCGGCCCGGTCGGGTTGGCGGAGGTGTGCTCGACGACGACGGAGGTGTCCCGGTCGGGGAGGTGCCCCCAGTCGGGGTCGGTCGCGCCGCGGAGCGTGTCGGCGAGGTACGCGTCGTCGGTGAAGAAGTTGAGATACGGCCCCTGCGCGCGGACGGCGCCGACGTACCCGTAGTCGGCGGGGTCCAGTTCGGCGGCGAGTTCGGCGGCCACCTGCGGCGGGGGGGCGCCGGCCTCGCCGGCCAGCCTGAAGGCGACGCTGGAGGCGAGCGTCGCGTCCACGCCCTCGGGCGGGTCCTCTACGCCGAGGTCGTCGGTCGGGTAGCCCGCGGCCTCGAGCGCGTCCGCGACGGCCTCGCGGACGGACTCGCGGAATGACAGGTACATGGGCGTACGGTACCCGGCGGCGGGTAAATGGGTTTCCGAAGCGTCCGGCCCGTCGACCATCGTCACGGCCGCAGCCAGCACCCGTCACAGAGTTCCTGTACTGTCTAATCGGTAGACGATAGGATCTGTTTACAGGTAACCAGTTCCGCGTTTTGACAGTGAACAGCGGATGTTCGGACCGAACCGCGCCGACCTATCGGATGTTCTCAGCGGCGCCCGTCTCGATGGCGTCCAGGCCGTCCTCGATGGCCGCGTGGTCGCCGTCGACGTAGCAGGGGTAGAGGCCCGTCAGGTTGCCGTCGCGTTCGAGCGAGAGACAGGCCACCGGGAAGCTGATGGTGCGCGTTCCGTCGGGGTTCGTCCGGCACTCGAAGAAGGGGTCCAGTCGGACGCCGTTCACGCCGGCGACAGCCCGGTAGCGGTCGAACGCCGCGACCGCCGCGCGCTGCCGGTCGGTCGTCGGGTCGGACACCCGCCTGGGCCACTCCCTGACCGTCGTCTCCACGCCGGCCTCGCCGAACGCCTCGACGCGAGCCGTGATGCGGTCCTGCCGTTCGGCCGCCACGTCCGGCGCCGACCCGCGGAGCCACAGCGTCACCGACACCTCGTCGGGAAGCGCCGGCGACACGTCTCCCACCGGCCCGTCGTCGGACGGCGGCGCCATGCGGTCGGCGTTCGTGCCGTTCGCTGCCATGCGTTCTCCAAGAACGCGCACCCACTAATAACCCGATACAGAACACAAGTATTGCGCTATACCGCTATTTCCCTTCGTATATCGTTTTCCGTGTCGCCGAGTACGACGTACGGCCACCGAGGTGTACGTACCCATCCATATACCGTCGGCGGCCGACGGGTCGACCATGACGGACACCGACGCCGGGCCGGCCCCGCTGGTCCGCCGTGCCGAGGAGGTCGAGTACGAACCCGTCGACGCCGCCGAGGGGATGCGGAAGGGCGTCCTCGTCGGCGAGGCCGAGGGGGCCCCGAACCTCGCCATCCGCCGGTTCGTGCTGGACCCGGGCGCGACGGTCCCGAAGCACACCAACGCGGTCGAACACGAGCAGTACGTGCTGGAAGGGGAGTACGTCGTCGGGATCGGCGGAGGGCCGTCGGAGACGGCCCACGAGGACGGCGAAGCCGCCGGGGAGGAACACGTCGTGGGCGCGGGCGACTCGCTGCTCATCCCGGCGGGGACGGTCCACTGGTACCGCAACGAGGGCGACGAGCCGGGGGCGTTCCTCTGCGCGGTTCCGACCGGCCAGGATAGTATCGACCTCGTGGAATAGCCGGGGGCCCCCGGTCTCGCGGTCAGGGGTCGTCGCCGGCGTCCGAACCGAGCGAGATGACCTGTCCGGCGTAGTAGTAGCCGACGGCGGCCGTGACCACCATCCCGACCGCGCCCGGCACCACCACGCGCAGCGGGACGCCGGCGGTGAGCGCGGCACCGAAACCGGTCGCGAGCAGCAGGGCCGGGGCTACCAGCAGGACGGCCCGTCCGCCGGCGTCCGGGTCCATGGGCGCCGTAGGGGACGTGTCGACAAGAGCGATGCGCCCCCGACTCCGAACGCTGAAATCCCCCCTTCCCCTATCCTCGGGCGTGTCACAGCAGGTCGCGTCGGTGCAGACGCTGTTCCTCCACCAGCGGGACGCGGACGATTTCACGGTCGCCGCCATCCGGGACGGGACGCGCGTCTTCCGCGGACGACTCCAGTTGAAGCAGACGGACGCGGGCGCCCGGCCGGGCCGGTTCCGCGTCGTCGACGGCGACGACGAGGAGCCACGCCCCCCGGACCAGTTCGTCGATATCGCGCGGCGAGCGACCCGCATCCGCATCTCCGAGCAGACCGCGCCCGGGGCCCGCGAGCGGCTGCGCGAGCTGTTCGCCGGCTACCAGCTCGACGACAAGACCAAGGCCGTACGCACCTGCCGGAAGTGCGCGGGCGCGGGGCGGTACTCGCCGCTGACGACCGACCGGCAGATCGAGTCCAACGACGAGTACATCTGCCCGGACTGCGCGCTGCGGGACCTCGAGCGGGAGGCCGAGTACCGCGGACTCCGCTCGGGCGCCCGCGACCGGCTGGAGGAGCTCCTGCTCGACGTGGGGGATCTGGAACGCATCCGGAACCTCCTGTCGGGTAATCTGGACCCCGACCTGACGAAGTTCGACGAGATCTCCGCGACCGTCGAGGATATCGACCCCGTCCCGACGGCCTCGCTGGAGCTCCACCCGGGCATCCAGTCGAAGCTGGAGTCGCGGTTCGACAGTCTGCTCCCGGTACAGTCGTTGGCGGTCGCCAACGGCGTGCTGGAGGGAGAGGACCAGCTCGTCGTGAGCGCCACCGCCACGGGGAAGACGCTCGTCGGGGAGATGGCCGGCATCGACCGCGCGCTGAACGGCGAGGGGAAGATGCTCTTTCTCGTTCCGCTGGTCGCGCTGGCCAACCAGAAGTACGACGACTTCACCGAGGAGTACGGCGACGTCGTCGACGTCACCCTCCGGGTGGGGGCGTCCCGCGTCAACGACGACGGCAACCGGTTCGACCCCTCGGCGGACGTCATCGTCGGCACCTACGAGGGCATCGACCACGCCCTCCGGACCGGCCGCGACATCGGCGACATCGGCTCCGTCGTCATCGACGAGGTCCACACGCTGGGGGAGGGCGAGCGGGGCCATCGGCTGGACGGCCTGGTCTCCCGGCTGAAGTACTACACCGAGACGCGGGACCAGGGCACCCAGTGGATCTACCTCTCGGCGACGGTCGGCAACCCGGAGTCGCTGGCGCGGTCGCTGGAGGCCACGCTCATCGAGTTCGAGGAGCGGCCGGTCCCCATCGAGCGCCACGTCACCTTTGCCGACGACCAGGAGAAGGTCGACATCGAGGACCGCCTCGTGAAGCGGGCGTTCGACACGAAGTCCTCGAAGGGGTATCGCGGGCAGACCATCGTCTTCACCAACTCCCGGCGGCGTTGCCACGAGATCTCGCGGCGGCTCCGGTACGACTCGGCGCCGTACCACGCGGGGCTGGACTACAAGCGCCGCAAGCGCGTCGAGCAGCAGTTCGGCGACCAGGACCTCGCGGCCGTCGTGACGACGGCTGCGCTCGCGGCCGGCGTCGACTTCCCCGCCTCGCAGGTGATCTTCGACTCGCTGGCGATGGGCATCGAGTGGCTCTCGGTGCAGGAGTTCTCCCAGATGCTCGGCCGTGCGGGCCGTCCCGACTACCACGACAAGGGGACCGTCTACCTGCTCGTGGAGCCGGACGGCTCCTACCACAGCTCGATGGAGATGACCGAGGACGAGGTGGCGTTCAAGCTGCTGAAGGGTGAGATGGAGCCCGTCGTGACCACCTACGACGGGGGCGCGGCGGTCGAGGAGACGCTGGCCAACCTCGTCGTCGGCGGGGACCAGACCCGGCGGCTCAACGCCCGGATGGTCGGCGAGGTGCCGACCAAACACGCGCTGGGCAAACTGCTGGAGTACGGGTTCATCGAGGGGCTGGAGCCGACACCGATGGGCCGGACGGTCTGCCGGCACTTCCTCGCGCCCGACCAGGCGTTCACCATGCTCGACGGCATCCGCAAGGGCCGCTCGCCGGACGGCATCGTCGCCGACATCGAGCTCATGGACGAGCACTGAGCCGAGGGGGTGTCGCCGTCCGCGCCGCCGCCCCGCCATATCTCGGGAACGGATTGAAACCGCTGGCGACCCTCCTTCGAACCGTCATGGATCTCCTACCGTTCGATGACGAGAGCGACCGCGGCGCGCGGGACGGCGCTCAGGTGGGCGCGTACCTCGGATCGCAGGTCGGCTCGAAGTGCGGCGGCCCGTTCTCGGCCGGGTTCCACGCCGGCCTCGGCAGCGCCCTGGGATATATCGGCGGCAGCGTCCTCGACGACGCCACGGAGCAGGCGAAACCGGACCTCATGCCGGACGGTGGCGAGTCGCTGGAGCCGTCCGCGGCAGCCGAGGGCACCGGCGGGGGGACGGAGTCCGCGGCCGACGGCCCGACGGAGATCCCCCTCACCGAGGGGCCGCTGTTCGAGTAGCCCGGGCGCAAGGGCTTCGGCGCCCGCGGCCGAGGACACACCCGTGTCCGCCGACGCCAGCGCCGATCCCGACCCGCCCGAGTCGTTCCGCGTCGCCGCCGGGGAGTTCGTCGACTACTGGGACGACTACCCACTGGACTTCACGCCGGCGTCGCTGCGCCACCTCGACTCGCTGGTCGACACCTACTACGGCCCGGACGACGTCGACAGCGACCCCGAGGCCCTCTCGGGCGTGGCGGTCCAGCTCGGGAGCTACTTGGGGGAGACGCTCGTGCGTGCCCACGACGGCGCGTGGCAGCAGGGCCGGCTGAACTGGTCGGTCACGCTGGAGGGCCCCGACGGCGAGGCGACAGTCAACGTCTTCGGCGTCGCGGCCGGCGCGCTCGCGGAGCCCGCCGCCTTCCACGGGACGTACGCGGAGGTCGCCGGCGAGATCGGACTGGTGTGAGCATCCCTCCCCCCGGCCGGCGCTCCACGACCACGGTCCGTGAACGGCTCCCACCGAGCCAGTAGAGATATGCCGGATGCCACACAGAGTCCGGGTAGACCGTTCTATGAGGTCCCGGCTCGCGTCCCGTCCGGTCGACCCCCTCTCGCCGCCGGCCGCGCGGCGGGCCCGATAGCCGCAGCACCCGGGTTCGCCTCGCTACGTTCCGTAGCCGCAGTCCGCCGCTCGAACACACACCCATATGCCGACCTCCGACGGGGCGCTGGCATGCGACCAGACCCCCACCGACCACGCATCGCCACCAGACCACGACGCGCCGCCCGAAGGGCGGCATCGCACGCGGTCACGCCGACCGCTCGAGCGACCGCTCACCGGAGGTGGTCGTCGATGACCACAGCCGACGGGGTCGAGACGGCCGACCCCAGCGACGGGACCGGTGGGGCCGCGGCGCCGTCGCTGTGGCGGAACCGCGGCTTCCGGCGGTTCTTCGCCGGGCAGTTCGTGACGAACGCCGGGGACAGCCTCTACTCCGTCGCCCTCCTGTGGCTCGTCTTCGATCTCAGCGGCTCCACCACCATCACGGGAGTCGCGAGCGCGCTGCTGTTGCTCCCGTGGCTGCTGCAGGCGCTCGCCGGCCCGGTCGTGGACCGGCTCCCCCTCCGGCCCGTGCTCGTCGGATCGCAGGTGGTGCAGGGCGTCGTCGTGCTCGTGCTCCCGCTCGCGGCGGCGACGGGACGGCTAAGCGTCGCGCTCCTGCTGACGGTCGTCCCGGTGCTTGCACTCGCGACGCTCCCGATGGCGCCGATGCAGGCGACCCTCCTGCCCCGGCTCGTGGACGAGACGCGGCTGTCGAGAGCGAACTCCGCGCTCGCGGCCGTCACGCTCGGGCTGGATATGGTGTTCGACGCCCTCGGCGGCGCGTTCGTCGCCGTCTTCGGCGCGACGACGCTGTTCCTGCTCGATTCGGCGACCTTCGCCGTCGCCGGCCTCCTGTTCGCCGGAGTCGCCATCCCGGCCTCCGGCGACGCGGAGGACCCGGCAGGACGGTCCGCGGCCGACGGGTCGGTTCTCGGCTCGTACGTCGCCGACCTCCGGGACGGGGTCGAGGTCCTCCGGGGGACCGTCTTCGTCGAACTGGTGTTCCTGACGGCGGTGGCCAACCTGGCGACCGGCGTGACGCTCGCCGTCCTCCCCGCGTTCGGCGACGGGCTCGGCGGGCCCGCCGTCTACGGCCTGCTGCTCGGCGCGCTCGGTGTCGGCCGGCTCGTCGGCTCGCTCGTCGCGCCCGCGCTCGAACGGGTCGCGTACGGCCGGCTGCTGCTGGTCGGCCACTCGGTGGGCGCCTGCTGCTGGGTCGCCGCGGCGTACGCGCCGTCGCCGTGGCTCGCCGTCGTCCTGTTCGGGCTCGCGTGGGTGCCCGCCGGTGCGAGCGGGGTGCTCACGGCGACGCTGAACCAGACCGTCCTCCCGGCCGACCGCCTCGGCCGCGTGTCGTCGCTCAAGGGGACCGCCTCGGGCGCGACGCTGCCGCTTGGCTCGCTCGCCGGCGGCCTCGTCGCCGAACTGCTGGGGACCACGGCGACGATGGGGCTGGCCGCGTTCGGGTTCGGCTTCACGGGGTGCTACGTCCTCCTGCGGCCGCGGCTCCGGCGGCTCCCCGCGGTCTCGGACGCCGACCCGGCGGCGTTCGACGTGACGGTGCCGGCGGACGGGGACGACAGGGCGTAGCGACGCGGCTAAACGCCCGCCACCACAACCGTACGTATGCCAACGCTCGGGGACGCGCTCCTCGCCCGCTACGAGCGCTTCTCGCTGTACAACTCGCCGTATCCGGCCCACAATCGCGGCTGCGCCGTGGACCTGTACCCCGACCGCGACGACGACCGGGCGCCCTCGCCCGTGGCCGGCGAGGTGGTCGACAGCCACGAGCGGCGGGTGCCGACGAAGGAGTACGCAGAGGCGACCGACACCGTCCTGCTGGTGGCCGTGGACGTGGCCGCCACGCCCGGACTGTCGGCCCCGGCCGACGCCGACTGGATGGCCCGGGTCCTCCACGTCGACCCCGCCGTCGAGCCGGGCGACCGGGTCGAGCCGGGCGCGTCGCTGGGCCGGCTCGTCCGGTCGGGCTTCTTCACCCCCTGGGTCGCCAACCACGTCCACCTGGAACTGCGGCCCCGCGACGCGAACCTGCTCCGGGCACGGGGCTCGCCGCGGCTCGGGACCGCCGCCGACGTGACCGTCACGCCGGTCACATGGGACGGGACGGGGACGGTCGTCGAGGCGGGCGAGACGTACGTCCGGCTGGACCGGCCGGCACACCCGGGCGACGGCTGGGCGGCGCTCGCGAGCGACGGGGGCGTCGCGCTGGACGGCGGCCTGCGGCACTACGCCGGCGGCGGGGCGTACGGGCACGACGCGGCGGGGTCGCTCTCGCTGTTCGGCGAGCGGGTCGGCGTCGCCGAGGGCCGGGACGTGACCTGGGGCGACGTGGCGGTCCGGGTGGACGGCGCCCCCGCGACGGGGTTGTCGCTGTTCGTCGGCCACAACGGACTCGGCGCGAAGGTGGTCCACCCGGGTCACTCGTGCGCGGTCGGCGACCACGTGACCGTCGACGTGGTGCCGACCGAGAACCCCGTTCGGCTGGGGTAGGCGGGCGGGGGCCTCGCCCGGGCCGCGTGGGATGGAAGGGCGAGGGGCCCGAACCGGTGGGTATGGGCGACGGCGACCCCGAGTACGACACCGACTTCCGCGAGCACCCGGAGGTGTACGAGGTCGGACGGGGCGAACAGGGCGCGTTCAAGGTGCAGCCGTACAAGGACGAACTACTCCCGCTGTGGGGTATCAGGACGCTGGAGGAGGCCGAGGAGGCCGCGGCGGCCATCCATGAGCGGTTCCGCGAGTACCGGGAGCGGGACGACTTCGTCGGCCAGGATATGGCCCGGAAATACCTCCAGATGGGCTGGACGCGGAGCCTCCGCTACGCGAAGTACCCCGGTGGGCGCAAGTACGACGACGACGGCGAGGAGCGCGACCCCCAGCAGTGGTACGACGAGGAGAAGTACCACATCTCGCAGGTGTATCGTGATCATCTCGACGCCGTCCAGGACGATGAGGCCTATCAGCAGCGCAAGGAGGAGTGGAAGAACGAACGCCGTTAGTCGGGACGGACCAACACCCCGTTTCCGCTGGAACGGCCCCACGGATGAGGACGTAGTGAGTCGCTCAGTTCGACATGCGCGCCATGTCCATCCCCGGGGACTCGTCGCGCTCGCGGTAGTTGACGAGGGCGTCGGGCGCACCCTGCTCGGCCTCGGGGACGGTCTTGATCTCCCACAGCGGAGTGGAGTTCGCTCTTGTGCGGTTCGACTTCAAACGGCCCCTCATCGCCGCGGCCGACGCGGTACGCCGTCGGCTGCTCGCGGAAATCCGTGTCGTACTCCGGGCCGTGCTCATACCCGCGATAGGGCTCGAACGCCCGTGGACTCGACGGGCCTGTAAGCCGGATCCGAGTAACACGTATCAGGGGTGAGTCCCAGGTCCGACTACATGGCCCGGCCATCGCATGACGACGCCATCCGCGTCCTCCACGTCGATGACGACGACGCGATGCTGGACCTCGTCAGCCGGTATCTGGAGCGGGTCGACGAGGGACTGGCCGTGACCGGCGAGACCGGCGCCGAGGCCGCGCTGGAGCGGCTGGCTACGGAGCCGTTCGACTGCATCCTCTCGGATTTCGATATGCCGGGGCAGGACGGACTGGCCTTTCTCGCCGCGGTCCGGGAACGCCGGCCCGACATCCCGTTCCTGCTGTACACGGGGAAGGGGAGCGAGGAGATCGCCGCCGAGGCCATCTCGCGGGGGGTCGATGACTACCTCCGCAAGGGCTCCGGCGAGGGTCACTACACGGTGCTGGCCAACCGCATCCGCCGGGAGACGGAGCGGTCCCGACGGGAGCTGGACCGGAAACAGCGGCTGGCGGCGATGGACGCCACTCGTGAGGGGATCTGCATCATCGACGCGGACGGCCGGTTCACCTACGCGAACGAGGCCTACTGCGACCTCTACGGCTACGGGCGCGAGGCGCTGCTGGGGACGGCATGGCAGGCGGTACACCCGGAGGACGAGGTCGAGCGCACGCGCGCCGAGATACTCCCGGCCGTCGACGCCGAGGGCGAGTGGACCGGGCTGGGGACGGGGCTCCGCGCCGACGGGACGGAGTTCCCGGAGTCGAAGTCGGTCGCGTCGCTCCCCGGCGGCGGGCTCGTCGTCGTCGTCTTCGAACTCCGCGAGGACAGCTCCGACCCGGTGGCCGGGCCGATCGAACAGGCCGTCGACGCGCTCAACCGGGCGCTGTAGGACGAGCAGCTGACGGACGAGACGGCCGCGCTGGCCCGTCGGACCCGCGACCGGTTCGCCGACGAGGGGTAGCGGCCGGAGGTGCGTGCCCCGGGTCGGTCAGAAGCGTTCCTCGCCGTCCTCGACACCCTCCAGTCCCGTCTCGGTGATGCGGAAGCGGGCGGTGTCGCCGGCGGGTTTCGAGCGGTGTTTCTCCAGGGTGGTGCGGCGGTTGCCGGCCCGGAACCGCTCGACCCGGAGCACGACGCCGGACCAGTGGGTGAGGGTGTGCCCGCCCAGCGGTCGGGGGCGCTCGGACTCGCTCTCCGGGTCCGAGTACACCTGGTTCGTGATGGCGACCGCGAGGTCGTGCTTGCGCGCGATGGAGAGCAGGTGGGTCACCTGCCGGGCGACGTCCCGGAGGGCGGCGCCGCCGTCGTCGTCGTCGCGGGCGAGCCGGTAGAAGCCCGTGGCCGAATCGAGGACGACGAGGTCGACCCGCTCGGCGAACTCGGCGGCGTCGCGGACGGCCTCGGCCTGGTCGTCGAAGTCGTAGGCCTCCGTGATGATGATGCGCGAGGCGAGGTCCTCGACGGTGATGTCGGGGGCGTCGGCCGCCCGGGCGGCGGCGAGCTGCTCCAGCCGGTCGACCGAGAGCCCCTCGGTGTCGACGTACAGCGCGCTCCCGCCGCGAGCGGCGACGTCGACGGCGGCCGACAGGGCAAGGTTGGTCTTGCCGGCCGCCGGCGGGCCGTAGATCTGGGTGACAGCACCCCGCTCGAGGCCGCCGCCGAGCAGGTCGTCGACCGTCGAACACCCCGTCGGGATGGGCTCGCTCACAGGCGTCGTTCGGCGCAATCCGACAAAAACGTGCGGAGTCGCGACCGCTCAGACCGACAGCACCGGCTGGTCGGCGTGCGCGATGACGTACTGTGCGGCCTTCTCGATGGCCGCCTCCGGGTCGCCGGTGACGGGCTCGCGCGGCAGCACCACGAAGTCGGCCGACAGCTGCTCGGCCACCTCCACGATGACGCTGCCGGGGTGCTGGGTGAGCCGCTCGGTCGAGTAGCCGTGCGCCGCCGAGTGGGTCGAGGGCACGTCGGTCCCGCCGAGCCGGTCCTGGACGGGCTGGACCGCGGCCATCGTCGTCTCGGCGACCGTGTCGCCGTCGATGACGCCGTCCTGCAGTGGGCGGGCGACCTCCTCGCCTATGACGAACAGGACGTGGACCTCCGCGTCGTAGCGTTCGGCCACCGCCACGGCGTACTCGAACGCCGCGGCGGCGTTGTCGCTCCCGTCGACCGGCGCCAGCACGAGATCCGCCTCCATATCCGGGGCGACAGCGCCCGGGTATAAGAAGCCAAACGGTCCTCGCCCGGGCGGCGAGCGGCGGGGACGGCGCGCTCCGGCCACGCGGCGTTCCGAAGCGTTCATACCGCTCGTGGGCGTCATCTTGGTTAATATGAGCGACAAACCGGCTTCGATGTACCGGGACATCGACAAGCCGTCGTACACGCGACGGGAGTACATCACGGGCATCCCGGGGTCGAAGATCGCACAGCACAAGATGGGCCAGATCGATAAGGACCCCGACGAGTACGAGGTCCAGATCTCGCTGGTCCTCGAGGAGTCCTGCCAGCTCCGGCACGGCTCGCTGGAGTCCTCGCGCCTGTCCGCCAACCGTCGGATGCTGAAACTGCTCGGCGAGGACGGGGACTACAAGATGATCCTCCGGAAGTTTCCCCACCAGGTCATCCGGGAGAACAAGCAGGCCACCGGCGCCGGCGCCGACCGTGTCTCCGACGGGATGCGCCAGTCGTTCGGGAAGATCGTCGGCACCGCGGCCCGCGTCCAGGCCGGCGACCGGCTGTTCACCGCGTGGTGCAACCCCGAGGACGCCGACCTCGTCAAGGACGCCTTCCGCCGCGCCTACAACAAGATCTCCCCGCCCTGTCGCGTCGTCGTCGAGCGTGGCGAGGAGACGCTCATCTCCTGATCCGGCTCCCGTTCTCCCGGCCGTCTCCCTGCCCGTGGGGGAATCGGCCTGTATCCGACGTTTCCTGGCAACTCCCGGGTTTCGGGAGTAATAGCTGATTCCCCGGAGCAGCGAACGGAACACGCGACCTGTGCGTTCGGAAACCGTGTCACGGTCCCGGACATCCGACCACTGTGGCGGCAGTTCGCCTCACGACCGCAGCGCGGCCAGTATCGTCCGGGCCTGGTCCACGCCGTTGTGTAGCAGTGCCCGCGGCAGGTCCTCGCGGGCGTTATCCAGCGCCGCCTCCAGCGCGGCCGCCGCGTCCTCGTCGAGGCCGCGCCCGTGGCCCGAGCAGATCCGCTCGGCGTCGAGCCCGCGAAGCGCCGTGGGGGGGTCGAACCGGCGCATCAGCATGACGCCCAGCCGCTCGTCGCCGACGCGCATGTACGGGGCCGTCCCGAGCGACTCGCCGACCCGGAGCGTCTCGCCGTTCCAGAGGGCGTACTCGAACCAGGGAGCGCCCAGCGCCGACCCGGCGGCTACCTCCAGCAGCTCGTACTCCCCCAGGGACGCCCCCACGTCGGGCCGCTCGACCGGGACCGCAAGCTCCGGCAGCTCCGCGTCGGGGACCGGCGCGGGGATGAGGGCCGGGACGTCGTGGCGCCGGGCGAGCGGCCCCGCGTCGCGGGTGTGGTAGATGGAGAGGAGCACGACGCCGGCCACCTCCCCCATCTCGGCGATGCGGTCGTCCAGGCCGGGCGCGTCGAGCGGGTCGACGAGGTAGACCCCGTCGTCGGTCGCGAGCGCCTGGCTGGCGCGCTGCATCGTCTCCTCCGGATGGACGAGCCACTCGACGCCGCCCTCCCAGCGGAGGGTCGTCTCGTACCCCGTCGGCGGACCGCTCGCTCTGGCGGGCATGGCCCATCCGTGGACCGACCGCCACCTAACAGTACGGGTGCCGACGGCGGGGACGCCCGCGTCAGCCGTCGTCGAGCGGGGGCGCCACCGCCCGGGCGAGCCGCGTTCGCCACGGGCAGGGCGTCAGAAAGGGCTGAGCGCCTTCGTCGCGAGGCTGACCTGACGCTCGGCGAGGCGGCCGAGGATGACCGGCTGCCGGACGGCCTCGTCGAGCACCACCTCACCGGGGTGGGCGGTCCCGCCCGGGAACAGGTGCGTGGTCTCGACCTCGGCGGCGATGTCGCCGAGCAGCTGGAGGACGGAGGCGTACCGGAGTAGCCGGAGCCTGTTCCCCGTGACACCGAGGTCACCGCTCAGGACGGCCGAGACGGCCGGGCGCCCGTCGATGATGCGACGCCAGGTCTCGTACGGCCCGTGGACCACGTAGCCGACCTCGCGGTCGCCGGGGGTCTCCAGCACCGCCGTCCCGGTGCAGTCGCCCGCCTCCAGGCCGACGTAGGCGTAGATGGTCCCATCGTGGACCTTCGACTCGATCTGGTGGAGCAGGTCCTGGACCGACGCCGGGAGCGCCGTGCGGAGGCGGCCGCCGAACTCCGTCGGCGCCTCGGCCAGCGTCACGTCGCTGACGCCCGCACGGATGTCCTCGGGCAGGTCCGCCATCACCTCGTCGGGAAGCTCCCCGATGGTCGTCTCCGCGAGCGGCACGTCCTCGATCGCGAGCAGCACGTCACCGTTGAACCCCACACCCCAACCGTCGGCCAGGTCGTCGAGGGCGGCACTCCCGTCGAGCGCCCGCCCGTACGCCGTCAACCACTGTTCCGTGGGATATAAACTCATGGGAACTACCCACATCCTTGCGAGACAGCTACATAAACGGACCGGATTGACATGGTAATCCATGACATTGAGCGATAACTCGCCGGCAAAAGGGGATTTTATGAGCGTCAGGACGTAGGGTTCGGTGTGGACTCTCCGTTCGAGGTCCTGGGGGTGTCGCCGGACGCGGACGAGGACACCATCGAGCAGGCCTACCGCGAGCAGGTGTTCGAGGCGCATCCGGACCACGGCGGCTCCGCGGCCGCGTTCCAGCGTATCCGCCGGGCGTACGAGCGTATCCAGGCCGGTTACGACCCGGACACGGACGACGCCGGGTCGCCGGCCGAGGCCGAGAACACCCCCGAGCCGGCCGAACCGGACCCCGTCGGCGTCCCCGTCCAGTATCTCGACTACCGGGCGCTGGCGGACCACGGCTGGGAGCTGACCGACGCCGACCTGTTCGAGAAGGCCGCCGATACCGACCTCGAGGTCGGCGACTACGGCGAGTTCCGCGCCGAACCCGGCCAGCCGCTCCTCAAGGCCGCCGAGGAGGCCGGCCATGCCTGGCCCTTCGCCTGCCGCGGCGGCGCCTGCACCAACTGCGCCGTCGCCATCATCGACGGCGAGATGCCGATGCACTCAAGCCACATCCTCCCACAGGAGTGGATCGACCGCGGCGTTCGGCTCTCCTGCGTGAGCGCCCCGGTCTCGGACGGCATGAAAGTCGTGTTCAACGTGAAACACCTCCCCGGACTGGAGGAACTGCTGCTCCCGGCGAGTCGGTTCGACAAGGCCCGGTCGAGCGGGGACTGACGGGCGTGTCACTCCCGGCGCAGTAGGGCCGTGTCGCTGACTCGCAGGGGGCTCCTCGGTGGACGGAGTGAAACCGAACGAGGGAACGGACGAAGGAGTGGTAGAAGCTACTCCTGTCGGTCCGAGACGTACTCGCGGAGCCGCTGGATACCCCCGTAGACGCCGTTGTCGAAGAACAGCACGACGATGAGCAGCAGGAAGCCGAAGCTGAACTCCCAGAACTCCTCCAGCAGCGGGTACTGCCGGATGATCCATCGCAGGTATTCGTAGGTGAACGCCCCGACGGCCGGGCCGAGGAACGCGTACGGCCCGCCGATGACCGTCATGACGACTGGCGTCGCCGATGAGGTCCAGAACGCGTCGGACGGGAGGATTCCCGTTTTCAGCATGACGAGCATCGCCCCCGCGAGTCCCGAGAACGCTCCCGAGATGATGAAGGTCATCCACGAGTGGAACTGGGTGTCGATGCCGAGTGCGCGCGCCCGTTCCGGGTTCTCACGGATCGCCTGACACGTCGTCCCGAACGGCGAGTTGATGACCCGGTAGAGCGCGTACATCCCGATGGCGACCACCAGCAGCGTCAGGAGGTAGAACGCGATCGGGTCCGCGATATCGACGAGCCGGAACTCCAGCCCGAAGAGGTCCACCTCCCCGAGCCGGAAGGTCAGCCCGTCGGAGCCGTTCGTGAACGTGCCGCCGCCGATGCCGAGCGCCGCGAGGGCGCTCCCGATGATGTCCTGGTTGACGATGACCCAGATGGCCATGCTGAACGACAGGGTGATCATGGCGAAGTAGATCTCCTCGAGCTGGACCGAGAGATAGCCGATGAACACGGCGAGCAGCGCCGCCATGGCCGTTCCGATCACGAGTGCGAGGATCCAGACGACCATCAGCGCGGCGCCGCCAAAGATGCTCTCGATGCCGAGCGCGGGCGCGACCTGTTGGACGATCTTCGCGACAGTGTAGCCGGACGCCGCGACGAACATCGCGTGTCCGAACGAGAGCAGACCGGTGTAGCCGTACAGCAGATTGAACGCCGTGGCGAACAGCGCGAAGACGAGCGTTCGCGCGAGCAGCGAGGTCTGGAACCCGCCGAGGACGAACGGAGCGGCGACTAACACGATAGCCACGGCTGCGACCCCGACGACCCGCATCCGGTTGTCGGGAGCGAGCAGTCGTTCGCGAACACCGTAGCTCATCTATAGCCCGGGACCCAGCCCGCTTCCGTCGAGGAGTTCCAGCGAGCGCTCCCGAGTCAGGGTGTACGTCTGTGTGTTGACCAGACCGGCACCGTCGTACGGCACGTCGGCGTCGAAGCTGGTCTCACCGATGACACAGGGCGCGGTCGCCTGGTGCGTGTCCTCCTTGATCGTCGTCTGGCCGCGCGGGTCGTTGTCGATGGTGATCCCCTCTAGCTCGGAGATGACGTCCTCGGGGTTCGTCCCACCGGCCGCCTCGATGGCCTTCTTGTACATGTAGATGGCCGCGTACGTGCTCCCGCCGGTGAAGCCGGGGATGCTCGGCGTCGTATCGTCGTCCTGGAACTCCTCGCGGTACGCGTCGAGGAACGCCTGGTTGTTCTCGTTGTCGTAGGCGGTGGGCCAGTACCAGCCGGACATGTGGATGCCCTCGGGCGTCGTGTCGCCGAGCGCCTCGTACACCGTCGGGTCCGCGCCGATGGTGTCGAAGACGTCGTCGACCTCCTCGAAGAGCCCCTGTTCGGCGGCCTGCGAGATGAACGTCGTCGCGTCGCCGGCCCAGAAACTCGTGAACAGGAGGTCCGGGTCGGCGCTGAGCACGGAGTTGATCTGTGGCGTCATGTCGCTTGCGCCCAGCGACGGGAACTCGCTGGTGACGTACTCGTGGTTCATTCCGAGCCCCTCGGAGTACGCCTTGAAGTAGTCCCAGCACTGCTGGCCGTAGGCGTAGTCCGGCCCCATGTTGGCGACGCGGGACTCGCCGTAGTTGTCGGCGACGTACTTCGCGATGGCGTAGGTCATGTGGGACGTGTTGGAGTTCGTCCGGAACATGTTCGGGGTGAACGCCGCCCTCCCGCTGTCGGACTCGAAGTAGTTGCCGTACGACTCCGTGTCGGGCTCCGTGATGTACGGCGTCCCGATGTCGGTGAGGGTGAACGGCACGCCCAGCGACTCGATGGTCGGGGCGGACGCGAGCGTCACGCCCGAGGAGGTCAGCCCGATCATCACGTCGGCGTTGAACTCCTGTGCCAGGCTCCGAATCTGCGCCTGCGGGTCCTCACCGTGGTCACGAACCTCGATCTCGATGTCCTTGCCGTTGATGCCACCGTTCTCGTTGATCTGCTTGACGGCGACCTCCGCCGCGTTCGCGGACGAGGTCCCCAGTGCCTGTGCGATCCCCGAGAGCAGGTAGACGCCCCCGATTTTGATCGTATCGCTACCGCCACCACCGCCGAGTCCGGTACAGCCGGCGACGGCTGCTGTTGCGCCCGTTCCCGCTGCAGCGAGGAAGTGACGACGGTTCAGTCCTCTCGATGTCCCGTCGCTACTCGTGCTGTCTTGCTGAGTGCGGTCGTCCGACATCCTGACCTCCCGTTCGGCTATCTATCATAAATATCCACTGGGAAGCGTCCGGACGGAGACCCGGTATACTATCCCGTAGTTGACCGGGTGCGTAAGCTTTAATCATGCAGTATCTGAGTAACACGGTATGGTATCATTGGGGCTAGTCTTCGACCAGCTCATCACTGGACTCACTATCGGGGCTCGGCTGTTCCTCATCGCGGTCGGGCTGAGTCTCATCTTCGGTGTGCTCGACGTGTTGAACTTCGCACACGGTGTCCTGTATATGATCGGGGCTTACGCCGCACTGTGGGCGATCGGGGCAGTATCGATCCCCTTCATCGGCTTGCTCGGCATCGGATTCTGGCCGGGGCTCGTGGTCGCGATCCTGGCCGCCGGGCTCGTCGGTGTTCTCATCGAGGCGGGGTTCATCCGGCGCGTTTACGACCGCGAACCGCTCGATCAACTCCTGCTCACGTTCGCGTTCGTCCTGATGCTGACCGACGTGGTCAAGACGACGTTCGGCTCCGGATCGAACGTGGTCGATCCGCCGGGACTGCTGGCCGGGAGCCTGACGCTCACCAGTAGCCTCTCGCTACCCAACTACCGGGCGTTCGTGATCCTGATGTCGATCGTGGTGCTCGCTGCGATCTTCGTCGTGCTCCAGACGACGAACGTCGGCCGACTGGTCCGGGCGACGTCATCCGACCGCGACATGGCGGCGCTACTGGGCGTGAACGTTCCGCGGCTGTACACGGTCGTCTTCTTCGTCGGTGCGGCACTGGCCGGGCTCGGGGGGGCCCTCGCAGTGCCGACACAATCGATCACGCCCGCGCTCGGGAATCAGGTCATCATCAACGCCTTCGTCATCGCCGTTATCGGGGGGCTCGGTTCGTTCGCCGGGGCGTTCGTCGGCGCGTATCTCGTCGGCATCTCGATCGCCGTCGGCAGTCTCATCGTCGCCGGCGCGGGCCAACTCATCCCGTTCATCGCGATGATCGTCGTTCTACTTCTCAAACCCGAGGGGCTCTTCGGAGGTGCCGAGGCGTGAGTCCGGTCCTCGAAACGGAGGATCTCCGCCGACAGTTCGGCCGGCTCGTCGCCGTCGATGACGTAACGGTCGACATCCATGCCGGTGAGATCACGAGCATCATCGGCCCGAACGGCGCGGGCAAGACGACCTTCTACAACCTGCTCACCGGCCGACTCGACCCGACGAGCGGCACCGTCAGGCTCCGTGGTCGCGATGGTGACCTCATCGATGTGACCGACCGCTCCGCCAACGACATCGCCAACCTCGGACTCTCGCGGGGGTTCCAGATCAACAACCTGTTCGAGGGCCTCACCGTGCTCGACAACGTCCGGATCGCCCGGATCACCCGCGAGAACCGGACGACGGATATCACGGCCATCACGAGTGAGGACTCCGAACTCACGGACGGCGCGTGGGATGTTATCGAACTGGTCGGCCTGGAGGACGTCGCCGAGACGGAGTGTGCGAACCTCTCGCACGGTGACAAGCGGAAGGTGGAGATCGCCCTCGCGCTCGGCACGGACCCGTCGGTCGTCCTGCTCGACGAACCGACCGCAGGGATGAACGCGACGGAGACCAGACAGATGGTCCAGCTCATCGGCCGACTCAACGATGAGACGGACACCACGTTCGTCGTGACCGAACACGACATGGAGGTCGTGGTCGGTATCTCCGACCGTATCCTCGTACTCGACAACGGCTCGCTCATCGCCGATGGCACGCCCGACGAGGTACTCTCCGACGAGCAGGTCCGGGAGGCGTATCTCGGGCTCGAGGGGGACGAAGAGCTCGAGGCCGGACTCGGGACGGACGGCGGCGACGATGGAGGTGAGATGGCGTGAGTGTCCTCACCCTGGAGGACGTGAACAGCTACTACGGTAACAGCCACATACTGTTCGACCTGGATCTCGAGGTCGAGCAGAACGAGGTCGTCGCGCTGCTGGGCCGCAACGGCGCCGGGAAGACGACGACGCTTCGCACCATCACGGGGACGGTCCCGCGTCGTGAGGGGCGCATCGAGTTCCGGGGTGAGGATATCGCCGATGACTCGGTCGATAAGATCTCGAATCGTGGGGTGAAACTCGTTCCCGAGGAGCGGCGTATCTTCCCGACGCTCACCGTTACCGAGAACATGCAGGTCGCCCGTGACATGTCGAGTGGCAATCCGCGTGACATCCAGGAGATGTACGACGTGTTCCCCGTTCTGGACGAACTCCGCGAGAACCGTGGTCGGAACCTCTCCGGGGGGGAACAGCAGATGCTGTCGGTCGCACGTGCACTCATCCAGGACCCTGATCTCCTGCTGCTCGACGAACCGACGGAAGGGCTCGCGCCGGTCATCGTCGATGACCTCTACGACGTGCTCTCGGAGGTCGTCGCCGAGGACGTGACGGTCGTCATCACCGAACAGAACGTGGATTTCGCCCTCGAACTGTCGGAACGGGCCTACATCATCGAGAAAGGGGCGAACGCGTGGGGGGGGACCGTCGACGAACTGAACGAGCGTGAGGACCTGCTCGACGAGTACCTCTCCGTCGGGGGCGCGGAGGCGGACTGAGGCCGCCCACCACGCGAACACAGTCGCGCCCTGATTCGCCCGGCGCGGACACTCGGATGCGCCACGTGCCGCCTGCCCGCCACCGCGTCGTTCCGAGCGTCGTCGCCGTCCCTGGTGATCGGCTAACAGTCGCGGGCCGACCGTCTCACCGAGGAACCGGTCGACCCGACGCAGGGGACGGGGACCGCTCTCGGAGTCACCTCGGAGCGGTGATGCGGTGAGCGATCGAGGGGCGTGCTGACTCGCTCGACGGACCCGCGTCCCCGACCCAGCAGCGACGGGGCAGACGGCACGTCCTCCGGTGGTCGGAGGGCCAGCACGACAGAAGCGTTCATCCCGATAGGGGGGACGGTCGCCATCGACCTCAACCACCACACGCCGGCGGGACCCCGGAGTTCGAGTTGAGATCACCGACGTCACCCATCGAGAGCCTGACGCCGGCTAGCTACTCACCGGGAGCGGTTCGTCGAACGACGCCACACGGCGTATCGGCGGTCGAGGGTCCGGGGGAGGCACACTGGGTCGCGGGTACCGTGTTCTCGGCAGGAGCGTGCCGTTCGATGTGGAACGGTAAGCGGTCGGTCCAGTCGTTCCCACGGAGACACTGCGTGTCGATGAGTCCGAAGGGCGCTGCAGCCCCCGAACTGCCGGCGTGAGCTTTGGGCCGCTACGGCCGGGGCGGCGGGCCGCGGATGCTGATGCCGTGCTCGGGGCCGAGTTCCTCGACGCGACCGATGGCCGCCTCGCTCGGCGGCTCCGTCGGAACCGTCTCGTCGTCCGTCGGCTCGCCGACGGCGGTCACGAACTCGTCGAACCCCGCCGGGGTCGTGCTCACGACGGCACGGGCCTGCGACTCGACGACGACGGCGTGGGGCTCGCCACGCGGCAGCACGACGCTCTCCCCCGCCGTGACTGTATTGGTCCCGTCGGGTCGGTGCGCGGTCAGTTCGCCCTCGAGCACGTGGAACGCCTCGTCGGCGTCCTCGTGGACGTGCATCGGGGTGGTGTGCCCCTCGCGCATTCGCAGGTCGACGACGGAGAGTCGGCCGTCCGTCGCCGTCCCCGGAACGCGCACGTACGCCAGCGTGTCGAGGAATCGGTACGCCTGCCCGTCCGCCCCACCGATGGCCGGTGTTGAAAACGTCGCCATCGTCGACCGATGCGGGCGCCAGGGTCTAATAGTTGGCCCGCGGGACCCCGTCGGGGGAACTGCCGGCTGAAGGGAGAACGGGCGACGGGGGGGATGCGGGGGACAGCAGGTGGTGCACGCGAGTGTATCGGTCGGCGAGCGAAGCGGGAGAGGGGTGGACCCGGTGACCACGCTCGGCACCTCTGTGCTCCGGAGTCAACGGTCACACACCGCCGCGCGCTGGTTCGGAGAGGCGTATCGCACGCAGGACGTAGCGGTCGAGGGGAGCCGAGACGGCGGAGCCTCGGCCGCATGACCCGGCTGCCGGCGGCGACTCCGCGGGGAATCGCCTCCGCGTCCACGTCCCGGTCGACACCGTCGGCACGAGGAACGCATACCGGAGGCCGCCCGTCGTCCGGGCCGAACACCGACGATTGGGGCCCGGGGATGGTAACTGGCCGAACTCTCAACGAGCGCCCTCCGGGTCAGAGCCGGTCGAGTCGGTCAGCTGTGAGCGTCGCGATGCCCCGCCCCAGCGGCTTACCGGTCCTCGCGTGGCGATACGCTTCCGCCTGGCCGGGGCCATCGGCCGCGGGCACCAGCCGGGCGGAGTTGCAGTCCCTCGGCCGCCGTCTCGGAACAGAGGTACACTTCGGCGTTCGTCGGTAGCTCCGGACACGATGCCGGCGTCGCTGTCGTCACGTCGCGCCCTCCGTCCGTCCCGACGGGGGCTGGGGTAAGCGTGTCCCGCGACGCGCCCCCGGACGGCCGCACGAGCGAGGAACAGCCGGCCAAGGCGCCCGCTCCCGCGAGCGCGGCCAGCACCGCGCGTCGTCGCATGAGAGCAGTTGGTGGCCGGACGAGAGTAAACCCACCGGCCCCGGCGTCCAACGCGCTATCATGACTCCGTCGAGCGTACCACACACGAGGGGACCGCCCGGGGCTCGCGTCCCGTCTCAGGCGGGAGCGCCGCCGTTCCCGGTCGAACCGAGGACCGCCAGCACAGTCCTGGTCTGTACACTCCCCCCGTCGCGGTGGTGTTCGGCCCATGGAGCGTCACCGCGGGCAGGATACCCGGACCGCTCCGGTTGTACGGTCGAGTCGCCGCCACCGCGGCCTCGACCACCTCCCCCCGCATCGAGGAAGCCGAGGGCCACGACCCGTCGATGCCTACGTTCCGGGCTCCGACACGGGTCTCCGGGTGAAGCTGCCCCGTGCGAGGTTCGGCCGGCTGGTCGTCGGCCTCGACGACGGGACGTGCTCGTGCGATGTCAGGCTCCACCCCGTTTCGGAAGTCCTGACCCCACGGCTATCCGCGCCCACGGTTCAGTTGCGCCGTCGATGGAGTGGTCCTGAGTCCAGAGGCGGCGCCTCTCGGAGGAACTCGTTCCCGGCGGTAGCGAACCGGGACACGGCGAGGAGGCGAAAGCGGGTTCGCCGAGATCTGCTCCCGTCGCATTTCGCGTTCGGAGGAGAGCGAGCCATCCCCACGTATTAGTGAATAACGAGTCGATTAGTCAGATACCAGTCGTTTCGTGCCGCTATACCGTCGTTATCGCGGTAATTCGCCGCGTATCCGCTGAAGATTGATGCCGGAATCCGAGGACACGTGTGCTGGTGTGCGGGTCAACGTCGTGACCGTCGGTCGTCCTCCCCCCCGGCGACCCGGCTCGATCGCTGGCCGGTACTTGGGGTGGTGTGGCCCAGTTCACTGCTCGGGGACACCTCACGGAACGAGGGTGCGGTGCGGAATTGCACGGCCCAGCACCGAGCCGCATCCGTACCGACAACCCGCTGCCGTCTGCTGATTCGGAAACGCGGGAGATCGAGAGTGGACTCGCGGGGATTTGAACCACGGGAAGACGGTCGCACTCGCTTCGCTCGCGCGCTGCGACTTCCCTGATTAAAACCCCGCTTCGACCATTCTCACTGCTCCGATGGACTCGCGGGGATTTGAACCCCGGGCCTCTTCCTTGCGAAGGAAGCGATCTGCCGCTGATCTACGAGCCCGCATCCTTAGGGAGTCGAGCGCCTCACTTGAGGATTCCGTTTCCCCTAGCTCGCGACCTGTTCGACGGCGATATCGGGGAGCGTGAGCGGTACGACACCGCCGACCACCAGCGACGCGGGGGTCCACCGGAGCCCCGCCGCCGTGTACGGCCACAGTCCCAGTGCCACCACCAGCATGACAACGCCGAGGAGACGGAGGGCCGCGACGGCCGTGCGCTCCGGGTCGGCGTCCGCGATGACCGCAGAGCCATCCGGTGTCCGGTCGGTCACATCCGCAGTCGGGCGGTCACGGACCTCCGGCTGTGGCCGAGCTGTTCGTCGGTTGAACTGGCTCCGTAGCGCGGAGCTGCGAGGAGCGACAGAAGCGAGCACCGTGGCCGTCACGGCGTGGGGCCGGGCCCGTTCGCGGTTCGACCGCCGGGAGGCCGGCCCCGCTCGGGGTCGTCCGACAGGGTCCGGTGGGCGCCACGCGTTCGCTCGGTCCCGAGAGGCGTCGCGTCCACAGGACGTCGCGGGGCTGCACCCCGTCCCGTTCAGTTCCGACGGAGGCCGTCCGTCGACCTTCGCGCTCGCAAAGCGGGCGCTCAGTCCTCGAGGACGATCTCGATGGAGACGTCGTTCGGGACCTGGATGCGCATCAGCTTGCGGAGCGCGCGTTCGTCGGCGTCGATGTCGATCAGCCGCTTGTGGACGCGCATCTCCCAGTGCTCCCAGGTGGCGGTCCCCTCGCCGTCCGGGGACTTGCGCGACGGAATCTCCAGCTTCTTCGTCGGGAGCGGCACCGGGCCGCTGAGCTGGACGCCCGTGTTGTCCGCGATGTCGCGGACGTCATCACAGATGTCGTCGAGGTCCTCGGGGCTGGTCCCCGCGAGGCGGACGCGTGCCTGTTGCATCTTATCGCTCGTCCACGCCCAGGACCTTTCCGGCGGCGATGGTCTGGCCCATGTCGCGGATGGCGAAGGAGCCGAGCTCCGGGATTTCGGAGGACGGCTCGATGCTGAGGGGCTTCTGCGGGCGGACGGTGACGACCGCCGCGTCGCCCGACTGGATGAAGTCCGGGTTCTCCTCGGCGACCTCGCCGGAGGAGGGGTCGAGCTTCTTGTCGATGGACTCGATCGTACACGCGACCTGCGCCGTATGGGCGTGGAAGACCGGCGTGTAGCCCGCGGTGATAACCGACGGGTGCTGCATCACGACGACCTGGGCCTGGAAGGTCTCGGCGACCGTCGGCGGGTCGTCGGCCGAGCCACAGACGTCGCCACGGCGGATGTCGTCCTTGCCGACGCCGCGGACGTTGAACCCGACGTTGTCACCGGGACCCGCCTGGTCGACCTCCTCATGGTGCATCTCGACGGTCTTGACCTCGCCGCCGACGTCGGAGGGCTGGAAGCTGACGTCGTTGCCGGGCTTCATGATACCCGTCTCGATGCGCCCGACCGGGACGGTCCCGATACCGGAGATGGTGTAGACGTCCTGGATGGGGAGGCGCAGCGGCGCGTCCGTCGGCGGCTGCGGCTCCGGCAGGCCGTTGAGGGCCTCCAGCAGGGTCACCCCGTCGTACCACGGCGTGTTGTCCGACTCCTCGGAGACGTTGTCGCCCTCGAACGCCGAGGTCGGGATGAAGCTCGCGTCCTCGGTGTCGAAGCGGACCTGCTTGAGCAGCTGCTTGACCTCCTCGACGGTCTCGTCGTAGCGGCTCTCCTGGTAGTCGACCAGGTCCATCTTGTTGACCGCGATGATGAGCTCGTCGATACCCAGGGTCTTCGCCAGGAAGACGTGCTCCTGGGTCTGGGGCTGGACGCCGTCGTCCGCGGCGACCACGAGCACGGCGTTGTCGGCCTGGCTTGCGCCCGTGATCATGTTCTTCACGAAGTCACGGTGGCCCGGACAGTCGACGATGGTGAAGTAGTACTCGTCGGTGTCGAACTCCTGGTGGGCGATGTCGATGGTTACGCCTCGCTCACGCTCCTCGGCGAGGTTGTCCATGACGTAGGCGAACTCGAAGCCACCCTTGCCCTTCTCCTCGGCCTCCTCTCGATACTGCTCGATGACGTGCTCGGGGACGCTCCCTGTCTCGAACAGGAGCCGCCCGACCATCGTGCTCTTCCCGTGGTCGACGTGGCCGATGACGGCCAGGTTCTGGTGCGGTTTGTCGCTCATGGTTGATGTCACGCCTCGCGTGGCGCTATGTGCGGAGAACGTTACCCCGACGTGCGTAAGAAGATTTCGATACAACGGGTGAGAATCCCACGAATCCGCCGGTCTCGCGGGCCGTGCGTGCCGTTCACACGGGTCCTGGCCGGTGGCACGGATCGACCTCAGTCCGCGTAGCATCGGCCCAGCCGACACTCCGGGCAAGGGGCAGTCCGGGTACGTCCTCCCACCGACGAGACCCGCGAACCCGTCGTTCTCCGGGTCGTCGGTATGGATGCCGTTGCCCCGGTGGTCCGGGACGTGGTCCACCGGTTCGGGGGCCACGTTGCAGTCCGGACAGATCCGGCCGGCCATGGAGGCCCGGCCGGCGGCGCAGAAGAACGATTCCTCCCGCTAGTCCACCGGCGGCAGTCGGCCCACGTCGGCCAGCACCGCGCTCGCGGTTTCGGGGCCGCCCGCGCCCGCACCGGAGATGTTCAGCTGGCCGGCGTGTTCGGTCTCCAGCTGGACGATGTTGGTCGTCCCGGTGACCGCGAGGGTGCCGTTCTCGGGCACCAGCCGCGGCCCGACCCGGACGGACCCGTCGCTGACCTCGCCGATGAGCCGGACCGTGCGACCGTCCTCGGCGGCGAGTTCGAGAGCGCTCCCCGGGATGGACCGGATGCCCTCGACCTCGGCGTCGGCGAGGGTGTAGCCCCCGTCGTAGAGAACGTTCGCGAGGATGACGCATTTCAGGGCGGCGTCGGTCCCCTCCACGTCGAAGGAGGGGTCGGCCTCCGCGACCCCGAGGTCCTGGGCCTCGGCCAGGACGTGCTCGTAGTCGAGCCCCTCGGCGGCCATCCGGGAGAGGACGAAGTTCGCGGTCCCGTTGAGGACCCCCCGGACCGCGCGGACGCGCTCGGGGCCGAGCGAGTCGATGGTCGACAGCGTCGGGATGGCGCCCGCGACCGCGGCCTCAAACAGCACCTCGCCGCGGGAGTCGGCCGCCAGCGCCCGGACCTCGTCGTAGCGCTCGGCCACCGGGCCCTTGTTCGCGAGCACGACGTGGCGGTCCCGTTCCAGCGCGGCCTCGACGTGACCGAAGCCGGGCTGGGCGTCGGAGAGCGTCGTCGGCGTGGCCTCCACGAGCGCGTCGTAGGGCGCGTCGAGCGCCGTCGCGACCTCGGCGTCGCCGACCGTGCCCGAACCCCGCTTGCGCGCCAGGACGGCCGCCACGTCGATGCCGTCGGCGTCGACGACCGCGCCCGACGAGTCGGCCAGCGCGGTCACGGTGTGGCCGTACTCGCCCGCCAGCTTCGCGACCGACCGGCCGACCGCCCCGGCACCCATGACGGCGAGCTTCACGCGTCACCACCCTCCGCGAGCGGCTCGACCACGTGCAGTCCCTTCCGGTCGGCGACCGCCCGCACCGTCGCCAGCGTCTCCTCGACGGCCCCGGCGTGGGTATCCATCCGTACCCGGGCCGAGGAGAGTTCGTCCGTCCCGTCCGGAGCCGACAGCGCCACGTCGTCGATGGAGGCGTTACCGCAGTCCTCGATGCGGGACAGCGTATCCGACAGGTCGGTGTCGACGAGGTGGCCGACCAGCAGGACCACCAGCTCCTCGCTGTACTGTTCGCTGCCAGCCCGGATGACGTTCACCCCGGCGTCGCGCAACGCCTCGACGATCCCCTCGAACCGCTCCGGCGTGGCCTCCATGTCCACCTCGACGGGGATGTGCCCGCGCGGCGTGACGTTCCCCCGCTCGTGGAAGATGGAGAGGAGGTTCCCGCCGTTGTCGGCGATGGGTTCCAGCGCCCGCAGCAGCTCGCCGGGCTCGTCCTGCAGCTCGAGGCGGACGGTGTACGAACGGACGTCGGACTCGCTCACGCGACCACCCCTGGGGCGCCGCACCGGCGGAGCCACGGGCCGTCGCCAACGCGGCCGCCGGCCCGCGCTCGACGATTCGATTGCATGACCGGATACCCGGCACGGCCGGTGATAAGCCCCCCGGAACCCGGCAACCGACCTGCCCGGCCGCGCAGCGGCCCCGCAGTATCAAGTCGACCCGGCGACTCGGTCGTGGCGTGACACACCCCCCGACGCCGACACCCACGACCGTCGCCGGCGCCTCCAGCGTCACCAGTCCGGACCCCGGTGTCGGCCTCATCGGGACGCTGGTGGTGGTCGTGGCCGCGGTGCTCCTCCGCCGCCGCACGTAGCCCGACGACGGCCGGTATATCCCCGTTACGGCGGCGGCGTCCTGGATATCCCGAGTATCCTCGAGATGCGGGTGTTCGGTCCTGGCCCGTCCGGGATTCCCGGGAACCGCACACCGACCCAGAACCGCAATCCCGTTGCCGGACCCCCTCGAACCGGTCGGTATGTCCACCGCCCACCAGATCGTCGATATCCTGCTTGCGGGACTCCTCGCCGGCAGCGTCGCGTTCGCGCTGAGCATCGCCGCGCCGCAGGCCGCCACCAGCGTCGGGGTCGCCGCCGCGGCCGCCTTCTACTTCTCGCGGCACCCGTGGGGCGTCAGCGTCGAGACCGGCCGGGAGTACAACGAGCAGTTCGACGAGCTCTACGACCGGTACCTGCCGTTCTGACCCGCACGGCGACCACCGCAGGGGCTCTTCCACCACCCGGGTGCCAGGCTGTGACGGATCCACTGACGACCGCGGCGCCGGGCGTGTCGCGACGACGCTCGGCGGCCTTCAGGGCACTCGCGACCGTACTGTTCGCCGCCGGCAGTACCATCGATATCGAACCCGGCGCGCCGTACTGCCGCTGTTGGCCGCCGTCGTCACCGCCGTCCAGTCGGCGACGAACGGGGGTCCCGGCGTCGGGGTAGCGCTGGCGGTCGCGTCCGTCCTGGAATCCTGACCCCTGAGCCTCGGTCCGGACCGGCTGCTCTCGGACGCGGCGGTGTCGATGGTGCAGTTCGGCCTCGCCGCATCGCCCCTGTTCGGCCTCGTCGGCCACCTCGCCGACGCGCAGTTCGCCACGCTCGACCCGGACGCAACTCCTGCTGGCCGTTCCGCTCCTGCTCGCGGCGCTGTGGTGGGACTTCCGGGTCGTCGTATGGGACACCGCATCCGCGCGAGCGTAGTCGGGCTCGAGACGGCGGAGCCGGCTCCTCCTCCCGAGGATCGGAGATCCTCGGAGAAACCGGCCGGAGCGCCCGCAGGGCGCGGAGGCCAGTAGAGTTTCTCCGAACGTTTTCGCGAGGAGTGGGTCGCGAGCGGAGCCCGCGGGCGAGCGCCGTCAGGCGCTCGCCGAGGAAACCCGCCGCAGCAAGAAGCTCGCGTTCCTAGAAGTAGTCGATCGACTGGGGCAGCTCCGTCTTCATCCCCTTGCGCTCGCGGATCTCCGTGATGATGTCGGGCTGGAGGTTGTCCGCGAGGACGCGGAAGCCGGCGTTCTCCGTGTTCCAGGAGGCACGGCCCTCCGTGGCGCTCCGGATGTCGCTGGAGAAGCCGATCATCTCGTCGACGGGCGCGATGCCCTCGACGACCATGAGGTCGCCCTCCTGGTACATGTCGTCGACGCGGCCACGGCGGCCCTGGATCTCGCCGGAGGCGGCACCCATGTGCTCGTTGGGCACGTCGATACGGACGTTCTGGATCGGCTCGAGGAGCCGCACCTCGCCGTGGATGAGCGAGCGGTGGACCGCGTCCCGGACGGCGGGGATGACCTGCGCGGGGCCGCGGTGGATGGCGTCCTCGTGGAGCCGGGCGTCGTGGAGCCGCAGGAGCGCCCCCTCGACGGGTTCGGCCGCCAGCGGGCCGTCCTCCAGCGCCTCCTCGAAGCCTTCGAGGACGAGCTCCATCGTCTCGTTGAGCTGCTGGACACCCTTCGTGTCGTCGATGAAGATGTTGGAGCCGAAGACGTGCTCCACGTTCTGGGAGGTCTCCTTGTCCATGCCGGCCTCCTGCAGCGCCTCACGGCGCTCCAGCTCGGGCATGTCCATGGTCGCCTCGCCCTTCTTCAGCACGTCGATGATCTCCTGGTCGAGCGGTTCCAGCGAGACGTAGAAGCGGTTGTGACGGTTCGGCGAGATACCCTCGACCTGCTCGGTACCCTGGGTCGGCGCCTCGCGGTAGACGACGATGGGCTCACCGGTCGTGACCGGGATGCCCTGGTTGCGCTCGATGCGCTGGGTGATGACCTCAAGGTGGAGCTCACCCTGCCCCGAGATGAGATGCTCGCCGGTGTCCTCGTTGATCTCGATGCGGATGGTGGGGTCCTCCTTGGAGACCTGCCGGAGCGTCTCGATGAGCTTCGGGAGGTCGTCCATGTTCTTGGCCTCGACGGACTTCGTGATGACCGGCTCCGAGATGTGCTCGATGGACTCGAACGGGGTCATCTCGATGGAGGAGACGGTGGAGCCGGCGATGGCGTCCTTCAGCCCCGTCACTGCGGCGATGTTGCCGGCGGGAACGCGGTCGACCTCCTCACGTTCGCCACCCATGTAGATGCCGACGCTCTGGACGCGGTTCCTGCCCGCAGTGCCGGAGACGTACAGCTCCTGACCCTTCTCGATGGTGCCCGAGAAGACGCGGCCGGCGGCGATCTCGCCGGCGTGCGGGTCGACACCGATGTCGGTGACCATCAGGACGACCTCGCCGTCGTCGTCGACCAGCTGCATCTGCTCGGCGACCTCGGAGTCGGCGTCGCCACGCCAGACCCGCGGGATGCGGCGGGGCTGTGCGTCGATGGGGTTCGGGAAGTGCTCGCAGACCATGTCGAGGACGACGTCCGAGAGCGGCGTCCGCTCGTGGAGCTCCTGGCGCTTGTCGGCGCGCTCCATATCGATGATGTCGCCGAAGTCCATCCCGGTGCGCTGCATCGACGGGAAGGAGATACCCCACTTGTACAGCGCCGACCCCATGCCGACGGTGCCCTCCTGGATGGAGACGGTCCAGTCGTCGATGTCGTCCATCTCCTCGGTCATGCCGCGAATGAGCTCGTTCACGTCGCGGATGACCTTCTGGAGACGCTGCTGCATCTCCTCGGGCCCCTCCTGGAGCTCGGAGATGAGACGGTCGACCTTGTTGATGAATAGCGCGGGCTTGACCCCCTCGCGGAGCGCCTGCCGCAGCACCGTCTCCGTCTGGGGCATGGCGCCCTCGACGGCGTCGACCACCACGAGCGCACCGTCGACGGCCCGCATCGCGCGAGTCACGTCGCCGCCGAAGTCGACGTGACCCGGCGTGTCGATGAGGTTGATGAGGTGGTTCTTCTCCTCGTACTCGTGAGTCATCGAGACGTTGGCCGCGTCGATGGTGATGCCCCGCTCCTGCTCGTCCTCCTCCGTGTCCATGGCGAGCTGTTCGCCGGCGCTCTCCTGGCCGATCATACCCGCCCCGGCGAGCAGGTTGTCAGTCAGCGTGGTCTTCCCGTGATCGACGTGTGCGGCGATGGCGATGTTCCGGATCTGCTCCGGCCGGTCCATCAGTTTCTCGCACTCCTGTACGATTTTCTTGCGTCGGCCCATTATGCGCATGAGTACCGGCAGGACCGTGAAAAGGGTAGTGTTTCACCGTGCGGCCCCGCGTTCGGGCGGGCGAGGGGGACACGCGGCGGCGGGTTCGTCGCGGCGTCCCGGCCAGCGTCTCAGCCCTCGGAGAGGTACTCGTAGGCCCACTGCACCCGCTTGAACTGTTCGGGGTCGCCACCCCGGTCCGGGTGGACCTCCTTCACCCGCTCGCGGTAGGCCGTCCGGAGCGTCTCCTCGGAGGCATCCGGGTCGACCTCGAGCAGGTCACGGGCCCGCCGGGCCTGCCCGTCACGACGCCGGGTGCGCCCCCGCCGCCGGTCCCCGCGCCGGCGCCGCCGCGACGACTCGCCCTCGTGCGCGCGCTGTCGGCTCCCAGTGTCGGTTCGCTCCCGGCGGCGGCCACCACGGTCGCCCGTCCGGCCGTCGTCTCCCCGGGTCGTCCGACGACCGCTCCGGCCCTGACCGCGGCCGCCGCGTCCCGTCGAGCCCGTGTTGCCGGTTCGGTCGCCGTCGTGCCCGCGCCGGAACTCGTTCCAGTGCCGGTCACTCCACTCCCAGTGGGCCTCCCAGTCGTCCCAGCCGCCCGCCCGGTCCCGTTCGGTCGCGTCCCAGATGGGCTCGTCGTCGGGGCCGAGGCCGGCACCCGCGCCGGGACCGCCGACGCCGCCCGTCGCTCCGGCGTCGGGACCGGCCGTTCGTCCGCCGTCGGCCGCGGTGCTCCGCCAGTTCCCGTCCGGATCGACCCGGTCCTCAGGCCGGCCGGTCCGGCCGTCGGCGGTGCTCCGGCCCGGGTCGTCGACGCCGTCGTAGACGGAGGCGACGATATGTGAGGTGCCCGCGGCCCACGCCAGGTAGGCGACGACCGCCAGCAGGGCGCCGACCGGGAGGAGCAGGGGGGCCGTCGCGATACCGGCCCCGACCAGCACGAGTGCGAGGCCGCCGGCGACGCCGGCACCCCCGACGAGGAGCCATCCGGTGTCCACGGCGGAACGGAGGGCTCCCCGCGTTGTAAAACTCTCGCCCCGGGCGACGGCCGTCAGACCGGCGCTTGCGGGCGGCGGGCGTCGCCGGGAGGGTAAGCCTCAAACGCGCCGCCCCCGTGTCGACGGTACACATGGACCTTCGTGTACAGGGTCGCGGCCCGGCCGACCCGTTCCTCTCGGCCCGGGACCTCTTCGAGACGGAGCACGACCTCGCGTGGCCGGTCGAGGTCGAGGTCCGGACCGACCCGGACGAGCGGACCCTCACCGGCCACTACGACGACGAGCGCCACGTCCTCGTGATGAGCGAGCAGGCCGCCCGCGGGGCGATGGCCCGGGAACTCGCCCTGCACGAGTTCTCGCATATGCTCCGCTACGAGGAGTCCCACCCCTCCCACACGCAGTCGATGGAGGAGGCGCTGTTCCTCGCGCTGGCCGGGTGCTCCGTCGAACGGCGCAAGCTCACCCACTGCTACCAGATCGCCAACCACATGAAGGATGTCTACGCCGACGACATCACGCTCGACGTCGGCCCGGCGGACAAGCTGGTCTCCTTCCTGGAGTCGTCGCTGGCGACGGCCGTGGCGGACCGTCCGGCCGAGGCCGGTGCGCGCGGCGGCTGGCAGCCCGGGACCACCGGTGCCGGTCGCGACGGCACCGCGGCGACCGCGGCCGCGTCGGAGGGCGGGTGGCAGCGGCTCACCCCCGCCTCGGACCCCGACATCACCGCGGTCAACGCCGCGTTCGCGCTGGCGCTGTGCGAGCGCCACAACCTGCTCTCGACGGACCACCGGCTGTACGACCTCGCCGGGGCCGCCGCGGCCGACGCCCCGGACGTGTCGCTGGCCAGTTTCAAATCGCACTTCCGGACGCTGGCGGACGACCCCGGCGACTCGGAGTACCGGAAGGCCCTGGTCGACATCACCCGCGAGTACGCCGGCGGTGCCGCCTCGGCCGCCGACTGATCGCAGCGGGACCCGGAGCCAGCGCAGGAGAAGACGTTTCTACTGGCCTGTCGTGACGTGGTGGTGTGTTCCGTCCCGTCGCCGTCCTGCTCGCCCTCTGTCTCGTCGCCGGGCCCGCGACGGCCCTCGGTGGCGCCCACGACGGGACGGCCGCTACCAACGCGACGACGCCCCCGGAGCTCGGCGTCTGCGCCGGAACGGTGACCGAGCCCGCAGACGGCATCACCGTCGTCAGCGTCCAGGGCGCCCGCTTCCAGCCCGAGGTGGGGAAGACCACCGCCCGGCTGGTCGCGTTCGGCCCCCGCGGCAACATCCGCTGGGTGTACGAACCCGACGACGTCGTCTGGTCGTACGACGTCGACCCGCTGGAGAACGGGGACCTGTTCCTCACCGCGACGACCCGCGTCGACGGCGAGGGGATGACGCGGTTCGTGCGGTTCGACCCGACCGACCAGTCGGTCGTCTGTGCCGAGACGCTCGACCTCCTCGACACCCACGACGCGGACCTGCTGGACGACGAGCGCATCGCCATCGCCAACATGCGCAACGCCGACCCGGCGAACGGCACGAACGACGACCGACTGCTGATCTACAACCGGACGACGGGCGAGACGGAGTGGGAGTGGCGGTTCGACCCCCGCTACCCGCCGGGCGCCGGCGGGAATTACGGCGACGACTGGACTCACGTCAACGACATCGACCCCGTTCGGGGCGGCGAGGCGTTCCTGGCCTCCCCCCGCAACCTCGACGAGGTGATCCTCGTGAACCGGTCGACCGGCGACATCGACCTCCGACTGGGCCGTGACGGCGACCGCTCGACGCTGTACGAGCAGCACAACCCGCAACTCCTCACGAGCGAGGACGGCCGCCCGACACTGCTGGTCGTCGACTCGGAGAACGACCGCGTCGTCGAGTACGAACTCCGCGAGGGGGCCAACGCCACCGCGGGCACTGCCGGGCCGGGCGGCGCCTGGGAGCGTGTCTGGACGCTCGGGAGCGACGCGTCGTTCGACTGGCCCCGCGACGCCGACCGCCTCGCGAACGGCAACACGCTCGTCGCCGACTCCCGGAACCACCGGGTGCTGGAGGTGACTCCCGAGGGCGAGGTCGTCTGGGAGGTGTACGCCCCCTGGCTGGTGTACGACGTCGCCCGGGTCCCCGACGGGAACGAGGACGGCGGCCCGACCATCGCCGACCAGGGCGCGAGCGGGCGCCACCGCCCCACCGGCGACGCGGATCTGGGCCTCGCCCGGCAGGAGGAGTGCGCCGAGACGCTCGACGAGGTAGCCGGCCGGGGAACCCTCCTCGGGTCCGGCGGCGCGGTCCGGGGCCTCACCGAGCGAGCCGGCAGCGTCCCGGTCGTACTCGTCGTGCTGGGACTGCTGCTGGCGGTCGGCGTCGCTTACCGACTCCGGGGATAGCGGTTCGGGGCGGGGACGGTATCACGAGGGAGACGGGCGTGTGCCGCGACGACGGCGACAGATACGGCCCCGGGATTCCCCCGCGTCCCGAGGATAGCGGCGGTAGCAGGGGCATCCCCGAGGCCCCCACTCCGGGCCGACGAGCGGTCGTCCGCTCGGCTGGGTCCATCATCAGGGACCGCGAGGTGGGGTCATCCCGCTCCGCTGGAACCGTCACGCCCGAGCGCGCTCGATCCGAAACCCGGCCCGGGCGGGGTCGAGGGGGACCGGACGCGGTGAGGCGGACAGCGGGGGATCGAGGCCCCCGGAGGGCGAGCGCGAGGGCCCAGGGACCGCCGTTATCGCGGTCAGGTAGAGGGCAGATTCCCGAGCTATTCCAGTACCTTATCACCGATACGGGCCTTCAGTGGTCTATATTCCCCAGTAAAATACTTATGTGGAACGTATGCAGATTACGGGTCAGAGACGTTCCTCGGGGGTCCCACCTGAGGAGAGTCCCTGGACGGCCTCCAGGATGCGCCGGCGCTGGTAGACGACCTCGCCGGCGCCCCAGGCCAGCAACAGCGGGACGAGCAGGAACACCCCGAGCAGCGCCCACGAGGACATCCAGACGGGGCGGAGGAAGGGCGTGACGTGGCTGTAACTGGCGGCGACTTCCGCGCCGAGTGACGCGACGGGCGTGTCGGCGGTGTTGCGGCGGAGCCAGTCCGGGAACGTCTCCTGGGAGGCGGGGCCGGTGCCGGCGCCGCCGGTCACGGTGTGGCTGCCGGCCTCGCCGAGCGCGGCCATCGAGGGGCCGTTCGACCCCGGCGCACCTCGCTCGGCGTCGTACGGCGCCCACGCGGCGTAGAACTCCCAGACGATCTCCCCCTGCGGCGTGACCTCGACGGCGCGGTGGTTGAGCGAGTCCGTCACGAGCGTGTTCCCGTTGGGCAGTCGGTCGGCGTCGCGCGGCCAGTTGAAGCCGCCGACGCTCCAGACCCGCTCCCAGGAGCCGTTCCGGTGGGCGTACTCGACGACGCGGTCGTTCTCCGAGTCCGCCACCAGGACGGTGGGCGTACCCGACTCGTCGAGGAAGAAGTCGGGATTATGCTGCTCGAACAGCCGGGAGTGGTTCCCGTCGCTGCCGAGCCGGTACTCGATCTCGTCCGTGGAGCGGTTGATGACGATGACCTGGTCGAAGTTGCGTGGCGAGACCAGGTAGCGGCCGTCGCCGACCTTGTCGACGTCGTTGACGTGAGTCCAGTCCGTGTTGAACCCGCCCTCCGTGTCGTTGGCGTAGTGGTCGCGGAACCGCCACTCCCAGACGACCGACTCGTTCCCGCGGTCGTAGACCAGCACCCGGTCGTTCGCGACGCCGTCCTCGTACTCGCGCATGTTGGCGACGAGCAGTTGGTCGCCGTTGATGCGGTCGACGTCGTGGGTGTCGGTGAAGTCGAACCGCTCGGACCACGCCACCTCGTCGGTGTCGGGGTCGTAGGAGAAGACGACCGTGCCGGAGGGGTTGGTGGAGGTGACCAGCAGGTTCCCGTTCGGCAGCGGGTCGGCGTCGTAGAACCAGCGCGCCTGCACCGGCAGGTCGTTGTCGACGCCGGAGATGAGTTCCTCGCCGTCGGCGTCGCCGTCCGCGGCCACGACCCGGGCTGGTTTCTTCGCGTTGCCGACGCCCTTGAAGTGGAACCCCTGGACGGAGACGTAGGTGGTCTCCTCGGCGGGCCGGTCGACCGTGCCGGGACCGAGCCGCGTGCCGGGGTCCGAGGCCGCGGAGACGACCGTCGGGGCGAGCAGGAGGAGGCAGACGACCGCGAGGACGGCCCGGGCGCGCCAGGCCCGGGACTCGGCGAGCCGACGGCGCGCCCCGGTCAGGCGGCCGCGGAGACGGTCGGGGACCGACGAATCCATACCGGCGCGTGTGGTGGCCCCTATCTGTCTCTTGTGGTTCCGCACGCCCGATGGCCGGGTCACCCGGCTGCCGCGGTGGCACGACGGGACCCGCAGTTGCCATCGCCGAGGGCGTTAAGAGCGCCGGTGTGCTACGGACGGATATGCAACTGTCGCGGGTCGCGCGACACGACCCCGTCCCCGTCACCGACGAGGAGCGCGAGGCCGGCGTGCTGGTCGCGGTCGTCGACCCCGGGAACGGGTCGTGGCCCCACGGGGCGCCGCCCGAGGACCCGCACGTCCTCTTCATCAAGCGCCAGGACGACCTCGGCGAACACGCCGGCCAGATGAGCTTCCCCGGCGGCGGCCGCGAGACGTTCGACCACGACCTGCAGGGGACGGCGCTGCGCGAGGCCAACGAGGAGGTCGGCGTCGACCCCGACGGCGCCGACGTGGTCGGCCGGCTGGACGACATCCGCACCGTCACGGAGTACGCCGTCCGGCCGTACGTCGCACGCGTCCCGAACGGCCCGTACGAGCCACGCGACACCCGCGAGGTGGCGGCGGTCGCGGCGCTGTCCGTCGCCGACCTCACTGACCGCGCCAACTACGACTCCGAGCGCCGCGACCACCCCCACTACGGCGACATCCGGCTCCACTACTTCCGCGTCGACGGCTACACCGTCTGGGGCGCCACCGCCCGGATGCTGGTGCAGTTCCTCGAACTCGCCGTCGGCTGGGAGATGCCGCCCGAACCCGACCGGGAGGTCGAACCGGACGCCGAGTTCCCGGTCTGAGGCGAACCTCGGCGGCTGATAGCAAGCCTCCGATGACTGTTTGCCGTGTGCCAACCAGCCGATGGAAGCCGGGGGCGTTATCCAAGTCTGCCAGTCGGATCGTCAGGCGTTCGGCGGGACGCTCCGACGACGGAGGAGAGGAGTGTGGGGAACTCGGACCCTCGCTTTCGACTGTTCCGGTGTTATTCCTCGTCGGTCCCGGGCACGGTGTTGAACTCGGTGTCCCCCGTCGCAAGGTTGCGTGCGTCATCAGGACCCCGGCTCACGATCTGGATTTCATCGGGCAGCGGGTCGGTGTACGACGTGCCGTCCGGGCCGACGAGGTCGTCGTCACCATCGAGGCTGAATCCCCTGAAATCCGCGTCGATGCCGACGACCATCTCCTCGCCCGGTTCGAGGAAGTACCGACCCTGGCTGTTACCCACGACCACACCCCTATCGAGGAAGACGTTGTTCGAGTCCGTCGGATTATTGAATCGGTTGGTCCGGAACTCATCCGTGATGGCCGGTCCGTCGGCCTTGACCACGGTGACTGGGTGTCCCTGATTGATCCACGCCTGTCGCTGCGTGTTGCTTGGATCCGGGCTGATGTTCGCCTGTGCGGGTACCAGTCCGGTGATGGTCAGCCGTTGCTGTGCATCGGGTGTGCCGGGAACCGGGTCGATCTGGCTGAATACGCGCCGTCTAGCACCTAAGGCCCCGTTCTCCGTGCTGGTGATCCGAAGCGGCCCACGGAAGAAATGGAGCGGCCCCTCGTCACCGAGCAGGTCGTTGCCGTCGTCGGTGGTGTCCTTGATCCAGACGACTTGGTCGCTGCCGGCCTGATTCCGGATACGGAAGATGTCGTCGATCGTCGTTCGAGCGCCGACGTTGAACCCGGTGACCCCCTCGGCGTCGCTGGCCCGGGAGAGGTCGATACCCAGGGTCCCCCCGTCGGTCGTTGCGAACTGGCTGTTCTCGCTCCCCTCGGTCGAGAACGAGATGAGGCCGTCGGTATCCCGCACGACGTCGATGCTTGTCTCTCGATCCGCCCAGATGTCGATGCTCGCACTGGATCCGATCGCGAAGGCACTCCCGGCCGCGACCGACCCCAGCGCCGCGATGTATTTCCGTCGGTTCATCGATGACTGAGTGCCGGATGCACTCACTCACCGGTGTGCTTGGTGCCCTTCTTAGTATACACACACCAACCCGGACACATGGGGGCCGTTTCGGCGGCGTAAACGGGGCCAGGTCCGCCCCGACGACGGTACCGGTCGGCCGACGGGCGAGGGCGAGAGCCATTAACGGGTGATTAGCGCACCCGGCGCGTGCCGGTGCCGGTGGGCGACGAATAGTTACCGGGAACCGTGGATAATAATAGGCGCTATGAGAGTACATGCCACGGGGAACTGACGGATGTGTGCGGCATCGAACACCGACGGGAAGAGCGGGTCGGCGGGTCCGGAGGGCCCGGCCGACGACGCACTGGGAGCACCGGGCGAGGACAGGGGACGAACCGATATCGACCACGACGAACTGTTCGACCTATTGAGCAACCGACGGCGCCGGTTCGCGATCCACTACCTGAAGCAACGCCCCGGCGAGCGGGTCGGGATGGGGGAGCTGTCGCGGTGGGTCGCCGCCTGGGAGAAGGGGGTCGAACCGGAGGCCCTGGACTACGACGAGCGCAAGACCGTCCACAACTCGCTGTATCAGCACCACGTGCCGCGGCTGGACGACGCGGCACTGGTCGACTACGACGCGAACCGCGGGACGGTACGCCTGACCGACGCCGGACGCGACGTGGACCTCTATCTGGAGGCGGTGACGGGAGGTGAGGTGCCCTGGGCGGCGTACTTCATCCTGCTCTCGGTGCTCGGCATCTTCGCGGTGCTGGGGGCCGGGACCGGCTTCCTGCCACAGGTCGAGATGGGCGCCGTCTGGGGTGTCGGGGTCGCGGTCGGCTTCCTCGTCTCCTCGCTCGTGTTCCTGTACGACATGCGGACCCGGATGCGGCTCGGGTGCGACGGGCCGCCGCCGGAGGTGATGCGGTCCGGGGCCGCGGCCGACGCCGACGGCGACTGAGAACCGCGGCGACCCGCCGTGTCGTTCCCGCAGGAGCCGTGCGTGCCCCGCACGAACGCGGCGGAGCCAGCGGGCCGGGTGGACGGGGCGTTCGGTTCGTCGCTGTCCACGCCGGGGAGGCGGCCGCCGGGTTCGAACACCTCGTGGCTCCTCCCGACCGTACCCGTTCCGGGCGTGTGATGCAGGAGCAGGGACGTCGGGACTCATCCCGTACGTCCGGGAGCGCGGCGTCGAGGTGAGCACGTCGAGTCACCGTTCGACTCCCACCCCGGCGTGTCCGACGTCGGACCGGTCGACGGCGTCGAACACGAACGCCTGCTGCGTACCGAGTGGACAGGGGTACGTCGGCATCCTGAGCACTCCGGGGCCGACGTGGTCGTCACGACGGTGGAGGACGAGGCGTCGGAGCAACGACGCGGGGGGCGACGCCCACGGCCAGACGGCGCTCCATCGGAACCGCTCTGCGGGGCCTCCCTTCCGACACGTTCTAATCCGCCGGCATCCGAACCTCGACAACGGATGCGAGGCGCACTCGTCGTGCTCGACGGCTGGGGGCTCTCCCCCGAGGACCAGGTCGGCCGGGACGCCGTGGCCGCCGCCGACACCCCGAACTTCGACCGCTACCGCGAGGCCGGCGCCTTCGGGACGCTCACCACCCACGGCCGCGCGGTCGGGCTCCCGGAGGGCCAGATGGGTAACAGCGAGGTCGGCCACCTCAACGTCGGCGCCGGGCGGGTCGTCAAGCAGGACTCGACCCGCGTCTCCGACGACGTCGCCGACGGCTCCTTCTTCGAGAACGGGACGCTGCTGTCGGCCTTCCAGTACGCCGACGCCCATGACGGTCGCGTCCACCTCATGGGCCTGGTCAGCGACGGCGGCGTCCACTCGATGCAGGAGCACCTCCACGCGCTCGTCGAACTCGCGGACCGGCAGGACGTGCCCGCAGTCACCCACGCGTCCACGGACGGTCGGGACACGGCACCCACCTCCGGTGCGGACTTCCTCCGCGAGTTCGGGGCCGTGACCGAGCAGTACGGCACCGGCGACGTGGCGACGGTGACCGGCCGCTACTACGCGATGGACCGGAACGAGAACTGGGAACGGACGAAACGGGCGTACGACGCCATCGTCCGTCGCGAGGCCGACCACGAGGCCCCCTCCGCGGTCGCGGCCGTCGAGGAGTCGTACGACCGCGACACCACCGACGAGCACGTCGAGCCGACGCTGGTCGAGGGCGGGCCCGCGCTCGCCGAGGGCGACGCGGTCGTCTGCTTCAATTTCCGGGCCGACCGCGCCCGGCAACTCGTCCGCATGCTCGCGGACGTCCGCCCGGAGTGGGACGTCGACACCGACCCGCCCGACGTGCGCGTCGTGACGATGACCGAGTACGACGCCACCTTCGACCTGCCCGTGGCCTACCCGCCGAGCCGGCCTGTGGGCGTGCTGGGCGAGGCGGTTTCGGACGCGGGGTGCACCCAGCTCCGGGCCGCCGAATCCGAGAAGTACGCCCACGTCACCTACTTCCTCAACGGCGGCCGCGAGGTCGCGTTCGAGGGTGAGGAGCGCGAGATCGTCGAGAGCCCGGACGTGGCGACCTACGACCGGCAACCGGCGATGCACGCGCCCGAACTCACGGACGCCGTCGTCGGCCGCATCGGGCGCGAGGACCCGGACGTGCTCGTGTTGAACTACGCGAACCCGGACATGGTCGGGCACACGGGCGACTTCGACGCCGCCGTCGCCGCCGTCGAGGCCGTCGACGAGCAACTGGAGCGGCTGGTCGCCGCCTGCCACGACGCCGGCGCGCACGTGCTGGTGACGGCCGACCACGGCAACGCCGACGACATGGGGACCGGGGAGGACCCGCACACGGCGCACACACTCAATCCGGTCCCGTTCATCTCGCTGCCGTCCGAGGGTGGTGACAGTGACGTGACGGTCCGCGAGACGGGGACGCTGGCGGACCTGGCGCCGACACTACTGGACCGGATGGACATCGAAGCGCCCGACGCGATGGCGGGCGAGCCGCTGCTGGAGTGATCTCGAGATTCGGGTCGAGAGGGATCCACGCTCGTCCTGCATACCGCGCCGCAGGCGCGGTTTCACCACCGCTGGAGCAGGCTCCAGCGAGGTTCGGGCTATCACCCTCACCGGCGCTGAACGAGGGTCCTGCTGGCCGTCAGGCCAGCACGTCCGAGTGAAGCGCCGGCATTTTTTCTGAACGTTTCTTGCCGCGAGCGGAGAAAAGCTCCAGTTAGTCGTCGCTCGGCGCGGCCGCGCCGCTCCCGCTGGAGACGCCCGTGCCGGGGCCGACCTCGATGTCCAGCTCCTCGAGCTTCTCGTCCGGGACGACGCCGTCGACCCAGCCGCGCACCTCGTAGTACTCCTCGAGCATCGGCTCCAGCTCGCAGACCTCGCCCTCCGAGGCACCCTGCCCCGGCATGGTACCGGGCCTGTCCGGCAGGAACCGCTCGGGCAGCGTGTCGTCGCTGCCGTCGAAGCCCGCGAGGTTGTTGTAGTACCGTTCGAGGGTGTAGATGCGCTCGCCCGCCTCGACCAGCTCCTCCTCACCGACGTCCAGGCCGGTCATCCCGTTGTACTGGAGCACGTACTCCTCGACGCCCTCCGCGAACGCGTTGAACTTGCAGATGTCGAAGGAGTCGGAGATGGCGTGCAGGTCCTGGAAGGTGGCGCACAGCTCGCCCTTGCCCTCCCAGGCGTACGGATCGACCTTCTCCGGGATGCCGAGGATCTCCGCCGCGGGCGTGTAGCCCCGCAGGTGGCAGGCGCCGCGGTTCGAGGTCGCGTAGCCGATGCCCATCCCCTTCATGCAGCGCGGGTCGTAGGCGGCCATCGACTGCCCCTTGACCGCCAGGGAGTTCTCGTGGGCGTCGAACGCCTCGGCGAGGTGGTCGGGGCCGTCCGCGAGGTGGTCCGCGAGCTCGGTCTCGCGGGTGGCGATCGCGTCGAGCATCTCGACCATCGCCTCGGTGTCGCCCCAGTCGATACCGTCGCCGAGACCGTCAAACTTCCCCTCCTCGGTCATCTCCATCGCCATCGCGAGCGTGTTGCCCGCGTCGATGGTGTCCATCCCGTGGTCGTTGCACTTCTGCAGCATGAGCGCGATCTCGTCGCGCTCCGTGTGGCCGGCGTTCGGGCCGAGCGCCCACGCCGACTCGTACTCGTACGATTCGGTGCGGACGTTCAGCTCCTCGCCCTTGTGCATCACGTCGACCTCGACCTCCTTCTTGCAGGCGACCGGGCAGGAGTGACAGGTCGGTTCGTCGACGAGGATGTTCTCGCGGACGTTCTCGCCGGAGACGCGCTCGGAGTCGAACTCCTCATCGCCCCAGCCGTCTGCCTGCGCGTCGGCCGTCGAGGTGTACTTTCCGTTGTTCGCCGGGAGCCCGGACATCTCCTCGGTCGCGTTCATCAGGACGTTCGTCCCGTACAGCGAGAGCCCGCCCTCGTTGGGCGCGGTCACGTCGGACTCCTGGATGAGCTCCATCGCCTGCTGGTGGCCCTGCTTGAACGTCTCCGGGTCCGCCGGCTGCTGCATCTTCGTCGAGGACTTGACCACGATCGCCTTCAGCTTCTTGTTCCCCATCACGCAGCCCGTGCCACCGCGGCCGGAGGCACGGTCGTCCTCGTTGATGATGGCGGAGTACTTGACCTCGTTCTCCCCGGCCTGGCCGATGGCCATGCAGGAGAGGTTCCTGCCGTAGGCTCCATCGTGGCGCTCCTCCAGCGCGTCCATCGTGTCGTGGACGCCGCGGCCCCAGAGGTCGGAGGCGTCGTGGAGCGTGACCTCGCCGTCCTCGACGAGGGCGTAGACGGGCTCGTCGGCCCGCCCCTCGAAGAGGAGGCCGTCGAAGCCGGCCCACTTGAGCCGGGCGCCGGACCAGCCGCCGTGGTGGCTGTCCGTCACCGTCCCCGTCAGCGGGGACTTCGTGCAGATGGCGATGCGGCCGGACATCGTCACCTGCGTCCCCGTGAGCGGGCCGTTCATGAACGCGAGCAGGTTGTCCTCGCCCAGCGGGTCCACCTCGGGTCCCTGGTCGAAGACGTACTTCACGCCGAGGCCGCGCGCCCCGATGTACTTGCGTGCGTCCTCATCGTCGACGCTCTCGTAGCCGACCGAATCACTGGAGAGGTCGACGCGTGCGACACGGTCTTGGAATCCGCCGAGGTCTGTCATGGTGAACCAGTATGATTAGTATAGGGCCGCACCGTGTTAGAAATTGCCATCGGAGCGAAACCGTTCGTGGTTACATCGGCCGGTCGGCCCGCCGTCGATTGCCGGCGAGTATTTATATCAGTCGGGTGGTCAGTTCGCACGACCAGTCACCGGCCGGTGACGGTCCCGCGGCGCTAGCCGCCGGCGGTATCGTGCGTCACGGCGTCGGCGTGGTCGCCCGTCGGGAACCGTCACGGGTTTCCGGCCCGCTCGCACCCGTCCGGACGTGTCCACGGCATCACGCCCCGTCCGCTGGGGGCGGCGGCTGGTACCGGTGGCCGTGGCGGCCGCCGTGCTCGTCGCCAGCGTAAGCGAGCCGAGCGGCGGGCCGCCGGCGCCGCCGGTACTCGGGGTGTCGGCCGACAAACTGCTCCACGGCGCCGCGTACGCGACGCTGGCGGCCGCGGTGGCGCTCGGCCTCGCGACGCCGCGAGGTGACGGGACGCCGGCCGGGCCGGTGCCCCCGTCCGGTCCGACGCGTCGCCGGGTCGTCGGCCTGGCTATCGGTGTGGCCGCCGTATACGGGGTGGTGATGGAGGGACTCCAGGGGCCGCTGCCGTACCGCACGTTCGACCTGCTGGATGCCGTGGCCAACGCGGTCGGGGCGGCTATCGGCGCTGGCGCCTGGACCGTGGGTGCGACGCTCCGGGACCGGGTGTCGTGATTCGCCGCCACGACCGCCTTCACGGCCCACCTGGCGGGTCCGGGGGATCTCGGCTCGGCGACGAGCGTCGCCTCCGGGCGGTCGAGAAGCCGGGTGGCGACGGCGTCGACGACGGGATCAAGCGCGGCCGCGGACCGCTCCAGTCGGCCGACGACGGTGGGGGTCCACGCCGGGGTGGAGCGACTCACGGCCCGGGAGCGTCGTCCCGGTCACATCGATGTCGGTGACGGCCCCCGGACCGCCTCGGGTGACACCCGGGATGTGGCGCCCGAGGGTAGCACGCACGGCCGCCCCCGCCTCGCATCGTTCGTTGACATACGCCATGGGGCTCTTCCGGGCGGGCCACACCGACGCCGACCCGACACCGCTTTCCGCCCGCATCAGCAACCGTCCGTATGAGCACGGAGGAGCCGAGCCCGGAGGTGTACGAGTCCGGCCGGGGGATGGACGCGCACAACGCGGCGATGCGCGAGATCCGGTCGCGTCGCGACGAGACCTACGACCCCCGCGAGCCGACCCGGGTCTGGCTCGACGAGGACAACACGCCCGACGGGACCCGCCGGTCGCTGACCATCATCCTCAACACGGGCGGCTGCCGGTGGGCCCGCGCCGGCGGCTGCACGATGTGTGGCTACGTCGCCGAGTCCGTCGAGGGCGGCAGCGTGAGCCACGAGGACCTGATGACCCAGGTCGAGAAGTGCCTCGACCACGAGGCCGACGACGCGGACGACCCCGCGCCCCTGGTCAAGATCTACACCTCGGGCTCGTTCCTCGACGAGCGGGAGGTGCCCGCCGAGACCCGCGCCGCCATCGGCGAGACGTTCGGCGACCGCGAGCGTATCGTCGTCGAGTCGCTACCCGATTTCGTCGACGCCGACAAGCTCGCGGACTTCACGGGCCAGGGACTCGCGACGGACGTCGCCGTCGGCCTGGAGACCGCGACCGACCGGGTGCGACATGACTGCGTCAACAAGTACTTCGATTTCGCCGACTTCGAGGCCGCCTGTGCCGAGGCCCGCGCGGCCGACGCCGGCGTGAAGGCGTACCTCCTCATGAAGCCGCCCTTCCTCTCGGAACCCGAGGCCGTCGCGGACATGAAGTCGTCCGTCCGGCGTTGTGCCGCCGTCGAGGGCTGTCACACCGTCTCGATGAACCCCTGTAACGTCCAGCGCTACACGATGGTCGAGGACCTCTTCCACGACGGGGGCTACCGGGCGCCCTGGCTCTGGTCGGTCGCGGATGTCCTCGAATCGACGACGGACACCGACGCCATCGTCGTCTCGGACCCGGTCGGCCACGGCTCCGACCGCGGCGCCCACAACTGCGGCGACTGCGACGACGACGTCCAGACCGCCATCAAGGACTTCGACCTCCGGCAGGACCCCTCGGTCTTCGAGCAGGTGTCCTGCGACTGCGAACTCACCTGGGAGGCCGTGATGGAGCGAGAGACGAGCTACGGCATGCCGCTGGCACGGTAGTGACACCGTAGCGGTTCGCGGTCAGCCCGGCTTGGAGGAGGGGTGGAGTGTTCCGGACGGTCCCGGCGAACCGAGCGCCCGCTACGTGAACTTCCGGATGACGTCGAAGGCCCGGTCACGGAGTCGGTCGGGGAGAAAGCGGAGTTTGACCAGCAGGTCCGCGAACCCGCCGACGACGTAGCGTGGCTCCGGGTCCGGCGAGACGCCGGCCGCCAGGATGACCCGGGCGACCTCCGTCGGGGACACGGCGACCGGCGAGTCGGCGCCGAACAGCGAGGCGTCCTCCTGGAACGCGTAGATATCGGCGTAGGCGTCCGTCCGGTCGTACTGCTCCAGCTCCTCGCCGACCCGCTCGCGGAACTCGGTCTGTACCGGCCCGGGCTGGACGACGCTCACGTCGACCCCGTGGGGGGCGACCTCGTTGCGGAGAGCGTCGCTGTACCCCTCCATCGCGAACTTGGAGGCGGAGTAGGCGCCCATCCCGGGCGAGGCCAGCCGGCCCGCGACCGAGGAGACGTTGACGATGGTCCCGTCCTCGCGTTCGCGCATGTGCGGGAGCACCCCCCGGACCAGCCGGTGGGGGCCGAACAGGTTGACGTCGAACTGCCGCTGCAGCAGGTCGTCGGGCACGTCCTCTATGGGGCCGTGCTGGCCGTAGCCGGCGTTGTTGACGAGGCAGTCGACGCGGCCGTCCCGCTCGACGATGCGGTCGACGACGCGCTCGATGTCGTCCGGGTCGGTCACGTCCAGCGTGTTGATATCACAGCCCGCCTCGCCCAGCCGCTCGATGTCCGCCGTGTCGCGTGCGGTGGCGTACACCCGCCAGTCGTCCTCGAGGAAGGCGTAGGCGGTCGCCCGCCCGATACCGGAGGAACAGCCCGTGATGAGGACCGTCTTCGTGTCGGCCATGTCCGCGGCTCGGAGCCGGCACACTTAGCGGTGGCCGTTTCCGTCTTCGGCCGGAGCGCCCGCCTCGGCGCTACTCGAGCGCTTTCAGGTTGTGGACGGGGTCCAGCCGCTCGACCACGTCGGCGGTCGGGGCCAGCGCCCGCTCGATGGCCGCGGCGGGCTTGTACGCCCCCGGCGCCTCGTCAAGCGTGTCGTCGACGACGGACTCGGAGTAGACGCCGTCCATCGCGGCCTCGAACTCGGCCATGGAGAGCCGCTCGTGGGCGTCGCGCCGCCCCATCCGTCGGCCGGCACCATGGGGGGCCGTCGAGAGCCACGCCTCGTTGCCCGTTCCGCGGGCGATGACGGCCCCCTCGGCCATGTTGAACGGGACGAGCAGGCGCTGGTCCTCACGGGCGGGGGTGGCCCCCTTCCGGACGGTGAGGTCGCGGAAGTCGATGTAGTTGTGGACGGACTGCCAGGTCTCGACCGGGTCGACGCCGAGCGCGTCACAGACCGCCCCGATCATCAGCTCGCGGTTCCAGCGGGCGTACTGCTGGGCGAACAGCATGTCGACGTAGTAGCCGTGGGCCTCGCGCCCGACCAGCGGGTCCAACGCGGTGTTGCGCCCCTCGTCGCCGGTCGGCGGCCGGAGGTCCCCCAGCCGGTCGAAGGTGCGCTCGATGGTCGTCCCCTCGCACTCCTCGCGGACGCGGTCCTTGTGGATGTGTGACTCGCCCATCCCGCCGGTGACCCAGCGGAACAGGTCGGCGTCGCTCACGGCCTCGGGGTCGAACTTCAGGAAGCGCGCATCGTCCGGCCGGAGCCGCTCCCGGATGCGGTCGGCGTTCCGGTACTCCGTGGCGCGGCCCTGCCAGAACTCGGCGACGGCCTTGCCGAGGTAGCGCGACCCGCTGTGGACGACCAGATAGCGGTCGCCCGACTCGCGCCCGCGGCAGAACTCGATGAAGTGATTACCGCCGCCCAGCGTGCCGGCCGACTGGATGACGTAGCTCAACCCCTGGCGCTGGTCGGCGAGGACGCGCTCACAGAGCCGCTTGAAGTAGTCGCCGTCGTAGCCGTCGAAGTCGAACCGAGGGTCGACGGGCTCGCCGAACCGCTCGCGGTGGGCCGCGTCGAAGGCCGCGAGCCGCTCGTTCGCCCGGTCGAACGGGAACGCCTCTATCAGGTGGACCGCGTCGTCGTGGTCGTGCACCGACCGCCCCATCGGGACGGCCTCGCGGACCCGGCGCTCGCGCTCGGCGTCGGCCAGCGGGAGCTCCGGACCCAGGTTCGCGACCGCCATGCCGCAGTTGTGGACGAATACGCCGGCACTCAGTGCGAAGTTGTGATACTGTGGGACGTTGAGACAGTACACGTCCTCGCGGTGGTCGATCTGACGAACGGCTGTAACCTCGTGATTTTCGCCAGCAACACGGGTGAAATGCTCTTTATCTTCGGTATACTGGTCAGAGTGGGTGTGTCGCTGGTGCTGGAACGTCCCTACCCTTCCCTTGATTATACGTCCGCAGAACCCACACTCGAACTGGTCCGGCTCGCTGGCAGCGTCGTACTCCTCGGGATGTTCGTTCGACTTGTGATTGTGGAGGCCGATATAGGATTTCACCGACTCACTGCAGAACTCACATTCGTACCGCTGATTGGCTCGCTCTCTGGCCTTCTCGCGTGCCTCCTCGGATTTGTTCCGCTCGATGAGGTGCTCCTTGCCGTGCTGGCCGTTGTCGCTGACCTTCTCATACCACTCGTCGGGGTTCTCCTCCATGTAGGAGACGATGTTCTCTCGGCCGACCTCTGCCATCCGCTTCTGAGCTTCCTCCGTCTGTGCCCGCTGTTTGATGGCTTGAATCCGCTTCCGTTCGAACTCCTCCGATTGCCAGTGTTCTCCGGAAGCGAGTTCCCTGTGCAGTCTAGCGTGGTCGGAATCACTTAGGAACCGCAGGTTCTCCGGGCGGTTATCTGACTTCTCGAAATTCTCGTGGTGAATCACTGTGCGCTCGTCACCGAACGAAGGGATCTCACCCATGAGTCCGGAGCGAGCGACTATCCAGTGAACTCGCTGTGAGGATTGCCCATCCTTGTTCTGGTTCACCATAGTGTAGCCGTCGTCGGTCTCATACTGATACAGCGGCATGAGCGAGTCACCGGATGAGAGCTTACGCGCCTCACGATAGGTCCCATCGCGAAGCATGAACTCGTGGTCGGGAGTACACCTGATTGGCTCCCCGTTATCGAGTTCGACCTCTAATAACGGTGCATCCTTCCGGGTCTGGTGGGCTGTGGCCTCGGCACACACTATTTCGCCATCCGGTTTGCATGAGAACACAACGAAGCTGTCATTCCGGTCCGCGAGTTCGTCCAATCGGTGGTCCTCGCCATCGGCGAGCGGAACCTCGGTATCCCCCGTGAAGCAGCCGATGTCGACCCCGATGACGTTCGGGACGACCTGCTCGGGCAGCGGCATGGTGAACCCGACAGGGGCACCCATCCCCCAGTGGCCGTCCGGCATCACCCGGACGGGCTCGGTGAACGCCGGGTGGTCGACGAACTCCCGGACCTGTTCGAGCAGTCCCTCGCCGACGAGCGACTCGTCCTCGACCATGATTCGGGCTGTCGTGTGCTCCCCGACCAGTTCGATGGGCATCACCCACCCCTCGGCGACGCGCGTGATTGAACCTGTCGTCGTCTCTCGCACGGGGGCCGTGGGGGGCGGAGGGCCGGCTCCGGACGCCCGCCGCCAGGCGACCTCGGTATCCGCGTCCCCGTCGATGTCCGGATACGACCACAGTCGAACACCGGTGGCGGGACTGGACCCCACCGAGGGCGAGGTGACCGTGCGGAACCCGGTCGGCGGCGAGTGGCGCGATCCGTTCGAAGGGTGCCAGCCCGTCGTCGACCCGGCGGCGGGCGCGGAGTAGTCGCTGGCGGTCGGGCCACGGGGCCGTTTCCTGGATATATCCCCGATTGCGCCGGTACTCCGGAAGCCCATCCGCAGTACGGCGAATATCCGCACGGATGTCACTGTCGGCGCGATACTGTCGAAAGATCCGGAGTGTCGAACCGAGCCCCGTTAGCTCGAGATGACGTCGTCGATGCGGACGATCATCGTCGCGGCCTCGGTGGCGGACTCGACGGCCTCACGCTTGACGGCGGCGGGGTCGAGGATACCGTACTCGACGGGGTCGTCGATGTGGCCGGTCTGGCCCTCGGAGATGATGCCGGCGACGCCGGTCTCGTCGTGGAGCGAGCGGAGCTCCACCAGCGCGTCGATGGGGTCGAGTCCGGTGTTCTCCGCGAGCGTGCGCGGGACGATGTCGACCGCGTCGGCGAACGCCTCGACGGCGAGCTGGCGCCGACCCTCGATGCCGGCCGACCCCGAGCGGATGTGGTCGGCGATGGCGATCTCGGAGGCGCCGGCGCCGGGGACCACGCCGCCGGCGTCGAGCGCGGCGGTCGCCACGTCAAGCGCGTCGTTGAGCGCGCGCTCCAGCTCGTCGGCGACGTGCTCGGTCCCGCCGCGGGCGAGGACGGTGACGGCCTCGGCTGCTCGGCCACCCTCGACGAAGACGAGGTCCTCGTCGGCGAACCGCTCGACGCGGACGGCCTCGGCGGCGCCGAAGTCGTCCTCGTCGAGGTCGTCGATGGAGCCCAGCGTCCGGGCGCCCGTCGCGCGGGCGATGGAGCCGGCGTCGTCGTCGGAGAGCGAGTCGAAGGCGAGGACGCCGAGCTCGGCGAGGTAGGAGGCGACGGTGTCCTCGACGTCACCGGTGACGAAGGCGACGTCGATGCCGGCCTCGCTGACCGTCCCGGCGTAGCCCCGGAGCTCGGCCTGCTCGGCCTCGATGGCCTCGTTCAGCTGGTCGACGTCGGTGATGTCGTACTCGGCGTCGATGTTGGCCTCGCTGATCTCCAGGTCCAGGTCGAGGACGGCGACCGTCGCGTCCGTGAACGAGCGGGGCATGTCCTCGTGGAGCGGCTCCTCCTCGGCGATGACGCCCTCGACGAGCTCCGTCGCCGACGAGGAGGCGCCGGTCTGGGTCCGGACGGTGACGTTGTCGCGGCTGACGCCGTCCCCGTCCTCGACCGCGCGGACCGCGCCGACGACCGTCTCGGCCAGCGCCTCGGCGTCGACGTCACCGGTGCCCTTGCCGGTCATCGAGGACTCCGTGACCTTCCGGAGCAGGTCGTCGTCGAGCTCCTCGTCCAGGGTCATCTCCTCGACGGCCTCCAGCGCGAGCGCACTGGCCTCGTGGTAGCCCTCGACGATGGTCGTCGGGTGGACGTCGTCCTCGAGGAGGTCCTCAGCCTGTGCGAGGAGCCGGCCCGCGAGCACGGAGGCGGTCGTGGTGCCGTCACCGACCTCCTCCTCCTGGGTCTCGGCGACCTCGACGATCATCTGTGCGGCGGGGTGTTCGATGTCCATCTCCTCGAGGATGGTCGCCCCGTCGTTCGTGATGACGACGTCGCCGTCGTCGCTCACGAGCATCTTGTCCATGCCGCGCGGGCCGAGTGTCGTGCGTACGGATTCCGCGATGGCCTTGCCGGCCTGGATGTTCGAGGACTGTGCGTCCTCGCCACGGGTCCGCTCGGAGTCCTCGGCGAGGATGAACATCGGCTGGCCGCCCATGCGCTGCTGTTGTGCCATAGCTGTCTGGAAGTCAGTCAGCGGTTCTATATAAATGTTTCCGAACGTGACGACGAAACCCCGCGACGGCGCCCTCGTCAACCGTTCGCAGGGCCCCGGCTTGTCGGTTAAATCCGGGCGGATACGTCCATCGACGGGGCCGCGTCGGCGCCGAGGCGGTCGGGTCCGGCCCGCGACGGCGGCCGGCGTCGGGGGGCTGCGGCCCTTTCCAAAGCGTTTTCTCCGGCGCGCGGGGACGACCGGGTATGGATGGAGGCGGCGGTTCGAGCGATATGACCCTGGCGTTCGAGTTGGCAGCCCTGAAGCGGCTGGTCGAGCCGGACGCTGTCTTCTCGGACGCGCGCACGTGGAGCAAGTACGTCGGTGTGGTCTCCGAGGAGCCGACCTACGTGGTGACGAACTTCACCCGGAAGAACCGCATCCGGCAGGACTTCTTCTCCGGCCCCCGCGGCCGCGAGGAGTCGCTGGAGAACGTCAGACGCCAGTTCGACACCGACCGACACGTCTTCGTCGGGACGAACGAGGCCGACGCCGCGCTCGCCGAGCAGGTCGACTGGGAGTACCTCCCCGTCGAGCAGGCCGCCGAGGCCGCCGACTGGACGCTCGGCGAGGCCGACGCCGAGGCGGCGACGGCTGACGACGAGGACGAGCGTGACGACTGGCCCTGACGCGCCCGGCACCGACCCGGCGGACGACGCCGGTCCGGACGCCACGGAGCACCCGACCGACACCGCCCCCGGGCCACCCGGCGGTCCGCCGGGCGGGGCGACGTCCGAGGAACTGCGCGTTGGCGCCGCCCTGGGCGGCGCGGCCAGCCGACTGGTCCGGCCGGTGGGCGCGGCGCTGCTGGCAGCGTACCTGTTCGTCGGCTTCGCCGGTACCGTCGCCACCACCAGCCTGTTCGCCGCCGTGGTGCCGCGAATCCGGGCGGTCGTCCTCGCCAACTCCGCGGCGACCGCCGCGGACCTCCCGCCGGCCGACCCGTCACCGCTGGCGGTCGGGCTCGAACCGACCACAGCGGTCGGGCTGGTCCTCGTGACCGCCCTGCTGGCCGAGACGGTCCACGTGGTCGCGGTCCGGGTCTTCGTCGGCGACGCCCGCTCGCTCCCCGACAGGGCCCTGGCGGACCTGCGCGCCCGGGCGCTGGTCTCCTATATCGCCAACTCGCTGGCCCTCATCGCGGTGTTCGCCGGGCTGTTCGCCCTCGTCCTTCCCGGGGTCTTCCTCGCGGTCGCGTTCTACCTGGTCCGGGCCGTGGTCGCCGTCGAGGGGGCGGGCGTGGTGCCGGCGCTCCGGCGGTCCTGGCGGCTCGTCGCCGGTCACCGCCTCCGCGTGCTGACGGTCCTGCTGCTCGTGGTGCTGCTCCGACAGCTCCCGACGCTCCCGGGGAGTGTGGTCGCCGAGACCCCGCTCCCCGGCGCGGTCGGCGCGTCGCTGGGAGTCGTTCTCGGCGCCGTCGTGACGGCGTTCGCCACCGCCGTCGCCGCCCGTGTCTACGTCCAGCTCGCGGGCATGGAGGCCGCCGCGCGCGAGACCGGAGACACCGACGAGGCCGCGGGTGGGGAGGCAGCCGCGGACGAGGCCGCGGAGGAGCCACTCGGCGCGCTCTCGCCGGAGGAGATCGACGAACAGTTCGGCGGCCGCTGAGGACGCCGGCCGCTCGCGCCCGTCCGTGCGCGAGGCGGGATAAACGCCACGACCGGGGGAGTGAGCACAAGACATATCGCTGCGGCCGTCCGGCGTTGTGGTATACAGCCACTATCATGAACGAGGTTCAACTGGAGGTGGCGAAGGCGTACCCGAACGACTCGGGCCGCGGCATCGCCCGCCTGGATCCCGACACCCTGTTGCATCTGAAGCTGAGCCCCGGCGACATCATCGAGATCGAGGGGTCCGACCGCACGGCCGCGAAGGTCTGGCGTGCCGACCGGCAGGACTGGAACACGGACACCGTCCGCATCGACGGGTTCACCCGGCAGAACGCCGACGTCGGCATCGGCGAACGCGTCGAGATACGCAAGGCCGAGGCGACCAAGGCCGACCGGCTCGTGCTGGCGCCGCCGGAGGAGGCGAGCGTCCAGTTCGGCTCCGACGCCGCCGGCATGGTCAAGCGCCAGATCCTCAAGCGCCCGGTGGTCGAGCACGACATCGTCCCGGTGATGTCCAGCACCAATCATCCGTTCATGCGGTCCCCTGGACAGGCCATCCCGCTCATCGCCGTCGAGACGGACCCCGAGGGCGTCGTACTCGTCACGGAGGACACGGAGGTCGAACTCCGCGAGGAGCCCATCTCCGGCTTCGAGAAGACCGGCGGCGGCATCACCTACGAGGACATCGGCGGGCTGAGCAACGAGATCCAGCGCGTCCGGGAGATGGTGGAGCTCCCGATGAAACACCCCCAGATATTCAAGAAACTCGGCATCGAGCCGCCACAGGGGGTGTTGCTCCACGGGCCGCCCGGCACCGGGAAGACGCTACTGGCCAAGGCCGTCGCCAACGAGACCTCCGCCAGCTTCTTCTCCATCGCCGGCCCGGAGATCATCTCGAAATACTACGGCGAGTCCGAACAGCAGCTGCGCGAGATCTTCGAGGACGCCACCGAGGAGTCCCCCTCCATCATCTTCATCGACGAGCTGGACTCCATCGCGCCCAAGCGCGAGGACGTCACCGGCGAGGTCGAGCGGCGGGTCGTCGCCCAGCTGCTGACGATGATGGACGGCCTCGAATCGCGGGGCCAGGTCATCGTCATCGCGGCGACGAACCGCGTCGACTCCGTCGACCCCGCGCTCCGGCGCCCGGGCCGGTTCGACCGCGAGATCGAGATCGGCGTCCCGGACGAGACCGGCCGCAAGGAGATCCTGCAGATCCACACCCGCGGGATGCCCCTGTCGGACGACGTCTCGCTGGACCACATGGCCGACGAGACCCACGGCTTCGTCGGCGCCGACATCGAGAGCCTGACCAAGGAGGCCGCGATGAAGGCCCTGCGGCGCTACCTCCCCGAGATCGACCTCGACGAGGAGGACATCCCGCCGAGCCTCATCGACCGGATGATCATCAAGCGCGACGACTTCCGCGGCGCGCTGAACGAGGTCTCCCCGTCGGCGATGCGGGAGGTGCTCGTCGAACTCCCGAAGATCAGCTGGGACGACGTGGGCGGCCTGAACGAGGCCAAGGGCCAGGTCCAGGAGTCCATCGAGTGGCCGATGACCCAGCGCGGGAAGTTCGAGCGCATGGGTATCGAGCCCCCGACCGGCGTGCTCCTCTACGGCCCGCCCGGCACCGGCAAGACGCTGATGGCCAAGGCCGTCGCCAACGAGACCAACGCCAACTTCATCTCGGTTCGGGGCCCGCAGCTCCTCTCGAAGTGGGTCGGCGAGTCCGAGAAGGCCATCCGGCAGACGTTCCGGAAGGCCCGCCAGGTCGCGCCGACGGTCATCTTCTTCGACGAGCTGGACTCGCTGGCCCCCGGCCGGGGCGGCGACGTCGGCTCGAACGTCTCCGAGCGCGTCGTCAACCAGCTGCTGACCGAACTCGACGGGCTGGAGGAGATGGGCGACGTCATGGTCATCGGCGCCACCAACCGTCCGGACATGATCGACCCCGCGCTCATCCGCTCGGGCCGGTTCGACCGGCTCACCTACATCGGCGAGCCCGAGGTCGAGGGCCGCGAGCAGATCTTCCGCATCCACACGGAGGAGACGCCGCTCTCGCCAGACGTCTCGCTCCGGGAGCTCGCCGAGCTGACCGAGGGCTACGTCGGCTCGGACATCGAGTCCATCGCCCGTGAGGCCGCCATCGAGGCGCTCCGGGAGAGCGACGACGCCGAACTCGTCGAGATGCGCCACTTCCGCCAGGCGCTCGACTCCGTCCGCCCGACGATCAACGAGGACATCCGCGACTACTACGAGCGCATCGAGGAGGACTTCCAGGGCAGCGGCGCCGAACCCGGCCCCCGCCAGGGTGGCGGGCGCATCGGGTTCCAGTAGAGCTTTTTTGACGCCTCGGGGTTCCTCGCGGCGTGCTGCGCGCGCCGCTGCGGTACCCACTCACCGCAAAAAACGTTCAGAAAAACGTCGCTGGCTCGCTTCGCTCGCCAGCGGTGTCCCCGAAAATCGGCGATTTTCGGGATGACGAGGCGACGAGGTCGCCTCGAACCGAAACGCGCGCCGGGGGCGCGCGTACGCAGGACGAATTCCTGGTCCTCCGGCTTGTCTCGAATAACGATCGGATCAGCCGCTGCATCTCATGTTATTTCAGGAAAGCGCGGAACGTTGGACGGTATCGTGCATACCGCGCGAGCGAAGCGAGCGCGGTTTCCACCGGCACGAGGGCGCGAAGCGCCCGAGTGCCGGCGTTTTTTCTGAACGTTTTTTGCGGTGAGTGGTGCCCGCAGGCGGCCGAAGGCCGCCGAGGACACCCGAACCGTCAAAAAAGCTCCTCTACTCCAGGATCTCCCCGACCGCGAAGTTCGACTTGACCTCGGTGATCTCGACCTTGACGCGCTCGCCGACCTCTGCGCCGGGGACGATGATGACGTAGCCGCGCTCGACGCGGGCGATACCGTCGCCCTGCTTGCCCAGGTCCTCGACCTCGACGTAGCGGATCTCCCCGCGCTCGACGGGGGGCTGGGGTTCGTCGGGGGCGGTCGAGGGCTCGGTATCGGTCTCGACCTCGGTATCCTCCTCGTCGCCGGTCCGGATGAGTGCGACCCGGTAGGTATCGTCGGCCTCGACGGCGCCCGTGTCGACCTCGCGGCGGGGAACCTCGACGACGAACCGGTCGGCCTCGGCCTCGACATCCGCGTTGAACAGACAGAGCAGTTTGTCGGAGATCTCCATGCGAGTTCTGTCGGGAACTGTCAGCGGACGCGTCTTGAACTTACCGCCGTCGGTCCGGCGCCACTGACGTCGCTGTACCGGGATAGTCGGGCCCGTGGGGAATCCGTGGCCGTCCGAACGGCGGGCGGGATGGGCATAAGCCCACAAACCTACCAGTACCGTACGTATCTCCGATATCTCCGCTACGTTCGACCGGTAGTCGTCGGGAGACGGCCTCATCCCTCGAACTGCCCGTCGGGCCGTTTGGCCCCCTCGGAGTCGTGGACGACCACGCCCTCGGCGTCGGTCGGCTCGTACTCGTCCCGGACGGCGATGGCCTCCTCCAGTTCCCTGACCGCTCGCTCCTTCAGCGCGGCCGCCAGCGCCTCGGCGTCGGCCCGGGAGATGTCCCGGCCGAGGCCCTCGCACTCGTGGGCCCGGACGGCGCCCTCGCGGTCGACCGCCGCGCCCATCGGCTGGGCGAGGCCGGTGTCGTCGCCGTCCAGCACGACGCTGAACGGATAGGTCCGGCAGATGAGGGGGCGCGAGCCGTGGACGCCGCAGGCGCCGGTGCCGTCGGGGGCCTCCTCGTAGAAGCTGCAGTCCCCACAGGCATCGGTCGCGAGCGCCCACTCGAACGTCTCACCTTCGGGGCCGTCGGGGCCCTCCCGGAGGCCGTACGGCATCGGCCGGGCCACGTCGCGCCAGTCGTACTCACGGTCGAACGCGTCGTTCTCGGCGGTCGCGGCCTGGAGCTCCCGGACCTCGTCCGGGAACACCGTCGCCGTGTGCGGCTCGCGCTCGCCGTCGCCGTCCGCCGCGTCGCGCTCCCCGTCCGCGCTCTCGCACGTCTCGGCCTTGCAGCAGGCGCCACAACGGGTGCAGTCGAACCCGATGGTCTCGATGGCGTCCGCCAGGTCGTCGGGGTCGAGATCGCGGGCGGCGGCGAGGTCGGCTTCGAGCGACTGCACGGGCACCCGTCGGGGCGCCACGCGCAAAAGCCGTGCGTGTCGGGCGCCCTCGGCCGAACCCGAACCCGTTTCCCCCTGCCCGCCGAGCGACCGCGTATGACCGACCTCACCGTCGACCTCGGGAACGCGCTCGCCGCCGAGGCACGACCCGGCGTCAGCGAGGGCGCGCTCGACCGCCTCGACGACCGCGTCGCGCGGGCCCACGAGACCATCACGGCGGGGATGGCCGCCGACGGGTTCGGCTACGCCAGTCTGGGCCTGCCCGAGCGGACCGACCCCGGCGCCATCGAGGCCGCCGTCGCCGACCTCGACGCCGACCACGTCCTCACCGTCGGCATCGGCGGGTCCGCGCTCGGCGCGGCCACCGTCTCGGCCGCGCTCGGCCTCGCCGACCGGCACCACACGCTCGACAACGTCGACCCGGTGGAGACGCGCCGGCTGCTCGACGCGCTGCCGCTCGACCGGACCACCGTCAACGTCGTCTCCCGGTCGGGCACGACCGCGGAGACGCTGGCGAACTTCCTCGTCGTCCGCGAGGCGATGGACGAGGCGGGCGTCGACTGGACCGAGCGGACCGTCGTCACGACCGGCGCCGAGGGGCCGCTGCGGACGGCCGCGACCGAGCAGGGCCTCCCCGCGCTTTCGGTCCCCGAGGGCGTGCCGGGGCGGTTCTCGGCGCTTTCGGCGGTCGGGCTCGTCCCGGCGGCGGTGCTTGGCGGCGACATCGAGGGCGTCGTGCGGGGCGGCGCGGCGGGTCGCGAGGCGCTACTCGCTGGGGGCTCGCTGTTCGACTACCCGGGCTACGCCTACGGTGCCGTCGCGTACGCGCTGGAGCAGCGGGGGGCGACGGTGACGGCGATGCTGCCGTACGCCGAGTCCCTGGAGCCGTTCGCGGAGTGGTTCGCACAGCTATGGGCCGAGTCTCTCGGCAAGGACGGGCTCGGACAGACCCCCGCTCGGGCGCTGGGGGCGACCGACCAGCACTCGCAGCTCCAGCTCTACCGGGGCGGCCGTCACGACAAACTGGTCACGCTGGTCCGGCCGCGCGAGCGGGCCGACATGGCCGTTCCGGCCACCGACGTCGAGGGGATGTCGTACCTCGGCGACGCGACGCTCGGCGAGCTGCTGGACGCCGAGTTCGAGGCGACGGAGGCGTCGCTGGCCGCCGCGGACCAGCCCAACATCCGGGTCGAGCTGCCCCGCGTCGACGGCCCCGGCATCGGTCGGCTCCTGTATGAGATGGAGGCGGCCTGCGTTCTCGCGGGCGAGCTGCTGGGCGTCGAGACGTTCGCCCAGCCCGCCGTGGAGTGGGGCAAGCGGGCGGCCCGTGGCCTGCTCGGCGGCGGCGAGTTCCCCGAGGCCGAGGCCGTTGCCGAGAAGACGACCCGTGTCGTCGGCGGCGAGTAGCGAGCGGGGCCGGCGGTGACGCCGCCGGCCCACACGAGTGAGAAAGAGGTATTCGGCCCGGGGCTGAACGGGAGTCATGGACGAACTGACCGGACTGAGCGGCGCCAGCACGGAGGCGCGCCTCCGGAGCGTCGGCGCCGGCATCGGGCTCACCGTCGCCGGCTTCGTCACCGCGCTGGTGGTGCTGTTGCTCGGCGTTCAGGTCCTCGCCGCCGTCGGCATCCCCGTGCAGGAGCGACCGGTGCTCGCCATCGGGCTCGCCATCGTCCTCCAGGGGCTCGGCTTCGGCATCGCGGTCGCCGTCTACATGGCCCTCACGAGGGACTTCGACCTGCTGCGGTACCGGCTCCCGACACTGCGTGACCTCGGCTGGGCGGTCGGCGGGCTCATCGCACTGTTCGTCGGCTACGCCGCCATCGCGGCCGTCGTCTCCCAGCTCGGCCTCGACACGGCACAGAACAGCATCGTCGAGCAGGGGCGACAGAACCCGGAGCTCGTGCTCTATCTCATCCCGCTGGCCATCCTCGTCGTCGGGCCGAGCGAGGAGCTGCTCTTCCGGGGGGCCATCCAGGGCGTCCTCCGGCGGGCCTACGCCCCGGTCCCGGCCATCGTTATCGCGTCGGCCCTGTTCGGCGTCGCCCACGTGTTCGCCCTCTCGGGCTCGGGGACGGGCGTCATCGTCTACATCGCCGTCACCTTCGTGCTGGGCTGCATCCTCGGGTACGTCTACGAGCGGACGTCGAACCTGGTCGTCCCGGCGCTCATCCACGGCGTCTACAACGCCATCCTGTTCTCGATGCTGTACGTCCAGGTCAGCGGCGGCGTCTGAGCCGCCGACCGCCCCGCCCCTCGGTTCCGGTGCCCGTTCGTCGAGGTCTGGCACCGGTTCGACCGGGCCTCCCCGTCTGACACTCCAGCAAGATTTATGCTGTATGGTTTGTATCCCAGAGCTACTGTGGGACGTAAAAAAGCGGTGGCGCTCGAGGGCTGCGGGGCCAGCGAGCGACGCGGACACGGTGGCGTGACGGCGGGGACGGTGGGCGCGTGGTGGGACGGAGTGGGGGCCGGCCGGGACGTCCGGGCGGGGCCATCGGTCGGAGGCCGGGACGCACGATGAGCACCCTCTCCGAACCCGACGTCGAGTCACTGAGTCGGGTGCGGCCGGACGGGTCGGTGCTCGTCGCGGCGCTGGGGCTCGTGTTCGTCCTCTCGGGCACCGTCTTCTGGTCCCAGTCGCTCCTGCCGGCGGCCGGGACGGTTCCCGCCGCGCTGTACGAGCTGGTGATGCACGTCCTGTTCGGGGGCGTCATCCTCACGTCGGGCATCCACATCGAGCGCAGCGAGCTGGTCCCCGAGGAGCGCCGGGAGGTCGTCCTCTGGTGTTTCTCGGCGTTCATGCTGTTCTTCTGGCTCGCCGTCTGGTCGGAGCTCGATGCGGTGCTCTCGGCCACGCTCACCCGGGAGCTGGTGAGCAACGTCGTCGTCTTCGGGAGCATCGGGGGCGCGTTCGGCGCCTTCATCGGCGTCAACCGCGGCCGGGCCGCCCGGAACGAGACCCTCGCCGAGCGGACGGAGGACCAGCGCGAGACGCTGGAGCTGCTGACGCGGCTCCTCCGGCACGACATCCGGAACGACATGCAGGCCATCAACGGCCACGCGGGGTTCCTGGCTGACGAGATAAGCGAGGAGGGCGAGTCGTCGCTGGCGGTCATCGAGCGGCGGAGTGACGCCGTCCTCCGGCTGCTGGAGGACACCTCGACCTTGCTGGAGACGCTCGGCTCGGACCGGGAACTCCGGCCCGTCTCGCTCTCGCGGGTCGTCGAGCAGGAGGCGGCGGGCGTCCGCGACGGCCACCCGGAGGCCGCCATCGAGACGGACATCCCGGACGGCGTCCGGGTGGTCGCGGACGGGCTGCTCCATCAGCTGTTCCGCAACCTCCTCTCGAACGCGGTGGCGCACAACGACCCGGAGGACCTCACCGTCCGGGTGGTGGCGCGACGGCGTAACGGCGCGGTCGACGTCACGGTCAGCGACGACGGGACGGGCATCCCGAAGGAGGTCCGCGAGCGCTGCTTCGAACTCGGCGAGAAGGGGCCCGCCAGCAGCGGCGACGGGCTGGGGCTCTACCTCGTCTCCCGGCTGACCGATGTCTACGGCGGCAGCATCGAGGTCGGGGACGCGCCGGGCGGCGGCGCCCGGTTCGAGATCACGCTCCCCGCGTCGAGCTGACTCAGGAGGGGTTCTTGCGGGCGAGGTCGGCACCGCAGACGCCGCAGCGCTCCCGGTGGTCGTCGTACTCGCGGCCACAGCCCTGGCACTGGTAGGTCCAGTTCCGCCGCTCGTCGATGCCGTCCTGGGAGATCGTCTCGACGTCGATCTCGAGGGCGTCGGCGGTGTTCTGCATGGCGTAGTCGTCCGTGACGAGCGTCGCGTCGAGCTCCAGCGCCGCGGCCAGCAGCCGCGTGTCCGTCCGGGAGAGCTCGGTCGCGTCGCCGGTGGTCCCGGCGGCCCGGTCGACCCGCTCGACGGTCTCCTCGTCGGGGACGTGGATTCGCATCCCGCTGCCTTCCAGCGCGTCGAACCGGTAGCCGGAGGCGTCGTCCTCGAGTTCCTCGCGGACGGACGGGATGGTCGCGGTGTCGTCGTCGGTGTGGTAGTCGCCGATGAAGGCTGATGCGTCGAGGACTCGCACTGTTCGCGCGTTGGACCGGCGCGATTTCATCCTGTCGGGTTCGACCGGACCCCCGGGACGCGTCGCTCCGGGGCCGGCGAGCGGGGAGAAGACGGGCGACTCAGGCGTACCGTTCCAGCTCCGGCCGGTCGAGCGACTCAAGCAGCTCGGTGGCAACCTCGTCGAGCAGGGCGCGGCCCTCGCCGGTGACGGCGCGGCCGGCGCTGCCCTCCTGGTGGATGTACCCGGCTTCCTCCAGCTGCTGGAGGGCGGTCCGGACGATCTTGCCGGAGGCGTCCGTCTTCCCCTCCGGGCGGACGCGGTAACGCGTCGAGCCCTGCTTGGAGCCGCCGTAGGCGGTGCGGAGGCGCTGGACGCCGACGGGGCCGTCGACGGCCACCTTCCGGAAGACGCTCGCGACGCGTCGGGGCCAGAAGTCCTCCTGCTCCGGCGGGAGCTCGCGGCCCACGCCGGTCTTCGTGATGGCCGCCCAGTCCGGCTCGTCGAACGTCTCGTCCTCGGCGAGTCGCTCCGCGAGAGCCTCGATGAGGTCCTCGGTCGGGACGTCGTAGAGTGTCGCCATTACCACTCTCTTCCCGGTGCCGAGGTTTAACGCTGGCGTTATCTCGGTTCCGACGCCTCAGCCGGCACGGCGCGTCAGCAGCCCGTCGGCGCTCAGCGCGGTCGCGGTGCCGCCGCCGATGAGCAGGGGGAGGACGTATGTCGCCATCCGGTGGACGAGGACCGCGGCGGCGGCCGCCCCGGCCGGGCTGCCAAAGGCCACCAGCAGCGCGACGAGGACCGCCTCCACCCCGCCGAGCCCGCCCGGCAGGGGCGTGATGCCCGCGATGGCGCCGACGGGAACCGCCACCAGCACCACCCCGAAGCCGACGGGCGAGCCGATGGCCAGCAGCGAGAGGTAGAGCGAAACCGCCTGGCAGAGCCAGCCGAGCGCCGAGAAGCCGAGCGCGAGCGCGAGCTGCTCCCGGTCGCCCGCGACCCGCTCGATGGCGCTGAAGAACCCCTCGATGCTCGCCCCGATGGTGTCGGGGTCGAGCGGGTCCCGCCCGGGAACGAGGCGGTCGATACCGCGGACGACCGGCGTGAGTGCGCCGACGACCCGTCGCTCGAGCGCGTAGCGGTTCTGCCAGGCGACGTAGCCGGCGACCGGGATGCCGAGCGCCAGCAGCCCGACGGCGACGGAGGCGACCCGGAGCCGTCGGCCGAACGCGATCTCGGTCGAGAAGTAGGCCAGCCCGAGCCCCGCCAGCGTGGTCGAGGGGATGAAGTTGAGCGAGTCGACGCTGGCGATGGCCGCGAGCCCGTTCTCGTACTCCGTGTCCGCGACCCGGGAGACGAACAGGGCGGCGACGGGCTCGCCGCCGGCCTGCCCGAACGGCGTGACGTTGTTGGCGAAGGTCGCGGCGGCGAACACGAGCACCGCGACGGGGGCCGACAGCGTCAGCCCCAGCACCCCGAGCACCGTCCGGAGCGACAGCCCCCAGGCGGTGAGCCAGGCCAGCGCGGCGACGGCCACGCCCACCAGAAGTCGCGCGTCGGCGCGGCCCAGCGCGTCCGTGACGCGTCCGACCCCCACGAGGGAGAGGAGCACCCCGAGGACGACCAGCGCCCCCAGGAATCCGACGGCAGTCGCACGCAGGTCGATATCCATCGCGGGGAGGTCCGTGGGGCCGTCACGTCAATTCACCGGACGGCAGCCGCCGGGGGAGCCGGCACGGCGCTGGCCCGCCGTCACCACGTCCGGACGACCGCTCAGGCGTAGTGGCGCTCCAGGTAGGCCCGGATGTCGGTGCTCTCGTAGGTCGACTCGCCGCGGTCGCGGTCCACGAGCAGGGGGATCTGGTCCTGCCCGTACGCCTCGAGCTCCGCGTGACGGTCGCGGTCGGTGACGGTCCCGTCGGTGAACGGGGTACCGGCGGTCCGGGGGTTGTGCAGCGTGAGGCTGATGCCGTGACGGGTGCAGAACCGGCGGACGGCCGCGCAGTGGGGGCACCCCTCCGCCTGGTAGAGCACGAGCGCGCCGGCCGTGTCCGGACGGCCGCCGGGGTCAGCCCGGAGGCCGAGCGCACGGCGGACGGTGAGGCCGGTCATGAGCGCGACGACGGCCATCGCGGCGCCGCCCACCGGGAACAGGCTACCGGCGGTGAGCGTGGTGAGGTTGCCGGTCAGGGCGGCGACGGTGACGGTCGCGCCGACGAAGGCGAGCACCAGGACAGCGGCCTCTCGCAGGCGCTCGGGCCCGCCGAGCCGCTGGAGCGGAGTCGTCATGCGGACGGGCCTCGGCGCCCGGGGGCTTGAATCCCGCGAGTTCGCTGGCGCTCACCCCGCCCGCGTCGGCTCGAACACCCGCGTCGGGCCGTCGGTGACGACGCCGTGCTCGGCGTCGGGGACGGCCGCCGGGAGCTCCCCCTCGCGGTCCGCGTAGCGCGAGCGCAGGGCGGCGAGCAGGGCGTCCCGGACACAGGCCCGCGTCGCGGCACCGACGACAGTGGCGCTGCCGGCGAACGTCGCGGGGGCACCCGCAGGGTCGCAGCCGACCACGACGGCGTCGGACGTCGTCCCGGTGAACCCCGTCGTCGGGAGCAGTGTCGCGGTCTTCGCCTCGACGGCGGTCGCCAGCAGCTCGGCGCGGGTGCCCGGCGCGAGCGCCCGGTCGGTCGCGACGAGCAGGTTGACCGTCCCGAACGGCGGCGCGTCGCCGTCTGAACCGACGGCCTCCCGGCCCGGGGGCGCGTCGCCATCGACGGGGAGCGTCGCGGGGTTCGACAGCCCGCCGGTCGCGACGACGGTGACCGGGCCGCGGGCGGCGACCCGGGCGTGGCGCATCGACACGCCCGTCAGGAGCGTCGGTCCGGCGGCGTCGAACCCCGCCTCCGCCCGTCGCTCGCGGGCGTACGCGTCCAGGTCGGTCCGGTCGAACCCCTCCGGGACGGTGACGTTGTACGCCGCCCGCGCCCGGCGGTCGCCGCCGCGGCGCCCGGTGACGAGCCAGCCCCATTCGACCGGAGTCCGGACCCGGCAGACGCCCTCACGGACGGTCACCGTCACGTCCGCGCCGGCGTCCGCGGCAGCCTCAGACATCCAGCGCCTCCAGCAGCCGGTCGTTCGCCGCGGGCAGGCGGACCGCGACCCGGACGTGCCGGTCCAGGCCGCGGAAGGTGGTCGCGTCCCGGACGGCGATATCCGCGGCCGCCAGCCGGGCGACGAGCGCGTCGACGCTCCCGTCGGGGTCGTCGTCGCGCAGCCGGCAGCAGAGGAACGGGGCCGCCGACTCGCGGACGTCGAAACGGGTCGTCAGCCGCTCGTGCATGCGGTCGCGTTCGGCCGTGACGCGGTCGCGGGTCTCGCGGACGAACCCGTCGTCGCGCATCGCGTGGGCGCCGACGGCCGCGGCGGGCGTCCCGATCGCCCACGCCGGGACGGCCGTCCGGAGGCGGTCCAGCGCCCGGCCCGTGGCGACCGCGAACCCCGCCCGGAGGCCGGGGAGGCCGAACAGCTTGGTGAGCGAGCGCGCCGCGACGACGCCCGCCCGGCCCGCAAGCGACTCGCGGTCGGTGAACCCGAGGAAGGCCTCGTCGGCCAGCAGGAGGGTGTCGGCGTCCCGGCAGCGGCGAGCGAACGCCCGGAGCGCCGCTGGGTCGGGCGCGTAGCCCGTCGGGTTGTTCGGCACGCAGGCGACGGCGAGCGTGTGGCCCGTCGGGTCGGCGTCGACGAGCTCCTCGGGGGCGACGAGGACGGGGTCGCCGCCCTGGAGCCGGACCTCGCGGGCGTACTCGCCGAAGCTCGGCGCCGGGACGAGGACGCTGTCGCCGGGCTCGACGTGGGTGGCTATCGTCAGGCGGATGGCCTGAAGCCCGCCGCCCGTCGGGACGACCCGCTCGGGGTCGCAGTCGGCGTAGTCGGCCGCGGCCGCCCGGAACTCCGGGTAGCCGCGCGGCGGGTACGACCGGGCCGCGTCGAGCGCCCCCTCGTAGACGGCGCGCGTCCCCGGCGGCGTGCGGGGGTTGATGTTGGCGCTGAAATCCAGCACGTCGGGGTCGTCGCTGGAGCCGTGCGGGACGCGGTCGGTCCGGTCGACGCCGTCGGGGTTCACCGGGCACCCCCCGCCAGCCGCTCGGCGACCGCCACGTCCGCGAGCCGATTCACGTTCACCGCCAGTCGGGCGTCGTAGGTCACGTACAGTCGCTCGTCGTGCTCGGGGGCCGTGTCGGTTTCGTCCGACTCCCCGGCCACGGCGCCGACGACGTTCACCCCCGTCGGCGCCAGCTCCCGCCCCTCGTGGACCCGGGTGGTGTCGGCCGACACCCCGAGGACCCGCTTCAGTGCGGTCGGGACGCAGACCGTCAGCGACGGGGGCGGGCCCCCCGGCTCCGGGTCGAGCGCGGCGAAGTGAGCCCCGACCGTGTCGACGGCGTCGGCCGCCAGCAGCGGCAGGTCCGCGGCGACCGTCAGGACCGGCGTCGTCACGCGGGCCGCGTGCAGCGCCCGCCCGAGGTCCGCGACGTACCCCTCGCCCGGCGCCGCGACGGTGGACTCGTGATCCCGGGCCGTCTCCGCGACGTGGCGCGCCGTCCGGGGAGCCTGTGGCGACGTGACGAGGTGAACGCGGTCGACCGTCTCGGCGGTTGATAGTGCCTCGCGAACCCGGTCCAGCATGGGGCGACCGGCGACCTCGTGGAGGGGTTTCTCCGCCTCCGTGTCGAGGCGGGTGCCGCGACCGCCGCACATGATCAGTGCGTCCATCCTCGTATCTTAGTCGTTCTGCGTGTTATCGCGGGTTCCCGCGGACAGTTCCCGATGTTCTTCGCCTATGACGCCATTATCTTCGCCGAGGGGCTCACAACGGCGATACCGACGCCCCGCGTTCGTCGTCCCCTGGGGGGATGCAGGAGTGCCACCGGCCGGGGGTATCGTTCCGTTCACGCCAGCACCCATGCGACGGCGCCGGCGTTGAGCGCCACCAGCCGCGCCAGCTCGTTGGCCGCGCCGAACACGTCACCGTTGACGCCGCCCAGTCGCGCCCGCGCCCAGCGCACCACCGCCAGCGCGGTGGCCAGGGCCGACAGCAGCGCCACGGGGGCGGCCGGCGAGAGCCCGGTCAGCGCGGCGGCCGGGAGCGAGACGACGGCGGGACCGACCAGCAGCGTGGGCGTCGCACGGCCGGTGAACGCGGCGCCGAAACCGTCCGTGATGGAGCTGCCCAGACAGGCGACGGTCGCCATCCCGAGTTTGGCGCCGACCTCGGCGGCGACGACGAGGCCGGCGGCCCGGAGCGGCGCCGCCAGCGGCCCGCCGAGGAGCGGGTCCGCAGGCGGCCCGCGGGCGACGGCCAGCAGGCCCAGCGCAGTGCCGGCCAGGCCGATGCCGACGGCGGCCAGCGCCCCGACGCCGGTGGTGGTGTCCTTCAGCACCTCGCGCCGGCGCGCAACGGTGTGGACGGCGGCCGCGTCGCCACAGTCGGCCAGCCCGTCGAGATGGTTGATCCCGGTGACGAGGTAGAGCGTGGCCAGCGTCGCGGCCGCGGCGACCGGCGCGGGCGCCCCGACGGCAGTGAACACGAGCAGCGGGAGCGCCACGAGGGTGCCGACCACGTAGCCGGCGACCGGGAACGCGAGCGGCATCCCCTGGAAGGCGACCCACGCGCGGCCGTCGTGCGAGACGGGGAGCCGCGTGAGAAAGCCCAGTGCCCCGCGGACCGCCTGCCGGAGCCGGAGCGGGGTCGGGGGCATCAGCGGTCACCTCCGACGCGCTCCGCCAGCCGCGCCAGGCCGGCGGCGCCGACCCACGCCAGCCAGCCGGCGCGGGCGACCAGTCGGACCCCACGGCGCGCGGTGGTCGCGTCCGGGAGGCGGTCGCCGCCCGGGAGCCGGTAGACGCCCGGCTTGGCCAGTCGGGTCCGGAGCGCGGCCGCGAGGGTCCCCATCGGCCAGCCGGAGTTCGGCGACGGGACGTCGTCCAGCCAGTCGCGAGCGCGCCGCGGCGCGTCCACGTCGCCCGCGGCGAGCGCGAGCAGGCCGGCGCTGGCGCGGGCGGGCAGCCAGGCGACGGCGTCGTCCAGCCGGGCGCTGGCGGTGCCGTGGCGCTTGTCAGGGTAGCCCAGCATCGAGTCGAGCGTGTTCACCGCCTTCACCCAGGCGGCGCCCGCGGCGGCCGCGGGCAGCGAGACGAGCGCCCCCACGCAGAAGCCGGCCAGCGGCGCGACCAGCCCGTCGGCCAGGTTCTCGGCGGCGGACTCGACGGCCGCGCTCCGCACCTCGCCCGCGGACAGGGCAGCCGCGTCGCGCCCGGCCAGTGCGAGGAGGCCATCGCGGGCGGCCTCGAGGTCGCGCTCGCTCGTCGTCACGACCGCGTCGGCCGTCCCGACGAGCAGCCGGTGGCTGGTCGCCGTGAACAGCGCCAGCGCCGCGGCGAGGACGCCGAGCCGGCGGTCCCGGCCGTCCGCGAGCGCCACGAGGCCGCCGACGACCGTCGCCGCCAGCGCGGGCAGCAGCGCCGCGACCGCCGCCCCCGCGGCCAGTGGCCGCGACCACACCCGGTCGAACGGCGCGACCAGCCGACCGAACAGTGCGACGGGATGCGGGTCCGGCGGCTCCTCGACCAGCCGGTCCAGCAGGGCCGCGAGCAGCACCGCCACCGCCGTCCGGCGGCTCACGGCCCCACCCCGTCGGGGTCGTCGGCCCCATCGCCGTGCGCGTCGAGCCACGCCGGGACCGCCGGGAGCGGCGTCTCGGTGACGTCGACGAACCGGCCGCCCACGGCCTCGATACCCCCGTCCGTCTCCGGGTCGTCGCCGACGTGGACCAGGTCGGCGACCGCGACGTCGAGCCGGCGGGCGAGCGCCGCGAACGCCCGCTCGTCCGGCTTCCGCCAGCCACAGCCCACGCTCGTCACGACCGCGTCGAAGGCGTCGGCGAGGTCCGCCCGGATGAGCGTCCGCCGGGCGAGTTCGGGCGCGCTCGTGTTCGAGCAGACGCCGACGGGACCCCGCTCCCGGGCCGCCGCGATGGCCGTTTCGGCCCCCTCGCGCCGCTCCACGTCCGGGTCGAACGCCGCGACCACCGCCCGGCGGGCGGCGTTCTCCGGGGCCTCCACCCCCCGACTCGCGAGCGCCGCGGCTACGTGCGCCGGGAGCGGCACCTCCGCGCCCGCCGGTGCGTCGATGTGGGGCTCCCGGAACGCCTCTCCCCAGTCTGCCGGGACCGCCACGCCGCGCTCGCGGAGCGCCGCGGCGACCGCCCGCCCAGGGTCCGCGGGCCGGTCGGCCCGCACCAGTGTGCCGAACAGGTCGAACGAGACTGCCACGGCGAACAGGGGGCCCGCTCGAACTTGAATCCGACCCCGAGTGCCCCCGTTGGCGTGGCCCGCAATATCGATCACCCCGTGAACGCGTTCGCCAGCGGATACCCCTCATCCGGGTGCTGCGGACGGACACGGTGGCACGAACTGCACTCGTCGTCACGGCCGAACGGTTCGAGGACGCGGAGTCGGGCTGTGGCCACTATCGGCTCACCGAGGCCGGGTACGGGGTTCGCATCGCCACGCCACACGGGGGCCGGTGGCGGGGACACACGGCTACGAGTACGGTGGCGGCTTCCCCGTCGAGACGGCCGAACCGGGGATGGCTCCGGAGACGTTCGACCGCCGCTTCCTGCCCGGCGGCCGCGCGCCGGCCGGTCTCCGGCGTCGGGTCCCGCAGGTCATGGAGCCCGTCGAGGCCTTCCTGCTGTGGAGCTCCCGGTCGCCGGGGCGATAGCCGTCGGCGGCGTCCTGCTGACCGGGCACGGCCGGACGGCGGTACCGCGGTTCACCGAGCGGCCGTTCGAACTGGGCCGACCTGCGCCGGTACTACTCCTGTAGTGGAAGCCAGTCCGAGGTGACCGAACCGTGGACGAACCAGCGTTGCTCGGGCGCCCCGTCGGCCAGCCGGAGTTCGACAGTCGCGTCGACCAGCGACTCCAGCCGCCCGACGAGGTCGTGCTCCCGGGGGACGGGGAGATGGATGTGACAGACCCCGCCCGCGGCCCGCACGTCACTGGCGACCGCGTGGCACCACTGGGACGCCGCCTCCGCGCCCGCCATATCGACGACCGGGAGCAGCGAGTCCACGCAGACGCGGGGGTCGGACGCGTCCGCGGTCGCGGCGGCCACGGCGTTGGCGACCCGCTCGCCGAACGCCGGGACCGTCTCGGCCGGGGGCGTGGTGGACGTCGCTCCGGCGGCGGGGCCGTCGGGCGCCTCGCCTGCGGGCTCCCCGGTGGCGTCCGCCGCGGCCGCCGACCGCGACGGGACGGCCAGGTCGACGACCCGCTCGTCCGTCCCGTCCGCCCGAGGGCCGGCCGTGCAGGTGCGGTCGGTCCGGCAGACGACGCGACGCTGTTCGCTGCTGCCGAGCATCCGGTCGCACGCCCGACGGTGCGTCTCGCCCGGCGTCGCGCCGACGACCAGGAGGGCCCCGCCGTCACGTCGTAACCGCCCCAGTGCGTCGGCGAACTCGCCGGCGCGTTCAGTTCGGTCCTCAGGCACCATTATTGCAGGTTCCTCGTCCACGCTGAATAAAAGCGTTTGCACGGTCCGTCGCATCGGTCTCACTCACCACCGACCACGCTGTGGTTGTTCGCCAGGAGCGCCCGCCGGTCGATGGTCTCGATGGCCTGGAGCGCCGCGTCGGCCCGCTCGCGGGCCGCCTCGACCTGCTCCCGTGCGGCGTCGGTCCCCCCGTCCGCCCCCTCCGACGCGACCTCGTACAGGGCGGAGATGGCCCGGTCGTAGTCCCGGCAGGCCAGCAGCCCCTCGGCCGTCCGGGCCAGCAGCTCCGAGTCGACCGGCGTCAGTAGCCAGGCATCGAACCCCAACGCGACGATATCGGCCGTCGGCGCCTCCGGCGTCAGCAGCGCCGCGCGGAAGGCGAACCCCCGCTCGCGGGCCGCCGACACGAGCGCCGGGGCCGTCCGCTCGGGGAGTCCGCGGTGGACCAGCAGCGCCTCGATGTCGGGCGCGAACCGGTCCAGCGCCGCCGCTCCGTCGGCGACAGCCCCGTCGACATCGGCCAGCATCCCGGTCCAGCGCTCCCGCTCGGCGGCCGAACCGCCGACGACCAACGTCGTATCCGGGGCCGAGCCCGACATGTGGTCGCATGTTATCCGGATGAATCGTTTAGTCCTTTTGTCAAGCCTCCGAACCCGGACCACCGCTCGTACCCGTCCGATGTGGGGTGGTCGACGGACGCCTCGCGGACCGCTCCCCGACACCTGTCAGCAGCACAACGTACCCGTCGAGGAGCCCGGAGCGAACCCGGGAACCGAAACCCCTAACAGCGAAACCGCCGGAGTCAACGGTGAGCCGAGGTAGCCTAGCCTGGCCAAGGCGGTTGCTTCGAGAGCAACTGTCCATACGGACACAGGAGTTCAAATCTCCTCCTCGGCGTCCCTCCCTCCGGCACGGAACTGCGATACCGCGTACGTCTCCCCGACCAGCGACGGCCCGGGCCGGGGTGTGAGCCGGACGTCGGCAGCGACCGGTCGCGGCGGAGCAGAAACGTGATTACCCGTCGCCGGGAACCCGGAGTCATGACGGCCGACTTCATCGACACGCTGGCGCACCGACTGGAGACGGAGCTGGACTGCTCGGACGAGGTCGCCGGCGAGATCGCCGCGAAGGCCGACACCATGCGGACCGATTACGAGGACGCCGGCTTCGACGCCCAGGACTTCATCGACCGCGTCCACGAGGCGCCCTACGAGTCGCTTGACCGGCAGTGGAACTGGGCGGTCGGCGACGCCTGTGCCGAACTCGAGGATTGCACGGACTCCCGCCCCTACCGGCTCGAGGGGTTCGACGACGTGGGCGCGAACTAGTACCCCGGGTCGCGGTCATCGGCCGGGCGGGTGCCCGAGGCGGGGTCGTCCTCGACGCGGTCGCGGGCGAACCCGCCGCGGACCGCCAGCCAGCCCAGGATGCTGATGGCGAGGATCGGGGGGAGGATCATGAACCCCCACAGCGGGTCCAGTCCCCAGAACAGGAGCAGTAGTACGTCCGCGACCCCCAGCGCGACGAACGGGAGGACGTAGAGGGCCGCGGTCGTCCGGCTCACCTCGAACTCGCCGGTGTCCATACCCGCTACTGGGGGCCGGAACGGCAAAAACGACGCGGCTCCGCCGTCACTCCGCGTCGGCGGCGTCGGTCCCGTCCGCCTCCGTCGTCTCGTCGGTAGCCCCCCGGACGCCGCCGCGGGCCGGGTCGCCGTCGGTCTCCAGCAGCCGCTCGTCGCCGGCGATGGCGCGGGCGGCGACGTAGCTCACCAGCGCCACGCCAGCGACGATGGCGGCGTGGAAGCCGAGCAACGGCTCGGCGCCCTCCCCGTACAGCGGGAGGGCGCTGAACAGGACGACGAACGCCGCGATGATGCCCACCGGAACGAGATTGACGAACAGGTCCGACAGGGTCCGTCCGTCGAACACCTGGCGGTTGCCGAGCTCGTACCAGGCACGCCCCTCGTCCGGGTCGGTCTCGGACTGCCCGGGCATCGCGGGTCAGTCGCCGAGGTACCCCTCGGTCAGCGACTCGACGTACTTCGCGACCACGTCGACCTCCAGGTGGACCGGGTCGCCGACCGCCTTGTCGTGGAGGTTCGTGATGTCGTAGGTCGCCGGGATGACGGCCACGTCGAACGCACCCTCGGCGCCGCCCTCGTAGCCCGTCCCCGGCTCGGTCAGGTCGGCGACCGTCAGCGAGATGCCGTCCACCGCGATTGACCCCTTCTCGACGACGTACTTCGCCAGCGGCCGGGGGAGCGAGAAGCTGAACGTCCAGTCGTCCCCGATCTGCTCGACCCCGGTCACGCGGGCGGTCCCGTCGACGTGACCCTGGACGAAGTGGCCGTCGAAGCGGCCGTCCGCGGGCAGCGCCCGCTCTAGGTTGACCACGTCACCCACGTCGAGCGAGCCGAGGTAGGTCCGCTCGACCGTCTCCTCCGAACAGAACAGCTCGAACGACTCCGCGTCGTGGGCCTCGACCGTGAGGCAGGCGCCGGAGACGGCGATGGACTCGCCGTGTTCGAGCTCCGCGGCGAACGGGGCGCCGACACGCAGCCGGAGCCCGTCGGCCGTTTCCTCGCGCGACAGTATCTCGCCGGTCTCCGCGACGATGCCGGTGAACATACCTCCGCTTGGGGCGGGCCCGTCGAAAGCCTGCCGACCGCGACCCGGGCGGGCCGGGTAAGTGCCGTCGGACCCTACGGGTCGGTGATGGAGTACGCGACGCTGGCGGACTACTGCCGGCGGCTGGAGACGGCGGACGCGGACGTGGAGCTCGTCGCGACGCTGGCCGACCTGTTCCGCACGGCCGACGCGGACCACCTCCCGGCCGTCGTGACGATGGTCCGCGGCAAGGTGGCGCCGCGCTGGGAGGGGCTGGAGCTCGGCGTCTCCTCCTCGCTGACGACCGACGCGGTCCTCCGGGCGACCGGGGTCGACCCCGACGCGCTGGAGGTCGAGTGGCGCGACCGCGGCGATCTCGGCGCCGCCGCCGAGTGGGCCGTCGAGAACAACCGACAGCGGACGCTCGTCTCGGGGACGCTGACCGTCATCGGCGTCCGCGAGACGCTCCGCGAGCTGGCGAGCTACGAGGGGCACGGCAGCCGCGACCGGAAGGTGGAGGCGCTGGCCGGACTGGTCGCGGACGCCGACCCGACGGAGGCCCGCTATCTCGTCCGGACGGCGCTCGGCTACATGCGCATCGGCGTCGGCGACGGGACGGTGCGGGACGCCGTCGCGGAGGCGTTCCTGACCGACGACCCCGAGGCGGGCGACGACGACGCCCCGGGCACGCCGGCGGCGACCGTCTCCGGGGTCAAGGCCGTCGAACGCGCCGCACAGCTCACCAACGACTACCGCGTCGTCGCCCGCACCGCCCGTGACGAGGGTATCGCGGGGCTGCGGGACCTGGACCTGGAGCTCGGCCGCCCCGTCGAGCTGATGCTGGCCCGGAAGGCCGAGGGGCTGGAGGCCGGGCTGACCGACGTCGCCCGCCGTGACGGGGCCGGCGACGCCGACGCGCCGGGCTGGCGCGGGCACGTCCTCGTCGAGACGAAGTACGACGGCATCAGGGTCCAGGCCCACGTCGACGGCGACGACGTCCGGCTGTTCACCCGCCGGCTCGTGGACGTGACGGAGGGGTTCCCGGAGGTCGTCGACGCGCTCCGGACGGGCGTCGGGGCCGAGCGGGCGCTGCTGGACGGCGAACTCGTCGGCTACGACGCCGCGACGGGCGAACCCGCCGTGTTCCAGGAGCTCTCCCGCCGGGTGAAGCGCGAGGACGACGTCGAGGCGCTGGCCGCCGAACTGCCCGCCACGCTCCACTGCTTCGACTGTCTCCACGTCGACGGTCGGACGCTGCTGGACGAGCCGCTGGACGCCCGGCTGGACGCCCTGGAGACGGCCTTCGACCCCGTCGACGGGCTGGAGCGGGCGGCCGCCACTGTCCCGGACGACGTCGCCGCGGCTCGGGCGTGCTACCGCGAGGCCGTCGACGCGGGCCACGAGGGCGTCATGCTGAAAAACCTCGACGCCGGCTACCAGCCCGGCCGCCGGGTCGGCCGGATGCTGAAACACAAGCCGGTGATGGAGCCGCTGGACCTCGTGGTCACGCGGGCACAGTACAGCGAGGGCCGCCGCTCCTCGCTGCTGGGCCGCCTCTACCTCGGGGCGTACGGCCCCGACGCCGACGCCTTCCGTGAGGTCGGCCGGCTCTCGACGGGCTATACGGACGCCGAGCTGTCCGAGCTGACCGACCGGCTGGAGGCCCTGGTGGTCGACCGTGACGGCCGCGACGTGACCGTCCGGCCCGAACTCGTGCTGGAGGTCGAGTACGAGGAGCTGCAGACGAGTCCGGAGTACGGCTCCGGGTACGCGCTCCGGTTCCCCCGCTTCCTGGGGGTGCGCGAGGACCTCGGACCGACGGACGCCGACACGGTCGACCGCGTCGAACGGCTGTACGAGGCGCAGTAGCTCAGTCCAGCCTCGTGACGAACATCGCGTGGGCGGCGTTCTCGCTGTGGGAGGTGATCTTCAGCCGGATGGTATCGCCCGTCCCGACCGTCCCCGGGACGTCCCGGTCGACGAAGACGACGAGCCCCTCGACCGTCACGACGGCCTCGCGGCCCTGACTGGTGTCGTCGATCTCGGTGACGACCGCGTCGTGGACGGAGCCGATGGGGGCGGCCTCGCCCTCGTCCCGACCCTGTGCGGCCTCGTGGGCGGCCTGGGCCTCGGGGTCGTCGTACTTCACGTCGCCGCCGAGGACGACCCGGCCGGCGAACAGTACCAGCAGGACGAGCACGCCGCCGCCAGCCACGAGGGCGAACGGCAGCTCCGACTGGAGAACGGGGAACATGTCGGGGCGGACGCGACGCCCGTGGTTAACACTCCCGGCCCGGACTCGCACGAGCCGCCCGGCCGCCGGCGCGGGAAACCGACATACGCTGCCCGCCCGTACGGGGGTTCGTGACCGCGCACGACCCGAACGTCCGGCTCCGGGACGGTGTCGTCTTCGACCTCGCGACCGGGGAGACGGTCGTGGCCGACGCCGCCGAGCCGGCGGGCGACGTGAACGCGCTGACCCACGCCCACGGGGACCACCTGTATGACCGGCTTCCGGCGGGCGGGGAACTGGTCTGTTCGTCGTGCACGGCGGGCCTGGCCGCGGCCCGTCGGCGCGAGGAGCCCCGACCGGTGCCGACCGACCACCCGCGCGTCGAGCGGCTCCCGTCGGGTCACGTCGCCGGCTCCACAGCGCTGTTGGCCGACGACGGCGAGCAGCGGGTGCTGTACACGGGGGACGTCTCCACGCGCGACCGGTGCTACCTCGACGGGTTCGAGCCGCCGGAGGCGGACGTACTCGTCGTCGAGGCGACCTACGGGGAGCCCGACTACGAGTTCCCGCCGCAGGCCGAACTGGAGCGGGTCATCCTCGACTGGCTGGACGACCCCGAGCGGTTGGACCGGCCGGTGCTGCTGTTCGGCTACGCGCTGGGGCGGGCCCAGAAGCTCCAGGCGCTGCTCCGGCGGTCGGACCGCGACCGGGTCCTCACCACGGACGCCGTCCAGCGGCTGAACACGGTCGTCGCCGACCACTACGACGTGTCGTTCCCGGCCGGGACGTACGACGCCGAGGCGGGGCTGGAGCCCGGCGACGCGGTCGTGCTCCCGGCGCAGCTGAACGGGCTCGACTTCGTCAAGCGGCTGGCCGAGGAGTACGACGCCCCGACGGCGGGCTTCTCCGGGTGGGCCGTCGACCGCTCCTACCGGTTCGCCAACGACCTCGACGCGGCGTTCCCGCTGTCGGACCACTGCGACTTCGGGGAGCTGGTGGGGCTGGTCGAGGCCGTCGACCCGGAGCGGGTGTACACCCAGCACGGCTCGGCGGCGGCGCTGGCGGACCACCTGACGGGGCGTGGCTACGAGGCGCGGGCGCTCCGGGCGAACCAGACGGCGCTCAGCGACTTCTGAGGCCGGCCGCGGCTCGTGTGGCGTCGGCACCCGCGTGACCCGTCGACACCCCACGGACCGACGGGTTGAAGTGGCGAACGGACCGGTTACGCGGTATGAGTGTGGAGCTACCGTTCGCCCCCGTGGACACGGTCATCCGTCGGAACGCGGGTGACCTCCGCGTGAGCGCGGAGGCGGCCGAGGAGCTGGCCCGGCGCATCCAGGAGCGCGGCGCCGCGCTGGCGACGCACGCCGCCGAGCGCGCCACCGCGGACGGCCGGAAGACCCTGATGGCCGAGGACTTCGACGACGTGGTCGCCGAGGACGTGCCCCCGACCGCCGACCCGGAGGGGCTGGAGCTCCCCGTCGCGCCGGTCGACCGGATCGCCCGGCTCGACATCGACGACTCCTACCGGGTATCGATGGACGCCCGCGTCGCCCTGGCGGCCATCCTCGAACGCTTCGCCGACCGGGTGGCGGCCGCGGCCGCCACCCTCGCCCGGCACGCCGACCGTCGCACCGTCAAGGCCGAGGACGTAGCCGTCTACTTCGAGCTGGCGGACTACTTCTGATGCGCTTTGGCTACCGGGACGCTTGTCTGCGGCACGAAACCGGCACGCGGCATCCCGAGTCGTCGGACCGGCTCCGGGCCATCCGGCGGCGCCTCTCCCGGCTCCACGAGGTCGAGTACGAGGCGGGCGAGCTCGCGACCCGCGAGGCGATGGAACGGGTCCACAACAGCGCCTACCTCGATGAGGTCGAGTCCTTCTGCGCCGACGGCGGCGGGACGTGGGACGCCGACACCGTCGGCGTCGAGGCGACCTGGGAGGCCGCCCGCGCCAGCGCCGGGCTCTCCGTCTGGGCCGCCAACGCCGCGCTCGACGGCGCCCAGGGGGGCGACACCCCCTTCGCCATCGGCCGGCCGCCGGGTCACCACGCCGAACCCGACGAGGCGATGGGCTTCTGCTTCCTCGGCAACGCCGGCGTCGCCGCCGCCGACGCGCTGGCGCGCGACGACGTCGACCGGGTCGCGGTCTTCGACTGGGACGTCCATCACGGTAACGGCACCCAGAAGATGTTCTACGAGCGCGGCGACGTCCACTACTCCTCCATCCACGAGCGCGGCCTGTTCCCGGGCACCGGCCACGTCGACGAGCCCGGCCGCGGGGCGGGCCAGGGCACGACGCTCAACATCCCGTACCAGGGCGGCTGTGGCGACCGCGAGTACCTGGCCGCCATCGACGACGTCCTCCGGCCCGGACTCGAACGGCACGACCCCGACCTGCTGATCGTGAGCGCCGGGTTCGACGCCCACGAGCACGACCCCATCTCCCGGATGCGCGTCTCCACGGAGGGCTACGGCGCGATGGCCCGCCGGCTGGACGATCTCTGCGACGACCTCGACGCCGCCATAGCGTTCGTGCTGGAGGGCGGCTACGGGCTGGACGCGCTCGCCGACAGCGTGGCGATGGTCCACGAGACGATGCACGGCCGGGACCCCGTCGAACCCGGCGGCGAGGTGAACGACCGCGCCCGCGAGACGCTGGACGAGGTCCGCGAGGAACACGGGCTGTAGCCGGGCGGCGGGGTCGCGAGCCGGGTCGGTGTTCTCGAGCGAATCGTCCAAGGAATTCCTCGATAGTTGGGCCAGTATAGCCAGTAGTCGAGGGGTTCTGGACGAACTCCGATACTATCCGACGGAATCGCGATACAGGGGGATAACCCGCTACTCGTCGACGATACGGTCGACGATCTCGTCCGGGTCGAACCGGTCGAGGTCGTCGTAGCCCTGGCCGACCCCGAGGAAGAGGATGGGCTTGCCCGTGACGTGGGCGATGGAGACGGCGGCGCCGCCCTGGGAGTCGGCATCGGCCTTCGTCAGCACGACGCCGTCGATCTCGGCGGCGTCGTTGAACTGCTCGGCGCGCTGGGTGGCGTCCTGCCCGGCGACCGCCTCGTCGACGAACACCGTCATGTCCGGGTCGACGACGCGGTCGATCTTCTCCAGCTGGGCCATCAGGTCGTTGGAGGTGTGGAGCCGGCCGGCGGTGTCGCCCAGCACCACGTCGGCGTCGTTGGCCTCGGCGTACTCGACGGCGTCGTAGATGACCGCCGCCGGGTCGCCGCCCTGCTCGTGGGTGATGATCTTGGTGTCCAGCGCCTCGGCGTGCTCCTCGATCTGCTCGTTCGCGCCCGCCCGGTAGGTGTCGCCGTTGGCGATGACGGGCGTGAGCCCCTGCGTCTGGAAGCGGCGGGCGAGCTTGGCGATGGTGGTCGTCTTGCCGACGCCGTTGACGCCGGTGAAGATGATGGTGACGGGCTTCTCGGCCGTCTGGACCCGCCGGTCGAAGTCGAACTGGCCGACGCTGATGACGTCCCGAAGCGCGTCGCCGATAGCGCGCTGGACGACGACCTCGCCGGTCTGGACCTGGGCGCGGGTCTGGCCGACCAGCTGCTCCTCGATGCGGTCGGTGATGGCCTCGGCGACGCTCATCTCCACGTCGCCCTGGATGAGCGCCAGCTCCAGCTCCTCCAGCGGCCGCTGGAGCTCCTCGCGCTGGATGAGCGCCTTCCCGGTCGCCGCGCGCTTCACTGAGCCGAGCATCCCGCTCCCGCCCGTCTCCTCCGCGGAGCCCGCGGTCACCTCCTCCGTCCGGCGCGAGAGGGCGTTGGGCACGTCGCTCTCGCGCTCGGTACCCTCGCCCTCGGCATCCGCGTCGGGCTGTGGCTCCGGCTCGGTGTCGGTCGTCGGCTCGGCGGCCACCGACTCGTCGGACTCGGGGGTGGTGTCGGTGGTCGCCGCGTCCTCGGCCGGGTCGCCGTCCTCGTGGGCTGCCTCCTCGTCGGATTCCTCGACCTCGACGGCCTCCTCGGCCGCGTCCTCGCGGAACGTTCCGAGCTTGTCCTTCAGTCCATCGAACATCGCGTCACTCCTCGTCGCCCTCGCCCTCCATCTGCTGTTGTTGCTGCATCATCTGCTGCATCTGCTGCTGCTGCATCTGCTGGGCCTTCTGCTCCAGCTGCTCGGTCTCGGACTCGATCTCGGCGACCTCCGAACGCAGTTCCTCGATGCGCGTGTCCAGCGTGTCCTTCTTCGATTCGAGCGTGTCGATGGCGCCGTCGCGGTCGCGCTCGGCGGCGTAGCCGCCGCCGATGGAGACGACGATCTCCTCGATGCTCTCCAGCTCGGCGCGGACGTACGCGCCGCCGCCCAGGGGCACCTGCACGGTGTCGTCCGTGTCGAGCATCTCGAGGGCGTCGATGGCCTCGTCGATGTCGGTCTTATCGCCCTGCACGTCCTCGATCTCGGCCTCGACGGCCTCCTTCTCCTGTTCGAGGGCCTCGAGTTGCTGCTGGAGCTGGTCCATCCCGCCGCCGCCGCCACCACCGAGGCTCATTCGGCGGTCACCTCCCCGAGGTCGACCTGCGTACGCTTCTTCCCGTGTCGGGAGCCGATGTTGGCGTAGGTCCGCTCGCGGGCCACGTCCTCGTTGGGGGCCTCGACGCTCGTGGTGAACTCCTGCCAGCCGTCGCGGGCCTGGAAGCGCCCGCTGACCGTGTACTCGCTCATACGATAACGGGGTGTGCGAGCGGGAAAGTCCTTCCGACTCCCATAGTCGTCGGACAGGCGCCTCGCGCACGCGGGAGGCGGGCGCCACGAACACGCAGTGTGGCACGGTCTCCCGACCCCGCCCGTCGTCGGGAACGCGACCGCGTCGCCGCACGACTCTTACTCACCGCGCCCGTACGGGACCTGTGCCGATCTGCGAACTCTGCCGCCGGCGCATCGAGGGGGTCCGGGACCCACAGGCCATCCAGACCCACCATCTCCGCCCGGAGGAGCGAAAGACCAGTCCGACGGCGACGCTCTGTCGCCCCTGCCACGACCAGGTCCACGCGCTGTTCACGAACGAGGAGCTCCGCGAGTCGTTCGACACCGTCGCGGCACTCCGGGACGCCGACCGCCTGCAGGCGTATCTCGGCTGGATTCGGACGACCGACAAGCTCCGTATCGACACCCGGACCAGCGACCACGTCCGGGGGCGCGAATAGGCCGAAAGCGGTCCGTCGACCGGCGTGTGTAATTATTACTATCGTAACGAACTTCCAGCCGACGCCAGGAGTGCCGATAGGGAGGGACCGGACGGTCCACTCCACGATGACAGACACCACGCTCGCCTGGCGCATCGCCGGCGGTTCCGGTGACGGGATCGACTCGACCAGCCAGAACTTCACGAAGGCACTGATGCGCTCGGGACTGCACGTCTTCACCCATCGGCACTACCCCTCCCGCATCCGTGGGGACCACGCCGCCGGGACGTTCCAGCGGTTCGCCCGCGACCCCGAGGGCGGCGTCAACCCGCGGCCCATCCCGGGGCAGGCCGGCAGGCGCTACCTCGCGACGGGCAACGAGTCCGAGCCGACCGGGGATATCTCCGAGGACCCCGGCAACCGGCGGGCCCAGATGGACCGCCAACTCGCCAAGCTCGACCGCATCCGGGCGGAGCTCGACGGCCGCGCTGACACCCGACAGACCGCCCACGCCCCCGACCGGCCCTCCTACGGCGCCGAGAAACGCGCCCAGGGCGACCTCCCCGAGGACCCCCTCGCCGAACGCTACTTCGACGACGACGCCGACTGGGAGCGGGCCGCCGACGGGCTCGTCGACCGGCACACGTAGGCGGTCGCGGGTATCCGGCGGCCCCCGGTGCGCGCCTGCGACCGTGTGCGGGGTCGAACAGCGGGGATGGATTGATACGTCCGCGATTCCTCATGTATAGTGCATCGTTCGCGGTAGCCGACGCTCGCCGTCGACCGGTCCACACACGATACCACGGATGTCCGAACGTACTCTCAGCGCACGAATCGACAGGTTCCGGGACTCCGGAGCCGTCCTGACCGCGTACTTCCGCCGGCTCATGACGCCCCCGCTCCCGGGCGACGGGCTCCTGCTCGTCGGCTTCCTCGAGGGGGTCATCGGCTGGGGGCTCAGCTGGGCGTTCATCAACTATCCGGCACTGGCCCCCGTCGGACCGGTGCTGTCGATCGTCGCGCTGTGGACCGTCCTCACCGCTGGCATCGTGTTCATCGGCGTCGCGTACACGGCGCCGACCGTACGTCGGAACCGCGTGTGGGTGGTCTGGGGCGTGTTGAACCTGGGAGCCACGCTGATCAACGTCGTCACCGTCGCGGGCGTCCTGCCGCCGAGCTGGACGGTGTACGGCTACTGGCACCCGTGGTTCCTGGTCATCGGGCTCGGCTACCTCGTGACCGCGTTCGACAACTGGGAGAGCCCACAGCTCCGCAGGCAGGAGCGGATCGTGTACGCGCTCAGCGGGGCGGCGACGCTCCTGCTGCTCGCCGTCTCCGTCCTCGGCGTCACGTCGCTGGTGCTGGCGAACGTGTTCCTCATCGGCGGCGCGATCCAGCTGGTTCCGATCGGCCACGATGTCGTCGCCGACGCCGTGCTGATCGCCCGCAGACAGTGACCGGTAGACGGATGTACGGGGCCCACCACAGTCTGACTCCGGTGCGGTAGCCACACGACACAATGTACGACACCATTCTCCTGCCGACGGACGGGAGCGAGGCGGCCGCCGACGCCGCCGTACACGCCTTCAGCCACGCACGGCGGTACGACGCCACGGTGCACGTGCTCTCGGTCGTCGAGCTGTCCAGCGGACTCGGCCTGGCCGACCGTGATAGCGAGAAGGTCGAGCAGTTGCGAGCCGAGCGGGCGGGTGCCGCGGAGGAGCTGGTCGAGGGGGCGAACGACGGCACGGCCGACGTCGAGATAACCGTCGAGGTCGGGAGTCCGGCACGGGTCATCACCGACTACGCGGCCCGCATCGGGGCCGACCTCGCGGTGATGAGCACCCACGCCAGGAGCGGGGCCGGCCGGTTCCTGTTCGGTAGCGTCACCGAACGGGTGATCCAGGACAGCAACACGCCGGTGCTCGCGGTCCAGCGGGAGTGACTCCACCGTCGCCGAACGGTCTATTCTTTGACCTGGCCGGCCATGAACGGGTAATGCGACGACTCCTCAGTCTGATCACGAGCCGACTCCGACTGTGGTTGCGCGACGAGCCGGACGCCGACACCGGCGTGGAACCCCGGTACGGGAGTTCCGTCGGGTACGTGGCGTGCTCGAACTGCGGCGAGGGGTCGTTCGTCTACGACGAGGAGGAGGGGGTATCGGTCTGCAACGTCTGTGGCACGACCGACGAGGAGCCGTCCGAGTGAGCGGGCGGTGTACGACGTGTGGTCGCGCCCGCCCGCCCCGTCTCAACGCCCGATGTCGCCGTCCTCGCCCTCGACGACCAGGGCGTCGACGTCGGCGGCGTCGAGCTGGACGGTATCGCCGTCGGTGGTCCGGGCGAGCGCGGCGGTCGCCGTGCCGCGGTCGAGCGCAGTCGGGACATCGGCGCCGTCGAGCCGACTGGCGAGGAAGCCGCCGACGAAGGCGTCGCCGGAGCCGACGGGGTCGACCGTCTCCGTCTCGAAGGCCGCCCGCTCGTGGCAGGTCCCCTCATGGACAGCGAGCGCACCGTGTTCCCCCCGGGTCACGACGACCGTCCCGAAACCGTGGCGGTCGGCGAGACCGCGGGCGATGGCCTCTGAGTCCCCCTCGCAGTCGAGCACGTCGCGGGCGTCGCGCTCGGCGACGAACAGCCGGTCGACGGCCGGGAACAGGTCGACCAGCGTCTCGCGGGCCGCGGCCGGCGACCAGAGCTTCGACCGGTAGTTGACGTCGAACGCGGTCGTGACGCCGGCCTCGCGCGCGGTCGCGAGGAGGTCGGCCGCGGTCGCCGCCGCCCGGTCCGAGAGCGCCGGCGTGATGCCGGAGGTGAAGACGCAGTCAGCGCCCCGGACCGCGTCGAGCGAGAGGTCCACCGGCGTCGCTTCGCGGATGGGGGTGCCTCCGCGGTCGTAGACCACGGACGGGCGGCGGGGGTCGCTACCCCGCTCGAAGTAGTACGTGCCGACACGGCCGTCGTCGGTCCAGTGCACGAGCGGGTCGACACCCTCCCCCTGGAGCGCGTGCACGACCCGCTCGCCGAGGTCGGTGTCGGGGAGCGCCGAGAGCCACGCCGCGTCGGTGCCAAGCGCCGACGCCGCGACCGCGACGTTGCTCTCGGCCCCGCCGACGTGGACGGAGAGCGACCCCATCCGCGCGAGCCGCTGGCCGGGCGGCGGCGACAGCCGAAGCATCGTCTCCCCGAACGTGACGAGGGCGCTCATGGCCGGGCCGAGGCGGGCCATCGGCATGAAGCCGCCGCCGGCCGGTGGGGGGTCGGCCGGCTGGGTGCCGGCTCGCCGCGCCGGCTCATGCCTCGTCGAACAGCGTCTCGCCCTCGACCATGTTGTCGGCGACGACGTCCATGTCGAGTGTCACGCCCAGCCCCGGCTCCTCCGGGACCCGGATGGACCCCTCCTCGATGACGGGCTCCTCGACGAGGTCCCCCCACCAGCCGAGTTCGTAGGAGTGGTACTCGACGGCCAGCGCGTTGGGGATGGTCGCCGCGACCTGCGCGCTCGCCATCGTCGCGACCGGCGAGGCGACGTTGTGCATCGCGACCGGGACGTAGTGCTGGTGCGCGAGGTCGGCGATCTTCCGGGTCTCGCGCATCCCGCCCACCTTCGGCAGGTCCGGGGCCACGATGTCGACCGTGCCGTCCTCGACGAGCCGGCGGTGTTCGGAGACGCGGTAGCGGTTCTCCCCGGCCGCGATGGGGGTCAGCGTCGACCGCGTCACCCGCCTCTGTACGTCGAGGTTCTCCGGCGGGACGGGGTCCTCCAGCCACCAGACGTCGTACGGCTTGAGCGCGTCGGCCAGCCGCTCGGCGGAGTTCGCCGAGAACGTCCAGTGACAGTCGAAGGCGACGTCGGCGCGGTCGCCGACCCGTTCGGTCACCCGCTCGACGACCTCGGCCTTGTGCCGGATCTCCGCCGGGCGGAGGTGGCGGTTGGCGCGGTCCTTCCCGTGGCCGGAGGGCACGTCGAGGTCGAACTTCAGCGCGTCGTAGCCCAGCTCCGCGACCACGCGCTCGGCCTCGTCGGCACACGCCGCGGGGTCGGCCTCGGCCGCGGTGTGGCAGTCACAGTAGACGCGGGTCTCGTCCCGGTACTTCCCGCCCAGCAGCTGGTAGGCCGGTAGCTCCAGGATCTTCCCCGCGAGGTCGTGCAGCGCCACCTCGATGCCTGAGATGGCCGTCACCGTCACGCCCTCGATGGAGCCCTCGCCGGAGGTCTTCTGGACCAGATGCTCGTAGAGACGGTCGATGTCGAGCGGGTTCTCGCCGACGAGGAACGGGCGCATCCGCTCGATCAACTCGGGCACGCCCGCCCCCCAGTAGGCCTCGCCCGTGCCGACGATGCCCGCGTCGGTGTACACCCGCACCAGGGTCCACGGGAAGTTCCCGTCGACCATCGTGCACTGGACGTCCGTGATGGCGACGTCGCGACCGCCGCCGCGCTTGGCCCGGACGCCCATCGACTCCGCCGAGAGGTCCCGCATGGTGTACTCGGCGTTCGGGTCGCGCAGCGACCCGTAGTTCCTGGTCATGCCAGCCACTCCGGCCGCGGCGACAAAAGGGTTGATTATTAATTCGGTTCCGAGTACCCGCTCGTCACAGCAGGTCGAGCGCCTCGAGGTCCGCGGCCAGCGCCGCCCGGTCGTCCCCGTCCATCGGCCGGAGCGGGGGCCGTAGCCCACCCACGTCGAACGGGAGGTCCCGCAGCGAGAGCGCGGTCTTGACGCCGGCCATGTAGGGTCCCCGCTTCAGCGCCCCCCGGACGTCGAACACCGTGGACTGGAGCCGGCGGGCCCGCTCGCGGTCGCCCGCGTCGTACGCCCCGTACAGGTCGACGACGAGTTCGGGGAAGGCGTTCGCGACGGCGCTGACCAGCCCCGCACAGCCGGCGTCCAGCCCGGGCACCAGCAGCGAGTCCGAGCCGGCCAGGAAGCTCAGTTCCGGGTGCGCGTCGGCCGCCTGTGCGAGCCAGGGGACGTCCTTCGAGGAGTCCTTCACCCCGGCGAGCCCGTCGATGTCGGCCAGCCGGTCCAGCGTCGCCAGCGAGAGCTCGTTGCCCGTCTTGCCCGGGATGTGGTAGGCGTAGACCGGGACGTCGACGGCGTCGGCGACCGCGCGGTAGTGCGCGACCGCCCCGTCCCCGTCGAGGGGGTAGTAGTACGGCGTGACGACGACGACCCCGTCGGCGCCGGTGGCGGCGGCGTGTTCGGCGTGTGCGACCGTCTCTCGCGTGCTCGGCGCACCGACACCCGCGATGACGGGCACGTCGACCGCATCGACGACCGTCTCTACGACCGCGCGGCGCTCCGGTGCGGTCAGTAGCGGGGCCTCGCCGTTGGTCCCCAGCGGGAAGACGGCGCTCGCGCCCCCCTCGGCGACGAACCGGGCGTGCGCGGCGGTGGCCGCGTGGTCGACGTCGCCGGCCGCGTCGAAGGCGGTCACCGTCGGTGGCACGACGCCGGACAGCCCGAGCGGGTCGGCCGCGCCCGGGCTCGGTGCGGACCCTGTCATGCACCTCCCTCCCCGGTCCGCGAACAAAAGGCTGGTTATTCATTCGAGGCCGAGTCAATCCGTTCGGGACAGGTGTCACGCGTCACGGCGACGAACGATGGGACGACCGCCGGGCGACGAACCCCGTCCCCGGCGTTCGGGGAGCGCACCGACCGGAGAAGTTTACTCGGTAATCGGTAAATTCTTTTCGAGCGGGGACGATACGACTCGTATGAAGGCCATCGGTATCGAACCCGGGGCGGGCGCGCCGCGGCTACTGGACGTGCCACGTCCCGAGCCCGAACCCGGGGAGGCCCTGGTCCGGACGCTCCGCGTCGGCGTCGACGGGACCGACCACGAGGTCATCGCGGGCGCCCACGGCGGCGCACCCGCGGGCGGCGACTACCTGATTCTGGGCCACGAGGCGGTCGGCGTCGTCGTGGACCCGACCACCACGGGCCTCGAACACGGCGACGTGGTGGCCCCGACGGTCCGTCGGCCGCCGCCGTCGGGCCCGAACCAGTACTTCGAGCGCGGCGAGGCCGACATGGCCCCGCCGGAGGCGACCGTCGAGCGCGGCATCGACGGCGCCCACGGCTTCATGAGCGAGTACTTCACCAGCGCCGCGGAGTACCTGGTGTCCGTCCCCGAGGCCCGGGCCGAGTGGGGCTTCCTGGCCGAGCCCATCAGCGTCTCGGAGAAGGCTCTGGAGCTGGCCCACGCCTCGCGGTCCAGTTTCGCCTGGGAGCCGGGGACGGCCCTGGTGCTGGGCAACGGCTCGCTCGGGCTGGTGACCGTCGCGATGCTCGCCCCCGATACGGAGGTCTACTGCCTGGGGCGCTGTGACCGGTCGGACCCGAGCGTCGACCTCATCGAGTCGCTGGGTGCGACCTACGTCGACAGCCGGGAGACCCCGGTCGGATCCGTCGGCGAGGTCCACGAGCCGGTCGACCTCGTCTACGAGGCGACGGGCCACGCCAGACACGCCGTCGAGGCCGTCACGCCGCTGGCCCCCGGCGGGGTCGCGGCGCTGCTGGGCGTCCCCGAGGACTGGGAGTTCACGGTCGACGGCGGCGCCTTCCATCGGGACCTCGTGATGAACAACAAGGCCATCGTCGGGAGCGTCAACTCCGGGCCGTCCCACTTCGGCGCGGCGATCGACCGGCTCGGCCGGTTCCCCGACGGCTTCCTGGAGGACTACGTTACGGAGGTCGCCCCGCTGGACCGGTTCGAGGCCGCCTTCGACCCGGACGCGAGATCCAAGACCGCCGTGGAGTTCGATACGCTATGAAGAACGTCGACGACCTCATCGAGAGCGCACAGGCCCTCGCCGAGCGCGGCTTCTCGCGGGGGGAGATCGCGGACGAGCTGAACGTCTCCCGGGAGACCGCGAGCTGGCTCGCCGAGCGCAACGGTGCCGCCCCCGCCGCCGAGCCGGACGTCGAGCCGGCCGGCGGCCCGCACGACATCCACGTGGACTGGAGCGCGCTGGGGCGGGATTCGGCCCGGCTCTCCTACGTGGGGCAGGCGATGGCGGACCTCCTCTCGAAGCAGGGGGAGGCCGTCGACCTGACCG
>NZ_QMDX01000014.1 GCF_007421925.1 Haloglomus irregulare
ATTCGTTCATAAGCACTTCGAACTCGAACGCCTCATTCTCTAAGTTAACACCGCCCCCCAACACGGACTTAGAATTTAAGTAAAACCATATGAACGTATGAGGTGTGGGGGTCGTTCGGAACATCCAAATCAAGCTCGACGTTCCAGAGGACGCCCACACCGTCCTCGATGAGACGTTTGAGCAGTTCCGCTACGCTGCCCAATACGTATCGGATTACGGATGGGCCGGCGACCCAACCGAAATCGTCACTAACCAAGGCGACCTCAACAGTGCCACCTACGACGACGTGCGTTCGAACACCGATCTTCACTCGAACCATGTCCAATCCGCTCGAAGTCTCGCCGCTGAAGCACTCGACAACTGTCAAGGCCGTATTTTCGACGGCAAGAAGGCAAGCAAGCCCACGTTCCGTGGTACGGTCGTCGTGTATGGTACCCGCACGATCACGTATAACGACGACCACTGCACGCTCGCTGCCGTCGATGGGCGCGTTCGAGCCGAATACGTCACCCCTGAAGACGACGAGGGCACGCCATCCGAGGAGTATTGGGATAGTGACGAGTGGGAGCGCAAAGAGGCAACCCTGCATAAGCGTGACGACGACTACTACCTCCACGTGGCCGTAGAGAAAGATCCGGACACGGATGCGTCAACAGTCGAGAACGGAGCGGTTCTCGGCGTTGACTTGAACGTAGATGGCTACCTCGCCGTCACCAGCACGGGAGCGTTCCTCGGTAACGCTGACTACCTCAACCACAAGCGTAACGAGTACGAACGCCGTCGTGGGAGCCTGCAACAGACAGGTACTCGGTCGGCACACCTCACCATCCAGAGCATCGGTGACACGTTCGCTCGGTGGAGCGACGACTACCTACACCGTGTCTCGAAAGCTATCGTGCAGGAAGCCCGTCGTAACGACTGTTCTGCTATCGCGTTTGAGGACTTGGAGAACATCCGTGAGCGTATCTCGAACGCCTCGAAGTTCCAGCAGTGGGCGTTCCGCACGATACAGGAGTACACCGAGTACAAAGCCGAAGAATACGGGATTCTCGTGGCCGATGTTGCCCCGAAGTACACGAGTCAGCGATGTAGTCACGGCGAGTGCGGATTCACGCACGAGGATAATCGGGCTGGTGACAAGTTCGAGTGTCTGAACTGCGGGACGGAACTCCACGCTGATTACAACGCTGCTCGGAATATCGGGTGGCGGCTCGTCCAGCACTGGCTCACGTCTGGTGCTGGACGGGCGAACTGTCAGGTCGCCCTGAAGTCAGGGATGCTGAATGCGAACGGCGAGTATTCGCCTGCCGAGAGTATCGGCCAGAGCGGGAGTCCACTGGCAAGCCCACCCCTTTAGGGGTGGGTGCCTGACACCGTCGCTTCGGTGGACCGCAGGATAAGGCCGATGGCCCGGTCCACGCTCCCGACGGGCTTAACCCGGAGCCGACGAACGGGGGAACCGATGCCCGGAACGCGGCTGGCCGCGCTGGCCGTCTGCGGCCTGCTCCTCGTGAGCGCCGTCGGGTCCGTCGGCGCCGTCCACGACACCGGACGCACGTTCACCGTGGCCCTCGACGCGGACGGCTCGGCGACGGTCACCGACGAGCGATCGTACAACCTCTCGGTGCCGGCCGAGCGCGACCGCTACGAGCGACTCGCGAACGACAGCGCCGCCCTGGAGGAGCGCCGTGCGGCCTTCGGCGACCGGCTCCGTGCCGCGGCCGCCAACGGTTCCGACCGGACCGCGCGCGACATGCGCATCGAGAACGTCACCGTCACGACCCGGGAGACCAACGGGACGGGAGTCATCGCGTACCGCGCGCGCTGGGTCGCGCTCGCGGGCGTCTACGGCGCGCAGGTCGTCGTCAACGAGCCGTTCTCGTCCGGCTTCGACCCTAACGGGACGCTCGTGGTGCGCGGGCCGGAGGGGTACGTCCGTGACGACACGGCCCCGCGGCCGGACCGGGCGCTCCGGAACAGCGCCTCCTGGGGTGACGGGACCGACCTCGACGGCTTCTCCTTCCGGGTCGTCGACCCGAACGCGACCACCTCGGCGGACGACACCGACGGCGGCGGGCCGGCGCCGGCGCCGTCGGAGCCGACGGGCGTGGGCCGGCTGGTCGGTGCCGCCGGCCTCGCGCTGGTGCCCGCGCTACTCGTCTTCCTGGGGGCCAAACGGCGGGAACTGCGGCTCGAGGGCACCGCGGACGCCGACGACGGGGCTCCCCAGGAGGGGGGCGGCGATGCGGGCGCCGACGGTGACGGCGCCGATGTCGGCCCCGATACGGGTCCCGACGGGGGTTGACCGCCGGACCGACGCGGCCATACCGTATTTATGGGGCCGGCGAGATAACATCACAAGAGATACAATATGGCCGATACCGGGACGTTTCAGCCGTTGCTGGCGGCATTGGTCGTCTGTTCGGCGGTCGGTGCCGGTGTGGCGCCGGCGGTGGCACAGTCGGACGGGCCGACGCCGACGTTCGAGGTCGCCCTGGCGGCGGACGGCTCGGCGGAGCTGACACTGACGCTCGTCTACGACCTCACGACCGGCTCCGAGCGGCAGGCGTTCGACGAACTGCGGAACAACGAGACCGCGCAGGCGGAGACCCGGGCCCGATTCCGGGACCGGATGCGGGCGGTCGCCGCGGACGCCGGGAACGAGACCGGCCGCGAGATGTCGGTCGAGGACGCCGCCATCTCGCTCGCCGAGACCGAGAGCGGGGACGTCGGCATCGTCACCCTCTCCGTGACGTACGTCGGCCTCGCCGCCGTCGCGGACGACACGTTGACTGTCACGGAGCCGTTCGCCTCCGGCTTCGAGCCGGATCGGCGGTTCGTGGTGACCGCGCCGGACGGCTACGCGGTCGCCGCGGCGACCCCGGCGGCCGACACGAGCGGCGACGCGCGGGTGGTCTACGACGCCGGGACGCACCTGAGCGGGTTCGAGTTGGTGCTCGAACCGACGGGGACGCCGTCGCCGACGGAGACGCCGGTCAAGACGATGGCGAACACCGACGAGCCGTCGGACGGCGGGACCGACACCGGCGGCCAGCCCGGCTTCGGCGCCGTCGCGGCCGCGCTCGCGCTGGTGGCGGCCGCGCTCGTCGCGGTTTGCCGACGGTAGACCAGTTCCGGCCCGCTCTCCGACCGCTTTTCCCCCCCGCCGACGCAGGAACCGTATGGCCAACTCGAACGCGAAGGGGGACCGCCGGGAGCGGGAACTGGTCAACCGGCTGGACGAGCGCGGCTTCGCGGTGATGCGGGCGCCCGCCTCCGGCAGCGCGACCGAGCGCGAACTCCCGGACGTGCTCGCGGGCGACGGCGAGGTCTTCTACGCCATCGAGGCGAAGTCCTCGGCCGGCGACCCCATCTACCTCGACGGCCAGGAGATCGAGAACCTGGTCTACTTCGCCCAGAACTTCGGTGCCGCCCCGAAGGTCGGCGTGCGCTTCGACCGCGAGGACTGGTACTTCTTCCACCCGGCCGACCTCCACGTCACGGACGGGGGGAACTACCGCGTGAAGCTGGAGACCGCGCTCGCCGACGGCGAGGACATGGCCGAGCTGACCGGCCACTCCGCCCGGACCGGACTGGACGACTACGCCGACGAGGAGGAGGAGGACGACGAGACGGGCGTCCGCGACGTGCTGCTGGCGTTCCAGCGGGGCGCCATCACGCTCGAGGACGCCGCCGCGATGCTGGAGTAGGCCCCGACTGCGGGACCGCGGCATCCATCCCGGGCCCGACGGCCGCCCCGGACGTGACCGACCCGTCGCAGCGTCGGGCTCGGCGACGCGGGGCGCTGCTGCTGCAGCCGGTCGTCGGGAACGGCCCCGGCCCGGACCCGCGTCCAGCGGGCCCCGGCCGGAGAACAGGCCGTCGGGGACACGGCGCAGTCGCCGGAGCCGGGCGCGCCCGACGTCGATGCACCCGGGCGGTCCCGCCGCCGGCGACCGCGGTCCCCACGCCCCGGCTCCGGAGTTCCTCCAGCCGGCGGCGTGCCCGCACCGGCGCCTCCGTCGTCGCGCCCGCCTCGTCGGGGGGCAGAGCGAGCAGCCGGGCGGTCGACAGCAGGCGAACCGAGGCTGCGAGCACCGACACCGTGCGCGCGACGCGGGAGGCCTCGAACGGCGACGAGACGGCCACGGCCGGCAAGTGGACCGGTCCGGACGGCCGACCGAGCCCGTCGCCCCCGGGTTCGCCGACCGTGTGATCACTCCGATAACGACTGCCGCAGTTACCGAACAGCGGGTGGAGTATCCGACCCGGTGACGACCTACGCCAGGTTCCGCCGCAGCTGGTCGCAGACGTGGTCCATCGCCTCGTGGGCCCGCTCTATGTCCACGGGCGGCGCCAGCATCGTGAAGAAGCCGTGGATGACGTCGTCGTAGTTGCGGTGTTCGACCGGGACCCCGGCGTCCTCCAGGGCCTCGGCGTAGGCGATGCCCTCGTCGCGCAGCGGGTCGAAGCCGGCCGTCACGACCGTCGCCGGCGGGAGGTCGTGGAGGTCGCCCGCCAGCGGGAACGCGTACGGGTTCCCTCGGTGGAGGTCGCTCCCGAGGTAGCAGTCGAAGAACCAGAGCATGTCCTCCTCGACGAGGTAGTAGCCCTCGCTGTTCTCCTCCCAGGAGGGGCGGTCCTGCCGGGCGTCGACCGCCGGGTAGACGAGCACCTGCCGGTCGATATCCGGCGTATGCATGGCGGGCTCGCGGCCGGTCTCGGCGGCCTCCTCGCGGCGGTCCCGGGCGATCTGCGTGACGGCCGCCGAGAGGTTGCCGCCGGCGCTGTCGCCCATCACGACCAGTTGGCCGTCGCCGGCGAACTCGTCGGGGGTCGCGCCGACGTGGCTGGCGACCGCGTAGGCGTCCTCGACGGCCGCGGGGAACGGCTCCTCCGGTGCGAGCCGGTAGTCGACGGAGACGACGTTGACCTCCGCCTGGTCGCAGACGTGTCGACAGACGACGTCGTGGCTGTCGATATCGCCGATGACGAAGCCGCCCCCGTGGTAGTAGATGACCGTCGGCGCGGTCTCGCCCGCCTCGCCGGGCCGGTAATGTCGGACCGGCACGGGGTCGCGCTGGTCGCCCTCCTGGGGCCGGTAGCCCGGGACGGTGGTGTCGTGGATCCGCCCGACCTCCGGCTCGTCGATGTCGGCGTTGAACTGCTCGAAGATGTCGCGGGCGCCCTGGGCTCCGTACTGGTTCAGCGGGACCGCCTCCAGCGCCGCGACCTGTTCGAGAACGAGTTGAACCTCGGGATGGGGTTGCTCGGCTCGCATACCACGGCCTCTCCCTCCGGCCGCATAAACACGATGCGACCCATCCGGGGGGCGTTTAATCCGGGCCGGACGGCGCCCACCACCGACGAGTCGCCCCGTCTCAGCCGGGCGCGTCCACGCCGTACACCTCGGTCCCGGGGTGGAACGAGGACCACGCGTGCCAGAACAGCGGTGCCAGGTCGTTCGCCCGGTCGAGTCGCTCGCCGGCGTACGGGCCGTCGGCCGCGCGGCCGTCCTCGCGGCGCCAGCGGCTCCCCCCGGCCCGGAGGTGCTCCCCGTCGGCGCCGTCGGCCGCGGCGAACCGGAGTGAGCTGTCGCCTACCCGTCGGTCGTAGGCCGCCAGCCCGCCACCGGGGGTCGTCGTCACGACCACGGGCCGCTCGCCCACGCGGTCGTTGACGGCGCCGCCGGCCTCACGGACCACGAAGTAGGGGTAGGCACGGGCCACCTCGCCCTCGCTGATGCCGACGACCAGCGTGGTGCTGCCGAGTCGCCCCGCGCCCCCGCCGGCGTCGTCGTAGCCGATCAACTGGCGCTGGGTGTCGTACGGGTATTTGCGGTCGTACTCGTACCGGGCGCTCCCGTCGATGGTGCCCGAGTGCGGCGGCGGCAGGAGGACCGCCGTGTCCGGGTGGCTCTCCCGCCAGGCGCCCCAGCTGGTCAGCCGCGTCGGGACGAGCGACAGCCGGTCGCCGGTCCGGGGCCCGCGGATGGCGGTCGCCAGCAGCTGGCTCCAGAGGCTCTCCGTCAGTTCGTCGTACAGCACGAGGTCCCGACGCCAGAGTATCCCGGAGACGCCGAACCGGGTCGACCGCCTGCCCACCCGCCGCTCGGCCGCGACCGCGCTCCCGCAGAGCGGGCAGTAGCTCACCAGCAGCGGCCCGCCGAACGCGTCGTTCACGACCTCGTGCCGGTCCAGCACGGCCAGCGGGTAGGCCCGTGTCTCGCCACCGCGCTCGACGCCGACGACCGCCGCGTCGTCGCCGAGACCGTCCCGACCGACCGCCCCCGGGTCGAGCCCGGACCAGTCGGCGGCGAAGGCGGGCTCCACGATGGCGGGGATGGCGTCCGGCGGCAGCGGCTGCTGGAGCTCCTCCCACGAGACGGGCAGGTCGACGGGCGCGGTGCCGGTCGGTGGCTGGACCGTCCCCGGAGCGCCGTCCCCACGATAGCCGGCGACACAACCCGCCAGCCCGGTCGCTACGGCCGCACCGAGCCCGCCGAGCAGTCGTCGCCGTCGCATGCCCGCCGGTACGCCGGGGAGCGACATGAGTGCCTGGCCCTGGGGCGCGACCGGCGCAAGGGCGGACCTCGCGGCGACGAGGTCGGGACCCCGGAGATCGACGGCGCCGTCGCGGGATGACGTACGGGTGATCGACCGTCGGTGCCGACAACGGCGTCGTCCACTGTTCGCGAATCAGGGTGGCCGCGCGCCCCTGGGAGAGGACTCGGCATCGAACTCGACCGCCTGCCCCCGGCGGGGTCCTCGCCGCCGACATCGTCCGTGTGGAGGCAGCCGTCCTCGCCGCCGTCGATCGGAACGAGGCCGCCGGCCTCGTCGAAGGGGGCCACGCTCGCGTCCACCGTTACATACGGACGAACACCGCTCGCGGGCGGACCCCCTCCACGGGTCCCGGTCCCACCACCCCCGACGGGGGGCAAGGCTTTCCGTGGCCGTCCCGTGGAGGAGTACGCATCGTCATGAAACCGTGCCAGAGCTGTCAGACGGTCATCGACGAGTACACCCTGGACAAACAACTCGAACCCCTGCGCGACCTGACTGTCGACGATTTCAACGTCTGCGCGGACTGCACGACGATCGTCGTCGACGCGTGCGTGGAGTGCAGCGGTGCGGTCTACGTCCCCCGGAACGTCGCTGTGACGCCCGACTACTGCCCGGCGTGTCGTGCCGACCGGATCGACCGCACGGGCACCGACCCCGGCTGGCACTGCGATACGGTCTCGAACTGAACGGTATCCGTGGCGACCCTTCTTTCGAACACGACCCGGGTAGCCGAAGCGACGGTCGGCGCGCGGCTACGGCCCGCGCCCGCGACGCCGTCTCCGGGAGCGTCGACACCGCTCGCGCCGGGATAAGTCGGTAATGATCACGGTAGCAGATGAATACTCCTCACGTAGCTAAAACGGACGCCTCTCTACGGGTATCGACCGGATTGATCAGTAGCTGTTCGTACATCGCGCGAGCGAAGCGAGCGCGGTTTCCACCGCTCCGAGCACCCGCAGGACGCGAGGAGCGGCATCGTTCCGAACGGTTCGTGTGCCGAGCGGGTCGCCGGTGGAGCCGGTCAGCCGGCCCCCGCGGGCGGCCGGAGATAGCCGAGGACACCCGAGGCGTCAGGACGCTCGTTAGAGGGCCTTCACCCAGCCCGGCACCGACGCCATCCCGTCCTTCTCGGTCCAGCCGTGCTCGCGGAGGTAGGTCTCGAGGCCGGTGAACTCGAAGCCGAACGTCTCCTCTACGGCGTCGATGTCGGCGTCGTAGCCGACGTCGTTGAACCACTCGCACATGACGGTGAACTCCTCGCCGAAGTCCTCGTACGAGTCCTCGATGGGGACGTGGTACGGCTCGACGTCGACACCGGTCACGTCGCTCAGGACGGCGGCCGTCTCGGCCAGCGTGGCCTCGTCGCCCGCGAGGTCGAACCGCTCGCCGACGAACTCGCCGGGGTTCGCGAACGCGACGGCGGCGGCGTGGCCCACGTCGTCGACGTCGACCATCTGGAGGGGGACGCCCGCCGCGAGCGGGAGCGCGAGCGTCCCCTCGAGGACGTCCTCGGCGAACGCCTCCAGGTTCTGGAAGAAGAACACGGGCTGGAGCGTCGTCAGCGGGAGGCCGAGGTCCTGCGCGTGCTGCTCGATCTCCCAGGCGGAGTCGAAGTGTGGGATGCCGGTGTCCTGCTCGTGGCTGCCGACGCCGCTGAGGACGAACTGGTCGACCCCCTCCGCGGCGGCCACGTCCGCGAGGTTGGTGCCCTGCTCGACCTGGGCGTCGTAGCCCGCGGTCCAGAAGTTGGTGACGGCGAAGACGGCGTCGGCGTCGGCGACGTGTGCCCGGACGCTCTCGGGCTCCCCGAGGTCGCCCTCCTGCACCGTCACGCCGCGGTCGGCGAGGGCCCCCGCGGCGTCGCTCGTCGCGTCGCGGGTCAGCCCCCGCACGTCGAACTCGGCTTCGTGGGCCAGCAGATGGTTGACGACGGCGCCGCCCTGGTTGCCGGTCGCTCCGGTCACGAGAACGCGTGTTTCTGTCATCGAAGACGGATACGGCCCCGTGGCGTATGACCGTTCGGCGGCGTCGACCGCACCGGGTGACGCCCGTGTCCCCGGCGGCGGGCGGCGGTCGGCAGCAGCTTTGTGTGCCCCCCGGCTGTCCGGCGTGCATGGACATCGTCAGCACCCCCGAGTCCGCGTTCGCCGACGTCCCGGACTACGACCACGAGCCCCGCTACCTGACGGTCGACGCGCCCGGCGACCCGGAGCTGGCCTACGTCGACACGGACCCGGACGGCGCCGAGGAGACGTTCCTCTGCCTCCACGGCGAGCCGACGTGGGGGTTCCTCTACCGGAAGATGGTCCCCACGCTCGCAGAGCACGGTCGCGTCGTCGTCCCCGACTTCCTCGGCTTCGGCCGCTCGGACAAGTACACCGACCCCGAGGACTACACGTTCGACCTGCACTACGACACCCTCGTCGAGTTCGTCGAGTCGCTCGACCTCACCGGGGTGACGCTGGTCTGCCAGGACTGGGGGAGCATCCTCGGGCTGCCGTACGCCGTCTCCGACGCGCCGGCGCGGTTCGACCGCATCGTGGCGATGAACGCGCTGCTGACCGACGGCGAGGTCGACCTCGTGGACACCTGGTACGCGTTCCGCGACATGGTCGTCGAGGCCGACGCCCTCGACGTGAGCCGCGTCATCGACGGCGCCTGCGTGTCCGACCTCTCCGACGCGGCGCGGGCCGGCTACGACGCGCCGTTCCCGGACGAGGCCTCGAAGGCCGGCGCATACGCCTGGCCGCCGATGGTCCCGCAGGACCCCTCGATGCCCGGGGCCGACCGCCACGCGCGGCTCCGCGAGGACCTGGCCGAGTGGGAGAAGCCGTTCCTCGCGCTGTTCTCCGACAGCGACCCCATCACCGAGCAGTACCGGGCGCTGTTCCGCGATCTCGTGCCGACCGCAGCCGACGAACCCGACGTCCGGGTCGAGGGGGCCGGCCACTTCCTCCAGGAGGACGCCGGTGGGGCCTGTGCCGAGCAGATCGTCGCGTTCGTCGACCGGAACTGAGGCCGGGGTGGTGCCACCGGGCGGTCAGTACGACGCGACCCCCTCGGCGATGCGGTCCAGGCCGGTCCGGAGTCGCTCCTCGGCGGCGGCAAAGGAGAGCCGGAGCCGCCCCTCGCCGGCGGCCCCGAAGCCGCTGCCCGGCGCGAGTACCACGCCGTGCTCCCGGAGGAGGTACTTCGCGAACGCGAGCGCGTCGGCGTCGACGTCGGGGTCGAGGAAGGCGTAGAAGGCGCCCTCCGGCCGGGGGGCCGAGAGCCCGTCGATGTCGGCGATCAGGTCGACCACGAGGTCGCGCCGGCGCTCGAACGCGCCGTACATCGCCTCGAACGGTTCCTGTGGCCCGGTGAGCGCCTCGATGGCGGCCGCCTGGGCGATGCTGGACGGGCAGGCCGTCGTCGACTCCCGGACCTTCGTCACCTGGTCGATGACGGTCCGGTCGCCCGCCAGCCAGCCGAGCCGCCAGCCCGTCATCGCGTACGTCTTCGAGCAGGAGCCGACGGTGAGGACGTGCGACGGGTGGCCGGTCAGCGCCGCGACGCCGCGCGGGTCGCGGTCGTAGGTCAGGCCGGCGTACACCTCGTCTGCGATGACGTACGCATCGTGGTCGGCGGCGGCCTCGACCACCGCCCGGACCGCGTCCGGGTCGAACACCCGGCCGGTCGGGTTCGACGGCGTCGTCAGGACGACCGCCGCCGTCCCGGGACCCATCCGCTCGACCAGCCGGCCCGGGTCGAGGTCGAACCCCTCGGCGGCGGGCATCGGCACCTCCACGGGCGTCCCCTCGGCCAGGAACGCCTGCGTCCCGTAGTTCGGCCACGCCGGCCCCGGATACAGGAGCTCCTCGCCGGGCCCGACGACGGCCATCGTCGCGAGATGGAGCGCCTCCATCCCGCCGACGGTGACGACGATCTCGTCGAGTGCGTGCTCGACGCCGTAGTCGGCGGCCATCGCGTCCCGGATGGCCCGGCGGCACTCGGGGGTGCCCGCGTTCGGCGTGTAATGCGTCTCGCCGTCCCGGGCCGCCGCCGCGGCCGCCGCGACCACGTGCTCGGGCGTGTCGAAGTCCGGCTCCCCCACCTCCAGCCGGACGAGGTCGTGGTCGGCGGCCTCCGCGAGGTCGTACATCACGCGGATCTGCGAGCGGTCCGCCCGCCGCACCCGCTCCGTCGGTTCGTGCACGGCCCCGCTACGTGCGGCCCCGGTAAAGTGGTTGATCCGCCCCCGTTGCCCGGCGGCGCCCGAAGTGGCGTCAGGCTACAGCCGCCGGTCGAGGAAGTCCGCGAGCACCCGGAAGGTCCGGAGCTTCTGGTCGCTGTCGGTCGAGGCGTGCCCCTCCTCCCCGAGTTCGACGTACTCGGCGTCGGCCCCGCCGCCGGCCTCCCCGCCGGGGGGGCGCTCCTCGACCTCGTAGCCCAGTTCACGGAGCCGGTCCCGGAACAGTCGTGCCTGCGAGACCGGTACCCGGCGGTCGTTGACGCCGTGGATCAGCAACAGCGGTGCGTCGACGTTCCCCGCGTGCTCGATCGGCGACCGGTCCCGATAGAGGTCGGGGTTCTCCCCGGGGGTCCCGATGTTCTTCTCCATCAGTTCCGTCCGGAAGTGGGGCATCGTCGTCTCGTACATCTCCCGGAGGTCGGTCAGCCCGATCCACGCGACGGTCGCGTCGTAGAGGTCGGGGTACTGGACGGCCTGCCAGTACGCGCTGTACCCGCCGTAGGAGCCGCCGAAGACGGCGACCCGGTCCTCGTCGAGCCAATCGCGGGTTGCCAGGACGTGCTCGACCCCGGTAGCGATGTCCCCCTGCTCGGCGCCGCCCCAGTCGTCGTACAGCTCCCGGACGAACTCCCGGCCCCGGCCCGCCGAGCCCCGGTAGTTCACCTCCAGAACGGCGTACCCCTGCGAGGCGAGGAACTGCGTGTAGACGTTGAAGTTCCGGTAGTCGGCGTAGCGTGGCCCGCCGTGGATCTTCACCGCCAGCGGCGCGGGTCGCTCGCCGGTGTCGTACAGCTGGGCCTCGATCTCCAGGCTGTCGTACGGGCCGGTCTCGACGGCCCGAGCGGGCGTCTCCGGCACCCCGTCGGACTCGAAGCTGATGACCTCGCTGTCGACGAACGCGTCGGACTCGAACGCGCCGTAGTCGGCGGCCAGCAGCGTCTCGCTCGCCCCGGCCTCTACGTCGTACGTCAGCAGGTCCGAGCGACCGTCGGGGGTGCCGTGGGCGCAGACGACCTGCCCGTCGTCCACGACCGGGTTCCCCTGGCCGGCGGGGAACGCGCCGGTCACGTCGGTCACGCCGGTCGGCAGGTCGAACTCCCGGACCTCGCCCGTCTCCAGGTCCAGTGTCGCCGCGACGACGGCCATCTCCCGGCGCCGGTCGAGCAGCACCCGGTCCCCGTCGGGCAGGAACGCGTGGGGCTGCTCGACGACGTCACCGCCGTACCACGTCACCTCGCCGGCCGCCAGGTCGTACACCCCGACCCGGCCGCGGTCGTCGGCGTTGTCGGCCAGCAGCAGGCGGTCGCCGGACGGGGAGAACGCCACCGGCTGCGTCTCGGCCCCCGTCTCCGAGCAGCCCAGCCGCTCGACGTTCGACCCGTCCGCGTCCATCAGGTAGGTGTCGGCGTTCTCGAACACCGACGTCTCGTTGGTGCTGAACGCGATCCGGTCACCGTCGGGCGAGAAGTGCGCGGCGTTCACGGCCCGGTCGTACGTCGTCAGTTTCGTCGTCTCGCCGCTCGCCCGGTCGTGACGGTAGAGGTTCAGCTGCCCGTCGCGAGTGGAGCCGACAACCAACCGCCCGCCGCCGTCCGTGACGTCGTGGAGCACGACCTGTCCGTCCATCTCGACGACCGGTTCCGCCGCGCCCGACGCGTCCAGCGCGTGGATGTCGTTCTGCTCGTTCCCGTCCTCGTCGACGTGGAACAGCACCTCGTCGTTCCCCGCCCATTTCAGGTGCCACCGGGCGTCTCGCGGGACGTTCCCATCACTCCACTGCTCGCGCCCGCCCGTCTCCATCTCCTGTACGTGCAGCTCGTTCCGACCGCTCCCGTCGTAGTAGTACGCGACGCGGCGCCCGTCGGGGGAGACGGTCTGGTGATAGCACCCGGGGAGTTCCGCAAGCGACTCCAACAGGTCGACGTCGTCGGCTTCCTTCCGGAGCATGCCGACGACTCACGAACCGCGCATGAAAAGGCGTTTTCCCCCCCGTGCCGGCTGCCCCCGGTCGAGCGGGTACCGCCTCAGATGTCGGCGTACGGCCCGCCCGTCGCGTCGCGGAGGCGCTCGACCTGCGCCGCCGAGAGGTCGACGGCGGCGGCGCCGAGGTTCTCCTCCAGCTGCGCGACGGTCCGGGCGCCGACGATGGGCGCGGCGATACCGTCGTGGTGCAGGTGGTACGCGAGGGCCGTCTGTGCGACCGTGGCGTCGACCTCGTCGGCGACCGCCCGGAGCTCGTCCAGTACGTCGAAGGTCTCCTCGGTGAGGTAGGCGTCGCGGAACCGCGAGGACTCCGCGGCCCGGGACTCGCCAGTGAGCCCCTCCTCGCGGGTGTACTTCCCGGTGAGGAAGCCCTGGCCCAGCGGGCTCCAGGGGCAGACCCCGATACCGTACTGGTCGGCCATCTCCAGATAGCCCCCCTCGACCTCCCGGTCGACCAGGTTGTATCGCGGCTGTGCGACGGTGAACGGCTCCCAGCCCTCCTGTCGGGCGATCTCGTTCGCCCGCGCGACCTTCCACTCGTCGGGGACGAGCGTCGAGGCGCCCAGATAGTGGACCCTCCCGGCCTCGACCAGTCCGTTCAGCGTCTTCATCAGCTCCCGCGCCGGCGTCTCGTCGTCCCAGCGGTGGATGTAGAGCACGTCCACGTAGTCGGTCCCCAGCCGGTCGAGCAGCGCGTCGATGCGGTGGCGCACGTTCTTCCGGTTGGTGCCCCGGCTGTTGGGGTCGTCCTCGCGGGTCTGCCAGTAGATCTTCGAGGCGATGGTGTACCGCTCGCGGTCCCGGTCGGCGAGCCAGTCCCCGATCCACTCCTCGCACGCCCCGCCGCCGTAGACGTCGGCGGTGTCGATGTACCGCCCGCCGTGCGCGGCGTAGGCGTCAAGCAGGTCGTGGGCGCGCTCCTCGTCGATCTCGACGTTGCCCGCCTCGGTCTCCCGGCCGAACCGCCAGGTGCCGAACTGTATCTCGCTCGTCCGGAGGCCCGTGTCGTCGAGCGGGACGAAATCGAGGTCCATGTCCACGCGATGGCGTGTCGGCGCGAAAAGCGTGGGGCTCCTGGCAGTCGGGCCGTCCGCCCGGACCCGGTGACGCGAGGCGGGACCAGCGTGACGCGGCTCCACGTCGTCGGCTGCATAGCGCCCTCCGACCTCAAGCCCGGAGCGGAACGCCTCCGACGAGACGGTCCGGCAGTCGGACGTATCGGTCACAGGGCTCCCCGTCGCGACCAGTTCGGCCCGTGGAGGCTCTGCCCGACACGTCGACGCCGCCACGGATGCCGGGAATCGACCCGGGACTGCTGCCTGAGCCCGGCGTCAGTCAGGCTCTTTGCCATTCTCGTCGCCGAGCGCTTCGACCGTGTTCAGCGCGTTGATCCGACCGGCGCTGAGTTCACCGGATCACGGCACCCGCACCACCATCGTGGCGCGGTCGTGGCCTGAGAGATAGGGATGCGTCGCCTCAAGTGACCACGCGCCGCTGGAGGATTGGAGCGCCCGGAAGCATAGTCCTGGGAGGATTCGAACCTCCGTCGTAGCCCCCAGAAGGCTACATGATTGGCCACTACACCACAGGACTTCACGCAAATACTGATAGCGAGTGGGATTACTTATGACTGTCGTCACCGTCCGACGAGTCACCAGTCGGGTTCGACGAAGTGCTCGCGTCGGTGGCAGTTCGCACAGAGGATGGTACATCGGGCTACCTCTGCCCGGACGGCCTCGTACGGCCTCCCGTCCGCGAGCAGTTCGGCGACCGTCTCCTGCTTCTCCCCCTCGTGATGGCAGTCGAGCGCGACGGGGGCGTCCTCGTCACACCGAGCGCAGCCGCGAGTCGTCTTGTGCGTGTGGACCCAGCCGCGGAGCCCTTCGGTGGCTACGTCGTGGTGTTCCCGACGGTGACAGTTCGCACACAGGACCGCGCAGGCGGTCAGTTCCTCTCGAAGTCGGTCCCTGCCGTACCCGTGTGTAATGAGCTCTCCGACGGCCCGCTCCTTCTCGTCCGGCGCCTGATGATGGAGGTCGAGACAGGCCGGGTCGTCCTCGCCACAGTCCCGGCAGCCACGTTGGGCCTTCCGTTCGTTGACCCAGGCACGGAGCCGTGCGCGCCGGTCGAGTGTCCGCTGGAGGTTCCGCTCGGGATTCCGGTAGTGCCAGCGCTGATCAACCGACATCGACGTCCACTCCCGGTCGGTCACGTCAACATCGTCGGGCTTTGGGCCAACCCGCTCCCCTGTAGATGGGGCCGTTTCCAGCCCAGCCGCCCTCTTCGCGTCGTTCCAGCCCCCGATCTGCCTAATTATCGTCCCTGACGCTGGCTGCAATCCGAGACTCTCGTATTGTGCCTTTGTCGGCGATTCATCTAACCGTTCGGCCGCCTCCCACAGCGCGTCGATACATTCCTCCGGTGTCGTCGCCATACGGCTGGTTCCCTCGGTATTACAGATAAGTTCGGTTCAACCGCGGTGGAACTGAACCGCTACTCCGTCCGCGCGAACGCGAGCTGCCCGGAGATGTTCTCGATGTAGACATCGACTACGTCGCCCTCCTGGGTGCCGGGGACGAAGACGGTGTAGCCGCCGCGCTTGGCGACGCCGTCGCCCTTGCGGCCGGTGTCGGTGATCTCGACGGTGTAACGGCCGCCCTTCTCGACGGCGTCGGCCTGCTGCTGGTCCGTGGAGCGGCGCTTCGAGACGGGACGGAAGGCCCCGCACGCCTCACAGCGGAGCATCATCGTGCCGTCCTCGGTGGCCAGCCGGGTGTCGGGGAGGCCACACTCCGAGCAGCGGACGTACTCCTCGACGTAGTCGCTGACGGCGGCGTCGAAATCGTCGCCGTCGAAGCGACCGTTGTAGCGGCCGACGCCCTCGGTGAGCTGGCCGGCCGTCGCGAGTGCGCGCTGGACGAACGAGTGGACGTGGTCGGTCTCGCGGTTCAGGGCGTCGGCGACGGCGTCGAGGTTCGTGAAGCGGGTGAACGCGCCGTCGGCCTGCGCGTGGGGATCGGGGACGGAGAGGCGGGCGCCTTCGGTGCTCCGCTCCGGGAGCGCGTCGAGCGCGCGGGTGAGTGAGGTGTCGTAGTCCATGCGATGTGGAGCCGGCCGGAACGTATACGCGTTCCGTGTTCCGGCGGCGCTCGCGGCGGTTCCCGATGTCGGCGGGGGGGAGCGCGGCCGCCCCGGGCCGCCGCGATGGGCGCGGACAGAACGGTTTTGCTCGTCGCGCGCGACCATCGGACGATGGTTGACGACCAGCCGACTGACCGCGAGGTCGCGTGTTTCGAGGCGGGCGTGAAGTTCGGGACGCTCTACCACCAGTTCGCGGGGACGCCGCTGTCGCCCGACAGCGCCGACTCGCTGGCCCGGGCGATGGAGGAGAGCATCGAGAACCAGCCCCACTGCGAGGCGGTGGATGTCGACCCCCGCGACGAGGCGCTCGCCGCCGCGCTGGCCGACGGGTCGGCCGACTACACCGAGTGGACCGGCGAGTTCGCCAGGGTCCGGATGCGCATCGGGTACGAGGACGTCACCGTCCGGACGGGGATGGAGATGCACGACGGCTACCCGCTGATGGCCGTCGAGTCCGTCACCGAGGAGGAGTAGTCGCCGGATCGGTGTCGGAACTCCAGTGGGCGAATAGCGAGGATAACTCGATAGCAGTCCGGTTACCCGGCCGTCCGGGACGGTCACGCTCCCGGGTGTGCCCCGACGCCCCGTGCCGTGTCATGGCGTGCCGGACAGGTGTTGCCATCGCGGAAGAGTTTAATACCATCTCGCTCGGTGTATTGGGTATGATGACGGATGCGCCCGTATGCTCGGCCGTGCCGAGTGCTGGGTGCCGTCCCGCCGCCGTCCGACGACCGCGACGGGCCGTTTAGGCCCATTTCTCCTCTCCTCACCTGATGACCGCATCGCCCCACAGCACCGCTCGTGCCGCCCGGCCGCTCGGTGCCCGGGGAGACCGAACCACCCATCACACACCGCACACACCACACACCCATGACACACGACACGGTCGCGCTCGCGTTCTCCGGCGGGCTCGACACCACCGTCTGCGTTCCGCTGCTGCAGGAGGAGTACGGCTACGACGAGGTAATCGGCGTCACCGTCGACGTCGGGCAGCCCGAGGCGGAGTTCGCGGAGGCCCGCGAGACCGCCGAGGCGCTCGACCTCGAACACCACGTCGTCGACGCACAGGACGAGTTCGCGGCGCTCTGCATGCGCGCGGTCAAGGCCAACGCCACCTACCAGGGCTACCCGCTCGGCACGGCGCTCGCGCGCCCGGTCATCGCGTCGGCCATCCTCCAGGTGGCCGAGGACGCGGGCTGTACCGGCATCGCCCACGGCTGCACCGGGAAGGGCAACGACCAGCTCCGGTTCGAGGCGGTCTGGCGCGACTCGGATCTGGAGGTCATCGCGCCGGTCCGGGAGCTGGGGCTGACCCGCGAGTGGGAGCAGGAGTACGCCGCCGAGCGCGACCTTCCGGTCGAGGGGGGTGACGGCGGCGCCTACTCCATCGACACGAACCTCTGGAGCCGCTCCGTCGAGGGGAGCGAGCTGGAGGAACCGGGGTACGTCCCCGGCGAGGAGATCTACGAGTGGACGACGGCGCCGAGCGGCGAGACGCGGGAACTGGAGCTCACCTTCGAGGCGGGCGAGCCCGTCGCGCTCGACGGCGAGGAGCTGGACGCGGTGACGCTCATCGAGCGGCTCAACGACGTGGCCGGCGCCCACGGCGTCGGCCGGACGGACGTGATGGAGGACCGCATGCTCGGGCTGAAGGTGCGCGAGAACTACGAGCACCCGGCCGCGACGGTCCTGCTGAACGCCCACGAGGCCCTCGAATCGCTCGTCCTGACGACGGAGGAGCGCCAGTACAAGAACGGGATCGACCAGGAGTGGGCCGAGAAGGGGTACCAGGGCCTCGTCGACGCCCCGCTCGTCCGCGCGCTGGAGGGGTTCATCGACGAGACCCAGGCCCGCGTCACCGGTACCGTCACGGTCCGCCTGGAGGGCGGCCAGGCGCGCCCCGTCGGGCGGACGAGCCCGTACGCGGTCTACTCCGCGGAGGCCGCCTCGTTCAACACGGAGGACGTCACCGGCGGCATCGAGCAGGCCGACGCCACCGGGGTCGCCAAGTACCACGGCTTCCAGGAGCGGCTCTCGAACCGCGTGACAGAGGCCACCGACGCCTCCCGTCCCGACATCGGGGCCGACGACGACTGAGATGCCCGGACGCGAGCAGGGGACCGACGGGGACGAGCCGGCCGCCGACGGGAGCGGCGACGGTGAGGACGTCGTCCGCCGCGAGCGGTTCAGCGGCGGCCCCGCCCGCACGTTCCTCTCCTCGCTCGCGCAGGACGAGCGCATCTTCGAGGCCGACCTCGCGGTCGACCGCGCGCACACGGTGATGCTCGCCGAACAGGGGATCATCACCGACGACGAGGCGAGCGAGGTCCTCGGCGCGCTCGCCGACGTGGAGGCTGCCGGCCACGGTGCGCTCGACGGCGGCGAGGACGTCCACGCGGCCATCGAGACGGCCGTCATCGAGCGGGTCGGCCCGGTCGGCGGGAAGATGCACACCGCCCGCTCGCGCAACGACGAGGTGGCGACCTGCATCCGCTACCGGCTCCGCGCGGACCTGCTCGACGCCGTCGAGGCGACGCTCGCGGCCCGCGACGCGCTGCTGGCCGTCGCCGAGGCCGAGCGCGAGACGCTCGCGCCCGGCTACACACATCTCCAGCCCGCCCAGCCGACGACGGTGGGTCACTGGCTGGCCGCCTACGAGGGCGCGCTGGCCCGGGACACCGGGCGACTGCTGGACGCGTTCGACCGCGTCAACCGCTCGCCGCTGGGCGGGGCCGCCTTCGGCGGCACGCCGTTCGACGTCGACCGCGAGCGGACCGCCGCCCTGCTCGGTTTCGACGGGCTCGTCGAAAACAGCATGGACGCCGCGTCGGCGCGGGACTTCCTGCTGGAGGCGACGGGGGCGCTCGCGACGCTGGCGACGCACTGCTCCGGGCTGGCCGAGGACTTCGTCCTCTTCGCCAACCGCTCGCTCGTCGCGCTGGACGACGACTACGCCTCGACCTCCTCCATCATGCCCCAGAAGAAGAACCCGGACACGCTGGAGCTGGTCCGTGCGGTCGCGGGCGACGCCGCCGGGGACCTGCAGGCGATCCTGACGAGCTTGAAGGGGCTCCCCCGTGCGTACAACCGCGACCTCCAGCGGGTCCACCCGCACGCGTTCGATGCCGTCGACGCGGTGCTCCCCGCGGTGGAGGTGACGGCGGGGGCCGTGACCACGGCCGACTGGAACGAGGCCGCGCTCGCCGCGGCCGCCGGCGAGGGGTTCGCGACGGCGACCGGCGTCGCGGACCTGCTGGCGATGGGTGGCGTCCCGTTCCGGACCGCCCACGAGCTGGTCGCGGCGGCCGCCGAGCGCGCCGGCGACCCGGCGGCCGCCGACGAGCAGTACGCGGCGGTCGAGGCGGCCGCCGGGGAGGCACTCGATGCGCCGCTCGCCGACTACGTCGACCCGGACGAGCTACGCCGGGCGCTGGACCCGGCCGCGAGCGTGGCGATGCGTGACTCCCGTGGCGGCCCCGCCCCCGAGGCGATGGACGCGCACCTCGACCGCGCGGCCGGGGCCCTCGCCGCGGACCGCGAGGCGCTGGACGGCCGCCGCGCGCGACTCGACGACGCGGCCGACGACCTGGCCGAGGCGGTGATCGACCGTGTCTGAACCGTGCCAGACCGGGTCCCCGGTGTGGTCGCGCTGGAAGCAGCCGCGCTGGGCCCGGCGCCGCCGGCGCCTACGACGACCGCCATTCGTAACAGAATTCTGATACCGAGCCCGGAACCGGTTTCTCGAACGCGCTGCGGCCCATCAGCGGGTAGTGCGATTATATCAACTGTGTTACAGGTTCGACATGCTTAAGTGGCCGAGGCCGCGACGTAGAGGTACAATGGTAGACTGTCCCGAGTGCGGGGCCGGCGTGGACCTGCACGACGACCTCGAGGTCGGAGAGATCGTCGACTGTGCGACCTGTGGTGCCGAGCTCGAAGTGATCGGGGAGGGCCCGGTCGACCTGGACACGGCGCCCGAACTGGAGGAGGACTGGGGGGAGTAAGATGGCCGTGCCCGGCGCGGTCTCCGGGGTCGACACGCTCCCCCGGCGTGGGCGCGCCGGGCGGCCGACTCCGCGGCCCGCGAGCCCGAACGGAGGTGTCCGGCCGTGAACGTGGGGATGCTCTACTCGCGCATCCGGCGCGACGAGAAGCTCCTGCTCTCGGAGCTGCGCGACCGCGGCCACGAGACCGAGAAGATCGACGTCCGCAAGGAGCATTTCGACGTGCACGAGGCCCCCGACGCGTTCGAGGGGGTCGACCTCGTGCTGGACCGGTGTCTCGCGACCAGTCGGTCGCGCTACGCCACCGAGTTCGTCGCCCACTACGACGTCCCCGTGGTGAACCACCCCCGGACGGCGGCCATCTGCGCGGACAAGGCCCGGAACAGTCTCGTCCTCGCCGAGGCCGGCGTACCGACCCCGCGGACGACGGTCGCGTTCACGAAGGAGTCCGCGCTGGAGGCCATCGAGAACTTCGGCTACCCCTGCGTGCTCAAGCCCGTCGTCGGGAGCTGGGGCCGGCTGATGGCCAAGATCGACTCCCGGAACGCCGCCGAGGCCATCCTCGAGCACAAGGAGACGCTGGGCCACTACGAGCACAAGGTGTTCTACATCCAGGAGTTCGTCGAGAAGCCGGGCCGTGACATGCGCGTGCTCGCCACCGACGGCGAGCCGGTCGCGGCGATGGCCCGCTCCTCGGAGCACTGGCTCACGAACGCGGCCAAGGGCGCGACCACCGAGTCCATCGCGGTGACCGACGAGATGCGCGACCTCGTCGAGCGCGCCTCCGAGGCCGTCGGCGGCGGCCTCCTCGGGGTGGACCTGATGGAGACCGGTGATGAGTTCACGGTCCACGAGGTGAACCACACGGTCGAGTTCAAAGCGCTCGACGAGGTGACGGCGGTGGACGTGCCCGCGACGGTCGTCGACTGGCTGGAGGCGAAGGCGGCCGAGACGCCGGAGGCCCCGACGTGACGACCACCGCCAGCGTGGTCGGCGGGACGGGATTCACCGGCGGGGAGCTGCTCCGCCTGCTCGACGGCCACCCGGAGTTCGCGGTCGTGCAGGCCACCTCCCGCTCGGAGGCCAACAAGACCGTCGGCGGCGTCCACCCGAACCTGCGCCACATGAATCTGCGGTTCTCGGACCCCGAAGACCTCGACTCCGTGGACGTCCTGTTCGCCTGCACCCCACACGGCGTCTCCATGGAGCGGATCGACCGCTTCCGCGACGCCGCGGGCACCGTCGTCGACCTCTCGGCGGACTTCCGGCTCCCAGCCGCGGAGTACTACGACGACCACTACGACGGCCACGACCGACCCGAACTGCTGGCCGAGGCCGAGTACGCCCTGCCGGAACTCAACCGCGAGAACCTGCCCGGCGCCGACCTCGTCGCGGCGGGCGGCTGCAACGCCACCGCCACCATCGTCGGCCTGCTCCCGCTGTTCGGGCACGATATCCTGTCGGGCGGCGAGCGCATCGTCGTCGACGTGAAGGTCGGCTCCAGCGAGGGCGGTGCCGGCGGCGGCGCGGCCGCCTCACACGCCGAGCGCTCCGGCGTCGTCCGCCCGTACGCGCCCACGGGCCACCGCCACGAGGCCGAGATCGAGGCGTACCTCGGGACGAGCGTCTCCTTCACCGTCCACGCCGTCGACATGATCCGCGGCGCGAGCGCCACCTGCCACGTCTTCCCCGACGACCCCGTCTCGAAGGGTGATATGTGGGGGGCCTACCGCGGCCAGTACGAGGACGAGCCGTTCGTCCGCATGGCCTCCGGTGGGGGCGGTGTGTACCGGTATCCGGAGCCGAAGGCCGTCGCCGGGTCGAACGTCGCCGAGGTCGGCTTCGAGGTCGACCCACCGAACGAGCGGCTGGTCGTCTTCTCGGCCATCGACAACATGATGAAGGGCTCCGCGGGGCAGGCCGTGCACGCGGCCAACGTCGCGCTGGGGTTCGAGGAGACGACCGGGCTGGCAGCGACCGGGTTCCATCCCATCGGCTCGCCGTGACGTGATCTGATTACACGTTGAACTACTCGATAATGACGCAGATTACCGACGCAGGAACGAACCTTTCGATGTATCAACTGACCAGCAGCTGTAGGAAGCCCCGGCGCGCTGCGGTCGCGCGACTCGCTGCGGTCCTCAGGGTCCGGGCGTGCGGCGGGTTCGCTTCGCTCACCCGCCGTTCCGGGCGTTCCCTGCGATCCTTGCGTCGTCGTGCTTCCCGCAGTGCCCCGCCCCTTCCGTTCCCACCCGTAGTTGACCAGCGGCGCGGCGCCCGAGCGGCTGATTCACGGCGCGGCGCCCCCGCCAGCACGGTGTGTGTTCCCGGAGGTGGGGCGGCGTGAGCGTCGACGAGTACGATCGCGTCGTCGTGAAGATCGGCGGCGCGAAGGCCGTCGAGCCCGAGGGGGCGCTTGCGGACATCGCGTCGCTGGTCGACGGGTCGGCTCGGAGCGCCGACGAACGGTCGAGCGGGGAGCGCAGCGACCCGCGAGAGGAGGGCGTCGAGCTGGTCGTGGTCCACGGCGGCTCCACGGCCGTCGACGAGGCGCTCGAACGGATGGGGATGGAGCCCGAGTACGTCGAGACCCCGTCGGGCGTGGTCGGCCGGTTCACCGACGCCGAGACGATGGACGTGTTCAAGATGGCCATGGCCGGGCAGGTGAACACGGACCTCGTGACGGGGCTGCGGAACGCCGGCGCGGACGCCGTTGGCCTCTCGGGCGTCGATGGCGGCCTGCTGACGGGCGCCCGCAAGTCCGCCGTCCGGGTCGTCGAGGACGGAAAGCGGAAGATCCGGCGCGGCGACCACTCCGGGCGCATCGGGTCGGTGAACGCCGCCCTGCTGGAGACGCTGCTGGCCGACGGCTACACGCCGGTCGCGTCACCGCCGATGCTGGCCGACGGCGGCGTCGACGGGCAGAGCCCGTCTGCGGACGGGACGGAGTCCCGCTACGTCGCGGTCAACACGGACGCCGACCGCGCCAGCGCCGCGGTGGCGGGCGCGCTCGGCGCGACGCTCGTCTCGCTCACCGACGTCGAGGGCGTCTACGCGGACCCCGAGGACCCGAACACGCGCATCGAGCGCGTCACGACCCCCGGGGAATACGAGGCCCTCACCGACGCCGCGGAGGGGTTCATGAGCCGGAAGGTGATGGCCGCGACGGAGGCGCTCGAAGGGGGCGCCCCGGAGGTCGTCGTCGCCTCCGCGAACGCCGACGAGCCGGTACGGACCGCGCTGGAGGGTGAGGGCACGCACGTCCTCGCGAGCGCGCTTCCGGAGGCGGAATCATGATGATGTGCTCGCTGCCCCTCGCTGTGAGCACACACCGTGCTGGCACGGGCGCCGCCCCGCTGGGCAGGCTACCGGGTGGGACCGAAAGGGGCTGGCGGCTGCGGGAAGCACGGCGACGTAGGCAGCGGGGGAGCAGAGTTCCCCCGAGCGAACGGCAAAGCCGTGAGCACCGCAGGGAGAGAGCGAAGCGAGCGACCGAGGCGTGCAGCGAGCCGTGCGACCGCAGCCGCCAGGGGCTTTCTGCCAGTTCCCCCCGTTGCAATGGTCGTTTCGTAGTCACTCCCGGAACGAAGGCCCGGAACTTCGTCTCGCAGCACTCGTACGGACCGACAGGTTCGATAGTGCAGGACTACCAGGAAAGCCAATGACAGGGTTCGTCTTCTCAGAGAAGCCCATCCGCATCGAGCGCGGCGAGGGGGTCCACCTCTACGATTCCGCCGGGACGGAGTATCTCGACTTCGGCGCCAGCTACGCCTGCACTCCCGTCGGGCACTGCCACCCGGAGGTCGTCGACGCGGCCACCTCGCAGCTGGAGCGGCTCATGTACGTCCAGGCGTCGTATCCGAACGACGCCCGCGACGCGCTGTACGAGACGCTCGCGGACTGTGGCCCCGGCGACGCCGACTACGTCTGGCTCTGCAACTCCGGGACGGAGGCCAACGAGGCCGCGCTGAAGTTCGCCCGCTCGGCGACGGGTCGACAGAAGATCGTCGCCACGACGCGCGGGTTCCACGGCCGGACGATGGGGGCCCTCGCCGCGACGTGGAAGGACAAGTACAAGAAGCCGTTCGAGCCGCTGGCGGGCGGCGTCGAGTTCGTCGAGTACGGCGACCCCGACGCGATGCGCGAGGCCGTCGACGAGGAGACGGCCGCGGTCATCATCGAGCCGCTGCAGGGCGAGGGCGGCATCAACCCCGTCGACACGGGCTACCTGCAGGCCGTCCGGGTCGCGACGGCTACCAGCGGGGCCGCGATGGTCATGGACGAGATTCAGACCGGTCTCGGCCGGACGGGTCACATGTGGGCCAGCGACCGGCACGACGTCGTTCCCGACATCCTGACGACGGCGAAGGGGCTGGGCAGCGGCCTCCCCATCGGCGCCACGCTCTGCCGGGAGTGGATCGCCGAGGAGTCGGGCGACCACGGGTCGACGTTCTCCGGCGGGCCCGTCGTCTCGGCGGCCGCCGGCACCACGCTGGAGGTGCTCCAGCGCGAGGGGATCCCGGCCCACGCCGCCGAGATGGGGGACTACCTGATGGGTAAGGTGGAGTCCCGCCTCGGCGACGAGGTGCGCGACATCCGCGGGCACGGGTTGATGATCGGTATCGAGGTGAAGCGGGGGGCCAACCGGGTGCTTCGCGACCTCGCCATCGAGCACGACATCCTGGCGCTGCCGGCCGGGCGGACCGTGCTGCGGCTGCTGCCGCCGCTGGTCATCGAGCGCGAGCACGCCGACCGCGTCGTCGACGCGCTGGAGGCGATCATGAGATGAGCGATGCCGCCGAGCCGGCCGTCGATCCGACGCCGTCGGTCGGGCGGGACGAGACGGCGCGTGACCTGCTCGAACGGGTCGTCGCCACGCCCTCGCCGAGCGGCGAGGAGGAAGCGGCGGCGGCCGAGCTGGTCGACTTCTTCGAGGCCCACGGCCGCGAGGCCTGGCTCGACGGAATCGGTAACGTCCGCGCGCCCGCGGACGACTCGTTACTGCTCACCTCCCACATCGACACCGTCCCGGGCGACATCCCGGTTCGTGTCGAGTCCGGCGACGACGGCGACGTGCTATGGGGCCGCGGGAGCGTCGACGCGAAGGGGCCGTTGTGTGCGATGGCCGTCGCCGCCGTCCGGGCCGGTGTCTCCTTCGTCGGCGTCGTCGGCGAGGAGGTCGACTCCCGGGGGGCCCACCACCTCGTCGAGCACCGCGACGCGCCGGGAGCGGTCATCAACGGCGAGCCGTCGGGCTGGGACGGTATCACGCTCGGCTACCGCGGGCTGACCGCAGGCCGGTACGTCCACACCTCCGAGTCCGGCCACTCCTCCCGCGAGGCGGCCAACGCTATCCAGTCGGCCATCCGCTGGTGGTCGCGGGTGGAGGACCGCTACGAGACCGACGAGTACGAGCCGGTGTTCGAGCAGGTGACGACCAAGCCCGTCGCGGTCGACGGGGGTCTCACCGACGACGGGCTCTCCGTCGAGACGACGATGGCCGTCCAGCTCCGGGTGCCGCCATCGCTGACCGTCGACGACGTCCAGGAGCGGGTCGTCGCGGAGCTGGACGGCGGCGCGGTCAACTGGTACGACAGGGTGCCCCCGGTGATGGTCTCGCCCCGGACCGAGGTGGCGCGGGCGTTCCGCGTCGCCATCCGCGACGTGGGCGGGGACCCGCGGCTGCTGCGCAAGACCGGCACCAGCGACATGAACGTCCTCGCCGACGCCTGGGACTGCCCCATCGCGACCTACGGCCCCGGCGACTCGGACCTGGACCACGCGCCGAACGAACACCTCCCGCTGCGCGATCTCGACCGCGCCGTCGCGGTCCTCGAACGCGTCGCGGACGACCTCACCGAGACCGATGACTGATCCACGCCATTTCGTCGACATCGACGACCTGACGGCCGAGGAACTGCACACCGTCCTGACCCGCGCGACCGACCTGAAGGAGCGCGAGCGGCGCGGCAAACACCACCCGCTCCTCTCCGGACAGACGCTGGGGATGGTCTTCGAGAAGCCCTCCACCCGGACCCGGGTCTCCTTCGAGACGGGGATGACACAGCTCGGCGGGTACGCGGTGTTCCTCGGCCCGGACGACATCCATCTGGGGCACGGCGAGCCGGTCAAGGACACGGCCCGCGCGCTGTCGCGGTACGTGGACCTGCTGATGGCCCGCGTGTTCGACCACGCCGACGTCCAGGAGCTCGCCGAGTACGCCACCGTCCCCGTGGTCAACGGGCTGACCGACGACGCCCACCCCTGCCAGACGCTGGCGGACCTCCTCACCATCCGCGAGCAGTTCGGCGACTTCGAGACGCCGCGGGTCGTGTGGGTCGGCGACGGTAACAACGTCGCCCAGTCGCTCGTGCTCGGCGCGGCGATGGTCGACCTCGACCTGACCGTCGCGACCCCGCCGGAGTACGACATCGACGACGCCGTCCTCGACCGGGCCGCCGAGCTGGGGACGCCGCCCGAGACCACGACCGACCCCCGGGCCGCCACCGAGGGTGCCGACATCGTCTACACGGACGTCTGGGTCAGCATGGGGGAGGAGGACGAGCGGGCGGCGAAACTGGAGCGGTTCCAGCGTGGCGGCTTCCGGGTGGACGCGGACCTGCTCGGCCCGGATACCCGGGTGATGCACTGTCTCCCTGCCCACCGGGGGGAGGAGATCACCGACGAGGTGATGGAGTCCGACCGGGCGCTGGTCTGGGACCAGGCCGAGAACCGGCTCCACGCCCAGAAGGGGCTGCTGACCTGGCTGGACTGAGCCGGGGTCAGTCGTCGCTCGACGCCCCCGCGAGCGGCGGCCCCGCCTCGGGGTCGCCGCGGGCCGCGGCCTCCAGCCGCCGGAGCGGTCCGGGTCGGGCGACGGCGTACAGCGTGTCGCCGGCGGCGAGCGCCCGGTCGCGCGAGGGGATGGCCTCGACGGTGCCGCCGACGGGCCGGATGGCGGCGACCGCCGGGGCGATGGTGCCGACCGTCAGCCCGACCAGCGGGCTCCCCTCCGCGACGGTCGCGACGCCCATCGTCTCCTCGGCGGTCCGCAGGAGCGAGGCGAACTCGCGGTCGGCCCGCGGGCTCGTCGGGAGCGTGACGAGTCGGTAGCGCGTCGTGTCGTCCAGCCGGTCGGTCTCGGCCTCGTCGACGGCCAGCGTCACGACGTCGCCGGCGCTGCCCCGGAACTCCGCGGCGGTCACGCGCTCGGGGTCGTCGTCCTCGCCGCCGGGCCGATACAGCCGCACCACGTCGCCGGCCCGGGCGGCGTCGGCGGGGTCGGCACGGACCGACACCGCGGCGGTCCCGGGCGGGAGCGACGGGCCGATGCCGGCCTCACGGGCCCCGAGCGCGAGGTAGGAGACGGTCCCCGTCTCGTCGAGGTCGATGTCCACGTGGCCGACGCCGTGGTCCGTCTTGAGCCGCCCGACGAGCCGCTTGCGGAGCTCCTCGACGGTCAGTCGGCGCGGGAAGACCAGCGTCGCGCCCGCGATGTCGGCCTTCGTCTCCGGCGGGACCGGGTCGTACCCCTCCATGTCCGCGACCGACTCGGGGAGGTCGACCGTGACGACGCGGCCGACGGCCTGGACGACCCGCGAGACCTCGCCCTCGGCGCGGTCGGCGCCGGTCAGCGCGAACGCGCCGGTACCGGGGTAGTTTTGTCGACCGGGAGCGACCCGGGGCTATGAGCGGTGTCGACGACGAACCGGACGAGGCCCGCGAGCCGGGCCGCCGGGCCGGCCGGTCGCTGTTCCGGGTTCGCGCCGCGGTCGGCCTCGTCACCGTCGTCGCCCTCCTCTCGGTGATCACCGGCATCGTGAACATCGGCAGCCCGGCGACCGGCGGGCCACTATCGGCGTACGTCCCGGGGTCGGTCGAGCGGGCGTTCGGCTTCACCGGCGCGCTCACAGGGTTCGTCCTGCTGGCCACCTCCGCCGGACTCCGGCGGGGGGTCCGCGCGGCCTGGTCCCTCGCCGTCGTCCTGCTTCCGGTGACGGCGCTCCAGGGGCTGGTCGGCTCCACCGCCATCGCGGTCGCCGGGCGGACGCTGCCGGTGGCGGCACCGCTCGTCGCGCTGTCCGTGCTATCGCTGCTCGGACTGCTACTCAACTACCGCGCGTTCGACCGGGCGTTCGACGTCAGCACGTCCCAGCTGGCGGCGCTTTCGGCCATCGTCGGCTCGCTGGTCTACGGCACCGTCGGCACGTTCGCGCTGCGGGAGAGCTTCGAGGGCGTCGACTCCCTGACCGACGCCCTCTACTTCGCGCTGGTCACGGCATCGACCGTCGGCTACGGTGACGTGACGCCGGCCACGGAGACCGCCAGGCTGTTCGCCCTGAGCGCGCTCGTCATCGGGACCGCGTCGTTCGCGGTCGCGCTGGGGACGCTGCTGACGCCGGCCATCGAGGCCCGCCTCGCCGAGGCACTGGGAACTATGAGCGACTCACAACTGGAACTGCTGGACGACCACGTCATCGTGGTCGGATTCAGCGACATGACGGAACCGATCATCGAGGAACTGGGCGACGTGCCGTTCGTCGTCATCACCCGCGACGAGGAGAAGGCCCGGCGGCTCCGGGACCGGGACGCGGAGGTCATCGTGGCGGACCCGTCCGACGAGGAGCCGCTCCGGCGGGTCGGGATCGGCCGCGCCCGCGCACTGGTCGCTGCGACCGACGACGACGCACAGGACGCTCTCGCGGTGCTCACCGCCCGCGAACTCAACCCCGGCCTGAACATCGTCGCCGCCGTCACCGAGCGACAGAACGAGAGGAAGCTGAAGCGGGCCGGCGCCGACACCGTCCTCTCGCCGGCTGTCATCGGCGGTCACCTGCTCGTCCAGTCCGCGCTCGGCGAGGCCGGCATGGAGGAGTTCGCCGCGCACATCCTGGCGGCTCCCGACGAGGAGGCCCTGGCGCCGGACCACCCCGACGAGGCGGCGGCCTCGGACGGAGGCGAGTCGGACGCAGCCGACCGGGGTGGTCCCGAATCTGCTGACGAACGAGGCGATTGATTCCGCTATCGCCCGGTTTCGAACGCTATATCCGATACTGTCGGTGAACATGGCGGTTCGTCCGGAACCCGCGGTCGAAGCTCATCGCCCGATATCGAACTCGGCGAAGACCTCGTCGATGTCGTCGACGAACTCCCGGAGCATCGCGCGGTCGACGTGGGGCATCAGCACGACACGGGCCTCGTCGCGACCGGTGCGCGAGAGCCGCCAGCCCCGGTCCCGGAGCGTGTCCATGAGGCGGTCGGGCATGTCCGCCGCGACGATGGGGAGGACCGGCGGGACGACATCGAAGCCGCGGGCCCGGAGCTTCGCGGTGAGCCACTCGGCGTCGGCCTGGGACTCGTAGTACTGCTCCCGGTAGCCGTCCGGCCAGAGCGCCTCCATCGCGGCCACGGCGGAGGCGACGCCCGCACCGGAGCGGGTGCCGGTGAGCGTCACCTGCGAGGTGGACTCGAGATACGGCGTGTCGATGGCGAGCTCGTCCAGCAGTTCGGGCCCCCGCGCGAGCAGGCCGCCCGCGGGCACCGCGGCCTGGCCCAGCTTGTGCGGGTCGATGGTCATCGTGTCGATGTCGGCGGAGGCGAAGTTCCAGTCGAAGCTGGTGAACGGGAGGACGAAGCCGCCCCAGGCGGCGTCGACGTGGCAGAGCGCCCCCACGTCATCGGCGAGATCGGCCAGCGCCGGGATGTCGTCGACGCGGCCGTACTCCGTCGAGCCGGCGACCCCGACGACGGCGACGGTGTCCTCGTCGATCTGCTCCTTGACCGCCTCCAGGTTGGCGGTGTAGTCCGACAGCGGCGCGGTCCGGAGTTCGACGCCCAGCACGTCGGCGGCCTTCCAGAACGAGAAGTGCGCGTGCTGGGGGACGACGACGTTCGGCGTGCGGGTGTCGGTCTCGAAGCGGTTGCGGGCGATGCGGACGGCCTGGATGTTGGCCTCGGTGCCGCCGGAGGCGACGTAGCCCGCGACGTCGGGGAGCCCGACGACCCCGCCGAGCAGGTCGACGGCCCGTCGCTCCAGCGACGCGACGGTCTCGTAGGTCCCCGGGTCGCCCGGGTTCGTCGCGAGGAACCGCTCGGCCGCATCCCTGGCCGCGGGGTGTGGCCGGGTACACATCGACGAGAGAACGCGCCCGAAGTCCTGTGGGTTCCGTTCGACCCGCTGCATCTACCCCGGAACGAGTGGAGGCGTTGGCTTAGGTATTGCGCCACGGACTGACGGGAGTTATCGGCGGCCGTCGATGGTGGCCCGCGACCCCGGGCCGTGAGCGTCCGACCGTCGCGTCAGCCGTTCCGGTTGCGGAGCGCCTCGCCGGTCCAGTCGGGCTGGGAGACGCTCGGGGCGTCCAGCCGCTGGGTCTCGTAGCCGATGCGGAACGTCCGGACCTCCCCGCGAAGCTCGTAGGAGCCCTCCGCCACGAAGGTGTGGATGCGGCCCTGCGAGTCCACCACGAACCGGGCCTCGTACGCCTCGACCTGGCTCCGGTTCACCGGCAGCGCGTTGGCGTCAGCCGGGGGCGTCGTCGTCTCGAAGACGGTCAGGGTCCGGCCGTCCTCCTCCCGGGTCTCGGCGGCGGTCGCCGCCGAGCCGTTGAGGTAGGTACCGAGCAGCGCGGCGCCGGAGAGGCTCCGCATCGGCGCCGCCTGGTCCCGGACCTGGTAGCGGGTCGTGTTCCCGACCTGGCCGCGGGTCACCCAGACCGACCGGTTGCCCCAGTGGTCGAACCGGACGAAGCCGCTGCCGCCCCCGTTGACCGTCCGGTACTGGTACTCGCCGCCACCGGCCTCGACGACGGTCTGCTGACTGCGCTGGACGTCGGTGACCCGGTCCTGCTGGACGACGGTGGCGTTGACCCGAACACGGTTCTCGAAGCCGGCATCGACGAGCCCCTGCTGGTGGGCGGCCAGGAGCGCCGTGGTGTTCGTCACTTCGCCGTCCTCGACGCCGGGGAGGGCACTGCCCGTGGCGCCGTCGCCGCCGTCGCTGCCGTCGCCGCCATCACCGCCGTCTCCGAGCGCGAGCCCGTTGCAGCCGGCGGTCACGAGCAACAGGGCGAGCGCCAGCGCCGCGAGCGAGGACCGTTGCATGGCTCCCGGTCGGCGATGACGGGGTAAAAGCCTCGTGGGTCGTGGTCGCGACGCGGCTCAGCGGACGGAGTCCAGCAGCAGCTGCTGCTCGATGCGCTTGACCTCGTGCTGGACGTCGCGAACGGCGTCGATGTTGGCCGAGATGGAGGAGACGCCCTCGTTGACGAGGAAGCGGGCCATCTCCGGCTTGGAGCCGGCCTGCCCGCAGATGGATGTCGCCACGTCGTGCTCGCGGCAGGTCCCGATGACCCCCGCGATGAGCTCCAGCACGGCCGGGTGGAGCTCGTCGAACTGGTCGGCGACGTTGCCGTTGTTCCGGTCGACCGCCAGCGTGTACTGGGTGAGGTCGTTCGTCCCAAAGGAGGCGAAGTCGATGCCCTGCTCGATCATCGACTCGACGGTGAGCGCGGCGGCGGGCGTCTCGACCATCACGCCCCAGTCGCGCTTCTCCGTGTCGATGCCGGCCTCCTCCATCAGCGTCCGCGCCCGGCGGACGTCCTCGCCGTCGTTGACCAGCGGGAGCATCAGTTCGACGTTGTCGTAGCCCATGTCCCAGAGCCGGCGGAACGCTTCCAGCTCGTGGGCGAACACGTCCGGCCGGTCGAGCGAGCGCCGGATGCCCCGGTAGCCCAGCATCGGGTTGTGCTCGTGCGGTTCGTCCTCGCCGCCCTCCAGCTGGCGGAACTCGTCGGTCGGGGCGTCCAGGGTGCGGACCCGCACCGGACGGGGGTAGAACTCGTCGGCCACGCCCCGGACGCCGCGGATGATCTCGTCGACGTAGGCGTCCTCGCCGTGGTTCTCGATGTAGTGTTCGGGCGTCTCGTTCGTCGAGAGGATCATATGCTCCATCCGGAGCAGCCCGACGCCGTCGGCGCCGGTCTGGGCGGCGCGCTCGGCCGCCTCCGGGATGGAGACGTTCACCTTGATCTCCGTCGCCGTCATCGGTTTCACCGGGTTCTGCGGGCGGACCTCGTCCAGACGGTCCTCCTTGGTGGTCTCCTCGTCGGCGGTGCCCTCGGAGATGGTCCCCCTGTCACCGTCGATGGTGACGAGCTGGCCGTCGCCGAGGACCTTGCTCCCGGTGCCCGTCCCGACGACGGCGGGGACGCCGAGTTCCCGGGAGACGATGGCCGCGTGGCTCGTCATCCCGCCCTCGTCGGTCACGATGCCGGCGGCCCGTTTCATCGCGGGGACCATGTCCGGCGTGGTCATCTCCGTGACGATGATGTCGCCCTCGCCGACCTTGTCGAGGCCGTCGAGCTTGCGGACGATACGGGCCGCCCCGCTCACGATGCCGGGTGAGGCGCCGACCCCCTTCAGCAGGACGTCGTCGCTGTCGCCGCTCCCGTCGCTCACGGCCGCGTCGGCGCCGGCCCCGGCTCCGGCGTCGCTGATGGTCGTGATGGGCCGGGACTGGAGCATGTAGACGTCCCCGCCCGTGATCGCCCACTCGATGTCCTGGGGGTCACCGTAGTGGTCCTCGGCGCGCTTGCCGAGGTTGATGAGGGCCTCGACCTCCGGCTCGTCGAGCACCTGGGCCTCGCGCAACTCCTCGTCGACCTCGCGCTCTATCGTCTTCCCCGTCTCGGGGTCCTTCTCCATCATCGTCTTCTTGTCCGCGATGGTGGCGTCGAGTATCTCGCCGGTCTCGCGGTCGATGACGTAGTTGTCGGGGGAGACGGAGCCGGAGACGACGGCCTCGCCCAGCCCCCACGCGGCCTCGATGATGATCTTCGGCTCGCCGGTCGAGGGGTGGCTGGTGAACATGACGCCGGACTTCTCGGCGTCGACCATCCGCTGGACGACCACCGCGATGTCGACGATGTCGTGGGCGAACCCCTGCTCCTGTCGGTAGTAGATCGCCCGCTGGGTGAACAGCGAGGCCCAGCACCGCTTCACGCGGTCGACCAGGTCCTCGCCGGTGATGTTGAGGAACGTCTCCTGCTGTCCGGCGAACGAGGCGTCCGGGAGGTCCTCCGCGGTAGCCGAGGAGCGGACGGCGACGAACGCCTCGCCGTCGTCGAGGTCGGCGTAGGTGTCGACGATTCCCTGCCGGATGTGCTCGGGCATCTCCGTCTCCAGGATGAGCTCCTTGGCGTGGGCCTCGGCCTCCGCGAGGGCCGTGGAGTCCTCGGTGTCCACGTCGACGGCCGCGAACAGCTCCTCGTCGATACCGGTCGACTCGATGAACTCGCGGTAGGTGCCCGCGGTCACGACGAACCCCGGCGGCACCGGGAGGCCGGCGGCGGTCATCTCCCCGAGGGAGGCGCCCTTGCCGCCGACGGAGTCGAGGTCCTCAGCCCCGATCTCGTCGAGCCAGAGTACTGCCATTACCGGACGAACCGCTACGCCGACAAAGAAGGTTCCGAACCACGCCGCGAGGGGCAATTCTTACCATGCCAGTGACCAGTGCCGTCCCGCACCGAGGCCGGTCCTCGCCCGCGTTCCCCTCAGAACGGTACCAGCCGCGGGACAGCGATGCCGGCCGCGGCCAGCCCGACGAACGACAGCAGCAGGTACAGCAGGAGGACGAGGACGTTGCGCTTGTGCGTTCCGGGGGCCATCCCGGGGATCAGGGACGTGACGGGTGGTCTGGGCATGCTTCCCTCCATCGTCCCACCGGTCAGCCGCTACCTCCTTCGGTTTCCGGCGTGGATGCCACCGTGGGCATCGCCGTCTCGGTGGACATCACGGCCGTATCGGAATCGCCGACGAACTGGCTTTGCGCCTCTTTGTCGCCTGTCTTCCTCTTGAACCATGGTTTCCCCTGACCCCGCCCCTATTACAAACTATATTAACATCTGATATAAAGTCTCGGAATAATCAATATACAAACAGGTTTTCCCGCTGTACGCTCTCTCAGCCGGTCCTCAGGGTACCGAAGGAGTGTACAACCTGGGGCTGTGTCCCGTTCCGGTGCCGAGCGACCCCGGCGTAACCCCCGCGACTTATCCGTGTCTGTCCCGACCATCGAACGTATGGGCTTTGGCAGCTACGACGAGTCCGAGCAGGAGAACCAGCAGCAATCCACCGACGACGAGGACGTGGAGGCGGTCGACGTCCACGAGCACGAGCACGATGGCGAGGTCAGCTTCGAGAACAACGCCGGAACGGACGAGCTCATAGACCGGCTCCAGGACATGAAGGACGACGACGAGGAGGAGTAACCTCGCGGCGACCCCTGCTCGGCCCGCCCGATTCGCCCCGGCTCACTACGCACGTCTCCTGCTGCAGTCACCCCTGAGAGCCCGTCCCCGGCAGCGACGCGGCCCACTGGCAGTCCCCGGCCCTACGCCTCGATGATGTCGTCCTCCTCGACGGAGGGGACCGCGATCTCCCCGTCGAGCGCCACGACGGCCTCGCCGCCGACGCGGACGCGGCCCGCCGTGGTCGCATCGCTCGCGTCCACCCGGACCAGGCCGTCCCGGTCGACGAAGTGGCCCTGCTCGAACAGCATCGTCTCCGGGGTGGGGTCGAGCGCGCCGAACCGGTCGAGGTAGGCCCCGCAGGCGCCCGACGCCGTGCCGGTGACGGGGTCCTCGGGTACGCCCGCGCCGGGCGCGAACATCCGGGCGTGAAGCGTCGACTCGGCGTCCAGCGTGTCGAAGGTGAACGCGTAGACGCCGGCGCAGTCGTGTTCATCGGTCAGCGCCTCGATGGCGGCCATGTCCGGCTCCATCCCGCTCAGATCAGCCAGGTACTCCACCGGAATCATCAGGAACGGGAGCCCGGTCGTTGCCCGCGCCAGCGGCAGATCCTCGGAGAGCCCCCGGAGCCCCTCGACCCGGGTCCCGAGCGCGTCGGCGACGGCCTCGTAGCCGAGGGCGTCGAGTTCGCGGATCTCCGGCGGGTTCTGGGTCATCCACACCGTCCCGCCGTCCACCTCGATGTCGAGGACGCCGACGTTCGTCTCCAGGCTGTGGCTCCCGTCCCCGATGTGGCCGTCCGCCGCGAGCAGCGCGTGCGAGGCGACCGTCGCGTGCCCGCAGAGGTCCACCTCCTGAGTGGGCGTGAAGTAGCGGACCCGGCGGTCGGCTTCGTCGCTGTGGAGGAGGAAGGCCGTCTCGCTGGCCCCCAACTCGGCCGCGATGGCCTGTAACTGCTCGTCGGCGAGGCCGCTCGCGTCCGGGAGCACCCCGGCCGCGTTACCCGTCAGCGGCTCGTCGGTGAACGCGTCGACCAGCAGGGCGCGTCTGGTGTCGTGGTCGGTCATACCCACCGGGACGGGCCGGCCCCGGAAAACTCCGGGTGGTCGCCAGCGGGTGCGTGGCACGGGCCGGGGAGACTGCCGTGGGCGACCTGTCGGGCAGCCGTGAGGGTGCCGATCAGGGCGACCACGGTACTCCCGCTCCGTACGGATGGGCGTTCGACCGCTCCATCCGGATGCTGGACTGCACAGCCGCCGAGTGCGGCATCAGCGTTGAGCGGGTGGACGCACGCGACACGTCCGAACCGTGCGCCTCGTCCGGGAGCACCGACGACAGTCAGCGCGTCGAGCGGGGCTGTCCGTCTGTGAGGGGTGTGGACTGGTCGCCGACGTTGGCGTGAACGGAGCCGCGAACGTTCGACGGACGGTACTCCCGGATCTCGCCTGTGACCGGGGGGTGGATAAGGGTCGGATGGCACAGCCAGGGTGTGCCCCCTCGACGAAGCCACGGGGCACGTCGCCCCACAGGAGCAGGCTCACCACGAACCGTCGTATCCCGACGCTCGGGAACCCGCGCCGTTCACGACGCGGCGGACGTCATCCGGCGTCCTACCGGCGACAATCATATACTGCCGGCATCGAAAGCCAGGGTATGAGCCAGGGTTCGACGGCCACGGGGGGACGGTGGTCATGGCAGTGGTCGGCGACGTTCGCCGTGATGTTCGGGTATTTCGCCGGTGCGATGCTCTGGGTCGGCGGATTCCGAATCCCTGCTGCACTGGTGGGAATCCCCGCGACAGTTCTCGGGATGTACGTCCTCTCATCGGGACGACCGTAGCCCCGTTCAGAACGAGACAGCGTGTGCGCGGGGTCTCCGTCGTCCCGTTCCACGATAGACGGACGCTCCGTATCGTTCAGTACAGTGCCCGTGTTGGGGACGTGAGCGAGCGGACGAGGGGTATGACAACCGTTCCATGACACCCCGTGTCCGGATACGGCCACTCGGGTAGGAAACGAATACGTTCTACAGCGGCATCGGGTCGCCGGACCCCTCGTCCCCGCCGGCACCGCGGGCGGAGGCGAGCATCTCGGAGACGGGTTGCTGGTAGTCGTAGCCCGGGACGACGCCCTCCATGTAGGTGCCCTCGACGAACTCGGCGAACGCCTTGGCGATGGCAGCGGCGCGGTCGGGGTCGCCCCATTCGAAGCTGTAGGTGACGACGGCGTCGTCGGCCTCCTCGGTCACGTCGAGGTCGGTGTCGACGGAGTCACGCACCGCGCCGGGGGCGTCCTCCAGCCGGAGCGCGAAGGTGTCGAACCAGCCCTCCTCGACGGCCGGGCCGACGGCGTCGGCGGTGACCGCCGAGAGCATCGGAGCCCGGACCTCGAGTTCGTATGTGAGGGCCCATTCCGTCTCGGAGTCGTCGCGGGCGGTGGTGGTGGCGTCGAAGCGGGTCGTGGTCAGGACGAAGGCGGGGCCACCCGCCGCCCGCTCGTAGGCATCGTGGGCGTCGAACGCGCGGGCCGCCGCGGCCGGGAGCTCGTCGGGCATCAACGAACAGTTGGGCACCGAGGATAAAGAGCGCGTCGGGAGGCGCTGGCGGCCCTGACACGGGCTCTACAGCTACCTCGGTCCGACGCCCTGACTCAGCGGCCCCTCGGCGCCCCCGCGTCCAGCAGGAGCGCGGCCCCGAGCACGACCGCGAGTAGCTCCAGAGCCGCCGCGTCCCCGTCGTCGATCGGAACCCCCGACCGACGCCGACCCTCGTAGACCAGGAAGTATCGCCGGTCGCCGCCGTCGGTCGGGACGGCGACGATGCGGCCCTCGTCCAGCGGCGTCCCGGACGTCCCGGTTCCGGTCTCGACGGTCCCTCGGACCGGCTCCCGTGCGTCCGCCACGTCGACGGCCACGTCCTCGAGTACCTTCCGTGGCGGCACTCGCTCCAGTCCGAGGACGTAGCTGCCGCCCCGCTCCCCGGCGTACGCGCTCGTCCGCTCGTAGACGTGGCTCTCCGCCCCGAAGGCGACGTACCGCTCGACGCCGAGCTGGGGGTTGCCGCTCCCCGCGCGGAGCGGTGGATAGTCGACCGTCCGGGAGCCGTTCAGCAGGCTCGCCTCGTGGACGCAGGGTCGGTCCGGACGGTTGGTTGCGAAGCAGTCGATCCCATCGACCCCGTCGGATGGGAGCCGGGAGCCGTTCGCGAAGCCGAGCGTGCCGCTCTCAGTGGTCAACAGGGTGGCACGATACTCGTAGGTCGGGGCGGACAGCGCGAGGGCGGGCCCCCAGACCGGAGCCGCCAGGAGTGCGAGGGCCAGAGCTATCCGGCCGACGTACCGGGGGGAGGGCATACCGGTGCGACGGACCCCCGTCGGTATCAAACCAGTGGACCCGGCCTTCCGGACGAGGGTTCCGTGGCGAATCCTTATGCCTCGGGTCGCCCAATCGATAGTATGTCCCTCCCCGTCCTCCCGGCACAGACCGGGGGCGTCGTCGGTGGCATCGTCACGTTGGTCATCCTGGCCATCGCCATCGTCGCCGTCTACAAGTCCGTCGTCATCGTGCAGGCCTACGAGCGGAAGGTGTGGACACTGTTCGGACAGTACCGGGGGATCAAGGAGCCCGGCATCTCGTTCATCCCGCCGTTCGTCTCGGCGACCTACGCGTTCGATATGCGAACACAGACCCTCGACGTGCCCCGACAGGAGGCGATCACGCGGGACAACTCGCCGGTGACGGCCGACGCCGTCGTCTACATCAAGGTGATGGACGCGAAGAAGGCGTTCCTGGAGGTCGATGACTACAAGCGGGCGGTTTCGAACCTCGCACAGACCACGCTCCGGGCGGTGCTTGGCGACATGGAGCTGGACGATACGCTGAACAAGCGCGGCGAGATCAACGCCCGCATCCGGAAGGAACTCGACGAGCCCACCGACGAGTGGGGCGTCCGGGTCGAGTCCGTCGAGGTCCGCGAGGTCAATCCCTCGCAGGACGTCCAGCAGGCGATGGAGCAGCAGACCTCCGCCGAGCGCCGCCGTCGTGCCATGATCCTCGAGGCGCAGGGTGAGCGACGCTCCGCGGTCGAGAAGGCCGAGGGTGACAAGCAGTCCGACATCATCCGGGCCCAGGGGGAGAAGCAGAGCCAGATCCTCGAGGCGCAGGGTGACTCCATCTCGACGGTGCTCCGTGCGAAGTCCGCCGAGTCGATGGGCGAGCGCGCGGTCATCGAGCGCGGGATGGAGACGCTCGAGTCCATCGGCCAGGGCGAGTCCTCCACGTTCGTCCTGCCCCAGGAGCTCACCTCGCTGGTCGGCCGCTACGGCAAGCATCTGACCGGCAGCGACGTGCAGGCCGACGGCGAGGAGCTTGATGCACTGGAGTTCGACGCCGAGACCCGCGAGCTGCTCGGGCTGGACGACATCGAGGAGATCCTCGGCCAGATCGAGCAGGAGACGGAGATGGACGTCGAGCAGATGGAGGCCCAGGCCCAGGCCATCAAGGAGGGGGAGGACCCCACCGACATCCGTGACCCGGACGAGGTCATCCAGGAGATGGACGCCGAGGAGCCCGACATCGACGTGGGCGCGGGCGACAACACGGGCGCGGCGACCTCGTCCCGGGACGGCGAGGGCGACACCGACGCCGAGCGCGGGCGGGAGGCGGAGACGGAGTGAACGCGCGGTTCGACGGCCACGTATAGGGGGCCGTAGACTGACGCCGACGGTCTTTTATCCCAGGTCGCGTACTCTCGAGTATGGGAGAGGAGTCGGTCGACGAGGAGAAGCGGGCCACCCTCCGCCGGTTCGCCGCGGTCGGCGCCGGCGGGCCGTTGGCCCGTCTCGCCGGCTCCGACGCGGACACCCCGGACGACACGTCGAGCGACGTCCCCGCGGCCATCCGTGGCTACCTCGCGACGACGCCGGGCGCGCACTTCTCGAAGCTCCGCGACGACCTCCGGCTGGGGACCGGGGAGGCGCAGTACCACCTCCGCGAGCTGGCCGAGCGTGACGCCGTCGAGTCCTGGAAGGACGGGGACTACCGGCGCTACGTCCCGGCCGGCCGGTTCTCGGACTTCGAGCGCCGGGCGCTCGGCTACCTCCGCCGGGACACCGCCCGCGGGCTGGTGGTGGGGTTGCTCAAGAACCCGGACGCGACCGGGACGGAGCTGGCCGCCCGGCTGGACGTCTCCGCGCCGACAGTAAGCAAGCACGCCGCCGCGCTGGCCGACGCCGGCCTGCTGGACCGGTCGGACGGTTACGCGCTGACCCGGCCGGAGACGACGCTCCTGTTGCTGGTCCGGTTCGCCGACTCGTTCGGGGCCGACGCGGTCGCGCTCGCGGCCGAGGCCGACGACCTCGTGGCGTACCGCGACTGACCCGACTCAGATAGTGACCTTCCAGGTCGTGCCGGAGGAGTAGCCCCACTTCTCGATCTCGAATGGTGCGGCCTCGCGGACGGCCCGCATGTTCGCCCCGACCTCCTTGGCGCTCATGTCGAGCGCCTCGCCGATGCCGCGTGATTTGAAGTAGTCCGTCCCGTCGGCCTCGCGTTCGAGGTGGTCGACGATGCGGCGCTGTTTCTCGTTCAGTCCGGACGCCTCCGCGGTCTCGCCCGTCGACGCTGCCGTCGCGCTCATACCACCACGGAGTGGCGACACCGGCATAGGGGGTTTGGTACGGTGGGCTAATCAGGCAGTAACGGGCCACTTAGCCGAACGAACCGGGAGTACTCGAACACGACTGGCCCCCCGAGCGTTCGTCACGGCGCGTCGGTTGGTACGGCCGGGAAACCGGCAGCGGCTCAGTAGATGAGCTCGTCGTCGTTCTCGATCATGTACAGCGCCCGGGCGGCGATGTTGACGGCGTGGTCGCCGACGCGTTCGAGGTCGCGGATGGTGAGCAGCAGCCGGGAGACGTCGTCCATCAGGGCGTTCACGTCCGTGTCGACGGGGCCGTCAAGCTCCGTCTCGATGAGGTTCCGGACGACCCCGTCGGAGGCGTGTTCACAGGAGGCGTCGACCTCGTCGTCGAGGCGGGCGACCGCGCGACAGCGGTCGACGTCCTCGTCGGCGTAGGCCCGCATCGCGTCCTCGACCATCCCCAGCACGGCGTCGCCGATACCCTGGACGTCGACGTCGGGGTAGCGCTCCTCGCCGGCCTCCAGGGTGTAGTCGCCGATGTTGGTGGCGAGGTCGGCGATGCGCTCGAGGTCGGTGATGATCTTGAACGAGGCGGCGATGAAGCGGAGGTCGCTGGCGACCGGCTGCTGCAGCGCGAGCAGGTCAATGCAGTCCTGTTCGAGGTCGAGGTAGAGCTCGTTGATCTCGCCGTCGCCCTCGATGACGTCCCAGGCGGTGTCCTCGTCGCGCTGCTCCAGCGCCGACAGCGCCGTCCGGAACCGCTCGGTGACGACCTCGCTCATGTAGAGGACGTCCTCGCGGAGCTGCTCCAACTGCGCCCGGTAGCTCTCCCTGGTCATGGTGACACGCACCCGATGCAGCGGAATAGGTATTGCGACCGGTCGGTCGCCCGTCAGACGCCGATGAGCCCCCGGAGCGGGCCGAGTAGCCCCAGGAACCAGAGCGCGGCCACGACGACGGCGGCGATGATGGTGACGCGGATGGCCATTCTGAGGACGAACCGGACCACCACGACCGCCAGCAGGACCAGTATCAGTGCACCGATAATTCCGACGGGGGAGGCGATGACACCGAGCTGGAGCGGTGCGAGCACGGGGAGCATGCCAGAGGGCAACGATGGCGCCACGTGTAAGCGTACCGACCGTCCGAGCCACTGGGCCCGACCCCCCGTTACTTCTAGTCGAAACACCGGTATCGTCTGGCGGTTCTCGGGGTCGGAGTTCCACTTTCACTTCGGTCTGGACACGGTTATAACGCCAGGCCGACTCTTGACAGGTCGTGCCGCGTGACCATTCGCGGGTGGTCATCGTCCGCGGTTCGGGTAGTGTCGATGGAAAAGCGTCAGACGGACGACAGACACACGCCAGCAACGCCCACGCTACCGAGGGTTATCCGGTAGGGAACGACAAGATACCAGTATGACAATGCAGTTCGATCTCACTCTCGCACGAGACGGAGGGCGGAACAGATGAGCGCCGAGACACCCGAGACGGAGGCCGACGAGGTCGTCCTCCCGGTCAAGCGCACGGAGGGGGAGACGATGGAGGAGCGGCTGACGGGCAACGCCTACCACAACATCCTGCCGGCCCGCTACCTCAAGAAGGACGCCGACGGGAACTTCGTCGAGGAGCAGGAGGACCTGTTCCGGCGGGTCGCGAACAACATCGCGCTCGCGGAGGCCGTCTTCGAGGCCGAGCGCCTGGGCATCGAGGTGACGGTGACGCCGGACCTGCTGAAGCCGGACCACCCGCGCCGCGACGAACTGGCCGCGGAGGTGTTCGGGGCGGGCACGACCGCCGAGGACGACAGAGAGGCGTCGGAGACGCCTCATTCAGACGGCGAAGCCGTCGACGCAGAGACCACCCTCGACGTCCACAACGTCAACAAGTTCGCGTACGAGACGCTCGTCCCGGAGCTCCCCGACGAGGTCCGCGAGCACGTCGAGACGAAGGCCGACGAGTTCCAGGACCTGATGGAGGGGCTCTCCTTCATCCCGAACTCGCCGACCCTGATGAACGCGGGCGACGAGCTCCAGCAGCTCTCGGCCTGCTTCGTCGACTCGCCGAGCGACGACCTGACCGACATCCACCAGACCGCCAAGGAGGCCGCCGAGGTGTTCCAGTGTCTCACAGCCGACGCTACGGTTCGGGTCACGGGCAAGGGGACCGTCTCCATCGCGGACGTGGAGCCAGGTGACGAGATCGTCCAGCGCGACGGTGAGAGCTACCGGACCAAGCAGGTTGAGGAAGTCCACGCCTACGATGATGCACCGACCCGGCGGCTTGAAACGGAGAGCGGAATCGAGATCACCGGGACCCACAACCACCGGCTGCTTGTGAACGGCGAGTGGACGGAACTCAACGACGTATCCGAAGGCGACACCGTCTCGGTTCGACTGGGATGGCTGGCCGAGGATAATCGGACGGTATCGCTGGAGACGGTACCGAGCGGTGCCGGGTGGGCCGACGCCCGGACCGTCTCGAACGAAGCCATCGCGAGTCTCCATGCGGACGGGCTCTCGGATTACGAGATCGCCGAGCGGTTGGACGTCTCCTCGTCGACTGTTCAGCGTCGCCGTGCGGACGAACTCGGACTCTCAGCCAACGGACAGGGCGGTCGCGCGAAGGGGCGTAGCTTCGACGAGGATGAGTTCGAGTCACTCTACGACGCGGGCCACACCGACAGCGAGATCGCCGAGGAACTCGGCATGACCGCCACGACGGTCGGTAGCTTCCGCCGTGCCCGTGACTTGGAGACGAACGGTCGCCCGGTTAAGACCGTAACCCAGCCCGCGACGCTGAGTGAGGACCTGGCCGAACTGGTCGGCCTCTGGGTTGGTGACGGTTCAGTTCACGAGGACGGCATCCGCTTCCACGTCTCGCGGGAGTCCGTCCTCGAGACGCTCGACCGCCGCACCCGTGACTTGTTCGACACCAGCCTCGACTGGACGTGGGCAGACGGCTGCTACGAGGCAGTCATCCACAGCCACGAGATCAAGCGCTGGTGGCTCGCGAACTTCGGCGATGCGAAGCCTTCGTCCGCGGAGGCCCGGGTTCCGGATCCAGTTCAGCGAGGTGACCGCTCGATCGCCGTCGGGTTCCTCCGGGGCCTGTTCACCGCCGACGGGACCCTGACGAAGGGCAAGTATCCGCGGCTCTACAGCGCCTCCGACAAACTGGTCGGCGATACCGTCCAGCTCCTGCTCGGTGCGGGTATCCCCGCGAACCGGTGGGACTGGGCGAACGAAGACCGGGACTACTCCTCGGTCGCTCCTGTCGGCCGTGAGGGGCTGGCACCGTTCGCCGAGCGTGTCGGCTTCCTTGACGACCGGACGCAGACACTTCAAACCGCGGTCTCGAAGAGCGAGACCCGTCCCACCGGCGTCGGCTCCGTCGACGGCTCGACGTGGGAGCAGTCGGTCGTCACCATCGAGGACGCTGGCGAGGACACCGTATACGACGTGACGGTCGCCGACGACCCGGAGTACGTTGCTAACGGCCTCGTCTCACACAACAGCGGCGGCGGGATGGGCTACGCCTTCTGGCAGCTCCGCCCGTACGGCGACCCGGTCGGCTCGACCGGCGGCATCGCCAGCGGCCCCATGACGTTCATGGAGACGTTCGACCAGATGTGCGAGACCATCGCCCAGGGCGGCGCCCGCCGGGGCGCTCAGATGGGCGTGATGCGCGTCTCGCACCCGGACGTCATCGAGTTCCTGCACGCAAAGAACAAGGACGTCTCGCTGGCGCACACGCTGCGGCTCAACGACCCCGACGACTACACGCACACCGACTTCTCGGACGCGCTGGCCGAGGCCCGCGAGCTCATCGACGACGAGGGCCGGGTCCCCGAGCACCTGCGCAACGCTGTCGAGGGCCACCTCTCGAACTTCAACATCTCCGTGGGCATCACGGACGAGTTCATGGAGGCCCTGGAGAACGGCGAGGAGTTCACCTTCACCAACCCCCGGACCGGCGAGCCCCACGTCGCTACGGCGGAGACGGAGGAGATGTACGGCCGCTACGGGCTCGGCGATCAGGTCGAACCCGGCGAGGAGCTCTCCATCGATTCGCAGCTCATCTGGGACCGCATCGTCGATGGGGCCCACCAGAACGGTGAGCCCGGCGTCATCTATCTGGAGCGGGTGAACAAGCAGCACTCGTTCGACGTCGAGGAGCATCCGGACCACCGTATCCTCGCGACCAATCCGTGTGTCACCGGAGACACGCTCATCAGCACGGAGAACGGGCTTGTCACGGCCGAGGAACTGTACGAGCAGGGTGTCGCGCAGGATATCGTCGTGGACGGTCGGCTCGACGACGACCGTGTCAAAGAGGCCAGCAGCGTCTACAAAACGGGAGAAAAAGACGTGTACGAGCTGACGACGGAGGAAGGGTACAGCCTCCGTCTCACTGCTGATCATCGCGTCATGACCGACGATGGCTGGGTCGAGGCCCAAGACCTCGATACCGGTGACACTGTCCATATCCAGAATCGGAAGGGCAGATTCGGCCAGCACGGCTCCGCTGCCGAGGGCCGCGTTCTCGGTTGGACCGTCGGCGACGGCCACCTCAAGGACGGTGAGGAGCGGGCCGTCCTCAACTTCTACGACGAGGACACGGCGATTTCCCAGTCGTTCGCCAACGACGTGAACGAGGTCGTTCGTGAGCCCGTCGGGAATGCCGGCTACGAGGTCGCCGTCAGTGAGATATCTCGCGACGACGACTATCGCGGTGCCCAGGCCATCGAACAGCGGGTTCGCTCGGAACGGCTCTACGAGTATGCGGCCGAAGCTGGCCTGGTCGAGGAGAAACATCAGATCCCCGATGCGGTGATGCGCGGGAGCGAGGAGATGGCCCGTGGATTCCTGCAGGCGCTGTTCACCGCCGATGGGAGCGTGCAGGGTAGCATCGAGAAAGGCACCTCCGTTCGCCTCTCCAGCTCTCACGCGGACCTGCTGTACGAGGCCCAGCAACTGCTGCTCAACTTCGGTATCGCCAGCACGGTGTACGAGAACCGCCGCGAGGCCGGAGCGCGGGAGCTCCCCGACGGGAACGGCGGTACGGAGAAGTACGAGACGCGAGCCCAGCACGACCTCGTCATCGCGAAGGACAATCTCGCCCGGTTTAGCGAGGAGATCGGGTTCCTGCTCGACTCCAAGAGCGAGGCGCTCGACGAGCGGCTCGATTCATACGACTGCGGTCCATACAGTGAACGGTTCGAGGCGACCGTCGAGGCCGTTGAGGCCGACGGTCACGAGGAGGTCTACGACCTGACCGAACCCGACACGCATTCCTTCGTCGCTGACGGCCTCGTTGTCCACAACTGCGGGGAACAGCCGTTGGAAGAATATGAGGCCTGCAACCTCGGCCACATCAACCTCTCGACGCTGGCCGCCCACGACTCGCCGGACTGGCGAGTCTTCAAAGACGATCGGCCGGATAACGAATCTCTGGAGGCGTCCGTCGAGGCCTTCCTGGAGAACGCGCTCGACATCGGCGAGTTCGAGCGCCGCATCGAGCTGGGCACCCGCTTCCTGGAGAACGTCGTCACGATGAGCGACTTCCCCGTCCCGGAGATCGAGGCGAAGGTCCGGGAGATGCGGAAGATCGGCCTGGGGATCATGGGCCTGGCGCAGCTCTACATCCAGCTCGGGGTCCGCTACGGCAGCGAGGAGGGCAACGAGATCGCCCGCCAGGTGATGCGGAAGATCAACCACGGCTCGAAGTGGGCCAGCCACGAACTCGCCGAGGAGCGCGGCACCTTCGCGGAGTGGGACAACTCCAAGTACGCGAACCCGACCGAGTACCGCGACTGGTTCGAGCACCACACCGGCCTCGACGCCGACGAGTGGGCCGACGGGTTCCACATCCGGAATCACAACACCACGACCATCGCGCCGACCGGCACCACCTCGATGGTCGGGAACACGACCGGCGGCTGCGAGCCCATCTACAACGTCGCCTACTACAAGAACGTCTCCGACGACGTCCAGGGCGACGAGATGCTCGTCGAGTTCGACGACTACTTCCTCCGGACCCTGGAGGCCAACGACATCGACGTCGACGCGGTGCAGGCGGAGGCCAAGGAGCAGATGGCCGCCAACGAGTTCGACGGCGTCGAGGGGCTGGAAACGGTCCCGACGGCCATCGGCGAGCTGTTCGTCGTCACCTCCGACCTCTCCGGGAAGGACCACGCCGGCGTGCAGTGTGCCTGCCAGGCCGGCGTCGACTCCGCCATCTCGAAGACCTGTAACTTCCCCAACTCCGCCAGCAAGGAGGACATGGACGAGGTCTACCGCTACATCTACGAGAACGGCGGGAAGGGCGTCACCGTCTACCGCGACGGCACCCGCTCGAAGCAGGTTCTCACGACGCGTGCGGACAACACCGAGTTCTCGGAGATGGACGAGTCCGAGGCCGCGGCGGCCATCCTCGAGCAGGTCGACGAGGCGTTCGGCGGCCTGGAGGCCTTCCTCGACAACGACGAGGTCCGGGCCCAGGTCGAGGCCGACGTCGCGAGCCTGCTGGAGGAGGCCGGCAACGCGACGGGCGAGCTCCAGCCCCGGCCGGACACGCTACACGGCGTCAGCCAGCGCGTGAAGACCGGTTACGGGAAGCTGTACGTCACCATCAACGAGGACCCGGAGACGGGCCGGCCGTTCGAGGTCTTCGCCAACATCGGTCACTCCGGCGGCTACACCAACTCCTTCACCGAGGCGCTGGGGAAGGTCATCTCCACCGCGCTCCGGGCCGGCGTCGCCCCCGAGGAGATCGTCGACGAACTCCGGGGGACGCGCAGCCCGAAGGTCGCCTGGGACAAGGGCGAGCAGATCAACTCCATCCCGGACGCCATCGGGACGGCGCTGAACCGCTACATCCAGGACGAGATCGACAAGCCGTACCCCAAGCAGACCTCGCTGGACGAGGCCGTCGAAGCCGACGGCCCGTCGGGCGCGACCGCCGACACCACGGCGACGCCCGAGCCGCCGACGCCGGAACCCGAGACGGACGGCGGCGCCGGCGCCCGCCGAGCAGACCAGGGCGACACCCAGTCGCTCATCGAGGCCGGCGAGAGCCCCGAGTGCCCCGACTGTGGCGGCATGAACCTCTACTTCTCCGAGGGCTGCAAGACCTGCGAGTCCTGCGGCTGGTCGGAGTGCTGAGGTAGGCCGCCGTTTTCCGCTCTGTACCCGTTTTCGCTTCGGATCGGCGGGTTAGGGCCGACCCACGATCCTACCCGGGTTGTTCGACACGTTCTCAGGTAGAACGGCGAGTCTCCCCGCCGCAGTCGCCGGATTGAGGTGCCACGCCACGCAAGCGGTAGTATGAGCGGGCCGCCGACCTGTCCGACCTGCGAGGCCGACCTCTACAAGCGCCACTGCAAGTACGTCTGCCCGCAGCACGGCCCGATCATCGACTGCAGCGACCCGTTCAGGTAGGCCCGTGTGCGTCGTGTGGACAAGCCGGGCGTGGGCGTTTAGGCCCGGCGCCCCAGCCGTGTGGTATGCCCCCCGACGACGCGACCGACGGCGGTAGCGACGCCGACCGACTCGCCCCGGACGAGGCGTTCGCGGTGCTGGGGGACGAGACCCGGATGGGGATCCTCCGGGCGCTGGGCGACCTCGACACGCCGGTCCCGTTCTCCGAGCTGTACGCGCGAAGCGACGCCGACGACTCCGGCGGGTTCAACTACCACCTCGACCGGATGGTCGGCCACTTCGTCGAACGGGTCGACGGCGGCTACCGGCTGGCACCGGCCGGCCGCCGGGTCGCCGAGGCGGTGCGCTCCGGGGCGGTGACCGAGCAGCCGGAACTTCCCATGACCGAGGTCGAGGAGCCGTGCCCGTACTGCGGGGCCGCCACGAGGGTCCGGTGGCGCGACGGGTCGGTGGAGCAGTTCTGCACCGGGTGTGCCGGCCGGTACGGCCGGCGGTATCGGGAGAGCGGGATGCCCATCGAGGAGGTCGAGGGATACCTCGGCCGGAACCCGCTGCCGCCGGCCGGCGTGCGTGGCCGTTCCCCGACCGAGACCCTCCGGGCGGCCTGGACGTGGGGGGAGTTGGAGATCCTCTCGCTGTCCGCCGGCGTCTGCCCACGGTGTTCCGGCGCCGTCGAGTGGGAGCCGGTGGTCTGCGAGGACCACGAGTCCGACGGGGGACCGTGCCCGACCTGTGGCGGCCGGTACACGGTCGGGGTCCGGGTGGCCTGCACGAACTGCATCCTCGTCGCCGGCGGGGAGCCCGTGGTGGCACTGGCGGCGCGGACGGACCTGTTGGCGCTGCTCGCCGCGAACGGCCACAACCCGATCGCCCCGGACGACGTCCATGCCGTCGAGCAGGTCCACGGCGCGTACGAGGAGACGGTCCACGCGGCGGACCCGCTCCGCGCGACGTACACGTTCGACCTGGGTGGGGAGTCGGTCGCGCTGACGGTGGACGAGAGCCTCGACGTCGTCGAGACGGCGTGGGACGAGGGGGCTGCTCAGTAGCCCGTCGACTCCCCACGCCGCTCGCGCCACCGCCGGTAGAGCGGCCCGCCGAGCACGAGGACGGCCAGCGCCGCCAGTGCGACGACGAGCGGGAGCCCGGCGCCGACGCCGTCGACGGTGAGCGTCTCCAGCGACGCCCCCAGCAGGACCCCCGTCACGACCCACGGGCACTCGCCGAGGGCGGTGCCGAGGACGAACCGGCCGGGCGAGAGCCCGGAGAGGCCGGCGCCGTAGGAGACGGGGTCCGGCGGCAGGGGCATGAGCCGGAGGCCGGTCAGGCCCCGCACGTCGCCGGTGGCCGCGAAGAAGCCGCGGCCGGCGTCGCCGGCACGGCCGAACAGCCCCGCCTCGCCGGTCCGGCGCGCGAGCAGGTAGGCGGGCGTGCACGTGAGGACGGCGCCGGCGAGCGCGACCGGAACCGCGACGGGGCCGTAGAGGAAGCCCAGCAGGACGGAGAGGACGCTGATGGGCCAGGCGACCAGCGGCCGGAGCAGGTAGCCCGCCAGCAGCGCGGGCGCGAACAGCGCCGGCCGGGCCGCGAGGGCGTGGAGCCGCGTGATGGCGGCGTCCGGGGACGTCAGCAGTGCCCCCGCGAGGACGACCCCCCCGAACAGGGCCGCGCCGAACAGCTGTCGCCGGGTCGCGCGCTGCACGTCCGGGGTGTGCGGGAGGGTCGGTATACGTTTTCCGCCCGCGTTCGTGCGGAGCGTGTGGGGTAGGGTGTTCGAGTGGTTCCGGGTGTTAGTCCACGATTTGCGACTCCCCGTCCGAACGCGATTCATATGTGTTCGAATCATCCCTTGATGTATTCCCCGACTCGTTCTATACAGAGTCCTGTCGAGAGCCCCCGTCCGCTCGACCATCCGGGCCTCGCCGTCTCCGAAGATCGGGGATCTTCAGGAGTGAGCGGAGCGAAGCTCCGCGAGCTACGAGGGAACCTCGTTCCCTCGGTATGACGAGAGGGCGAAGCTCTCTCGAACCACCGCGGGAACCCGTGGAGGGGCAGGCGCGCCGCGAGCCCCGACAGATCATGCTCCCGGCGGAATCGAAGGGCGAGGGCTTCGGAGATGTCTCCGCCGTCACGGTAGTCGTGGGAGAGTGCAAGAGCGCCGGAAACAACACCCGAAGCCTACTGCATCGTCACGTAGGTCAGGAACCCCACCGCGAGGAGCTCCAGCGTCCGCAGGACCACGACCGTCTTTTGCGCGACGGGGTCGCCGGAGTAGAGCATCCGCGTGGAGAGGTAGAAGTAGACGGCGACGAGGTTCTCGGCGAGCAGGAGGGCGCCGAAGGCGGCGAGCCCGGCGGTCATCGGCGTGCCGAAGGTCCGGTAGTTCCGGACCCAGACCGTCGTCAGCGTCCCCAGCATCACGGCGTTCAGGATGGAGACGCCGGTCGCCGCGAGCAGCCACAGCTCCATGGAGGCCATCGCCATCGGCGGGATCACTCGGCGCCCTCCGGCGTGCCACCCCCGCTCCCGCCGGTGTGCGAGTACTCGACGGTCTCGACGACGCGCTCGTAGATCTCGCGGTTCGCCTCGAACCGGTCGGAGAGCCGGTAGACGGCGCCGTAGCCGTCACCGCTCCGGACCACGACCTCGTGCTCCCGGAGGGTGTCGAGGTGGTGCCGGACGGTGTTGTAGTCGAGGTCGATGGCCTCGGAGAGGCGGTTGGCGTTGCGTGGCTGCTCGTCGAGCGTCCGGACGATGCGGGCCCGGTTCTCGCTGCCCCGCGTCCCGGCGAGCAGATACCAGAGCGACTCCTCCAACTCAGGACACCTCCTGGGAGACCCAGCCGCTCGCGCCGCTGGGGTAGGGGCCCGAGTCCGCCTCGGGCTGGAGGGTGCCCTCGCCGTCGATGGCCCGGACGACGACCTCGTGGCTCCCGCCCGGTGGCTCGTACGCGTACTTCCACTGGCGCCAGACCGCCCGCCCCGGGAGCGGCTCGCTCAACTCGGCCTCGTTCCAGGTGTCGCCGCCGTCGGCCGACACCTCGACCGCCGAGATACCCCGGGTGCCGGCGTACGCGTGCCCGGCGAGCCGCTTGCGGCCGTCGTCCATGTCCTCCGTCACGTACAGCTTCGCAATAGTGTTCACGGGGCCGGTGCCGTGCCAGCCCTTCTCCTCCCAGTAGCCCTCCGCGGGCTCGTCGAGGATCTCCAGCTCGTTCACCCACTTGACGTGGATCTCGCCCCAGTGCCCGGGCACGACGAGCCGGGCGGGCGCGCCGTGGTCGCGGGGGAGCGGCTTCCCGTTCATCCGGTAGACCAGCAGCGCCTCCCGGAGCGCGTCGACGGGGAACTCCTCGTAGAACCCGTCCTCGGCCCGGGCCATTACGCAGCACCGGTCGGGGACGTCGGCCGCCTCCAGGAGGTCGCCGACGCGGACGCCGGTCCAGAGCGCGGTGTCGGTCTTCTTGCCGTTGAGTCTCTCGCCGACACAGCGCAGCGTCGAGAACTCCCGGACGGCCTCCCGCTCGGTGATGTCGTCGAAGTCGAAACGCGCCGCCGAGTCGACGGCGCCAGTGATCGACAGCGACCAGTCGTCTGGCGCGGTCTGAGGGTGGACGGAGCTGGTGTCGACGACGTAGAACCGCTCGCTGACGAGCGGCTCCAGCCCGTCGATGTCGAAGCTCTTCTCGTCGGCCTCGGCGAGCGCCTGCATGGTGGCCTCGTTCACGTCACCGTCCCCGTCACCGGTCGCGGCGTTGGGGGCGTCCTCCGACGCCGACCCCGTCGCCCCGCCACGGCTTCCAAGCAGCCAGCCGACGGCGCCGAGCCCGGTCAGGCTCGCGACGCCGCCCACCACGCGCCGTCGGTCGGCGGCGGCGACGTCGTCCGTTCCGACGCGCCCCGCGAGGCTCGCGATACCGACGACGAACAGCGCGCCGACCCCCGCGCCGAGCGCGAGCACCGGCCGACCGGTTAGGGCGGCCACCGCACCCCAGACCGGAACCCCGGCGAGCGGGCCGGCGAGCGGCTGGACGCCGGCCTCCTCGGCGATGGCCCGTCCGAGGCCCGCCAGGGTGCCGAGCAGGCCCATCGACAGGACGGTCGCGCTCAGGAGGCTCAGTTTCGCGCCGAGGTCGCCCAGCACTAGGATGGCGAAGGTGATGAACACCCCCGGGATGTACTGCGCGATGGCCCCGTCGACGGGGGCGACCACGTAGGCGGGCGTGAACCCGGCGGCGGCGTACGATCCGGCGACAGCGGCGCCACCGGCCGCCAGGGCGACGACGACGCCCGGCAGCCGTGACCGGACCGCCGCGGGGATATCGTCCCGTTGCATGGCTACATACGCGAGCAGGACATGTATACCCGTTTTTCAGGTTCCGGTCGTCCTCCGGGCGAGGTTCTACTAGGATTCATCTAGAGTCCGTCCCCGAATCCGCCGTCGGCGCGGCGGTCGGGCTCGGCTCCGGCGGCGTCGACCCCGCGGCGCCGCGTCGGTGCGGGTCGCCCGTGGCGATAGCTTTTCCTCCGCGCCGGCCGTGCCCTTGGGTATGGCCTCGGATCGGCGGCCCGGTGACGCGGGCGAGGCCGACCGCCCCGACCCGGTGGAGCTGGGGGTCCAGCTGCTGGAGCGGCTGGAGCACGCGGAGCTGTCGCTGGCGGAACTGATGGACCGCATCGAGACGGTTTCGACGCAGCCCGCGACGACGCGGGCCATCATCGAGGAGGCCGAGAAGCGCGGCATCATCGAGCGCGACGGCGACGCGGTGAAACCCTCCAGCGGCCGCTTTCTCACCTTCGAGAGCGAGGTCGTCGAGCGCCCCGGTGACTACGAGTGCGAACGCTGCGGTAAACCCCTCTCGGTCGGCCATTTCATCCGGCTGGAGGCGGGTGAGCTGGGCCCCTTCGGCTCCTCGTGTATCGAGACGGTCACGGGTCGGCGGGACTGAGGACGGCTACCGACCGCGGCGGAGTTCGTCGACGAGCTGCTCGATGGTCTCCTGCTGGCGCTCGATGAGTTCCGTCTGCGCCTCGACCCTCGCCTCCAGCTCGTCCAGCCGCGCGAGGACCTCCTCGTCGCTGGCGGTGACGAGGCCATCCTCGACACCCGGGCTGTCGGCCACCACGTCGCCTCCGTCGGCCCCCTCGTGGTCGGCCGGCTCGGTCGACGGTTCCGTCTCGAAGCTGTCGCCAGCGGCGGCCCCACTGCCGCCCGAGCCGTCGTCGATGAGGGAGTCGATGCCGCTGTCGGCGTAGTCGGGCTCGGCGGCCTCCTCGGGCTCCTCCTCGGGGGCGAGCGTCTCGTTGAGCGCGTCCACGGAGTCGGCCCCGTGGAAGTCGAGGACGACCGCCTCGACCGTGCGGCGGACCTCCGCGGCGCGGTCGTTGGGCACCTTGATGCGCTCGGGGGCCCCCTCGATCGCGACGATGACCTGCATCGCGTGGCCACCCTCCTCGAAGGCCAGGCGCGTGAGGTCGGTGTACGGGTGGGCGTCGTAGTCGGCCGACCAGACCGCGCCGCCGACGTGCTTGAGGAGGCGTTCGGTCCCGACGACGAGCGTGAGTTCGTTGAAGCGGAAGACGCCGCGGACCCGTTCGTCCGTGGCCAGCGCGTCGGTCGCGCGGAGATGCGCCGCCAGCACCGTCCGGAACACCTCCTGCGTGTGGTTCGACCCGACCGCGAACGACTCCTCGCGGTCGTAGTAGTGGAGGGTGAAGCTGCTCCGCCGACGTCCGTCCGAGAGCTCCAGCCGGTCGAAGCCGTGGTCGTAGGTCTCGACGGACTCGTCGCTGAGGAGGCCGTCACCCCGGTAGACGAGCGTCCGCCCGGGGGTGACGAAGACGCCGTCGTCGCCGCCGATACCGACCGACGCCAGCACCGACTGCCCGTCCAGCGCGTCGGTCACGAGGTCCGGAACGTCCATGTGCCGGCCTCCCGCGGATTCGGTATAAATCCGGGGGTAACCCCCGGGAGTCGCCCGTTGTCCCGGGCCCGACCGACGGCCGGGGGACGGCGAACAAGAACGTTCAAGAGGCCGACCCGGCTACTTCAAACCGCGCCCGGGTGGCTTAGTTGGACATAGCGCCGCACTCATAGGGTAACACCACGGCGTCGCCCCGCGTGTCGGGGGCCAGCCAGCCCCCACCTGAGACATGCGGAGATCGCGGGTTCGGAGCCCGCCCCGGGCACTCATCAGATTATTTACATGCATATCTAAAAAGTGTAGCCCCGTGCCCGGAAATAGGGGTGTCAGGGCGTGAATCGGGCGGTTACCTGTTCCGTGTGTGGCTCTGAGTCCGAGCAGGCCTACCGTTGCTCGAAGTGCGGGAAGAATCTCGTCCGCGACGAGACCACTACCGATGCGGGTGGTCGTCGATCACCTACCAGCCTCGCCGGGAGTGCTGTCGGTGTGGCCGGGTCGCTCCCGAGACCGCCGACGGCTGCCCGCACTGCCGGACCGACCGCTTCGTCACGGGGGTTGATCGTCGATGATCGACTGCGAGTGTGGCGTCAGCATCGCGCCGACACTCATCATCCGCGACGACGTGGGCGACCGGCATCGGTGCCCCGAGTGTGAGCGGTTCTGGGAGCCGTGTCCGGGCTGTGGCGGCTGGTCCCTTCCGTTCGCCCACTGGAACCACCGATCGGGCTGCCCTCACTGCGGGCTCTCGCGGGACGCGAAGACGGCGCTCCGGCTCCCGAACGATGACCCGCGCGGCCGCACGCTCCGCGAGCTGCGACACGACGCGGCCGTGCCGCAGTTCAAGCCGCTGGACGGGAGTGAGGCGACACCCAGCGTCGCGTGCACTGAGAACGGCGAGGTGAGCGTCTGATTTGCGATTGCTGCGAGGAGTTGGAAGAGCGCGTCGCCGAGCTCGAAGCCGTCGTCCAGCACTTCGATGTCCGACCGGCCAACGAGGACGAGCCACCGGGGCTCGAGGATTTCTACTTCACCGGTCAGCCGATCGGGACGATTCTCTAGACAGCCGTCGAGCGGTCGAAGACGAACGAGCGACGCCTCGATGCTGACGGACCGACCGAGAGTGGCATCACGCCGGAGGTCAGGGACGCGCTCCTCGAGATCCACGCCGACTGGATCGACATCCGCGAAGGGCACACTGAACAGTTCCCGACCGAGGCCAACCGTCGCCGGGCCGCGAAGCTCTTCGCTCGGTTCATCGATAAGACCCGGCCCAACAGCGCCGAGACGGGCGTGGCCGCCGACCAGGGCGTCCTGAAACTGTCGAGCGACCGTGCCCGGGAGATCATCGCGGCCGAGGACTCGTTGCCACAGAGCGGCCGCAGTATCACGGTGCGCCGCGTCTTCGGCCGGATGGTCCGTGGCGCGAACCGCCACGATTGTGCGTGCGAGGACTGGGCAGAGTGCGCCCACGGCCTGTTCCGGTTCCGGAACGAGGACGGCTACGTCCTCGCCGTCGACGAGGCCGACTGGCGCGAGTATCTCAGCACCGTCGTCGAGACCATCGAGGCGATCGAGGCCGTCGCCACCGATGACGAGCCGGACGGCTCCGAGGACCTTGCCGACGCCAGCTCGGAGATGGACGATCTGCTCGCCGCGGAGGTAGCCGATGACTGACCCATCTGTTTACGACGTTGTAAGCAGGGATGTGTGGGGGAGTGTAAGCGCCACGACCACGACGGGAGATGGTCGAACACGATGGGAAAGTTACGCTCCTAAATCTCTATAAATAACTTCTTTTCTCTCTCGATTAGCCGCGGGTAACCTTCCGCGAGTCTTCCTTCCGGGTACCGAGACCCGCAAAGCAAGTGATTCAGCACCACCGACTGCTTACATCGTCCGGTGGTCCCTGCTTACAACGATGTAAGCAGTCGTGGCCACACGGTTCGGGGCCGGCCACCCCCACTGCTGTGAAAGGTTGGGGGCCTACGGGGCCGGAGTCGGTGACGCGCCGGTACCGATTACAGCCCGGAAACTGGAGGCGTTGGTCCGCTTCGTGGAGGCGAGCGCGCGTCCGACTGTCCGATGAGGTGACTGTTGAGGATGCCCAAACAGCCATCGAACTGCCGCATCAGACCCTACGAGATGTCGGAACCCGGAGACGGGCGAATTCGACGCCGACCGGGTAGAGATCGAGACGAACTCCTCACAGCGACAGGATTTCCGACTGGTGACGGCTATCGTTCGTGAGATTCATCACGAATACGAGCTCGGCGCACCGCACAATGAGATCATCTCGCTGGCGAAAGAACGGGGGCTCGACGGCGATACAGCGGATCACATCATCGGAAAGCTGTGCGAGGACGGGGAGAGCATCTATCAGACCACCGAGCGCGAGCAGCCCCACCACCGACCGCTGTAGCCTCAGTCACGACCGCCACAGCAGCGCAAAGGTGGGTCTGGACCTCCGTCCTCGATCGCGTTGAGGCAACGGTCGATGCTTCAGCCCCTCGAAGGTGCATCTGGAACCGCCACCGCGGGCGTGCGCCAACGCTTTTCTCGGAGCTTCAACCCCTCAAAGGTGCATCTGGAACGTGTCAACTTCAGCCAGCTACGCGACTCCGAAATTCCAGACGCACCTTCGACGGGTTGAAGTCTCCTCAATCCGCTTCGAAATGTCGTCGGAGATGGTTTCAGACGCATTTTTAATCGGAACTCTGCAGAGTGATCTCGTCGAGACGTCGACGTGGCTACAGTCCGTACAGTTCCGCGCGCGCCTCGGTCAAGCGACTGCTCCTACGTGGAGACGCGACCGTCGCCAGCGGCATCCTACATGTTCGCCCACGGGAGCACTCGAAATAAACAATCGATGACTCGCCCAGATGGGCAGCCAGTACAGTCCATGCCCACCAGCCCGGGGAAATCTACCCGACTGCAGCTGGCACCTCGATTCTATGAGCGCCATCTGGAAATCTCAGGCATCAAATCGTATTCAGGGGATCAGGAATCGCCAGTATGTAGCGAACGTATGAAAGAGCGCGCTGTCATGATTCTCGACGCGAGCCTGGGAACCGGAGGAGCTGCAGTATTTCCCGGGGACGAGCCCATCGGGCAGGCCGTTCAGACAGCTGCTGCAGCCGGGCTGATAGCGGCTCTGATTTTCTTTGGTGCCGCGTACCTGAGCGACGGTTTCGTTGGAGACTGATGCGGGGGGGTCGTCACCCCCAAAGCGCTGCGAGGCCCGCGAACCGGAGGACTGACACCGAGCGCCCGGCTGGAGCCGCTATCGGCGGGCGCGAACCCCACTTTTCGACCGCGGGACCGGCCTCCTCGCGACGGCGCGCCGACGGAGGCCGCCCGGCACGACCCCGACTAACCGACCCGGAAGTAACTCAGCCGGCGACGGTCAGCAATACCGCCCACAGGCTCATGGATGCAATCGCGACCAGCATCGGGGCGCCAGCAATGGCAAGCCCGGCCGCTTCGCCTGCTGGGTCACCAACGAGCACGATTCCGGCCTGAGCGTGACCGCCGCCGTCGCCGAGCACGTCCTGCTTGGAGCAGCATTGTGGATGACTTTGTTTAGTTATTATTTAATCGAGGACATTTGAATTATACGAGTTCTCTAGTAATTATTTTGCTGCCCGGCGGAGCCGCCACACCGAGACTTTCTTGCGGACGAACAATTAATAGCGGGTATGAGACTTCCCACCAAGTCACGAGCCGCGTGGTGGGCTGTGGGCGCCGTACTAGCGTTCGGTCTTACCTTCGTCGCCTACTCGTTCATCGGGACGCTGGTGCTTGCGGTGTTCGTCTACTACGGGACGCGCCCGTTCTACACTCGGATACTGCGTCGTGTCCGGTCGAAGTCGGTGGCCGCCGCCCTGGCGCTGCTGGCGCTCACGCTCCCTGTCCTGTTGCTCGTCGCCTACGCGGTGGCCATCGGTCTTCAGGAGTTCAACCGGGTTCGCGACACGGCCGACCTCGGTCTTTTTGAGGACGCGCTCGGTCCGTATCTTGAGTTCTCGGATATTGTTGCGGACCCGGCGACGGTGCTCTCCGACCCCAGTGCCCGGCGGACGCTGGAGACAGCACTCGACTCGGCGCTAAGTTCGCTGGGCACTGCTGGAAACGGGCTGCTCCACCTGTTCATCGTCTTTGCCGCCGCATTCTATATGCTCAAGGACGGTCCCCGGCTGACGCGGTGGGTCATCAGGCGCTTCGGCGACGACGAGGGTGTGCTCGTGGCTTTTGTCGCCCGCGTGGACGATGACCTCCACAGCGTTTTCACTGGCAATCTGCTCAACGCCGTTTTCACGGCCGGGATCGGCGCTCTCGCCTTCTCGCTGGTCAACCTGATTGCCCCGGCCGGCAGCGGCGTCCCCTACCCGGCGCTGCTCGGCCTGCTCGCGGGCGCTGCCAGTCTCGTCCCTGTCGTCGGCATGAAACTGGTCTACGTGCCCGTCGCGGCATACCTGTTCGGGGTCACCGTCCTGAACAATGCCCCACTCTGGTTCCCCGTCCTGTTTACCGCCCTCGCCTTCGTCGTGGTCGACACTATCCCCGACCTGCTGCTCCGGCCATACGTCTCCGGCCGGAATCTTCACGTCGGCCTCGTCATGTTCGCCTACATTTTTGGCCCGCTTCTATTCGGCTGGTACGGCATCTTCCTCGGACCGCTGGTGCTTGTCTTCGTCTACCACTTCGCGGACCTGGTCCTGCCGGAACTGGTCGGGGGAGTTCCAATTCAGCCGTCCGGCGTCGACCCCGGGACTGACCCCCCGGATTCGGCCGGCGACGGCCCGGCTGACGACCCAACCGGAACGGCGGCTGATGCGCCGGCGTCGCCGGACCACCCTCCTGACAGCGACCCGTCACCCAGCCCGGATGGCGGCGTCGCCCGTGAGTGAGACCCGGCGGCGGGGCGCTCCAGGCTGAGCCCGTCACGGGGTGTTAGTAGCCGGCGTCGGCTGCTGTCGTCCGGTAGCCACAGCGTGGACACTCCCGGGTGGCGACAACTGACCCCTCACAGCTGGGATACTACTGGCGCGTGGCGGACAGTCCGTTGTATCGCCGTTTCCGGTCTCCGCGACCGCTCGTCGGACGACTGCCTCCGGAGGGCCGGTGATGCCCGAATCCATCGTTACACTCGATTAGCTATGCCATCAGAAACAGGCCTACGGGGTCGGCGTTTGCTGGCAAGGCGGCCTTGCGCGTACCCGAGCCACTGGCCCCACGACACTGCCCGTCGGGAGACGGACGCGGGTGCCCGATGTTATGCTCTTGCGCGAACACAGTAACGGGACGGTGTGACCGACGCCAGACCGCCGCTAGGGCCCGATGACCTGCCCGGAAACATCGTTCTTGAGTACTGAGCACCACATCCGGAATGCTGCCGGTCGGGCGAGCCCCCCGTTACAATGGATTGACAGCGTGCCGAATCCTCGACGTTCCAGTAGCAGCGCAACGAGTACGCCGTCGAGGCAGTGTAGTCGAAAGAGGGGGGGCCGCGTGCGTGTCCGCATCGAGACCATCCTCTCGGACCTGAAGGCCGACCACTACCCGACGATTCGCGAGCTGCTGCTCGAGGGCTGTTCCGCCCGGGTTCAGGATGGCCACGACGCAGCGGAGTTCCAGGAGATGCTTGTCAAGTGATCCAATCGTGGCGATGCCACAACCTCGAAGGCTGGAAAGCTGCTCACCGAGTGACGGCCCGGTAGCGGCAAGACGCCCGGAGAGCCATTTCTTTTAATCGATTTTACATATCCGTCCGGATATGCCCCGCTTCGGGTGCCCCCCCTGTCTCCGCTTTTTATTCCCGATAGTAGTGCGATCGTCCAGTAGTTGTTTACGGACGTCGGAGATATCGCTTTATACAGTGTGCCCAAGAGCACGAGCGAAAGACCATACCCCGCATTACTCAGCCGAGGTGGTCAGGCCTCGGCAAGACAATCCTCAGTCGGGACCTTGATTAACCGATCACCGGACTCGGGATGCCGTTCGATGACATCGATGCCCACCGCCCACCACGACCTCTGCCGGCACACTCTTTATTTTGCCTACCAGCCACCCCTGTATGGTCACTGATTCGCCGGTCCCGCGTCTCGGCCTCGGAACCTGGCAGAACACCGATTTCGACCAGTGTCGCGAGAGCGTCCGGACCGCGCTTGAACTCGGCTACCGGCACGTCGACACTGCTGAGTTGTATGACAACGAGCGTCCCGTCGGTGCCGGTATCGCCGCCGCGGACATCCCCCGCGCGTCAGTATACCTCGCAACAAAAATCCTCCACCCTCGGAGGACCGACGACGCGACGCGAGCGTCCATCCGTGCCGCCGTGGAAGGGTGTCTCGACCGCCTCGACGTCGACGCGGTCGATCTCATGTACGTCCACTGGCCCGCCGACTACGACCTCGAACTGGTCCACGGCACGCTCGCCGCCCTTCGCGACGACGGACTGCTCGGCGGTGTCGGCGTCAGCAACTACGAACCACGCCACCTCGAGACGGCCCTGAACGTCGACCCGGACATCGTCGCGAACCAGGTCGAGCTGCATCCGCTACTCCCACAGGTTGAGCTCCGAAAACGGTGTGCCGACCGTGGCGTCGACGTGGTCGCGTACGCGCCGCTGGCTCACGAGTCGGTGTTCGACATCCCGGAACTGGAGACAGTCGCCGAGAGGCACGGGGTAAGCGTCCCGCGCGTCACCCTTGCGTGGCTCCGCGAGAAAGGCGTCGCCGCCGTGCCGAAGGCCACGAGCGAGGAGCATCTCCGTGATAATATGGCCGCACGTGAGATTGAGTTGTCCGATGGGGACGTGGCAACTATCGACGGTATCGAGCGGACGGAGCGTTTCTTCGACCCCGACTACGCACCCGAGTGGTGAGTGTGCGAGGGTCCAGTTCCGTCGTTTCCCGGAGAAGGTCTGCCCTCCGGATATGAACCAGAGTCGATTCATACCGTTGCAGGGGGAGACGATGAGTCCAGAGACATCGTGTATAACGATCTCTCATTAGTCACATAATCTCGAATCCCCCAGGGTCGCGCGTCGGCGGAAGCGCCTCCCACCTCTGCCACACGAAATCTGGTTTACATAAGTAGACTCCGTGCAGTGATTCGTTCGAAGTCCCGGTCAACTGATTTTGGGGACACGGCCCCCACCGCGATGTTACAGCTCCGCGGCGAGACTCCGGATATGTTCACATCGAGCGTTCGCAACCCCCCGTAGACGGTGTTCACAACCCGTGGTCTCGGGCGCGACCGGGACGGCGCCGAGTTCGGTGCTTGGCTCCCGGTATACGCAGATGGCTGTCGAGTTACTCGCGGCAATCGCGATGGGTGGGTGTGCTCTCGGTTCAGCGATCGTTTCTGGGTTCCGTGTTCACGGCCTCCTGTGACACGTGATCGCATCACTCCCCCCGCGACCGGGGACCGGGAGAAGCTGCTCGACCAGGCGAAAAGCGCCCTCGATCGTGATGCCGTCGCCGAGGTAATCGACGCCGGGCTTCGACACGCTGTCCCGTCCGTCGGGCAACTCGAAGCGGTCAGGTGCGCGGTTTCCCCCGAGCTCGCGGAACGGTCCCGTACCGGCGCGCTTCGACCGATACAGTATCCGCACGTCCGCGCGGACTGAATCCTGGTGTCTGCTGGATGGATGTTCGAACGTTCCGTGGATGACAGTCCAGAGCGCCCGTGCTGCATACAGGGCGCGCATCAGCCATCGTAAGGTGTGGGAATCAGTGCCGCTCAAATGGGCCGGTACGTGCCACTCATAAATGAACCCGACCTCAGAATGTGATGACCTCGTTCCGAATCACATTTGAGACGTGGAGCAGAGCAGATAGTATAGATTCAGCATCTGAGTGAATAGGCGTCACCTCGGCAGAGCAGTTCGCAATTACGAAGCCGCGGATTTGTAGACTGGTAACCCGACAAAGGCCAGGCCTAAGACGCCTATTATGGCGGGCAGAGGGTTGGTCATAATTGGCAGCGGGTTACTCTTCCTTTCAAGATACGATTTCGAGGGCGACCCTCGCACAACATAGGCCGTGGTTGTCTCCCCGACATTGTACTGGTCAATTCTGTTTTCGGCGGCAGTCCTTGTGTTGGACGTTTTCGTTCCTGTCCCCGGTCTGATGTTCCCAGAAGTGTACTGTGTTCCGTTGTACGCGTAGCTGTACGTAACGTGGGGTGTGTACCTACCTCCTTTGTCCGAGGAATAGGTGATATCTTTGCTCTCTACGGTGGCCTCAACCTGTACTCCCGATGAGATGCTTTGCTGTTGGGAGTATGCCATGTATCCAGCAGCTCCGAGCAGCATAACCCCCAGTAGTATACTTATCAGGGACAGCTTCGACATATTTTGATTATTTAGGGATAATGAATAGCGGTTTCGACGTGTTTCTCACTGCGCAATACACTAGTCCGCAGGGAGACCGGGCCCCCGCGACAGCAGCGGGAAGTCGCCTGCCTCCTTCACCCGCTCCCGGACCGGTTCAATATCCGGATCATCACGCAGCTTCACAGAGTACACACCCTGCGCAGGATGGGAATAGCGGGATCGGGCGCCCCCCGGCCGGATGTTAATGACGGCCATGATCGTATGGTGGACCCTGGACGATGACCTTCGATATCCACGACCACCGCCACCGACTCAAGCAGCTTCGCGA
>NZ_QMDX01000015.1 GCF_007421925.1 Haloglomus irregulare
CTGTTGGATTCATCCCACGAGTAAACTCGTGGGCGTTCTCCTTGATTATGTGTAATCCCTTCGGGGTACTCCGGTAGGTGGACGCCGTCGTAGAGTTCGACTGTATCGAATAGTCCCATTGTTGTCCTCCATTGCGGGACCAGGAGTCGAACCTGGACCTCGGGGATATGAGCCCCGTGGACTGCCATTACCCTATCCCGCAGCACCACAATTGGGAACCCACTCATGGGCATCTCTCAGTTCTCCACAGCTGTCCGCCCCTCAGTCTCGTCGGCTGGAAGTGAGAGGTCTCGGACTGTTGGAGAATGCTCCAGCCCGGATTCGAACCGGGGGCTCGGCCGTGAGAGGGCCGTGAGTTTGGCCGCTACTCCACTGGAGCGGGGTGGCCTCGTCTGGAACGGATCGTCCGCCAGTGGATGGATGGCGGTCACCTCGTTCCGTGGAAGTATGCGCCGTCCTCGGTGACACAGATTTCCACGCTTCCAATCGTGTCGATAGACGTTGTTTCACCGAGCGGGACGTGACGGAACGCTTCCTCCTCGCAGGCGGGGCAGACATTCGTTGTCATGACGCCGCGACCCGGATTCGAACCGGGAGACCGATAGCAGACGGCCACGGCGTAGCAGGCCGCTGGGTTCCCCACTACCCAGTCGCGGCACAGTGAGCCGACGCGGATTCGAACCTCGGTCCTGTGCGCCCAAGGCACAGATCGTCGTCCGCTGGACCATCGGCTCACGGGACTGCCGAGCGTTCGGCAGCTGATTATCTATCTGTACGACTTTCCAACTGCGCAACCGCGACCGAGTAGTCGTGGTTGCGCGTCTCATCGCGGGGGCGTACTTCGGGTGTTCCCGGGAATACCACACCGGCTCATGTAGGTTGCAGACCCTGCTGGGCCCAGCATCGTGGGAACGATCCAGCTGATCGCACCAACGGGCTGCCTACCTCGATGGGTATCCCCACGTGGCCACGCCACGCATCCACGCCGTCGGAACGCAGTTCCGACGAGCACCCGGTCGGCTTCGCCTCCCGGGTACGCCGACGCCGGGATTTGAACCCGGATCACGGCCGTGACAGGGCCGTATGCTCGCCGGATTACACCACGTCGGCATGTCGCCCCGGCCGGAATCGAACCGGCGACCTCCGGATTCAAAGTCCGGCGTCCCTCGCCAGCGGAGACTCCGGGGCTCGACGTAGCCGCAGCTCTCGCTGCGGAGCTGTTGGCTAACGACTTCCGTACGCTCAGCGCGGACGAAGTCCGCTCGCTCCTGTATCGAACGAACGGAAACCAATCAGCCGCGAGCCTGGCACCCCGCACTCGCATCAGGCTGTGTCCTGAGCGAGTACTGGGCACAGGCAGGCGGCAATCCCGTGTTCCCCGACCCGTGACGGGTAGTCCGTATGGGGGCCGAGTTATGCGGGTGAGAGTGTCCGGCCGTCGCCGGATTGCGTCGAACTCTCGTATTCGAAGTCGGCGTGGATCCGGCGGTTTGCGCCCGGGCTCTTCGCACGCTGATCTTGTAGGCACTCGCCGAACACGGGACCCGCGGCTAAGCGAGAACGAGCACGCCGCGGGGTGAGGCGAGTGATGATCATCGTGTTGAACTCTCTCGATTTGAGGGGTGTATCGGACGTCAGCCTGGAATATCGTGGCAATTGTATTAAAATTAGTCAGGGTGTGTTACCCACAGGCACGGCAGTCACATTTCAAGATGCGGTTGCACACGATTTATTTCTCCAATATCGGCTCTCGTCGGTAGCTGGACGCTGGCCGATGATCGCGTTGGACCCACAGAAACTATTTACACCAACCTGCTCTCTGTGGCGATAGATGAGTGGCCGATCGTTGGTTCGGTTCTAGCCGAGAGCCCAGTCACACGGCGTGACTGACGGTTCTCGGTTAGATACCAATGACCGAGAATACCGACTCAAACGAATCTCAGAAGCCAGGGAGTGCAAACAGCAGGTGTTCCAACCACACCGAACAGCGATCATCCTCCGGATGCCAGTGCAGTGGTGCTTCCCCGCCGTGCGATGCATGTGACACCACCCAGTACGACAAACTCCACGAAGTCTCCCTTGGTGAGCGGGCGTATGATGTGTGTGGAGATTGCCTCCAGCTCCTCGTTGACGACGTCGAGGAGTACCACTGGTGGGATCGCCTGACTGAAGCGCACTACAATCGCGCTGCGGAGTTTCTCCGCTCCCTCGATGCAGTCTGGTGCGTGAAGGATCAGGCGTACGCTGGCGGGGAACTGTGGGTCCACACGCCCTATTGCGATGCTGCCGTCGTCAGAGATGTGTGTGACCACTTTGGCTTTCAGATTCGCTGGTTTAGCTGATTGTAGGCGGTATGCTCCCTTCCTCAAGAAGCAACGCAGGCCGAAGGCCGAGTAGCGCGGTAGGGAGGGGATATACCGCCGTCATCATCTATCATACGCCTGCTTGTTGCTGGCCCACAGGCCCACGAACCGATACGCTTATGTTGAAACATTGTTTAATCGTTGGTGATGGATAGACACGAAATCGAAGGCCACGAAGTCATCAACGGCGAGGTGAAAGCCACCGGCAACGGCGCACACGTCCTCGTTCCCAAAGACTGGCGTGGCGCAGACGTGAAGATTGTCCGAACATCAGAACCAACCGAGTAACCGATGCACTATGCCTACAGGTTCCGGCTCAAGCCAACCACCGAACAGCGTGAGCTGTTGGATTACCACCGGGACACCTGTAGGCAACTCTACAACCACGCGCTCAGAGAATTTAACGAGATTCCTGAGTCTGCGGGAACACTCAACCAACGAGTGCGACAGGTCCGCGACCAACTCACCGATCTTAAAGAGTGGTGGGACGAGTTGAACGACCTGTATTCGACGGTTGCTCAGGCCGCTATCATGCGGATCGAAGACAGTATTACGGCACTCGGTGAGCTAAAAGAGAAAGGCTACGACGTCGGGAGTCTCAACTGGAAGGCACCACGCGACTTCCGCAGTTTCACGTATGTTCAGTCTGGCTTCGAGTTCGACAAGAAGAACGGTCAGACTGTCCTCTCACTGTCGAAACTCGCGGATATCCCGATTGAGCGTCATCGGGACATCCCAGATGAGGAGACTGTCAAGGAAGTCACGCTCAAGAAAGAACCCACTGGAGAGTGGTATGCCTCCTTCGCCGTTGACGACAAGAATGAACCGCCCAAACCGTCGCTGGAAGATGTTGACGCCGGCGAGATGGTTGGCATCGACGTGGGGATTCTGAAGTATGCCCACGACACTGACGGCACAGCAGTTGGTTCACTCGACCTCTCGGACGAACGTGACAGACTCGAACGGGAGCAACGGAACCTCTCCCGGAAAGAGCATGGGTCGAACAACTGGGAGAAACAACGGCAGACGGTCGCAGAGTGTCACCAACAAATCAAGCGCAAGCGGCGTGACTTCCTGCATAAACTGTCGAACTACTATGCTCGTGAATACGACTTGGTGGCTGTCGAAGACCTGGACGTGAAAAGAATGCTGGAATCACCGGGCAACAGCCGCAACACGGCGTCGGCGGCGTGGAACACCTTCACCGATCTGCTTGCATACAAGTGCAAACGCGAAGGCACGCACTTCGTGGAGGTTGAACCCGAAGGAACCACCAAAGAGTGCGCTGTGTGTGGTGTCGAAACCGACAAACCGCTGTGGGTGCGTGAGCACTCCTGTCCTGCCTGTGGCTTCGAGGCGGACAGGGACGCAAACGCGGCGTGGAATATTCTTTCTCGCGGACGCAACGATCTAGGAGTGGGTCACTCCGAAGAAACGCCTGTGGAGACTGCGCTCCCTGTGGACACTGCGGTTGTGTCTGCAAAGCGCGTCGTCGAACCAGGAAGCCCCTGCCTCAAGGAGCCGCCGGAGGCGGCGAGTAGGCAGGGGTAGTTCACCGTTGTATACCCCGTTGACGATGGCTTCGAGTGCGTCTCAGAGCATGGGCCCTGTATCGAGATCAACCTCACGTTTACAGCCCAGCGTTCGGATCCACTCCCGATTGAATACGACATTCAGAATGACGTGACGTACCACGAGATCGAGTGGCTCGATGAGTATCGGCGCCTGTTCACGTCTCCTCTCGAGTAGTTCGACTCGCAGATCGAATTGTCTCTCCGAAATACGTTTGTGCAAACGCCTCACCATTTGACGACCCACATTGAGCGTCCGGCATCTGTATTCCACTCTCACCGATATAGTTATAAACACATCGGTGAAATTGGAATATATGAGAGAAGCGGAGCTACGGGTAATCGACTGTTTGCGGGATCAGTCCTACTCTGTTGGCGAATTAGCCGATGCCATCGATAAAAGTCAGAGCTGGACGTCGGAGGTCGTTGGCGACCTCGAAAACGCCCATCTTGTAGACCGAACTGACGGCGTCCAACTGGCTCCCACATACGAAGCATCACTGCTTGCCGAGCTCCTCGACCGCTACGCACTCGAGAACGTGCTGATAGGGACGAAAGAGGACATTTTGGGTGCGCTGCTCGACGGTCCGAAGACGATCTCGGAGTTACAAACACAGGGGTTCGCCAAGTCCACGCTCTACAAGCATTTGAACGAGATCCAGGAGACGGGTGCGATCGCACACACGGACGACGGGTATGCTATCACCGATGACACGCTTCGGTCGTTCCTCGAAGCGAGAACCCGAACGACACCGTTCGAAACCGAATATCGCGCGAACGGCGACCGACTGGTCGCAACGAGCAAGGACACCGTCGATGGGACGCCGACTGCGTTCTCGGCGTTCACTCGCTACGGTGTTGACTATCACCCAGCGAAGACCTACGTCTATCAAGATGATCGGTCGCTGGGACTCGAGGAGGTTCTGATCCATGCGGTGACCGTCGCTGAGAACAAGAAACAGATGGCGATGGCTGGTGTATTCTATCTGACCCACCGCGCGAGCCTCGACGCCAGCGACCTGTGGCGGCTCGCAAACAGGTGGGAGTGCGTCGAGAAATGGGCAGATCTCTTTGCATACATCGACCAGCGGGAGGTCCACCACGATGAGCTCTTTCTCCCGTGGGAGGAATTCATCGATCTCGCGAACGATTATGGGGTCTATCCGCGCGGCCAACATCCGGAAGATAGCCTTCGACGGGGGCTCGAAGAGCTTGGCGACCACCTGGAGACGCCTGTCGACGTGTATCTTCTCGGAGGCGGCAACCTCATTCTGCGTGGGTTGAAAGATTCGACGAAAGACGTCGACATCGTCGTTGAGGACGGACAGACGTTCTTTGCAATCGCCGAAGCGCTTCAGGACCTGGGATACGAGGAGCGTAGTGACTTGGAAGCGGCATACAACCAGCTTGATCCCAGTATTGTGCTGGAGAAGGAAGGGTTTCCGCGCTGGGATATTTTCGTGGAGGCGGTCGCCGGCCAGCTCCAGTTGACGCCGGCGATGATCGAGCGGTGCGACCAATCATTCGAGTACGGCGATCTTCACGTACATCTGCTCTCGCTGACCGATATCTTCGTGTTCAAATCGATTACGGAACGCGAAGGCGATCTCGAAGATGCCGCACTGATCGCCAGACAAGCCGACCTCGACTGGGAGAGCATCTTCCGAGAGATCAAGACCCAGGAAGATCGCACTGGCCAATTCTTCTCGTTTGCTGTGCTCGATACGCTCGATGTCCTCGACGAGCGACACGATATTGTCGCGCCAATCACGGACCGGCTCGTCTCATACTGTCTCGAGAACGCGCTACTCGTCTCGTTGGACGCCCCGAAAACAATCGAAGACCTCCGAGAAGAGCTAGATTTCCCCGACCACCAGATCTACAACAAACTCCGGAAGCTCGAAGAGGAAGGACAGATCATCGTCGATCGTAGCGGTCGGCTCAATACGTACCAGCGAGCTGAATCAACTGACCGGTAACGCTACACCAAGATTAAACTCGATGGGTGGATCGACGACATATAGACCTGAAGGAGACCGTCGATTATCTCGCCGAAGAACTCGATCTGGAGCGGAGCGACTCCGTCCGTGAAGTCGGTCAGTCCGTGACTGATCTCCGGGGCTAACGACAGACTATCTCTCCTTCTCCTCTGACAATCACTTTTGAGCTACCCACCGCTAAAGCGGTGGGATTCAGCGTGGACTCCCGCTCTGGCCGACACGTCGGCAGGTGATTCATACTCACCGTTCACGTTCAGCGTCCCGCTGTTCAAGCGCACGCCCAAGGGTGCGCCTTCGTCGCCCCCGGTTTGGTTGCGACGAAGATACCGCAAGCTAATGTTCTTCGCAGCGTTGTAATCAGCGTGGTTTTCGTAGCCACACTTCTGACAGTCGAAGGCTTCACCCTCACGGTTATCGGGGTGGGTGAACCCACAGGTTGAACACCGACGACTGGTGTTTTCCGGGTCAACCTGTTCCACTATGATACCGTACTCTACAGCTTTGTATTCGACGTATTCGTACAGGCGGTTGAACGCCCACTTGTGCCCCCACGACGCACCAGTACGCTCACGAATATCGGTCAAGTCTTCAAACGCAATCACCGAACAGCCGTGGTCGCGGGCTTCAGCCACCAACTCGTTCGCTATCCGGTGAAGCGTCATTTTGAAGCGATCTTCCTCTTTGCGTCCGACCGATTGGATGTTCTCGTGTGCCCAGCGTGTTCCGCACGCTTGCAAGTCGCCACGCCGGTTCTCGTACTCCCGCCGCCAATGGTCAAACTCGTCGCCAGTCCAGAATGTGCCTGTCGAAGCCACAGCGAGGTTGTTCACGCCGAGGTCAACGCCAATAGTTCTTTTCGGCGTACCCTTGCCGAACGCCCAGTTCGCGAGCGAGAATCCGGAGCCGGTCCTGACTGATCATCGCGATCAGGACTCCGTCGGCTCCAGCGTGGCTGGCTCGACGTTGATTCGGAGGCGATACGTACTGTCGGTCGATCCGGTGTCGGGCCGCGTGGGGTCCAACAGGGAGTACCCACTCGTGAACGACGCAACGAGTTCCTTGCGGGCGGGGAGGTCGATGCCGAGCTGGTCGGCGAGGTAGACGATCCGCTTGGTCGCCGCCCCGTTGTCGAGGCGTTCGAGGTACTCGCCGACCGTGTCCCAGTCGCACCCCCGTTCGTCGGCGGTGCGCATCGCGGTCGCAAGTTTCCGAAGACCACCACAGAACTCGGGGTGGTCCGCACAGTCGACCAGCGTCTTCTCCAGGTCGCTGACCTGAACGGTCGTACCCTCGATGGATGTCGGCTCAACGCCGAAGAACTTCCGCTCGGTGACGGTCGTGACGCGGTACGGGACACCGTGGATCTCTCGGCTTTGCGCTCGGGTCGGCGTGACGACGTACACCGTCCGGGGAACCTGTTCGGTCAGCCCGTGGTGGCTGAGGGCGCTGTAGTAGCCGATGTACATCGGCTCGGCGACGTGGGCGGCGATGAGGTACTCGTGGGTGGTGTACACGGCTTCCTCGCCGGCTGTGAGTGGAATAATGAGATACGTGCCGGGGAAGAGCCGGTCGAGCCAGCCCTTCTCGGTGAGCCGGGAGGCGATCTCGCGGGCGGTGTTTGGGGGGACCTCCAGCGTCGTCTCGATGTCGTCGACGGAGATGATCTGGTGACCCGCGCCAGCGAGTCGTGCAAGGAGTCGACTTTCTCGAGTCGAGAGCCCCTGGCGTATATTTTGCGTTTGTTCTATGACACCCATACCTGCGTTTCTTACATAGAGTATAAACATGGGCCTGCTTTAACCTTGCGACTGCCGCGGACGGCGGAGACGAGAAGACTTAACCAACAAAATCGGGGTATAGAACCGTGCGTTGGTTAAGAATTTAAGCGCTGTCTTCGACTACGTCGATGAGCTCTTCTGCTGTGGAACTGATCCGGTCGAGACGGTCGCGAACGACCTCGGGATCGTCCGACTCCCACGCAGCGAGGTAGAACGCCGACCCACTGGTGTTCAACCCACAGTAGCGCCCGACGACGTATGCGACGGCTTCGGCCTCGACTTCGCGTTTCGCCCGCTCGGTGTCGTCGTCGACGTCGAAGTGGAGCAGGGCGTGTGCGAACTCGTGAATCAGCGTCCGGGCGAGATCGGCATCGTTCTCCCGGTCGCGAACCTCGACGAGCGGCTGGATGTCGACGAGGCTCAGCTGCTCACAGATGCCTTTCGCCTCGCCGTGGGTCCACTCCGCTTCCGGAACGATCCGCACCGTCACGCCAAGCTCGTCGGCGGCACCGGTCAGCCGAGCAACGAGGTCGCCGGCGTCCCCGGTCGCTTCCGTGTCGAGGTCGGGAAGTGGTTCCCCTTCGGTCTGGGAGACGTCGAACACCGGTGCCGGCTTGAATCCGACGAGGCCCTCGGACCACTCTTCAGGCGACGTCTCGTCGTACTCACAGCGGTAACAGCGCGGAAGCCCACCGGCGTTTAGCCGTGGGAGGAAGCGCGTACGCTCCGCGAAGCAACCCACCGATGACAGCATTGCCGACTCCCGAATGCTATATAAAAACATTAATAAAGTGTAGTCCTTGTAGTGACATACATGGCGTGGGAGGTAACTCGAACGGTACGGGTTCGCCTCGACGTGCCCGACGACCGCAAGAGTGACCTCCACGCCACTAACAAGAAATTTCAGTACTGTGCCAACCGCACCGCAGAGTGGGCGTGGCGCTACCCAGACGAAGACTGTGTGACCAGCAAGAGCGAAGCTGAAAACGCCATTTACGACGACCTTCGGGAAGAAACAGACTACTTGCACGCCAATCTCGTGCAGAAAGCTATCAAACGCGCCACCGACGACATCGACAACTGCGTAGACAGACTGGCTGACGGCGAGACCACAAGCAAACCCCACTACGATACGTTCAGCATCGTCTACGACAAACGCGCCGCCACCTACTACCGCGACAAGGTGAGTCTCGCTACCGTCAACGGCAGAGTCGAGTGCGAGTACGACCTGCCCGACAACCCCGAAGGCACTCCACACGGCGAGTACCTGCTGAACGAGGATTACTCGTTTGCGACCAGTACCGTCCACTACGATAGCGACGCCGACGAATTCTACCTGCACGCAGCGATGGAACGGGAACTCGACGGTGCCAGTCCTGAGAAAGCCGAGGATTCGAGAGTCCTTGGCGTGGACTGTAACGTTGACGACCACATCGCCGTGACTTCAACGGGCAGGTTCGTCGGCAACGCCGACTACCTCAACCACCACCGCCGCGAGTTCGAAAAGCGGCGTGCCAGCCTCCAACAGACGGGCACGCGAAGCGCTCACCTGACCTATCAGCGCATCGGTGACAGGTTCGGCCGCTGGAGCGAGGACTACCTGCATCGGTGTTCGAAAGACCTCGTTGCAGAGGCCGAACGCCACGGCTGTACGCACATTGCCTTCGAGGATTTAGAGCAGATTCGAGAGCGCATCAGCGATGGCAAGAAGTTCCAGCAGTGGGCATTCCGCGAACTGCAAGCACAAGTCGCGTACAAAGCTGACGAATGCGGCATCGTGGTCGAAACAGTCGACCCGTCCTACACCAGCCAACAATGCTCGAAATGTGGCTGTACGCTCGAAGAAAACCGCGACGGGCAACACTTCGCCTGCTTGGACTGTTCTTATACTGCGAACGCAGATTACAACGCAGCGAAGAACGTGGCCCGAAAACTGGCGGTGCAACTCCAGCGGGGGCAGAAGTCCCCCGCTGGAGGGGCGTTCTGTCAGTACGCCCTGAAGTCGGGGGTGATGACCGTGAACGCGACTGGCGTGGCGTCCGACACTCCTGTGTCGGCAGAACGGGAGTCCACCGACAAGCCAACGGCTTCAGCCGTTGGTAGCTGACAGTCGCTGTCCTCGTGGTAGCTCGGCGAGTTCTCGCACTCCGGACACTGTGTGGTGATGATCGGGGCCCAGATCCAGATGGCCGACTCCCCCTCCTTTATGTGCCGGTCGAACTCCTCCTGCCACGTCCGGTAGCCCGCAACCCGGCTCGCCTCGGGACACTGCCGCTTGATGAGGAGCGTGTTTCGATACGAGTAGTCGTGGAAACGACTCTGGACATCGAGCCACTCTTGGAACTCTTCGCTGGCCTGCGCGTCGTCGACGCCGGCGACGAGGTCGTCGATCCACTGTTCGATGGTACTGTTCATCTCGTCTGATCGCGTGTCGGTCTGGTCGAAGGAGACCGACGAGTCTCTGGTCGTAGACATCGTGATCACCGAATCGAGTTCACGGCGACTGCGTCTGTTCAGACCGCGCCGCACCCCTCAGGGGCGTACAAAAAACCGAGTCTGTCGGTTAGCGGAGTTCGTGGCGTTCGTCAGCGAAACCGACCGTAACGAGGTACTCGAGGAACTCGTCGAACCGATCCACGTTGCTGGGCGCGTCGGTCGCGAGGTGACGGGTCCACTCGATGGCCCACTGGAAGGCAGGATCCGTGCCGCCCTTACCGTGGATGTACCACCATCGGGCCGCTTTCAGGACGACCAGCGGATTCGTCGGCGGCTGCTCACCGGCGAGCCCACGGGTGATGGATTCGATTTCGTCAGGGACGTCGGCGGGATCGACCTCCGCTGATTGCGTGTTGGCGATATCGACTGGAATGTCGTCGATCGAGACATCTCTCGAAGACTGTTGTTGACTCACGGGAATCACCTGACTGCGAGGACTTCTACTGAAGCCCTCACCCTCTCAGGGGGGCGAAAAACAACCCACAATCGGTACGTGGTGTCTCAGCGGCCGATGGTGCCCTGGCGCGTAATCGGCGCGTCGGGCTTGATGCTGAACGCGACGATGGTGGCGTCCTCGGTTGCAGTGACGGCCACGTCGTCGTCGCCGGTCACGAGTGCGCTCTCGGTGAACCCGATGGAGTTCTCGCCGACCTCGACGGCCCCGTCGAAGACGTACAGGTAGGTGTGCCCCCCCGGCCGTGAAGGGAGCGTGGTCGTGGTACCGGCGGCGAGTCGGCAGTCGTAGAAGTCGACGTCATTCCGAACGGACAGCGGGGCGTCGGTGCCCTCAGGACCGAACAGGTGCCGCCACTCGCCGGCGATCGGGTCGGCGATCGGCTCGTGCTGGATGCCCGGTTCGAGGTCGAGGCTGTGCGGGCGCACGAAGATCTGGAGCATCCGCAGCGGCGGATCGTCCGCGAGGGTCTCCTCGGAATGCCAGAAGCCGCTGCCGGCGTTCATCACCATCAGATGGTCGGAATCGGTGACAAGTTCGTTGCCCTGGCGGTCGTCGTGGCGCATCACGCCTTCGGGCACCCACGAGATGATCTCCTCGTTTCGGTGCTGGTGCATTCGGATCAGGGTTCCGGGGTCCATGAACGACTCCACGACGGTGGCCAGCGGGCCGTAGCCGTGATCGTCGTGGTCGGGGACGGCGCGACCGGGGAAATTGAAGTGGATACGGAACTTGCCCTGGTTCTGCGAAATGTCCGTTCGCGGCGCCGTGTAGATGCGAGATCGGGTCTGTCCGGAAGGTGACTCGTCCATTGCCCTGTGTAGTCGCTCACCCGCCAAATGGGTTCTGCGCTCCGACTCCTGTCTTCACGCTGAGTAGATGGGTCGCGTCCCTCATGCCGGCGGCAAGTAGACACTCTGTTCGCCGGCGATCTCCTCGAGATTGTTCCGGAAACGGTGGCTGAAGTAGCACTCGTAGCTGCAGTATCCACAGATTACACCGGTATCGTATTCGGCGACGTACGGGCCGCGGCGAGTTCGCCAGACGTTCGTCCCGCACTCGGTACAGGCGGCGTCCTCGAGATCAGCAGGACTCGGCCCCTCATACTCGACGTTGAGCCCTTCGTCTGGGGGTGTCGTTTCGGGCCAGACACCGTGGGCTTCCCAGAACTCGCGGATGCGGGCGAGACTGTGGCGCACGGTCTTCCGGACGGTAACGTGGTCGGCGTCGCGACCGCTGTCGTCCCAGCCGTCGGCCGTCCAGAACTCACCGAACTGTGCGCCACGATGCAGCCCGTTCCAGTCGACGCCGACGATGTCGGCTGGCGGCTCATCGGTAAGTGTCGGTCAGGTCAACTGTCGAATGGCGTCGAGCTGCTTGGGCGGACTCCCGCCGAGAATGTGGACGCGCCGCCCTCTCCAATCGGCTGGGTCGGAGAACTCGTGGGCCAGGCGGTCGGCGTATCCCCGTGAATATCCGAGGACGAGGGTCTCGGGGATCGCGTCGATCACCGCCCGCGACTTCGGAACGACGATGAGCTCGGCCTCGGGGTAGCTCGCTTGGATCTCGCGAGCAGCAGCGACGTGGGCGTCGACGTCGTCGATCTCGTCGACGTCCCCGATGACCCCGACCCCTGGTTCGTACTCGAAGAAGCGGTCGACGAATCTATCCAGATCGGGATTTCGGAAATCGTTGTCGAGCATCCCGACGGGGAGGCTGAGGTTCTGATACTGCGTTTCTTGATACCCACAGTCCTCCCGAAAGCCGGGGAGGAAGCCGAGGTCGAAAGCCTCCAGCGCGAACGGAAGTCTGTGAAGAAAGCCTACAAACTCAACCTGACGAGCAGCGCTAATCTTACTGGCAGTGCTACTACTGTTGCTCTCGAGGATGGACATGAATACGACCTCGCGGGGGCAGCACCCCGCACCCTTCGAGGGGTGACCGACAAACTCCGCATTAACCAACAATAGGAACGACGGTATGCCCGTGTTGGTTAAGGACTCAGTTCTCGGCGGCGTCTTGGAGTTCAGTTGCCTTGCGGTCGAGTCGCTTTAGGATCGGTGTCCGATTCTGGTGAGCGTTCTCGTAGGCGACGCACTCCCGGAGCGTCTCCATATCGTTGATCGTCGCGATACCAGCTGTGATGAGTCGCGTATTCGGGGGTTCGAGCCGTTGTTCTGGCGAAAGCTCGCTTGCGTCTGTTGTTTGACCGTTCGGATTGCTCACTAATGATCGCCTCCGCCACTACTGAGGCGATAAAAACAGCCCTCTCCGTTACCCGTCTTCTTCCTCGGGCTGGATCTGGCGAGTGTCCTCAGCGAGGTCGTGGATGTACGCTCTGAGGATTTCCATGTCCTCGCGGGCGTCTTCGAGGGTCTTGCCTTTCGCTTTCGCGACGATTTTGTCCTGATCACGGGTGCCAGTTCCGCGAGTAAGCTTCACGGTGAGGGAGACGCCGACGTCACTACGTTCGACGTACTCCGTTCGTGACGGCTGCTCACTGGATCCGGTCGGTTCGTCATTCGAACGAGATGGCTGGGTCTGTTCTGACATGGGTTGCTCTCAGTGATTGGTGTTTAGATGGTCGATGCGACGGGCTTGTCAGGCGTTTGGTGAAGAACTGCGTCGATGTCACTGCTGGTGAGGCGCCAGCATCCGTTGGGACCTGTACATTCGAGCTGGCTCACGACCTCGGTTTTGAACTCTTGGTAGTGATCGAGGGCGAACGCCTCGTCGCCCGTGTAATCGAGCAGAAGGGCGAGTGCGAGTTGGGCCGGCCCGCTGCCACAATATCCCCATTCGAATCCCGAAGGACTGTGATTCGCCAGCTCAAGACTCCGCTCTGGCGTGAGTTGTTCTTGATCCGGTTGCTTCTCGACGATGGCGCGGCCTCGACGGCGGTAACCGACGTAGATGACGTCGGGATCTGCCGAAGTCCGTGACTGTACGTGTGAGCGTGGGTCGCTGATTCCACTCATAGGTTGGTTCGCGGGAGGCTCGTTCGATCACCCCCGCACCCCTCTCGGGGGTTCAAAAACAGGACGTAGTTGCGTTCGGCAACGTATTTGACAGTTGCAACGTACTGTCCAGGTATATCGGAATGGCTGTACTGGACGACCTCTCGGGATTCGAGTTCGAGGATCTGATGGAGGATGTGTTCCGCAACCTCGGCTACGAGAACGTCCGCCAAGCTGAGAAGACGGCCGACGAAGGGCGGGACGTCATCATGGAGGAGGTCGTCGACGGGACTCGGAGAGCGATTGTCGTCGAGTGTAAGCACACGGGAAACGTCGGCCGGCCGGTCGTCCAGAAGCTCCATTCGGCCATCGCGACGTTCGACTTCGACGGCCCCAAACGCGGAATGGTCGTCACGACCGGCCGGTTCACGAACCCTGCCCAGGAGTACGCCGAGCGCCTGCAGCAGAACGATGATCCACATCCGATCGAACTGCTGGACGGTGAAGACCTCCGGGAGATCGCAGACGAGATCGGACTTGACCTCTACAACGGTCGGATCGAGATCCTCTGTGACGAGACGCTTCGACCGTACGACCCTGCGGCTGATGTCGTCGCGCCCGTTCAGGAGGCGTTCCGCGATATCGAGAATATTGAGACGGCCGACCTTCCAACGCCGTACTCGCAGGTGACGTTTCGTCCGGTTGTTGCGATCACCGCCGACACGAACGCCGTCTTCGAGACCTCTGTTGGCGTCATCCACCGCATCAATGATCGGACGCGATTCGTCGTCCATGCCGACCGCGGTCATCCGCGGGTCGCCGACAACGATGTTTCGACGCTGGTTACTGAGAACTTTCACGCGACAGTTGACCTCGATATCGAACGATTTGCAGAGACCTTCGACGACGTCGACGAACGACGCTACGGGCAGACCCAGACCGAGTACAAGGACTGGGCCGTCGACCGACTGCAAGATCACCACACGACGACGGTGACCTACACCGGCGACAACAACGTCACGTACAACAAGACCTGCGAGCCGAACCGCTCGGATATCTCCATCCAGTCGATCGAACCAGTCTATCTCCCCGAGGTTCGGCACACGGCCGACCTGGGCGAGTACACCTACCCCTATGAGTACTACGCGGCGGGGCCCTCGCGGGTCACTACGGAGGACGGCATCCACCGGTGTGTCCACTGTGAGACCAGCGGCACCGACGAGACGTACACCTATTGTCCCAACTGCGGGGCGCTCGCTTGCGACAGCCACATCAAAACCGAACGGCTCGAGCAGGAGCCGGTCTGTACGGGCTGTGCGGTCACCGAGCGATTCGCGCTAAGGACGAAGTACTTCTACGACGAACAGAACCTCGAGGTGTTCCGCGAGGAGTACGCCGCTATGCCGCTTCACGAGAAGGCGATGGAGAACAAGCTCCTCGCTGGTGGTGGGGTGGTCGCAACGTTACTGATAGTTGTCGGCCTTCTCGCGATTAGCGGGCTCGTCTAACCCGTCGCGATATTCTTAATCCACCCCGTACTGCTCTTTGAGCGCCATATACTCGGATTCGCTCGGAATGATGACGGGTAGGTCATCTGTGTCGTCAAAATCCCCGTGTAATGGCCGATATAGCGCCTCCACAGTAGACTTTAGATCGTACAACTGTGCGACCGCTGTGAGAGTTTCCCGGTCGATATCCAGCGTCTCGATCAACAGCATCGAATAACTCACCCGCCGAGTTCCGCTATCGACGCGGAGCGTATGGCACACAATTTCGGCTGGGATGAGCTCTTCGTCCGGGGCGTACCAAAACGGAGGCTCACCAGCAAGGAAAAACTGGAGTCCGTACTCTGCATAGCGAGCCAGTCCGGTCATCTCCCAGTCCAATGCTGCTTGTAACGCCTCCGTATCCGCGGAGGTCTGTACACGAACGAGTGCGCGCTTCGGATCGCACCACACAATCGTTGCGCTCGGAGCGATCTCCCGTACCCGTGAGCGGTGTTCGTGCTGAACGATGGTACGAGCGAACGCCAGCAGCGGCGAGAGTTCCTCCCGAAGCGCGTATTCGGGGTCGGATCTGGAGAGCATCCCCCGATACTTGAGCGGTGATAACGCACTGTGAACGCCCTGTCGAGTAATCCCGAGTCTATCTGCGATCTCGGCGACGTGTCGTGGTCTATCGAGATACCAGCACACGCGAAGGGTAGCTGGAGAAAGTACCCCTGTCCAGTCAACGTGGCTGAACTCAGCCCTTAGCGTTCGATAGGCTTCGGTGACCGGATGTTCCGCGGCGCGGACCCGCCGCTGGTTGTGTGAGCCACGGGCCTCAGCGAGTATCCCTCCTTCCAGCAACTCGTTGAGCACCTCGTAGAGATGCGCTCGTGAATATCCGGTCTCAGTCGCGAGTTCCGCCGGTGTCGCTTCACGGCCGGTACTCAGCGCGTCAAGCACGGCGAGTCCGGCCTTCGAAATCATCTGAGTCTTTCTTAATCCCAACTATATAAATACGATTTGGGATTTTACTTGACGATTGCTTCGTCTCGGACCAGTTCTGCGAGCGCGTCCTCGAGCGGTCCGTGGAATTGCCAGCTGGCCCGCTCGAAGGCCTCGTCGGCCGGGCCGTCCCAGCGGGGGAATGCTGAATGGCCACTCACCTTGACCGTCCACTCTGTCGGCTCGTCGAATGCGTTCGTCGTCGGGAGTTCCACGACGTAGAGGTATTCCTCGTCGCCGTGGATGCCGTCAGCGGGATTCTCGACGCCGTGGCCCAGCAGGAACAGCGGCTGGTCGAGATGCTCCATGTTGGACGGCTCAAGGAGATCCGCTGGCTGAGCCGCGTCGATCGTTCGCTCTGGGTCGCCATCCAGATAGAGGTCGACCGTCGAGAGCTTGTCGAGGAACACGAAGGTCGCCGCCGTGTAGCCCGGTCCCCGCTCTGCGCGGGTCGCATCGAGAAGCTCTTTCAGCTGAGCGAGATCCCGGAGGACGCTCCCGGGGTACCCGTCCGAATGCCGGTACACCTGCGCGACGCGGTCGGCGCTGCCATCTGTCTCACCGGTCTGTTCGACTCGTTGGACGAATCGGAGTTGGCTCCGTGTCGACATCGGTACTCGCCGGCGCGTGTGCGCCGGCACCCATCGCCGGCGCTGAAACAACACCACACAGTCGTAGCGGGATTGCTATCCACTACGCGAGATGTGACACTTCGTCCGGTTCCTCCATGTCGTCGAATTCACCACGCTCGACCGGCTCCCAATCCTCCCCAGGTGCTGGACTCCACCAGTCGACCTTGTAGGCACCTGGTGCGCCGAGAATCTTCACCCGTGCCGATTCGTCAGGGAGGTCGCGTCGAAGCTTCTCGTCGACGTGAAGGTTCCACGTCGAGTCGGTGTCGAAGCACGCGAGCACAGCCTCCACGTAGCCACGGTCTTCTCGGGACTCTCGGAGGACGACCTGCGTGTTACAGTAATGCGAGGTGAAAGCCCACGGCTTTAGCTGTGGGATGAAGTCAACAACAGGGAACCAATCCATGCTCGAACGCCGGCGTGGATTTCCCACCGCCTAGATCGCGTCATCACCCTCCATTCGCCGCGCTCCCTGCAACAGCAGCCCTTTCCACGTCAGCCCGTGCTTCTTCTTGATTTGCTTCAGCTCCTCGTACTGCGCGTCGTCTTCGATCTCGATGTAGACCGTATGTGGATCACCCATATTGAACCAGTAGTAAAACAAGGTTTATAATGGTTCGGAAGCTACACACTGGTACGGCGATGAAGCGCGTCGACGAGTTCGAGGTACGCCCGCGCACGCCCGAACAGCGCGAGGCACTCCTCAACCTCCTCGATGCGTCAGCCGCACTCTGGAACGAACTCACCTACAATCGCTGCCAAGCCTTCTTTAACGGGGACTCGGTCTGGCACGCCACCAACCCCAGCGACCGCTACAAGGACGTACTGGGGAGTGCAACAGTCCAGCAAATCCCCCGCAAGAACAGCGAAGCGTGGCGGTCGTTCTTCGCCCTCAACGAAAAATACCACGGGGCGACCGAGAGGATAAACCCAGCCCACCCGGGTACTGGGGCAACGAGGAAGATGGCCGAGAACTGCGGACGTACATCCGTAATGACCAGTACACCCTCCAGTGGGGCAACCGAAGCCGCCTCGAAATTCCCGTCGGGAAGGCGTTGAAGGACAAGTACGGCATCACCGGCCGCCTCCGCCTCGAAGCCTGCGGCGACCCGAAGTGGGACGGGGAACAGGGCCGGTTGGAACTGGTGTACGACGAGACACGCGACACGTTCAGGGCACTCCAACCCGTCACCGTGCCTGATTCTCGGCGGGACTCACCACTGGCCTCCAGGGAGGCCGCCTTGGACGTGGGCGCGAACAACCTCGCCGCCTGCACCACTACAACTGGCCAGCAGTTCCTCTACAAGGGGCGTAGTCTCTTCGAGCGATTCCGGGGGATGACTGAGGAGATCGCCCACTACCAGTCCCAACTGGACGATCAGCGGCGGACGAGCACGCGCATCGACCGTCTGTACCGACAGCGGACCGAGCGCCGAAATCACGCGCAGGACGCATTAGTGCGCGATCTCGTCGAACGACTGTACGAAGACGGTGTCTGCCGGGTGTACGTCGGCGATCTAGAGGATGTACTGGAGACGCACTGGCAGTGCGTGGTGAACGAGAAGACGCACAATTTCTGGGCGTTCTCACGGTTCACCGACCGCCTCGAGTGCGTGTGCGAGGAGTACGGCATCGAGGTCGTCGAGAGGTCAGAGTCGTGGACGACACAAGAGTGTCCGGAGTGCGGCGAGCGCGAGGAGACGCACCGGAACGGAGACGTGTTCCGATGTGCCTCGTGTGGTTTCGAGGGGCACAGCGATTTGAAGGCGAGCAGGGTGTTCCTCGACCGTGAGACCGGTGGTGAAGTTGGGCCGATGGCCCGGCCCGTGCGCCTCGAGTGGGACAATCACGAGTGGCGGCCAGCCACAACCGCCCCGTTCCTTAGACGGACAAATCCCAAAGAGGATCGCACAGACCGGAGTACCCATCGTGAGGTGGGGAAAATTGCCTCCGGGGGACCGGCATAGCCGAAATCCCCACCGGAGGAATCCCAACCCTTCAGGAGTGGGAGGAGGTCAAAGTTCTTGCAGAACACTCCCTCGAAGGGAATGTGGGTGAACACTTCCTGCCCGCAGACGGGGCACCAGAGGAACTCGAACAGTGCCTCGCTGTGTCGGTCGAGTACTTCGAGACTCATTGTTGGACCGACCCGGTTCGACCGGGTCACTCTCTCCGCCCCGGCCGAAAAACACCCTGCGTGTGTACGTTCTCAGCGTTCAGGGCCGTAGACGATGCGCGAGGGGGCTTCGTACCCACAGTCCGGACAGTCGTACCAGCGCTGTACCTTCGCTCCATCAGCTGTCTTCTCACCGACGAGAACGTCGTCGTTCGGACACTCCGGACAGCTCAGTTCGGGCGCTGGCCGCTCCCGAAGTGCATCTCGGAACGTCGTCGCCTCCTTCGTCTCGAAGCCTCGCGACCAGACCGGGTAGCCGTCGACGAGGATCGCCCCGCGCCACTTGTACCGGTATGAGTCCGGCGTCCGGTGTAGGACGGCGCGTGCTCCGGTCTCGGTGTTCCGATACGCGAGTGTTGGTGTACGACTCTCCCGGGACCAATTGGTGATTCTGGGCATTGCCAGTCAGAAGTGAACGTCTGCGGGGACGATCCAGAGCGTCTGGCTGTCCTCGTCTTCCTCGAGGACTCGCTCGAGCTGATCCCGATGTCGAATCCCCTGTGCGTGCTGGTCGTACATCGGGATCGAGGGCCCTTCGTACGCGCCGACCTGGTGGAACGCATGTCGGGCGAGGCCCTCGTCGCGCATGATCGCCTCGTCGCTGAGCTCGTCGAGCGCCTCCTTCACGCGGTCGAGACTCCGCTGGAACTCTTCCTTTGTGGCGTTCCAGGCTCGATCGAGCAGTTCACCGCCCTCCTCTGAGTTGATGGGTGCTGCCGTCGGCAGATCTCCCCAGCGGGCCTTCCCGGCGACCGTCGTGTCGTCCTCGTCAAAGGTACAGTAGTAATCGAAGACGGCCCGTGAATGCGGCTCCGCGCCGACTAACCGATCGAATACCGCCTTCCCCGCAGCTAACGCTTCGTCCTCTGTCGATGCCTCTACCAGTGCATAGATGACAATATGCATCTGCATCACTCCGACGCTCGTCGGCACGGATACCGACGCGCGCCACCCTCTCGCCGGCGCGAATAGACACTTATCGGAGCGAACAGTAGTTCAAGATGCCCTACACGACGTGGGTTTATATTCACATTTTGGGATCAAATCCGCCCGATCCAGAATACGACTCCCCCTTAGTGAGGCATAACTTAATCAGTATCTGTCAGAAAGGCAGTGCTGAATACACAGCGCGAGTCGGTCACAGTGGGATCTTAATTTCCGTCAAAGCCCACCGAATTTCTTATGCCGCATAACCAGCGCCATCTCCGACCGGCGACACCGATTCCAGAATACATATGAGCGATTGTTCATATACTCATCTATGGCCTCTCAGACGGAGCGACTCGAACGGCTCCTCGGTACCCAGCTCGGCAGGTGTTGCCAATCCGATGTCGATGACAGACTCGCAACGCTCAACGGGTATCAGGAATCCATCCCAGCCGACCTGAGTTCGGATTTGAACGCGCTGAAGGTCCTCAGTACTGAGACTCGCCACAGGATCGTCCGGCTCCTCGCCGCTGCAGAACGGGACCTCTGCGTCTGTGAGTTCAAGCCGTTGTTAGATGTCAGCGACAGCGCAATCAGCCACGCCCTTTCCGACCTCCGCGAGGCAGGCCTCGTCACTCGACGTAAGGATGGCCAATGGCGGTACTACGGAGCCACACCGCGCGCAGAGGCAATTCTCGACGCCCTTGACCGGACGCGAGGCGATGGCGAATGACCCTCCGGGTCGCGTTCATGTGCGTACAGAATGCTGGGCGCTCCCAGATGGCGACCGTGTTCGCCGAACAGGAGCGAACCGAACGAGGACTCACCGAGGCTGTGGAGATTCTCACCGGAGAACCCATCCTGCCAATCACGTCCACGACGAAGTCATCACGGTGATGAGCGAGGCGGAGTTCGACCTCTCGGGGCGGACGCCACGAACAATCTCGACGTCGGAACTGGAGTCCTGCGATATCGTCTGCACGATGGGCTGTTCGACGCTGGACCTCGATGCCGACGCATCGTCGGTAGATGTCCGAGACTGGGCGCTAGACGATCCCGACGGGCAGCCCATCGAACGTGTCCGCGAAATCCGCGAGACTGTCCGCCAGCAGGTTCGTACCCTGTTCGACGAAATCGAACAGGGGGTGGGCGACAGTGCGTAACTCGCCAGAGCAGAACGCCGCCCTCCGTTGGATGTCGAACAGTAGACCAATTCGCTCCCATCTGCCGTGGGGTGGCGGCACGTAACGATGGCATTCGCTGAACTCTGGAGCCTTGAGATGCTGGTGGCGGCGTTCGCGGGCGGGGCATTCAGCGCCACCGTCGGCGCTCTCCCGTCGTTTTCGCTCGCTGGGCTGATGGTCATCGTCGGAGAGTTGTACAAACTCGGCGCCCGAACCGTCGGCGTCGAGACCCTTCCTGTAGACATTACGGGCTCAATGGCTTTCGGCGTCGTTTTAGGTCCACATGTTGCGTTCGGCGGCGGAGCGGCGGCGCTCGCCTACGCAAGCAAGCGAGGGTATCTCGACACCGAGTTCGAGTATCATCAGGCGAAGGAGGTGACACGGGGCCTTGGGAGTCGGCCAGATGTTCTTGCAGTTGGAGGCGCTTTCGGTATCATCGGGTACTGGACTGCGACGACTGCAGCTACCGTCGGCGTGCCTGTCGACCCAGTGGCGCTCGGCGTTGCCGTATCAGCACTCGCACACCGGCTCGCGTTCGGATACAGCCTCATCGGCGCGGCACCGAACCGGTGGTTCGACATGACACCCTACGAACGAGCGACGACCGACGGGGAACCGATGGCCGACGGAGGTAGCACCACCGTCGAACCATGGTTGCCCTACCAGTACCGGTGGAGTCACGTACTAAGCCTGGGCGTTCTCGTCGGGGTTCTGGGGGCATACGTCGCGTATCTGACCGCCAGCGCATTCCTCGTGTTCGGCATCAGCGTGGTCGTGTTGTTCCTGCTGAACGCTGACGTGGCAGAGATCCCGGTTACACACGACATCACGCTACCCGCCAGTACGGCGGTCCTGGCACTCGTAGATGCACCACTGACCCAGTTGACCCCGTCGCTCGTCGCAACTTCCGTGCCCCTCTGGATTGCGCTGGTAGTTGGGGCGGGATTCGGGCTGGTCGGGGCGTTCTTCGGCGAGGTTCTTCAGCGGGTGTTCTACGCTCATGCAGAGACACATCTGGACCCGCCGGCGGCGAGTATCATCGTGACCTCGCTTCTGATCGGTCTCTTGGCGATGAGCGGCCTTCTCGCGTCCCCGGTGTGGGTGCCAACACCAGGATAAGAAACCACCATTCTCCAACGTACCAAACCACTAATAATGGGGTTGATGACATCTCTGCATCGGTCAAACCGCTAGTGACAGCAGTTGCCAGTCCGTTTAGTCGCTACTGCATAGATGGTGCGAACCTCGCAGGACAATCGGTTGGGGATCACTCAGTAATATGATAATCTCAATCCGCCCTGAGATCAGTCCTCTGCGCGGCCATGTAACGCCCACATCGTCGTCTCTAGATTCCTGACGGCGTCAGCGTTCGGTCCCTCAACGAGATCAGTCCAGGACTGAATCCCTGGAAAGACGAGCGGGGTCGTGTGCGTCGGAAGCGCGTCCCAGTCAACGGCTGCTGCGGTCGGTGCGGGGTCAACCTTGTGGGCGGTGAGCGGTGGTGGCAGGTCGGCCCTCCGTTCGGGTGTCACTCCAAGACCGAGGCGATGGGTGTAGCCGGTCCAGTGCCAGCGTTTGCCCGCACCATGGTGGACTGCGGGAGCCCAAAGGTACACTTCACCCGGAGTCAACTGCGTGGTGTCCGAGGGGTCTGTGGTGGACAACTGTCGCGACATTTTGACGACCCATTCCTCACCGGTCCATGTTCCCGAGGCGGTCCAGTCAGCGGCACTCCCGGTCGGTTCGCGGAGGGGTCGCCGAGGAATCATCGCCCCCTCCCACTCGGCTACGTTCCGGTCGAACGGAACCGTCACGTCCGGTGTCAGCGCATAGGTCCCCGAGCCTTGTGTGGGGAACTCGCCATTAGAAACTGCGTGGTAATCAAGCGCGCCCCCGTTCACAACATCCGGATCGAACATCAGTTCGGGGCCTGAACCGGCGTCCCAGTTTTGACTGGTGTACGTTCGGCGTCCGTCGTCTGCATGGCGGTAGTCCAAGACGTATGCGTCGGTCCCAAACCCGACCGGATCCGACCGATGTGCGCGCCACATCGGTAAGTCGAGGAACTCACCCCGTCTCTTCATCGCTCGTAACTCCCCGGGCGGGCGGACCTCACGCCAGTCGCCTTCCCACCACTCACCGGCACACGCCTGCGGCAGGAACTTCTGGATATCCGATTTCTCGAGACGCTCTCCGTAGTGAGGGTGAGCCTCCACCTCGTCGGGGGCGGCCGCGCTCGGAAGCGACCGCATCCCTTCGTGTGCGGTGAGCCACCCGGCGAACTCCTCGAAGCCGCGGACAGTTCCGTCGTCCAGAAAGAAGCTCAAACGGTCCTCGTAGAACCCGGTATGCTCATCGTCGCCACTTACCCACGGCGACGGGGTCGCGAACTGTCGCCACTCACCCTCGTGGTAGACTAGCATATCGTGAATCCACCCGCCAGGGTCTGGCTGGTCCCACCGGAACTGGAAGTGTAGTCGCTCCCCATCGTGTGCTGCCCGCGTTCGGAGTTGCTTCTCCGCATCGGCCGGCATCCAATTGCTGCCCATTGCTGTGGTTCCCGTATACCCTCCCGATGGCTTATTCTGTGCTACATTGTGACATATCCTCATACAGAGCACGGTGAGGAGTGTCCCATCGACGACTATGCATGACGGTGGGAATCTTCAGAGGGTCTTGATGCGCCCCCATCGCAGCACACAACTTTATTAATATTATATTAGCAAAACCACCATGCCGGGATTTATATTTTACATCTGAAATAATTTAGCCGGCAAGTACTGAATAAGCAGAACTACCCCCATCTCTGTCCAGTCAACCGAAGTTATCGATAAATCTGGTTACGACCGAGTACCTCTACTAATTGATATATACTACCAATATAATCAATTAAACGGCGCGCTACCTATCTGCTATTATTCACAGGCTGTTCCATCGCCTGCCCACAATGAATACTGAACTTACTCAGGAAGCGAATATCGACGAGCCCCACCTCCGCCTCGACCGCAGCGACTGGGACGAAATCTATATTATCGGTGATGTCCACGGCTGTCGAGCCACGCTGGAACGACTACTCGGGGCGACTGAGCCGACTCGTAACGACCTCGTGGTATTCGTTGGAGACTTGGTCCGCAAGGGGCCGGACAGCAAGGGCGTACTTGATCTCGTCCGGTCGCACCCGAACTACCATACTGTCCGGGGAAACAACGAGCAGAAACTCGTCGACGGGCGGAAATCGATTGCTACACTGACCGAGGATGATCTCAACTACCTCGACTCCCTGCCGGTCGTCATCTCGTGGGACGACGCCATCGTCGTCCACGGTGGAATCGACCACCGGAAACCGTTTGCTGAACATACGCTCACGGAGCTGCTGAACACCCGATCGCTCGTTCCGGACGCGAGCTACGAGCGTCCGTACTGGTTCGAGACCCGCCGAGAATCCCCGCGGGTATTCTTCGGCCATACCGTCCTTGCTGAGCCGTTCACCAGCGAATACGCCGTCGGACTCGACACGGGCTGTGTCTACGGCGGCCAGCTGACCGCCTACGACTACCGGGGCCAGCAACTGATCGCCGTTGAACCCCCGGAGACGTACCAGTCGCGATCGGCTGACAGCATCGTTGAGCCCCGATAGACACCATCGCAGTCCTGAGATGCCCACCGATGATCCACCCGAAATTGAACCCCATGAGCCGTCTGAAGTCGATCTGTCTGACCCGGATCTGTACCTGAACCGCGAACTGAGCGAACTCGCCTTCCAACGGCGAGTACTCCACGAGACCTTGGACGATCGGAATCCGTTGCTTGAACGGGTCCGATTCCTCGCTATTGTCACCCGGAACCTGGATGAGTTCGTCATGAAGCGTGTCGGCGGGCTCAAACAACAAATCGAGGCCGGTGTCACCGATCGGACAGTCGACGGCCGGACCCCACTTGAGCAGTGGAAAGAAATTCACGAAACGTTACATCCGATGCTGGAGCGGCAGGCCCGCTGTTACGCTACGGAGCTCCGCCCGGCGCTCGCCGAACGGGGCATCGAAATCGTAGCGTACGATCAACTCGGTACGGAGGAGCAGTCGCGGATGCGTCACCACTTCGAGCAGTCCATCAAGCCGACCCTGACCCCCCTCTCGTTCGACCCGGCTCACCCGTTCCCGTTCATTTCGAACCGCTCGCTCTCGCTCGCGGTACTCACACGTCAATCGGGGGATAACGGCCCGACGTTCACGCGGATCAAAATCCCACCGAACCGGCCGCGGCTGGTCGAGGTGGGTGACGACCCCCGATACGTCCTCGTCGAGGATGTCATCAGACATAACCTCGACATCCTCCTACCCAACGTCGAGATCCTGGATACGGCGCTGTTCCGTCTGACGCGGAACGCGGAGGTCCGCCGCGACGAGGAAGTCGCGGAGGACCTCATCGACATGATCGAGGACGTGCTCGAACAGCGTCGATTCGCCAGCGTCGTCCGGATGGAGATCGAATCGGGCGCGGACCCCCGTATCCGTTCGACGCTGCAAGAGCAACTGGATCTCAAGGAACGGGAAATATACGACCTCGACGGCCCGATAGACTACCGTGACTTCGCCTCACTAGTGGAACTCGACCGGCCCGAACTGAAACGCGACCCCTGGGAACCGACATCGCACCCACGACTCGCAGACAGCCAACCGAAAGCGTTCGACGAAACCCAAGAAGACCTTCCGAATCGGAACATCTTCCAGGCCATCGACGAAGGAGACATTCTGCTCCATCACCCATACCACGACTTCGGCGAGACCGTCCAGCGATTCCTCACCGAGGCGGCAAACGACCCCAACGTGCTGGCGGTGAAGGCCGCAATCTACAGGACTGCCAGCGACTCACAGGTCATTCAGTCGCTCATTGAAGCCGCCGAGAACGGCAAGCAGGTCGCCGTGATGGTTGAGCTGAAAGCCCGCTTCGATGAGCAGAACAACCTCGAATGGGTCCGTCGACTCGAGGAGAACGGCATCCACGTCGCATACGGGACCATCGGGCTGAAGACACACACAAAAACGGCCCTGGTCGTCCGCGAAGAGAACGAGGAGGTGAACCTCTATTCGCATGTCGGAACCGGGAACTACCACTCCGAGACCGCGAAGGGGTACGTCGACCTCGGACTGCTGACGGCTGACCAGGACATCGGTCAGGACCTGGTCACGCTATTCAACTCGTTCACCGGCCCCGGCCTGGACGAGCAGTTCCGGAAGCTGCTGGTCGCGCCAGTGACGATGCGGTCGATGTTCACCTATTATATCAGACGCGAGGCCCGGCACGCGAAGGCCGGTCGGCCGGCGCGTATCGTGGTGAAAATCAACGGGCTCGAGGACCCGGGTATCATCGAGGAGCTGTACCGGGCGTCGATGGCTGGGGTCGACATCGACCTCATCGTCCGCGACATCTGCCGGCTTCGCCCCGGGCTGGAGAACATAAGCGAAACCATCTCCGTCCACTCAGTAGTGGGCCGATTCCTCGAACATTCGCGGATCTTTTATTTCGAGAACGGTGCGCGGGCAGCCGATAGCGACGACCTCAACGAGGACGAGGGGCACCCCGAGTACTATATCGGGAGCGCCGACTGGATGACCCGGAACCTCGACAACCGGGTCGAGGCTGTCACCCCTGTACAGAACCTGGATATCCGCCGACAGTTGAAATTCAACCTCGAACTGATTCTCGCTGATAACCGGCTCCGCTGGACGATGAACGCAGATGGGAGCTACGATCAGCAGCACCCGGCGGACGGCGAAACGATGATTGATACACAAAGAATCCTCATGGAAGAGACGCGGGCTGCCGTCGGGCGCGAGGGCTGTAGGATGTGGCTCGCGACCGATTACCAGTTCGACAGCGATATCCTCGTTACGACGCCGGAGAATGACAATGAGGGGGTCCAAAACTCCGGATAGGCGGAACAGAGAGCAGCCTACCTACACTGACCTCCGCGTACAGTATTGGATTGACAGTTGGCTATCCCAAAGTCCTCGGACAGCACGGATCAAAACTGTTGATAAGCAAACGAGCGATTACCTCCGAGTTCAGTAGGGGGAACGCCAATCGACGCAGTTTTTCGTGAAGCACCTCGGGGTCAAGCCCCGAGGCACTCGCCTTGCCTCTCTGTAGGGCGTTACTCGACACTCGGTGCCGTCTCGTCGGTGGTACCTGGAATCTCGATCTCGATTTCAAGTTCTTGCTCGTCGTATCCCTCGAATTCTACCTCGAGCTCGACCGGCTCCCCGAACGTAAACGGCAGTTTCCACTCATCACCAGTAATGGTCAGTGTGTTTCCCTGCTGGAGCTTCTCACCAATTTCGACTAAGAATCGACCCGCTTCGGCGGCACTGAGTCGATATTCCTGTTCGAAGTCTCGACCCTCTCGGATTAGGGTCAGCTCGTCCTCGGTCTCATCCCCTGTATCAGAATCGGTCTGTGACATCTCCTATTTTTACGAGTGCCTAAATAAAAGCCGTGTGGTCTCGGACCGCCAACTGGCGGATGTGGTGAATCGTGACTTGCCGGCCACTTTGTCAAGGTACCGGCGCTGCTCGCCCTGATGAACGTCGCGCTATACTTCCAGCGAAGGTTCGACTGGAGCGGGTCGCACATCGGGAGTCTCGATTCATCTACATCCGAGTCAGCGACCGACGACTAACGACACAATCCGACATCATCCAATGCTGAGATAGACGCACCGTGTCGTATCGCCATTACATCAGCCAACACTCTGCCCGCTCCCGTCATCGGTTCCCCGGATGAACTCGGGCAATCCAGAGGCCGATTATCGGAAGCGCCCGCAGCATTTCCCCGAACGAGCCAGTTTAGCGTCGGTCACAACGGTATCCACCTGACAGTGTACTAATGGAGACAGCGGATGCGGAGGTACCGTATCGTCTCTATACAGGATGCGATGTCGGCGAGCGCCGGCGTAACCGTCTCCATATCGGTGTAGAGGTACTGCGATAGACTTGCCGAATCGACGCCGGAGAGGCTTATGTTTTCTCGGCTGTGAATTCGCTTTTGACGGCGGTTCGCGAGGGCCGTGCAACGCTGTTCTGTGCGTTGTAGCTTCTCGCCGATGCGGGCGAGCTGGGCACTGGTTTCCGTGGCGTCGATTCGGTTGCCGATTTCAACGACGCGCGCTTCGAGTTCGTTCAGTTCGTTAGCTATGGCATCTAAAGACCCGCTTTCCTGCCGAAGTAAACGGAGGAAATCCTCGCGTTCAGCCAAACATTGGTTCGTCGCCTTGCGGAGAGTATCGCGAACCATCGGGCTAAGGATTTGCCCGTCCATAACATAGGTTGCGACTGTCTCGCCCAGTTCAACCGTTAAACTCTCTCGGAGCGTATCGCCGTATTCCTGCTCGTAGTGTGAAACCCCCATTACAGTTTCGCGGTAAGCACGCCGAATTGGTTGAAGTTCCGTGGGAGCTGACGCTTCGAGGCTTGTAACAACTGCGTGGTTACCGTCCGTTCGAGGAGTGACACGGCCGTTCGTTTGGATCGTATCGAGGCGGTCAAGAAAATCCTCAAACGAATCCCTCTCTGCACGGACATGATCGATTTCATCGTCTACGTGGGCTAACGCACATTCGATTGTGGGCTGTCGGGTTTCTACCGTCATTGTCAGAGGATTTGTTTTATAACTCCTCCATCGGAAGCGAGCTATTGTCTGCAACGAACGAATGCCGGTATTAAATCGGTTGCTATGGGGGTTATATCGGGGGGGATTGTGAAACATACACGTGGTGACACCCGGTCGAATCCGCAATAGGTGCGATGGAGGCCTGAATGACTTTTCGACGGGACCGAATCGACGTTGTACCGCTCGTATGTTCGATGTATTAATGACTGATGTAATCCGACTGCTCGCTGGCGAGGCTCTTACCGAACTGAGTGAAACAACGCCCCGAGAATTACAGCATCCCGCCGTACGCTAGTTGCTATGCACAATCAGACAGCCTTCGGCGGGATGCTACGGGAATCTGTGGATCTCACCTCAATAGTGTTGCGCCCAGAGCCGCTCGATGCGGAGATCGAGCGGCGCTGTAAGCAGGCCTGGAAAGAGGCTCCCTGCCCAGAGTGTGGCGAAATCGCAATCCAGACCGGGGACGGCAGTCCCCGCGTCTGGTGTACCAACTGCCGGTACGTGTTCACGTACACGCGCAACACTCCCTTCGAAGGCCGCACGCTCACTTCCGGCGAGATCGCCATCGCGTTCGTCCTCTACGCCGACACGCTCCTCAGCATCCACCAGATCACACAGCTGTTCGACGCCGTCTACGATACGATCCATACCACGATTCGAGAGATAGAAGCCGCCTTCGAGCGCGGCTTCTATCTCGTCTGGGAACGCATCCAACACACTATCGACGGCCCAACCCAGATCGACGAAACCGGCCAGAAGTGCTCTGGCTACAAAGGCCAGACGCCGCCGCGGGACGGGCTCTCCCGCGGCGGCTCTGGAGAAGGCGGACGATCACGGTGGGAAGGAACGCCTGGTGACACGATGACGATCATCGGCGCGTGTCGTGACACGCTTCGCGTGCTCCGAGCTGAGCCAGGTGCCCAACCGGAGGAACTCAAGCCAGCACTCGACGAAGTTGAGATTCTCTCGGGGAAACTCAACGATGTCTGGCACGACGGATGGCGCGGGTACGCGCCATTCGTCTACGACAACGAGCAGACCGTTGTCCACTCCGAAGAATTCGTTACAGATGACGGCGTTCATATCAACCAAGTCGAATGCCTCTGGTCGCTGGTGAACCCGTGGCCACGAAAGTTCCGTGGCCTCTCCAAGCCCGGATTGGAGCAGTCCGTCCGAACCTACGGGTTCGTACGGACGTTGAACCTTGCTGAAGCACCGCTACACGGCCTTCTTGACTGCTTCGTCGTCAACGTGTTTCGCTGAGTTATGCAAGAGCCTTCTTGAATTTCAAACGACCATTCATTATCGTCGTCACGAAATGACTCATAATGCTTCTCAAAATTGGAAGGCCCTATCTGATTTCCATATATTTATATACTGGTATGTTTCCATAGTACAAAAAATTTCCAAGCGCTCAAATAGGCGTGCGAGATACAGGGCGCGTATCTCTGATAGGTCGCTACGAGGCTCTCCGGATTACTGCTCGGAACCGTACCAACCGATTCCCACCGCAATCAGCAACAGTACGAGTACGACAGGTGTATAGACGAGGTCGCCCGTATACGCCATTATACCTACAATCATGGCTACGATGAAGATCACGACGCTCTTCCAACGGGCATTCACTCGCCGCTGAATCGTTCGGTTCATATACATTATCAGTATGGGGTCATCTTAGCTGTTGCTCTAATGGACTCTGTAAGGGACTGTTAGTGGTGTTAGCAACGGTTTGAATGATATATACGCGAATACAGCGATGCGCTGTTTCAGCATAGAGGCCGTTCAGTCACTGAGGTTCCCCACCTTTCATGATTCTGAACACACCCTCTGAGTCGGGCACACCGGTACTGTCCAGTTAGTGAAAATTGAGAAACGAACAGGTTATTGAGTGTATTGGTCAGGATGCTCGCTAACCTGCTCAGCGACACGTCCGACTGGGAGGTAGATGAATATGGGGAGCGGACGGCGATGCCCGTCTATCCGAAGCTTGGTTCGACATCGAACTGAGCCACGACCGCGATGAGTCGTCCGCGAGGGATGGCACCGGTGACGGCGAACGCGTGGGGGCCACCACCGACAGCGACATCTATCGCCTCGCCATCGCCCGTCGATTCGTCGTTGAGCGTCCAGACGAAGGACTCTCCAGGCTCAAGGAACAGCCGGTCAGTCCCAGTTCCACGGTCGATAGCGCCCCAGCCGTCGGTACCTCTGTTCGCTACCGTCCACCGGGTCCTGCCAGTGTGGAATGGGAGCGAGCTGCCGTTTCGTAGAGTGAAACTGAGGCCCCCGGTTCCGGCGTCATAAGTCCTGGAATCCGGGGTCAGCAGGAGCCCATCTCTGTTGTTCTTCGGCGGACAGACGTACAATTCGGCTTCAGTTGGGACTCGTGGGCAGGTCTCCCGAGCAGGAGACGGAGTCGACGTTGTAACCGCCGGGACTGGCGCTGGTGTCAGGCTTTCAACTTCGGAATTCGAGCCGCGGAGGCGGCTCTCGCACCCGGCGACAACCACGGCGCCCAGTCCAGCCAGAAGCTGACGACGGCGCACTATTATTAGTTATACAGGCCGGCGACAAGACTCCCGCGGTGCCGGCAAGGCGACTACTCAACCCTGAGTTGAAATCGCGTCGACCAACCCGTACAGGTCGCGCATCTCGAAGGTTGGGCCGACGGAAAGTGACACGTCTGCGACATGGTTGCGCCGGAGGAAGGCGCTCTCCATACCCGCCCGATGAGCCGCGACGATGTCCTTCTCGCTGTCGCCGACGTACAGTGCCGCTTCGGGCTCGCAGCCCAGATCCTCAAGCGCTCGTTCCAGGTAGTAGGGTCGTGGCTTGCGGCGGGCGGCGCCGGCGACGGTGTGCTCGCGGCCGTAGCTTGTCTCGAACCCACGGAGGTCGTGGTACTCGAGCAGAAAACGGACAGTCTCGGCCTGGTTGTTGCTGACCAGCCCCAGTGGTGCGTCCAGCCGCGACAGCACCTCGATATCATCGTATATCCCCTTGCCGCCAGCTCGGGTGGCCTTCTTCTGCGCGGTTGCCACGGCGTCCTCGCGGGCCTCCCAGAGCGCCACCGGGTCAAGCGGGAGATCACCGACGAGGCCGGCCGGACCGACCCCGGTCGCGACGCTCCATTCGGCGTGGTCGCGGCCGGGGTCGTGGCCGAACTCGCGGAACGCTCGCTGAACCCCATCGACGATATGTGTGCGGTCGGTTGGCTCGACAACGACGCCGTCGTTGTCGAAGACTATTGCGTCGTACGGAGTATTGATGCTGCCGGTCATGTATTAGGTTCGTGTCCGGGGGCCGGGCCGAGTTCGATGTCAGGGTCGCCGGACGCGCCGACGCAGGTCCCCACATCGGCAACGGACTTCATCTCGAAACTGGCGTACTCGGCCGGGACGTCAGTAAGGATCTTCTGATAGTCGGTGAGCGGGTGGTGCTGGTCCGCGGTACCATCGTTATCGTGGAGGTGACACACCTGAATGCGGTCGCCGAAGCGGTCGATGAACGCCGCCGGGTCGAATCCCGCGACCGCGGCGTGCCCGACATCCAGCGTGACGCCGAGGTACTGCGGGTCGGCATCTGCGGCCTCGAGCAGCGCCGCGAGGTCGTCGGGCGTGGTAGTGTGTCGACGAGTGCCCGAGGATGGCGGCTGGTTCTCGAGGCAGAGCGGCACGCCGACCCGCTCGGCGTGCCTTGCGGCTTCCCGGAGCGAGCGGCGAGCGTGGTCGATGGCCCGGTCACGGACCCACTCGGGATACCGTTCGGGGACCGACCCGCCGTGGACGACTACCGCACCCGCCCCCATCGCGGCGGCGTCGTCCAGTGTTCGCCGGACCCGGTCCACGCTGTCCCGGCGTGCGGCGTCGTTGAAGCTGCCGGCGTTCCAGTCCCGGAACGGGGCGTGCAGCGTGACGCTCACGTCGTAGGTCGACGTGAGGTCGCCGATTTGCGCCGGGGTTGGAGCCTCAGGATGCCCGGCGAGGTACTCGCGCTTGAACTCGACGTGCTCCAGCCCGAGGTCGGTGATGTAGTCAAGGAACCCCTCGACTGTGGCAGCGTAGCGGACGTCCATCGCGGCACCGAGTCGGGTACCGGTCTCGGCGGCCGTCGGCGGCCCGTTCATCGCCCTCCCTCCGCGCGGTAGACCGGCTCGCCGGCGACCAGCCCCCGGGTCACCGTCGGGGTAGGCTCACGGTCCACGACCACCAGGTCCGCCCGGGCGTCGGGCTCGATCCGGCCGCGTTCGCCGAGGCCGACGGCTGCCGCCGGCGCAGCGGTGACGCGGGCGACCCGATCCGGGAGCGGCTCCCCGGTGTCGACGAACGCCGCGGCGAGCAGCGACATGGGGTGGTAGTCGGCTACCAGGGCGTCGACGACGCCCGCCTCGATGGCCGCCCGCGTCTCCAGGTTCCCCCACTGGCTCGCGCCGCGGATCAGGTTCGGCGCACCCATCGCCGTCGCCATGCCCAGTTCGCTGGCTCGGCGCGCGGTCTCGAGGGTAATCGGGTACTCGCTGATGTCGACCCCAGCGGCGGCCAGGCGCTCGGCCTCGGCGGGGTCCTCGTCGTCGTGGGAGGCGGTGACCGCGCCGGCCTCGTGGGCTGCCTGTACCACGCGGTCGACACGCTCGCGCAGGGTGTCCATCGACACCTCGCCGCGGCGCTCAATCCGCTCGCGGGCCTCCTCGACGGAGTGGTCGGTCGACTCGCGGTAGTAGTCCAGAAACGCCTCCACGTCGCGGAACTGCCCCTTCCCGGGGATGTGGCTCATCACCGAAACGAGGTCGGCGTGGCCGTCGGCCACGACCTCCAGCACCGCGTCGACGCATTCGGCCTGGGTGACCTCACAGCGGGCGTGGAGCCGGTGGTCGGCGACGAGATCGACTCGCCCCATCCGGGCGACGATCTCGCGGGCGAGTGCTGGCGAGCGCCCCTCGTCCTCGTCGCGTTCGAACGAGACAGCGTGGAACTTCGTGGTGATGCCGGCGGCGAGGTTCGCCCGGTCGGCGGCCGCCAGCGCCATGTTCGTGTCCATCCGTGCACCCGCCCGGGGGTAGAGATGCGACTCGATGTCGTCGCCGTGTAGGTCGACCAACCCCGGGAGAACGTACCGACCCCCGACGTCGATGACCTGTGTGGCGCTGGTGGTGTCCACGTCACCGACGCCGATGATTCGGTCGCCCTCGACGCGGACGCCCCCCTCTACCACCGAATCGGTGGTAACCACGCGAGCGTTGGTGAGCGCGAGGCTCATGCGACCACCCCCTCGAACTCCGCGACCGGGAGCAGGTCACGCCGCCGGCCGTCGCCGAGTACCAGCACCCGGTCGGCCAGCGCCTCGACCATCTCGTGATTGTGGAAGACCCCGACGACCGTCGTCTCCGGCCCGAGATCCGCCCTGATCAGGTCGACCGCCAGGCGGCGCGTCTCCGGATCGAGCGCGCTGGTCGGCTCGTCCAGCAGGAGCAGCCGGGGCCGCGGGGCCAGCGCCTGGGCCAGGTTGACCCGCTGGCGCTCCCCGCCAGAGAAGGTCGCTGGGTAAGCCTCGAACAGCGGCCCCGGAAGCCCCAGCTCCGAGAGCAGGTCCCGAGCACGTTCACGTGCCGACTCGGCAGGCATCCCACTCTCGACCAGCGGCCTGGCGACGACGTCAACCGCCGAGACCCGTGGAATCTCATCGAGGAACTGTGATGTGTAACCGATCTCCGAGCCTCGGAGCCGCATAATCGTCCGGTCGTCACAGGTCGCCAGGTCCACGTCCGCAGGGTGGTAGCGAATCGAGCCGGAGCTGACCTCGTATGTCTGGTAGAGGCATTTCAGAAGCGAGGACTTCCCACTCCCGGACGGGCCGACGACCGCGAGGAACTCGCCGTCGCGAACGTTGACGGAGACGCCGTCCAACCCGACAACGGTAGCCCCGTCGAGGACGTGCATCTCGAACCGTTTGGTTAGTGTGTCGACTGTGAGTATCATAGCGTGGAGTTGATCAGCTGTTGGGTGTATGCGTGGTGCGGGTCCTCCAGGATGCGGTCGGTGAGCCCGCGTTCGACGACCCGTCCGTGGCGCATCACCAGCGTTCGGTCGGCCAGCAGGCGCACCACCCCCAGGTCGTGGCTGACGACGACCGCCGCCACGCCGCGCTCGCGCTGGACCCGACGGAAGGTGTCCAGCACCCGCGCCTGGACGCTGACGTCCAGCCCGGTGGTCGGCTCGTCGAGCACCACCACCGCGGGGTCGGTCACCAGCGCCCGGGCGAGCTGGACTCGCCGCTGCATGCCCCCGGAGTAGGTTTCGGCGGGGTCGTCCATCCGGTCGACCGGCACCTCCAGTTGCTCGAACAGCGACCGGACGCGTTCCCGGACCGCCTCGAACGAGCGCTCCCCGGCCGCGAGCGGTTTCTCGGCGACGTTGCCGCCGCCGGAGAACGACAGGGTCAGCCCGTCGCGGATGTGCTGGTGGACCAGCGCGAGGTCGTCGTTGCGGAGCCGGGTCCGGGTGTCGTAGTCCGACTCGAGGAGGTTCCCCTCGTAGCCATCGAACCGGACGCTGCCGCGACTGTGTCCCTCGCCCCGCTCGAGCGCGAGCAACTCCGCCAGACTGGACTTGCCGCTGCCGGACTCGCCAACGACGCCGAGCACCTCGCCGCGCTCGATGTCCAGGGACACGTCGGCACAGGCGACGATGGTCCCGCACGCCGGACACCGGTTGCGGCCGGCGTCGTCGCCGGTCAGCGACTCGCAGTCACCGCAGGGGTCACCGTAGAGCCGGGTCAGCCCCGTTCCGGAGAGCACGGTCACGTCCGGTCACCCCCGTTGGTGGCCGGCTCCTGATCGGTGTCATCGGCGTCGGGCGTCCCGGGGCCCCAGTCCACCCCGTCGCGGTCGAGGTGGTGATCCTTCGCGAGCCCGGCGTCCTCGCGGCGCTTCAGACAGAAACTCGTATCATTGCAGACGACGAGCCGGTCGCCCTCGTCGGTCTCGACCGCGGTGCGGTAGGTGTCGGTCGCCCCGCAGGCCTCGCAGGGCGCGTCGAACCGCTCGACCTGGAACGGCCGGTCGTCGAACGCCAGCGGCTCCACATCAGTGTGTGGCGGGACCGCATAGATGCGGGCCTCGCGACCGGCGGCGAAGAGAAAGAGGTTGTCGGCATCGTTAAGTTTCGGTACGTCCCACCGGGGAATCGGCGACGGGTCCATCAGGTAGCGTCCCGCGACAGTCACCGGATACCGGGAGGCGACCTGAATCTCGCCGTACTCGACGACGTTCTCGTAGAGGTGGACCCACATCTTCCCGTAGTTCGCGTGGGCGTGACGGCGGCGGTTGGCCGCGTCGCTGGGATCGACCTTCCGGAGCGGATCCGTCACCGGCACCTGCAGGACCAGGACTTGGTCCCGGTCCAGCACCTCCTCGGGAATCCGGTGGCGGGTCTGGATTACGTCCGCGGCCGTCGTGTCGGTGGTGGTCTCGACATCGGCCGTGCGCTCGGCCAGCCGCCGGATGTTCGCCGCGTTGACCGACTCGTCCGACCCCTGGTCGATCACCTTGAGCGTATCCTCGGGCCCCAGCAGCGAGAGGGTGGTCTGGATTCCACCGGTGCCCCAGCCACGGGCCAGCGGCATGGGCCGGGAGGCGAACGGTACCTGATGGCCCGGAATCGCGATGGCCTTCAGGACCGCCCGCCGTACCTCGCGTTTGGTGTGCTCGTCAAGATATGCGTAGTTGTATCCGGCCAGGCCGGCCCCATCGAGCGCTGCCAGCGCCCCGTCGACATCCTCGGCTTCGACCGGTGTGCCGCCCGACTCGCCGGTCGCCTCCCCGGTCGTCCCGTCGGAGGCATGGCTCTCTCCACAGTCGGGTTCACTCACCGTCCTCACCCCCGTCCGAGTCGGTTTCACCGGGTCCACCGCCAGAGCCCGTGTCAATAGAGCTCTCATTTGAGCCGGTCGCGTCGGGCGGTTCCGCCGCCTCCGCCCGGGGTGGCTCGGCGTCGTCGTCCCGGAGCGTCCGGATGCGGTCGAGAATCGACTCGAAGGTGACGTAGTGTGGGAGTTTGAGATGTTCGATGAAGCCGAAGGCGTCCATCGCGTCGACCGTGTCCAGGACGAACTCGGGGTCCTCGGCGGGTTCGTCGCTCCCCTTGAGCGCGATGGAGGCATCGAGGACGCTCATGCCGATGGCCTTGCGCTCGTTGCGACCGAAGGTAAGCCCGTAGCCGAACGCGAACTGTGGGTCGTCGCGCTTCTCGTAGACGGGAACGATAGCCTCGGTCTCGGTCACCCCGGTGTCGGTCACCCGGACCTGATCGCTGGTGTAGGGGTGTTCGACCTGGACGGGGAGCTGCCCCACCCGGACCTCCGCCAGCGTCGGGTGGACCTGGCCGTAGCCCCGCAGCGCCGAGTAGCCCAGCGCGGTGATCGCACCGGTCTCGCCGCGGGCAAGCTCCTGCAGGACAGCCTCCCGCTCGGGCGGATGCGTCACCGGCTCGCGGGTGGTGTCCACAGGCTCCTCTGTCGGAGGGTCGCCAGCCGGCGCCACCAGCCCCTCATCGCGGAGCACCTGCATGACGTTCGTGAGCCGCCCCCGCTGGTCCTTCTCGTCATGTCCCGGCTCCTCCGGCCCGGACTCGCCATCGTCCCGATCGGTGGCAATGTCCCAGTCCGCGGTCGGGTCGGTGACGGTCCCCTCGTCGACGAGACCGAAGTCCAGCAGGCGCTGGGTGTAGTCCTTCGTCGGGCCGAGAATCTGCCCACCGGGGACATCCTTGTAGGCGGGCGAGACCCGGCGGGTGGCGAACAGTTCGTCCGGGTCGACGGGCTCGGTCTCGTCCCACCGCTCCAGCGTCGACCGGTACGCCCGCAACAGGAAGGCAGCCTCGACGCTGTCGCCCTGGGCCTGTTTGACCGCGAGCGCGGCCAGGCGGGGAGCGTACAGTCCCCCCTCGCTCATGGCCTGCGCGGTCAGTCGGGCGAGCTGGCCGTCGAACTGGTCCAGCGTCACCGGGGGCTCGTCGTCAGCCCGCTGGGCGTCGAACAGATCGGCCGCCCGCTCGATGAGCTCCTCGCCGGCGGTGACGGCGACGTACCCCATCAGGTCACCTCCATCGTCACCGAGCGCGGGAGCGCGAGGACCCGATCCTCCATCGCGAACACGGCATCGATCCCGCGGGGGTAGTCCGCCCCCACTCGTGACAGGTCGCGCAGGTGGTCGGCGGGCAACCCGACTGTCGCTGTCCGCTCGCCAGGAACCCCTGGCCCGCGCACACGTACTGTCGTCTTTGCTCCGTCTGTGCTATTGGCGTCCCTGGTCCCATCACCGGTGCCGTCCGCGAGGGTTCCGACCCGGTAGACGGCCGTCGCCCCCTCACTGGGCTCGACGAGTCGTCCTCGGTTGAGGTCGGTCGGGTCCCAGTCGGGCGTTCCGACGGCATGGACCACATCGGCCTCTGGGGGAGCAGCGGCCACGAGTCTTCCCTCCCGGCTGAAGGCGTCGGCGAGCCGCTGATCCGGCGTAGAGAGGCACACCTTGTGGTCGACCAGCGCCGCCAGCACCGCGTGATCCGCGGGCGCGGGCAATCGCTGGACGGTCCCCGGACGGGCCATCGCCGTCCGGAGACCGGCAAAGGCTCGACGGGTGTCTGTGACCGGGTCGAGCCCGAGTGCCCTCATAGCTCGTCCTCCATCACGTCGAAGTCGACGGTCGTGTGGCGGCTCCGCGTCCACGTCTCCCGCCGCTCGCGCTCGAACGCCTCCCCCGCGGCCTCAAGATCGGTTACGATGTCGCCGGCCAGCGAGTGGTCTCCGGCGACGGCGGCGTCGACGATCGCTCCCGAGAGGGCGTGTCGCTCGGCCTTCCCCGGTCGCATGGCGAACCCTTCCTCCCCATCGAGCCGCACCTCCGCCGGCGTGACAACCACCTCGCCGAGGTTGAACGGCCGACCCTCGACCGGTTCGCGGACCTGCTGCATCACCAGCTGCGGGCGAGGCTCTTGGAGCACCCGCAGGGGCGGCTCAGCGGCCAGTATCTCGTCGGCGAACCCCGCGAGCGTCTCCCCGTCGCAGGCGGCGATGAGTTCGAACCTGTCGTTTCGGTCGTAGGCATTATCCATGCACTTAGTAGCACGCATTCAGGTGACTCGATTAAGCGTTGAGCCCGTACTCTCTATGCCTGTCACTGAGTGCTGGGTCGTTCCCCGACCCGTTCAATCAAGTATAAACGAGTACATACTCGTCGTGACGACTCCCCCGCCGACCGCCCCTTGTCTCGTCGTGGTCCATCCACCTCGGACTCTCACCAGCGTAGACATTTGTCCACCAGTTTCGTAGTCGGCGGCGATGTCAGACGATTCCGAACGCGGCAGTACCGACGACTCCGGACGAATCGGGGGCGTGAGTCGACGGCGGTTCCTTGCGGCGAGCTCCGTCAGCGTCGCTGCGCTCTCGGCTGGCTGCACCGGCGGAGGGGATGGCGGCTCCGGCGACAGCAGTAACGACGCTAGTGGTGGCGGCGGCAGCAGTGACGATGGGGGCTCCACCGCGGGCTCTGCCGGCGACGATGTCGAAGATATCGTGATCTACCTGACACCGGGGACGCCCTCGGACGTCCGGGGCCGGTACGAACCGCTGATCCGGATGATCGACGGCGAGATCGATACGATTAACGCCGAGGCGAAGGTGCTAGGTAGTTACTCGGCCATCCGGCCCGCCCTCCAGAGCAAGCAGGGCGAGATCGGCATGGACGACATCACCCTGCTCTCGGCGCCGGACTTCTTCGACGTGTATGGCACCTCCGTCACCGGGGGGTCGGCGTTTTACTTCTCGGTGATGCTCACAAACGAGGACTCGAACATCGACGAGCGCTCGGACATTGAGGGCAAGACGATGGCCTTTGCCGACCGGCTCTCGACTTCGGGGTCGATCTTCGCCACGTACGCCCTCCAGCAGGCCGACCTCGACATCGGCGAGGCACCGCAGGGCCAACCCAACGACTTCGAGGGGGTCTGGTCGAACCACGATGTCGCCCTCGAAAAGCTGGGCAACGGCGAAGCCGACGCGGCGACGACGTGGGGCGGGAACGGGCTCCCCCACATCCCCGAGAAGTACAAATCGGAGTTCCCCCAGCGTGTCCTCGACAAGAGTTCGTTCATCGAGACGCTCGACACCGAGGAGCCGAAGTTCCGGCCGTTCTGGTTCTCCTTCCCCATCCCGAAACAGCCGGTGTACGCCCGGAAGAACTGGGACTCCCCCAACAAGGAGAAGATCGGCGAGCTGTTGCGTAACTCCGACGAGGAACTCGTCAAGCAGTACTACCCGGAGGACTACAACGAGAACGAGCTGCCGTTCTCGACGCTGCAGGACACCTCCATCGATGACTATCAGCCGATCATCGAGCGCATCAACGCCGTCGGTCTCGAACTGGGCGAACTGTAACCGACCGCGCCATCCGTTTTATCATGAGTACACTCACAGTCGACGACGTATCGAAGTACTACGGGGACGTGACCGCCGTTGAGGGCGTCTCCTTCGAGATCGAGGACGAGTTTGCCATCCTCCTCGGGGAGTCCGGCGCCGGCAAGTCCACGATGCTCCGGTGTATCAACGGCCTTACCAGCCCGTCGGAGGGGGAGATTCGGCTCAACGGCGAGCCGGTGAACAGTTCCCGGTCCGACATCGGAATGATCTTTCAGCAGCACAACTTAGTAGAGGGCGTCTCGGCGTACCTCAACGCCCTGAACGGGGGGTTAAGTCGGACGTCGGTGCTCAAGAGCATCTTCCAGTGGCAGGGCCGCGATGACAAAAAACAGGCACTTGACGCCTTAGAGACGGTCGGCCTGCTGGAGGAGGCCCACCAGACGGTCTCACAGATGAGCGGCGGCCAGCAACAGCGGGTCGGGATCGCACGCGCACTCGTCCAGAACCCGCGGCTGCTGCTCGCCGACGAACCCGTGGCGAGTCTCGACCCTTCAAGCGCCGAGACGGTGATGGCCTACCTGAAGAAGGCCGCTGTCGAACACGACGTGACGGCGCTGGTGAGTCTCCACCAGGTTAATATCGCCGCGTATTTCGGCGAACGGTTCATCGGCCTGCGCGACGGCGGCCTGCTGTTCGATGTAAAACGCGACGAACTCACGCCAGCGCTGATCGACGACCTGTACGGCGACGTCGAAACTGTTGGGCTGGCGGACAACCGACAGGGCGACGACGAACTGCATCCGGAGTCGATCGGTGAGACGGCAGAAGAGCGGGTGGAGCTATGAGTCAGGAACGCGGCGACGGCAACCCCCTGACGACGTATTTTGGGCTGGAGGAGATCGGCGACTCCCAGGTTGAGCAGAAGCTGACCGAGCTGAAGCGACGCAAGACCACACGACGGCTCTACACGCTATTGGGCATCATCTTCGGCGGCGGCCTCTTCCTGTTCAGCCTGAACGCCGTGGGCTTCTCGCTCGGCGAACTGATCAGGCAGTGGCCGGAGTTCGTCAACGCCTTGGGCGGTTACTTCCCGCCGACGACGATTTTCGGCTTCATTCCCTTCGTCGACGTGGGCCAGTACTGGACGTTCATGATCGATGCCGGCCTGATCTTCGAGTTTGAGGACGGGACCGGCGGAATCTTCGGGCCGATGTACGGCAAACAGATAGTCGGCCCCGGGGCAATGTTCATCACGCTCGCCATCGCCTTCGCAGGGACCGTGCTGGGTGTGCCGCTGGCACTGATCCTCTCAGTGCTGGCCAGCGAGCGGGTCGTCCCCTACCCGTTCAACTTCGGCTTTCGAGCGATCATGAGCGTCATCCGGTCGATTCCCGCACTGGTGTGGGTACTCATTCTGATCCCGCTCGGCGGCGTCGGCTCGTTCACCGCGACCCTCGCCGTCGGCATCGACACCGTCGGCTACCTCGGTCGGCTGCTCACCGACGAGCTCGAGGAGATCTCCGAAGGGCCCATCGAGGGTATCCGGAGCGTCGGCGCCTCGAAATCACAGATCGTCAGCTTCGGGATGCTCAGTCAGGTCTTCCGGGAGTTCATCGCCTGGCTCGCGTTCGACCTCGAGCACAACGTCCGCGTGGCCATCGGGCTCGGCATCATCGGCGCCGGCGGGCTCGGGCTGGAGCTCAACATCCAGCGCCGCACGTTCAACTACACCGAGATGATGGCCTGTATCCTCCTCATCCTCCTGCTGGTGGGGGCGGTCGAGTACCTCAGCCAGCGCGTCCGCTCGTCCCTTCGTGAGGGTGACGACGTCGAGACCGAGGGAATCCTGACCATCCTGTGGAAAGCCCCGAAGCGTATTGTCAGCGCCACCGCCGGCCGCGGCCGGGACCGGGACCGCTGATGCAACACATCGACTCACACGGCATCGCCGACCGGCCCAAACTCGGGCCGGAGCCGACGCTGCACGACCGCGTCCGCGTTTCGGACAGCGACCTCGGTGTGTGGACCGAACTCCATCCGGGGACCAGTGTCCGCACCTCCGAGGTCGGCGCGTACAGCTACCTCATGCGACGGGTCCAGCTGGACTTCACTACGCTTGGGCGGTTCTGCAGCGTCGCCTCGGACGTGCGTATCGGCCCGGTCAACCACCCGATGAATCGTCCTACTACCCACCACTTCACCTACCGGGCCGGCCAGTACGGCCTCGGCGACCCCGACGAGGCCGTCTTCGAGTGGCGCCGTGGCCAAGCGGTCGAGGTGGGCCACGATGTCTGGGTCGGCCACGGGGCGACCGTTTTGCCCGATGTCGAGATCGGCAACGGCGCCGTCGTTGCCGCCGGTGCGGTCGTCACCGACGACGTGGCACCCTACGCCGTCGTCGCGGGCGTCCCGGCCGAGCGGGTCAGGTGGCGATTCCCGCCGGACGTGGCGGCGGCCGTTGAGGCTACCACGTGGTGGGAGTGGGACCACGAGACCATCCGCGAGCGCCTGCCCGCCTTCCGCGACCTCGGACGGTTTCTCACGGAGTACGCCCCCGCGGACACCCCAGCGCCCGACCCCGAGGACGTGGGGGCCGCCCCCGGATTCGGCGAGTCCGGGGAGCCGTGAGCGACGCCGAAAGGACGGGCCTGGAGGTCGACCCCGGCCCGGAACCAGGGCCGGGTCGGCGGAACCGCGAACACGGGCAACGGCGGGCGCTGGTCGTGACGGCGACCGCGCTCTTTCTCTCGGTGCTGGTGTGGTTCAACTACCCGGCGGTACTACCCCGGGTAATCGATGACTGGGGGCTGTCCGGGATCGAGGCCGGTGTGATGTTCGGCGCGCTCCAGGCCGGCTATTTGACGGCGATACTGCCGGCGGGGTGGCTGGCCGACCGGCGCTCTCCCCGGTGGGTCGTCTCTATCGGCGCGGTCGGGACCGCGCTTCCGTCGCTGGCGTTCGCCGCCGTCGCCGACGGGGTGGTGCTGGGCTCGCTGTTGCGCTTCTGTTCGGGGCTGTTCGTCGCCGGCGTCTACATCCCCGGGATGCGCTTTCTCAGCGACTGGTTCCCCGAGTCAGTCCGGGGGCGGGCGCTCGGGCTGTACATCGGCACCTTCGAACTCGGGAGCGGCCTCTCCTTTGTCTTCGCTACCACCGCGGCCACGGCGGTGGACTGGCGGGTCGCGGTCGGGCTCACTAGCGCTGGTGCATTGGTAGTGCCGCTTCTGATGCTCGGGCTCACCCAGGCCCCACCGGGGCGGACGGAACCGACCGGGATATTCCCCGACCTCGGTCTGCTCCGGAACCGGGCCTTCCTCGCCGCGACCGCGGTCTACTCCTTTCACAACTGGGAGCTGTTCGGCGTCCGTAACTGGCTGCTGGCCTTCCTCGTCGTCGCGCCGGCAATACCAGGGGGCGTTCTCCCGGGGCTGGTCGTCGGGGCGATGGTAGTCGCAAGCGGTGTCGGCAACGTCGCCGGCGGCTGGCTCAGCGATCGGATCGGCCGGACGCGGGTGCTCGCCGGCGGGCTCGTGGCGAGTGCCCTCTGCAGCGGTCTCTTCGGCCTGCTGGGTGGTCTGCCCGCCGGCCTGCTGGTCACGGTGACACTCGGGTACGGGTTCGTCCTCGCCGTCGACAGTGCACCCACCTCGACGCTCGTCACGGAGGTGGTCGCTGACGAGCGTGTCGGCGCGGCGCTGTCGGTGCAGTCACTCACCGGCTTCTCGACGACTGTCGTCTCACCCGTTGTGTTCGGGCTCGCACTCGACCGCCGCGGCTACGCGGTTGCCTTTCCGACACTCGCAGCTGGGGCACTCGCTGGTCTGATCTCGGTGGCGATCCTGGCCCAGTCACTTCCCTGGCGGGCCGAGGCCGGCAGAGCCGTCGGGGGGGAACCGGAGTAGTCAGATTCGAACGTGAGGCGGCCGCACGCCGGTATGGAGGTTGACGGCGATTTCAGTGGCGTCGACCCAGTAGTAGATCGCTCGCTCTAGCGCCCGGGTGACGGAGGCAAGGTGGCCGTACATCTCTGGGCTGTAGGCGGTGACGAGTTCGAACAGCTCGTTGAGGTCGCGGTGGACGGTCTCCTCCTCTGCGTGAAGCTCCTCGTACGCGGCGACCTCGCCGTCGAACAGGACCGTGCCGAACAGTTCGTTGATTCGCGTCCCGGCGTCGAAGACCTCCAGCACTCGCTCTTCGACAAACCCCGGGCTCTCGCCCGTGTCATGCCCCGTCACGTCCGAGATGAAGCAGGCGCGATCGCCGATGATCTCTAAGTTGGTGGCGACGGTCGCCAGATCGGAGGCGACGCGGTTTCCCGGCCAGTCCGTCGTAAGGGTGTAGGACTTCAGTTCGCTGACCACTGCCGAGTAGCGCTCGTTGGTAACGGATTCGAGTGCGTCGGCGGGCTGGTCGGGTACTTCACCACGAAACTCGTCCCTCGCGGCTTGGTACTGGCTGGCGGTCACCTCGTCCAGCCGCTCCAAGAGATCAAGCACTGCCGCTCCTCGGTCGGTAGGAGGGCTCGTCTCCCTGGCGCCCTGCACTCCGCCGAGGAGCGTCGACACGTTCTCGGCGGCCTCGTAGATGGCCTCATCGTCGACGACGTATGCCTTCCGCACGATGTCGTCCCGTTTCAGCTCCTGGAGGATTTCCGAGAGGTACTGCTCGGAGATACCGGCCTCCTCGGCGAGTCGGGGTTTGGTGGGCGGGGCCGTTCGATCGATAGCCTCTATTACCTGCGCGAGCGTTGCTTCGCGACCCTGCCTTGCCTCATCCCGTGGACCGAACCAGTTGTGTCTAAACATGTACTGGGGTATTTCTGCCCCGTGTATAGGGGTGGGCCAGGGACTATCCGGACGTCTATGATTCATATATATCTCCGAGTGAAGGTCCGGGCTTGGACCATACCCCGCTACGATATGTACAAGTATATACCCGTTCAGGAGGCAATTAACGGGTCATAGCAACTGTTACTCCGTGCGAGTACGGCCCACTATACATGGAGACGCGCAAGGTTCAACTCTCCGGGGGGACCACCTACATGGTGTCACTCCCCAAACAATGGGCAAACGAGCACGGTATTGAGGCGGGGTCGGTACTCTCACTACGACCGAACGGCGACGGGTCCCTGCTGGTAGAGACGAACTCCGTCGGCGGAACGTGTGAGCTGTCAGTGACGCTTGATGTCGGGACAGCCACCGAGGCCGCCATCCGCCAACGGATACTAAGTCTCTACACGATCGGCTGTGAATCACTCACCCTCACTGACCGAACTGGCCACGACGCCAGCGCTCATCAGGCCGTCGAAGCCGCGATCGACGGGCTCTCCGGCTTCGAACTGCTCGAATCCACCGAGAACCGTATCAAGCTCACCAACCTCGTGGACGCCCAGAACGTTGACGTGCGGAAGGTCTCGCTCCGGATGCGGTTGGTGGCGCTTGCTATGCAGCGAGATGCGATCTCCGCCATCACGACTGACGACGTATCGCTTGCCGAACGCGTCATCGAACGCGATACTGAGGCTGACAAACTATTCTCCATGATCACCCGGTACTTTCGACGGTCTCTGTCTGATTTCCGAGAGATCGAGAAACTGGACCAGACCCGTGACAGTCTCTTCGAGTACTACTACGTCTGCCGGCAGCTGGAGCGAATCGCCGACCACGCCGAGAAGATTGCCAGCTTCGTCACCGACCCCGAGGCACCGAACCTCGAAGGACTCAAGCAGGAGATCGCCAGCGTCGGTTCCCGCTCGCGAAGAGTCGTCGACGACGCTGCCGATGTCGTACTCGCCAACGGGAATCTCGAGGACGCTCAGGCGGTGATTGAACAGTGTCAAGAGCTCGTCAACGATATCGAAACCCTTCACCGCCAGTTGTATGACCACGACGCTCCCGACGAGGCTTACGTCGGCGGAATGGTGTTAGACAGCCTCCGTCGAACCGCAGAGTATGGATCCAATATGGCCGACATCGGCACCCAGCGAACGCTGCGGAAGCAGACGCCGGATGATGGCCGCGACACCGTGCCGTCGATGTAGAGGTATTTACTTATATTGAAAATTCCAATTTGTGCTGAGTTTCGGCGAGCGTGCTGCATATAGGGCGCGAATCGGTTACAGCGGTAGCGAGGCGAAAGCCCACCCCTTTAGCGGTGGGATGAAGCCGACAACTGGGAATCTCTCCACGCTCGTAAGCACGGCTGGGGTTGGATATATGTGTGGCACTTTTAGGTGAGCAGTTTCTATATACTGACGATGCCCCGTGGGTTCGACAGGGAACGTACCAACGTCCACAAACTCCAGTACCACTTCATCTGGTGCCCGAAGTACCGTAAATCGGTACTTGAAAGTGAGGTACGCAACCGTCTCGAAGAACTCATCGAGGAGAAAGCCGACGAACTCGGGTTAGAAATACTGGAGTTGGCGATTCGCTCCGACCACGTACACCTGTTCATCACGGGCGATCCGACGCTCGCCCCGAACAAAATAATGCAACAGGTCAAGGGCTACTCCTCTCGCCACCTCCGCGACGAGTTCGACTTCGGCTTGCCGTCGCTGTGGACGCGCTCGTACTTCGTCTCAAGTGCGGGTGACGTATCCAGCGAAGTCATCGAGGAGTACATCGACGCCCAAGCAGGTGAATAGCCATGCAACGGAACGTCTCAACCACGGTGCGGGTCAAACTCCACTCGCTGACCAACAGGAAGGCTGACCTGCTCGCCCGTGAGTACGAGGCGTTCCAGACCGAAGTTCACGGCGGAGACGCCAACCTCTACTCCGCGACCGACCAACAGGCGTCGAAAGTCCAACGACAGAAAGACCCGAACCCCGACACCGAACAGCCTGTGGTTCTCCGCAACGACGTGTTCGACGTGGCTCACGACGAGGATACTGTTCTCTCGTCGTGGTGGGTCAAAGTCCCCGTCTACGACCCAGAACGGGGACGGGGGAACTCCATTTGGTGTCCCGCCCACGTCCCGCGAAAGGATGAACAACTCGTCCGTGAGGGCGATATTCGGGACAGCGAACTGGTGCGCCGTGACGATGACTGGTACGTCCACCTCGTCGTGAAGCGGTCTGTGACCGTCCGAGACGAGTACGGCGACGTGCTGGCTATCGACATGGGTGCACGCTGGGTCGCTACCTGCGCGTTCCTCTCCGACCGAAAAACCATGTTCTACGGCGAGGAAGTCCGTCGCATCCGCGAACACTACAAGCAACTGCGGAAGTCCATCGGGAAAGCGAAACCCAGACAGGGACAGCAGGTGGTCGAGCGTATCGGTGACGCGGAAGCGCGGAAGGTGGACGACCGTCTCCACAAGATTGCTCGCCAACTCGTGGAGGATGCCGAGGAACGGAACGCGGTCATCGTCGTGGGCGACCTCGGCGGGATTCGCAAAGACAACGACAAAGGGCGGTACGTTAACGACAAGACCCACAAGATGCCGTTCGCCCGCCTGCTCAACTACATCGAGTACAAAGCCCACGACGCAGGCATCGACGTACAGTTGGTCGAAGAATACGACACGTCGAAGACCTGCAATCGGTGTGCTTGTGAGGGCGTCCGAGAGACGCAGGGGCGCTTTGAGTGTCCCGAGTGTGGACTGGACGACAACGCAGACAAGAACGGTGCGCTGAACATCGGCAAACGAGCCTTGGGCAAGTTCTCGAAACCGCTGTCCGAGGCGGGGGCTGTACTGGCACAGCCCGAAACGCAGGTCATCGTCCAACGTGACGACGAACCTGCGAACCTCCCGCTACTCGTGGATTCAACCCCCAGTGGGGGAACCCCACGGCTTTAGCCGTGGGAGGATGTCAGTTGACCTCGGCTTATGAGCGTGGAGGCTCACCGCTCGCCGACAATCACGAACGCTCGGTCGTCCTCCCCGTCCCCGTCTACGTACGTGCGCGGGTGCGTCTCGATCAAATCAAGTCCTGCGCTCCTGAGCCACTGTTTGAGTACCGCCGGTTCGAAGGCCCGCAGGACCTGCCGCTCAGTCGTCTTCGCTGGCTTCCGCCGGCTCCGTCTTGGGTTCCGAGTCTCCGATCGGCTCCTCCTCGTCGGAGCGAGCCGCGACAAGCCCGCCACGGGCGACGCTGTACATTGGTTCTTTCGCATGGATGACGTCGCTGACGCTGAACGGGATTTCCGCGCTCTCGAGATGGTCGCGGAACAGGTCCTCGAAGCCATCGGGGCTGGCCGTGCCACCGGTGACGACAACAGGCACATCAAGGCCTTCCTCGATATCTTCCTCGTCTACCTCATTGACGATGTGTTCGATGACGTAGTCGAGCAGGTTCTCGTAGTAGATGGACAGTGCCCCTTCGACGCCGCCGACATCGGTCCGGAAGTCCAACTCGAAGTCGTCCTCCTTGATTGACGTGACCTTGTCGACCGGCGTGCCGGTCGCCTGAGCAGCCTCCGTGTCGATCCAGTCACCGCCCCGGGCGACGGAGAACTTCATCACCGGCACTGCATAGTACGCCAGACAGACGTTGGTCATCCCCGCCCCGAAGGAGATACCGAGCCCGGTGAAGGAGTTGTCCGCTAACTCGGAGTAGATGACCGCCATGCCCTCGTTGATCGGCTCGGCGTCATAGCCCATGTCATTGAGCAGCGATTCGAGCGTCTTCTGATGGTAGAGGGTGGATAGGTCCGAGTCGATCGGATCCGCTGGCGAAGAGTAGTAGAGGCGCTCACCAGGATGCTGCGGCTCGCCGATTACCTGCTCGATGATGAGCTTCATCATCGGAATCGCGGATTTCTCGTCGCTCGAGAGGATACCGTGTTGCATCGGTCGACGGGTCTCCTTGTTGAAGATGTTCGCGAAATCAAGCGCGTCATCGCCGACGACGTACACCTTGTCGTCCTTCCGGATATGGAGAACGTCGCTCTGTGAGAGCATCTGCTCAGCCATATCCGAGTACTCAATCTCCACGAACGAATTCCGCTGTTGTACGAACACTGTGTCGGTTCCCTCCTGCCGCGCTGACAGGATATTCATCGTTCCGACGTCAAGGCCCTTTGCCATGATGTATGCCGCGGAAGCAAGGTAGATAAATATTCGCCGCATCAGCCCTCAGTCCGACTCCGGGTGGCCCCGTTCGGTGCGGGGTTCGGGATGGAACTACTGTGGGCGACCTACCGGATAGTATTTTTCCACATTCACGGGTGCGGATCAACGGAGTCCGAGTTTCGAGAGCGCGTTGGCAAATATGCCGTCGTCGGCCGCCGGGTCAGGCACTTCGTCCTGCTCTTTCCGTTTCTTCAGTTCGTTGAGCGCCGCTGTCTCGTCGTCGACCGTCGATTCGCTCGTCTGTGGCTTTGGATCGCCGCTCTTCAGCTGCTGAAGTCCCTCGACATTCGTGTCGACGCCACCGGGGCTGACCGTCTTCTCGGGCTCGACATCCGTCCCTCTAAACTCGCTCTCGTCCCCCAAATCGGCAGTGAATTCGAGGCGCCGGTTCTCCTCGCGCTCGATACCGCCAAGTGTGAGGTCGACTTCGGACATGGCTTCGTCGATGTCAGAGCGGATTTGTTCCTCACTTATGTCCTCCTCGGCGTCGTCCTGACCCGCCTGAATCTCAGACGGCAACGGTGCGCGCGCTTGCTCAAGGCGGTAGGCGACAAGCGCGGCCCCTGTGGATGCCGTGACGACCGCTAATCCGACAGCGTACGTACCAACGACAACGAGTGTCTGCGTGGTCCCGAACTCGAACCACCGGTCCGGATAGTACAATAGGAAGATGCCTGCCGCGGCGAGCGTTACCACGGTACCAGCCGCCCCAACCCATTCGACGCGTCGCTCGTTCGGCAACAGCACCGTGACCGAAATCAGCGCGAGGGGTATCGAGAGCATCCCAAGCAGGTACGCCGGCTGGGCGAGACTGAAATATCCACCTTCGCGAATACCGTACAGGGACGTTGCCGCAGCGAACAGCGAGAGTGCGAGCACTGCGAACACGATGGCGGTAAAAAAGAGACCGAACCCGAGATACACATCCGTCTCCGTTTCGGGCTCACCAATGTACCGCTCATAGAGGCCGATTAGCACGTTGTCTGCGGTGTTGTCCCACATCACATGACGCTGTACGAATGCATGTATAATGTGTGTTTGGTAGCGTCAGACACGTGTCTTTGCCGCAGGCCTGATCAGCCCTCGTCGTCTGCCTGAGCATCGTCGCTATCAAGTTCTCGTAGTTTCTCTACTGGGCCGTTCTTGATTTCGGTCCGAACCTCGGTCACCTTCGACGGATCGAGACGCGTCGAGTCCTGGGAGGCATCATTCGTGTTCGATGGCTCCATCTCGCTCGCATCATCGGCCAAACCAAACCAGGTGCGGAGTCGGTCAAGCAGTCCCATCAGTAGTTTTTGAACAGAATCGTTTTCACGTCATCTTTGGTCCGTGCGGTCTCTATCGTCCCGTCCTCCAGTTCGACCTCGTAGCGCTCCTCACCGCTGCCCTCTCGCCATTTGTCGTCGTGTCGCTTGAGGAGGTCTAGGATCCCATCGGGGGCGTTCGCCGTGATATTCGATTCAGTCTCGGTCGTGACGGTTTCGGCAGACAGAGGATGGTCACTTGAAAGGGACTCGTCCGTCGTCTCTCCGTTATCTTCTGCCTCTGTTTCCGTTGGCTCGGAGGACACATCGCTCCCGGGATGCCCCCTCCGCTCTGGGTCATCGACTGCCTCGGCAAGGTCCAGCAAGTAGTCGATTACATCCTGTTGACGAACGGACGCGTACGACCCTGCGTGCTCGGCCGCCAGTTCCTTTTGAAGGGCGTTGAGCCGCTCTAACTGCGACTCCGTCAGCTGGAGTTCTGGCATGTGTCTTGTTATTTCATGCCCCTACAAAACACCATCTCCAGTCAGATGACCCCGAGCCTGTCACGAGCTATCGTCGTCGCTGCCGGCGCGGACGATGGCAGGAGTGAGTTCCTTGTCGTGATCACTCTCATTCTCACCCTCGTTCCGAGACACGGGCTTCACCGGAGATGGCTGTCGCGACCCCGACTCACTTCCACTGTCATGTTTCCCACTCGTGGCTCCATCACCTGCCCCGCCTCCCGAGAACCGTTCGTAGAACCGCATCATAGCTTCGTCCCATGACTCGACTTCTTCCGGCGTGGCGCCATGGTCGACATCGATGCCGACGTACTCACAGTCATCACAGACGTACGACTCCTGATCGTCAAGTTGGTAGGTGATGATCGTCCCGCCACACCGAGGACAATCCATACAGGTAATTCTCACCGTGCTATCATAACGTTTCGTTCCCACTACGTATTGAGGAGCGTCCGTTGAGCTATCAAATAATCGTCCTCACCGGTAGGGTCTGCCAACTCCGCTCCGATAACGACGAACGGTGTGGGAGGTTGTCGCCATTGGAAAGTGAACGCTACATATGAATATCCGGTCCGTCATGTCGTCAGATTTCATCCTGTGGATGTATGGTATATTCGCACGCGAGTCAAAAGAAAGTTCGACGGGATACAGAACGTGAGCTCCGCCATTGTTGGGGAGAAAGCAGGTTTGAGATCACCGGCGTCGAGTTCGCTGCTGAATAGGACCTCTATATTCAGCAAGCCAGAATAAACATCCATATCACCTGATATACTCTCCAGTACTACGCTGGGAAACATACTGTGGCGTCAGTATCAGTGGCGCGTAATCACCCACTATAGGAACCGGACTGGTAATTTAGATGGAATGGTTGCGCGTCTTCATCGAATGTAACGTATTGACGTCCACCTCGACATGAGGCTCCTCCACGCTGGACACAAAGGCCCACGGGAGTGACTTACGGGTTTGTGCGCTGTTCGCTGGGATTTGTCCCGGCTCCGGGAGCGTCTGTGATCGAACGCCATTCGTGATTGTCCCACTGGAACCGCACGGGCCGCGCCATCGGCCTGACTTGCTGCTCGGTGTTTCGCCGGAGAAACGTCTCTGCGGCGGTGAGATCAGCGTGTCCCTCGAACCCGCAGGGACAGGTCAGCGTCTCCCGAGGCCGAACCGTCTCGTCCTGCGCCCCACACTCCGGACACGTCTGACTCGTCCATGCCTCAGTCTTCTCCGCTACCTCGATCCCATATTCCTCACAGACGGACCGCAGCTGGTCGGTAAACTGCGCGACTGCCCAGAAGTGGTTCAGCTTCTCGTTGATTTCAGGGGAGAGTTGGGGTTCGATGACGCCGGCGAGATTGCCGATGTACACCGTCGCGATCCCCTCGTCGTGTAACCGTTCGACGAAATCACGGATGAGAGCCTTCTGGGCGTGACTCCGCCGGCGGGAGCGTTTGCGGTAGAGCCGGCGGATTCGCCGGCTGGTGTCCTGCTCCGGGGGCAACTTCGATGACAGGCGCGCTATCTCCTCGGTCGTCGCCCGGAACTGCTCGAACAGGTCTTCGCTGTCGTAGAGGTACTGCTGTCCGGTGGTGGTCGCACACGCGACGAGGTTGTTGACACCGAGATCGAGGGCGGCTTCCTCCGAAGCTAGTGGTGAATCCAGTTCCGATTCGTCGATCGTCACTGATTGATATGCCCGATAGGTGTCTTCGACCTCGTCGTACTGGATCTCCAATTCCCCCTGTTCACCGGACCATTTCGGATTGCCACGAACCTCTAACCGAAGCCGCTCGAAGTACCCCATATCGTACTTGTCCTTGAGGTTCTGACCGACTGGGACTTCGACCCGGGAGTGTTCGCCCCACTGGATCTCATACGAGTCGTTCCGGACGAACAACCGGAGGTCGCGCCCGTCGTCTGCGTTCCCCCAGTAGCCGGGCGGTGACGCGTCCTCACCGCGTTCCAACAGCGCGAAAAACGACTTCCAGGCGGCGTTGTTCTTCCGTGTCATCGTCTGGACATCGACCGTGCCGAGCTGGCCTTTGTACTGCCCGCGAAACTCATCCGTCTCCCAGATGTTCTCGTCGTCGAAGAACCGCTGCCGGCGGGCATAGGTCAGCTCGTTCCAGAAGCTCGCCGTTGCGTCCATAACCTCCTGTAAGAGGGCCTCATCCGACTCCGAGCGGGGTCGCACTTCGAAGGTATTGGTCCGCTTCATCGCTGGCTCGCCTCCTGCTGGTTCGGTTGTGTCCACCGACGTGGGATGTAGCCGCGGCGCTCGATTCCGGCGGCCTGCTCTCGGAGGAGGCCGATGAGGACTTGCTCCGGGACGCCCGCCTGAGCCTGTCCGGCCAACAGCCGCTGGAGTGCTGTACGGGCTCCTTGATGACCACGGGATCGCTATCGTCCATCGATGCGCTCCCGGATATCCCCGGTTTGGTATTTGAATGTTGGCGCGGTGACCCTGCTCTGCGAATCTCTCTGCCGCTGTTCGAACACGGCGCAGCCGTGGGGATTCGCGCCGACGAGACGGTCGAAGACCGCTTTCCCCTCGACCAGGGCGTCGTGCTGTGTCGGTGCTTCAACCAGCGCGTAGATGACCATATGCATCTGGTTCACCTCGGAGCGCCGACTCACCGGGCGTCGCTCGGCGCTGTCTGCTCGGTGCGCCGGCACCCATCGCCGGCGCTAAAAAAACCTGGTTCGGGAGATCGCGTTCAGGAATCGTCTGTCCGCTCGACGGTGATCGTCAGGTCGCCAGACTCGTAGTCGGTCTTGAAGTCGACGCTGAACGCATCGGAATCGTAGGCGGCGTGGTAGGCACGGTGCAGTTCGAGCGACCCGGTCGCCGTCAACGGCCCCGCGCAGGGTGGCGCGGGGCTTGTCAGTGAACTCGGCCTCTGCCGACCGTGGTTAGTCGGACGGGACAAAACCCCGGCTCGGCGTCACCGTTCCTGACTTCAGGGCGAGTTGACTGTCGCCCGTCCGCCGCGACGACTGTAGGCCACGACGGACGTACCGCAATCCAACGTTCTTCGCCGCCACGTAGTCCGCGTTCCCCGTTGCACCACACATCTCACACTCGAACTCGGCCTGCCTGACGCGATTGCCTTCGCTCGTGTGTCCACACTCGGGACACCGCCGACTCGTGCTCTCCGGATCGACGTACTCCACACAAATGCCCTCCTCTTCCGCCTTGTACTCCACGAGATCAACGAGCTGGCGGTGCGCCCACTGGTGGAACTCCTTCACCGGGGGCGCACGTTCCCTGATGTGTTTCAGGTTCTCGAACGCGATGTACTCGCAGTCGTGCTCCAGTGCTTCCTCGATGATATCGTTGCCCACGCGGTGGAGGACATCTCGAACGTATCGAGATTCCCTGCCGCTCATCTGCTGGATGGTGCGGTGTGCGGACTGCGTACCGGTCTGTTGGAGACTGCTGCGAATCCGCTCGAACTCCCGGTGTCGATGTCTGAGTTCTCTGCCGGACGCGAAGTACGCCGTTGAGGTGGTGGCGATATTGACGATTCCGAGGTCGACACCGAGAACTGTCCTGTCCTCGTCGTCGTCCCGTTGTTTGACCTGTTTCTCGGGCTGGGGTTTGCGGAATCCGAGATGCAGGTAGTAGTCGCCATCACGCCGAGAAAGCGTGGATTCTGTGAGCTCCCAGTCCTCATCGTTGAGGTACTGGTGTTGGTAACCGTCTTCGTCGTCCGGCAGTGCGAGGTCGCACCGAATACGGTCGTCGACCGTGGAAAGTGAGACCGTGTCGTCGTCGAACAGCGTCATCGTCCGAGTGTCGTATTTCACCGTGGTGGCGGTGAACTCCGGACAGGAGGTTTTGTATTCCTCGTCTAGTTCTTTGATTTCTTCGACGCCGGAGAGTGCGGCTGCGGCTTGGTGGGTAGCGAGGATTGCGTGTTGACTCCCGAGACGCGTCTCTTCCAGCACCTCGTCGTAGGCAAGGTCTTGGAGGTACGTCTTCCGCGTTTCACCCGTTCGCCATCCGATCCGACTGCTGATATTACAGGCGTCTTGCCACTCGTTGATGGTGGCGTCAAGCAGATCTTGTTGCTCGGTGGTGAGGATGGGGCGGGTGATTGCGGTGCGTCGCAGGTAGTCGTCCGCCACGGTTTTTAATAGATGTATGGTAATTAGTAATCGGTGCTTTGTGGTAGTGGGTATCGACTTCCTCCCCGCCAACGGTGGGGCCGGAAATCCGCATTGCTATCTAGATTGAAGTGGAAGAACGCAGCCGAAGTGTAGGGCTTGCTCTGGGTTTCGACCTGCGTCTCGACAGAGGCCGGGAGCGCGA
>NZ_QMDX01000016.1 GCF_007421925.1 Haloglomus irregulare
GTGCTGCGATGGCGCTCCATCGCCTGCTCAACGAGGGAAAACTGCTGGTGAAGGCACATGGCGAGCTGGTCGAACCCCATCCGTCGGCGCGGATCGTAATCACGATGAATCCGCCCACCCGGGAGTACCGCGATTCCGAGCCGATGAACTCCGCCACCCGGGGGCGGTTCCGCGCGCTCGAACAGCCCTACATCCAGGACATCGAGGTCGAACTCGACACGCTTGATGCGCAGGTCAACAGTGGCTCCCGCGTCGTCGATCGGGGCACGCTCCGGAAGATCGTCCAGTTCGCCCACCAGACCCGGCAGAACGAGAACTGGCCGACGCTGTCAACGCGGAACCTCGTAATCGTCTGTGAGCACATCGAGGACGGCGCCTCGCCGAAGGCTGCGGTGAAGAACGAAGTGTGGGCGGTCGCCGAGCCGAACCAATATCCTGGAGACACCTACGAGACGCTCGATGATTATCTCTGAGAGCTATTTGCTCAAGTACCGCAAAAGCGAGTATCAGAGGTTGCCCATACGTTCAAACCCCTCGGTCTCATAAGGATATATACGATGGCCCAGCAGGCCGCTCCGATCGCGCACGACCTCATGGACGAGCCCCACGTTGCTGGCCGACGGGTGTCCGTTCTGCAGCTGTACGAGCGCGTCGAGGAGGTCGGCCTCAATCCCCACGAGGTCGCCGACCAGTACGACCTCGACGTGGCAGCAGTCTACTACGCGCTAGCGTACTACCACGCCAACCCAGAGGAGATGCAGCAGGTTCGAGATCAGCGCGAGACTGCCGCGTCGGAGCTTCGAGAAGCGGCTACTCAGAACCGTCCAGAGGGAATTACCCCACCCGGGACCGACCGCGAGTAGTGCATGGGGGACGATGACTGGGGGTTTCTGCTCGATGAGAATATCGAACGCGCGGTGGGGACGTGTCTCCGCGAGCACGGCTACAGGGTAGACCACATCGTGTCTGTCCTCGATCCAGGGGTCGACGACCTGACTGCTGTGCTCCCATACGCCCGCGCCGAGGACCTCATCGTCGTCACCAAAGATGTCTCAGATTTTAGCGCGCTCAATCCCGAGGATCACGAAGGCCTCATTCTCATCAACAGTCACCGACTCACCGCCACCGAGATGTGCGCTGCGGTTCGCCAGATCGTCAGCGCCTACTCGTCTCGTGACGCACTCCGTGATCACTTCGAGTTCCTTGACCAGTGGGTAGAGTGAATCTGGGCCGACCCTCCAACTGCGAACCCACTTTCAGCGCGAGACGAGCGACGGGGATCGAACGACGACGTGATTATGCCCAACGACATCACCGGTGAGGAGCCTGAATCGGAGCCAGCCCCCCGTTCGGTGAGTCATGAAGCGAATGTCGATGTTCGAGGCGGGACAGAGATGGTTACCCCACATTCTGGTTCAATCAAAACCCGTGGGGTAACTACGCCCGCGTGATTTAATTCTTGCAAAGGAGCGGAGGGGTCTCGCACCTCTCGTTCCTCACCATGTCCAACACTGAACCCCCGGTTGACTCGAATACTCCCGTCGACACGTTCACCCCTGACGTTCATGCCCGGGTGCGGATGTCGGTCGGCCGGGCCGACCGTCTTCAGTCGTTCCTCCAGGGTCATCTCCCGCCCGGCATCGACATCGAGATCGTGCTCACCCCGGCGGTTCAGACGGCAGCGGTGCTACCCGCCGATGTCGACGCGCTCGTCAGTAGTGACGCGACCGAACTCGAACGACGGCAAGCCGCTCAGTTGCTCAAGGACGTCGATGCGGAATTTCTCGTCCTCATCACGACCGCGCCGGCGCCGCTCGATCGCGTCCCGTTGAACGACCAGCTCACCGCTGACCACGCGCACCAGTTCGGCCTCGCCTTCCATGAACTCCTGCACATCCTCAAAACCGCCATCGTCCCCATCGCCGCGTTACTCGACGCCGAGGTCGACCCAGAGTACCATCGGTACGTCCACGAACTGATCAACATCATCGAGGACGGCGCGATCGAAAAGGAGGCAATCCACGGCGCGAACTTCAGCGATACCGCCGAGATCCGACTCGAACTCACTCGCCGGATTCACTCCCAGACGCCCGATGACCTTGGCGATGGCCAGCAAGCACGCCTCTCGTTCTGGGATGCGGTGACCACCGCCCTGTACGACGCCACGGTTTACCCAACTGGCACCACCGGGGTCCTCCTTGACGAGGCAGACAGCCGTGTCGGGTTCGTCTCCGAAGCCGACGAGACCGCCTTCCGAACGGTACGGGACGCGTTGGATCAGCTCGCCGCGGACGCCCTCACCATTCGAGGGATTGACCTCGACGACGCGACCCACAGGCACGACAAGACCGCCTCGGTCGAGCGGGCTCGCCGCGTCATCAACACCTGGACATCGACGCTCCAGCCGATCGTTGCAGGGACCGTCGACCCGACCGATGATTCGCAGGGGAACGAAGATACCACCTCAAAGAACGACGGTCATGACTGTTCCTCGCCACAGGACGACCCGGCTGAAACCCCCGGGGAAGCTGGCGTCTCGCTCGCTCGCGAGGCGACGGAGGACCCGTATCAGGACGTGTTCGACCACCCGACGGTGACGCCGGATCCCGACATGGATGATGCGAACAGCTCGGTGAGTTCTCCCACGTCAGATCTCGAGGAACCCACCGGCGACCCCGCATCATCCCTAGTCGAACAGGAAGGGAGCGGCCAGAGTCGTGACGATCACCTGCCGGAAGCGGACGACGACTCAGAATTAGGGTCGGAACCGACCATTAAAGCGGGCGAAGGACTCGACGATCACCCGTCGAGACCGCAAGCACTCGCGGCGGCTGCCGAGCGAACTCGCGAAGATCGAGACGAGCCGGGAACCGGAGGCGAGCACTTGTCCTCGGTGGGTACCCAAGATGGTCGGGTAGATGCCGACAAGGATGAAAGCGTGGCGCAGACATCACTCGAGTCGTTTCAGTCTGGATCGGCAGCGTCCGAGTCCTCCGAGACTGACGACTGGAACGACGGGATGGGCGACTCGGAGCCGTCCAGTGAAGACGAACCAACGGACGGTCGCGCCGGCGATATCGATCACGGAGCAGCGGACGAGCCGTCACCAGGGCCGGCTCACGGCGGCGACGAGCAGGTCGCACCGTCACCGGCGGAGTACGAGCAGGCGCTTGAGCACGATCGAGAGGCGGCCCAACGCGAGGCAGCACGGGAGCAGGTCGACCGAGAGGCCGTCGAACGAGAACTTCAGGAACTCGGTGGCGTGCTTGACCGGCAGCGGCGGGACTGTGAACAGTACTCGGGTGACGGGCCCAAATCCGCGGCTGAGACGCACGATGGAGGCGGGAGCGGGGCTGACCCAGAGAGCCTCGACGACATCGTGTTCGCCCCGGTCACCGATGATCTCGTCCCACCTGGCCAGTGGGCTGCCGTCGAGGACGGCGCCGCCCGTGTTGCGCAGGTCCTCGAGAAGGAACTCACACTCGAACGCCAACGGGGAACCAGGACCGGTCTGACAGCTGGGAAGTATGATACCCGCGCCGGGCACCGACTCGCCATCGGCGATCCGCGGGTCTGTGAGACCGCGACACCAGGCCAGGAGAAGCGTTACGCCTTGGTGCTCGTGCTGGACCGGTCGGGCTCGATGCGTAACGGCGATCCCCCGAAGATCGAGGTGGCCACCCGGGCGGTCGCCCGGCTCGCCGTCGCTGCCGAAGGCTTGGGGATTCGTGTCACCATCGTCGACTTCATCGACGGTCAGGCCCGTCTCGCGAAACCGTTCGCCGTCGAGACGCGTCACGTCCAGACGACGCTCCTCGATACCGACTGTGGTGGCGGGACGCCCCTAGCCGAGGCGATCAGTCTCGCTCGGACGGTCGTGGACACCCAGCGTGACGAACCGTTGATCATCACCATCACTGATGACCGCCCGAGCGACGTCGAGGCAGTCAAACGCGAACTCCGAGATTCGTATGCACCGGTGTGTTCGCTGACGGTCGCGACTGACTGCGAGCCGGGGACGCTCGCGCCGGACGCGTCAGCGCTGGCCCCGTACTACGAGCGGCAGGCGGCAGTGTACGATATCGACGCAATCGATGATCGGCTCGATCAGTTCGCGAGTCTCCTCACCGGATTGTGAATCTGCTATCGTCGGTCGACAGTAGATTTCCTCGAGTGCCTCGTTCTGTGTAGTTTCGTTCGCGATTTATCGATCACAAGGGGGTGAGGTAGACCCGATACTGGGTCATCTCGAAATCCATGACGACAAGACGAATCCACACGAGCAACGGGGACCTCCCGCCGCTCTCACTCCCCCCTGGAGCGCTCGCGAAGACCGATCAGCGGCACCGCTACGATGTCGGCGACGAACCGCCTGCTATCGAGCCGATCGAACATCGTATCCGACTGGATTTCATGGCCGGTGGCCCGATCCGTCGGTCACACCTCCTCGATCAACACAACCCGTGGACGACTGATCCCGGTGAATCCGGCCCCGACCCGTGGCGAGAGGCGGGACGGTCGAAACCGGCCGGCCTGCTGTACGCGGAAGCCTCCTGTCGGCGCACGCTCGCCGAAGAACGACGGTACTACGACCGCTTCGAGGCGAACCATTCGGCAGATCTAGACGACGTCCCCGCGTTTCTCGCCCACCGGTTGCAGGTCTGCCGGAACGCTGAAGAGCCACGTGCTGCCCTCGAGGACGAGCAGGCGCGTCGCGAACGCTGGTACTCAACGATCATTCCCTGGATGAACCTCTACCACGTCCTGAAACGCTCATCGTATGGCTCACTCCTCCCGCCCTCGGTTACGAGTGGCGCTGCCGCCGATGAGCTCACCGAGCAGAATGCCTTCGTCGGCACGATCATCGTCGACGACGGTGCCGACATCCGGGCGATAGCACGTGAGTACGGAGTCCCCGGCCGGTTCGTCGTTCGCGAGAGCGATTTCTCCTCAAGCGCCGTCGAATGTGCGCCACTGCCGAGCGACTTCGGAATCGATCTTCCGGCTCCGCTGCTGGTTGGGAAGTTCGCCAGCGGAAGCCAGTATCCACTACTGCCCTGGTCGGATGGGCTGGTCTGCTCGTGTCCGTACAAGCATGACCGGCCTTGGCGCGTCCTGTGCAAGCACGAGTTGCTTGCTGCTGTTGTCGCTGGTGAGGAGGATTCGATTTTCCTTCCAGTCACCCAAGGACTGGACGTACCGCATCGGGCGCGGCGATTTGTGGGCCCGACCATCGCGAGTCACCACACGCCTCGGACCGAGTCAGGATCTCGTCCATAGTTACCCCACTACATAGATATATCCTATTGTCGTGGGGTAACTTGCCGATCATCGCGTGTCGCCCTTCGGTGAGCTAGTCAGAGTCAGCCCAGAGGTCCCTTCGTCACGAACGGAGTTGTTAATCGATGTCCCCGTGAAGTGATTACATGCCACCCTCTGATGAGGAATTCCCGGGTGATGACGAGGTCAACCTCAACGCGATTCGGTCCGATCTGTCGGAGATGCAATCGAGCATTGAGGACCACCAAGCCCTACTCGAACGTGGCCCTGAGCTTCGGGAGAACCATTTCATCGAAAGCCAGGTCGACATCGACGTGCCGCCAGTTGTCGCCGACTACATCCGCGCGGTCGTCCGCGAGGCCGCTGCTATGACCGTCGAAGAGCGTGACCAGTTCCTCTACGAGGAACTCCTTGGGTTTGAATTACGGACAACTCGATTCCACTTCCCCGACGGTGATGTTCTCGAGGCCGGTCCGGACGAGGTCGTACTCAGGCACGGTTCAGAGGGAGAGATCGAAGAGTAGCGAGTACCTTGACGAAAGTGAGTGTTAGCGATCGGTGACCGTCGGCAGATAGTTACCCCACAGTTACCCCACAAAGTGAGACATTAACAGTATCGTGGGGTAACGTCTGGATCTCAGGAGTCGTTTCCCGGGGGCCGTAGCAGACAGTAAGGAATGAGAAGTGGTATTATCAACCATACGTCAGACATATTGCGGGAGATTAAACGACACTAAGCAGAATTCCCCGGGTCACCGTACCTGGGGATGAATGCGACAACCGCCCCACTCAATCCATATCCCCAAGTACTCCGCACCCTAATCATTTGTTAGTGGAGCAGACGTTCAATTACAGAGTTTATCCAACAGGCACTATGGCGAGTGAAGCCCGCCGTCACATCAACATCTGCCGGGAAGTGTACAACCACGCACTCGGACTGTATGACTCTGCTCCAGATGGCGACAAACCCTCGTACACCCGACTTCAGAACAAACTCCCTGCGTGGAAACGCGAGTGGAACTCGTGGACAACGGTGAACTCAAAGTGCTTGCAGATGGCTGTCCGACGCATCTATTCAAGCCTCAGCGTCCTCAAGTCACTCAAGTCCAAGGGATACAAGGTCGGGAAACTCAAGTGGAAATCCCCGAGAGAATACCGTAGTATTGTGTTCAATCAGTCCGGCTTCGACGTGGATAGTAACACGGGTCGAACCGAACACGCGACACTCGAACTCTCGAAACTCGGCACGATGGCCGTGGCCTATCACCGACCACTCCCCGACGACGGAGAGATCAAAGAAGTTCGTCTCAAGGAAGAAAAATCAGGGAAGTGGCACGCCTCAATCGTCGTTGACCACGACCCAGAACATCCCGAAAAGGCAGCCGTCAAAGACATCCGACTCGAAGATACTGTGGGGATTGACCTCGGCATCCTCACGTTCGCACACGATTCAGACGGTAACGCTGTGACACCGTTGGACGAGTCTGAAGACCGCGAACGAATTGAGAAGCGTCACCAGGCGTTGTCTCGGAAGCAACACGGCTCTACGAACTGGGAGAAGACGCGTGTGAAGCTCGCGGAAGCCTACGAACGCTTGTCGAACAAGCGCAAGGACTTTATTGAGAAACTCGCTCGCTCGTACACCACTCAGTATTCTGCGATATTCTTGGAGAAGCTGAACGTTCGAGAGATGCTCGAACAGGACTCGAATGGACGTAATATCGCGTCAATGTCGTGGAGTGCCGCGATTAAAACGTTCAAGCGTCACGGCAATAAGAACGGGTGTCATGTCGTGACGGTACCTCCCGACGGAACGACAAAACGGTGTACTCGTTGTGATGTTGAGTCAGACAAGGCAATCTGGGTGCGTGAACACTCGTGTCCCTCGTGTGGGTTCGAAGCAGACCGAGATGAGAACGCGTCGTACAACGTGCAGAAACTTGGGTTAGAGGAGTTGGGTATCGAGTACGATGTGGATGCGGTAGTAGGTCTGGGAGAGGCCGAATCAACGCCTGCGGAGACTGCGCTCCCTACGGGTGCGGACGCGAGCGACAGTTCGTCGTTCCGTCTTGTGTCTGCAAAGCGCGTCGTCGAAACAGGAAGCCACGGGTCACCCGACCCGTGGTAATTCACCACTGACAGCGAACGAACTGACGTCTATCACTGGTCAGAGTGTGAGAAACCATGTGGTCCAATGAACCACAATCATTGCCCGACTGGATCGAACGAGGATACCAGATCCTGTCGGCTAAGATTACGGACGCCAGTAGTGAGGGCCTCCCTCGCGACCGTGCGCGTGAGGAACTCCTTGCCCACGGGGAATTTCCCGACGAGCCTTCTGATGCGGAGTACGCAATAGACCACCTGCTGAATTCTGGATGGCTCTACGAAGTTGACGGCAGCCTCCGGATTACCGACCCTAATCTGAAGCCCGACGAATTCTGAAATTCCCAGGATTCCTCAACGACACAGCATTCTCGCTCAAAACTAGGCCTAGGTGTACCGTTCAAGTCCGGGCTGGTCGTCGGAGCCGATACTGTCGAAATCAATCGACGCAAAACGGGTAACGTTCTTTAGAACGTCTTTGACGATGTCTCTCTCAACCTGAAGTTCGAAGTGATATGCGGGACCGCCTACGGACCCGCCAGTCTTCTTTCGTGCGTCGATGATCCCCTGCATATCGAGTTCCTTTAGATGATCCCGCATTCGTCGTTGCACCAGTTTGTCGGAGCCGACTTCCTCGGCGATGCTTTTGTAGACACCGTAGATGGGTTTGGTTCGAGCCGGCGTGTCGCCCGCCAACTCAACAACGGTGATGGCGGCCAGAGTGAGCTGGGCCTGCGTCGTCATCTCGAGCATCGCTTCACGGACCGTTTCTTTTTCGACCTGTGACTCAGCTGCTCTGACGTGAGTGTCCTCAACCGTTGTGTCGCCAGCCCTGTCAGCGATTTCCCCCGCTTTTCGGAGATACTTGATGGCCTGTCTGGCGTCTCCCTTGTCCTGAGCGGCAATCGCGGAGACGAGCGGAATGGCATCTGTCGGGAGAACACCGCTTCGAAACACGTACTCGTCTCCCGAATTGTCGATTGTGACTACTTTTTCATTAGATTCATCGACTGACGTGTTCTCGTCGATTTTAACGAGTTCTGCACTACGGAACCCTTTGGCCCCACGGCGCCTGAGAATCTGGCGCAACTGTTCAGCATTGTACGGGGAGAAGAGGACTGAATCGTCGTAGAGAGAACTCTTGACTTTCGGGCTGAGGTTGTCTCGCCACTGGAGGTCGTTGCTGATTCCGATTACACTTGGATACACGTTGTCATTCACATATCCCTGCGATCGAGCTCGAGGTAAGCTGTAGAGAATCCGGTCATCGGTTCCCAGAGAGTCGATCTCGTCAAGGACGATAATGATCGTCCCACCGATCTCGTTCATCGCGTCGTACATCATATCTACGACGGCATCTGTCGAGTAGCCAGTCGGCCGATCGTTCCCTGTCAGTTCCATATAGATGCGTGAGGCTGCCCGGAAAGACGTGGAGATATCGTCCGACTCGCAAGAGATGTACAGCGCAGTCAGGTCCAGGTGATCGGACTCCTGTTCTGCGTGGTACTGGAGTTCGGAGAGCTCCTTCTTAGCGGCAGCCGTCTTCCCCTGGCCAGCTTTCCCGTACAGGAAAACGTTGTTCGCTCCAACTCCTCGAGCGGCCGGAGAAAGTGCCATATGGAGCTGATCGAGCTCCTCGCTCCGTTCCGGTAACTCGTCGGGGTGGTGGTCCTCACGTAACACCTCCTCTTGATCGAAAATATTTGAATTGGATGCGTATCGTGACACTCTGGGAGATGATGAAAGCCGGGGGGGTATAAACCTCCATGTCGGTAATGTCCGGGTTGTCCTAGACAGGAGGGTTGTCTTCTGGTAGTCGCCTATCTGATTCTCGTACACGGGAATAAATACACGTTAGGAGGACCACCCCCACACACCACCGTGTCCGCAATTTCAGACGTAAGAGAGAGGGGTGGGAGAAAGCCAGATACGGTAACAAGAGACCGTGAACGGTCGGTTCTAGAACCAGAAACACGGTGAGGAAGGAGAAGTCACCGGCGCTCATATACTATATATACTTTTCTACTAGGTAAGGTAAGGGGAAGAGAAGCTCTAGACAAGGTATAGCTTCGTAGTGGTAGCTGTGATCACGTGATTCATCTATCACGTGGACCTCGTGTGTTTTGGCACATTCTCTTTCCCGGCGTAATTGCGGACATGGTGGTGTGTGTGGGGTCACGTTTCCTGTCCAACGCCTCGTGAGAGCTGTCACGGTTCTACTATTCCGGCAGCACTCTCGACAGGCGCCAGTACTCCGTCAATTAACGCCCCGTCCTCTCTCGAGTTACGTTTGAATCTTGACTTCATTCACTCTTCTTACGGTATTCGCCTCAGAGGTGAACTGAATCCTGATTTCTGGTGTACCGCTTCTGTGACTGCAATTGCGGACGCGGTGGTGGGTGAGCGATTTGTTAATCTTGGTTGGTGGAGTTTCCTTCATGCGGTTCATCTCAAAGTGACATCTTCCTCGCCGTCCACAGCGAAGCCTCCCATACCGAGATGGGATACTTGCCGGTCTACGACACAATCTGTTCCTTCGTCTGGAACGTACCGCTTTCACGGTCGAACAGGTGAACCGAGGGCTGAGCTACACAACCGGTACTCCTATCCTCACCGTATGGACTCGGAGACACGCACAAGTCACGCTCAACACGATTAGCGTTTGTGTGGTCACCACACCCTCAACACGTCTTCGACATCTCCCAATCGCTCCCCTTCAGCACATTGACTCCGCGTTCATCACCCTGATCGATATAGCCGAAATTGCGGACATAGTGGTGGGTGCCGTCACAGCGACATCAGACAAGATGGTGAAATTGCGGACGTGGTGGTGGGTAACTGGTGGAGAAAATACCGCAATAGAATCCCATGATTAGAATTTGAATGGATGGACCTGAAATAGCGGACAGGGTGGTGGGTGCTGTGTAGATCGAGATGTGAATGCTTAGAGTGAAATTGCGGACATAGTGGTGGGTGTCGTAGTAGCGGCATCAAAACGAGGAGGTGTAATTGCGGACATATTGGTGGGTAGTATGAGGCGGTAACCGCTGCTCGGCGAGTGAAATTGCTGACGGGGTGGTGTGTGCTTATAAGGGGGGACGGAGTCTTGAATGTCCGATAAGCCAACGTACGCAATGCGTACGGTCTGAATCTTCATGTTGATGAGGGGCCAAAATTCGATGCCTCGCGATAATGAATGACCCGGCGTCTTCCACATCAACTGACGATCCTCCTGATCCCGAGAAGAGTGACCAGAATTTACCAAACATAACTCAGCGACGGGCGACGCTTGTGGTGGCACTGGTAATCGGGGTGGCGATCCTCGCGATTGCTGGCGCTGTTACCTTTTCGGGTAGCTTCGCTGAATCGCCCGGTCTTGAGTCATCGGTGATCTCTGATGGGCCACCGACCCACCGGATGTTCTTTGAGAATCAGCGCGGGCAGACCCTGTGGGTCTACGACGTGTGGGTCGCCGACACGGGTCCCGAGCGGTACCAGGGTCTGAGCGAAACTGAGATACTGCCCACCGATACCGGTCTGCTATTTGTCTACGACCAGGAGGCCGCCGACCAGGCAATCGTGATGCGCGAGATGCACTACACCATTGACATCGTCTTCATCGACGGATCGGGGAAAGTCACGGCAGTCCGTTCGGCCCCGCCCGAACCCGGGGTTCCCAACGACGAACTCACGCACTACACCGGGCGAGCGCGATGGATCCTCGAGATCCCTCACGGGACCGCGGAGCGCCACGCCATCGTCCCAGAAACATCGGTCCGGATCACCGGGCCGACGCATTCGATCGATCCAAAATCGACTATCAATACAGCCCATGATTCGACATGAAGAAACCAACACAATCTCCCCGCGAGACTACTCCGTCAAGCCGACCGCTGCCTCGATCTGGCCCATTCCGCAGGCGCCTGCTAAGTGCAGTCGTGACCGCTGGAATCGGCGGACTCGCCGGCTGTATGAATATCTTCGGCTCTTCAGGGGAAAGCCAGGGTGATACCACGCCGGTAGGTGCCTCAACGACGACGACCGCTCAGGACGATCGGGTCGACCCGACGACGTCGAGACAGACGAGCCATGCCCTTCGGAAGAACTGTAGCCGCCACATTTGATGTGATTCAGTCTCACTTATGAGCAGACCAGTCCTACTGTACCTGTAAATATCACCTCCAAATATCCGACCCTCAGCCTCGAATCACTGTTTGAACCGGGCTCCTTCACCATGATCACCATTATGGATGGCCCAGGAGTGGACGGCCTCGAGCGATACTTCCTTGGATTCTATGATAAAGACATTCGCGACGATGATGGCGCTTTTCTCGCCCGTCCCGTCGGGCATCACGAACTCCCTTACCCGATGACGCTCCCCGAAATCGAAGACTGGGCGCTCGATTACCTCAGCGTCCCCGAAGAGGCCCTTACCGAATGTGAGGCCCGACAGCTCCGGGCGAAACGAGCACTGGAGGCAGACCGGTCCAGCGACGAACGCGAGCAGGTGTAGGAATAGGACCGCTCTCACGATGCCCTCTCATAATCCGCCCTCCCGCTCGAAAACAGCCACTCACAGTGACACTCGAAAAGTACCCCGTCGGGCTGCCCTCGGCAGTATTGGGACAGTTGGGCTCGCCAGCCTCGCTGGATGTCTCAGCGTCTTCGGCGCAGACCCCGTTAATGCCGAGCAGAACACGACTGACGAAGACGAAACTGGAACCGGTGGCGAGCAGACTCCTGCGAGAACGCCCACGGCGACGACCCAACCCGACACCAGCGAGAGAACCCCTGAATCAATCCCCGACTCTGACCCTGACGTAGATGGACCGAAGGGACTGCCGAAAGGTCCTGGTGTGATGCCTGGCGACCTCTCTCCGTCACGGGTCAGATTTCATCATCGATTCAACCCGCTCGAGCGCGTCTACGTCGGGCCGATCACCTCACCACCCACGAACGAGTGGAACCCGTATTACGACGACCCCGAGCCCGGGAAAGCACTCGCTGACGTGACCGTCCACAACTCGACCATCGAGGACTGGGTCGTGAGCCCGCCCGGCACGAACTACCGGATGGACAGTCTCGAACTCACCGTCGACGGGAATAAAGTGTTCACGGCGACGGGGGGCCTCCACTACCGAGACAAATGCGGCTTCTTCGGCGTAAACCATCTCTACGTCCGGGGATCGACCGCGACAATCTCGCTCGGATACAGCCACGACCCTAGCTGCTCCGAGAGCAAGATTCGCGACGGAGCAGGGTTCTGGTACGGGCCTATTTTCGTGGCAGGGACGCTTAATGGGGACTTCGATACGCTCCGTATCGCCCTCCTCAATGGGAATACAAACTTCGACGGCTCCACGTCCGACCATACATTGGAATTCGAGGTCTAGTGCCCCGGCAGGCCTGCATCTATCTTTCCACGAGGAGAGAATCCCGCCGTTTACGACGGGAGTGAATCCGACAATTCTTGCATAAACTACGTTCTGTTGCTACTACGGATATTTAAGTAGTATCGAATCGGAGTTTGACGTACACCGAGGCGGCATCTACCGCCCAGTTCAATTGCACAATATCGGGACTCCGAGGCCCAGAATGTTCGAGACATCCTCTCGAACCGCTGTGGTGTCTCGGTTGCGAGATAACTCCGAGTCCCCTATCGGGGATAGGAGTAACGGCAGTGTGGCCCCGCCAGTAGCTCTGTCATGCCGACTGCTCTGTTGAATAGCGGTGATTGGGTGGAGAAGATAGATATGAATCGACTCGTCAGCTGATGACCCGCGTGGTCTCGAAGCCGGTGTCGATAGACCGGTGCTCAACAACCGCTATTCAACACAGCAATGCCGACCGGGTTGCAAACCAGTAAATATCCCAACCCAGCGGTGCGGTGCCGTGGGAAGCCTCGCCGTTTACGAGGAGGAGGTCACCAGTGCCAGTTCATCCCCGGCCCGCCTACCGCCTGCTCATTTGTCGCCCCCGACGCGGTGCGGGAACGCCTGTCCCATCTGCATCACTAGCCCACTATCCTACTACTGACGGTTGGTTACGAGAGAGCCTGTCATAGAAAGCTCTGCGCTCTCTGTCTATCCAAGTCTTGTCAAGACTCGCGTGCAACATACAGCGCGCGAGTCGGTCACGAGAGGATTTGTCCAGAAAGCCTACAATCAGATGAATTGCAGATTCGGTCGTGTATCCATCGGTTCCCGGCATGGATGTTCTCGTTCCCCCGACTGCGCTTTGTGTCGGTGCCCTCGGAGGGTTGTTCGTGCGCTCTTACTCAGTCTAGCGAAAAGACATTGATCGCGGTGGTGTCGACGAGCCATTAGAGTGGTGCCCGGGCAAGGGTGAGTGATCGGAGGAAGCCAAAGGTGCGAGCGGCCTGCTCCAGGCCCTGCCTGGAGAGGCCGCGGAACTTCCGCAGCCACGGCTGGATGATCGACCAGAGACACTCGACTTGGTTGGTGTGAACGCCGTCTGAAGAGACGTACTCCTCGTCGTGGAGCACAGTTCGGTGATCGTGGTTCATCTGCTGGTAGGGTGGATATTCGTCGGTCCAGACCTCCCCCAGTTCCTGGGAGAGGTCTTGGGCCTCCTCCAGCACTGGGGCTAACTCCTCGTCGTACCGTGTTCCTTTCTCTGCGGAGATCACCCGGAGCACGTCGCGGCAGGCCGCGACGAGCGTCAGTTCGTCACCCTGGTCACCGGTCCAGCGGGTGCGACCGCCTTCCGGGGACCCGCCGCGGGAGAGGCTGTCCCGCGGCGGGTCCTGGCTCTTGAAGCCGGAGCAGACCTGCTGGCTTTCGTCGATCTGCGTTGGGCCGTCAATCTCTCGGTCAAGTCGCTCCCAGACCGCTGGGAAGCCACGCTGAAAGGCGCGATCACACTTGCGGATTGCCGAATGGATTGTGTCGTACGCTCGGTCAAGCAGCATCGCGATCTGGTTGATGCTGAGTAGGGAATCAGCATACAGGACGAAGGCGACGAGGAACTCGCCCCCGGCGAGTTCCGCGTCGTAGAACGGCGTACCCAGCGTGTAGGTGGACATGAACGAGCAGCGACCGCACCAGATCCGGTCGGAACTCTGGCCGGCGTAGATCTGACCGACGCCGCAGTCGGGGCAGGTTCGTTGCTCCCAGAGGTGCTTGAGTCGCCGCTCGATCTTGCGGTCGAGCAGCTCAGTCCGAAACTCTAAGATTCCAAGCGAAGCAATCTCTTGTAGCATCCCGCCGAATGCTGTTCGTGATGGCATACATGACTGCACTCGGTGGGATGCTGTAATCCTACCCGCGTTTCGCTACGTTGAGCAAGAGCGTCTGAACATTATCCATTTCCGCCCCCTAGCTTGATATTCAAGCTGGCGAAGGTGCGCATATGAGCAAGGGGGGCCACACGGCCGTCGCCTGGCGGGAACTCGTGGACGCGGCGCTGGGGGGGCTGGGCGTGCTCGCAGGGGGGGAGTTCGTCCGGGCCAACGACGCGCTGGCCCAGGCGTACGGCTACGAGAGCGGGACGGACCTCGTCGGCCGGCCGTGGCGAGAGCTGTTCGGGGCGTCGGAACGACGCCACATCGAGGAGACGGTCCTGCCCGGCGTCGAGTCGGACGGCTCCTGGCGCGGGCAGGTGACCGGGCGGCGCGCCGACGGAACGGTGGTCGATCAGGAGCTCTCCGTCCGGCGGCTCAACGACGACCACCTCGCCTGGGCCGTCAGTCCGATGGAGCAGACGCGCACGAACGGCGAGACGCCCCGGACGGCGCCGGCCGGAAGTCGGAACCGGGGTCGAGGCCGGAACGGGAGCGATGACGGCCCCCCCGACCGGGCGGACCGGGCGGAGCTGGAGCGGTACGAGACCATCGTCGAGACGGTCGACGACGGCGTCTACGTCCTCGACGACGACCTGACGTTCGCGTTCGTGAACGAGGTGTTCTGCGACATTGTCGGGCAGTCGCGTGAGTCGCTGCTGGGGACGCCGGTGATGGACCTGTTCGTCGACGAGGAGGAGGCTGCGTTCGCCGACGAGATGCGCGAGCACGTCGTGAGCGGCGACACCACCACCGGGACCGTGGAGGGGACCATCGAGCACGAGGACGGGACAGTCGTCCGCACGGAGGCGCGCTACCGGCTCCACCCCGACGCCGAGGACGGCTTCGCCGGCTCTGTCGGTGTGGTCCGGGACATCACTGAGCGCAAGGCGCGCGAGGAGCGGCTGGGGCGCCAGCGCGACGAACTGGCGGCGCTCGGTCGCGTCACCGAGCTCCTGCACGAGGTCATCCGGGAGCTGTTCGCCGCCCGGACCCGCGAGCGCATCGAGCGGGTCGTCTGCGACCGGCTCGCGGAGTCGGAGTTCTACCGCTTCGCCTGGGTGGGCGAGCGCGCGGCCGAGGGCGATCGCGTGGTCCCCCGGGTCGCCGCAGGTGATGGAGACGGCTACCTCGACGTGCTGGATGTCACGGTGGGCGACGACCCAGCGGGGAACGGCCCCGCTGGGCGGGTGCTCCGGACCGACACGGTCCAGGTCAGCCAGGATATCGGGAGCGACCCGGCGTTCGAGCCATGGCGCGAGGCCGCACTCGACCGCGGCTTCGAGTCGGCCGCGGCGGTCCCGCTGGTCTGCGAGGACACCACCTACGGCGTGCTCGCCATCTACGCCTCCCGGCCCGGAGGGTTCAGCGACCGCGAGCAGGCCGGGCTCGCGGTGCTCGGCGAGACCATCGGCTTTGCGCTCCGGGCGCGCGACGACCGCCGGCTCCTGTTCGCGGACGCCGTCGTCGAACTGGAGTTCCGCAGCACCGACCCGGAGCTGGTGCTCGTTCCCGTCTCGGCGTCGCTGGGCTGCCGGCTGAAACTCGATGGCCATCTCGCGACCGGAGACGGGGACTGGGTGGCCTACCTCGAGGTCGACGGGGGCGCGGCGACCGCCATCGGCCGGGAACTCGAGGACCAGGCAGTCGTCGGGTGCGTCCGGGTCATCCGCGGGGATGAGGAGGGCGGCCTGCTGGAGGTCACGTTCGGCACCGGGTCGTTCCTCGACCGGGTGTCGAACCTCGGTGCACGGGTCGTGTCGGCCACCGCCGGGGAGGGGGCAGTCCGAGTGGGTCTCGAGGCACCGGCGTCGGCCGATACGCGCGACCTCGTCGGCCGGCTGGAGTCGGCCTACCCGGAGACGGAACTGCTCGCTCGCAGCGAGTACGACCGTTCCGTCAGCGAGGTCGACCTCCCGGGTGGCCCGCTGGATTCGCTCACTGACCGCCAGCGACAGGTCCTCAAGACGACCTACCGGGCGGGCTACTTCGACTGGCCCCGCGAGAGCACCGGCGAGGAGGTGGCCGCGACCCTCGACGTGGCGGCGCCGACGCTCCACGCCCACCTGCGGAAGGCCGAGGAACGGCTCCTCTCGGAACTCCTGGACTGAGGCCGGAAGGCCGCGTTCGAGTGCCGTCGGACCGCCACGGCTGAGTGCTGCCAGCGGGTCGACCGCGCGGCGTTCACGCGTCGCCGTGGCGACATCGCCATCCGCCCGCCGTGGCTGGCTAATCAGATAGTGTCCCGTTTTTACTCGGTCCGTTCAGTCTCGCCACGCATCCGAATAATGCCAGTACCTGCCACACGCTTCCCGGGGGTCGCGTGGCGAACCCATCGCCGACGGAGCGGCCCGAACGGGGGCGACAGCGACCGATGACCATCGACCTCGCGCCGGTCCTCATCCTCTGGGCGGTCGTGGGCACGCCGCTGCAGGCGGCCACGCCAGCGGCCGGCATCGGTGGGGCCATCGAGGGGTTCGTCGGGAGCCTCGACCCACAGTCGGCCGCGCTGTACGGCGGGAGCGGCGTGGCGTCGCTCGGCGCGGTCCGCTATCTCATCAAGCGGCGGGCCGCGTCGGGGAGCAGCGGGGGCACCAGCGTCAGCACGAGCGGCGGAGCGTCGGTCGCCACCACCACGCGCTCGGGCGGCTCGAAGCACAAGGTCGCGTTCACGCTCCCCTCGTTCCTCCCGGTGTCGAAGGGTATCCGCAGCGTGACCCACAACGAGATCCACGCGCTCGAACTCGGCATCCTCGTCGGGGGTGTGTCGGTCTGGCTGTTCTCCGTCGGCCGGACCCGGGCCGTCTACGGCATCGTCATCGCGTTCGTCGTCGGGAGCCTCGGGTTCCGTCGCTACGGCAGCAAGGCGTTCAAGACCATTCGGCTGGAGCCGTGGTACGCCCTGATATCGCTGGCCATCGGTGCTGGGCTCGGCTGGTCGCTGTTCATGATGGAGCCGAGCCTCACGACCCAGCTCGGCCTGACCGGAGGTACCTGAGATGCCTGGGGCCGTGCAGGGGGCACACCCCAGCCCGGCGGATTCACCGCTCCTCGTCGCCGCTTCCGGGGTCCTCGACCTCGATGTCGTAGGCGTCGTGGTCGTCGAGGTCGACGACCTCGTCGCCCCCGCCTGGGCCGCCGGGGCCCGGCCAGCCACTGCCCGAATCGGGCCCCGACGGGCCGCTCCCGGCACCTCCGAAGCCGCCACCCCCCATCGTCCCGAACTGGACGTTGATGCTGCCGTCCCCGATCTTCTTCCGGACGTACGGGCCGACGACCCACCGCGTGAGCGCGACCCGGAGCGGGTAGCGCGTGAACGGGAGGACGAACAGGAACCCTGTCAGGTCGGTCAGCAGGCCGGGCGTGATGAGGAAGGCACCCCCGACGAGGATGAGCGCGCCGTCGAACAGCTCGTCGGTGGGGGGCTCCATCCGCTGTGCGCGTTCCTGGAGGCGGCGGAGGGTGGCGCGCCCCTCGCTTCGGACGAGCAGCGACCCGAGGAGGGCGGTCAGCACGACCAGCCCGACGGTCGGGAGGGCGCCGATCTCCCCCGCGACGACCATGAGGAAGAGGGCGTCCGCGAGCGAGAGAAGCAGGGCGAACAGCAGCAGGAGCCCGAACATGCCAGTCCCTCGGCGGGTGCGACGCAAAACGCTTGGCCCCCCGGGACGCCGGGCACGCCCGAAACGGTCCACGTCTCGGCCACTCTTGGAGGTGCCCGCTGATGGCGGAGATGCCGGAGAACACCATCGTGTTCGAGAGCATCCCCGAGTCGGACGCGAACACCATCCTCGACGAGGAGATCAACAAGCGGAACCACGAGGGGGCCGAGGATTTCAAGCAGGCCGTCCAGAAGGCCGAGAACAACACCGGGTCGGGTTCCTCGGTCCTGTCGGTGTTCGAGCCGCTGGAGCTGGACGGCATCGGCTACGAGGTCGTCCTGTCCGGGGAGGCCGGGTTCGGTGCCGGCGGAATCGGCTCCGCGGTCGGGATGTCCGTCCTCTGGATCGTCGACAGCGACTCGCCCGATTACGGGGGGCCGTACTACTACGTCTTCGGCACGGTGTCGGCGAGTATCGGCGTCGACCTGAACTTCACGTTCGGCCAGGGGGCGATGGGGTTCATCGGCTGGTTCGAGGGCGCCGACAAGTCGATGACGTCGGGCACATGGGGCGGTGCGTCCCACCAGCTCGCGCTCCAGGGCGCGCTCTCCGTGGGCGGCGGGCTCGGGGTGGACGTCAGCTACACCTCGACCAACGTCCCGTTTTCCGGGCTCGTCTCCCTGTTCCAGGACACCGACGAGATCTGGCGCGCCGTCGGGGGCGAGCTACGGACCCTCGAGGGCAAAGGCGCCGAGCTCACCTTCGAGTACAGCTTCACGATGGCGAACCAGACCACGTACGAGGACGCGATGAACTACCTCGCCGGCGTCGACGAGCGGCTGGCGGACCGCATCAACCGAGAGGTCAACAAGGAACTGCACGACCAGGGTCTCATCACCGACGAGGGGTTCTGGGATATCCGCCGCATCGAGCAGTACTTCCTGCGGGGTGGGTAGCCATGGGGGGACAGCATGAGTAACGGGTCCGGTTCGGACTCCGGGTCAGGGTCCGACTCCGAGGGCGGGATGCCGACCGGCGCCCAGCTGACCGTCGAACTCGTCAAGATCGTCGAACCGCTCGTCACGGCGTTCGAGGACGGTCCCGAGGGCGTCGAGGGCCTGCTGACGGAAACGGGGATCGGCGAGGAACTGCTGAGCGAGGACCCGGCGAAGGTGTTCGACACCATCGAATCCGGCGTGCAGGGGCCGGGCCAGAGCCTGAAGAAGACCATCGTCGAGCTGGCCGAGGAGGCCTCGGCCGCGATGGGGCCGGTCGAGGGGCTGGGCGACCTGGACAACGTCGACTGGGCGGCCTTCTTCGAGGCCGTCGAGTTCGAGGACCTAGAGAGCATCGCGAAGAGCGCGAAGGGCATCTACGAGAGCGTCCAGGCGCTCTCGACCGTCACCATCGAGGCGCCGGGCGCGGACACGCTAGCGGACGCCCTGCTCGACTACCTCCTCATCACCTACCTCGAACGCCATCACGCCGACTTCCACGGGCTGTGTTGCATGCTGGGGGTCATCATCGAGGGGAGCGACACGGAGCCGGACAAGCTGGTGCTCGAGAACCTGGCGAAGGGGTTCCAGGACCCGCTCGGGCAGGCGCAGACGCTGTTCCAGTGGGCCGGGAAGGAGAACCCCTTCGGCGCCGTCTTCCTGCTCCACTACCTGAAGAAGGGCATCCGGGGGGCGGGGATGCCGGCCAGCGTGACGGAGGTCTCCGACGAGCGGCTCGCGGCCTACACCGGTGCCGACGGCCCGGACGACCTGGCACCCGACGCCATCGTCCACGGGAACCGGCAGCTCTCGATTCCCTTCCTCAGTTACCAGCACGATACGGGTGGTACCGCGGAGGTCGGCGCCCGGCTCGTCCCGATCCCGCCCGAGCAGAACACGAAGTACCTCTCCGGGCTCGCGCTGGTGCTGTACGGATCGCTCGATAGCGAGCTGTCGGCCCCCGTCGGGACCGACTGGACGGTGACGAGCGACGCGTCGGGCAAGCTCGCCAACCGCGGCGTCCGCGCCCAGCCCACGACCGAGCCGTCGCTGGAGTTCACGCCGCTGAACGTCGCGGGCTCGAAGACTGACTCGCCCGCCGACCAGTCCATCGACACCCTGGTCTGGGAACTCGGGCTGGAGTACGACGCCAAGCCTGACGAGGTGCTCTCGGTCCCGCTCGAGACCGCTGTGGGCCAGCTCATCTTCAAGAAGTTCGACCTCGACACCACGTTCGAGTACGAGGGCGGGCAGTTCACCGTCCGCACCGAGGCCGTCGGCGCGGCGCGGGTGCGGGTGGAGCCGGAGGGCGGGTTCCTGGAGAAGATCGTCCCCGAGCCCATCCAGTACGACTTCGAGCTGACGGTCGGCTGGTCCTCCGAGAGCGGGTTCTACTTCGACTCGGGTGGCACGCTCGAGATCGCCCTGGCCGACAGCATCACTCTGGGGCCGCTCGCCATCAAGGAGACCTACCTCGGCATCACGCCGGGCGGCAGCGAGGACGGCAGCCTCCCCATCACCATCGCCACCACGCCCGCGCTCGACCTGGGGTTCCTGACCGCGCAGGTGAACCGGGTGGGGCTCAGGGCCGACATCTCGTTTCCGGAGGGTCGCGAGGGGAACCTCGGCCACGCGGACATCGACATCGGCTTCGAGCCGCCGAGCGGCCTCGCGCTCGGGGTCGACGCCGGGCCGGTCAGGGGGGGCGGCATCATCAACTTCTACCCGGATGAGAACCGCTATTCCGGGGCGCTCCAGCTCCAGATCGGCAAGTACGCCATCACCGCCATCGGCCTGCTGAAGACGGAGCTGCCGGGCGGCGGCGACGGCTACTCGTTCCTGTTGCTCATCACGGCGGAGCTGCCACCCATCCAGCTCGGCTTCGGCTTCACGCTCAACGGCATCGGCGGGCTGGCGGGCATCCACCGCTCGATGAAGCGCAAGCCGCTGGCCAAGGCCGTCCGGACGGGGTCGCTGAACTCCGTCCTGTTCCCGCAGAACGTCGTCGAGAACGCCCAGCGCATCATCAGCGACCTGCGTTCGGTCTTCCCGCCGACCCGGGACCAGCACGTCTTCGGCCCGATGGCGAAGTTCGGCTGGGGCACGCCGACGATGCTCACCATGGAGGTGGGCGTCGTCCTGCAGGTCCCCTCCATCGAAATCGCCCTCCTCGGCGCGTTCCACGTCGATCTGCCCGACGAGGACGCGGGGCTCATCTCGCTCAACCTCGCGGTGTTCGGCTACCTCGACATCCCCGACAAGTTCCTCTCGGTCGACGCCAGCCTCTACGACTCCCGCATCGTCGCGTGGACGGTGTCGGGGGACATGGCGATGCGGCTCCGCTGGGGTGACAACGCGAAGTTCATGCTGTCGGTCGGCGGGTTCAATCCCCGGTACGACCCGCCGAAGGGCTTCCCGGAACTCGACCGCATCACCGCCTCGCTCACGCCGCCGAGCGGCCAGCCACGACTCGAGTACACGGGCTACCTCGCGGTGACGCCCAACACCTTCCAGGTCGGCGCGGCGGTGGCTCTCCGCGCCGATGTCGGGCCACTGACGGTCGACGGGAAGCTCGCGCTCGACGCGCTGTTCCAGTTCAACCCGTTCAAGTTCATCGTCGACTTCCTCGCGGAGCTCTCGGTGACGTTCAACGGGAACGGGTTGAGCATCAAGATCGACGGGACCATCTCCGGCCCCGGCCCGTTCCGCATCGAGGGGAAGGTCCACGTCGACGTGCTTATGTTCTCGGTCACGGCGCGGATGGACGTCAGCATCGGCTCCGGCGGGGAGACGGAGGAACTCCCGGCCGCGAAGGTGATGCCACAGCTGACCGAGGCACTGGGGCGGCCGGGCAACTGGGCGGCACAGGTGCCGGAGGGCGAGAGCTCGCTCGTGACACTGCGGCAGGGCCAGCGCGAGCAGAAGCAGGAGCAGGGAGGCCAGCAGAACGGTGGTGGGAACGGGTCGTCGAGCGGCGGCGACGGCTCCTCGAAGGTTATCGCGCACCCGCTGGGCGGCATCAGTGTCCGGCAGACAGTGGTCCCGCTGGGGGAGCGCGTCGAGAAGTTCGGCAACACGGTCCCGTCGGACTACGAGTCGTTCCGCATCACGTCGGTGACGGTGAACGGGCAGCCGGTGGCCGACAGGAGCGCACTCCGCGAGAAGTTCGCCCCGGCGAAGTACCGGAAGATGTCGGACAGCGAGAAGCTGAACGCCCCCTCGTTCGTCAAGCGCACCGCCGGCACGAAGGCGGGCGGGGACCGGGTCCACTACGGCGGCACGGACGACGCCAGCCACCGGACAACCGCCCGGCTGGAGTACGAGACGACCGTCGTCGACCGCGAGGAGAACAACTACAAGGTCCCCCTCTCCTCGCTGGGTACCTTCGCCCGGCTGGACGTGCGGCCTGAGTCGGCCCGCATCGGCATCGACGCGGGGCGGCTCGACCAGCTCCTCCGGCAGACCGCGGCCGCGGACCTCGCGCTCGGCAACGAGTTCCTCGCGTACGACCCGCTCGTCGTCGGCGTCGGTGACGAGGGGTTCGAGGTCGAGGACCTGACGGACGACGAGACGACGACCGTGAGCGGCGACGAGACCGGCGAGACCCTCCTCGAATCGGGCAACGGTGTGACCACCTTCGACAGCGAGGTCACGCTGTCCCCCTCGAACGACGACTGACCCCCATGATGACCAACGGCACCAACCCCAAGGCGGCACTGGATACGAGCTACGAGTTCTTCCCGAGCGTCCGGCGTGGTTACCGGCCGGCGGCGGACCGGGCGTTCGAGTCGGGGGCGGCCTCGCTCAAGGGCCGGACCGAGTTCGGCGTCGCCCTGACGGTCGAAGGGCAGCAGCCGGACGCCGAGACGTGGGAGACGGCCGAGACCCAGCCCAGCGTCGACATCCGGATGTACGGGCCGGGGGACGTGACGGGCATCGACGAGCGGCAGGTCGTCCGCGTCGAGCCCGAGCCCGAGACCACGACGTTCCCGCCGAACTACTTCCCGCTGGTCGAGTTCGCGCGGCCGGACCTCCCGTGGCTGTTCAGCCCGGAGCGGGCGAACCCCTCGAAGGGCGGCAAGCACCGACCCTGGCTCTGTCTGGCCGTCGTCGAGGCCGATGGCGACGACGTCTCGTTCGAGGCCGCCGGGACCCGGCCCCTCCCGACCGTGACCGCCCCGGTCACGCAGTTACCCCCCGTCGGGGAGTGCTGGGCCTGGGCGCACGTCCAGGTCGTCGGGGAGCTCTCGGAGCGACAGCTGGAGCGGGCGTTCACCACCCGGTCGAGTCAGAGCGTCGCGCGGCTGCTCTGCCCGCGGAACCTCGACCCGAACACCCGGTACCGGGCCTGCCTCGTCCCGACGTTCGAACCCGGCAGGCGCGTCGGACTCGGGAAGGCCCCCTTCGAGACGAGCGGGGGCTCGGATGCGCCCCCGCCGACGGTTGACCTCGCGTGGCCGACCCGGAACGGGGCGAGCGACGGGGCGACGGTCACGCTGCCGGTGTACCACCGCTGGTCGTTCACGACGGGCGACAAGGGCGACTTCGAGTCGCTGGCCCGGAAGCTCACGCCGCGTGAACTCGACGACTACGGCGTCGGCAGCCGGACGGTGAACCTGAGCGACCCCGGCCCGGTTGACCTGAAGGAGGGCAGCGGCCTCACCCGCGAGGTGGGGGGCGCGCTGCAGTCGCCCGGCCTCTCGGCGGCACCGTACCCGGAGACGAGCGGCGGCGAGGACCGGCAGAAACGGGCGACGCTCCGGCGGCTGCTGAACGACCCCGGCAGCGAGGTGCCCGTCGTCGGGCCGCCCATCTACGGCCGGTGGTACCTCCCGTCGAAAGCGGGGTGGACGCTCAGCGACCAGCGCGTCCCGCAGCCGCCGGACGTGCCGACGGGCGGCGACTTCTTCGACGCCTGGTTCCACGAGCTCAACGTCGACCCACTCCATCGCATCCCCGCCGGCTACGGGACGGCGGTCGTGCAGGAGAACCAGGAGGAGCTGATGGCGGTCGCGTGGGAGCAGTTCGGCGACCTCGAACTGGCGAACGAGCGCGTGGGACGGGCACAGCTGGGCGACGTGGTCGGCGGGAACGCGACCGACCGCTTCGACGGCCTCGGCGACGACGTCGTCGGCTACGGCTCGCGCGTCCGCGACATCGAGGAACTGCACCGCGAGATCCTCGCCGCCGGACGGCTCCGCGACGAGGGCATCCTCGACCGCGACCCGCTGTCCGACGGGCCCGCGACCGATCCGGACGAGGGCTACACGGACCCCGGGACCGTCGACTACGGCGGCGTGGACGCTGGCCTCGGAAGCGCCGGCGGCGACGCCGGCACCCGGTTCACGGGCGGCGTCGGGGGCGACGGCGTCGCGGGGCAGGTGGTGGAACTGCAGAGCGAGGAGACGACCGCGGCGGCTGCCGGTGACCTGCTGACCGGTGACGGGACGGGGCTGACGGACGGCGGCGTGGCGACGACCGACGAGACCACGGCCGCCGCCAGGCTCGTCCAGGCGGCCTCGCCCGCGTTCCGGAGCGCGACCCGGCGTGGCGGCAAACTCGACCGCGGGCAGGAGGGCGACACGGCCGGCGACCAGAGGGTCAGCGACCGCCTCCAGTCGGAGCCCCGGACCGACTCCCGGACGAACCTGGGGTCGCGGTTCTCACGCGTGAGCGACGCCCTCCCGACCGTCGAATCCGTCGAAGGGGACGCCGCCACCACCGAGGACGCTCCCGACACGGAGGCGGATGTCGAGGCGACACCCGACCCGGCCTCGGACACCGACACCGTCTTCCCGGACTGGCGGCTCGGGCCGGACGGCCAGCCGCTTGCACTCGGCGCGGCCCTGGAACACCTCGACGACGAGCGAACGGTACTCCCGAAGGCGCTCCTGCAGGTCGAGAGCGTCCACGACCACTGCGACAGCGCTCGCGAGCAACTCGGGCGGCTGGACGACCGGCTGCGCGAGGCCGCGACGAGCGAGACGGAGACGGCGAGGGAGGCAGGTGAGACCGAGACGGGCGCAGAGTCGACCGAGCCACCCTCACTGCTGGCGCTGGTGACCGAGGAGCCGACGGTGGCGGACTACTGCGAGGCCATTGAGCGGAACACGTTCGAGACGCTCGGGCGGCAGCTCTCGAAGCTCGTCGCCGTCGCCCCGGACGCACTCGACCCGGCGTTCACCGACCGACGCAAGAACGAACTCGTCGGCGAGCTCCGGGCGGCCCACTCGCGACTCGTCGAGATCGTCGGCGAGGTGAGCGAGCAGATCCGAATCGCGGAGACGGACGGCGAGGGAGGTGGCCCGGCTGACGGAGAGGCGGGCGCCCCGGCCCACGGCGCCGAGCGCGAGTCCGAGGAGGGAACGCCCGCCGAGCCGCGGGAGCCCACCGGTCCGGCCGCGCTCCGTGGGCAGGTGACCGAGGCGACACGCGCCATCGACGACATCGAGGCGACGCTGGCCGAGATCGAGCAGTACATCGACGGCGCCGTCGCACCCACGCAGCCGCTCTCCGCGGAGGCGGAGGTAAATGCGGAGCTGCCGGAGTCGTCGACGGCGCCGGTCGGCCCGGTCCCGTCCCCGGCGCTCACGGAGCCGACGCGCATCCGGACGCCGCCGGTCGACGGGCAGGTGGCGTCGATGCGGACGCAGTTGCTGTCCGGGACGACCGAGCTCCCGGGGCTGCTCGACGCCAGCGAGTGGACGAAACAGCGAGCGGCCTGGAACATCCACCCCGGCATCCGCTCGCGCGAGGTGGAGCTCGGGCGCATCATGGCCGCCCCGGAGTTCGACCGGCCGGCCTACGAGCCGCTGAAGACACTGGACGAGGAGTACCTCCTCCCCGGCGTCTCCGACATCCCGAAGAACACCATCGGCGTCCTGGAGACCAACCAGCAGTTCATCGAGTCGTACCTCTGCGGGCTGAACCACGAGTTCGGCCGGGAGCTGCTCTGGCGGCGCTACCCGACCGACCGCCGGGCGACGTACTTCCGGCAGTTCTGGGACTACACGAAGGGCAACGAGCAGTACGACGTGGGGAAGCTCCACGAGTGGCGCGACAGCGAACTCGGCGGGAACGGGCCCGGCGACACGGCCAGCACGCCGGAGAACCTGGCCGTCCTGGTCGTCCGCGGCGAACTGCTCCGGGCGTACCACAACACGCGCGTCTACGCGGTGAAGGCGGTCAAGGAGGACACCGACGAGAGCGCGGCGACGAACTGGGACCGCGTGCCGCTGCTGGAGCGGCGCCGGCAAGCCGCGCTCGCGGAGCGCCGGGACCCACAGCAGGCCGTCGAGACGTTCCGGGCGTACGACGAGGCACAACTCGAGGGGTGGACGCCGAAGGAGCCCATCTTCCGGGGGACGCTCGACCCCGATATCACGTTCCTCGGGTTCGACCTCGGCTCGGCGGCGGCCGAGGGCGAGACCATCGACGAGGGCGGCGAGAAGACCGATCTGGGCTGGTTCTTCGTCCTCGAGGAGCCGGTCGGGGAGACGCGGTTCGGCCTCGACGTGGCCAGCCCCGGCGACTTCGCGAGCGCGGAGCGAGGGCCCGAACCGTACGGGATGCCGTTCGGCCTCTCGCACGGCCCGCCCGACGCGAACGGCGACCGGTCGGTCAAGCGGATGGACGCCACGGCGTACAACGGCGATTCCGAGGCCGGCTGGAGCGGGCTCTCGTGGGGCCACCTCGTCGGGGCGGAGTCACAGCTCGACGCGAAGACCCACGTGCGCGTCGGTGACGACCGGCCCGCTGGCGGGGGCGACCCGGCGTGGGCCGTCGCGGACGGCCAGCGGTGGACGATGACCGATTCGCAGCAACAGAACGAGGGCCGCGAACCGGGTGCCGACGCGCCGCCCGAGGAACGCTGGGCGGCCGACAACGCGGCGACGTGGGGGCTGAACAGCGCGCACATGGCCCGGACCACCTGGCAGCTCCCCGCCCGGGTCTGCATCCACGCCGACGACATGATGCCGGACGTGTCCGGCGACGGGCTGGTCCACGTCGAGCCGATGCTGACGAGCGACGTGGCGCTGGCTGCGACCGAGGAGTCCAGCGGAGGTGACGACTCGTGAGCGAGTCCGCCCGCGAGACCGTCGCGACCCACCGGGCCGACCTCGCTTGCGCCGAGAGCGAGCTGAGCCAGGCGTCGGCGGTCTGCTCGCGCCTGGAGACACGGCAGGACCGGACCGAGCGCGGCGTCGCCGGCGACGACGCGGGGACGGCGGTCGAGACGTTCAGGCGCTGGCTCAAGGGCGGGTCACACCCCGGGAGTCTCGCCTACCTGACCGAGCCGCTGGTCGACGGCGACGACGGGACGGTCTCGGTGGTCGACGCCTCGCTCTCGCCGACTACGAGCGACGTGCGGTCGCTGGTGGCGGACCTCCGGGCGTACGCTACCGGCGGGAACGTCGATAGCGACGCGCTGGCCTCGTCGTTCGAGACGCTCCTGACGGACGGGAGCACCGACGACGTGGCCGCGCTGGTGTCGCTGTTCGAGCACGTCGTCTCCGCGGCGCGTGGCGCCCGGGACGAGGCGAGGGCCGCACTCAACAACGCGTTCGCCGACGACGGCAGCCTCCCCGATGACGGGCGCGGCGCGAAGCAGCAGTACCTCGACACGCTCGACGACGACCTGTCGCTGCTCGGCGAGGAGCCGGTCGCGCTGCTCCCGGTGCGGCTGGAGACGCGGTTCGTCTCGCCCAACGACGGGCCGGGCGACGAGCGGTACAACCGGACCGAGCCGACCGCCTCGGAGCTCCGCATCCGGGTCTACCCGGACCAGGTCCACATCGACAGCCACGAGCCGGAGCTGACCGCCGACGAGGAGACCTGGGCCGAGAACTTCTGGGCGACGGTGTGGTTCGCCTGCCACGCGAGCCAGCCGGCGACGGCGACACTGACCCGCGACCGGCGCGCGACCGAGCCCATCGACCGGACGATGGTCGACACGGACGCTCCGGTCCTGGGTTACCGGGACGCCGGCGGGTCGGAGCCGACGACGACGGCGGGCGAGACGGTGCCCGTCTGGACGGTCCCGTACGACCCCGACCGCCTGCCCGACGCGGTCCGTGAGCGCGGCGTCGTCGCGGACCTCGCCGACGGCCTCGCCGGGTTCTCGACGGACGACGTCACGCGCTACCGGGAGCTGAAAGAGCGCGCCTGGGGCCAGCTCGTCGACCGCTTCGGCGAGGAGCGAGGCGCCTATCTCGTCCACGAACTGGCACCGACGACGGACGCGGAGACGATGCTCGCCGGCTGGACGGACGGGTCGGCGCCGTGGCCCCGGCCACAGGGGTCGTCGGTCGACCCGACGACGGGCTCGCCGCCCGCCAACCCGAACGTGCCGGCCCTCGCGCTCCCGACCGCCGAGCGCCGGCCGGGGTCGTGGGCCCGGCAGCCCCGTGCACGACTCCTCCCCGACCGCTGGCTCGCCATCGGGACGTGGCGACGCCCCGGCAACGGGGAGGACGCCTCCACCAGCACCGTCCAGGCGACGAGTACGGCCGTCCGGGAGCCGCTCGCGGTCGGGCCGAGTTCCGAGCGTGTCGGCGTCGACGCGCCGGCGGACGAGGCCGCCACCAACCGGAACGTCCCCGAGGGGATGGAGTGGATGGTCGACTACGAGGCGGCGGAGCGGGCGGGTATGGCGCTGCGCATCACGCCCGACGACCTCGGCGGGACCGATCCCGCCGACGTGGTGTTCGAGGAACTCGTCGTCGTGGGCGTGCGCGGGTCGATGACAGGAGCCGAGAGCACCGACGCCATCGCGGACCTGCTCGAGAGCCACCGGTACACCGACGGCCTGACGTTCCTCGAGCGCGGGACGCCGACGAACAACAGCGACCGGGACGCGGGCTACAGCCCCGCCGCCGACGCGGCGAAGAGCCTCGACGTGGCCTGTGGCCCGCCGCTCGCCTCGTTCGGGGACTTCACCGACGGCGACATCCTCTCGCGGGCGCTCGGCATCGCCTCGCCCGGTGACGACCACGTCTTCGCCCACGTCGAGGGCGCCGGCGCGCGGACCGGGGCCACGGCCCGACAGCTGAACTCCGTCCTCTGGCCGGCGACCATCGGCTACTACCTGCAGAACCTGCTGACGCCGAACCGGTTGACCGGGCTCCCGAGCATCTGGGCGGGACAGGAGTCGTGGGGCGAGCAGGTTCAGCCGGAATCGTTCCCGGATGCCCCGCTCCGGGCGCTCGGCGAGTCGATGAAGTGGCTCGACGGCTACCGGCGTCACTTCGTCAAGTACGTCCGCTCGGGCGGGCCGTTCCCGCCGCTCCGGGTTGGCCGGCAGCCGTACGGCGTCCTCCCGGTCGCGTCGCTCCCGGCGGCCGACGAGAGTGGGTCGCTGTACGACCGCATCCCCGCCGACCAGCTCGAGACGGGGCACGGCCGTGGGGCGTCGGTGGACCTCTCGGAGCGACAGCCGCGGGATTTCGGGGCACTCGTCGAGGGCGTCGACCTCACGGGCGGCGGCGCGGCGGGCGGCACCGGCGAGGACGCGGCGACCAGCGGCGGCCTCGCCGAGGGCATCAGCGCCAGCGGCTACTCGGCCGCGGTCGACGAGCCGGCGACGCAGGTCGATTCCGACGTGTACGGCTCCGCGTACGACCCGGTCGTGCCGCAGACGACGAACGTCCGGACCCCGAAGGCGGGCGAGGACTCGTTCTCGCCGGATGGCGGCGCGAGCGTACGGACCCGTCAGCGCTCGTTCCGGGTCGACGACCAGGTCGCCGAGCGGGTCGGCGACTGGGTCCGCAAGTTCGGTGGCGCGTGGCGCGCCTCCTGGGACGACGTCGACCGGCTCGGCGGCTCCGACGGGGACGCGGACGGGTCGCCTGCCGAGGACATCCTCCGGCGTGGAGCGATCGGTGACGCGTTCGTTCGCGAGGTGTTCACCGGGTACGACGCCTTCCGCGCGAACGTCCAGGTGAATCAGGGAGTGCTGGACCGGTTCACGAACGCCCGGAACCGGGACGTGCGGGCGATGCTCCAGCAGAACGACATGACCGAGCTGGACCCGCGGCTCGGGTGGATGATACCTCCGTGGGACTTCGGCCCCGGGCCGAACGAGCCGGACCTGCTGCAGCCGCTGCTGGTGGGCGACCACCCGAGCGAGTACCTCCGGATGCTGTACGAGACCGACTGGCAGCTCCTCGAAGGGCTGGAGACCGACCTCGACCTGGGTCGGTTCTCGGTCGACAAGCAGCGCGTGGCGGAGGTCCTGGACCTCGACATCCCCGTCGAGGCGCTGACCGAGCGGCAGCTGGCGTACGACGTCATCGAGCGGGGGCCCGAACACGGCAAGCTCGACCAGCTGATGCGCGATGCCGTGATGGAGGGGTCGTACGGGGACCCGGCGGACTTCCCCATCTCCCTGCCGGACGACGCCAGTGCGGGCGAGCTGATGAAGGCCATCGCTCTCGGCGGGACGGACGGGCTGGCCCTGCAACACTCGCTGTTCCGCCAGCTCACCCGCTTCGCGACGGTCCAGGCCCACGTCGGCGGCCGCATCCGGCTCGGGCTGAAGTGGGACGAGCCGCTGGCCAGCGACGGCGTCGACCGGCTGCTCTCGGCCGACCTCGACGACACGGACCCGCATCGGCAGCGCCCAGTGCCGGACCCCTCGGTCCACGTCCGGAAGGGCGAGGACGAGGACCGGCGCACCGTCTGGGACGCCCTCCACGACGAGGTCCCGGACCACGTCGGCGAGCCCTGGGCGGGAGAGACGTACCTCGATATCCTCTCCTGTACCTGCTCGCCCGCCGAGGACCCCTCGACCACGTACGCCGGTGGCTGCGGGGCGCTTGACGACGAGCCGGCGGCCGACCCGCGGCTGCGGGAGTTCTTCGAGAGCCTGCAGTACCTCGAGCGACGGTTCGAGACGGACGCGAGCGGTCTCGAACGGCTGCTGGTCGAGACGCTGGACCTGGCGAGCCACCGGCTCGACGCCTGGTGGACCTCGCTGGCGACCCGGCGGCTGTTCGAGCACCGCGAGCGCCAGGAGGTCGACCTCTACGACGGCGCCGAGTACGCCTTCGTCGGCGACCAGTTCCGGCGCGGCGAGGGGACCGAGGACCGCCCGGCGAACTGGGCGTCCGGGAGCGGCGGCGACGGCGGCCTTGTCGCGGGGAACCAGTCCCTCGCGGTGGACACGGACCTGTTCGACGAGGCCGCCGTCGCCGAGGAGTACGGCAGCCTCTCGAGTTCGCAAGCGGTCTGGAGCGGATCGAGCGGCGGCGAGGGTGCCGTCACCACCGACGAGCCGGTCACCTACGTCGGCGGGTACGGCTTCGTCGAGAACCTCGTCTCGGACGAACTTGCAGCCCAGGCGGACGTGCCGGGCGTGCCCTCCTCGGCGGGTGGCGAGGAGGCCGAGTACATCCACACGCCGTCGCCCCAGCAGGCAACGACGGCGTCCATCCTCCGCAGCGCCCGGAAGCACCACGACGACGGCGAGGGCGGGCTCGCCGACCTGCTCGACATCGACCTCTCGCCCGGACGAGTGCGGGCCGCGAAGGAGGTGCTGGACGGCATCCGGCAGGGGCGGCTGCTCGGCGACCTGCTGGGCTACCGCTTCGAGCGGCGGCTCCTCGAGCGGACCCGGTGGTACCGCCAGCACCGGAGCGGGAGCATCAACCTCGTGCAGTACAAGTTCGCCTTCCGGACGGCGTACCCGGCGGTCGCCGGGCAACTCGACCACGGTGGGAGTGGGACGGACGACCCCAGCGCCCAGAGCGACGTGGTCGACGGCTATCAGCTCCTGACCGCGTGGCAGGACGCCCGGGACGAGGGCAACGAGGCGCGGTTCTTCCGGACCATCGACGCCGGCGACACGACGCTCGCCGACGCCGTCTCGACCGCCGAGCGCGAGCAACTGGTGAATCTGCTGGACGAACTCGACGCCATCGTCGACGCGGTGACGGACCTGCTGCTGGCCGAGAACGTCCACCAGATCGGGCAGGGGAACTTCCAGCGGGCGGGCGCCGGCATTGACGACCTCGTCAAGGGCGAGGCGGTCCCGGACCCGCAGGTGACCGAGACGCCCCGCGACGCGACGGGTGTCCAGCACCGACAGGTCGTGCTGTTCGGCGACGAGGCGGCCCCGACCGAGTGGCAGTACGACACCGCCGCGGTCCAGCCGACGACGCTCCCGACCCTCTCGGGGACGACGACCGGCCTGCGCGCGGCGGCGGACGGCGACGCCGACCCCGACGTCCAGATGCGGCCGGCGGGCGAGGCGACGCTGAACGCCTGGGTCGGCGACCTGCTGCCGGCCCCCGACCGGGTCTCCTGTGCGGCGGCGTTCGAGTGGGAGGTCGACCGGACCGTCGAGACGGGGACGTTCACCACGCCGACCGAGCCCGGAACGGTGTCGGTGTCGCTCGACTTCGAGCCGGATTTCGTGGTGCTGAGTGCCGCGCACCCGGTCGGCGAGTCCGGCGTCGCGGCGGCGGGTCCCGGTTGGACCCACGGCGTCGCGTACAGCGAGCCCGGCGGGACGGTCGTGGAGCGGTCGGTGAGCGTCGGCGCCGACCTCGAGGGGAGCGAGGCGGGCGGCCGCGTCCGCGACGACGCAGCGTTCGCCGCACATCTCCACAAGGCCGGCGGGACGGCAGGCGACGTTCGCGGGCATCTCACGCCGACGGCGGCCGGGTTCGACGTCTCGTTCCCGACGGTGACGTCCCCCGACGGCGCACCGGAGGGCCTGGTCGTCTCCTACCGGGCGTACGCGCTCGGCGACGCGGCGACCGTCGAGGTCGGGACGTTCACGACGCCGTCGGCGACGGGCACGCAGTCGGTGGCGTTCGATCACCTCGACGACGCCGACCACGTGTTCCTCGCCGGCGGGACGGTCCCGACGGCCACCGATGCGGCCCGGACCACGACCGGTGCGGCAGGGCTCTCGCAGGGGGCGGCCAGCGCCGACTCGGGGCTCTCCCAGCACGCGGCCGCCAGCAGCGTCGACCCGGCGTCGGGCGCCCACGTCGCCGGCGTCCGTGACGACCGGGCACTGCACCTGCTGTACGGTTCCGGGTCCTCGGTCGCGGGGTCGACCAGCGCCGAGGTCACGGGGCTGGACGGGAGCCTGGACCTCCGATACCACTCGGTCCACGCCGGCGACGCGGCGGACGCCAGGCGCCCCGTGACGTACGTGGCCATCGAGACGGCCGAGACGGTCCCCACGCCCGCCGTCGGGGTCGTCGATTCCGGGCAGCGCTCGGAAGGCGGGACGGAGACGGTATCGACCGGCTTCCGCCCCGGCCTCGTCGAGGTCGTCGCGCTCCCGTCGGTCGACGCGACCGGGAGCGCGAGCGGCGCCGCGACCGGCGGCTGGTCCCACGGCGTCGCCACGGGCGTCGCCGACCAGGGGGCGGTGAGCCACGTGACGCGCCCGGGCGCCGACGCGTCCGCAGGCGGCCACGAACGCGGCGAGGCCGTCTCGCTGGCCGCGCTCGGCGGGGACGGCGCCGTCACCGGCCGGGACGAGGTCCGGGTCTCGAACGTCTCCGACGACGGGTTCACGCTCACGTTCTCGGCGGTCGCCGACGGCGACCAGCCACTCCTGTACCGGGTGTGGCCGGCCGAGCCCGAGGCGGTCCGCCACGTGGTCGACGCGGACCTGACGCTGGACGACCTCGAACTGTCGCCGCTGGACGCGCTCTACCTCACCCAGCAGAACGAGCAGTCCGGGGCGTCACAGCTGGAACAGCACACGCAGTACCACCTGTTCCGGCACCGGCCCGACCGGGCGCCGGGGGCGCTCCCGGTGCCCGACGAGGCGACCGTCCGGCTGCAGTTCCAGGAGCTGTCGCCGTCGGCATCCGGCCCGGACCCGCTGACGGTGGCGGAGTTCCTGGAGGTGACGAGGGCCGTCCGCGAGGTCGTACAGGACGGGCGCGCGCTGGACGCGGGAGATCTGGCGCATCCGGGCAGCGAGACCGACTCGGGCCACACGGACCGGAGCGCGACCGAACTCGCCTCGCGCGCGGACACGGCGCAGTCGGCGCTGGCCGCGACCGGCGCACTCGTCGACAACCGCGTGGCGCGACTGACGGCGCCGGAGGGCGAGACACCGCTCCACGAGGACGTGGCCGCACTCCACGACGACCTCCACGGGTTCCTCGACGCGGCCCCCGTCGACGGCGTCGGCCCCGCGGCGAGCCGCGCGAACGACGCGATGCAGGCCGACGACGACGCGCTCGCGAGCGAACTGCGGGCGCTGGACGCCACTCTCCCCGCCGGCCCGCACCGTGCGGCGAACGTCGAGGCCGACCTCGTGGCCACGCCCGCTCCGGGCCAGGCCATCGCGGGCGAGGCGGGCGTCGCGAACGCGGCCGTGGAGGTCCGGGCCTGGAGCCGGTCCGCCGGGACGTGGTTCGAGCGGGCCGAGACCGACGAGACCGACGGAGACGGGCGGTTCCGGGTCGACCTGGACTTCGGTGACGTCCGCCCCGGCACCGGCTTCACGGTGACGGTGACGACGACGGACGACGGACAGCTCCGGTCGGTCGCGACCGGCCGGGTCGCCTTCCCCGCCGATGCGGTGGCAGTCACGGCTGCGAGCGGCCAGTCCATCGCGGGCACGGGCCCGCCGGAGGCCGACGTTGAGGTATCCGTCGAGACGGCCGACGGCACCACCCTCCGCCCGTCGGCGGGCGTGACGACCGACCGACTGGGCGCGTTCGACGTCACCGTCGACCTCTCGGGCCTGGGCCCGTGGTCGGTTGTCGAGCTGACGGCGACGCGGAGCGGCGATACGGTCGCCGAGACGACGGCCTACGTCGAGCCGGACCCCGCGGCGGCCGTCGAGTCGGGTGCCGTCCTCCCGCGACTGCTCTGGCTGGCCGAGCACGCCGGCTCGTTCGACCCGTACCGGCCGGACGCGCCGGCGGGACGGCTCCACGGGCGCGTCACGAACGGGGTCGACTGGCCGGCCGTCGACGACGAGCGCGGGCTGTTCCAGGAGGTCCACGGCGATTCCAGCGACGACCGGCCCACCCAGGCCGACATCGACACCGTCGCGGCGCTGCTCGCGGACGGGAACGACGCGGCGCTGGAGTCGCTCGACCTCACGGCCGTCGACGCGGCCATCCAGCGCGCGCTGACGCCGGTGAAACGGCTCCGGGTCGACGACCTGTTCGACGTGACCGGGCGGCCGGACCGGAGCGCACCGCTCCGGCTCTGGCACGACCGGGCGGCCGGCACCGACCCGGCCGTGGTCGGTCAGTTCGCCAGCATCGCCGCCCGCCCCGAATACGCCTTCGAGGACAGCTTCGACGCGACCCTGTCCCCGGCGTTCGAGTCGTTCCTCCGCGACGAGGCCGACGGGGTCCTCCCGGACGGCGACGCCGACGCAGAGCGGCTGGTCCGGTACCTGTCGGCCCTCCTCGATTACCTGCCGTCGGTGCTCGCGGATCCCGACTTCGCCGGGCGACTCCAAGACCCCGCCGGGTTCGCGCGGAACCTCCGGCTGCTCCTGTGCCAGCCCGAGGCGTTCCCCGAGGACGAGCAGGGGGCGTTCGCGGCGGACCTCCGACGGCTCGTCCGGCGACCCCTGCTCGACCGGCTGGCCGCCATCGACGACGTGGCCGACGACGCCGGTGTCGAGCCCCCGTACCACAACTTGGACTACCAGCTCCTCGACCGGGGGCGGGAGGAGGAGACGTCCGACGGCGAGGCGTCCACCGATGTGACGCCCAGCGACGAGACAGACGACGACGCGCTCTGGATGGAGCGCATCAAGACCGACATCGAGTACCGAGACCTGGGTCGACTCGGGGACGACGGACCCGACACGTTCGACCTCTCGAACGCGTTCGCCCCCGGCGACTCGCCGGCCGGCGACCCCGTCACCGACCTCCGTGTGCTGCTGGCAGCGTTCCACCGGAACGGGCTGGACGAGTACCTGTTCGCCGTCGGGCCGGCGGCCGACCTCTCGCCGGAGTCGCCGCTCGACGCCGGGGATGCGGGTCCGACGCCCGGCGGGGGCGGGTCCTGGCGCTGGGGCGCGTTCAGCACCGAGATGGACGGGCGACTGGACACGCTCGCGACGATGACGGCGACCCAGCTCGGCCACCTGCGGGCCGGGCGCGAGGCCGGCGCCTTCGCCCTCGCGTTCCGCCGTGGGCTGCTCGAGACGCTCCGCCGCGGGATGCTCCGGGCCTCGTACTTCGGCATCCACGGGAGCACGCCGGGGTCGCCGGCCGGCGGCAGCCCCGACGACCTCGCGGCGCTGGTCCCGCAGGCCGAGGCCGTCCTCGAGCGGGTCGCGGAGCGACACGACGCAGCCGCCGCACTCGCCCCCACGCCGCCCGGAGGACCCGGCCCGGAGCCGACGGTCGAGGGGCAGCGCGAGCGGCTGGAGGCCGTCTTCGGCGAGGAGTTCCGCGTGCTGCCGCCGTTCACGCCGACCAACGGGAACGAACTCGACGCGACGTTCGCCCGGAGCACGGCGCTCCAGGGTGGCGACCCGCTGGCCGCGGAGACGTGGCTCCAGCGGGTCGCCCGGCTGCGCGAGAAGCCGGCGACGTTCCGCCGGGCGCTGAGCTACGCGGAGGCCGTCTCCGGCCAGCGCTACCGCGACCTCGAGGTGGGGCAGGTGCCCCACCGCGCCGACGACCTGTGGGCCGGGCTCGACGACGAGCAGCCCGACCCCGGGCGGCTGTCGCTGGTCGCGCAGTACGCGACCGCGTTCGACGGCGAGTTCTCGACCGGCCAGCTGACCGGGCTGTTCGTCGACGAACTCGTCGAGCACGTCCCGACGGCGACCCAGGAGACGGGCGTCGCGCTGAACTACGACGACCCGGCGGCCGCCGCGCCCCAGTCGCTCCTGCTCGCGATGCCGCCCGAGGACGGCGAGTGGAGCGAGGACGCCCTTCGGACGGTCATGGCCGACACGATGGAGCTGTTCAAGCTTCGGATGGTCGACCTGGAGGATCTCGACGACTTCGGGCCGCTGCTCCCGATGCTGTCGTTCCCGCGGAACGAGCCGATGGAGGACAGCCTCCCGGACGCGCCGTCCATCGACGTGGACCGCATCGGCGAGTACCAGTCCATCGCCCGTGAGATCCGGGCACAGTACCGGAGCTACCTGCGACAGATACAGGGGATGGAGCTGTTCGGACGGTACGACGACCTCGGGGCCTGGAGCAGCACCGTCCGCACCGGCGGGCTGGACCTCGGAGGTGATGGTTCGTGACCCGCTACGGCGAGGACGTGCGGTCGGTGACGATGTGGCACCGGCTCTCGCCGACGACGCGCGACGACACGATGACGCGCGGGCTCCGCGCGGAGCTGCACGACCCGCTCTGGCTGCTGGGTCGCCAGTGGCAGGTCGGGGAGTTCGCCGGCGAGGACGCCGGCTCGCCGGTGACGCTGGAGCTGTGGTGCGACCACGACCCGATGGGACGCGTCGAACTCGCCCCCGACCGTGACGGGACGAGCCCGCGCGACTACGACCCCCACGAGGACGGACCGCTGGAGGCGATGGTGGAGCGCGAGACGGTCACCACGCCCGCCGGTGACGACCAGCCCGGGCGCGAGGTGGCGGCCGAGGCCGGCCGCTACTTCCTCGCCAGGCTCGACGCGGAGCTGTCCGGCGGCGCCCCGGCCCCGAACACGTTCGAGGGGTCGCTCCTGCTCGACCCGCCCGACGACGATACCGACACCGCCGGCGAGCGGTACCTCTCGGTGATGCGGGGCCGGGCGCTCGACGGCTACCGCCTCTACGAGCGACTCACCGCCGACGGCGACATCGCCGCGGCCGAGGACTGGACTGGCGTGAGCTGGGGCGCCGTCGACCTGCCCTATCCGGGCTCGGGGACGGCACCGGACGCCTACAAGCGCGCGGCGAAGGCGTTCGTCGACTGGTACGCCGACCTCTACGACGAACCCGCCTCGACGAGCGACCGGGCCTGGTCCGCCGACCGGATGGAGTACCAGTTCCGGGCCTCGACCGGCGCCGGGGACGCAGAGACCGTCTTCAGGGCCGACGAGTACGCCGGCGGCCGGCTGGACCGCGACGACTTCACCGTCGAGACTGACCCGGCGGCCTCCCTCGCCGGCGACGGTGCCGACGGGAGCGACCTGCCGGACCTGGACGGGATGGCGGCCGACGACGGTGGGACGCCGGACCCGTCGACGCCGCCGGGCGAGGGGCCACCGCCGGACCTCTCGATGCTTCCGACCCGGGTGACGTTCCCCGGGATGTCCTCGCCGCGGTGGTGGGAGTTCGAGGACGGCGGGGTCAACCTCGCGAACATGACCGTCGGGCCGGGCGAGCTGGGCAAGCTCCTGGTGACGGAGTTCGCCACGCTGTACGGCAACGACTGGTTCTCCGTCCCGCTGGACGTGCCGATCGGGTCGCTGACGCGCATCACGGAGTGTCGCGTCACCGATACGTTCGGTGTGGTGGAGTCGGTGCCGCCGGCGACCGAACACACGACCGCGACGGACGACGGTACCGACCACGAGGTCGGCACGGAGGCCACGGAGGGGTCGCTCGGCGGCGCGCTCGTGGGGAGCGACGGCTGGAACGCGTTCATGCACACCGGCCTGCCGAGCCACGACCGCCCGGGGCTGCTGGTGCCACCCGTGCTGGCCGAGCACCACGAGTCCGACCCCATCGAGCGCGTCCTGCTCGCGCGCGACGAACTGGCGAACATGGCGTTCGGCATCGAACTCGTCACCGAGGACGCCGTCGGCGACCCATTGCGCTGGCGCGAGTACAGCCGCCCGGAACTGGCCGTCGACGCCGTCTCGCCCGCGTCCGACCCCGACGACGAGTGGGTCCGGCTCGTCAACACGGGCGAGGCGAGCCTCGATGTGGCCGGCTGGAGCGTCGGGACCGACGACGGCGACAGCTACATCTTCGGCGACGGCTCCGGCGACCCGCTCCGGCTCGATGCCGACGAGACGCTCACGCTCACCACGGGTACCGGGACCGCCGTCGGCGACGAGTACTACTGGGGCCGGACCGACAGGGACGGGCCGGTCTGGGCGGGTGCCGACGAGGTGACCATCCGCGACGCGACCGGCGACGTGGTGGCCAACGAGTTCATCGGGACGCCGGGCGACGTGGACCCGGGCCTCCCGGACTACCGGCTCGTCACGGACGTCCGGGACCATTGGTTCCCGCTCCGGATGCGGGCCGCGGGCGCCGCCGCCGACGGCGACGCGGCGTGGGAGATCGGCGACCTCCGGTTCGAGCTATCGCGGCTCCTCGATGCCGACCCCGGCATCCCCGAGCCGGCGGGTGAGGTGCTGGAGCCCGGCCTGAAGCTGTACGACGAGGAGCTGACCCGGGCGGGGCTCGCGGTCACGCGGAGCTACCAGCTCGCCCGCTGGATCGGCGGCAGCACGCACCTCTGGTCCGGGCGTCGCGCGGGAATCGGGCGGGGCGAGGGCTCCAGCGGTCTGCGATTCGACGTGCTGCAGGAGCCGGATGTGGGCGACGCCGACGGGTCGCGAGAGGGTGGCGGCCTCTAGACACCCGCCTCACTCGTTCGGCGGCCAGGCGTGGTAGAACAGGATGGGGCGTTGCTCGCCCTCGTCGTCGTACCGGTCGGAGCCGACGCCGGTCGTCGCCAGGTCGAAGCCGGCCGGCCGGAACGCCGTCGCGCGGACCTCCTCGCCGCCGGTGATGCGGCCGCTGTCGTCCATCGCGAGCAGCCGCGCGATGGCGCCCGGCGGGACAGACTGGTCGATGACCGTCGCGGTCCCGTCGCCCGCGCCGGCGCCACCAGCGTCCTCGGGCGTGCCGCCGTCGACGGCGGTGCCGCCCGCCGGGCCGCTCGCGTCGTCGCCGGGCTCGTGGGGAGTCGCGGCCCCGGGCTGGAGGTGGCCGGCGACGGTGGTCGCGTCGAGCGTCCCCTGGATGAGGTGCTGGATGACGCCGCCCTGGCCGTCGGGCATCGCGGTGCCGTGCGACCAGCCGAAGGCGAGCGGGCTCTCGGCGACCGTCCGCTCCTCGCCGACACGGTCGGCGCCGCAGGCGATGCAGTCCAGCAGCTGCGGGGAGACCCCGAGTTCGACCGACCGGGACGCCCCCGGCGCGGGGGCCTCGACGTGGCCGATGGCGGGCGGGTCCCCGCCGGCGTCGATGGCGACGTACGTGACGACGGTCGGCTCGGGCTCCTCCCCCGGGCCGCCCGGCAGGTCGTGGTAGGTGAGTTCGAGTTGATCGCTCAGTAGCGTCGCCCGCGCGGTCGTGTGGCCGGTCACGTCGCCGTGGCCGTGTAGGAGGTGGAGCGCGCGGTCGTCGAACGCGGCGTAGCTGTTGTGGTTTGCGCCCGACGGGTCGACGGTGCTGTTGACGACCTGCTGGTCGAGCGTGCCGTGGGCGGCGATGGCCCCCCGAGAGATGCCGACCAGCCCGTCGGTCACGGTCGCGGTGTCGACCTCACCGACGACGTTGGTGGCGGTGAGCATGACGTAGTCGGCCTCGACCCCGAGGTCGACGACCTGGCTCCCAGGCGTCGTGGGGGTGAGGAAGTGCCCGACCTCGACGTCGTCCGCGCTCGACAGCTCGAACGCCTGGAACATGACGGCGTAGCTGTCGTCGACCTGTCCCTCCGGGAAGGCGGCGGCGTCGAAGGCCATCTTGAAGCCGTCGCCTTCGGTCGCGGTGACCCGGCCGGCGAGCCCGTTGGCGGCCTCGTCGTCGTAGACGAGCAGGTCGAGTGCCTGGCCGCTGTGGGTGGCACCGACCGCGGCGTCAGTCTTGCTCACGTCGTCGGCGACGCTGACCGACCGCTGGGTGAAGGTCTCGCTCCCGCCCCCGTCACGCCGGGCGCAGCCGTAGGTCCAGCCGTCCGTGTGGTCCGGCGGGCCCTCGCGGGGCGTCGCGACGTTGTTGGTGGCGGTGAACAGGAGCAGGTCGGGCTCGAAGCCGAGCCCGGAGAGGCTCACCGTCTCGGAGGCGGTCGGCGTCTCGAACGTCCCTGTGGCGTAGGCGGTGACGCCGCCGGAACTGCCGCCGCCGAACCCCTGTGGGAAGATGTCCGGCGGGCGCCAGCCTCCTCCTCGACCCCGCCCGCGGCAGGCGGCGTAGCCCGCGCCCGCGCCGCCGAGGAGCGCCGGGACGACCCAGGCGAGGCCCGGGAGGTCGGGGATGGCGAACCCGAAGCCGACCGCGATGGGGACCTGGTCCTCGTCCTCGTCGGTCGCGCCGTCGTCGTCGACGACGATCACGCGGGCGGTGTAATCGCCCGGCTGGAGGTAGCGCTTCGTCACCGTCGGCCCGGTCGTCGTCGTGTCGATGGTTCCGTCGGCGCCGAAGTCCCAGCGGTACTCGACGATGGTCCCGTCGGCGTCTCGCGAGTTCGCGGCGTCAAACGTGATGACGGTCCCCGGGACTGCCGACAGCGGGTCGTGGTCGATGTCGGCGCGCGGCGGCAGGTTCCCGCCCTCGACGGTGACCGTCCCGCAGTCCACGACCGTCGGCTCGACCCCCTCGCCGTGGACCCGGACCCGGACCGGGTACGTTCCCGGCTCGTCGTAGGTGGCGGGCTCGCGGAAATCCGTCTCGTCGGTCTGCTCGTACTCGCCGTCGCCGTCCGTGTCGAACTCGACGAACACGACACGCTCGGACGCTGAGGCGTCGACGACCACCTGCTCGCCCGGCTCGACCGTCCGTGGCTCGACGGTACACTCGGTGGCCGGGACCTGCTCGACGACGAGGTCACGGGTCGTCCGGTCGGTCGCGCCGTCGTCGTCGGTCACCAGCAGGACGGCGTTGTACAGACCCGTCGAGCCGTAGGGGAAGTCCGTCTCGGGGCGGGTCGTGTTGCGCTCGAACGTCCCGTCGCCGTCGAAGTCCCAGCTGTAGCGGACGATCTGTCCGTCGGGGTCGGTGGAATTGCGCCCGTCGAACGTGACCGGGACGCCGACCTGCGCCCGCGTCGTCGAGGGCGTGAATCGGGCGACCGGGGGCTCGTTCGCGCCGATGGTCACCTCGCCACAGGGGGCGGTGTCCGTCTCGCCGGTCGAGGTGTTCCGGACCTGCACGGACGGCTGGTAGCTGCCCGGCTCCTCGTAGACGGCGTCGTAGGTCGGCGCCGCGAAGGTGTCCGTATCGAGGGTGCCGTCGCCGTCGAGGTCCCAGCGGTAGGTGTCGGAGTTCGCGGACTCGGCGGCGTCCAGCGTGACGGGCTCGCCGGTCCCCGCCGTCGTGGCCCGGGCCGTACAGCGCGCCCGCGGCTCCGGGATCGGCGCGACCACCTCGACGTCCCGGGTGGTCGTGTCCGTGGCTCCGTCGTCGTCCTCGATGGTCAGGACGACGTTCTGGAAGCTCCCGGCGGCAGACGACGGGAACCGGTGTTCGGTGACGGGGTCAGTGGTGGCGTTGTCGGTAGTCCCGTCGCCGTCGAAGTCCCAGCGGTGCTCGACGAGGCTCCCGTCGGGGTCCGACGAGGCCGAGGCGTCGAAGGTCGTCGACTCGGTGGCAACGGCCGGTTGCGGGTCGTAGCTGAACTCCGCGGTCGGGCGCTGGTTCTCCGGCTCGACGGTGACCGTGTTGCAGTCGGCGGTGTCGCTCTCGCCGCTCGAACCGTTGTACGCGGTCACGGCGGGCGTGTACTGGCCAGGCTCGGCGTAGCGGGTCGTCACCTGCTCGACGGTGAGCCGGTCGGTGTCGGGCTGGCCGTCGCCGTCGAAGTCGTACTCGTAGCTGTCGCTGTTGCTCGACTCGGCGGCGTCGATGGTCACCTCCTCCCCGACCGCGACCGTCTCGGGCGTCGCCGTACAGCGGGCGGTCGGGCCGGGCGGCCCGACGGCGATGTCGCCGAACGCGCGGTCGGTCGCGCCGTCGTCGTCCTCGACGGTCAGCACGATGGTGTAGCCGCGCTGCGAGTCGTAGGTCCAGGTCGCGGTCGGGTCGCTGGTGGTCTTCTCGGCGATGTCGTCGCCGTCGAAGTCCCAGCGGTACTCGACGAGGCTCCCGTCCGGGTCCGACGACCCCGAAGCGTCGAAGGTGACCTGCTCGCCCGCGTTCGGGTCCGACGGCGAGAAGGTGAAGTCGGCCGTCGGCTTCTCGTTGACGACGGTGGTGCGGAAGCCGTAATCCTCGTCGAAGTCGTCGTTGTCGCCGAAGAGGTTGTCCTGTGGCGAGACGAACAGGTACCGGGCGTCGGTGGGGACGGTGACGGTGGTGCTGTTCGAGGAGGCGTCCTGCGTCGCGACCTGAAAGTCCTCCGGGATGTCCGTCTCCTCCTCGCCGTTGAACGTCGGGCTGGTGACGAAGTCGCTCCCGGCGTCGACGGCACCCGGGAGCCGGTCGCGCTCGGACGCCGCGAGCAGCGTGTCGTTGACGCTGAACACCGCCGTCATCCCGAACACCTGCTCCCCGCCGTTGTCGTAGTCGCCCAGCCGCTCGATGCGGACCGTCTCACCCGGCTGCACGCCGAGGTCGGAGAGCAGGAACGGGGTCGCGGCGAGGTCGTTCTCCTCCCGCGCGTGGAGGTACGTCGCCCGGGGGATGATGCCCTGCGAGGCCTGAATGGTGGCCCCGACTACCGCCGGGTCGCGGACGGCGAAGGCGTCACCGCCACCGTCGTCACCACCCGGCACGCTGGCCGCCGCCGGCAGGACGAGTCCCGCGCCGACGATCAGCGTGACGACGACCGCTGCCGCGAGGAGCGCCGAGCCGCGGCGCTCGGCGGACCTGGTGCGGCCGGTCGTCGGGCGTCCTCTGCTGGGCACGGCTTCTCCGAGCGCCGGGCGGACCGTCGCTCGTTCCTGACCGATTGGATGCGACGGCATAACGATGGACGCTAACTGGTTAGTCACCCATCGAGGACCGGTCACGCACCGATTCCACCCTAGGCGTGGGGTCGCGTTAACTGTGTCTCGAATTGTGGTAGACGGCGAAGGCTTCCAGCCACGACTGCGCTGTTGATTGCGACCGAATAGGTCGTGGCTGCGCGCGCAGCGAGCGAAGCGAGCGAGCACGGAGCGGAGGGTGGGGCGGAGGGGACGCGGGGCCGTGGAGTCGAAACGAAGGGGTTGCACCTCCTCAGTCGTCCGCGACCAGCCCAGCTACTGCCGCCGTCGGCTGGTGGCGCCGCTCACTCGCGTCGTGCAGCTCCCGCGAGTAGTTCGAAATCTTCCATCTGGAGGTCGGCACGGTTGCCTCGACTGCCCTGACCACGTCGGCCTGGGTCACGGCCTTCCCATCGGTCAGCCGGTCTGCCGCATACACCGCCGCCCCAGCCACGGTCATCCGCGCCGTGCCCGGTGCGATTGCCTCCCTGTCGGTCACATCCATCAGCCGCTCCGCGACCCGGACCAGGTCGATGCCGGTCGCCACGTCCAGTTCATCGTCCAGCGCGGCGACTACCCGACCAACCGCCCTGTCTCGCACCGGGGGCACGTCCACGTCGGTCTGCACCCGAATCTTCCGGACGGCTGCACACACCCGTTCACGACTCGTCTTCGCGTGCTCGGCGATCTGTGCCGGCGTGCGCTCCACACCGGCCTTCCGGCCAGCCAGTAGCACCGCCCCGGCCGCCAGCGACTCCCAGGCCATCCGGCCGCCCGGCAGCCGCGCCTCCTTCGCGGCCTCCAGGTACCGCGACGCATCCGTCGTCACGTGTTCGGGCAACTCAAGATTCGCCCCGAGCATCCCGATATCGCGGAACCCCTCGTTCAGACGCTTGTCCCGCTTGTCGTGCATCGTGAAGCGCTTGTGCCGCCGCCGAAGCCGCTCCATCTTGTCCTTCCGCTCCGGGGAGAGCGTATTCCCCTTCCCGTCCGTCGAGAGAAAGAACGTTGTATGCAGCCCCTTGTCGACCTGCAGCTCCTTCGTCGGCTCGACCGCCCATTCACCGTCGCGCTCACTGCCCTCGGGGGCGTGCGCCTTCAGCCCCGGTTTCCGCTCCAGGGCATCGATCGACACGACAAGCCCACAGTCCGCACACACCGCCTCGACGTCCTCGATACGCAGGCCGGTCACGTCGTGTCCGGCGGCTTCCAGTCGGTCCAACTCCTCGCGAACTCTGTCGAACGAGCGGAGATTCCCACTCTTGCTCAAGGCCTCTGTCTCTGGTGAGCCCTTGGTAGCTGTCGGGGTTGTGTACGACTTGACTGCAGCCTCTGTCTCGACGGCTCCTGGTGGCGTTCGGGGCTCCGGCGGTAGCCGCTCGATGGCGGGCGCCGTCTTCTCCGGCACAGCCCGAGGCACGCGACGGACCACGGCCGTCGTCCCGACGGCGTCAACAGGCGGCCGCGGGTCCGGCGCCGGCCACTCGTCGATGAACCCTGGCGGGTTACGAGCCCGCGAGTCCGTCACCGAGGCCGTATCGGTCTGCCGTTCAGCATCTAGAACCGGGCGAACGGCCGGACGAACCGACTGCTCGCTCGTGGGCACCCGAACGCTATCCTCGCCGGGCTTCGGGTCGTGTCCCAAGGTCTTGACTGTGGCAACCATGTCATAACTGAACCCGAACCCGTGGAGGACCGTCCGCACCCGTTCGCCGCGGCGAATGAAGGCTACGTTCAATTCGGGGGCGTATCTGACGGCATCGGGAGCCCCGCCATCGCCGTCCGCCTCAGCGAACGGCTTGGGGTCGACAGGCACGGCGGAGCGCCAGGCCGCTTCGAGCGAGGGGCGGTCACTCTCGGGACACCGGACTCGGGAGGCGTACCGGTCCCGTGCGTGACTGGTGGGCGTGACCGATGCCCGGACTTCCTCTGGCGGGTCCAGGAGCATCGCGTCCGGGTCGGCGTCGAGCTCCTCCTCGGGGTCTGGCGTCACCGCTGGGGTCGTCTCGTCGGCATCCTCTCCCGGGAGGATCTCCCGGTGGGATGCAGCATACGGCTCGGCGGCCGCCGGTGAGTATCGCTCGGCCACGGTCCGGGGGGCTAGCACGAACTCCAGGTCAACGTCACGAGCGTCGGTGGCGTCGGTATTCGACCGATCGCGAAGGTAGACTGTCAGTCGGTCGCCCTCGCTGAAGTCGGTCTCGGCGGCGTCATCGGGTAGTTGTTCCGCCTTGAGCAGGCCGTTCACGGTGTAGCAGTCCTGATCGAGATTCGCATAGACGCCGAATCCGGGCTCGATACCGTTGACGACCGCGGCGTGACCTCCTCCCCGTGGTAAACGACGGGGCTTCCCACAAGCCGAAGCCCGCTGG
>NZ_QMDX01000017.1:0-34298 GCF_007421925.1 Haloglomus irregulare
GGCAAGACGCTCAACGACCTGCTCGTTCCTCAATCTGCGCTAACTAGACAGTGCCTTACACAGACATTTCACTCGGAAGTCCCACATTCCCCGTCGCTTCCCTCACCCGTACTAGAGACTATGTCGACCGTTGAGGAGGATGGGAGGCACGTCCAGCACTACGGCGCTCCTACCCACGTCGGGACCCATGTCGATGCACCGCTGCATTTCGTCGCTGGCGGCACAACTATCGACGATATTCCACTGAGTCGGTTCGCCGGTCCGGCCGTCGTGCTGAACCTGCAGCGGAGTGAATCGGAAGAAATCCCCCTCAGGGATGTTGAGCGGGCCGCGGAGGCCGCCGGCGGTATCGTGGCCGGCGACATCGTTCTCGTCAGAACCGGCTGGGGGGAGTGCTTCGATGACGAGGAAACATACCAGCGCTACCCCTGGCTGGGTCCCGATGTCGCGGAGTGGTTGTTGGAGCGTGATATCCGAATGCTAGCAGTAGACACCATCAGCCCGGACCGACCGCGGGCGATACGTCCCGACGGCTGGAGCGACTACCCACACCACCGGACGCTCCTGCCGGAGGGTGTACTCATTGCCGAGCACCTTTATTTAGAGGAGGTAGCGAACGCGGGACGGGGATTGGAGGTAATGTGCTTCCCGCTGAAGCTTCAGGACGGGGATGGCGCCCCCGCACGGTTCGTGGCACAAGCGCAATCAACAGAGCAGTGAACACGCTGGGCGGGAGACGGTCCGTAGGTCCATTCACCAGACGTGTATTGAATTCCTCTGCAGGGCCTATCATATCCGACTCTTTACTGAAGTAACGAGCACATATTTTCCCTGTCTATTCAATTTAAACTAAATCTTCTAATTTTGACATAACTGGATGCTCGCCCCCGATTAATCGTGAGAGGATTTATAAATCCCAGAGGTGATTAGCAATTCAAACAGATGCAGTAGCGGATAACCGTCGAATCAATACCTGTTGATAGCCAAATGAATGGGCACTCCCGTATCTGAGAGTGGCATAACGAGTGGATCTGCTGTCTGTTGGCTCGGCGCTACCCCGACCGGTACGGCGACGTGTCGAACCGACATATCGGGCGGGTATCGGTCGGCTATTATGAACGGAACCTGTATTATCGGCCACACGGTCGACAGACATCTGGACACCCCGGGCTGGGTCGAGTGACGGCCGCAGTGAGCCCGCCGTTCACCGAATAATGACGGCTCATCATAACTCCCTCTTTGGAGGCCAGAATTACACAAGAATACGCGTCGGGTAAGCGACTGTCGGGGACGACGAACCCTTGTGTGCGGAGCAACCGATGAGCAGCAGTACGTGGAACAGTCAGCACGTTCCGGCTCCACTGCGGGGTCCCGCCTCTCTCGTCTACACCGTTGTCGTCTTGACAGCGGACCGCGACCTGACGTATTTAGCCGCAGCCACCGCCTTCTACACGTTCGCTTGAATAGTTCCACTGATACTGTTGACCGTGGCGATGGTGTCGTTCGTCGGCGGAGAGGCACTGACGGCGCACGTGATGGCGATACTCAGCCAACACCCCCCGTCCGCGAGTCAGGAGGGCCTGACGGGGGCGCTCTCGGATACGTCCAACTGAGGGGCCGCGTCCATCGTCTGATTCCTCGCGCTGTCCTGGGGTAGCTTGAAATTGTCCCGTGGGCTTGACCTCACGTTCGACGAAATCTATACCGACGATGTGCACACGTCCTTGCCCGTTCAACTCCGGAACGCCTCCGTGGTGCTGCTCGGAATCACGCTTGCCGTCGGGCTGGTTGTCGCAACCAGCGTTGTACTGTCGCTCATATTCTCGGACCTTCCGTTCGTCACTGCTCTCAGTTTGTCCTGTTGAGCGCTGTACTCGGGCTTGCCTTCCTGCCGATATACTACGTACTCCCGCCGGTCGACGTGTCGATACGGGAGGTGCTTCCGGGAGTAGCCGTCGCTGCCGCAGGATGGGTGACTCTTCAGCTCAGGTTTCGGTTCTATGCGGGCAACGCGTCCAGCTACGCGGCATACAGGATGATCGGGGCGATGTTCCTGTTCGTCACATGCCTATACTTCGACAGTGTCGTCATCCTGCTCCGTGGCGGCGTCAACGCCGCCCTCCGTAGGGCCAAGCTGAGAAGTGGATAGCCGCTCCCTGATGATGGCTCGGAATGCCAGAGTGCCTGATCTTCGGAACACCAGACAGGCGTGATACTGTGCGAACAGGGAAGGCAAGGTGAGGCACGCGGAGAAGATGTGCGCGGAAATGACGATTGAGATCGTGATACCGACATCCCTTGTTTGCTTCGACGCCCTACAGTCTAAGTTATTACATCCAGGGATGAAAGTCAGTGTCGGTGTCGATCCGCTGCTCGGCCCCCTCCCGGTCGCCGGCGAGATAGTCGGGGCCGGGATTTCGCTCTACATCGTCACCGAGGCCGCCAACTTAGGCGTCTCCTACACCACAGTGTTGCGGATGATCGCCATATCAGCATTGACCTGACCGGTGGATCGACCCCCTACATCAGCACGCTTTTTGACTCGTTCTGGAAGACGATAGACAAAAGCCGAGCACGCGCTCAAAGATTTTGCCGAGCGACGCCCCGAGAACGCGGACGATACCGAGGAGGAGACAGCCGTCATTATTCCAGTTTAGGCATATCAAGTGGCCACAGGAGGGGGACAGTCGAGGCTGGTATGCAAACTGACTTTTGTGGACCTACGCGCCCACGCCGACTCTATAACTATTCTAACGAGTTCCGCATCGAATGCGTCGGTCACCGGTATAGATAATATATCTGATAATTCGCTGTTCCGAAGTAGACAGAGTGTCGACTACGCTTCCTGTATGCGGTAGCCGTCATCTGGCGGCCGCCGAGTGAACCGGCTGGCGTGTGCCGGGAACGGAGGCGACAGCCCCTCGTAGGTCGAGACAGGTGATATGATTGTAGATACGGCCAGAGACGGCGTGAGTCACGGGGAGCGTGAGCAGTTGGTGACGTACTCGCTCTCTGTCGATTAGTCAGCAGGCGACGGCATATTCATTGGGTTCGACGATAACGGCCGTTCAATATGCTGAGTATACCTGTCGAGTCCAAGCACCCACTATGATTCGGCTACTGTTCTGCGCGAATCCGCTCAGTGAGCAGCGCGACGGAGTACTCCTCTCCGCCGATCGTCGAGTGCCCCCGTCCGCTCTGGTGAAGCCCGAACTGCTCGTAGAACTCCCCGCCCTCGGCCGCATTCGAGAGGACTCGCGCTCCGAGCGTTCGATCTTCGTGTGTGACTCGAACCCGCTCGACTAGTGCCGTACCGATTCCCTGCCCACGTGCTTCCGGGTGAACGTGAAGTCAGTCCATCGTCACTTCGCTTCCAACCGACGCCTTGACGAGCTCTTGTATATCTACACCCTCTTCGGCGACGAGCAACAGGCTGTTGAGGGCTTCCACGCAGGCAGTGAGCGCGGCTATGGAGAACTGGCCCTCGATGATGGCTTCGATAGTCCCGGACCGAGCGAGTACGAGGGTTCGTAGGACGACCAGCGATTTCCGCGATTCTCGCACAGTCCCCGGACGTGACAGTACGGATATCCACAGCCCGTCTTCATCTTCTGGAGGTGACAGCCCCTTACACCGTTCATTGTCGCTCACTGCCATATGCGGAACCTTGCAAGCCGAGTGAACTGCCGCACGTCGACGGATCTCATTCTTTTCGGATAATAGTAGCTTACTCACAACGAGAGATTTTTACCGAATCTTAATAGCCTCTGAACACGCTCCATCCTCCTGATAACCACTCTCACGTATCAATAACGAACTGTTTATATCCTGACCAGTCCAAGTTCAAATTGATAGCCAAGGTCAAGAAAGGTAGGGTGGCGGTACAATCTCACTCGCATTTAGCCGTACACGGAATAAGACGTTCAACTAGATATCATCCGTGGAGAAAATAACATATGAATAACACTATGCGTGGTATCCAGACGCTGCGAGCAGGGCAGTCGTTGGTAAGATCAATCTGAGCAATATTTCCGGGCGGGTATACTACACGGCCTGGGATTTCGTTACAGGTGTGGGCGGGCTCTCCCGTTCGAGATCCGCAATATTGAACGCGAAACGGGGGAGTGAGGCTGTCCAGTTGTCAGCCCGGGACTCGGTCCGAGCACGCCCTTAGAGGGTCTGACCGGTCACCTGAGCCGACACGGGCCGTCGAGACTAGCCGCGTACAAGCATGAGCCATAGGTGAATCGCCAGCCAATCATTCGGCGGTGGACGTGAGTAGAAATCGCGCTACCAACTACTGCTAGAGGGACGCTCTCGTAGCGGTGCCTGCCCATATGTCGGGAATGTGCTACCCGGGGCTGAGGTTTGGGCCAACGCCTTGCCGGCGGTTCGGTCGCACTCTGGACTGGCATTTATTTATTTTTACGGTGCTAAATATAGAAGCATCCCTCGGAGTATTGTGCCTAATTACCTATACACATGGATTTATACTTGCACGCTTGGACTAACAACTGATATATGGTTGACCACGACCATGCTCCAGACTGTGATTGCGGGGCGAACGGAACAAGTCGCCGTGGGTTCATGGCTGGCTGTGGCGCAGCGCTCGCGCTCACCATCGCTGGGGGTGAACTCGAAACGGCAACGGCGGCGCAGGGCGGTCCGCGGCCTATTGGCCCGCTTCTTGATGATATGCCCGACAACTGGGGTCGATTCGGCGATGACGACGAACTCGGTGCCATTAATTATCTAGGCGGGCGGGAAATCGCTGCTGGCATGACGGCGGTCACGGACTACAACTCTGAGAGTGCCGCCCGGTTTACACTTCAGGACCCGATTACCGGCAACGCAATCGACGCGCTCGTAAGCGACGTCGAGAACCCAACTACCGACACCGGTGACCCGATGTTCCCCGGTCGGTTTCCGGCTCGACGGACTAACTGGGCTGACGCGAGTGACGAGACTGGGTCGCTCGCTACCGCTCCCGCTGACGGTGGCATGGCCTTTGCCGACGACGCGTTCGCGACGCCGTTGTACATTCAGGGTGCGACCCACGCGGACGCACTTGGCCACGGTTGGTATGACGGTCAGCTGTACAACGGCTTCGACGCAGCGACAACACATACTCCGCGAGAATTTCAAGAGGGGGTGCGGGGAATCAACAACCTCAACGCGGTTCCCGGCGACCCCGAACTCGGCAGTGTAGAGATGACACATGGCCTCGGACGAGGCGACATCTCACAGGCCGCTGACGCCGGTGTCGTTGGTCGCGGTGTCCTCTTAGACGTAGGACGGCATATGGGAACAGAGGGTCCCAATGGAACCTGGCTCCCGCTGGACACGACCGGGGAGAACGAGGACGCTGCGATTACGCTTGCTGACCTCCAGGAAACCGCTGACGCTCAGGGCACCGAGATTCGCGAGCGTGATATCGTTCTGATCCGAACCGGCGCCATTGAACGCACGAAAGACACTGATGCCGAGTGGCACGCACTGGGAGAGCCAGGGCTGACATATAGTGATGCCTTGATCGAGTGGGCCCACAATATGCAGATTCCTTACATGGGTGCTGACAACCTCGCGGTTGAACAAATCACGCAGCAGGTTACTACGGACGACGTCGCCGACAACCGTGCGGACCTCACCGGAACGTACCTGCTCCCACTGCATGGCGCTTTTCTCCGTGATCTTGGACTCACTCTGAATGAAGTGATGGACCTCTCCGGATTGGCGGAACAGTGCGCCGAAGACGGAATCTACGAGTTCATGTTCTCGGGCGCCCCTCTACACGTTGAGATGGCGACCGGCGGCCCAATCAACCCAGTCGTTGTGAAGGCGACCGCGGAGGATATGACCGATAGTGAGACGAGCGATGACCCCGAACCGACTGAAACCGAGACCGAGACTGAGACAGAGGTCGACACTGATAATCAGACCGACACCGATGCCAGTGGGGAGACGGATACCGATACGGAGGCGACGGCGGCGTCAGGAGATGGGTTCGGAATCGCCGCAGCGGCTGCTGGCTTTGCTGGATTAGCCGGCGCCGCGGCGCGAGCACTGCGTGACGGGCCCGCGGAGTGACCGGATTGACAATCCCGGTTTAGACGGCTGGAGCCTGTCTCCGCGCTGCGCGCGACCTGCTTAGGTTTCTGTCTCCCTCTAATAATAAAGCCTGCTGGGATTACGGCAAGAGAGCCTCGATCGGAAACTCGCAGATAATGAACAGTAGTCCAGCGAGTATATACTGCACCGCTTCTCCCATGCCATCGTAGGATTCACAGAGCAGTTCCCGAACTTGGTTGCCGTGTTTGAGGAGCGGCAGCTGCGGTCGAACGGAGTATGATACGTATATGAACTAGTTGCACAGAGAACCTTTCCACAAGTTTGAGGCGTACGTCTCATATGAGCCAACGCGGAGGGAGATTCCCACGGACCGGTAGATACCTATGATAAATTGAACCCACATCTCAGCTGACTGCATAAAGACGTTCCGGTGGCTTGGGTCGTCGTGCGGCTTTACTAATTTGGTGTCAGCGCCGCCGCTGTTGTCAGGCCGTCCGCCGCTGAACGCCGTACCACTCGGTTAGCTCGGTCTGCGTTACACCGTTCTTGTACGCGATTGGCGCTAAGAGCCGTTGTGTCGGCCTCGCTCCGTCCACGTTGTCGAGAGCGTCTTGCAGTTCCTCGGCAGAGATCTCGTCGAGATAGTCCACTATCCTATGCAACAGTCCCTGAGCAAAATTCTTTAATGATTAGTATAGTTGTCTGCGTTCCCGATGAGCCGCTGTGTGTCGCTTTCATGTTTCAGGAAGCTCGATATGGTTCCCTCTCATCCCGGTATAGTCCTGAATTCTCTGTTTGGATCCCGCTTCGGATAATAGCTCCTGAATCCAGCGTCCTCCGCGTTAACCAACACCGGCCGTACTGATAGCGGTTGTTGGTTAAACCTGCACAACTGCCGTCCCGAACCTGACTACTCGGAGTATTAATGTTTAATCCCACGCTGAAAGAGGCACTCTATGAGCTATCCACGAACCCACGTCGACCACTACGAATCAATGCACCAAACTTGAAATATCGTGAACGCCCGTGAGCCAGATGACTTCGACGACGCCAGCCGATGGCGTGATTGGCTCCAGCCAATTCTGTTTGATAATCAAGAGCTAATCGCTGAGGCGGTCAACGAGGAGGCTACGAACGCTCGAATCGGTGATGCTTCATACACTATTCAGACGCCACCTCGGCCGGTTGAACGGCAGTCTGAGGCTCCGACTGAATAATTACCCCCTGCGATTACTGTCTCTTCTCCGCCGGAACCTCAGGCCGCCGTTCGCGTTGCCGCGACAACCCTCGTTAGTGCTGTTGTGAATGCCTCCGAGGACGGACATAGTCACACGTTGGAGGGTGGAACAGTTGGATTGAGCCCCACCACCTTCGGAACTGTTGTCCATCGGCTTAATGAGCTCCGTCCTCCACGGGATGAGTGGCCCTCGTTTATTCGTCAATTGAGTCGTATGGGGAGCGAGGAACCGACGGATGACGATCTCCAAGCGGCCGTGAGCCATGCCCAGGATGCGATCCGGTTCGTTGATGAAACTGAGGCGGACCTCCCACTCGAAGCGACCTATGACGAGTACTCAGTTGTCGCTCGTCTTGATGACTCCCGCATAGTGGGTGATATTGACCGTCTTCTGGTCACTCCTGATGCGTATCATATCATCGACTACAAGACAAACGATCTTTCGTCAACGACGACTGATACCCTCGCTGACCACTATCGGCCGCAAATGCTTGTCTACGCTCTCGCGCTCTTCCAGCACGATCCCGCCCGGCAGGTTCGTGCTTCACTCCGGTTTACCGATGTTGGGGTGGAAGAACGGTTTGAGTGGCAACGGAGTGAACTGACTAATATCGAATCTGAACTTCGCTCTATGTTGGAGCTCGTCTCCTGACCCACATTTATTGATTCTATCCTAGCTATTCTAGAGTAGTAAACTATTCTGGAATAGAATATAGCTTTAGGATAGAATACCATTCGGACTATTCACCACAGAGTTAAGTTGAGAGGGGTTGATACTGCTGAATAGTATGAGTGGCTCAGATAGCAAGAATAGCATAGATAGAACGAATAGCCCAAATAGCCCATATGATTCGGTACAAACCGATGGGTACTCTCGGGCTGTTTCGGTGTGTATGCTGAAGGGAGGCGTCGGCAAATCGACGCTTGTGGTCAACTTGCCCGACAACTGGCCGCAGATGAACACACGGTGACGACCGATGAAGTCGTCCGTGGCGGGGTGCAGGCCAGTAGTTGTGTAAGTCTAAAGAATACCGGGAGAACGAAGTCTGATGTAGCCGTAGACACCAGAGTTGCTTCGAGAACACATCTGTCCGGTATTCGGCATCAACCACTCCTCCAAGTGTGTCCGGCGGCTCCTCCGCGGGGAGTCTAAGACCAACTGAACACAAGCCAGCGATGGTCCGGCCATCCGACACTGGCGATCTCTGGGTTAGGTTGAGTTATTCAACTAATGAGGCTACTCTATTTTTGGCCGAGGGTTCTCCAGCGGATACTCCACGTCGTTGGGATACGCACTATCGTCGGTCGGCTGGAGTTCCAGGGCGATACAGAATCGGTCGAGACCTACTTCAAGACTACCAAACAACAGTAGCTCGATGATTTCGGCCTCGGTAAACACTTTCTGGAGGTTGTCGAATAGCTTGTCATGTATCCTGTGTGGGTCCTCCGAGAGTTGCTCGGCGAGTGAGACTGCAAGATACTCCCGACGGGTGAGCCCGTCCTCGTCGATGGTCCCGAACACCGCATCTTCTTTCGGCTTGACTGTGTCGCGGACATCAAGTGTACGAACGGTCGCACAGTACGCACACTGGTGAACTTCGGCGATTTTGAGGCGCATCAGTTCCAGCAACTCCGAATCGATGTGTTCCCCTCGCCCGAACGACTCGAACGTGGCAACGATGGTCTGGAATATTTCCGGACAATGTGCCATTGCGCCAAAGAATGCCGCGTCACCGTACCAACTCGTCTCGGCCTCTTCGAGACGCTCCCTGACGGTTGGGTCCTCGGTTTCCTCTGGTCGGATGATGTTGGGGCGTGCTGGCATACGGCAATATTTTGACCTCACCATCTAAAATATTTCCCAGATTTGCTTCGCCTCGCAACAAAAGATGGGCAGTTTCGGTCAACTTGCTCACGCATGATGAGGACAGGCCACTCTGACGGAATCATGAATTCGGAACCACTTGCAAAATAACAGAGCGGTTCGACAGTCCCGAACCGATACCAAATAACTGGGTAGTTCACGCCAAAACTCCGAAACCGACCATCTTATGAATTGTTCTATGACACCCTGTATGATGCAATTTTGATCCTCAATATCGGCCTCAGATATCCGTGGCCGTGGCCGCTCCTGTGGACTACTGACGCGCTATCCAGAGCCAACGACGCTGGCGGGAACCGCCACATGCATTAATCCAAATTTATAATCGAAGCCCGATGACCGAACACGGCTGCAAGGTTTGCCGAGTACTCGACGAGCGAGACATGGAGCGGTACGAAAGCCAGCTCGTCGACCAGTGGCAGGCCGAGACTCCCGAGCGCAAGGGATATCGGCAGCTTGCCGAGTGGCTTAACATCACCATGCTCCGGCGGGAGATGGACCGAGCGGGGCTATCGACGCTCGGGCAAGAGGCGGCGTCGAAATATGAACGGCTCCGCTCGGCGGATGACTCGGTTGCCGAGGAGGTGGCAGTCGGGCTCTCAAGTGCGGGGATCGGAGTTGAGCAGCTTCGGGACGACTTCGTCTCATACGGCGTGGTTCGCACGCACTTACAGGACTGTCTTGATCTTGAGTACACTGCCGAATCGGGGGAGTGGGAAGCCGAGACAATCGAGATGGCCCGTGAATACGCTAGAAAGAAAGTATCCGAAGCGGTCCGGTCACTATCCAACAAGGGCGGACTTGATGGGGGCGAACTTGTAGTGGATGTCTCCGTCGCTATCGAATGCGAAACCTGCCACGCTACCATTCCCATCGATCGGGCCGTACGACGGGGATATATATGCGACTGCGAGTAACTGAATTACCATGACGAAAATCACACTTGATATCGAGAATATCGGCGGCATCGACGACCTAACCGTAACATTTGATAAGGAGGTGGCTCTGATACAAGGACCAAACGCGGCTAACAAGACATCGCTTCTTCAAAGTGCTCTGTTCGCGCTCGGAAGCTCAACTGTCCCCATCAAGAACGGCGCCGACGAGGCGCGGGTGGCGCTCACTATCGGCGACCGGACGGTCAAGCGGACTGCCCACCGAACGGAAGGAGGGGTCCGGACCGGCGGCGAGACCTGGGTTGAGGACGAAGACGAACGTCTCCTACTTGAACGATTCGCGGCGCTCACGGAGACCAACCCGCTTCGGGCTGCCGTCAGCCGGGGACAGGAGATTGAATCCCTATTGAAGGAGCCGATGGATATTGACGCGCTAGAAGCCGAACGGGCCGAGAAGATGCAGCGCAAGCGGCAGTTTGAGTCTCGAATCGAGGAGTTGGCGGACATCGACGAGCGGCTCGCACAGCGCGAACAGGAGCTCGAGACGAAGCGTGAACGGGAGGGGGAGCTAGAGCGCAAACTGGACGAGCTCGAGACACGGCGCGAGGCGGCAGCTGATGCCACCGACGAGGACGATCGACTCACGGAGCTCCGCGACCGTCGAGCCGACCTCCGGTCGGAGAAGGCCGACACGCAGGGGCAGATCGGTCGGCTGGAGGACGCCATCGACCGGCTGGAGGAGCAGCTCTCGGATGTCGAGGACGACATCGAATCGACCGACGAGGTCGACGAGACGGATATCGAGGCGCTCAAGCAGGAGCGGGCCGAAATTCAATCCGAACTTGAGGGCGTGGAGGCCCGGCTTGACATCCTCCAGTCGGTGCTGACAACGAACCGGGAGATGCTCGACTCCGACTTCACCGGAATCCTGGGCTACGAGGCCGGCCTCACGGGCGACCAGTTCACCTGCTGGGCGTGTGGGTCGTCAGCCGAGCGGGCGGAGTTCGAAGCGACTGTCGGGGAACTGCAAGAACTCATCGAGCGGGACAAACAGCAGCTCCGCGACCGCGAGCCGGAACTCGACGAGCTTGACGAGCGCATCGAGACGGCCCGCCGCGCGCGCTCACGCAAACAGGAGCTAATTGAGAGGCGCCGGGAGCTTGAACAGCGACTCGAGGAGCGGCGCGATTCGCTCGACCAACAGCGTTCGCGGCTCGAGGAACTCCGGTCGGAACTGGGCTCGGTTGATGAGGCGGTCACCGAGCATGAGACCGAGCGGACCGCAGCCGACAGCGAGGTTGCGGAGCAGCTGGAGTCCACTCGGGTCGACCTCCGATCGCTCCGCCGCGAGCTCGACCGCCTCGAACGGACGTGCGAGGACCTCCGGGAGCAGCAACGAGAGTACGGGGAGAACCAAGAGCAGGTCGAGACACTGAAGGAGGAGATCGCCACCCTCACCGACCGGATCGAAAACTTGGAGAATGAACTACGGGAGAACTTCAACGCCGCGATGGACGACCTGCTGTCCGCGCTGAACTTCGAGCGACTGGAGCGTCTCTGGCTCGACGGCAACTTCGAGCTTGTCATCGCCCGCGAGGCTGAGGGGAGCATACGGACTGACACTATTGAGCATTTGGCCGAGAGCGAACGGGAAACAATCGGGCTCGTCCTCGGGCTGGCTGGCTTCGTCACGTATGACGTGAGCGAGGTGTCACCGGTGCTGGCCCTGGACTCGCTCGGCGCTTTCGACGGCAAGCGGACCGAGCGGCTGATCAACTACTTCGCAGACCGGGCGGATGTGCTGTTGGCCGCGGTCCACCCCACCGCAATCGAGGGAGAATCATACGAGCAGATCACGCTTGAGCGGCCATTGGCGGACTGATGATCACGTGAGCGGTGGGACGGCCCCTCCTACGACTGAGCGATTTGCACCTGACAAATGCTCGTGGCTGATCAACGAGTAATTGAACACCACTATTGAATAACTGGCCTCCGTGTGTCGCTACTGGGACCTCTACCTGGCTGCCGCATCTTAGAACGGTCGAACGCGATAGATCGGTTTGTCCCTTGATTGACAATATTGTGGAAGTTGCTCAGGTGACTTGTAATCCTCGGAAAGTGATTCGTGGGGGGCAAAATAATAACGCGCTTAGGATGTTATTGTGAGTCGTTCGTAGCGTGTATTTCCAACTGCATCTTTGATTTCGTGTGTAATGTGAGCGTGTCACAGGTCAGAGAGTGATAAAACAGATGTCGGTCCGCAGCCCCAGCAGCCAACATACCATCCATCGGCCATAGCTGACTGATGATAAATCTGCTCGGCCGCCACAAGCACCAGACCGATACCGTCACCTGAAATGATGTCGATGAGGTTTCGATTGGCAATCCGACATATCTGTTCCACCGTGCTTTGCTAACGGGTTGCTTTGTTCGAGCGAACGTCACCTTCTGTCCGATTTACTCGTAGGAGGTTGCGCGGAGATTGCTCCCTGCAAGTCTTGGGGGAATATTTATTACCTATTGCCCGTTTCATATGTACTGTGGCGCGATAACTATGTACAAGGATACGCTCATCGGCGACGGCGTAATGCACGCGTACAACAACAACCCCTCGAATGCCCGGAGCGATACTGCTGAGCAGGTCCTCGAGGATATCCACGGTCTCTCGACCGCTGCCTCAGCTCCCGGGACGGAGCACTCCGAAGAGCGCTGGTTCAGGAACTTCACTGCCGACGAAATCGAGGAGGCGGGCTTCCTCGAAAGCGATGTCGACTTCGGTGTGTACCACTCGACGCCGATCTTCGACTACTTCCACGACGGCTACTCTGCGCTCGGGTCTGGTGTCAAGATGCGGGACAACAATCCGGACCGGGTCAAGTTACTCGGGTGCGTTGACCCGCTGAGTTCGGATGCGACCGAAGAGATGGAGCGGCAGGTCAACGAGCTCGACGTCGACGGGTTCAAAATGTACCCGACGTTCTACCGCGACGGGAAGGTCCAAGAACTGAAAATGGACGACGACCTGTTGCCGCTGGTAGAGAAAGCACATGAGTTGGGTATCGGGCACATCGGCGTACACAAAGTGTTCCCCCTCGGCCCAGTCGGCCAGCACCACGTGGATGTCGGCGACGTCGCCGACATCGCCGGGCAGTACTCCGATATCAAGTTCGAGCTACTCCACACCGACCTCGCGTTCCTCGAGGAGATCAAGCTGATGTTGAACACCCACGACAACATCTACGCCAATCTGGAGTTCACCACTGCGTTCCTGTACTTCTCCCCCAAACGGTTCAGGGAGATCCTCGGGGAACTCCTCATGTGGGGTGGTCCGGAGAAGATCATCTGGTCGACCGGCGTTCCGCTGGTCCATCCACAGAGTCTGATCGAGGCGATGTGGGATCTCGAGTTCACGGAGGAAGAGCGTGAGGAGTACAACTACCCGGAACTGACCGACGATATCAAAGAGATGATCCTGGGTGAGAACCTCGCAAACCTGTACGGGTGGGACACGGACAAGCTCCGTTCGACGGTTCAAGACGACAAATGGAGTCAGCGGCGTCAGCAAGAGGGTAAGCCCGATCCGTGGTCCGGTATCGAAATGGACACCGTATCGGCGGACGACTGAACCATGCAGCAAACGTTCGAGGAAGAGGAGGTCGTCGAGCGGCTCGACGACGTGCTCGACCCATGCAGCTGCATGACCGATAACCCGGTCAGCATCGTCGAACTCGGACTCGTCAACGAGATCGAGCGAGAGAACGGGTCGGTCAGTATCGAACTGCTGCCGACGACGCCGATGTGCATGTACATGACACAGATTATCGACGAGGCCGAGGCCGAGGTCTCGAAAATCGACGATGTCAATACTGTCGATGTGTCCCAGAACGTCGAGGAGATGTGGCGGCCCGAGCGTATGGACGAGGAGCTGCAGCAGGCCAAAGACGAGGTCGGATCGCAGCTACAGGAGGCTCCGGACGCCCCGTAGTCACGAGTAGATTCAGTGGTTTAGGGCGGACCCCCCCTCGACGTCTTCTGACTGCCTATCCCAGGTCGCTACAGTCGGTAGTGTCGGCAATCTTCTTTCCGCTGAGTTGAGTCCCAAGTCCGATCCGATATCGAGATGGCTTCATCTTCGGCCCACGGGTTCCGGACGGAGTGCGCCCCGAACGCGTAGCGACCCTCAGCCGGTTGGTATCAGCATTCCAGTAGCGGGGTTGTACAGAGGGCGTCTCTCACTGTCGTGACCGGCTAGTACAGGTCTCGCCGGACGATACCGGTAGTTGTGTTTACCCCTCGGCTTGTCTATCCTCGAGGGCGGTGCGTCTGATTTTCCCGGTCGCAGTCCTCGGCAGTTCGTCGATGAACTCGACGTGGCGCGGGTACTCGTACTTGGCGAGCCGGTCCTTGACGTGCTGCTGAAGTTCATCGACCAGCGAGTCCGAAGGCTCGACCTCCGCCGCGAGTGTCACGTACGCCTTCGGGACCTCGCCGCGCTCGTCGTCCGTGACGCCGATGACGCCGGCGTCAGCGACCGCGTCGTGCCCCGCAAGGCTGTCCTCGATTTCCTCGGGGCCAATACGGTAACCCGAGGAGATGATGACATCGTCTTTTCGGCTGACGAACTCGAGGTAGCCATCCTCGTCGACCGTCCCCAAGTCCTCCGTCAGGAGCCACCCGTTCCGAACTTTCCTGTTGGTCTTCTCGGGCTTGTTCCAGTACTGCTTGAAACAGACCGGGTTCCCCTCGTACCGGACGCCGATCTCGCCGACCTCGCCGGGTTCGACGGTCGGTTCGGCGGTGTCGGGGTCGAGGATGCGAACCTCCTGCCCCGGGGCCGCCTTGCCGATTTTCCCCGGCCGGTGGGCGTCGAGCGGCATACAGCCGCCAACGAGCATGTTCGCCTCGGTCTGTCCGTACCCCTCGTGGATGTCCGCCCCCGCGAACGTGTCCTTCACCCAGTCGACGATCGTCTGGCCGAGTGACTCACCGCCGCTGGTGATTGTCCTGACACTGCTCAGGTCGTGCGCCTCGGCCGCCTCCTCGTTCTGCATCATCATCCGGAGCGCGGTCGGCGGGATCCAGTAGTTGGTGATGCCGTACTCCTCAACGAGTCCGAACACGTCCTCGCCCTCGAACTGGTCGTTCCAGCCAACCGTCGGCTTCCCGTAGTACATCGCAGGCAGGACGACGATTCCCAGCCCACCCATCCACGTCCACGACGCCGGCGTCCAGTAGACATCGTTGTCAGTCAGCTCCAAGCTGGTGAACCACATCGAGAACAGCGGGAGGTGGCCGAGATGCATCCGGTGGGCGTGCCGGACCCCCTTCGGGTCGCCAGTCGTCCCGCTGGTGTAGAAGATTGTCAGGTCGTCCTCGGCGTTCGTGGTCACGGTTTCGAACTCGTCGGAGTAGCCCTCAAGCGTGTCCCAGAAGTCCGTCTCGCCGTCGGCGGGCGCCACGTCGCCGACGGTGAGCACTGTCCCGAGGTCGTCGAGGTCATCCGCCACGGAGCGGTAGACATCGATCGTCGACTCGTCGATGAGACAGGCCGATGCCCCGGAGTCATCCAGACGGTACCGCAGCCCCTCAGTCCCGAACAGCGTGCTCAGCGGGACCGAAACCGCACCGAGCTTCCACGCCGCGACGTGCCCGATGACGGACTCGGCCTTCTGTGGGACGTTCACCCCGATTCGATCTCCACGCCCGATTCCCTGGCTCTCGAAGTAGTTCGCGAGGCGGTTGGCAGCCGTTTGTATCTCGCCGAACGTGTACTCCCCCTTTCCCCGCTGGTCGTCCTTGATGTAGAGCGCGGTCCGGTCCGGGTCCGCCTCCGCCCACCGGTCGCAAATATACGTCGCGATATTGAACTCGTCGGGAATCTCCCACTCAAAGGACTCGACCAGTTGGTCGTAGCTCTCCCAATCGCCTTCATCGAGGTGGTACGCGTCCAGTTTGGGTGTCTCGGGTGTCGTTGGTACGTCGCTCATGTGTTGTCGTGTCCCTCGGATGGAGGTGTGTTGCCACTCAATTAAATATACTGCCCCGATGGGGGGTGCCGAACCGGGCACTCGTCGGCTGACTGCGGGTCGCGGAATACGACGTCCGCAGGCCGGGACCGCTGCCTCCGCGCTCGTCTACCCCGTCATCACCGCCCGTCGCCGCTGATTCCGACGATTTCGCCGTCCTCCCAGACGTAGAACCCCTCGCCGGTCTTCTGCCCGAGCTTGCCGGCCCGGTACTTGCGCCTGAGCAACTGTGGCGGTCGGAACCGTTCGCCGAGCTCCTCGGTCAGGTACTCGAGCACGCCGACGTTGACATCCACACCAGTGTGGTCGATGAGCTCTATCGGGCCCATCGGCATATTGAATCCGATGCGGAACGTTCGGTCGATGTCTTCGACGCTGGCGACCCCTTGCTGGACCATCACGACGGCCTCCCGGCTGAACATGGCGCTGAGCCGCGAGGAGGCGAATCCGGGGAAGTCCTGAATGGTCGTCGCGGTCTTTCCCAGTTCGTCGACGTAGTCGTGGGCGAACGCCTCCGTCTCCGCAGAGGTCTGCTCGGCGACGATCACCTCGACGAGGGGCAAGATATGAGTCGGATTGAAGAAGTGGAGCCCCACTACCCGCCCGGCGTGCTCTAGTTCCCCAGCAAGTTCCGTCACCGAGAGCGAGGAGGTGTTGGTCCCGATGACGGCCTCTGCGGGGGCCGCGGCCTCGATGTCCCTGAAAATGCTCTTTTTTAGGCCCATGTCCTCTGGCACCGCCTCGATGATGAGGTCGGCGTCGGAGACCGCGGCGTCGAGGTCGGTGGCTCCCTGAATCCGGTCGAGAGTCGCCCCTATTTCTTCCTCTGTGGCTTTGTTCCGCTCAACCGCGCCCTCGAGGTTCTCCTCAATGGCCTGGATACCCTGTTCGACGATGTCGGGATCGATGTCCCGAAGCGTGACGTTGTGGCCGGCGCTGGCGTTGACTTGGGCGATTCCGTGGCCCATGGTCCCAGCACCGAGTACTCCGATGTTCATGAGAGGTACCTCATTCGCTCCTCGACCCCGGTGATAATATAATTTGAGACAGCGGTGACCGCTGTTCAGTCGTCGGCCGGGCCAAACAGCGGGGCCGGCGAATCGTCCTGCTCGACGGTGCCGCGGAACGCTACCGCATCGCCCACGGCGGCATCGCCGTCGATATGTGCCATGATTCTGGCGTCGCCGATGTCGATCAGCGCCACGCCGTAGGGCTCCGCGTCGGAGAACGCGGCGGGAGCGACGAAGACTGTCGTCTCTGCATACACCGTCCCCTCGGTTTGCAGTTCGATGACCGCGGTGTCCTGCGAGCCACAGCGGGCACACGCTGCCTTGGGCGCGGCCGTGACGTGGTCGCAGTCGGCACAGCGCTCGCCTAAGAGAACATCCTCCCGGAGGGCGGCGCTCCAGGCTCGGTGAGTCAGTTCACCGTCTTCGAGATAGGTCTCGACGCTCATGCTCGCTCCTCCATGGTGGTGACGAAGGCCGAGCCGGTGTCGCCCCCGAGGTTGTGCGCGAGTCCGACCGAGGGGGATTCGACCTGTCGGTCGCCGGCCTCGTCCCGGAGCTGTTCGGTGAGTTCGACGATCTGTGCGGTGCCGGTGGCGCCGATGGGGTGACCCTTGGCCTTCAGCCCGCCGCTCGGGTTGACCGGGATGTCACCACCGAGCGCGGTCCGGCCCGCCGCGGCAGCCGGACCGCCCTCCCCGTCCTCGACGAAGCCGAGTGCCTCCGTTGCGAGCACCTCCGCACCCGTGAAGCAGTCGTGGACCTCGCAGAAGTCCACCTCACCGGCGGTGATGCCGGCCTGGTCGTAGGCCCGTTCGGCGGCGTCACGGGCCGCCTGCGTCGCCAGTGGGTCCGCCTTGTCCGAGACAGGGACGAGGTCGGTTCCGTGACCGAGGCCGGTCACGTCGACCGGCGCGTCGAACGAGTCCGCGTACTCGTCGGAGACGACGACCGCGGCGCTCCCACCGTCCGAGAACGGACAGCAATCCATCAGGTGGAACGGGTCGACCACGAGCGGCGAGTCCAGCACCGCCTCGATCGACGTGTCCTTGCCGAAGTGGGCGCGCGGATTGTGCGTCCCGTGCGCGTGGTTTTTGACGGCGATTTCGGCGAGTTGCTCCTCCGTCGTCCCGTACTGCTCCATGTGGCGTTTGGTCATGAGCGCGAACACGCCCGGGAACGTGATGCCGGTCGGCTGCTCGTACTGGCGGTCCGCGGCGCTGACGAAGATGCGGGTCATCTCCGGGGTGTCGATCCCCGTGACCGGGGTGCACTTCTCGACACCGCCGACCAGGACCACGTCGTGGATGCCGTTCTCGACGGCCTGGACCGCGTGTTTGAACGCGTTCGTTGAGGTCGCGCAGGCGTCCTCGAACCGCTGTGCCGGGATGCGGCCGAACCCGGTGTGTGTTGCCACCTTCGGTGCCAGGTGGGTGTCGTTCTCCGTCATCCCGCCGAGGGTGTTACCGAAGTAGAGCGCGTCTACGTCCCCGCGCCCGACGCCCGCGTCGTCGAGTGCCGGGAGCGCCGCCTCGGCGAACAGCTCGGCGAGTGTGATGTCGTGGGTTCCGAATTTCGTCATACCGACCCCTACGACGCTCGCTCGTGTCATGCGCCTAACTGTAGAGGGACTTTGATAATAAAGACTGGTACTCGCCGACAGCCCTCGTTCCCGGCTCGACGGGGGTCGCGTTGTTCAGACGGTTGAGACGTTGCCGCCGTCGACAACCAGCGACTCGCCGTTGATGTAATCTGCGAGGTCGCTCGCGAGGTAGACGGCGGCGCCGGCCACGTCCTCCGGACGACCGAGACGACCCTGTGGAACGCGCTCCTCGAGCGCCTCCCGCGCGTCACCTCCGGCGAGCGCGACGTCCTCGGTGAGCATCGCAGTCTCGATGTAGCCGGGGTGGATGGCGTTCACGCGGACGCCTTCGGGACCGAGTTCGGCGGCTAGCGAGTATGTCAGCAGTCGGACGCCACCCTTCGAGGCGCAGTAGGTGGCGTTGTTCGTCGCGCCATGGATGCCGGCGACGCTGGAGAGGTTGATGATACAGCCCTCACCCTCCTCGACCATGACCTCGGCAGCAGCCTGCGCACCGAAAAAAACACCCTTGAGGTTCACATTCAGCACTTGCTCGAATTCCGCCTCCGTGATTTCGAGGAATGGGGTTTCTCGGATTATCCCCGCATTGTTGACCATGATATCGATTCCACCGAACACATCAGCAGCGGCCACCGCCGCTCGGAGGTCCTCGCTGGCGGACACGTCACACTCGACGAACGTCGCCCGCGTATCGGTCTCCGTTCGAACCCGCTCGTCGGTCGGTTCGCCACCGGTCCGTGGCTCACGCTGGAGGTCGGCGATGACCACGTCCGCGCCGTGCTCGGCGAACGCAAGGGCGATTGCGCGCCCGTTCCCACTGGCGCCGCCGGTCACGACGGCGGTGCTGTCGGTTAGGAGCGACATACCCGGTCGACGCGGGAAGCCCACATCAAGCTACCCCTGGCTGGGGTTCGTACCCCTCCCTGACGACGAGGGCGTGGCGCTACGGTGTACGTCCCTGATGGCTCGTTGGCAAGATTTATTAGCTCATGACATGGCTATATGTCCGTGGTATAATAGCACGGCCGGAGAGCCCCACTGTGGGGCGGCGGTGGTTCGGTACCCGGAGTGCTATTCAACTAGTGATTGCCATGAACGATACGCACGAGAGCAACGACGGAGCGCAGGGAGAGCCGACCGGCAACGGAGTGAACCGACGATGGTTCCTTGGGAGCGCGGCGACCACAGCGGCGGTCGGCCTCGCCGGTTGCACGAACACCGACGACGGCGGCGACGGCAGTGATGGCAGCGACGGTGATGGGGGAGACGGTACTGACGGTGGTGACGGCAGCAGCGGTGGCGACGGCGGGTCCTCGGACCCGCTGCTGATTGGAGGGCTGTTCCCGACGAGCGGCCCGTACGCGTCGGCCGGCCAGGGAATGCGGCAAGCGTTCGAACTCGCAGTCGGGCGATTCGAGGACGGTGTCGGCGGGCGGGAGATTGAGACGATCGTCCGCGACACGGCAACCGCCCCGGACACGGCGGTCAACGAGGCGACCAGCCTGATCAACGAGGAGGGAATTGACCTCATTGTCGGCGGGTTCAGCAGTTCCGTCTGCTTGGTCCTGCAGGACCTCGCCGGTCGCGAAGAGATTCCGTACTTCGCGGGCGGAGGCTCCACGTTGAAGGCCAATGGCGAGAGCTGCAACGCTCACTCTTACTACGCGTACGCGAGCGGCTGGCAGTTCTCCGGCGCCGGCGTCACCGCCTACGAGCGGGATATCCTCGACAGCCTGTTCTTTATCCAGGCCGACTACGCCGGAGGGGAGGGCGTTTATGAGGGTGTCACCTCGGTTATGGAGAGCGAGACGGACGCCGATATGATGGGGCGCGTGCTCGCGCCACTCGGTGCGGACGACTATAGCACACAGATCAGCAAGGCCCGCGATAGCGGGGCTGACGCCGTCTGGGCTGCGACTGTCGGCGCCGACAGTATCAAGCTCGTTAAACAGGCCGTTTCCGCAGGCCTCACCGACGAGATGGAGATACTGGTCGGGGTTGTTGGCAACTCGGTCGGGGAGGCGCTTTCGGACGAGGAGCTCGGCAGCATCTACGGCGGCGCGAACTTCTACTGGACTGCTGAAGGCTCCGGCGATTTCAGCGATGAGTTTAGAAACGATGTCGGAAACCCACCGGAGTGGTGGGCCGCCTCGGCGTTCGACGCGACCATGGAGGCATTGACCGCGGTGGACGAGAACGACGGCTCGGTCGCGAACGCTGACATCCGGCCGTACATCGAGGAGCGGGAGTTCTCCTGGAGCCGCCCGGACACCTCGTGGCGGTCTTGTGACCACCGAGCGGTCCAACCCTACTACCTGTTGGAGGGCAACCCAAGCGGTAGCGACTCCGGAGAGTACTGGAGCATCATCGACGACACCGGCGGCGAGGCGATTATGCGCTCCTGCGAGAATACAGGTTGCGGCCTCTAATCGCCGATGTCGCTCGCCGCCAACATCCTCGAAGGGATTATCTACGGTGCGTCGTTGGGGATGCTCTACGTGCTCGTTGCGCTCGGGTTAACGCTCATTTTCGGCCTGATGGAGGTCGTCAACTTCGCGCACGGCGCCTTCGTCACGCTCGGTGCGTACCTCGGCATCTCGTTCCTTGACCTGACGGGGAACTTCTGGCTGTCGATGGTGCTCGCTGGCGTGGTCGTCGGCGTGCTCGGCCTCGCCATCGAGCGGACGCTCATCAGACGGCTCTACGGCGAGGAGCCGATCTACCAGCTCCTACTGACCTTCGGGCTGGCGCTCCTCCTGGAGGGAGCCGTTATTTTGACCTACGGCCAAGACAATCAACTCCTCTCGGCGCCAGCCCTGCTTCAGGGATCACCGGTCCCGGTCGGTCCGGCCACCGTGCCCCAGTATCGGGTGTTTCTCATTCTGTTCACTGGCGTACTGGTCGCGGGCATCTGGCTAGCGATTCAGCGGACCAAACTCGGGCTGATTGTGAAGGCCGGAATCGAGGACCGGGAGCGAGCCCAGATGATCGGCGTCCGGCTCAGCCGCGTCAACATGCTGATCATGGCGGTCGGCGCGGGACTGGCCGCGGTTTCGGGCTTTCTCAGCGGTCCGCTTCTGGGGGTCAGCCCCCAACTCGGAACGGGACTGCTCATCGTCAGCTTCGTCATCGTCGTAATCGGTGGTCTGGGCAACATCCGCGGCACCATCATTTCGGGGTTGATGATCGGTATCCTGTTTTCACTGACGAGCTTTTTCTATCCCAGCCTGGCTAATCCGGTTATCTACGTTGCGATGGCGGTCGTCTTGCTGGTCCGGCCCGAGGGGCTGTTCGGGGGTGTCGGATCGTGAGCAGCGAGGTCGCCGGGTATGGACAGTATCGGGAGCTGCTCGAGCGGCTGCTGGACTCCCCCCTTCGACTGGTAGGGTACGCAGTGTTCCTGTTCGCGCTCCCACGGGTACTCCCGATCGGAATCGGAACGCAGATAGCGATCCTCGGGCTGTTCGCGCTTGCGTTCAACCTGCTGTTCGGCTACAGTGGCTTGCTGTCGTTCGGACACGCGCTGTTCCTCGGGACGGGAGCGTACGGGGCGGCGCTGCTGGTGGTCCACCTAGACGGGCCGCCGGTTGCCGCCATCCTCCTCGCGGTGCTCGTGTTCGAGGGCGCAATCGCCCTCGTGACCGGGCTGCTCTCTCTCCGGCTCGGTGGTGTCTACTTCTCGATGATTACGCTGGCCTTCGCCCAGTTCTTCTATGAACTCTCCTTCACTGTCGACGGCCTCACCGGCGGCTCGGACGGCCTCCTCGGTGTCTACCGGCCCTCGCTGTTCGGTGCCGGCCTCGTCGACCTAGCCGACGCCGACAATTTCTATACCTTGGTCGCCCTGCTCGTGCTCCTCGTGCTTGGGTTCAGTTTCCTCCTGACACGGTCGACGTTCGGTCGTGCGCTGGTGGCCGTCCGGGAGAACGAGGAGCGGACGACGGCGCTGGGCGTGAACACCTATCGGGTCAAGCTCATCATATTCGTCATTTCAGGGATGCTCGCCGGAATGGCCGGCGCGCTCCAGGGGCTCTACATCCGGTTCGTCAGTCCTGACATCCTGTTCTGGGCGACCTCCGGCGATGCAGTCCTGAATACCCTCGTGGGTGGGATGCACACGCTGTTCGGGCCAATCGTCGGGACGCTGTTCCTCCACTGGATGGAGGACACCTTCTTCGCGACGAGCCCCGGGGCATGGAACGTCCTCCTCGGGGCAGTGTTCGTGTTCTTCGTCCTCTTCGCCCGGAGCGGCATTGTCGGCCAGCTCCGGAGCCTGCTTCGGAGGGTCGCAGACTGGGCCGACCGACGGGAGGCCGAGACGACCTCCATAGCTGCCGAGTCGGACGACTGATATCTCTTGCTCCGTGAAATTAATTAGCCGGCCTGTCGCATTGAGATTCATGGTATTACTGGACGCCGCCGGGCTCACCAAGCGGTTCGGAGGGTTCGTGGCGGTGGACGATGTCGACATCACGGTTGACACCGGCGAGGTTCACTCCGTGATCGGTCCGAACGGCGCCGGGAAGACCACCCTGTTCAATCTCTTGGCAGGGGCCTACGAGGTGACTGCGGGCGAGATCACGTTCGATGGTCGCGATATCACTGACCTGCCAGAGCACGAGCGACCGTATCTGGGAATCTCGCGGGGTTACCAGATTACGAATACGTACGAGTCGCTGACCGTCTTCGAGAACCTCCAGACCGCTGTGGCGTTGTACCACCAGAACTATTATGATATGATTCGGTCGCTGGCGAACCGGACGGAGGTGACCGAGCGAGTCGAGACGCTTCTTGAGCGGTTCGAACTCGCCCCACAGCGGAACGTGGAGGCCTCGTCGCTCTCGCACGGCGACCGCCGGCGTCTCGAAATCGGGATGGCGCTGGCCTCCGACCCGCGGCTCCTGTTGCTTGACGAGCCCACCGCCGGAATGGATGCGGGTGAGACCGAGCGGACGGTCTCGCTCATCCAGGAGCTCACCGACGACATGGCGGTGCTTCTGGTTGAGCACGACATCGAGTACGTGATGACGGTCTCGGACGTGATTACAGTGCTTGAGCGTGGGGCGGTGATCGCGGAGGGCCCTCCCGGAGAAATCAGGGAGGACGAACGCGTCCAAGAGGCGTATCTCGGGGGGAAGGCCGATGCTTGAGGTCGACGGAATCAACGCCCGGTACGGTGACTCGCAGGTGCTCTGGGACGTGTCGCTCTCAGTTGGTGACGGCGAGGTCGTCGGGCTGCTAGGCCGGAACGGAGCGGGCAAGACGACGACGCTCAGTGCCATCGCGGGGGTGCAGCCCCCCAGCACTGGCACGGTGACGTTTGACGGGAAGGACATAACCGGGCAGTCCGTGTCGGCGATTTCCCGGCAGGGAATCAAGCTCGTCCCGGAGGACCGCCGCCCGTTCGACGGGCTGACCGTCCGCGAGAACCTCGAATTAAGCACTGACACGACCAATGGCGAGGACTGGGATGTCCCGCGGGCACTCGGGGAGTTCACGCAGCTCGACGAGCGCGCGAATCAGAGGGCCGGCGACCTGAGCGGCGGCGAGCAGCAGATGCTCGTCATTGCGATGGCGCTGGTCGGCAATCCGAGACTAGTGCTGCTGGATGAGCCGATGGAGGGGCTGGCCCCCCAAATCGTCGATCAAATCGTCGACATCGTCCGACGCGTCAGGGAGGCCAACATTCCCGTCCTGCTGGTTGAGCAGAACGTGGATGTCTGTCTGGAGCTCATCGACCGTGGCTACCTCCTGCACAAGGGCGAGATTCGCATGTCCGGGTCGGCGGCGGAACTCGCTGACGCGACCGAAGAGATCGACCGATACCTCGGTATCCGCGTCTGACCGCGCCATTCGGGGGGCACGGGATGGATTTATGTTCATCGGCTAGCTCACTCCGTGTATGTCAAACATCCCTGATTCAACGACGATCGACGAAATCGACAGGCGCATTCTCGCGATTCTAGCAAAGGACCCCCGCATCCCGTACTCGGACATCTCGCACGAGCTGGCAGAGGAGGGATTCGAGCTGAGCAGCGAGGCCGTCCGACAGCGGGTCACCTCGCTGCTCGATGTCACCACGAGCTTCTTTCTCCTCCGGCCGGACGCCCACGAGTGGGAGATTGTGCTTGTAACTGTTCGAACCGAGGGAGGAACAGGCGCAAAGGCCGATGTCTTCGAGGCGATGTCGGAGATGAGCTTCTGGTTCGTCGGCAGCGGCTTCGGGACCGTCGATATCTACGCCCACGCCACAGTCAGCTCGACCGCCGAGGTCGACCGGCTCGTCAACGATGTCCGCGAACTGGAGGCGGCCAGCGAGGTCGACTACTTCGTCGAGACCGGCCGCTCGACGGCGGTCGAGCAGTACCTGCGGGTCGAGTGAGAATGTCGTCGCTCGTCGCCCGCCGCGGACGGTGGGGGTCAGATTTCGATATACAGTTCTTCGGGACCGCGAACCAGGGGTGAGCGGGTCCACTCGATATCGCCGGCGGCCAGTTCCATATCGGGGAACGCCTGCACGAGCGCCGGGAACGCGACTCGAGTTTCAAGCCGGGCCAGCGGCGCTCCGAGGCAGTGGTGAGTGCCGTGGCCAAACCCCAGGTGGTCCATCGACCCCCGGGTGATATCGAATGTCTCGGGCTCATCGAATTGTCGGGGGTCGCGATTGGCCGCGGCCTGGCTCAGCAGGATACGATCCCCGGCCTCGATCTGCTTGCCCTGCAACTCGAAGTCTTTCACGACGCCCCGGGTGAGCGATTTCGATGTCCCCTGGTAGCGAAGAATCTCCTCAACCGCCTTCGCCGCGAGCGAGGGGTCCTCGCGGAGCAGCTCCATCTGCTCGGGGTGACGGAGCAGTTCGAGGGTGCCGTTCGCGATGAGCTTCGCCGTCGTCTCGTGACCCGCGAACAGCAGCAGGACGGCAGTCGCGACGACCTCGTCCTCAGTCAGCGTCTCGCCATCGGCCTCGGCCTCCAGCAGATACGAAATCAGATCGTCCTTCGGGTCCGCCTTGCGCCGCTCGACGACCCCCTGCAGGTAGTCGGTGAACTCCTTGATGCTCTCCTCGGTCCGCTCGTGGCGGTTCTCGGCGTCGTAGTAGTGAAACAGCGTCAGGCCGATGTTCGTCGACCAGTCGCCGAGGTTCTCCCCGTCCGCCAGCGGGAGGCCCATGATCTTGCAGATGACGTGGACCGGGAGCGGGTGGGCGAACTCGTCGATCAGTTCGACTTCGCCCGGAGACTGTTGTTGCATGTCCGCGATGAGCGACTGGGTCACATCCTCGACCTCTGCGCGCTGGTTCGAGACCATCTCCGGATTGAACGCCTCACCGATGATCCGCCTGAGCTTCGTGTGGTCCGGCGGATCGAGGTAAATAATCCACTTCGGGAACATCTCCTTGGTCTGGGGAATGTCGAGCGAGGAGTCACGCAGTCGATCCGCCTCTACCTCGACCGAGAGATGCTCGTCGTCCTGCAGGCAGCGCTGAACGTCCTCGTACCGTGTGACAATCCATCCGCCCCACGTTTCGTTCCAGTACACCGGCTCCGTCTCCCTGAGCCGACCGAAATACTCGTACGGACGGTCGATGACCTCAGGGTCCGTCAGGTCGTCGGTCTGTTTCATCGCTCTCGGTAAACTGTTGTACAGTCAAAATATAAATATCCCAGTGTTGCTCCGTGCCATACTAGTGGCTCTGGGATGCCCGGCGACGGGCAATCCGGGCGGTGTCACTTCCCGGTGAACTCTGGGTCGCGATCCTCCCGGAAGGCGGCGACGCCCTCGGCCACGTCGTCCGTCGTCAGGAGGCGCCCGAAGGCTTGGCTCTCCATGAGCAGGCCAGCGGAGTGGCTCGCATCCGCGCCGCGGTCGAAGACGCGCTTTGCGGCCTGCAGCCCTATCGGCGGCCCGTCCGCGATGTCCGTGATCACAGCGTCGACCTCCGGCTCGAACGCGTCGGCCGGGACCGCACGGTTGAGGAGCCCCCATCTGTCGGCGGTTTCGGCGTCGATCTGGTGGCCGCGGTAGACCAGTTCCTTGGCCCGTCCCGAGCCGACGAGTCGCTGGAGTCGCTGGATACCACCGGCGCCGGGGATGAACCCGAGCCGGATCTCCGGCTGTCCGAATGTCGACCGCTCGGTCGCCAGCCGGATATCGCAGGCGAGCGCGAGTTCGAGCCCGGCACCTAAACAGGCGCCGTCGATACTGGCGACCGACGGTCGCGGGAACTCCGCCAGCCGCTCGAAGACGGTCCAGGCGGTCCCCTCAACCGGGTCAAGCTGCTCGAAGACCGACACGTCGGCGCCGGCACTGAACGCGGCCTCCCCGGCGCCGGACAGGACGACACAGCGGACCGCCGAGCGGTCGACAGTCTCCAGTGCGGCCTCGATGCCAGTCACCAGCGCGTCGGTCAGGGCGTTCAGAGCGTCGGGTCTATCGAGCACGAGCGAGAGCACGCCTGCCTCCGAGAGCGACGCGTCAAGCGGCGCCGCCTCGACCCTGGAGTCGGTGAGGGGGGCGGTCATGGGCGGAGCTCCCGGAGCACGTCACCCACGGTCCGGTCCGCCTCCGACGAGAGCAGGCCGGCGATTCCGCTCGGAACGAAGATGACGAACACGACGTAGACAGCCCCCAAGAGCAGCAGCCAGTGCTCGGTGATGGTCGTCAGCAGCTCTTCGCTGCCGAAGAGGACCGCCGCCCCGACCACCGGCCCCCACAGGGTCCCCATCCCGCCGATGAGCGTCATCAGCAGGGCGTCACCACCAGTCGACCAGTAGAGCGCACCCGGGGTCGCGATGTTACTGTGGAGCCCTTTGAGGATGCCAGCGACCGCGGCGAACACCCCCGCCGCGACGAACACGGAGAGCTTGTAGCGGAAGGTGTCGTAGCCGAGGAATCGCGCGCGCGTCTCGTTCTCGCGGATGCTCTTGAGGACCTGTCCATACGGGGAGGTGGTCAGCCGTCGCATAGCGAGGAAGCAGCCGGTCACTACCACCAATGTCACGTAGTAGAACGTCATCCCGTCACTCAGCGCGATGCCGAAGACCTCCTGCGAGAACAGCAGGATGCCGCCGTCACCGCCGGTGATGTCGGAGTTCTCGAAGACGGCGAGGTAGCCGATCTGTGCGAACGCCAGCGTGATCATGGCGAAGTACACCCCTGTCGCCTGGAGTGCGAGGTAGCCAGTCACGAGCGAGACGACGGCGACGATCGCCAGCGCGACGAGGATGGCCCCCTCGAACGGAACGGCGGCGGTCGAAACGAACGGAACCGACTGGTCGGTCGCGAAGATGGCGAAGGCGTACAGGCCGAGGCCGTACGGGAGCGCGTGACCGAACGAGACGATGCCCGTGTAGCCGATTAGGAGGTCATAGCTGACCGCGAACAGTGCCAGGATGAGGAAGTTGATGACCAGCCCCGTCTGGTACCCGGTGGTGACAAGCGGAACGGCTGCCAGTGCGAGGAACACGACCACACGGATCACCAGGGTCCGGGAGAGTGCCGGGAGTCGCCGCGTACCGGTCTCCCTGCTCATGTGTGACCCGCCTCCGGGTCGCCCAGCAGTCCGTGCGGTCTGACGAGCAACACGACGATCATCAGGGCGAAGACCAGCATCGAGGAGAAGCTCACGAGGTAGTAGTTGCCGAACGCCTGGAGCAGACCGACGGCCAAGGCCCCGACAAGCGAGCCCCGGAAGCTCCCGAGCCCACCGATGACGACCACCGCGAACGCCTCGATGATCATCTCCGACCCCATCGCCGGGTAGACGCTGAAGAGCGGGCCGGCGGCGACACCGGCGACGGCGGCCATCCCGGCGCCAACCGCGAAGACGATCGTGAACGCCCGCTTGACGTTCACGCCGCAGAGTTCGACCATGTCACGGTTGTTCGTCCCGGCCCGGACCACGAGTCCGAATCGGGTCCGCTCCAGGAACAGGTAGAGTCCGACGCTAACGACGATGCCCAAAAGAATGACGAACACCCGGTAGCGCGGGAACTGTCCATCGGCGAGCGATATCGCGCCGGCCAGCCATTCCGGCCGGCCGAAGCTGAGCGAGTTCAGTCCCCAGACGACCCGGACCCCCTCGTCGAACATCAGGGCCAGGCCGAAGGTCAGCAGGATCTGATAGATTGGGTCACGGTCGTACAGTGGTCGCAAGGTGAAATACTCCATGACGACACCGATTCCCGCGATAATGAACGGGACTGTCAGCAGCGCGAACAGGAACAGCGCGGATCGGTCGAAGACCGTCAGCCCGACGTACGCACCGATCATGTACAGCGAGCCGTGGGCGAAGTTCACTACACCCATCAGGCCGAACACCAGCGAGAGGCCGGAGGCGACGAGGAAGAACAGCATCCCGATGGCGACCCCGTTGGCCAGGATCCCGAGGACAACAGTTGTTTGACTCACCTGCGGAAGGTATGAAGGAGATATATTAAGCTTTGTGTCAGTCCAGCCGTCGCGGCCCCCGGAGCAGCAACTTTTTTACCACTGTCGACTCCCTTCTACTGCTATGAAATCCGTCTGTGGAGGCGGCCCCCCGTGACCACGCTACTCGAGACCGAGGGCCTGACGAAGCGATTCGAGGGCGTTACGGCGGTTGACGATGTCAATCTGGGAGTCACCGAGGGGACGCTGAAGTCGATCATCGGCCCTAACGGCGCCGGGAAAACGACGCTGTTCAACCTCCTCTCGGGCGGACTGGAGCCCACAGCAGGACAGGTCCGGCTCGGCGCCGAGGACATCACCGGGCTCCCGCCGGAGCAGATCACTCGGAAGGGGCTGGCTCGGTCGTTCCAGATCACGAACATCTTCGACGAGCTATCCGTCCTCGATAACGTCCGCATCGCCGTCCAGGCGCGCGAATGGGGGGGCTGGAACTTCCTCCAGCACGTCGCGTCCAAGGCAGAGTACCGCGAGCAAGCCACCGACCTGCTCGAGCGTGTCGACCTGCTCGAGTTCCGGGATACGGAGGCTGGGACGCTCTCGCATGGCGACAAGCGGGCTCTCGAACTCGCGCTGGTGCTCGCGCTCGACCCGGTGATACTCCTGCTCGACGAGCCCTTCGCGGGGATGAGCCAGTTCGAAATCGAGGAGCTCCGTGATCTCCTAGACGACGTGGCCAACGAGTACACCATCGTGCTCGTCGAGCATAACATCGACGTCGTGATGTCCGTCTCCGACGCGGTAGCCGTGCTCGAGAACGGTTCGGTCATCGCCGACGCTGCCCCGGACGACATCCGCGACGACCCCCGCGTCCAACAGGCCTACCTGGGTGAGAGCAAATGACGCTCCTGGAACTCGACTCGCTGGACAGCTATTACGGCCAGAGCCGGGCCATCGAGGACATCTCGTTCACGGTCGAGCAGGGCGATGTGCTCGCCATGTTCGGCCGCAACGGCGCCGGCAAGACCACCACACTCCGCAGTATCGTCGGGGTGCTCCAGCCTCGCGAGGGGACCGTCCGGTTCAAGGCCCGCGACGTGACCGGTCTCCCGAAGTTCGAACGGGTCCAGATGGGGATGGGCTACGTCCCGGAGGATCGGCAGGTGTGGAGCAACCTCACGGTCGCGGAGAACCTCGCGGTCCCCGCCGGGCGGGGCGGGTCCCGAACCCCGGAGGACGCCTACGAGCTGTTCCCGACATTGAACGAACTCCGGGGGGCCCGTGCTGGAACGCTCTCTGGCGGCGAACAGCAGATGCTCGCGATGGCCCGCGGGTTGCTCGGCGGGACCGAACTCCTGCTGCTCGACGAGCCGACGGAGGGACTCGCTCCGAAAATCGTCGCGGACGTCCGCGAGGCCATCACGCGCCTCGCCGACGAACTCACCATCGTGCTGGTTGAGCAGAATCTTGATCTCGCGCTTTCGGTCGCCGATCACGTCGTCGTGCTATCGAACGGCGAACTCGTCCATGCGGCCGACGCCGAGGGGCTGTCCGCGGACGACGAGGTGCTCCGCGAACACGTCTCCATCTGAACAGCCGTTCCGGTGTGAGCGGGCCTACTCCAGGTCCCCCTTGACGACCTTCCCCGTCGGGTTGCGGGGCAGTTCGTCTCGAAAGTCGACCTCGCGAGGCTTCTTGAAGTCGGCTAGTCGCTCGGCGACGTAGTCGACGACGGCGGCTGCCGCGAGTTCCTCGCCGGGTTCAAGAACGACGACGGCCTTCACCCGTTCGCCCCACTTCTCGTCGGGCACGCCCAGCACGGCAGCGGCATCGATGGCGGGGTGTTCATGCAGCACCTCCTCGATTTCGGCAGGGTGGATGTTCTCGCCGCCGCTGATTATCATGTCGTCCGCCCGCCCCAGGAACTCGAAGTAGCCGTCCTCGTCCTCACGCATGAGGTCGCTGGAGACGAACCACCCCCCGTCGAAGACCTCGTCGTTCGCTGCCGGCAGTTCGTGGTAGCCCTCGAACACGGTAGGGCCCCGGTAGGCGATCCGCCCGATCTTGCCCTGTTCGACCTCCGCACCGTCCTCGTCGACCAGCTTCACGCCGACATTGAATAGCGGGCGACCGACCGTCTCGATCTTGTCGAAGGCGTCCTCCGGTGGCAGGACGAGCGTCAGCGGCGAAAGCTCCGTCTGGCCGAACATTTCGGTGAGGCCACAGTCGAAGGTGTCGATGATGTCGCGCTTGAGTTCCGCCTCCGAGGGCGCCGTCCCGGTCCAGTACCGCCGGAACGAGGAGAGGTCGTAGTTCTCGATGTTCGTCTCAAGGAGCGCCCGCCCCTGGGTCGGCACCACAAATGACCCCGTCACCTGTTCGTCCTCGATGACTTCGAGTACGTGGTCCGGGTCGAAGTCCGCCGTCAGCACGGTCGTTGCGCCGACGTAGAACGCATCGAGGAACAGCGCGAACGCCGCGACGTGGAACAACGGCGTCATGATCAGAAACCGCTCGTCACGGTCCAGGCCGACGTCGTAGACCGTGTTCTCGGTGTTCTGGAGGAGGTTGTCGTGGGTGAACTGACAGCCCTTCGGCCGCCCGGTCGTGCCGCTCGTGTACAGCATTGCAGCCCGGTCGAGTCGCGTGATGTCCGTCTCCGGCGGCGTTTTCGCTCCCGACTCGCGGAACGACCCGTACGATTCCGCGAAGTCGGGGGCGGCAACCGCATTCCCGACGTGGAGAAAGCGTTCGACGGGGAGGTCCTCGCCGGTGAGGCCGGCCACGGTATCCATGGCGTCGTCGTCGAAGACGCAGATTGAGGCGCCGCAATCGCGGAGTACGTAGCCGATCTCACCGGTCTTGAAGCGGTGGTTGATCGGGACCGGGATGATGCCCGCCTTGGCGGCGCCGATGAACGTCTCCAGGGTTTCGATGCTGTTCCGGAGGTAGATGGCGACCGTGTCCCCCGCCCCGACCCCGGCATCGCCGAGCGCGTTCGCCAGCTGCGTCGTCCGGCGGTCGAACGCCTCGAACGTCAGCTCCCGGCGCCCGTCGACACGCTCGACGATGGCGGGTGCGTCCGGCTGTTCTCTGGCGTTACGGGTGGCGAGTGCTCCAATGGTGAGCCCCTGCATATCCCCCTCCAGGGGGGTGGATAACTTAAACTATGGAGATGTGTTGCCCCGTGGGCCGGGGCGGCGACCACGCCGGACGGACGCGCTATCGGATCAGTAGTCGCACTCGATGGCCGAGCAGGGGCGGCTGTTGGTGCCGGCCTCGGACTTGTTGATGAACTCCACCCCGACCGGGAGGTCGCCATCCGCGTCCTCGACGAACTGCGACATCCACTGTGGCCCCTCGATCTGGTGGTCGCAGGCACGGACCTCCTGCTCGCCGAGCGGCGACGTGACGGTGAGCCCCTCCAGGGCGTCTCGCATCGCCGCCCCGTCGGTCGAGCCCTGCAGTGCCGCCTCGAACAGGACCTTGGCGCCCGTGTACGAGGAGTTGGAGTAGGTGCTGGGGATCGAACCGTCCGTCTGCGTCCGGTAGTCCTCGACGAAGCGGGTGTTCGCCTCCGTGTCGAGACCGAAGTAGTACGGCGTGTTGCCGTAGTAGCCGAGCGCCGCCTCCCCGGCGCCGCGCGCCTCGGCCGCCGAGGCGATGCCGACGACATCCATCTCGTCACCGAGTCCGAAAGAGTTGATCTGGTTGTACGCGTTGATCATGTCCGACCCACCGGCGCGGATCATGACGAAATCCGCCCCCGAGGCGGCCACCTTCTGGATCTGCGAGGAGTAGTCGGTCGCGCCGAGGTCTGGATAGACCTGCTCGACAATCTCCGCACCGTTGTCCTCGGCCACCTCGGCAAAGTTGCCCACGCTCTCGCGCCCCCACGAGTAGTCCGCTCCCCATGTGGCGACCTTTGTCCCAAGATTCTCGGTCGCCCACTCGGCGGTCGGCTTCATGTTCTGGTAGGAGTGGGTCGACGTGCGGAACGTGAAGGGGTAGCAGTCCGACATCGTCGTCTGCTCCAGCGCCGAGATGGTCGCCACGTTCGGGACCTGCTGCTGAGCGGCGTACTGCGCGACCGCGTTGACGACCGGCGTCCCGTCGCCGACGACCAACGCGTCGACGTCCTCCTGCTCGACCAGCTCCTGGGCCCGGCGCAGGCCGACATCGGCCGCGAGCTGGGAGTCCTTGTACATCATCTCGACCGAGAGGTCGTCGTAATCGCTGTCGGCGTGGCGTTTCGCCACCTCGATCCCGGCTCTGGCATCGGACCCGAGCGGGGAGTAAGCGCCCGAGAGCGGCACCAGCACGCCGATCTTCAGCGACAGGGACCCACCGCCGTCGTCGCTGCCACCGTCACCGCCGTCACTACCACCATCACCGCCGTCACTACCACCATCACCGCCGCCACCGCCACCGTCACCGTTGCCACCGTCACCGCCGTCGCCCGTGCAGCCTGCGAGGCCGACGAGTCCTGCGGTGGTTGTTCCGAGCGTCGCGTTTCTGAGGAACGTCCGTCGATTGACTTGGTTGGTACCATCCGGCATGGGTGCTTCCCTCACCGGTAGCTACCCACCAGACTTAATCTTTTCTCACGAACCAGCGGGCGTGGGCACTCAGCCGGTCGGTTCGGCCACGAAGCGCGGGCCGGGCAGGTCCTCGTACTCGACGAACCCGTCGAACGCGACCGTGTCACCAATCTCGACCTCGTCTGACATGCGGCCGAGCAGCCGCGTCGGTCCGAGGTCGACGACGCCGACCTGATACCGGTCGCCCAGACCCTCGGGCGTGACCTCGATGGTGGTCTCGGAGAACACCTTGCCGCTCGTCGGCAGGCGGACCGTCACGAGCGAGCGACCTGAGCAGCCCGGGCAGACAGACTTCGGTGTCCCGAGGACGTGCTCGCAGTCCGCACACTCCTGTCCGAGGAGCACGCCGTCACGCAACGCACGAGCCCAGGACTCGTGCTTGAGCCCCTCACCCTCGGCGTACGTGGGAACTTCGCCCGCGGTCATGACCGGGCCTCCACGACCGTGACGACGGTTGTCGCGGCCTCCCCGCCGAGGTTGTGCGCGAGTCCGACCGAGGGGGATTCGACCTGTCGGTCGCCGGCCTCGCCCCGGAGTTGTTCGGTGAGTTCGACGATCTGTGCGGTGCCGGTGGCGCCGATGGGGTGGCCC
>NZ_QMDX01000017.1:34392-46367 GCF_007421925.1 Haloglomus irregulare
CCGGAGTTGTTCGGTGAGTTCGACGATCTGTGCGGTGCCGGTGGCGCCGATGGGGTGGCCCTTGGCCTTCAGCCCGCCGCTCGGGTTGACCGGGATATCACCGCCGAGCGCGGTCCGGCCCGCCGCGGCAGCCGGACCGCCCTCTCCGTCCTCGACCAACCCCAACGCCTCCGTCGCGAGCACCTCCGCACCCGTGAAGCAGTCGTGGACCTCGCAGAAGTCCACGTCATCGGCCGTCCGCCCCGACTGGTCGTAGGCCGCCCCGACTGCGTCACGGGCTGCCTGCGTCGCAGTGAACGCCGACTGTTCGGCCAGCGGAACCCCGCCCGAGGCGTGACCGATACCGGTGATGTCGACCGCCTCGCTGTCGAAGCTCTCCGCGGCGTCCTGGCTGACCACCAGGATGGCCGACGCGCCGTCCGAGAACGGGCAGCAATCGTACAGGTGGAACGGATCGGCAATCAGTGGTCCGTCGTGGACGTCCTCGCGCGTTATTTTCTGGCCGTGCTGTGCCCGGGGATTCAGGCTGCCATGGTGGTGGTTCTTGACCGCCACCTCGGCGAGCTGATCCCGGGTGGTCCCGTACTCGTGCATGTGGCGCTTGGTGAGGAGCGCGAACACGCCGGGAAACGTGAGACCGACCGGCTGCTCGTACTGCCGGCTCGCTGCGCTGGCAAAGACGCGCGTCATCTCGTCGGTGTCGAGGCCGGACGCCGGGGTACACCGCTCGGCGCCGCCGACGAGAATCACGTCGTGGAGGCCGGACTCGATGGCCGCGACGGCGTGTTTGGTCGCCATCGCGGATGTCGCGCAGGCGTCCTCGAATCGCTGGGTCGGGACGCCCGCGAGCCCGATCTGCGAGGCCGCCTTCGGTCCAAGGTGGGTGTCGTTCTCGGAGATGGCCGCCGAGGTGTTCCCGAAGTACAGCGCGTCGACCTCGTCGGGTCCGATCCCCGCGTCGTCGAGCGCAGGGAGTGCCGCCGCCGCGAACAGTTCCGAGAGGGTCAGGTCGGCGTGTGTGCCGAATTTCGTCATTCCGGCGCCGATGATGCTAGCTCGTATCATTCAGGATATCGGTCGGTTCCTTCCAAAAAAACACTTTCGACGGGTCGAACCACGATATCGACAGCTGCCACTCGCAGCCCGGCGGTGGTATTGGTGGAGCCGAACATAATGATAGTGAATGACAAACTACAGATGGGGGTGGCCAGCCCTTGAGGGGACTGCTGGAACGGATTAACATGCTGAGTTCGTTATTACAATCTGCCTCCGTAGTGTGTCATCAAAACTCGTTTTTGGGTTGCCGAGTGTCCGGCGCGGACCGCGACCGACTATACAGCGTCGTATCGGTTGAGCTTCGCCTCGAACGTCTTCGGGTGGAAGTTCAACTAAGAATGTGCCGACAGATTGGATATGATTGTGAACGATGCCTGGTGCAGGTGGAATCGGACGTTGACCGTTCGATTCTCCGGGTGGAAAGAACGATTCGCCGCAGACCCGGACATCCCGTACGACCCGGTCTACACCCCCGATGACGTCAACGCTGACCTCAAGCACGATGTCGGCTCCTTTGGTATCCGTATCCGCGCGAGTCGTACACGACTATGTAGCGAAGCCGGCCCTGGACGCGGCGACATAGGAGGTAGTCCACTACATCAGAACCAGTACCGGGGACGCCAGGCGTGCGACACACGATGCCCGGTGGCCGGCGACCGTTAAGGGGCGGTCACTCGTAGCGGTCCCGGACGACCTCCCCGTGCGGAAGGATGAACTCCGGGCGGGCGTAGAGGCCGGCGACGATGTCGCGCTGGCCGGGCTGGAACCCGTGGAGGAACGGGTACTTCGGAGTCGGGGTCAGCTCGACCGTGGCGTCGCCGCCCCAGATTTCGTGCATGGTCACGTCCTCGAGGTCGGTGGCGACGACCTGCTTCAGCACTTTCCCGCCCTTCTCGGGGCTGGGGACCTTCTTGACGCCGTAGACGGTCCCCTCGAACAGGTCGCCAAGGCGCTCGGCCAGCGCGTCCTCCTCGCCGGGCGCGCTGGTCGACCGGAACTTGACGCTGAGGATGGAGTCCCCGTCGCGCTCGAGGTCGCCCCGGATACGATTGCCGTCCTTCTGGATCGGCGTGTCGTCGCAGTACTGCTTGTACCAGCCGTACAGCCGACCGGCGTCCATCGTCTCGTCGTTGTTGGTCCAGATGTACGGCAGGTACCAGCCGACTCGCCCGTCGAACGTGACCTTCACCGAGACGATGCCCTCGTGGTACCGCGCGTGGGCGTGTGGCGGCTGTATCAGGTCGCCAACGACCACGCGGACGCGGGGACCGTCATCATAGGCAGGTTCGAGCGGCTCGGGGACCGCTCGTCCGAGCACGTCGTCCGGCCGGTCGTAGAAGACGTATATGTACTTCGACTCCGGCTCGCACCAGTACGGCGGCGGGATGGCCGGCGCACCGGTCGGTAGCATCCATCATTCGTTGGTTGTCATGATGTGCCATCACGCGAATTTCCCCCGGTTATGAATTAGCTTGTGCCGCCCGCGGCAATCGTGGGCAGACAGGGGTCTGGTGCGAGCGTCGATACTGCCGTGACGAGAGTGTGTTCCAGAAGCAGCAATTAGTGTGTAATGTGGTGTTTAACCTCGGATGGCAGTGGAATAATCTACAGTATCGGCAGTAGATGAGTTACTGGACTGGGGTCTGCTCGCCCACGGATGCTCCCGCGCGGATTCAGAGCAGGAGCCGGCACGGATCCTCCAGCTGCTCGATGAGGTGGTTCGCGAATCGGCCGCCGTCGAGCCCGTCGGCGACACGGTGGTCGAACGAGACGGACAGGGGCATCGTGTACCGGGGGACGACGGAGCCGGCCACGGTCTCGTCGTCGGCGAACGGCGCTCCTGACGCCTCCTCCTCGATGACGCGGGGGGCGCTTCTTTACTTCCCCCAGCCCGAGGATGCCGGTCTGTGGATAGTTGAGAATGGGCGTGGGGTAGTTTCCAGCGATGCCCCCCCAGTCCGAGACGGTGAACGTCCCGCCCTAGAGCTCATCGGAGGAGAGCGACCGCTCCCGGGCCCGTTCGGGGAGGTCGTCGATCTCCGTCGCAAGTTCGAGGATGCTCTTCTCGTCCATGTTCTCAACGACAGGCACGAGGAGCCCTTCCTCGGTCGCGGTGGCGACGCCGATATGATAGTACTGTTTCCGGGCGATCTCCTGATTCTCTTCGTCAAGCTCCGCATTGAGGTTCGGGTTGGCCCGGAGCGCGGAGACGGTCGCCCTCAATACGAACGGCATGTACGTCAGCCGGACCCCCCGCTCCTCGGCCTCCTGAGCCAGCTCCGCCCGGACCCTGACCAGTTCGGTCACGTCCGGGTGGTGGGCGATGACGTGCGGAGCGGTGAACTTCGCGTTCGACATCCGCTCGCCGACGGTCCGCCGGAGTCCGCGGTACGGGATTCGCTCGACATCCTCCTCGGCGTCGGTCGCGGGTTCGACCGCTGGCTCCGCGGTGTCCACCTCGCCCGTCTCACTCCCCTCTGCGGCGGCGAACTGCCACCTGCTCGGTCGTGACCAGCGTGTGTCGCTTATATTCGGCATCGATCGGCACAGTGCCGATGCCGACGCCCAGTTCGCGGGCGACGCCCCGGTTTAGCGGAAGGTGACGAGCGGACTCAAAATTTAAATTGAAAGGCACAAAGATGTCTCACATAATGGACACAGACGCGGCGCTGGCCACACTTGACGAGGGCATCCGGTGGGCGGCGGCAGAGCACCGACTCCTGCGCGACGAGGCGACGGCACTGGAATCGTTCGGTGCCCGACTCGAGAACATTGAACCGGACGTTGCTCCCCGTCCCTCTCCGGAGCCAGGAGGTATCAGGATGCTCGGTCCGACAGGGTCTGATGATGACCACTTAGCGGCGGTCCGGGACGCGTATCGACAGACGGTGATGAGTGTCGACCACTACGAGACGGAGTATGGGGAGCCGTTCGAACAGCACGTCCGCTACGAGTTCGGCCCGGAGATGGCGGAGGCACTTGAGCACGGCTCGTCGTTGCCGCCCCCCGTCTACCGCCGGCTTCGAACCAATGTCGCGGACGCGATTGAGCGCCGAGAACAGGTGCTCGAACTGCTTGCCGCGGAACGCGACGGTCTCCAGGAGATCCGGACAGCACTGGTTCCCGTTCGTGAGAAGCTTGAGGACATCGGGTCGTGCCCGCTTGAACAGTGGACCACGGCTGCACTTTGCGCGGAGTACGACCAGATCGAGACGTTCCGCGACCAGTGTGAGCGCCTCGCTACCGAACGGCAGTGCACACGCCAGGAGCACGTTCAGGCCCGATCGGCGCTTCCGGATCGGACGGTCACGGAAGAATACATGTACCAGCCACTCAATACCGCATACCCCGGATTGGCCGCGTTAGCGGTCTTCGCCGACCGGCTTCGGGAGACGGCGCAAGAACTACGAATCGTTCTTTTTGACCGGGGGTCCCTACCGACGAACCGAGACGAGTCCAAGAACGCCCCATCATTAGTCGATAACCTGACGTAACGTACCCAAGACGCGAGAACACGGTGAGAGAGCCACTACTCGGTGTTTTATAAAGAGCTAATATGAAACTCAACCCCGTGTCGGCTGGCTGTGAACCAGTATTGAGTCTTGCAATGAACCGCCAGCGGGGATTGGACTTGGGACACCCGTCATTCCCTGATGACCTCAGCTGCCGGGCTTAGTGGCACGTGTTCGAGCAATTCGTGCTACCTGAATGCCTTCGAATCGACCACTAGTAGGCAGAACCCGCACACGAACGTTCCAATTGTCGTGCTGAATTTCTGGTCCTCTCGGTTGGCAAGGACCCCCTTTAGAAACTGTTCAATCCAGTCTGTCTCAGTGGAGGAATTGTATGTCAGTGGCAGATATCATTCGCGAGAGAACATCCAGCCGTGTTGACCTATATTACGAGCCGATTAAAATTCGAAGCATCCATAATCAAATTTGATGGCCCTAACAACGCCTCCAACTGAATAGAACTATAAAATAACTGACATTGGGTCTGAACTCCGCTCTACAGAGAAAGCAAGGCGAGTGCCTCGGGGCTTGACCCCGAGGGTGAAGCCGACACGCGTCTTCACTTCCACCGCCCTTTGCACGGGTTTTTGACTTTTCAGAATTACAACTAATTGCGACCAAGATGACCGGTACTGACGGGCTCATCAAGACGCTGGATTTCCAACTCGACATCCAGAGTGACAACCAGAGCCTGCTCAACGACGCCACTATCGAAGCCCGGCGAGTGTACAACAAGACCATCCGGCTCGCCAAGGAAGGCACGGACTGGGACCCGATTTCGACTCGTCTTGAAGACGATTCCGACCTCGTCAAGAACACGACCCAACGCATCGTCGTCAAGGCACTCGGCGCGATGGAGAACTACTACGAGTACGACGACTACGGCAAGCCCAGCCACACCAAGGACAGCACCTACCCGCTCCGGGCAAACTTCACAGAAGGATACAACCTGTCGCTCACCGACGACGGCGACGTGGCGTTCCGCATCAGTGCGAAGCCATACAACCATGTCAAGGGCATCCTCGAAGGAAGTGACGCCCACCTCGACCTCCTCAAGACCGCGCTCACGAGCGACGAGTGGAAGGTCTCAACGTCGGAGACACTGTGGTGTAACGGCGAGCCGGAACTCCACGTCAACGTCACCAACACCGAGCAGACCGTTCGAGACAAGCAGAACTCGCGGACGGTCGTCGGCGTGGACGTGAACGAGGACAACGTGGCGCTCACTGCACTCTCTGAGGATGGCGTCGAAGACTCACTGGTCATCGACTTTCCCGAAATCAAGTTCGAGCGCCATCGGTACTTCACGATACGGAAGCGCGTGCAGAACGCGGGGGAAGGACAGCATCCAAGACACGCTGGAAGGGCGTGAGGAACGGTTCGTCCGCGACCGACTCCACAAGGTGAGTGGTCACATCGTGGAGTGGAGCCGTCAGTTCGAGAAGCCGTGCATCGTCTTTGAAGACCTCAAAGAGATGCGCGACAGTATCGACTACGGCACGCGGATGAACCGGCGCTTGCACCACCTCCCGTTCCGCGCCCTCCAGTACTGCACGTCGTACAAGGCATCGTTCGAGGGCATCCCGACTGGTTGGATTGACCCGTACAAAACGAGTCAGCGATGCCCGCTGTGCGGTCACGCCGAGCGTGCGAACCGGAAGAAGAAGCGGTTCAAGTGCAAGGGCTGTTCCCATCAAGACCACAGCGACCGTGGTGTAAGCGTCAACATCGCCGTGAAAGGCATCAAGAGGCATCAGGACTGGAATGTGCCTGCTCTCAACAGCCTTCCCGTTGTTCGGAAGGTGCGACGGCGGGCATCGGGGGCTGTGGACGCCCCGACCGCAACCCACTCGTCCGTTCGAGACGACCGTGACCCATCTCGGGGTGTGGCGTCGAGGACGGTGGGAGTGTCAGACTAAACTGCGGGAAGACAGAAGCCTCGGGGTCGCCGGAAGACTCCGTCTTCCGGGATGACGAGACGCCTCCGGCGTCTCGAACCACTTGACCCCGGGGCGGTTCACGCTGGAACTCGTCCTATATGCGACGCTGACTGGCCCTATCTCAGATATTTCAGAATAGTATACTATTCCGAAATAGAAAGCACATTAGAAGATCATTCACGCTATCCACCATAGAGTTATTATACTGGTTTGCTATTGTTGAATAGTATGACTGAATCAGATGGCAGGAATAGTATAGATACAACAAATAGACAGAATAGCCTGTATAATCCGGCAGAGACTGCTGAGAGCTCTCGGGCGGTTTCGGTGTGTATGCTGAAGGGTGGTGTCGGCAAATCGACGATCGCTGTCAACCTTGCTCGACAGCTGGCCGCCCACGACCACGATGTGCTCCTCATCGATCTTGATCCGAACGGCCACGCATCCGTAGGGCTGGGGTTTGATGACCAGTATCACAACACCGAGGAAACCATCGGTGACGTCTTCTTCGATGGTGCTGACCCGACTTCTGTTGTCTACAATACCAGCTACGAGTTCGATATTCTCCCGTCCAGCGAGGATTTAGAACAGGTCGAGCGGGAGATCGTCGTGGGCGACGTGTTCCAACCCTCAGCGCTGCTCAAACGGGAAGTCGTCGACCCACTCCTTGGGGATACGTACGACTATATCGTCACGGATTCGCCGGCGTACCGGTCCCGACTCACGGACAACGCGCTCGTCGCGACGGCGAATCTCGTGCTTCCGCTCGCTCCTGGGAACGAGGCGATGGCCGGCCTGGAGCGGACAATCGAGCGACAGATCTCACCGCTTCGGCAGCATATGGATGTCGACGTCCTGGCGCTGGTTCCGAATATGCTGAGCGGCCGTATCGACCAGAAGACCCAGGATCGCCAGCTGCTTGAACGGCTCAATTCGCACGATAATCTTCAGGACCGCATCCCGAACTTCGCCCGAATCACGGACTGGAAGGCCGTCGACGCCGGCGATCTCAGCCCTTCACCGGGCATACGAGACCGAACCAGCATCACGAAAGCCTACGGCGAGCGCAAACCCCTGCTGGACTATGATCCCGACTGTGACCAGCTGAAGTGTTTCGACGAGTTGGCGCACATCGTCGAGGCCGGGGAGGTGGTCCGCCATGGCTGAGGACGACCCGTTCGCCGACCTCGGGGAGGCGCTCGAGGATGAACCGGATGACGAACCACAGGATACGGATGAGACATCTGAATCGGAGCCGACCGAGGAGACCTCTGCTCGGGACTCGGTCGAGCCGCGGGACCCGATGACCGATACAGCGTTCAGCTATGAGGCAGCTAAACAGCGCCCTTTCTACGCTCGTGAGGCTACGATCGAGGACTTCGATTCCTGGCTGAAGTACGAATTAGAGCGGGAACTCAACCAGCAGGGCTACCAGAACATCGTCGTTCGAGAAATGACTGATGCTCTCCTACGAACCGTTGTGGAGGAAGACCTCGTGGATGAAGTGGCCGAACGGTTCGAACAAGCCCGCGAGTCTGCTTCTTCAGAATCCACAGAATAGCATACTATTCTAAAATAGAATACTATTCCACAATATCTTAACAGCAGCCTCAGAGGTGCCGAATTCCTCCTCAGTACGGTGGACTCAGCCGGGACCGCCGGCTCATAGTAGTTGAGGCTGGTCGTCTCAATGCATACGATGTGGAATGGGGGGTTTTAGTTTGGAGAGTCCTATGGCTCACAAAAACTCGATACCCGTGATCTCGAACTGGGCTCCACCAGCGTCGGCTGTGGCCACCCTCACGTCCCAGCCATGCGCGTTGGCGATGCTACGCACGACAGAGAGCCCGTATCCCGAGCCCTCCTCACGGGTCGTGAACCCGTGGTCGAACACTTCCTCTCGGATGTCCTCGGAGATCCCAGGCCCATTGTCTTCGATGTAGATACCATCCGGCAGCGCCCCCACCTGGACGGTCACATCTGATCCGGCGTGGTCGACGGCGTTCCGAAGGAGGTTTTCGAATAATTCACAGAGTCTGTCGGCGTCCGCACTCACTGGACGCATCGTCTCGTAGTCCAGCGTTGCCCCATCCGCAGTACCGCCCGTCCCTTCCCACGCGGTGGTGATCACGTCCCTGATGTCGGTCGGTTCCGGATCCGTGACGATGTTACCCTGCCGGGCCACCCGTATCAGGTCGTCCACCAACTGTTCCATCCGGTCGGTCGTCGCTTCGATCGATTCGATGTGCTCGGGATCGCCGGTCTCCTGATAGAGGTCGAGCCGGCCGTCGATCACGTTCAGCGGGTTCCGCAGATCATGGGCCAAGATGTCGGTGAACTCCTTGAGGCGGTCGTTCTGATGTTCGAGCATTCGCTCGTACTGTTTTCTCGCCGTCGTGTCCTGGCTGATGACTGTGTATCCCTCATTGTGTTCGAGTGGCGATATCGTCATCGTGGCCCAGAAGACAGAGCCGTTTGCCCGCTGGTGCCACTGCTCGTCCTTAATCGTGTCGTCCTCAGCCTCGGCAAGCATAGCAGCGACATCGGGGTGTGATTCGTCCTCGTCAATATCGATATCGAACTCGGCTGTCCCATCGTCGGCAAACAGATCCCGCAGATTGTTGCCTAGCATCGATTCGGATTCATACCCGTACAGCGTCCGGGCTGGAGTAGGCCAAGCAGTGATCATACCATCTGAATCAAGCATGAAGATAGCGTGGGAGGAAACCCCTTCAATCAGGTGCTGATACAGGGCCTCCTCGTCCTGAGTACGCCTTCTACGGTAGCCATCGGGAGGGTCAGACATCGTAGCCTCTCGTAGTCGATAGCGACTGGGTGCTCCCGAGAGGGTGGGGCATCAGATATCCACCTGATTGATGTAGATCCGGACCTCTTCCGGGGTGATGACCACTCGATGGTCCCAAATCTGTGTACACAGGTATAGCGGACGACCAGAAGACCACTGGAGGGTCTCGAAGACATCGGGATCAATCCACTCTGCCAGCGTGGTGGGACGCTCGTAGACGTCTACTCCCACAGCGACGAACGCATCCACGACTGCCTCACCTATCTCCTCCTCACTGCCGATCGACTGGCGGACAAGGAGGCTGAGTTCTTCCTCGTCCAACGGCGGTAAGGCACTCATAGCAGAGTATAGGAGATTCTTACATATCACTCCAGGTGATTTTCACACCTGCCCAATTTTTGATTATGTGAATAAAAACGTCCTTAATCAATACTGCCGACCGCTGGGGGTGGTGGGCAAGTGGTGTTTGTACTCAGCGGTCTTGAAGTGGATAGTACATCCGCGTCAACCAAGTTGTACAACGGTTCGAGTGCCGTGGGTTCTCTGTTCGTCGTGATGGTATGGATTCATGTGGATAGTTGATCTGCTGGTATTGGATTCCGTCAAGTGGGCTCCTCCGCGTCGAGTCGCCAGGTGAATATCGCCCTCAGCACCACGACCAGACTGTTCGTGTCGCCCTCGCCCCAGATGGCGGTCTCCGACCGTGGATCGGAGGGTCCTGCGTCCACGCCGTTGACGAGCGCGCTCACGAGGGTTTTGCGCCCGTCGACCATCATGAGCCGTCCCGCCGACGTGTCTGACCAGACCCATAGCGACTCGAACATCGTCGCGCCGGGAATCTCGTCCTGAATGCGCTCCTGGACCTCAGCCGACACCCCGCCGAGCTTGATCGAAACACCCCGGTCTGCGGCTTCGCCTAACTCCTCGATCAGGTCCTCGGTAAGCAGTTCTTCGACGGTCATGTAGACGAGTTCCTCCTCCGCGCTGGCGAAGAAATCGAGAACACGCTCGGTGACCGCAGTCTGCCCGTCAACCGTCCAGACGCCGCGTTGTTCAGTTCGCCGTTCGGCGGGTTCGAGTTCACCCAGCGCCGTCCGGAGGAGTTCCGTGCGGTGCTGGAGCTCGTGTTCGAACGTCCGACTCGCGGTTTCGGCGGAGATCGCCCAGAACTGCTTGGGCGACGACTGGAGGATATCGACGAGCCCCCGCTCGTGTAACTCGTCGATCGCGTCGTATACTCTGGTACGGGGCACCTCCGACACTTGGCTGACGTCTCTGGCCGTCCCCGTCCCGAGGCTTGAAAGCGCGACGAACGTTCGCGCGGCGTAGGCACTCAGCCCGAACTGTTCGAGTTGCTCGATTGCGGCGGTCTGAGGGTCTTCGACTGGATCACTGCTCATCGATCAGGCGGATATGGGTCATTGTGAGCCCAGCCACGGAGGGTGGCCGGGCCGGCACGCAACAGTACGGTGGTTGGGACACAGAACTGGACTGCGTGCCGGTGAAGTGTTTAGCTTCCACCCCGTATATTCTTTTTGTGATTAAACGAGTTACTTTTCAATCTCTCGTTTATCTGTGCTCCTACGCGGTGAAATCTTGATTCACCTGTTGTCACTAAATCTATCACAACAAATTCTAAAGGGAGATCTATGCGGCGGATTTGGACGCTTATACTGCCCATGTCGCGTCTCACCCGGATTAGCCGTCATGGCTGTAGTGACAATACCTATCCGTACCGGGAGCAAACCATTCAGAGAATTACTGGGCACACCAGTAGGTTGGGACACATGACCACTAATAATAGTCTGGGGGAAGCGATCGAAGTCCTCCAGCAACTCGGCTTGAAAGAATACGAGGCGCGATGCTTCGTCGGCCTGTCCCGTCTCCACACGGGTACAGCGAAGCAATTGAGTGAGATGACGGAGGTTCCCCGGACGCGTGTGTACGATGCGGTTCGAGTGCTGGAGGCACAAGGCCTGGTCGAGATCCAACACTCAAGCCCGCAGCAGTTCCGGGCGGTTCCGCTCGACGAGGCGACAGAGACCCTGCGTGATCAGTACGAAGACCGCGTCGAGCGCCTTCACGATGCGCTGGATACGGTCGAAATCGTCGAGGAGGACGACGAGACCCCGGTCCAGCAGGTGTGGGCGATGTCCGGGCGGGACACGATCGAAAACCGGACGAACCAACTCATCGATGAAGCGGCCGTCGAAATCGTTCTCGTCGTCGGCGACGAGTCACTCTTGACCGAGGCTCTCGTTGCCAGCCTCAACGAGGTCGGTAACGGGGTCGACCTTCTCATCGGCGCGTTGACGGAATCGCTTCAAGAGCAGATCCAGACGGCCGTGCCGGATGCCACGACGTTCATCTCTGGCCTGGAGTGGCTACACAGCGAGGATGCTACTGAAGACGAGACGGCGATCGGCCGGCTCGTTCTCATCGACCGCTCGACGATCCTCGTGAGTTCACTCATGCCCGACACCATGGAGGAGCAAGCGATCTTCGGCGAAGGATTCGGGAATGGTCTGGTCGTAATCGCCCGGCGACTCATGGCACAAGGGTTGTTGACCGCTCGTGATCCCAAGCAGTAATTTCGCGACGAGCGACTATCTTCATTAGGCGAGAGAATCCCGCGCTTCAGGGCGGGCGTGAATCGCCGCA
>NZ_QMDX01000018.1 GCF_007421925.1 Haloglomus irregulare
TCCGGGACGACCCCGACCACGCGCCGCTCGTGAGGGCGCCGGAGTTCCTCACGCTCACGAAGCGAATGGGGCGGGGGCTCGACCTGCCGGCCGTTGAGACGGGTCGTGAGAGCCGACTCCTGAGCGGCGGCGCTGTCCTGGCGGTGGCGTTTCTACCAGTTTCCTGACGCAGTTTTTGCTGGTCGGCGATTTCACCTCGCAGATGGGGCATTCTGGTGAGTAGCCGGAGGTCGCGAACGGCGGTCAGCTACACACCATGACGGCAGATTCACAACTCCTACACCGGGTCGGCGAGTCGCGCCACAACTCACCCAGGGGATGGGACCACCCGACCAGAACGGAATAGATACCATGCTATACGATGGCACAGCTGTTTCATGAAGCGACTGGTACTAGCTCATGGCTTTCACTCCGTGACCGTATCACGAACTGAAAGCTAGCTCTCTACGGTCATCACCTGTCCCCCCTTTCTCCACACGCCCTGCCTACCACGCCCGTGTCGGTCCCAGTCGTACTCCTCCGAAGCCCACCTATCGTGCTGGACTCGGTCTCCCGTGTTCAACGCGGCACTCCCGTCCGGCCGCAGGCCCCCCGAGCCAGTTAGAACGTGTATACAGCCATTTCGCCCCCACAGGTCGGGCACTCGTCGACGTCCGGGGACAGGTTCTCCCCGCAGTTGCGACATTCGTGATGCTTGGTCTCCGCCTCCGCACTGCCGCCGTCTGCCATGAGTTGGAGAACCCACGTGGACATTTGGCTCCCACTTTGGGCAGAGTATATTGAATGTTTGGCATGGATTCACACGTTCCGCTACTGCGGCGGAGGGCTGCCGGCGCCGGCCGCGTGACGCTCGACCCGGACCTGTCGGGTACGGCCGGGGCCCGCCTCGACGTGACTCCCCGTGCGTCAGTTCGCGACCCGGCCTGTTGCCGTCACCCCGGGTTTGAAATCGCCCCGGTGCGTGTCAACACGTACCGATGTCGAAGTTCGCGTTCCTCGTCAACTCGCCACCCGGGAACCCGGGACCGGTCGCCAACAACCTCGAGTACGCCCGCAACCTCGACGAGGCGGGCCACGATGTCGTCGTCTACTTCGACGGGCAGGCCACCCAGTGGATACCGGAGGCGGAGGACGACCCCGACGGCGTGGTGCACGAGTACTACCAGGAGGCAAAGGAACGGGGGCTCATCGCCGGCGCCTGTGGCTACTGTGCGTCGTTCTTCGAGATCGACGACAGTATCGAGGCGGCCGGAATCGCACTGGACGGTGGGGCCGTCGAGGGGGCGAGCGGCCCCGGCGATCACCATGGTCCAGATGTCGCCGCGCTCGTCGAGCAGGACTACCAACTCATCAACGTCGGCTAAGCCGAGGGACACGCCGGCCCCAGTCGGTCAGCGACACACCCCTCGCAGCCCGCGATATCGGCGGGAGCGGTGGCGCGGCACTCGACCGAGTGTTCCTCAGGGCCACTCCGACTCGACCCGGGTCCGGCACCGGAGTCCGAGGATCATCCACCGCGATGCACTGCTGTCCGTGACTCGGGCGTTCGTCGCAACGGCTGCTCCACTCGAGAATCCGTGAACCCGACTCGGACGGTCGATGCACTCGCCCTCTGTATCTCGCAGGCCGTCTCCGGCCGGTCTCCGGTGTCTCACCGGGTCGCCGCTGAACGCGGGGCGCATGTCCTGCACGGGAGTTCGAACTGCTCAAAACTACAGGGGTTTATGATCCGTATATGAGGACTGCCTGTACCGCTCTGCTGAAGCCACGCTCCGTGTTCCCCACGCGTTCGCACCCGCTATCACGGGCTTTTGTTCGATTCGCAGCATCAAATCTCGAGATAGTCGTGATGAACGGCATGGTAGATCCGGCGCAGTTCTCCCGATGTGGTGACCCCTGTCGTCGTGTCGATTCGGAGGGCCTGAGAAACGATTATCCGGAGTAGACCCGTATGATATGTATGAGTATACTGGTTGCCGTTGGGGACGATGACCGTTTCGAATCGGTCCTCTCGGTGGCGGTGCGACTGGCGGAAGGGCTATCTCAGGAACTAACAGTCGCCCACGTCACAGCTAACGAAGTTACTACCGGAAAGGACCATGACTTCCGTGATAGGGTCCAGTCGTTTCTCTCCGATTCCCCCGTCAGAGCCGAGGTCACATTCGAGCAACTGAGCCGGAGTGGAATCCGTTCGGGAACGGCGATCGGTAAGCAGCTCATCGAGATCACCGAGGACGTCAGCGTGGAACACGTCGTGATCGGTCATCGCTCGAAGACGCAACTGGCAGAACTCCGTGACGGTCATACCGGTTTCGTCGTCGCCGAGGAGTCAGCGGTACCCGTAACTATCGTTCCGGAGAGCGCTGCGGATTGATACAACCCCCACGCCCCCGCTACTGCGGCGGGGGCTGCCGGCGCCCGCCGGGGTCCCAACTGATGACGGGGGTCCTGAGCCGTCCGATCTGCACTCGGTTCAGATACTGCGCCGTGACCCCGTACCGGTTCCGGAACGCCTCCACCGCGCGACGCGTGTCATGAGGAATCGGCCGAGCGCCTCCGACTGGTCCGAACCGCCAGTAGGGATCGACCAGTTCGCTAGCGGGGGTCGTAGATCAACTCAGCATCTGACTCCGGGGGTGTTGCCGGAGCTTCAGCACCTCCCCGCGCGATCCGACGTCTTCAGCCACCCCTGACACGGTATCAGTCAGGACCGCGTCAGGGAGTTCAGCTACCCTCCCCACGCGGTCAGTATCCCCGTCCGCGCGCCGTTGACAGCACTCGCATGTGCATGGCACGTACTTCGGTACGCAAACCTGGGGCTCGTTCAGCAGCCAACGTGGAGTGCAGTGAGTTGCCTCCCCCGATCGGAAGCACGCGCTCCGAGTGGTCGTCTACACTGGAAAGAACACTCGATCGGCTCCTCTCCCTCTTTGACCTTCGCCGCGACCCCCAATGCCGCGCAACAGTGCCGAACCGGCGCTTTCACCGCGACCTCTCGGCATGCCCCCTCGACGGGTTTCGGTAGCCGAAAATCCGACCATACTGGACCGACACCCACTCCCGGCTGAATCCGATAGACAACCCTGCGAGGGGGGAGCGCCGGCGGTCGCCAGCGCTCAACGCCATCTAAGTATCTGAGGCCCTTAGATCGCATAGATGTATCCGCTGTCACGATGACCGGCCCATCGAAAGAGAGCGACGATGGGTACCTTGCGGAAGTCGTACGGAAGTCCTCGGTCGGTATCGCGGCGTTCAGCACCGAACGCGTCCTTCTGACCGTCCTGGCATACGTCGTAACGACAGTATCCGGTGGGGCAGCGTACGGGTTCTTCTCAGTGTTCACCAGGGGGGAAACCATCTCTCGAAATCTGGTCGCCGGTCTCGGTGACGGGTACACTCGAACAGTGCCTCGAGTGTCGACGGCAGCGCGGCGGACGCTACTAACTGTCGGTAGCGTCGGGTTCGTACTCGTATGGGCCGTCGTGGCGGCGCTGATCATTGTATTCCGGAGACCAATCATCGACGCGACGCTTCTGCAGCCACGACATCAGCGCGTCATCGTGCTGTTCGCGGTTGGTCTGTTGCCGTTCCTGCTGCTGCGGGATATCAGGGACATGTTCCGAGCGCTCCGCCGGGTCAGGTTCGCGATGTTAGTGTCGCGGATCTTCACCCCGCTAGCGCTGCTGGCCGGGGTCGTGTTCGCCGTCGTTATCGGCCGGCAGTCGCTGTTCAGCACGTGGGTCAGCATCGTCGCTGTGGCTCTCGCGTTGACGGCAGCTAGTGCCTTTCTACTGATATCCCACACATCGGTCGGTGTCGGATCGGTCCGTCTATACCGGTCGGTGGTTCGAGACTTCCTGAACTATTCGGCGAGTACGACCGGGGTCGCGGTGTTGGAACTCGTTCAGCGGCGGGCAGTGTTTGTCGTGATGGCGCTGTATCTCTCACCGGTGGCTGCCGGTGCGTTCAGTCTCTCAGTAGTTATCGGTCTCGTCGTCAGGTGGCCACTGAGCGGTATCAACGTGATTCTGCCGCCGATAGCCGCGACACTGTACGATGAGACACGGACGCAGACACTCAAGCAGCTTTACCGGCAGACGAGCCGGCTGGCGACCGTCGTGACGACGCCAGTATTCGTGCTCGGATTCGCGTACGCGCCGGACCTGCTCGCAGTGTTCAACGAGGCGTACGTCCGGCAGACGCCCGTACTTCGCCTGGTGCTTGGCGCGCAGTATGTTGCGACGGTCTTCGGGAGCGTCGGGCTGTTACTGCTGATGACGGACAACGAGCGTGCGAGCCTCCTCCTACAGATAGTTAATGCCGGTATCGCGCTCCCGCTGATGATCGTCCTCACCCTCCAGTTCGGGCCGCTGGGACTTGGCGTTGCGTATCTACTGTCACTGGTTCTGAACAACGCGACCGAACTCCTGCTCCTGTACGTTCGTGACGGACTCGTTCCTTTCAGTCGCGAACAGGTCTACGCGATAGTGCTGACGGCCCCATTCGCATACGGCATTACGCTGAGTAAGTCAACTGCCGGAGTTACGGTGAGTGTCCTCCTGACTGCTCTCAGCGTCCTGATCTACCTGCTGATCGGACGGCGGTTCCTGTTGCGGTCAGTGGACAGAGCCGCACTCGGAACACTGCTGTCCTGATTCCTCCCGGGTAGACTCCCGTTCATACTACGACATCGGCGCCCGGGTCGTGGCGTCAGAGGATACTGTCGAGCCGCTCACACAGCTCAACAGCCCGGACGGAGTACCGTTGAACCCTGATCGATATTGCCCCCTGCTCGGACGCAGCGATAGCAGACATCCCAGCCGGTAGCCGAGGTCCGTGCTAACGGTCCCACACCACCCTGTACGACGCCGACAAGATAGCGAATACTGCCTTCGCAGAGGCAGCCCGCCCCCGAGCCCACCTCCCGAGGGGGGCGGTGCATTCTTTCAGCCGTCAGTCCGCTCCCCTGATGACGTTCTCAACGGGTTATCCGGGGGACGACCATCCGACTGGAGACGTTCCCCCCGGCGAAGCCGCGAGCTGCGGCGCTGGCAGCCGTGACCCTGTGTCGTGAGCGGTCGTATCGAGCATTCATACCAGTCCGAACATAGGTAAACTCAAACGCCGATGTGAGCTCCTGTGTTCTTGCGGGAGGAAGACAGCAGGGGAGAGCGGTGAGCGTCGTGAATACCGCACCTGCGGGATGACTCCTGGCTCGGATGCTGACGAGTGCCAGACTACGCTAGCGGATCAGCTCTGGAGACGTTCTGGCCACCCGGTGACCACACCCGCACGGGAGGCCAGTGTGGAGGGCTTGGCCGAACTGAGCGTGGAGTCAGCGAGATATTCGGTCGTCGCCCCTCGACAACGAATGTCAGGGGCGCTCCGGTTCCGGATCGCCTCGCGAGCCACGGCGGGGTACTCCGGTGCCGCCTCGCGGAGGCCGGGCCGGAACACCTCCGACCGGTCAGGCCGGCCGGTGTCGAGTCCTCTCCGAGCGATTCCTGACCCCGTCCCGACGATTCCGAGACGGCCGGCCGGATGCCGCTGTATCGCCGGTACACCCCGACAGGCTCGTGCCAGGACGACCAACGTTCCAGCCGTATGACCGGTACGGAGGGTTCGCGTATCACCGACAGTCTACCGTCTCAGCCCCGTAGACGGACGAACACGATTCGTCCAGCCGGGATCCACCGTTCCATCCGGAGAGGGGGAATCGTTCCCTACAACCGGGACGTCTACCGGGGGGAGTCGGGTACCGCTCTTCGGTAGGGGGTGGAACGCGATGCTGAGGCTGACCGCTCGTTCGTGGCCTGTCTGTACTTCTAGAGCCGGGGCAACGGAGCGGTCTGTACTGTTCGCATCCACATTCAGTAGGATCCGTGCCGTCCACACTGATATGCGTGCCACCGCAAGGCCCCCTCGGCCGAACTGTGCGGTCAGACGCGCGGAGCGCACTGAACTCGGGATAGCTGACCCCGTCGATCCCCTCGGCCCGCGTCACGTGGGCGGTCCCCGATGAGTCGCGTCGCCGCACTCAGCCGACGGGCGTCGGATAGCCCCATCGGAACCTTCCTGACCGTGTTGATCCTCTGTTCCGGGTTCGCCACTGCGGCTCTCTACGCGGTGTTCGGGTCCACCATCCCGGGAGTAGCGGCGATTCCCTATGCATGGACCCCGATGATCAGCGCAGGAGTGACCGTCTGGCTGCTCGACGAGAGTTTGCGGGACTGGCTCGGACAGCTTCGCAACCTGCGGGTCGGCCCCCACTGGTATCTCGCCGGCATCGGCATCATGATACTCGGGACGGAGTTCGAGAACATCGTCGCGATGCTCCTTGGCGGCGACGGAACGGCCCCGGCAGCTCCGCCCATGATGTACGTTCTCAACTTCGCGATCACGTTGTTCATCGCCGGCGCACTGGAGGAGTTAGCGTGGCGTGGCTTCCTGCAACCCCGTCTCCAGCGACGGTTCAGTGCGCTCCACGCGAGTGTGGCGATCGGCATCCTGTGGGCCCTCTGGCATATCCCGATGCTACTCGCTGGAGCCGGCAACTTCGCCGTCTTCCACGAATACGTCCTGAACGTGGTCGCCCTATCGGTCGTCCTTGGCTGGCTGTACAACAACACGGGCGGAGCGTTGCCCGTCGTGATGGTCGCCCACGCCTCACACAACATGCCGATGTTCGGGACCGTCACCGGCGACATGCCCGCTGTGTTCGGCATCCTGTCGGGAGATGTCATGTTCTATCTGCTCTGTGCGTCGGTCATAGCACTGTACGCTGGGGCACGGACGTTGACGCGAGATGGCTCTCTGCCCGGCGTTCCTGGCCAGCTCAGTGAGCATCTGTCACGACGTGGAACCCGTGCTGACTAGGACTCATGATGGGACCAAACCGACCCGTCACGCTCTCCGGCGCATCGTTGCCGGCCTCGCCCGGTAGATCACCGAAGAGCGTCGCGTCCGACGGAACCGGGGTCTCTCGGTCCATGCGCTCGCACATCGCCTCGGACGAGGTGTCAATAGCGGGCGACGAGCCTGCAGTACGGTGCCCGTCTGAACGCGACCCCTCCCCGTCTCGCCCGGCGCACAGCCGGCCTGTAGCACCCCCCGAGCACGGGACGCAGAACCACTCGGGCCATAGTCGGGTCCAGCGGCCGTGTCTGTACGACGCGAGCCGGGCCACAGTCAGGGGTCGTCCGAGCGGGACGGGACTGTCAGACACGCTATCGCGCGGCCAGGAGGAGCGGGTCCCGAAACGAGCCCGTCTCACGAACACTGGACTACGATGAACCCCCTCACGCGCATCGGAGCGGATCCGTCCACGGTTGGGGCTGCTATGCGAGCCACCGTCGCGTTCGTCGTGTACTTCGCGATACTGCTGGGCATCGGGCTGGCACTCGGGGAGGTCCCGACACCGAACGTGCTGACCAACCTCCCGGACCAGGTCCCCACGCTCTGCAGTGTCGGGGCAGTGGTGTTCGTCCTGGCTCGGACCTTCGATACCAGCCCCGCCGCCTATGGACTCAGGATGAACCGGAGATGGCTCGGTGATCTGCTCGGTGGGATCGTCGTCGGCATTCTGTTCCAAGCGGTCTCGACGGCTGCGATCCTTGGCACCGGGGTGGGCACGATCGTCGATCGCTGGTCCACGGGGGTCTTCGACGACCCTGTGACCATCATCATCGCGCTCGGGGCGACAGTCGTCGCGTTCTCTATCGTCGCACTGGGGGAGGACCTACTGTTCAGGGGCGTTCTGGTCCGTGAGTTCGTGGTCGGCCTCTCCTCCCGTGGTATCTCGCGGGTGGCTGCGACGGGTAGCGCGGTCGTCGTGTCAGCACTCCTGTTCGGGTCGATCCATCTGAACGCCGGGGCCGCGGGACTCTCGACTCCGGTCGTTGTGTTACAGGCGGTCGTCGGGGGGCTGTACTTCGGCCTCGCGTACGTACTCACCGACAGCCTCGCCCTTCCAGTCGGAATCCATCTCTCGACGAACCTCTGGGCGACGGTCGTCTTCGGGCAGCCTGACAGCGGCTACCCCGCGGCCTTCCGGCTTACCAGACCGTTCGACCTCGGCCCCGAGCTCGTCGTTACCCTACTCCTACCAGCCGGGATACTCGTCGCGGCGGTTCTGCTCTGGGTGCGAGTGACACGGGGCGAAATCCCCGAGATGTCGCTCGATGGTCTCGAGTAACCCGGTGCCCGTGGGGGCGTCACCGCACTCCCGCCTCACCCGACGATTCCGGACCGCGAGGCCGTTGCTGAATCCGTGCGCTGTACTCGGCAGTCCGGACCTGATGGCCATCGAACACGGTCCGACCCGTCCGCTGCATACGGAGCGCGAACCGGACGGATGTACGCCCCCGGGCTGAACGGGGCGGAGGGAAGTCACACCACCTGGCGACCTGACCCGTCACCGGGACGTCCATGCCTTCGTGTGAACCGCCCGGTACGAGTGGGAGACGACAGTCCGGCGCAGCCAGCGGTGTTCAAGCGACGGGCTCGGTCGCAGTGGCTGACGGCGATCCGTGGCTCGACCGGTTCGCTCGGACCCTCGGATCCGGGTGGCTCGCCGGACGCGTCCCCGGAACGCTCCCACCGTCGCATCCCTACGCCATCGTCAGTATCGTGTTGTTCAGTACAGGGACGTTCATCTACGGCGTCAGCATCGCAACGTACGGGGGAATCGAGAGCGCTCACGGGATGCCTGACAGGCGAGGCGGAAGCGTCGAACCCAACCGCTGAACCTCGCAGGCAGCCTCGGATCTCCGGCTTCCACCGGATCGCCGCCGAATACGGGGCGCGTGTCGCCGGAACGTCCGCAGACTATCCCCGTGAGTTACTCCGAGAGATCGGCATACAGCTGCGTCATCCCACACCCTGGACAGAGGAACGCATGGAGCGGGGTCTGATGGCCGACGCCGAGACGGTCGAGCACACCACCGTCCCTCCCGGTTTCAACGTAGAGGTCTCCGACCCCTTCGGCGGTCACGTTCGTCCTCTCCATTCGGGCATCACATGCTGGACAATGAGGTTCGCTCATCGGTCTCACATCGGGGGTTGTCACCGACGGATAAACGAGTGAGGCCACGGCTTCATGCTCGGAAACACTGATCCCGACACGTCCCCCTGCTGCGCCCCTCCCCTGCATTCGGCACGCTCCTCCGCTCGGTCCGAGCGGGCTTCCGACGGAGCCGTTCCGCACCGTCAGTTCGATAGCTCGTTGGCGTGTCCCCGCCGCGGTGCCCGTCCCCCCCCGATGAGTTCCCGCGGATGGCCCGCGACCCTGGGACTGGGTGACCGCTCAGCCCAGGTCCGAGAGCCGCCGGAGCGCGTACGCCATCCGCAGGAGCCCGGCGGCGTCGCCGCGGTCGAAGACGAGTTCGTCCGTCGCGAGGACGTGGTCGAGCACGTCCGGCGAGGCGTGGTCGGGGGCGGCGCCGATGCCGGCGTCGTTCTCGGCGGCCCACCGCATCACGCGGAGGTCGGACTTGGAGTCGCCCATCACCAGCGCGAACGGGTCGTCGACGCCGAGCACGTCCAGCGCGGCCTCGACGCCGACGACCTTGTTCAGCTCCAGCGAGCCGATCTCGGCGGCGTCGGCCTCGTAGTAGGCCACGTCGATGCGTTCGAACAGCGCCGCGAACGCGTCGGGGACGTCATCGGCGTCCGTGTCCGGCTGCTCGCCGGTCGCCTCGAGGACACCGCGGATCTCGGGGTCCCCCGCGGCGTAGAACGCCCGGGCGTAGCCCCGTGCCGTCGGGTCGTCGACGTCGTCGAGGACGGTCCCGACGCTCTCCTCCAGTAGGTCCATGAGGTAGACCAGCCCGCCCTCGATGATGTTGTGGGCCCGCCCGCTCCCGGTCTCGAAGTTGGGCTTGAGCGTGACGTTGAACTCGTTGCCCTGGAGGTGACAGCCCCGACGCAGCGACTCCGGGGCGTCCGGGAGGACCCGCGACCGGACGCGGCTGAACACCGCCTGGATGTCGTCGCCGAGGTCCTCGTACAGCAACTGCTTGGTGTCGGCGCCGTGGCCGGGCGTGAACACGCCGGTCCCGGCCTCGTAAACGATGCTCACGTCGCCGGCGTGGACGACGCCGTTGCCCAACCCCTGGATGAGAAAACCCTTGACGTTCTCCAGGGTCTGGCCCGTGCAGATGACGATGGGCATCCCCTCCTCGTGGAAGCGGGTGAGGAGATGCAGCGTCTCGCGTGGGATCTCGTTGTCCGTGTTGCCGGCCGAGCGCAGCGTCTCGTCGACGTCCAGCACGAGCACGTTCACGCCGCGGCCGTATTCGGTGTAGAGGTCGAGCGCGGTGAACGCCTGCTCCCGGGTCGCCAGTGCGGCCAGCGCGGCGTAGGTCTCGCCGCCCTGGGGGAACGCCTCGCGGATCTCGTCGCGGCGCTCGTCCAGGTCCTCCCGGGCGTTCTGCCAGTGGTCCAGCGCCACCCGGCTGTCGACCGGCGGGAACAGGTCGACGAACTCCTGGTAGTCCCGCAGCGTCGCGGTGTCGTACTCGTCGTAGAGCCGATACAGCTGGTCGTAACGCTCCATGCCGAGCCCGACGGTGCCCAGTCCCTTTACTCCGCGCCCGGAACCCACCCCGGGTTGCACACCGCGGCCAAGGCCTTTCTCGCCGCGCCACCACCGGCCGCTATGCTCCGCTACGACCTGCGGGACACTGTCGCCCACGTCACGCTCGACCGGCCCGAGAAGAAGAACGCGCTCACGATGGACGGGCTGGACGCGCTGGCCGCGGCGTTCGACCGGGCCGAGCGGGAGGCCCGCGTTCTCGTCCTCCACGGCGCGGGCGACGCGTTCTGCGCCGGGGACGACATCGCCTCGCTCGCGACGCTGGGGGACGGGACCGACCCGGAGGCGCTGGCGACGCGGCTGTACGAGGCGCTGTTCGGCGCCGAACGGCTCTCGATTCCCGTCGTCGCGGCCGTCGACGGCATCGCCTACGGCGGCGGGTTCGAACTCGTCGCGGCCGCCGACCTCGCGGTCGCCACCGAGGGGTCGACGTTCGCGCTCCCGGAGACGCGCATCGGCGCCTACCCGCCGTACGCCGTCGCGCGAGCCGCGGAGACCTGCGGTAAGAAGCGCCTGCTGGAGCTCGTCCTGACCGGGGAGCCGGTCGAGGCCGGGACGGCGCTGGACTGGGGCCTGCTCAACCGCGTCGTCCCCGCCGGGGAGCTGGACCGAGCGGTCGCCACCTACGTCGACGCCATCCACGAGTCACCCGCCCCGGCGGTCGCCCTCGCCAAACGCTACGTCCACGCCGCGACCGCGGCTGCCGGGGAGCGCGAGCGCGTCGTCGAGGGGTTCGACACCATCGCCGAGGAGCCGGCGTGTCTCGACGCGGCCCGGGCGTTCCTGGCGGAGTGAATGCTCGCGTCCGGATGCGGGGACGCCCTGTCCAAGCCGGATATCGCCGTGGCTCCGTTGCCCGTTCGGTCGGCAACCGCTCCGTGCGGCCGCCCCGATGACGGGGCGCGTCCGCCGGGAGTGGGAGAGCGACCGGGGCAGCTCGCCGCCACTGACCTCGAGGGCGACCCCGCTGCTCCCATCCGGGTCGTCGTGGGTATGCCCCTTGCCGACGGGGCGGCTCCCGTCCCGGTACGCGCTGTACCGTGCGATGTCGGCGACAAGGATCTCACCGTCCGGCGGTTATCGCCCCCCGACCCCGGTGAAGACCGATAGCGCGTCCATCGGAACGACGGGGAACGACAGATACCAGCCGACACCGCCGGTCACGAGGGCGACCGTCGCCGGCGAGTAGTCGGCGGGGCCCCAGTCGATACCACTCCGAGGAGAGAGGACCACGAGCACCAGCGGCCACAGGACCAGCGCCACGAGCGTGGCGACGGCGATCGCGTAGCGGCCGGCCGGATAGAGCAGTGAGGTGTTGCCCGCCGCCTGAACGTCGATCACGTGACCCGCCGAGTACGAGCCCCCAGACGACCGCGGGGAGTGGAACGGTCAGGAGAGACGTGCGTCGCCAGTCCACGCGCCCCAGTGCCGCGAACAGCTTCCGAAACCGGTCGGCGAGGAGGAACGGCGACCAGCCCCCGGCGATGAACAGGCCGTACAGGAGGAACGCCATGACCGTTCGTACCCCAGGGACGGCGGTGACACTGCTCCCGGTGGGCATCACGCTCCATGTTCCCAGCCGACGCTATCCCGCCTGTGTGCCGAGCCGGCATGGTGACGAGATCGCCCCGCTGCATCGGGACACGGGCTCCCCGTTCGAGCCCTGACCCGATCCAGACGGACGCCTCCCAACAGGGGCCTCGGCGGCGGTCCTCCGGACCGACGAGTGTGAGCGGCCGAAACGTGTGTCTGGCCGACGTCGTCCGTCGTCGACACGCCCGTACGCCGTTCAGCACCGCTCGGCGACGATCACGAACGCCCGGCCGTCCTCACCGTCCCCGTCCACGTACGTCCGTGGATGCGTCTCGACCACGCTCAGTCCCGCCTCGGTGAACCACTGCTCGAGCGCCGCCGGTTCGAAGGCCCGCAGGGTCGTCGTCGTCGACGCCCGGCGCCGTTCGCCCGATGGGGCCGTCATCGTGAACGCCACCCGCCAGTCGAACTCGCCGCCGCCGGTCGGCCGCTGTTCGTCCGTCTGTGTGAGCTCGTAGCCGTCGACCGTCCGCGACAGGGACCGCTCCCGTGGCCCGTCGAGCGCGCGCCGGTCGTGAACGGTACCGACGACCCGACCGCCGGGCCGAAGGGTCTCCCGGATATGATCGAGCGCCGCCCGAGTCTCGTCGTCCGGCCGGAGATGCCCGAGCACCGCTCCGACGACGACGACCAGATCGACACGCCGGGGCGCGACCCCGCGGGCGTCGGCCCGACAGACGGGGCCGTGCCGGGCGGCCAACCGACACATCGCCGGGCTGGGGTCCGCGCCGACCGCGAACTCGTACCGCTCCCCGAGCGCGCCGAGGAGGTCGCCGGTCCCACAGCCGAGTTCGAGGACCGTCCCCGCGTCCGCCGGTGCGTGCTCGCGAACCGTCGCGAGTTGCCCGTCGATCCGACCGCGGGCGGTGTACATGATCCTGTACAGGGGCGCGAGCGTGGTGTAGATGTCCGCCTCCCCGTCGTCCACGTCGGCCAGTCGGGCGAACGCCGCCGCCGGTGACCCGTCGGTCATATCGCGGCGACTACCTCCTCGAGCCCCGCACACCGGTCGAGCAGGTACTCGTCGGCCCCGAACCGGCCGACGATCTGCACCCCGAGCGGGAGTCCGTCGACCGCTCCCGCGGGTAGCGAGACGACCGGCAGTCCCGCGTGGGTCCAGGGCAGGTTCATCGCCACGTCGCCGGTGCTCTCGAGCCCCTCGGGTGCCGGCCCGGGTGCGGCCGGCGCAAGCCAGCAGTCCGCGCCAGCCGCGGTCAACCGCTCGGTCAGGCGCTCGCGCAGTGCGACCCGCGAGGCCCGGGCGGTCGCCAGCGCCTCCGTGGACACCCCACGACCGCGCTCGACCAGGTCCACCGTGGTCCCGTGGTACGCGTCGGCGTGGGCGGTGTACCAGTCGTGGTGGACGAGCGCGGCCTCCCCCGCAAGCAGCGTCGTGTGCCGGTCGTTGACGGTCTCGACATCCTCGAGTGCGTCGACCCGGCGCACCCCGTAGCCGGCAGCCTCGAGGGCGTCGACGGCCCGCTCGAACCCCGTCAGGCCCGCCTGCTCGGCCTGTTCGAGATACGGACCGTCCGGGACGGCCAGGACCGGGTCGTTCGGGGCATCGATGGCCCGCCACTCGTCGCAGCAGACCGACGCCGCGAGCCGCATGTCGTCGACGGCCGCCGTGAACAGGCCCACGTGGTCGAGCGAGGGCGCGAGCGGCAGGAGACCGTCGGTGAGGATACGGCCGTATGACGGTTTCATCCCGACGACGCCACAGAACGCGGCCGGTCGGATCGTCGAGCCGGCGGTCTGTGTCCCCAGCGCGACCGGGACCTCACCGGCGGCGACCGCTGCGGCGCTCCCGCTCGAGGACCCGCCCGGCGTGTGGGCCGTATCGTGTGGGTTCCGGGTCGGTCCCGGGTGGAAGTACGCGAACTCGGTCGTGACGGTCTTGCCGAGGACGACCGCACCCGCGGCGCGCAGGCGCTCGATGACGGCCGCCTCGGGGCCGGCCAGTGCCGCCGCCGGCAGACCCGACCCGGCTCCCGTCGGGAGCCCATCGACGCGGAACACGTCCTTGACACCGACCGGGACACCGTACAGCGGCGGCCGCTCGGGCGGTGGGGCCTCCGGGAGCCGCTCCGCTGCCGATAGCATCCGCTCACGGCGGCCGCCCTCGGAGACGAACGCCTCGACCTCGGGCTCGACGGTGTCGAGCCGATCGAGCCGGTCCGCGAGTTCCGCCCCGACAGCGCGGTCGCCGTCCCGGCACCGACGTGCGGTCTCGGCGAGCGAGGTCGGCTGGACGAGCTCCGGCACCATTTATCGGTAGTGCTCGATGTAGTGGTCGGCCAGCTCGCCGCCGGTGGTCAGCCACACGTCGTCGTGGTCGGTGATGTACCCCAGGGCGTCGTCGAGATACTTCCGGCGGAACGGCTGACCGGTCAGGAACGGGTGGAGCGCGAGACAGAGCACCTTCCCGTTGCCCGGCTCTGCACCCTCCTCGTAGAGCACGTCGAACTGGTCCCTGATGATCTGCCCGAACTGCGCGGGGGTGTAGCCGAACTCCAGGAACGCCTCGAAGTCGTTGAGTTCCAGCGAGTACGGCACCGAGAGCAGCTCCCCGTCGGCGACGTCGAACTCGTACGGCTGGTCGTCGTTACACCAGTCACAGAGGTAGTCGAACCCGAGTTCCGCGAGGATGTCCGGGGTGTTGTAGCTCTCGGCGAGGGCCGGGGCGAGCCAGCCACGGGGGTCGGTCCCAGTCGCGTCCCCGATGCGGTCGCGGGCGGCCTCGATAACTGCCCGCTCCTCCTCCCGTTCCATCCCGACGTGCAACTGCGAGTTGGACTGCCCGTGGCAGATGAACTCGGCGCCGGCCTCGACCAGTCCATCGACCACCGCCGGCTGGCGGTCACAGACCTCGGCGTTCAGCGAGACGGTCGGGGTGATGTCGTGCTCGGCCAGCACGTCGAGCAGTCGCCAGATCCCGACGCGCGCACCGTAATCCCGCCACCCGTGGTTGAGTACGTCGGGCTGGAACTCGGCGGCATCGGGGTAAATCGCCGTCGACGGCACGTCGATCTTGAAGTACTCGACGTTCGGGGCCACCCACACGGCGACGTTCACGTCGTTCGGGAGGTCGTACTCCCGCTCCGTCACCGGGGTGTAGTCGTACCGGGACTGATCACGCATACCACTACTACGACAGAGCCGCGATTAATGCTTACCCCGGGGCGGACAGGACCGCGGTTTCGCGCCCGTCGTGTCGCCAGCCGTCCGGCAGCGGTTCTCCGGCGGACCCGTCGCTCGTGCTTCCAGCAGGGGCCCGGGGACGGCACTCGAGGGGGATCGACCGCCGCTGCTACCGGGGCAGGCTCCGGACCCACTCGACGCACGACGCCCGCTGCATACGCCCTCCCCACCCAGCACGACTGAACCGACGAGGTCACCTGCGCCTCTTGCCGCTCGTCGGATTCGAGCCCCGAAGAGGGAGGAGACGGTCATACGTGTTCAGCCCCCGGAGCCGTTGCAGCCGGTACCCCCCGTCCGGAGTTCGGCCCCTTTGTCGGAAAAGCTATAATGCCGTCACGCCTCTGAATATGACAGATGCAGGGGATTCATCCGGCCGACCGACTTCCACTGGTGACTGCCGCTGTCGTGATGGTGGCGGTCAACGCTGCCGGGTTCTTCATCGGCACGACCATCTATATGTCAATACTGGGCGCCCCGCTTGCGGTGGCGGCCTTCGGGCTCCTCCGGTATCTCGACGACGGGACGCCATATCCGGCCGCGCTGTCCGGGTGAGACGGATGTCGCCCGCAGCGCCACCGACTCCGGACGGCGGCGCCCCGCGTGCGGGGGCCAGGGTTAGAACCGTAGAGCGCTTCTCGAGTCCCGACACCGGGGACGGTTCCGAGTCCGACGCCATCGATGCAGCAGCTCCCGACAGCGGCATCGCGGTATCGCCCGGAGTCGCGCGGCAGCTCGATATCGAACCCGCGGACCCGGTGCGCGTGACCGCTGCTGGCGGGGCCCAGGTGACGACGGCCACGGTCGCCGAGCAGCCCGGGTCGGGGACCGTCGCCGTCACCGACGCGTTCGCCGACCGGTTGGGCGTCTCCGACGGCGATGAGGTCGTCGTCGAGGCGGCCGTCCCGACGGTGGCGGCATCCGTGTCCGTCGCACCCGTTGCTGCACTCTCAGTGCGGGGCGGCGAGGACGTCGTCGCGGCAGCGCTGACCGAGCGCCCGCTCATCGTCGGCACGACGGTGACGGTCTCGCTGCTCGACGGGACGCTCGACGTTCCGGTCCGTGTCGTCGAGACGGACCCGCCCGGCGTCGTCGTCATCGACGAGGGGACGACCATCACGGTCGACTCGGGGCCAGCCGGGACCGTCGACGCGGACTCCGGCCCCGTCCCGTCGATGGCAGTCGGTGGATACGAGTCGACCATCGCGGCCTGCCGGTCCGCACTCGTCCAGCCACTCACGGCCGGGGACGCGTACGACGCGGGCGGGGAGTCCGCTGCGACGGGGGCCCTCGTGGTCGGCCAGTCTGGCGTCGGGAAGTCCCACCACGTTCGACACGCCGCCTGGCTCGCGAACGCGGAGTTCATCAGTCTCGATGCGGCACGGCTCGCCGCCGTGGGACACGAGGCTGCTATCGACCACCTCGAGTCCATCCGGGCCCGTGCGACCCGTCACGCCCGTGCACTGGTTCACGTCGAAGGGCTCGATGCGCTGGCCGGAGCTGCCAGCTCCGGTTCGGGTGCCGGGCCGATGACGGAACGGTTCGGGAGCTGGGTGAGCCGCCTTCGGGAGCAGCCGGGCGTCGTCGTCGCCGCCGAAACCCGCGAGCCGACGGAACTGGCCGACACGCTGACCCGTGGGGACCGGTTCGGGCGTCGAATCGAGGTGCCGTCACCGACGCCAGCGGATCGGACGGCGATATTCGGGACGCTGACCCGTAATCTGGATCTCGCCCCGGACGTCGAGCCGGCAACCGTCGGCGAGCGCACGCTCGGATACGTCGCCGCCGACCTCGTCGCGCTCCGAGCCCAGATGGTCGAGACCGCAGTCGAGCGCTTCCGAACGGGGACCGACAGCGAGGAACCCGTAACCGTCACTGCTGCCGATATCGACACTGCGCTGTCGACGACGACGCCGGCCGCGAGTTCGGCCGCTGTGGTCGATGTTCCGGACGTGTCCCTCGACGAGGTCGGTGGCCTGTCCGAAGCGAAGCGCGAACTCGTCAGGGTCGTCGAGTGGCCGCTCCGGTACCCGGCAGCACTCGACCGGCTGCGCATCGACCCACCGGCCGGTGTCCTGCTGTACGGGCCGCCCGGAACGGGGAAGACGCTGCTCGCTCGAGCCATCGCGTCCACCACGGAGGCCAACTTCATCGCGGTCGACGGCCCGGAGCTGTTCGATAAGTTCGTCGGTGAGAGCGAACGCGCAGTCAGGGAGGTGTTCAGGCAGGCGCGCGAGAGCGCGCCCGCAGTGATCTTCTTCGACGAGGTCGATGCGCTCGGCGCGACCCGCGGCAGCGAAGGCGGAGCCGCCCCCGAACGAGTGGTCTCGCAACTACTGACCGAACTCGACGGGTTGGAGCAGCGAAAGGGGGTCACGGTCATCGGTGCGACGAACCGCCCCGACCGGGTCGACCCCGCACTGCTCCGTCCCGGTCGGTTCGACCGGACGGTCGAGGTGGGTCTCCCCGACAGCTCCGCCCGGGAGGAGATCCTCCGGATACACGCGCGCGAGCGACCGCTTCGGGATGTCGACTTCCAGACGCTCGCACGCCAGACCGACGGCTATTCGGGGAGCGACCTCGCCGCTCTCCTCCGGGAGGCGAGCCTCGCAGCACTCGAAGAGCAGCTCGGCGATGGGGACCACACCCCCGACGATGTCTCGGACCTCGTGATCCGGGGCCACCACGTCGAGGCGGGACTGTCGCGCGTGACCCCGTCCGCACGCTCGTACGACACCTCCGACTACGACGACTTCTGAGGCCACCCGGGGTTCCGGCTGGAACCGGAGCACAGGCCCCCCGTCGTATCGACGAGTAGCTCAACCGAACGTCCGCGTCTGATACAGGCGGAAGATGGACACGGCGACCCCGACGAACGAGAGTAACTCGACCGCGAGGATGAGCCCGAAAGCCACGCCGAACGTGAGTCCGAACGCGGACTGAAGCGCTGGCAGGACGAACAGACCGGCGACACCGACGGTAAGTGAGACAATGAGCCCGATCAACGCACGCGTGTTCAGCGTCTCGACGGTCGTCTCAACGGGTTGATCGGCGTCGGGATCAGGGTCGAGATCAGAAGCGGATAACATATCGATTTCTTCGGAGCGAGCGACTAATGCTGTTCCGACGGTTCCGTCCCGAGGAGAGATACAGACACGGTATGATATGCTGTGTCGCGGTGCCGTAATAAAACGGATCGCTAAGGGTTTCGCTCCGTCTAGTCGGCTGCTTCGGCCTCGGCCGACGGGGTCGGGGCGTCGCCCTCACCGACGACGGCACGGCTTCGGAGCAGGACGAACCCGAAGCCGACCTTCGCCAGCACGTCGAGGATCATGAACAGCAGCGTCTCCCCGTACAGGCCGACGAGGTTGAGACCCTCCGTGCCGACCAGCCACGCGACCGGGTAGACACTCCACGAGATGACGATGATCCACTGGAGCACCCGGAACGTCGACTGGGCCTCCTCACTGGTCTCCTTGGCGGACGCGCCGACCGTCGCCACTAGGAAGTACAGGAGGAACAGCATCGCGACGGTGCTGATGGTCCAGAAGGCGAACCGAGCCGTCGGGATCTTCATCAGCGTCGCGCCGAGACCGGTCACGATCATGAACGCGTCCAGGCCGACCAGGGCGCCGATATCACGCCAGTCGGCGTCGGCGAGTAGCGCGATGTCGAGCAGGAGCAGCGGCGTGGTGAACAGCCAGTCTGCATACCGTGCCCAGTAGACATCGACCACTCGCCCGGTCACGAGTTCCACCTGAGTGAGGCCGAACCCGAAGAACATCGATAGATAGGATGCGGCCGCGATGCCCGGAATGAGGATCGTGATGATATAGAACTCCTTCTGGCGGGGGTCAGTGACACCCCACCCCTGCTGCATGAAGTATCCCATCCCGAGCAGCATGAGGATCGTTCCAAGGGCAAGCCAGATGCCCTCGCCTTCTACCCCGAGGCTCGCTGTCTGCAGTGCCACTGATGAACCAAACATGGTACGAATAAAGCGAATGCACGTGAAGCTAATAAAGCTAGTACACGGCTAACTAAATTACCGGTATACGAACAGTATGATACCAGTGGGATGAGTAGGCTTAGTTATGACTGATAACGAATCGACGGCCGAAGAGGAGGAAACGACCGAAACCGACGCCGAGGTGGAGGTAGAGACGGAATCCGAAGCCGAGGCGACAGTCGACATCGAGGCCGCCGAGGAGCGCGAACGGAGCGTAGCGGAACTCGAGGAGCGCATCAGCGAACAGCAGGAGCGTATCGAAGAACTCGAGGACGTCATGCTCGACATGTCGACGCGGTCGGCTCATGACGGTGGTACCGGTGTCTGCCCGGACTGCCACGGGCCCGTCATCAAGATCAGTCGGTGGTTCCGGAGTCCGAAGATCAAATGCACCGAGTGCGGGAACGTGTTCCACGAGTACTGAGCCTCGGTCGAGAACTGCGGTATCAGCGCCTCGAATACCGACTGGTCATCCAGCACTGCCTGACTTCGTGCGGAGTATTCTGCGGCTGCTCGGATCTGGACAAAAAATATATGTTTTCTGCGGAACTTCACGGTGATGTCCCGTCAGGGACGCCGATGACTTAGACAGTGATCGGCATGATGCCGGGCTGGCAATCCCGCTATCACTGCCCTCTGGATCCCCCGGTGTGGCGTTGGAGCGGGGGACGTCCTCGCCTGTCTCGGTTCGGTCAGTACCCCGCACGGTCACCGTCATCGATTCTCGTATCTTCGAGGAGTCCATCCCCGACCACGTCCGACCGGTACGGTCTCCGCATCTCGCAGGGCGCTCCCGACGGAACCCGGCCAGTTCGTCGCGTCGTCGCTGCACCCAGGGCGCCTCGTCAACGGCCAGCCCGTCGATCCGTTCCTCTCCCGGCCTGTCCGGGCGCGTGGTCGATGGGACTGCGACCGACTCGCCACTGGAGGCGGCTGTAGGGACCGCCGGCGAGCGGGCCACGGCGGCGTTTTCGACCCTGGGCAACGAGACGCGGCTATCGATCCTGCTGGCGCTATGGGAGGCATACGAACCGTTCGCCGAGGCCGACGCCCTCGCGTTCTCGGAGCTGCGTGACCGAGCGGGGATGCGCGATACTGGTCAGCTCGACATTCACCTCGACAAGCCGACCGGCCAGTTCATCCACAGCAGCGACGATGGATGCGAACTGCGACGCGCTGGGCACCAACTCGTCGGGACAGTACTCGCGGGCGCGGGTATCGAGGAACCGAGCCTCGGGCCGACCGAAACGAGCGGGGCGTGCAACCGCTGCGGGGCAGCGCCGACGTCGTCACTCCCCGTCGGGACGAACCGTGACGCTCACCCCGAGGTGGTCGGAGACGGTGGGCGACCCGACCACCTCACCCCGCCGGGCCTCCCACCCTCGCCCGACGAGGGCGTAGTCGATTCGCCGCCGTGGATCGGCCGCGCTGTAGGTGTCAGCCCCGGGGCCGCTGCCGGCCCACGGATCATCGAGGACCGTCGAGAACACCTCGTACGGACGCTCGTCCGGCGTCGCGTTGAGGTCTCCGAGGACGAGCGCGCGGTCGGGATCGCCGGTCGCCCGGACGAGGTCGACGACGCGCTCCGCCTGTGCGACACGGACGTCGCCCGCCGTCTCGAGATGGGTGACCACGACCGGAAGGGGCCCAAGCGGCGACTCGACGGTAGCGGCCAGTGCGATGCGAGTGGCCGAGTCGCGCTCCGGGAGCACGACGACGCGTTCCTCGCGAATAGGCCACGCGGAGAGGAGCGCGACGCCGTAGCTCGCCAGCCGCGTCGGCGGGCCCACGGCGGCGTAGTAGCCGAGTTCGTGGGCCAGCCAGCGAACGCCGTCGAGTCCGCCCGACGTGAGCCGACCCCCGGCGGTCTCCTGGAGTCCGATGACGCCGGCGCCGCTCTCCCGGATCAGGTCGCGAACCGCCCCGAGGTTGTGCTCGCCGTCGCTGTCGAGGTACAGGTGGATGTTGAAGCTCAGCGCCGTCAGCGGCTCGGCGGCCGCGGTCCCGTCCGTGGGTCGCGTTCCGTGGTATCCGGCGCTGGCCATCGCCAGAAGCCCGCCGCCGGCCGCCGACAGCAGCGACCGCCGCCCACCCGAGACGGTGCCCGTGCGGGCCGCCGTATCGGTCGTCCCGGTCGGACGAGTCGGAGCCGCATCGGCACGGTCCGGTCGTAGCTCCCGAACCAGCACGATGGCCGACAGGAGCACGCCGAGGAGGAGGACGACGACCGGCGCCCGGCCCCGCAACAGCCGGCCACCCGGGACGAACGCCCAGTTCATGGCGAACACGATGCCGGTGACGAGGACGAGTCCGACGACCTGCACGCCGGCGACGACGGCACCGACCCGCCGGGGCCCGGTCGTCCCGGGGCGACTCCCCCTCGCGACCAGCAGCACCGTCGCCAGTGCGGCGGGGAGCATCGCGATCCCCGGGCCCGCGACGGAGAGGAGGGCGGCCAGCGAGCCGACGAGAACCACCGACGCGGCGACCGTCGCTGCCCGTCCGGGGCCCCCACGTCGTGCGACCAGCAGGGCGCCACCGACGAATCCGGCGACCGCCGCCGCGAGCGTGAGCAGATACGGTCGGCCGCTCCACAGCGCCACCCGCGGAGCGAGACCGAGGAAGCCCACCTGTGCGAACAGGAACGCCACGGCCGTCGCGCCACCGGGGACGGCGAGCGTACCGTGTTCACCGTCGCCGGTCGGGAGCCCCTCGCGCGACCCGAGCCACCAGCCAGCCACTACCGCGAGTCCCAGTGCGATGAGCGCGACGCGACCGAGCAGCGTCGCGTACGGCGGCGCCGTATCGAGGACCGCCCGGAGCAACTGATAGCCGACGAGTCCGGTGGCGGCCGCGAACGCGAACCGCTCCTGGAGCCGTCCGACGAGCGCCACCAGAAGCGGTGTGGCAGCGGTGAGCGAGACGAGCGCGCCGGTGAGTGCCACCAGCGTCTCGGCGACGACCGAACCGAGCAGCCCCGCGACCACCAGCAGGACGGTCGCGTGCCAGACGCGGGGGCGCCCGGCTAGCCGGGCCGCGACGGGGATGGTCCAGCCGGTGACGAGCAGCAGCGCCAGCAGGCCGGTCGCGTTCGGGCCGGCGGTCGAGAAGTTGAGGGCGAAAATGCGGGTCAGGGCCCGCAGGAACGCCACCAGCCACACCACGACCAGCACGGCGGCCAGTGGGACCCACCGGCCCGACGATGCCGACACCATACCCGACTCCGTCTCCCGGAAGCATGCTAAAACCACCTCCCGGAGCGTCCGTCGTGGGTCCCCCCGACTCGTGCCGCGGTCCGACGGCCCTGCTCGATATCGGCGGGTCCCGCACCCCTCCATCCCCCGAACGGAGTCGCTTTTGTTCGCCCCGAGGGTTCGACACAGTATGCAGGTAGGTGTCGGGAGCCGGAACCCGGTGAAGCTCGCCGCGACCAGGCAGGCGTTCGACAGCATCGCCGCGCCGGCAGCGATAGTGGCCGTCGACGCCGACTCCGGCGTGAGCGAACAGCCGCTCGGCGATGAGGAGACGATCCGAGGGGCGAAGAACCGCGCACGAGCGGCGGCCGAAGGGTATGATATCGGCATCGGGATCGAGGGCGGTGTCGCGGACGGCCCCGACGGCTCGTACCTCATCATGTGGGCGGCAGCTACCGACGGTGCCCGGATGGACATCGGCGGCGGGCCACGGGTTCGACTCCCCGAACGGCTCGGGACGCAGGTCCGCGCTGGCCGCGAGCTGGGGCCGCTCATGGACGAACTGGTCGGTCAGTCCGACGTCGCACGGAACGACGGCGCGGCCGGCACCCTGACCGGCGGGATCATCGACCGCGAGAGCGCGCTCCGCCACGCGGTTGCCGGTGCGCTCGGCCCGTTCGTGACGGCGTTCTACGATGACGCCCCCCAGTGAGGGTCGGGGACCACTCGCGTCACCCTCGCTGCCGGCTCCGGTACGTCCTGACCGACGGCGACCGGACAGCCGTCCTGCATGGCGCCGAACGCAGCACGTGGTGGCTCTCGGACGGCCAGATGACGGCGATGGCCGACGGCTATCGGAACTCGTAGCTGACTCCGGTCAACGCCTCGCTCTCCGCCCACAGCCGCTCCGCGTCGGCCTCGTCGCGTGACGCGGCGTTGGAGGACTGCTTCTCGGGCGCGCCACGCATGTTCATGAACCCGTCCGGCCCGTAGTACTCACCGCCCTGCACGTCGGGGCCGACCGACGCGTACAACAGCGGGAGCGCCCCCTGCCGAGCGGACTGGCCGAACACCGTGTTGGCGACCTTCATCAGCCCCATGCGTGCCTTCGACCCCTCCTGTTTCGGCCCGCGGTACTGCAGGTTCGTCGCCGCCCAGCCCGGGTGGCAGGCGACGCTCAGCGTGTCGGTGATACCCGCCGCCTCCAGCCGCCGCTGGAGTTCGTAGGCGAACAGGAGGTTGGCCAGCTTGCTCTGGCCGTAGGCGCTCCACTTCCCGTAGGACTCCTCGCGGTGGAGGTCGTCGAAATCCATCCGTCCGGACTCGTGTGCGCCACTGGAGTGGGTGACGACGCGGCTCTCACCGTCGCTTCCGACGAGCAGGTCCAGCAGCTGCCCCGTAAGCGCGAAGTGGCCGAGGTGGTTCACACCGAGCTGCATCTCGAAGCCGTCCGCAGTCTCCTGCCGCGGGACCGCCATCACGCCCGCGTTGTTGCAGAGGACGTCGATGGCGTCGTAATCCTGCCTGACGCCGGCGGCGAACGAGCGGATCGACTCGAGCGACGCGAGGTCGCACTCCCGCACGTTCAGGGTAGCCCCAGTGTCACCGGTCTTCTCCTTGATATCGGTCGCCGCCTGCCGCCCCCGGTCGAGACTTCGACAGGCCATGATGACGGTCGCGCCCCTGCTCGCGAGGGCCTTCGTCGCCTCGAAGCCGAGCCCGCTGTTCGCGCCCGTGACGAGGACTGTCTCGTCCGTGCAGTCCGGCATCTGCGCTACGTCCCACGATGACGACATGACCGTTGATACGTCATCACGACTTAGAAGCCTCCCGTTACCACGCCGTGGCCCGTTCGCACACCGGCCCCGTCAGCCTCCGGTCACTCCCGTTCCGTGACCGTCGCCCGGAGTCCGTCCGCCGGGCGCAGGGTTATCGCCGGCTCGAACGCCAGTTCATCGCCGTGGACATCGACCTCGTACTGCTGGAGCGTGTGCGCGAGGGTGAACTGAGCCTCCGTCAACGCGACCTGCCGCCCGATGCAGACCCGGGGGCCGCTGCCGAACGGGAAGTACGAGTCGTGGCTGCGGGAGACCTCGTCCGTCCAGCGGGCGGGCCGGAACGCGTCGCCGTCGCCCCAGACCCGGTCCTCGCGCTGGTGGGCGTAGGTCGGCAGGAGCACCAGGTCGTCGGTCTCGAATCGGGTCCCCCCGAGCGTGGTCGGGCCGCGGACCTCGCGGGTCACGTTCCAGGCCGCCGGCGTCAGCCGCAACGTCTCGCGGACCACCCGCTCGGTCAGATCGAAGCCGGAGAGATGCTCCCAGGAGGGGGCGGCACCGTCGAGGACGCCCGTCGCCTCCTCGGTCACCCCGGCCCGGACGTCGGGCGACCGCGAGAGGTGATGGAACGCGTAGGCGATGGTGAGCGCCGTCGTCTCCTGCCCGGCCGTCAGGAAGAGGACCGTCTGGTCGATGAGCTCGTCCTCCGAGAGCTCGACCCCGTCGCGCTCGGCCTCGATGAGCGCGGTGAGCATGCTGTCCGGCGGGTCCTCGTGCTCGCGGTGCCAGTCGACGAAGTCGCGGGCGACCGCCTCCAGGTCGGCGTCGGCCCGCTCGAACGCCGCCGAGGGCCCCGACTGGAGCGCGTCGGGAAGCAGCAGGGCGTCGGCGCCGAATTCGAACTCCTCGGCGAACGTGTCCAGCGCCTCGTAGACGGTACGGGCCTGCTCTCGCGTGGCGTCCCGGCCGAGCAGCGAGCGGGCGATGACCTGCATCGTCAGCATCGACAGCTCCGCGACGAGGTCGATCTCCCCGTTCTCGGGCCAGCGGTCGAGCATCTCCTCGACGCTCCGCGCGGCGATGTCGGCGTACGCCGCGAGCTGTCCGCCGACGAGTTCGGGCTGGATGACGGACCGCTGGCGCTCCCAGAGCGGGCCGCGACTGGAGAGCAGGCCCTCCCGGCGGCTAGCCTCCGGCCCGACCCGGGGCCGGACGAACCGCTCCCGGTCGGCCAGTATCTCGTGGACCAGCGCCGCGTCGAGGACGACGACGATCCGCTGGCCGCCGGCGGGCTCCAGCCGGACGACCGGGTACTGTCCGCCGTAGGCCTCCTGCACCCCGACGAGGAAGCGGAGCGGGTCGTCGGCGAAGCGCGGGACGTTCCCGACGACCGGCGGACCGGGCGGCGTGTGTGGGGTGCGTGTCATGGCTCGTCTTGGCCGGGACGAGCAAAAAACCTCAGGACGGCAGCGGCACTGTCCGGACCCGTCAGCGGCGACGGCGAACCAGCACCGGCCACCGGACAGGCAGCGCACGCACTCGACGTATCAGGTCGTCCTTCCGAACGTGTACTCGGTGCTCGGTGACGACCTCCCCCTCCCTTCCCGGTGAACGGGACGAGCGGAGGGTCGGAACGTTCCTCATGGACGGCCCCGAGGACCTCGAGCCCATCGCGGGCCTACCGTCGAACCGACTATGGCTTCTGATCCTGCGCCTCGGCCCGTGCTGCCGAGATGTCCAACGATTCCGCGACCGCCGACGCCGATTCACGGATCGAATCGGCGTCGGCAACGGTCACCGTCCCGTTCTCCATCAGTACCTCTCCGTCGACCATGGAGAACTCGACGTCTTCGCCCCGGGCCGCAAACACGAGATACGAGAGCACCTCGTAAAGCGGTGTTCCCCGCGTGGTATCGGTCGTGAGTCCGATGATATCGGCCCGCCAGCCGGGTTCGAGCCTTCCGAGACGGTCGAATCCGGCAGCCTTTGCCCCGTTTATGATTGCCATCTCGAACACCTCTTCCATGGCTGCCGCAGTCGGGTCCAGTTGGTCGGTCTTCTGCAACACGCTTGCCTGCTTCATCTCGGTAAGCGCATCCAGCGTGTTGTTACATGGCGGTCCGTCGTTGCCCAGGGCCACGTTGATATCCCGGTCGAGGTAGTCGACAACGGGGGCGATCCCGCTCGCGAGTTTCATGTTCGAGGACGGGCAGTGGGTGACGTGGGTACCGGTCTCGGCGAGTAGCTTCCGCTCCGATTCGTCGGTCCAGACACAGTGTGCGAGAACGACGTCCTGCCCGGTCAACCCGACCTCGTCGAGCCAGTGGATATTGCGCTTTCCCGTATCGTCCTCGACCGTCTGGATCTCGCTGTGATTCTCGCTCGCGTGCGTGTGGATCCGAACGCCCTCGTACCTATCAGCCAGTTCTCTCGCCCCTCTGAGGCACTCCTCAGTGCAGGACACGGCGAACCGTGGCGTGACCGCATAGCGGATCCTGTCGTCGAAGCTCCCGTGATACCGCCGTATCAGTCGCTCGGATTCCGCAAGCGCGTCTCGGGTGTCCTCCATCAGCCCCCCCGGCGAACGCCGGTCCATCAGCACCTTGCCGAGAACCCCGCGAACTCCCATCTCACCCGCGGCCTCGAAGGCGCGTTCGGCATGAGCGACCGAGAGGTGATCGATCGCGGTCGTCGTTCCGGTCTCGATGAGTTCCAGATATCCCAGTCTGGCGGCGACCTCCATCTCCTCGGCCGTCAGCGACGCCTCCATGGGTAGAATGTAGTCGAACAGCCAGTCGATGAGTTCCGTGTCGTCCGAGATGCCGCGGCCCAAACTCTGGACCGAGTGGATATGACCCCCGATAAGCCCCGGCATGATGATATCGTATCGCCGCTCGGTATGATCTGGATATCGCTCCCGGATCGACGCTTGCTCGCCGACGGCAACGATCTCTCTACCGTCCACAACGACGGAGCCTTCCTCGATAACCGTCGAGGAATCTTGGACGACTGTCCCGGATATCTTCATCCGATTCGGTTATATGGTCTCCATATATAAGTTTCCCGCTCGCGTGCTCTGCCCCCGCGAGACGGCTTCCGAGATCCGGTGGGGACCGGGCCCTCTGTGACCAGTGATAGAAGCTGGACAGCGACCAGTTCGAGCACCGGGTGGCCAGCCGTTCGGCAATCGGACCGGGCGTACCGTCCCACAGGGGTGGACGCGCTGTGGGTCACGGACTGATACCGGTCGTGGTATCTGCGGTTTCGAACGACGAGTGGCGTTGATCACCGTCCCCCAGTATTACCCCAACCCGTACCGATTAGAGGGTCGAGCCACGCCGAACAGTTGTTGGACGCATGCGCTACATCCGAAACCATTGCCCACTGAAAGAGGGAGGAAACCCCCGAGTATCGAGAAACCCCGGTTCACCCCCGGCGGGGACCGACTCCCCCGGATGACCGTCGACCTCGCCGTTCGCGGTGGCACCCTCGTCTCCCCCGATGGGATGGTCGAGGGGACACTCCTCGTCGACGGGGACCGGATCGCTGGTGTCGTCTCACCCGGGCCCGACGTCGATGCGGTGGACGTCGTCGATGTCGATGGGTCGCTCGTCCTTCCCGGCATCGTCGACCCACATGTCCACGTCGCAGGGCCCAACACCATCGACACGTACGAGTCCGGCAGCAAGGCTGCCGCCCTCGGCGGTGTGACGAGTTTCATCTCGTTCGCCTGGCAAGGGTGGGACGGCGCGGAGGCACCGTGGTCAGCGCCGGGGACGCTCCAGGACGCAGTCGCACGGAAACGCGGCGAGGCGGAGTCGTCCCTCATCGACTTCGCGGTGCATGCGACGATCACTCGAGAGGACCCGGCGGTACTGGACGAACTCGAAACACTCGTCGAGCGGGGTGTCGTCTCGTTCAAGATGTTCACCGCCTACGAGTTCGGACTCGGGAACGGCTTCATCGAGCGGGTTTTCGACGAGCTAGCGCCACTCGGCGCGGTTGCGGTTCTCCACACGGAGGACCCCGACGTCTGTTCCGCGCGTGAGGCGGCGATGCGAGAGAGCGGTCGCGGCGAGCCGACGGCGTACCCGGACTCACGACCGCCACACGCGGAAGCCATGGCTGCTGACGACGCCGTTCGGATGGCCGAGAGCACCGGGGTGAAGTACTACGGTATCCACACCTCCTGTCGCGATTCGGCAGCGGTAATCGAGTCCGCACAGACGGACAAGTCACGGATCAGGGGCGAAACCTGTGTCCACTACACCACGCTGGACCGCAGCGTTCACCAGCGGTTAGGCAACCTCCCGATGCTGGCGCCGCCCATCCGGTCGCCCGATGACGTTGAGGCGATGTTCGAGCATCTAGTCGGCGGCACCCTGGATGTCGTCTCGACCGACCACGTGGCCTTCACTCGTGAGACCAAGCAGATCGAGTGCTGGTGGGACTCCGAATTCGGTTCGAACAGCGTACAGCGGTCCCTCCCGGTCTTTCACGACGAAGCTGTCGTGCAACGAGGGCTCCCGTATCCGACGCTGGTCCAGCTCATGTGTGCTAACCCGGCGCGTCTGTTCGGGCTATCGGGGAAGGGTACCTTGGAGCCAGGGACCGACGCCGACTTCGTCGTCTTCGATCCGAACGCCACGCGGACGATTACGGCCGAGGACAACGCCTCGTTGGCCGATTACTCGATTTACGAGGGCCGAGAGGTGACTGGCTACGTCGAACGGACGTATCTGCGGGGCGAGTGTATCGCCGCCGAGGGCGAAGTGCTCGGGGATGCCGGCGACGGACAGCGAATCGACCGAACGGTTCCGGACTGGCGTCGATGAGGACTGCCGGCTACCGCAGTTCGGGACGAGAGCACCCCCACAGGACCGGACGTGGTCCACCGAGTGTGTAACACGATCCGATGTCTCACTGTTCAAAACGATTAATCCGGAACGAGACACACCAGAACTGGGATAAAAAACCATCCTCACATGCCAGATGAATATCCAACTATCGCGGACAGAGGACTCACGTTTAGCCCCTTCCGTCCGGGCACTGAGCGATGAGTAGCGGATTCGAAATCGACCGCGAGGCGGTCAAGGACGACATCCAGCGAACGGCGAACATCGGGATGGTCGATTCGGATGTGGGAGTTGCCCGAACCGTTCTGCCCGGGTCACCAGCGAACGGACAGGCGCGCACGTACCTCGTCGAGCGGATGACCACTGCCGGACTGGAGGTGTCCACCGATGCCGTCGGGAACATTTGCGGTCGGTGGGCACCGCCCGAATGCGACCAGACGGCCGGGGCGGTCGCCGTTGGCAGCCATCTCGACTCGGTCCCGATGGGGGGGATATTCGATGGCCCGCTCGGGATCTATGCTGGACTGGAGGGCGTCCGAACGATCAAACGGAACGCCCGCGATATCACGCGGCCGATCGAAGTCGTCTGCTTCACTGGCGAGGAGGGGACGCGGTTCGCGAACGGCGTTCTGGGCTCGTCGGTCTCGGCGGGGAAACGATCCGTCGCGGATGCGCTCGCACTGTCCGACGGCGACGTCACGCTCGAACAGGCCCTCCAGGACATCGGTTTCCGGGGCGAGGGGCGACTCGATGCGAGTGAGTGGGACTCGTGGCTGGAGCTCCACGTCGAACAGGGCAGGATACTCGAACGCGCGAACGACCCGGTCGGCGTGGTGTCCTCGATCACCGGGACGACCCGGTGTCGAGTCCGAATCGAGGGAGAGGCCAACCACGCCGGGACGACGCCGATGCATGAGCGTACCGACGCGCTCGCCGCGGCGAGTGAACTGGTTCTCGCCGTTGAGGGCGATGCCCGGGAGATCGCTGTCGATGAGAGCGAATCGGCCGTCGCTACCGTCGGGTCGCTGACCGTCGACCCCGGAACGATAAACGTCGTCCCGGGGACCGTAACGCTCGGGATCGACATCCGGGATACGGAGTCGTCGGTGATAGAACGGATGGTCGGCACCGTCGAGAAGACCTGTGACGCGCTTCGACGCGACCGCGACGTCGAGGTTAGCCTCGAAACCCCGTACGAGATTCGCCCGCAACCGATGGCGGAGCGCGTCCGGGGGGCGTTGCACAGCGGCGCCCGACGGATGGATCTGGAGCCGCTCGTGCTCCACTCCGGGGCCGGGCACGACACGATGCAGGTCGCCACCGTCACGGATGCCAGAATGCTGTTCGCTCGATCGCGTGGCGGCCACTCGCATAGCCCGCTCGAACATACCGACTGGCTCGACTGTGCCGTCGCCACGCAGGTCCTGACCAACGCACTCGCCGAACTGGCGGGCGCTGAACCGCAACGCAACTGATGACAACACAGTGTCCAACGATCACGTCCGAACCGAATCGTACACCAGCCGTCCCGAACCGAGCGACGACCAAACCAACCCCGAATGATGAGTGAGATCGAACTGCTTGTCAACGACGAGTCGTACACCGCGTCGCTACTCGAATCCGAAGCACCGGAGTCGGTTGCGACGGTCACCGACTTCCTGCCGCTGCAGTCGGAGCTCATGCACGTCCGGTGGAGCGGCCACGCGACGTGGGTCAACATCGACGAAATCGACCTCGGCGACGTGCCTCGCGAGAACCACACTGTCTATCCGTCCCGAGGCGATCTGCTCCTGTATCCGGGGTTCCGAAACGAACAGGAGATTCTTCTGGCGTGTGGGCCGACGTGTTTTAAGAGCCCGGCTGGCGAACTCGCCGGGAACCACTTCGCCACGCTCGATGCCTCGCGTGAAAGGCTCGTGGCGCTCGAGGAGCTGACCCTGGAGGAGGGAACCCAGGAGATCACCATCAGGACCGTTGACGGCCGGACCGACTAACTGCCCCGGTAGGTCGTGTAGCCGCCGGGGGACAGCAGTAGCGGCACGTGATACTGCTCGTCTGGCTCATCGATAACGAACCGTACCGGCACCGTTTCGAGGAACGACGATCCACCGGGGCCGTCTCGATAATACCTCCCGACGTCGAAGACCAACTGGTAGGTCCCTGATTCCATCTCGTCGGGGCCCAACAGTGGCTCGTCCAGCCGACCGTCGTCGTTCGTGGTTCCGGCGGTGAGCGTCTCGGTCTCACCGGACCGGTCTACTCGCTGGAGCGTGACCTCGACCCCCGACGCGGGGCCCTCCTGGCTGGTGTCGAGTACGTGTGTCGTGAGCCCGGCACTCATTCCTCGGCCTCCGTATCGAGATCGCTCCGGTCCATCGAGAACTGCTGGAAGCCGGTGGGTCTTGGTGGCTCCCGAAGCACCTTCCCGTCACCCTCCAGGTCGTCACGGACTCCGATCCAGGTCCGGTTGTTCGCCTCGAAGCGCACCGACTCCAACTGCGGGAACCGCCTGAGAACCCGCTGCCCGATCCGGTAGATCAACTGCTGGATGGAGTTCACATCGAGCTCGTCGAAGACGACCTGTGCGATATCACGCACCTGCTCTGCCGGGACGTACGCCTCGGTATCCGTCCCCAGGGCGTGTTCGGTGTCGGCGTACGTCCAGAGGACGTCGAGTCCAAGGTAAAGCGTGCGGTTCTCGCGCTCGGGCAGCGTCGTGTACTCGTCCTGTACGTATCCGGTGAAGGAGTTGTCCTTGACCTTCACGAGTTCGATCCCGGTCACGCCACTCGTCTGCTCCTCGATGGTGGTACCGTCTGTCGTCCGGGTGAGGTACAGTTCGCCGTACCCCGCCGGCCCATCCTCTACGCCGAAGACGAGTTCGCTCGGCTCGAAGCCGTCGTCGGAGGGGACGGACCGCTCGTCGAACGGGAGCTCGTCGGCCGAGATCGCCACCGCTTCCATCTGGGAGTACGTGTCGAGGAGCTCCGCACCCACGTACTCGAGGAACCCTTCGATCGTCGCCCCGTCGTACTCACCCATGTGATGGTAGATGAAGTTCTTCATCGGCCGCCGCGCTCCCGGCGGTCCTCGCCGTTCGTGTGGTTGACCGATCCGAGCTCCCTGACCGCTCGACGCCGACCGGGACTCGACGGCCGACCGCGACCGTCGTCTCGCCGGGGTGGCCGGGAGTCGGGGTGCTCACCGGTGTCGAGCGAGGTCCGCCGACGTGTCGATATCGGTCCGCACGCCGGGGTCCGGCACCGCGAGCAACACTGCGTCGTCACACTCCAGAAGGACCGACCGGCCGCCGGTGTCCCCGTCGACGGCCGTGAGCGCCCCGAAATGTCGGCTATCGAATAGTACCGGGTTCCCGCGGTCGCCGTCGTGTGCCACCGCTATCGCGGAGGCGGTCCCGGACCGGTATGCTCGGATCACGCTATCGACGGTCCCGGCTCCGACGAACGGCATATCCCCGGGGAGGAAGACGACGGCATCCGCGTCCAGGTCGCGTGCGGCTCCCCCGCCGACGGCGACGGATGTCGACTGGCCTGCGGCGTACTCGGGGTTCTCCACGAACCGCACCTCGCATTCGGCCAGCGCGTCGCGGACCCGGTCGGCCTCGTATCCGAGAACGACCACGACCTCGGCCGACGTCGCCCCGAGCAGCGACTGCGTCGCCCGGCGGACCAGTGGCGTCCCGTTCAGTTCGGCGAGCAGCTTGTTCCCGTCACCGAAACGGGAGCTGGTTCCGGCGGCGAGCACCACCCCCACCACACGCTCGTGGCCGGATTCCGGCCTCGACCCCCCACGTTCGATGTCGGCTGGCGCGACGACCCGGGGCTCGGTGCCGGTCACGGCACCCCCCGCGGAGGAGGAGGCAGCTCGGGGCCGGGCGCTGGGCCCGGCCGGCGGGCACGTCCCGCCGCCGGAACGGATCGCTCGGCGAGGACCCGTGCCACCGACGACGACCGATACTCTCCGGTCTCACCGTCCGAGTCCCGGCGTCCTCCAGCACTCGTTCCCGATCGGTACACGGTATCGAACCGTTCGTTCGGCTACAGTATGAACGTATCACCTACTGTCCCGTGGATTGATAGGTGCACGGGCAATCTGATACCGACATGGTTCGGAGAACCACAGTTCTCACCGGGGGTTACGCCCTGCGGGACATCCGCTGCCGCGCTCACCCGCGAAGCGGTAGGACCGTGCCGGGCGCGGCCACGGTCCTTCCGGCACTCCCCGACGGTATCGAAACCAGGACTGCGCCGGCTATCGTCGGATCGGCCGCCACTGCCGTGGACGGATGAGAGAGGACCGCCCGGACGCCGGCTGGAGCGCCCCAGAGGCGACGGTTCTGGAACGAGCAGCGGCAACTCTGGATGCGGACCGTGACGGCGTACTCGCGACCGTCGTCGGGGTCGCAGGGAGCGCGTACCGGCGCCCCGGAGCGAAGTTGCTCGTCGAGGGCGACGGTCATACCGGTAGCGTCACCGCGGGTTGTATCGAGGGCCGACTCCGGACGCTCGCTGCGACCGTACTCGAGACGGGAACGTCACAGGTCGAACGGTTCGACCTCACCGGCGACGATGAGGGGTGGGGAGCTGGCCTCGGTTGTAACGGCGTCGTGGATGTGCTGCTCGAACCGCTCGACGAGCGCCATCGGCCGATGCTGGACGGGTATCTGGCCGGCAACGACGGCCTGGCGCTAACGGTCGTTGGGGGAGCGGGCGACGAACTGCCGGTCGGTAGTCGGTGGTACGCCACAGACGGTGACCTCTCGACGGTGACCGGGCTCCCGACATGGCTCCGGGGGAGTGTGGCTGAAGCCGTCGAGGCGGTGCTGGCGGGGGGCACCGCAGCTACGGTTACGATACCGGGTCCGGACGGCGATGTGGAGGTGTTCTGCGACCCGGTTCTCGCGCCGCCGGCGCTCTACCTGTTCGGGAGCGGCACGGACGTCGACCCGGTGGCCGAACTCGCCAGCCGGGCGGACTTCCGTGTCACCGTCGTCTCCTTCCGCGGAGGGCGGGCTGACGAGTCGCTGTTCCCCCACGCCGACCGCGTCCGGGTGACGAACCCGACCCGACTGACCGAGGCGCTCGCCTTCGACGAGGACACCTACGCCGTGCTGATGACCCACAACCTCGTCGACGACCGGCTCGCCCTGGAGTCGCTGCTCGACACACCGGTCCCGTACATCGGCCTCATGGGCCCACACGAGCGGTTCGAGGACCTGCGGGCCGGCGTCGGGAACGCGGAACTCGACCTGACTGATGCGGACCGGGAGCGCCTCTACACGCCGATCGGGCTGGATCTCGGCGGCGGAACCCCGTATCAGGTCGCGACCAGTATCGTTGCGGAGTTGCTGGCCGTTCGCAACGGACGCTCGGCGGACCACCTCCGGACCCGGGAGGCGAGCATCCACGACCGACCGGACGGAACGGGTGTGGACTGACAGCCGCCCGGTCGCCTGCCGTCCTGGCGAGCCCGAACTCGAAACCGGTGCCCGCCCACGGGTCCCGACCCCAATCACGTCGCAGGCGGAGAGCGGCCTTCGATCTACCCTGCCCGCGCATCCTTTGGCCGACGACCGCCGTAGCACCGGCACCAGGCTCCTCGGCCGTGGTGTGGGCTCCGATGGGCGGCGCGAACGCCTTCGAGGTCGCCGTGTCGTCCGTTCCGCTCGTAACGGATCCGTACTGAATGTCGAACGAGCGCTCCCAGTACCCCCGGACGCTGACTCAACGCACCCCGAAGGTGGCCCCGGTGAACGCTCGCAACTGCGACCGCTCTCGGAGGTCCAGCGAGCGGGGGAACGGTCATGTCGGGTGGCGTCGAACGCCCGTCATGAAGAACGTCGACGACCTCATCGAGAGCGCACAGGCCCTCGCCGAGCGCGGCTTCTCGCGGGGGGAGATCGCGGACGAGCTGAACGTCTCCCGGGAGACCGCGAGCTGGCTGGTCGAGCGGAGCGGCGCCGCGCAGGCGGCCGACGCCGGTGGACCCGCCATCCCGGACGACATCCACGTGGACTGGAGCGCGCTGGGGCGGGATTCGGCCCGGCTGAGCTACGTCGGGCAGGCGATGGCGGACCTCCTCTCGAAGCAGGGGGAGGCCGTCGACCTGACCG
>NZ_QMDX01000019.1 GCF_007421925.1 Haloglomus irregulare
CCTCCAACCCGATTACGAGACGAGGGAGTTCTCAGGCACTGATAGATTCCGGATGTGCAGCTGCATACACGGCGCGTATCTGGCACGGCGTTCCAACACGAACCAATCCTCTCCGAGTGCTCAGTATATCATCTGTACCGCTGTGCATGAATACCAACGTTGCTAAACTTCCCTTTCTATTAACACCAGCCGGGGATACCGTCGCCGTTCGAGCCCGACGCTGATCCGCTCGGCAGGGCAGGATCGTTCGGGGCCTTCCATTTGTTCACGAGAAGCGTCTCCCCGTTGTCGTTCCGCATGATGACGGTGTAAGTATCGGCCTCTGGGGGGTATACCGGCCCCTACCGGTAGAGATAGACGACCCACGCGATAGCGAGCAGAATCCCGCTTCCCCCGACGATAGCCCCCGCGATATTGACCAGGCCTGGCTGGACGCTGCTCGACTGTGTCAGTACCGTCGTAACGACGCACACGCCGGCGTGTAGCCACCGTCACCGGGTGAGAGTACACCCAGTACTTTGTGGGTGATGCCGGGCGCCTAGCGTCTCTCGGCGCCTCTCACACCATATCGTGGGAACGACTACACAGGAGAGCTCATTTCAACGACAGCCCCCCGGACCGACGTATCCCCGGACCTGTCCTCCTCAACGACATTATCTCGCCGAGGGCGTCGAAGACACAGAAAAATACCGATTGCGGTGGGACCACACGGGGGGACGCGGAGACGTGAGCTGATCCGCGAATATCCACACAAGATTACGAGACGGCGGAGCTCTCATATTTGAGATTACTGTTGATGTAGTACTCGATAACGAAATTGCTGTTTACAATTTGCTCCTGTTCGGTCTGGCTGAGGTCATCAAGTCTGCCGAGGCTGTAGTCTTCCCTAATTTGCTCTCCGGGCTCGACGGTAATGTCGTCGGTGTGCTCGAAGCCGTCTTTGTATTCATCATCAATCTTCAGACGCATCGTCAAATTCGCCGTCGCCGCGACATCTCCCGCATTGGTGACTGTGCCTTCGGCGTAGAACATTGAGTCCTGCGCATAGACGCTCCCATCTGAGACTTCGAGGTTGTCTGCTGGCGAACTCATCAACGCCATCACCCCAAAGGCACCAGCGATTAAGACGATGATTACGAGCAGCGTTGCCCCGATGTACTTCATCGGTATATCTGGGGCTCCACCTGCAGCACTATCCACACCTCCTGTTGTTCCGCTGGCGAACGACGAGCGACCGTGCAAGTAGGTGGCTGCACCACCGGTGAGTCCGGTCGGGATTGCGACTATGAGTGCAGGGATGAGGAATTCAAGAAAGTCGAATCCACCACCGCTACTGCCACCGGTTCCGGGGTCTGCGCCGCCGTCCACCCCGCCGGTCCCGCCATCAGTTCCGGCTCCACCACCTGCAGTGAGGGCAATGCCTAGCAATAGTGCCAGAAGCACGACAATCATCATGATGAGGAATCCGCTGGCGGTTCCGGCGAAACTCTGTAGCGCTCCGGCTTCTCCATCTCGGTCGGCGATTTGAATGCCGATGTATCCGGCAATCGGTGGGCCGATGAGGAGGGACACCCCGATTACGATGAGCAAGAGGATACCCGAGAAAATGCTGCTGCCACTGCCGAGGACGTTAATTACTACGGCCCCAGTGAGTCCAACGCCTGCCCCGACAACGGCAAAGATGCCGATGGCGTATGTGAACGTGGATTTCAGCCCGTTTGTTGTGTTAAACTGAAGTGACATTTTCGAGTGTCGTCTACCGAAGGGGGTCTGGTAAAGGTTGGCACTGGCAGTTCACTCAGAAGGGGTAGAGCCGGCTTTGTCGAGATGCTAAATCGGTGATGGATTTTCACTAGCCCTGATCTATACACCCTCTGTATCGGTCACCCCCATACTGTCAGGTAGCAAGACGACAGGGAGAATCGCTCGTATCTCCGGACACGAGTTGTCCTCCACCCCGTCACCAGTTCCAGAAGGGAGGGAGCGTGTGATGGAGGGGGGGTGGGGGAGTGGGCTGCCTCCCGAGAAGGACGGGCTGTCTCTGGGGAAGCAGCATCGGTGGTCTCGTCGGGAGCCGTCTTCACCCGCCGGGCACTGTTGCTGGAGCTGAGAGCGCTCGATAGCCACATACCCTCACGGTAGCGGCGGCACTGAAGGCTGAGCGCGCAGACTTCGCGGTCGGCGAGGTCTCGGATGCCGTCACCCACGGGCTTCGCGTCGACGCCGACGACTGATGGCGAGCGGCCTGCTGGAGCGGGTCTCGCCGGCCGCGACACCTTTCGACTGGACGACCGGCCTCCTCGCGACGGCGCGCGGCGCTGGTGATTACCAACAGCCGCCGAATCGGTTACCAACCGGCCGCCCGACCGCTCGGCATGGAGCGCTGTCCCAATTGCGGCGAGGCGTTCGTGTTCTCGGTCGGGCTGGACGAGCACCGCGAGCGCTGCACGGGCTCGACGGACGACGCGGTCGCCGGCTCGTTCGGCGACGGCTCCTGTCCGATGTGCGGAACCGACTACGGGGAGCGAGGCTACCTCCAGCACCTCGCCACCTGCGACGGGCCCGAGGGCGACGGCTCGACGACCGCGACGGAGCCGTCGCCGACGGAGGCCGCCCGGCACGAGACCGACCGGCCTAGGACTAACTCAGTCGCCGTAACGGGGGCGACGGTTAATACTGGACTCACAGTTGTGACACTCGTCTGGCGCGCCCCGCTGTGTAACCCTGTTCCGGGGCCTCCAGACCCCCCCCAACATCCGTTCCCTTTCAGGTGCGTTAGAGCAAGAGCGCCATGCTCGCCGCCCACAGGCTCAGCGGCGCGATCGCGACCAGCATCGAGGCGCCGGCGATGGCGAGCCCGGCGGTCCACACGATAGAGAAGGAGAGAGTCCGATCCGGGAACGCCGCGGGCGAGCCACTACCCGCGCGGGCGGTCGTGGCTACTCGACGCTGGCGAGAGCCTCGACCTCGTCGCGGTAGCGCGGCCAACACAGGAGTTCCGTGTCCGCGTTCCAGTCGCCACAGTCACAGTCGTCGGGCCGGCCGTCGTCGCTCGCGGGCTCGTCGTCGAGGCGCTCCAGTAGCGAGAGTACGCCACCGCCGCCGCGCTGGCCGCCGCCGCCGATGTCTCGAAAGAACACGTCCGGACGACGCTACAGCGGCTCGTCGACGCCGACGCCGAGCTCGTCGAGTGCCGCGAGGAGGCCGGCGAGCACGGCGCGCACCTGTACCGGGCACTCGCCGGGCTCGGCACCGAGCCGGCCGTCGTCGACACCACACCCGAGGAAACCGCCAACGGTGGCGTATGGGAGACTAGTACGTGGGCGTTGGCGGTTTCGGCTGGCTACACCCTCCCGGAGCCACCGACCCCGCCCGAACAGCCGTCACTAGCGGCGTGGACCGCCGGCCCCCCGGACGGGAGCGGGCCGAACAGCGGGACTGACCCCCCGGATCCGGCCGATTGACGCTGGCGCGGGCCGCCGTTCGCCCTCGGTTCGGGAGTGCCAACGCCGGCCCGAGCCCCGAGTCGCCGCTCTAGTTCCCGCCGAGTTCCGCCGTACACGCGCGTGTCGAATCAGGAAGCGGCCCCTGGGGTGGGCTCCTCGCGAGCCTGCCCTTCCGCCGCTGGTCAAGGCCGCCTCCATACGAGCGCGCGTGACAGACTCGGCAGGCGGGCCCCTGGGGGAGGTGAGTCACGTCAAGACCGAGCCTATGGACTCACACGGTCGGGGCGCCGTCGCTGGTTATGCCTCGCCGTCGTCGACGCTTCCTTGATCCGTGTCCGTGCGTGTTCGGAGCATATCACGGGCGTGTGCACAAATGAGATACGTCGGCCTCCTCGGCCTCTGTTTACAATCTATTGAGGAGGTCGGCCGGAAGTCGTAATATGTCTGCTACATATCCCATGTGGATCCCGCCGTATTGGAAAATATGTTAAATGCCCGGTGGTTAGTCATTTTCATTCTCATCCTCGCCGTCATTTTCATTCTCATTCTGTCGATCAAACTCATCGCCTAAGTCCGTTTGTCCAATATACCCCCCGCCTTTGTTTTCATCACTACTTTCTCCCTCGGTCTGCTCATCAAGCGCGTCGCTGAGTTTTGATTGATTCACCGATGGGGCAGTAGTCTGGTAATGAGCTGCCTTGTGGCATTCTTTGCAGAGAGTAACAGCATTAGAACGCTTGTCTTTTCCTCCTCTAGCCGTTGGAACAATATGATGCAGATTGAGTATAACATCGCCTTTGTCGCCCTTTTTCTACAATTCCTGCATCGATAATTATCGTCAATAAAAACTTTCTCTCTGTCTATCGAGGTATCCTCATCTATCATAGGTCCATTCAAGAATTCAATCAATAAGTGAGTAATCACACGAAGGGGGGCTGTATTTTAGATTCCCCCCAACCACTCATTAGCCCGCTGTACTCTGCTGTCAGACTCGGAACACTGTCGCGGAATTACACCGTCCGGTTGGCCTACTCCCAGAACGCGTAAAAATCGTCAACGCCGGCCTGGTCGGCGATATTGTGAAGCGTCCCTGTCGGAATCGGGTCGGCCTTCGGGATCATCATGGTCCGGCCCTCATCCGTGTCGGGGTTCTCGTGCCGGAAAATCGTGTGGCTTCCCTCTTCCGACCGGCACAACCCCGTGTCTGGCGAGCAGTTTGATGATTTCGTTGGAGGAGAACGCCGTCCGGCCCCCTCCTTCCGTCCGCGACCCTACCTGGAGCCGTGCGTCCGGTGTTCCTCGCGCCGCCCCGGCCGTCGCCCCCGAGATTAACCAACAACTGAGGGCGAACGTGCCGGCTGTTGATTAAGTGCGCGCGTGTAGGGAGCCGGCGCCCGGCCGATAGGCGATAATTCTAATCGCTCGCCCTTCCGGCGCCAAGGCCGATTCCCCGCTCACCGGCCGAGTGTGCGAAAAGCTCTGGAAGTTCCGCACATGGTGGTTGTTCGACATGGCGACGACCGAGCCTGAGGCCGACGACGCCCGAGATTCTCAACGGGCTCTTCCGCGACGCGGCGGCAGAACTCGCAACGTAGCGTTCTATCGTCATCCCATGACACGCTCCACGAGTGTTAAATAGGCTATTTGATACATCTCTTTCGTTTCATGTTTATATTGGGCTAAAAGACTCATTTTAAATTTTCCTTGACCTATAGATAGATTACACTAAACGTTACAATTCGATGTCGAGGGTGCCGAACTTCTATCAGACTACACCGGGCCGGTTTTGGGTGTGATTTGTCCGCTCTCTTTGACTCTTTTGACGAGCTGATTTCCATCGTATTCCTCGAGACGAGCGGTAATATCAGTTATATCCTGTATGCCTCGGGGCTGGAGATACCGCATACACTTGAGCCCGGTCTCGTGGAGATCCTGTGACGGCGCGGCTGTTGCCTGTTCAGCAACCCTGAATGCGTAGTCATGCTCGTGGGCCCCGTGGGCCGTATAATGCACGCATATATTCGTCATAAATCCAACTAGAATCACGGTATCGATGTCGTACGTCCGAAGGATGTGCTCGATATCCGTGCGGTGGAAGAAATTGTATCTACGCTTGACAATCACGTACTCCGCGGGTTCCATGTCATCCTCGTCTATCGAAAGAATCGGATCGAACTGCTCGGCACGCGTTCCGACGATCCCGTGTTCCGGCTCACACGATTCGATCTCTGCGCCGTAATCAGCAAAGTCGGGTCGGTGTAGCTCTTTGCCCCAAATAATCGGGATATCAGCGCTTCGAGCGTGCTCAACGACGGTGTTGATGTTTTCCATCACGGCATCTCTACCCCCAGGAATCGATGCCGCACCCGAACTCATCGCTTCCTCACTTTCAGAGGTGGTTTGTTGCGGATCAATAACTATCAACGCCGGATTGTCACCGATTGGATCGTCAGTTGTGGGTATCATTTTACAATAGACTGTTATTTTGAACGGTATTAAGTATACCTGTGTTGTCTATACATACTGTAGGCCACAGTATCAATCAGTTTTCTCGATAACTACGTGTCACTCCTGATCGAACACTGGTGGCGGGGGAACTGGACGCTTACTCGTGAGACGGCCCCCATTCAGACCACGGGATGTCGCGGCCGGGGTATGCCGTCTTGGTAAATGGCCAGTCGTCTGAAATCCACTTCCGGAGGCGGCTCTCGATAGCACCGGCGAGCCCCATCTCCACGGCGGCCTCGGCTGTCCAGAAATAGATTGCCGCCTCGTACTCATCCCTCCGCGTGGGCTGCACGTAGAGGCATCCCAACTCCACGCTTTCACCGGGATCGCAAACCGAATACGTAAACGAATCACGGCGCTGATGTTCTTTTTGATGCCAGGCGACGTCGATCCGGTTCTGTTCGAGTGTGAGATCCGATGACGGCCACCGATGTTCCGGGCCGAACGTTCCTCGGATCCGCTCACGACTCGCCATCACTGCCGCACAGTCTATCTCCGCATCTGTAATTCGCAGCGGTCGAATAACGAAGCGTTCAGTTTCGACCTGTTCTGGAACGGGCGTATCGTTTGCGATGAGGTTTGATGTCTCGAATGGCATATGACGTGGTCTTCGGTACGTCCGGTTAGAGTCTGTCGTCCCAACTGCCCTTATTTGGGAAATCAAGGAACCTATCCAGCTTTGTCCGCGCATCGTCGAACACCGAAGAGCCGTGAAACACGAGGCCAACATCGAACGCGTACTCCTGTAGCCGCTCAAGATAGTACTCCGCGCGCACCAAGTCGTCGGAGTAGATGCCCTCTACTGGTATAAAATACCCTTCCGGAAGCCCCCGCCAGTCCGAACCGATTACCGCATCGCCCATGACGGCCACCGGTTCGTCGGCAGCGACGAGCGCGTAATTGTCCTCGCAGTGGCCGGGGATATGAACCGCGGTGAACGGTCCGACGGACGCCTCGTGTGAGAAACGCTCGTCCGGCCGATGTTCCGTTTGGAGCTCCGACTGCTCGGGGACACATGTTTCTACGTCGTACTCTTCGACGACCGCGTCGAATCCGCCGACATGATCGTGATGAGCGTGTGTCAGTATCACCCGTTCGGGCGTGGTTTCGATCGACCGTAGCCGACTCAGTAGCGCTTCGGTCGCTTCGCTGGGCCCAGTGTCAACCAGCGTTGGGACCTCCCAGTCAAACAGAAACGAACGATAACGCGCCGGGTCGTTCGTCAGTGTCAGGTCGAACACGCCGTCCACGACCTCTGTAATTTGGTCTGTGGTGTCCGGGATTGTCATCTGTGTATCCGGTCGTTCTCCGGGTGTGTGTGCAGGCTTGACGGCAAAACAAGTACTTCACTCATCAACAAAACTTGGCCTCGAAGAACCTGGTTACGGCATTGGCTCCCAACATAGCTGTTGTATCGCTAGCATCGTCTACTGGCGGTGAAACCTCGACTAAATCCATCGCCGCAACGTCATCGCACGCCCCGAGTAGATCCATCGCTCGTAAGAACTGGACACTTGTCAGCCCCCCTGGCTCGGGCGTCCCGGTTCCTGGCGCATACGCCGGGTCAACGGCATCGATGTCGACAGTCAAATATACCGCCTCGGTATCCTGACTCGCGTGATCGATAGCCTCCGCAATCACCGCATCGATACCGTCCTTGCGAACGTCTCGGGCGTACTTGACGAGCAGCCCCTCCGAATCAACGCGGTCTCTGAACCCCTCTCGCTCGTACCCACGGATCCCGATCATAGCGTGATTCCGATAGCTCCCGGCGGGCAGGTCGTTGATGCGAGCCATCGGCGAGCCGTGCCAGTGATCGCCATACAGCTCGTTGCCATCGATCGTGTCGCTGTGCGCATCCAAGTGGATGAGTCCGACGTCACCGTCAACCGTCTCAGCGAAACCATCGAACGCTGGATACGTCAGGTAATGATCGCCACCGAGCATGATCGGGAAAGCCGTCTCAGCGATCGTCTCGGCGTATCGCTTGACCTGTTTTCTGGTCCGTTCGACGTCGTTGGGGACGGTCGGTGCATCTCCACAATCGCACAGCGTTACCGCCTCATGGGCGACGTGCCGATCCGTGTCGGCGTTGTAGGCCCCGTCAGCGCCTCCGGCGAAATGGTCATACCAAGCACTCGCCTGTCGGAGCTCCTGCGGCCCGTACCGTGTTCCCGGTCGCCGAGAGACGGCCCCGTCAAACGGAGCGCCGAATACGGCCACATCGGTGTCAGCGGTGAGCTCCGATGGGTCCGCTGCAGGAGCTTTGAGAAATGTTCCAGTGTTTGCAAATGATAACTCCGGGACATCGTTTTGATTCGTGTCTGTCATGGGTGCTTCTGTCTCGTATTCAATTGGGCTGATATCCGACTCATTCCCATAGGCCTCCGGCGAGGTAGTCTGCGATCGTCAGGCCGACGAAGGTGACTATAATGAACAGCAGACTGATCACTGCGATCACCGGCGAGTAGCTATATCTGAGACTCGTGAAGATCTGTATCGGCACTGTCTGTATGCTGAACCCCGACAGTAGCCAAGCGATAATGTATTCATTCAGGGACAAGATGAACGCGAACAGAAACCCGGCGATGACGTTCGCCCTAACGAGCGGGAATATGATCGTTCGAACCGTACGTAGCTGTGAGGCCCCCAAATTCCGGGCGGCTTCCTCGTAGCTTTGATCTAAGTCCGCCAGCCCCTGACTGATCAGAATGAACGGGAACGGCGTCAAAAAGATTGAGTGAGCGAGGATCAGATTCCATATGTTCCCGGAGATGCCGATGGTGATAAAGAAGGTCATAAACATCACTCCGACAATCACCGGTGGGAGCATGATCGGAACTGTTGCAGCAGCGGCCAGGGCTCGGCCGAACCTGTAATCGTGACGGTCAAGACTGTACGCCGCGGTTCCTCCGACAGTAGTTGCGATGAGGGCTGCCGGAATGGCAACGACAACACTGTTTCGAATGGCATCTAGCCAACTGGTGAGCTCCCCGAACCACCGCAGTGAAACCCCCTCCGGCGGAAACACGAGGAATTCGCCGCTTGTGAAAGCCATCGCACAAATAACCACCAGCGGCATGAGCACGAACAGCAGGACGACCCATGCGAACACGCGCATGATGCCTGCCGTGAGTCGGTCCCTAACGTTTGGATCAACGCCGTCAGCGATACTCATATCGATACCCTCCGCTCTCCACCGAGCAGATACCAACCGACTGCGAGGATGGCGCCGACAACGAGTAACAACACGATACTGATTGTGGCTCCGTAGGGTATGTTCCCTTCAACCCCGACTTGATTGCCGATTAATACTGCGAGGGTCCATTGCGGTGGGTTACCGAGGATCCGTGGAAGGACGTACACGCCCAACGAAAGCACGAAAACCAACATTGATCCACTGACGATCCCGCCCTTTGTCAGCGGGAGTGTAACGTTCCGGAAGGTTGTAAGCGGCATTGCGCCGAGGCTCCGCGAAGCCTCCTGAAGACTATCATCAACCTCACGGATGCTTGTATAGAGTGTCAGCACCATGAACGGCAAAAACACGTAGACCATGCCCACGATCAACGCCATGTAACTCGGGACAAGCGCGACAGGTTCCTGAAGAATGCCGAGCGATGATGCGACTGTCGGAACGATGCTATCACTCGATAGGAGGACCTGCCACGCAAACGCGCGGATGATGAAGGTCAAAAACAGCGATGAGATTATTATCGAGAGGTACACTCGGCGCCACAGCTCGCTATCCAAACTAGCAATGTAGTATGCGAGGGGGTAGCCGATCACCAAACAGGAGGCGGTTGTCAACCCCGCAACTTGGAGGGTGTATATCATCCGCCCTTGGAACAAGTCACTCCCGAAAAACCGCACATAGTTCTCAAAGGTGAACGCCGGTTGAAAGAAGCCCCCCTCGATATTTTCGAACGTACTTACCACTACCAACAGCAGCAGAGGAAGCACAAAGAACAGCGCTAACACGGCCGCTGGATACGAGACGATTAGGTACTTCGTCCGCGGCCAGATATCGTTCTCGATGATACTCTCACCGAGGGTTGGTTCTTCGGTGCTCATTGAGCTAACAACAGACAATCGGTGGCTGACAGCCGGAGTTGAATATCGTCGTCCTCTCCGGCATTTGTCTCATCGACTCGCTCGACGCCGATCACAGAGTCGCCGGTACCCGTATTCACGTGGTATTCGATCTGATCGCCGGTGTATCGTTTGACAGCGACTGTTCCGTCGAACACCGTGCTCCCGTCTCCAGAGCCATCTGCAGCCGTCTTTCGGGTATCCACTGACAGGTGTTCCGGGCGAAACACGGCGGACACTGAGTCCCCGAGCGCAACGTCTTCGGTGTCTCTGGATTTCATTACAGCCTGGCCGCAGTCGACGGTCGCGAGACCATCTTCGATAGCCGAGACGGTCCCGGAAAAAATGTTGGCAGTTCCAACGAAGTTAGCCACGAAAGGGGTAGCCGGATTCGAGTACACGTCTTCCGGAGCTCCGATTTGCTCGAAATCCCCGTCGTTCATTACGGCGATTCGGTCAGACATCGTCAGCGCCTCCTTTTGATTGTGTGTGACAAGTATCGTCGTAATATCTAGTTTTCGCTGAATGCGCCGCAACTCGACCTGCATGGTCTCGCGAAGTTTCTTGTCCAGACTCGCAAGCGGCTCGTCAAGCAACAACACGTCCGGCTCTGGGGCTACAGCGCGAGCAAGTGCGATTCGTTGTTGTTGTCCTCCGGAGAGTTGGTCGGGCATGCGGTCTCTCGTCTTCGGCAACTCAACCAACTCAAGCATCTCATTAACCCGGTCGTCGATACGGTCGCTGTCGTAGCCACGAACTTGCAGTCCGTAGCCGATGTTTTGGGCTACAGTTTTGTGAGGAAAAAGGGCAAAGTCCTGAAACACCATCCCGATGTCACGCTTGTCGGGTGGGACGGTGTTCACACGGTTGTTATTTATACCGACGAACCCCTGCGTGGGCTGCTCGAATCCAGCAATAGTGCGCAGTGTCGTCGTTTTGCCACAACCGCTCGGTCCAACAAGCGTAACGAACTCGCCATCATCGACGACAAGCGACACGCCGCTGACCGCTTCAACGTCTCCGGGGTATCGTTTCGTGATAGCTTCAAGAACAACACGTGACATGCTATTGTCCTTGGACGATGAGTTCGTTCCACAGTTGATTGACTAACTGCTCCTGTTCGACGTACAACTCGAAGCTTGGAATGATAGCCTCCTCGATACCCGGACCGGCGGCGCGAGCGTACTCCTCATCGTTGAGAGAACTGTGTTGCTCTTCGATCGCTGGGAAGGTGAACAACTCCCTTGTGATCCGATCTTGCGTCTCGGGACGCGAGGCGTACTCGATCAGTTGCTTTGCTGCTTCCGTGTTTTCGGTCGTGCGAGGCGATACCCACCGGCCGGACCCGAGTACGGAGCCCTCATCAGGAAACGTGCTCTGAACGGGAGCGTCCTGTGAGACCCGAAGCACACGTGTAATATCGTGGTACAGCATACCGGCCGGAATCTCACCACTGGCGAGACGTGACTGAAAATTCGCTTCGTTCGTGTACCACAGCGCCGACTGGGGAACGATACCGCTTAGCTCCTCGAACACTTCCCTGATTCCGTCCTCGGTGTCGAGTAGGTCCTGCCCGTTCAGTCGAACTTCCGCGGTGATATCCGGCAGAAACCCGGTAACTGCCGGCGACATCATTGCGAGTTGCTCTTCGTACTGTGAATCCCACAGCGAATTCCACGATGTTAATGATCCGCCAAACTCCTCGGTGTTGTGAACGAGATTAATAAACCATCCCATCGACCCGACGCCGATGAGATCCCCGTCGTCGTGGGTCATCAGGTCATCTTCGATGAACTGCGTATTCTCGAACTCGTCTGAAGCCCAGCGGTGCCACAAATCAGAATTAATACCGCGCAGAACCCCAGGAACCGTCATTATCAGTAGGTCGACCGGCGCATTGCCGTTGCGGACGGCACCCTCAAGATTGGGGATGACATCCGCAGCCCCTCCCTGTGCCTCGGACTGTACCGTAATCTCAGTTTCCTCCTCAAACGGTGCAAAGAGAGTCTCGTCGAGAATATCTTTGAACGCGCCACCAAACACCGATACCGTCAGAGAGCCCGGCCCGCTGCCGCCGCCGGCCCCGGAACACCCCGCCAATGCCGTTCCGGTTCCAGCGGCTGTCGTTGCGAGTATTTGCCGCCTTGATCGCCACGAGTCCGCTTCGCCCACCGTGTCCCCGCGTATCGACTCGGTTGAGTCTTGGTGTCTGTCTTTTTCGCTACTCTCTCTCATTTCATTCATACGTATCGTATACACTGTTTTCGCTTGAGGTATTAAGGTGTTTTCCTGGCATAGGTATAAGAAACAAATTAGTGCGTTCAGGCATGGATTGTTACTGTCTACCATTACTGTATCAGTCTCCCCGGCACTGATTATACTGTATAAATTTTCTAAACATTGTACTCATGCAGAGGACATATCGACACCGGTCACTTTTATGAAACTACTACTGTACGATCGTGCGAGTATAGTACATATGCAGAGAGCCGGTATTAACACATGTAGAGAGCCGGTATCAACGGGCTAGGACGGGCTGCCGGCCGCGTGCTCTATCGATAAGTCACTCTATTGATACTTCTGCCTGGATCGGCATTCGATCGAACCCGAGTTTTGAGGCCTTCGGCTTCGGAACAAGTGCATCCTGTTCGAGACTGAAGTCTCGAATAGTATCAAAGAACGTCCGCAGTATTATCGGCGCCTCCATCCGGGCTATCGGTGCACCGATACAACTGTGTGCCCCACTGCCGAAAGCTAAGTGCTTGGGGTCTCTGTGCGGACAGAACGCGTCCGGTTCGTCGAAACGGGCCGGATCACGGTTTGCGGCTCCGATCCATAGGATCACGGTTTCGTCCGCCGGAATAGTCGTTCCATCCAACGTAACTGCTTCAGTGGTCTTCCGTGCTCGGGCTTGGAGCGGGCTCCTATACCGGAGTACCTCTTCGACTAAAATCTCGAAATCGTACTCGTCGACGTTTCCAACGAGGTCCTGTTCGTCTAATATATAGATCGCGTTGCCCAGTAATTCCGACATCGTTCCTTGGCCGGCAAGCGCGAAGTCGAAACAATTCGATCCGATCTCCTCGTTGGTAAGATTCGTCTCCTGGGCTAACTCGGAGATGAGATCGTTTTGCGGGCTTGAACTGCGTTCGTCAACCAGCGTCTCAAAGTACTCGGCAGCCGCAGTCATATGCTTTCCTTTGAGGCTTCCCTCCGCGCTATCTTCGCTCGTCATGACAGACCGAAACGTCTCCAACCACTCCAGAAGCTGTTGATGATCTTCCTGTGGAATGCCGACGATACTCATGATAACACGGAGCGGAACCGGAACGGCAAACTCGTCCACGAAGTCGAATTCACCGCCGTCGTCTAGCGCAGTATCTAGTTGTGCCTCGGTAATAGAGACGATAGATTCCTCAATTCCTTTCAACATTCTCGGGCTGAAGTATCTGAATAGCTCTCCTTTTACCCCCTTGTGCTCCGATCCATCGGACCAAATCATCGCGGTATCGAAGTACGATAGTGCGTTGTTCGTCTGATCACCCGCCAACGGCGGTCTGATGAGCTGTTCGCTGTTCTGTAAGCCCTCTTTCACCTGCTTGTAACTGAATACATCGTACACACCGCGATGGTCGTCGTACTGTACTGACGACGCACGGCGGTTTTTGTGATACCACGCGAACGGGTCGTGTAAGGCTTCAATAGAGCGTAATCCTCTCGGCAGCGAATCATCAATATCTGCGTCGAAAGCTTTCGAACCAGACCCCATATTCAAACAGGACTTATTCTAACTATTTAAGAGTTCTCGAGATATATGCATATATTATTAAAATAGTCTGTATAACACGGTTTGTTCAGCAATATCCCACCGGTTAGTGATTGTTGGTACATGTACGTGCTGTTTAAACAACTGAGTTGATGATGCGTACTTGATCACGTTTGTTTCGGAGACCAAGCTAATATCCGTATTAGGTAAGAGATTTCTATAGTGAACGCAGATTTAATATACGAAGAATTTGAATATAAGCGAGTGAGAGCAAAAATCACAAATATGCTGTCCGAAACTCGCACGACCCTACCCGGGCCTGACGGATGTCACAGCCATCTTAGCGTAGTTGATCTGTTGCGTGAGCTTCGAGTCGCAGCACAATCATGATCGTGATCCATTCGGAGGTTCCCATACGATCAGATTCGAAGCCGAAGGCCAGCGATATACTTGAACGGATGGCGGTCGAATCTAGAAAAGAACCTGGCGTTATCGATTACAGAGTAACATTCGACATCGAGAGGCCGACAGTAGCCCGGATAATTGAGCAGTACAAAGATTGGTCGGCCGTCGAGTCACACGATTCAAGTAGCCATCTCGAGCGGTTTCAAGAATCTATCGAGCCACACATGCGCTCTGAACCACACCTATTCCAATATGAGGTAACGAACAAGATCGAAGCGGAGGGGCCATAACTCGCGATGGGGTGTCCAACAACCACATCCTTGGCTGGGAATTTAAACCGCTGACCACCAGCGTCCACGTTGCCCGCTGCAACACAGACGGGGGGTATACGCTCGTCTCTCTATCATACCCTGTTGCAGGTTCAAAATTAGTTCGCCGGACGGGACAGGCGGGCCTGAAACTGACCATCCATCGGCGGTGCCGACCCAATGATGTACTGATTCTTGATAGACGTAGCCGTCTCAGCCGGAGTCTCACCCTTATGAGTCAACACACGAGCACGAAAGAGAGCCGCCTGAGCGCGATACCTCTCAGGCGGCGGCACCTGAGTCGGACAGGTGGCCCAACAGTCAAATGAGTTGGCTCGGCGATCACACCGTGAGCTCGCAGGTACTTGCGAACAGCAGTTTCATGAGTCTCAGCCGTGTCATTACCAGTGCCGGATTTGGTTGTTGGCATACCGTTGAGCCAGCTTCCGATCAGTTAAAGTGACTATTTTGACCACTAATAGTTGAATTGTAATAGGTCCGAGCTAATGTTGCAACCGTGCAACGGGCTATCGGGGAGTTTCACACTCAGAAACGCACGGCCTGCGTTCTTGCGGCTTCCACCGCCACCACGACCTGTGAATGTACGAGCCAATCCATCCTGGATTCTACCACTTGTGGTCATCGGCGCTTGTGGGGGGGCTGGGGTTAGCGTGGATTTATTTGACATCCTCACCGTCGCAATCGACGGCCCGAGATGGCTCCATCAGTTGGATCTCTACGCGGCAATTCTATGGACTGTTATTATTGGCTGTCTGGACGCATATCATCGCCGACATCATCGAGCACAGGGGACTTCCGAGCGCCATCTCGGGAGCCCAGGGAGCGATTAGTTTCTTGACTGGCATCCTACTGTAGCGCTCGCAGCCGAGGTGGAATCCCCTGAGTGCGTCTAGCGCGGCTTATCCAACAGTCAAATCATCATAATACTCGCGCAGCGCCGCTGTCTGTCGTCGGCCGGGCCCTGGGGCGCGTGTGGCGGTGTCTCACCCACTCCAGCGCCAACTCGCCGCGGGCGCGCCTGAAATAGCGAGTACCCAACGATGGAGGCCATCCCCACCGGCTTGCTGAATTAACCGCCGCCGCGCGTCATCCTGTATGATAGTGGGATGACAGTATGCACGAATCCGGCGCGAGCGGCACCGAACCGCCGAGACGTCCCGCCAAGCGGGGTCATTATGTCATGACAGATCCGAGCACACCGGCCTGATTCCGGGCCTTGACCAGCGCCTCCCCCACCTCGCCGAGTTGCTCTTCCCGGCGTTCGCCCTCGCGCTCCAGCGATTCGACCCGCTCGGTGGGGGCGCGGGGACTGTTTGAACAGCACGCGAACCCGGCCCCGACTGAAAGCCGATCCAGGGGAGTCGAACATACTCGTGAATCCCGGGGGGCAGTGACCCTCTCGCCAGCGCCGCCGGCAGCCCCGCGCCCCCCGCCGTGGACACGCTGCTGGCATCGACAAGAAGACTGGCACTCACTCTGTTGCAGGAACGCCTCAGCCTCCGCAAGCCCGACGACTGACGCCGAGACGCTGGGCCCCCTTGGGTTCCCCCCTCTCCCGATGGACGCGCCTGAGCAGCTCTCTGCGCGCTCTCACTTGAGCCACGAGAACGAACCCTCGGAGTCCCGGGGAGGCAGAGCGCAGGGCCGGGCTGTGTCTCATGAGACTCCTCCGCAGCCTCCCCGGCATCACATACGGGCGGAACGGCTCCACCGCCGAACCACGAAGCTGACGCCTGCCAACACAACAGTGACCCCAGCATACACCATTAGGCCTCTGACTGGGCCAGAGAGCACGACGCCAGCGCCGCCCCAGGCGAGACCGCAGAACCGTCCGCCAGGGCCGTCTCCTCAGCCCCGTCTGCCCAACAGCGGGCGGCCAGCTCCCCCGGACACATCGGAGCATGCCCCTGCACCCGCGTGCCCCCACAAGGCCCCCACGGTCGACCGGGACAGGCGTCACCACCGCTACACTCTCTCCGACAGGGAGACCCAGCTCGCTGAGGGAGTGACGATCTCGCGACATAACTCCAGGCGCGTTGGGCTCGGCTCTCTGCGACCGAGGCGGCACGGGCCCTGAACGCGTCGGCGCGCTCACCCACGGCCGCGATGGGGGCAGCTGGGTGCCCATCAGGCTCGGCTCGGCAATGCTTCGCCGGGGCCACATCCGCACCCGGGCCGTCGGGGCCAACTGTGTCCTGCCCTCAAGACGGGCGCCGGCGACGCCCGCGCCGGACAGATGGACGTCGGAGAACGCGGCGCGGACCACATCGGGGGGATCCAGCGACGCACGGCCCAGGGGCGCCTGGGAGAAGCTCGCGGTCGCGCCCCTGGCACCGGTGCAACCCGTCTCAGCAAACACAGCGGCAGCACGCGTCCTCCTGGGGAGAGTTGCGCTGTGGAGCTCCACGGGGGCCATGATAGCCCCCGATCGGGAGAGTGCAGGGCCGCGTCCGGAGGGGGACTAAAATTAATGTGTTACGGCGTGTCCCAGACGGGATATGGAGCAGATCACGGTACGGCTCCCCGGCGAGCTGCTCGCCGAACTGGAAGCAGAAGCCGACGACGCTGGCGTGTCCCGCTCCGAATACATGCGTGAGGTGCTGCGAACACGCGAGCACACGGACGCATTGCGCGACCGCATCGCCGACAAAGAGGCCCGCATCGATCAGCTCGAAGCGCAACTCGCCCGCCGCAGCCAAGTCGAAGAGCAGATCGAGGCGCTGCCCGACAAACTCCGCGAGACACAACCGTCCTACCAGGAGCGGCGCCAGCGCCTTCTCGACGAAGCATCACTGGCCCAGCGCCTGAAATGGAAACTCACCGGCGTTCCCGTCGGACAGGGAGTCAACGGCCAACAGTGACCGCTCACTCCTCCGCGAGCGGCTGGACCTCTGCGACGCCGGCGCCCGCGTGGCGGCGCAAGGCGAGGCGGCCGCCGGCCACGACGCCGACCAGCCCGCAACCTCCGACTGAGGCCCACGCCCCGACTCGGCTTTTATCTTCCTCGGCGAGTATGCACCAGTTCACACCGGCCCGCGCCCGCCTTTGCACGGTGCCAAACGCAAGGCGCTAAAAGAAGCTAAAAATGAGTCAAAAAAACACCCCCACCAAGGGGGGACCAAGGCAACGTGGGGGGCAACGTGGGGGCCCTTGGTGTGCCCTTGGTGTGCTCTTGGTGTGCCCTTGGTGTCCCTTGGTGGGGGGAGGGGGTAGCTGGGGCGGGTGGGATGCCCCGGTTAGCTGGGGGGTGTTTGCGCGGCGCAAAACGGGGGGGACCAAGGCGAGCAGGGGGGTTGCGCGGCGGCAAACAAACGGGGGAACTGGGCGAGGCGGACGAGCACACAGGGCCCCGCCGGAACCCAACTCATCACCGGGCGGCCAGCACGCCCGTCACCGCGGCTCCCCGCCCGCTGTTGCCATCAGAACCGGCCCCGTGCGCTCGCCCCGGCCACAGAAACGCCTCACCACCCGCGCAGACAAAGCCCAACCAACCCCCCTTGGGGTTTACCCAGCTGCACAAACCCACGCGTGAGCAGCCACACACGAGCGCGACACCCATGCACAAGCGCCGGCTCCGACCCCCGCGCTCGGATCCCGGTGGCCCGCGGGGCTCCTGTCCTGTCTGTATCTCATCAAGGATTTCCGCAACCCGCCCGGCACTGCACGCCGCCGGAACGGCTCCGGTCCAGGCGTCGACCACGACGCTGACACCTCCCAAACCCGGGAGCAACCCGCGCAAACATACACGAGAAGACCTCTGACTGGCCCCTCGTTAGCGGGCGGATTCCGGGGCGGGCTATAACCCTCTGGGTGAATCAAATGCTGTCGTGGCTCCCCGCATACATCGGTATAAAATCATCCAACCGGACACAGGCCCCCCAATAGCGAGACGGAAATCCACTACACTGGGGCCGAACGGACCTCGCTATGCGAATCCCAAGGAAACACTCTAACTCACATCTAGCGCAACTTACGCTCGCATTGCCTCCCCGATCCGCTCCTCAGCCAACTCGGCAAAGAATGATTCGATAGCAGAGCAGTCACTCCATCCACTGATAACTCTCATCGGCCGCACGCCCGCCTATCGCTCAACAACCTGGTACGTGGTCCACGAGCGCCGTAGTAATAAAACACCAGCAGGCCTCCCTCAACTGATACCGATTGTACCGCAGCCTACAACACCACTCACGCGTCGGCCGTCCGTCGGACAGCGCGTAACTCCCGGACAGGACCTTTTTATCGGATGCGTCAGAAAGGGCCGGTACAGCAAGCTAACAAACAAAGCACACTTGAGGAAAAACCCCCTCGGGGTGTGGTCATCGACGCTGGTTACCAGCCAGGTCGTCGCACGCCCCGAGCACCAATCGTAGTGGGTCTTTTTCCTCCCCAGCACAAGAAGTTGGAGATAGTGGGATGCACATCAAGTGAAAACGCCGGGACGATCCACAGTTCCTCGTCGGTGCTGCCGTACTCGGGCCGGGTATAGTCGCGGGAGTCATCAGGGACGTTGTATCCGTCGATGAGACCCATGAACTGCCCAGCACGGCAGATCGCGGTTCCGTCCTCATCGTAGAGGTAGATGTCAGGTTCGGGTTCGAGGTCAACTTCAGTGCCTTCGGGGAGACGATCGCACCAGTCGGTGCGGTTGTGGGCTTTGTTGAAGAGTTCGAGGCCGCGCTCGCTCGCGACGGGGACGGCTTCAGGGAGTGCGCCCCAGCCGATGTTGAAGGGACGGATATCTGATTCGTCGGCTTCGTGGAGGAGCTCGAAAGTTACACCGTCGTAGCCGGCGGGCGTCTTGGGGGCGTTCTCTCGAGCGTCGAACGCGAGGGTGGCCTTGACGATCGCCTCGAAGCGCGATTTCGCGGGTACAACAGCGAACGCGAGATCGTCGATGCGTTTCTCGTAGGTCACGGAGACGTCGTCGTGGAGAGGTCTATAGGGATTCTCCGATTCGAGTTCCGCGTCGCGCTTACATGCCTCGCAGCGGTCTCGATCGGAGTCGGTGGGGCGATCACATTGGGAGCATCGCGGGGCTTCGTCGACGAAGGATTCGGCAGGATCGTTGGGGTCGTAGTGCTCGTCTTCAAAGTATGTGTCACCGAAGTCGTCTTCGCCGTAGAATCTACGGTCGTCGTCCCAAGGGCTGTCGGCGGTCATGGACGGGTTCCTTACGCTTCATAGATCGTCCATTGATATAAACGAGCGCGAGCACCAGTGACGAGATTGTAGCAAAAGGGGGGTTCACTGAGAGTGTGCGCGAGACCCGTCCTGTTCGCGAGAGCCGATCTGTTGGCGGCGCTGGTCGGCCTCGAACATAAAGCGGGCGGTGGCTTGGTCCCCACCGAGAGTTCGCTGATCGACGGCGGTATCCGCAAACAGCGTTCCCTGGAGGCCAGGTGCATCCTCGGGATCCGGTTTCTCACCGTTCTGCACGCGGATTGCAGAGAGTGGACGGTCGTCGACGAACTCATCTGAGCCGCCGGTCTCGAATCGTGAGGGTCGCTCCCGGGTATCGATGTCGACTCCGTGGTGAAAGAGCGTGGTCTCGAAGGGTTCGTCGTCGAGGGCAAGCAACCCAGCCTCGTCGACGGTCTCCGTCTCGGTGTTCCTCTGGGTAGTCTGGGCTTCGTCGTCCCGATCGCTTGTGACGAAAACAGATTGGTGATGCACACTGAGGGGATGGTGGCGGTTCATCGAGCTGGCGCTGGTGTCCGTTTCGGCACTCATAGATCGTGGGTCCTCCAGGAACGGAGATTCGCCTGGCGGGGTCCCTCGCGTCGTGCGGACTGGTTGAGTTGAGGAGGCAGGCGACTCCCGCACCGCGTCGGGGGAAACAAATGAGCGGGCGGCGGGCGTACCCGACTTGGGTTGGTGCTACCCACCCCTCTTTCGAGTTGTAACGAACTCAGTACTCGCGAGAATTCCTCCACCCAGGGTGGGTGTCGATGGCGGTCGACCAGTGAGTCATAGCGCGAGTTGAGTGATCGTGGAGGGTGGCCGGCCACTAGACCTCGAATTCCAACGTGTTGTTCGAAGCGGTATCCTGGAGATTCGTGTTCCCGTTGAGGAAGGTGATGCGAAGCGTATCGAAGTCTCCGTCGAGGCATCCCGTCACCGAAATTGGCCCGTACCAGAAGCCCGCACCGTCGCGAATCTCGCTCTCGGAACAGGCAGGGTCGTGGCTGTACGCGAGGGAGATCGCCGCGAGCGGTCCCCTAACGAAGAGATGGTTCACTCCGAAGTAGCCGCATTTGTCTCGGTAGTGGAGGCCGCCCGCCGCCGTGAACCTCCCATCGCCGTCGACGGTGAGCTCGAGACCGTCTATCCGGTGTTCCGTGCGGGGCGGGCTCACGACCCAGTCCTCGATGGTCGAATTGTGGACGGCAACATCGGCGAGTCGCTTCCCAGGCTCAGGGTCTTCGTAATGCGGATTCCAGTCGTTCGTTGGGGGCGAGGTGATCGGCCCGACGTAGACGCGCTCGAGCGGGTTGAACTGTAGGGGATACTTGGATATCGAAGGAGTGAGATCGCCAGGCATCACACCAGGACCGTTCGGCAGTCCACCTGACCCGTCCACGTCGGGGGCAGGCCCGGGTGTTGATTCGGGCGTTCCGTTCCTGGTGTTGGGTTGGCCCGTCGTGGTCGGCGTTCGAAATGGAGTCTCTCGACCACCACCCCCGGATTCAGTTCCATCGGGCGGCTCCTCACTATTAACGGGTTCTACGCCGAGAGCCCCAAGACAGCCGGCGAGGCTGGCGAAGCCGAGTGTCCCAATACTACCGAGAGCAGCCCGACGGGTTGCTCGTCGAGTGCTGTTGGGAGTGGCTGCGTTCGGTTGCGAGGACGAATCTCGGGAGGTCATGATGGAGGGGGGTTCCGCTTCTATTCCAGTTCGCGTTCGTCGTCGGACTGGTCTGCTTCTCGTGCTCGTTTCGCTCGGAGTTGTCGAGCCTCACATTCGGAGAGGGCCTCTTCGGGGACGCTGAGATAGTCAAGCGCCCACTCTTCGATCTCAGGGATCGTCATCGGGCGGGGGAGTTCGTGATGCCCGACGGGCCGGGCGAGGAAGGAGCCATCGTCGTCGCGAATGTCCTTGTTGTAATACCCGAGGAAGTATCGCTCGAGGCCGTTCACTCCCGGACCATCCATGATAGTAATCATGGTGAAGGAGCCCGCCTCGAACTCTGATTCGAGGCTGAGGGTCGGATATTTCGCGGTGATATTCACAGGTGCAGTAGGAGTGGTCTGCTATTAACTGAGACCGAATTACATCAAATGTGGTGACTACAGTTCTTGCGAGGGGCATGATTCGTCTGTCTCGACGTCGTCGGTGTCATCGTCATCTTCGACCTTGACTTCCTCACGGAGACGAGTTTTCTCAGCACAGTGGTCAGAGAGGACCTGACAGAAGCGTTGGCGCTGGCTCTCAAGAGTCGTCTGGGCGCTCCGTACTCGGCGAGCTCGGTCGAACGCAAATGGGTCGCGATACTGCAGATGCGTCGGGATACTGACTTTGGCGAGGTCACCCCCGGATGAGACACCGAGTTCTCTAAGATAGCGTCGGAGCAGCGCCTCCGTGAAGTACCTCGGGGGCAAGCCCCGAGGCTTCACCGTTTTGGGTCTACACCGCACCCAAACAGGCGAATTTAATTCCCCTCGACCTTCCTGTGAAGGTTGGCTGGAATTAACACCTGAACACTCGGTGTGTCCGTGAGGGTCGGCGGCTCCACCCCGCCCGACAACACCCGTCTCACTTGCTGTGGTAAGGTTTTGAGGGATGTCGCATTTCCAAACTCAAGCTGCCGCAGCCAGCGTTGGATTAAGGTCCTTAATCCGTCTTTTGGGTTCTCTGACTGTGATTCTACGTGTGATTTGTTTACTAATAAACCTTCATGTCGGCTTCACCCTCGGGGCTTGACCCCGAGGCACTCGCCTTGCTTCTCTGTAGAGTCACCGGTCATGCACTGGCTTGCGCTTCGTCCGGGATATTCGCGCTCGGTGCGTCTGGGGTGATGGGTGCGCAGACGGCGGGTGGGTCGGGATCGGTGTCGTTGTTGTTCTGAAAGCGACGGGCGATTCGGTCGTGGAGTGTTATGCGCTCCCGATCGTCGTCCGTGTCATCGTACGGACGACCGGTAGGGAGGGCGATTCGACCGGAGATCGTCCCGTCGCCGTGAGCGGTGAAGAGGACGTGGTCGGTGGCGTAGCCAAACGTGTTGACCGCGAGTTCGTGGAGCTGCTCGACCTCACTACGGGTGCGTTCGGGCGCGTCTTCTGCGACTTCATAGGTCATGTTTGTACGTCCCTCACCGGCACGGGGGGCGACAAAACTGGTCCTACGCTACGCTCGCGTCCGTACTGTAACGTAGGACGCTGAACGCCGGAAGAACGATTCAAAATGCTCCGATCGAGACCTGTTCGTTGACTTCCTCCCACAACTGAAGTCGTGGAATTCCTCCGTTGGGATGTCGGGCTATGCCGATTCCACGGAGGCAAGATTCCCCACCGTGCGGTGGGTACTTCGGTTTGTGCGCTCCTCGTTGGGACTTGCCCTCTCGAGAGAGTGTGGTATCTCCGACCAGTGATGGTCGTCCCACTTGAGGCGCACGGGCTGAGCCATCAGCCCCACTTCCGTCCCAGTCTCACGTTCGAGGAACACCTGACTCGCTTTGAGATCGGCGTGTCCCTCGTACCCACAGACGCAGCGGAACAAGTCACCGTTCCGCTCCGTCTCTTCACGTTCACCGCACCCTGGACACTCCTGTGTCGTCCACGCCTCAGATTCCTCAAGCAGGTCGATGCCGTACTCCTCGCAGACACACTCCAGCCGGTGGATGAACCGTCGGTACGCCCAGAAGTTGTGCGTCTTCGCGTTCACTTCGGCCTTCCAGTGGGTCGAGAGGACGTCTCGAATGTCGCCGACATACACTGTGGATACGCCGTCAACGTACAGCCGTTCGACGAGGTCGCGAACGAGTGCGTCTTGAGCGTGATCACGCCGCCCGTACATCTGGTCATACAATCGGTCGATCCGCTTGCTTGTTCGCCGCTGGTCGTCGAGTTTTGACTGGAGTTCTGCGATTCGGTTGGCTGCCTCGCGGAACTGCTCAAACGGCTGTGAGCCGTCGTACAGGAACTGCTCACCGGTTGTGGTGGTACAGGCGACAAGGTTGTTGGCACCGATGTCCAGAGCGGCTGTTTCATCAGCCAGTGGAGTTGCCCGTGTGTCGTCAGGAATGGTCACGGGCTGCGAAGCTCTGAATGTGCCATCAGTTTCGTCGTACCACAGTTCCAATCGACCTTGGTCCTCATAATCGGGCCAGTTCGGTTCGCCCACGATTTCCAACCGGAGGCGGCTTTTCAGACTGTTGTGTCTGTCTCGTAGTTCTTCTCCGACGATCATCTCGAGTCGGGAACGCATGCCCCACTCGACACTGTATGCGTCCTTTCGAATGACTCCTTTCAGAACACGGCCGTCGTCTTTGTTGCCACGAAACCCGGGCGGACTGGGGTGTTCCGTGACGGAGTCGTCTGATTGGTCGTGGTACTGCTGTTTGTTTCTGAAGAACGCAGTCCACGCGTTGGAGTGCTTCTGGATCACTTGCTGGGCGGTGGACGCACCGAGGACCGGTTTGTATTGGCCTTCGAGTGAGCCGGTGTCGGCGTCCCAGACACCCTCGTCTTCGAGGCCGTCTTCGTCGTTGTACCGCATAAGGCGCTCGTAGTTGACCTCGTTCCAGAGTGCAGCTGACGCATCCAACAGATCCCGCAGTACGCGCTCTCCAGCTTGTGAGAGCGGTCGCACGGCGAACGTGTTGGTGCGCTTCATCGCTGTACGCACCTGGAACCTATAGATATGAATATCTATGCTATTTCTATTGAAGTATGACGAACAATATTCACATCCAAGTGGACGACGACGAGCAGTTCGAGAAGATGAAGAAGTTGAAGGACAGGTACGGATTGAGGTGGAAAGGTCTGCTGGTGTAGGGGATGAAGCGGGTGGAGGAAGGAGAACTGTAACGTGAGACATCCCGCGGGCAAGCGACGTTGAACGGGTTCTGAACTGGCGGATTCACCCCACGACAGAAGTCGTGGGCTCTCTCCTGCATTCTCTGTAGTGGCCTTCGTCGACAGCGAGGCGGTCACGCTTTCCGTGCGGATGAACGAAATTTCCGCCGTGGCCCGACGGGCGCTTGCATTTCGTACCGATGGAAGCGCCACACGACGGGCACTCCACTTCGAGGACGGGGTCGCGGGGCCACGTTCGGTCACAACCGTCGCGATTGCACGAGATGGTCATGGGAACTCGTCGAAATCAGCCTAGGAGGACTCACTCGCGTCGAGCGCGACGTCGAGGTTCGGTGCAGGTGCTGGCTCTTCGGGTGTTGGTTCCGGGTCGACGTCCAGCTCAGATTCGGTGTCCGGTTCCTCTTGTGCGGCGCCGGCGTCGGTGTCGTCATCGACGAGGGATACACCGAAGAATCGGGCGAGGACGCGGTCACGCTCGCCGGAATCGAGTTCTCGTACGGGATAGTCGCCTCGGACGAGCTGGGCGGTGCTGATGAACCATACCCGTCGGGCATCGAGTTTCAAGACGTCACCGAGGAGGACGTACCCGGTCATATCGTTGAGAACGAAGTTGAGAACGGCCATCTTCGCGCAGAGAGGATCTTTGTCGTATCCGAGGTGACATCCTCCCCGTTATAAAGGGCGGGGCTTCCCGTCCCGCAGGTGGGATATTTGCTGGTCTACGACACGACCTGTTCTCTCGTGTGAAACGTCCCGCTCTCGCGGTCGAACAAGTATGTCGATGGCTGTGCCACACAGCCGTTACTCCTATCCTCACCGTGAGGACTCGGAGTTATCTCCTGGCGCATATTTTCCGCCCCATTACAATCCGCGTTGGCCACCATTCCACACGACGAGCAGACGTACAAATCACGTTCGACACGGTTCGATTTCGTGTCGTCGCCACACCGTGAACACGTTTTCGAGGTGTCCCACTCGTTCTTTTTCAGCACCTCAACTCCTCGAATCTCGCCTTTGTACTGGAGGTACTGATAGATGCGGTCGAACGCCCACGAGTGCAACTTCTTGTTGCCGGTCTTTGCCCCAGTCGGATTCGCGCACGTCTTCAGGCCAACTCACCGCGAGCGTCCCAACACCACGTTCGACACGCTCTGTGATGATCGTGTCCGTCAGGGTGTGGTAGAAGTGCGTCTCGCGGGCAGCGAGTTTCCGACGCGCCCACATTGACTGCTCCGACGGGCCGTTCTCACCCTCGGTGTCGTACTCTGTACGGGTGAAGTAGTGCTTGTCTTCTTTGAGCGAGTTGCCAGGATACAGGACGTATTCGTCGGGGAAGGCCACTGTGGCGATGTTCGTGATGCCGAGGTCGATGCCTGCCACACCGTCGCCTGCGGAATCGAGTGTTTCGACTTCGACTTTGCAGACGAAGTGGAGTTCCCACTCGTCGCCGTTCCAGACGGCGCGAACGGTCTGCACGCTGTTGACTTCCGAGAGGTCAACATCGGGGCGGGTCTGGTACTCGCAGAGCAAGAAGTCTGAACGGTGGTCTTTCAGGTTCTTGCCTTTTGAGAGCCGAACACGGTTGTTCTCGGAATCGTGTTTGAAGCCATCTGCTTTGAACGTGACCGTACTCTTCGGTCGAGTATCGCCATGTTTGCGGTAGCCGGGCGGATTCGACTTGTCGTCCTTGTGTCGCAGATCGAACCACGACTGGAAAGCGTGGGAAAGTTCTTCGATGACTTTCTGACTGGATTGTGCGTTCAGATCTTTCCAGCACTCCTGGGCTTTCATGTACGCTTTGAGCGTTCCTCCGTCTGGGATTTCGTCTGTTTCCTCCCAGATGCGGTCGGCTGTCCAGCGTGCGACATTCCAGATTTTGGAGCCGGAGTCTCCGAGCGAATCGAGGCCATCGCACACCTGTCGGTGGTTCTGGATGGACCCAGCGTAGGTGCGAGTGACCTCGATCGCCATACATAGTTTATGTCAACAAAATTACTTAATCATTCGGATTAGCGTGGAATATCCAGTCTGAGTGTCGTCGGTGGACTGTAAGATACTTGTCGGATTCACTCCCCCCTGAACGGCGGGATTCTCTCCTCGCAGAAAGATAGGAGTTTTCTGCTAAGCCGACCAAGGCGGCGGAACGAGGAATACGTTCCCCGTCGCCTGAGCCACAATCTCCTCTGAAACGCTGCCCAACAGCAGTCGCCGGATACGGCTTCGCCCCTTCGATCCGACCAAGATCGTCGACGGGGTTTCTCCTGCTTCGACGGCGAGGATTTCGTCAGCAGGATCGCCGTGCCGGACCCCGATTCGTGTCTCGATGTCCCAGGTTTCCAGCGTACTCGCGTACTCGGTCAGCTGTTCTCTTGGGCTGGTATCGGCGTCGACACCCTCGTCTTTCGGCGACCGCACGTAAACGAGCGTGGCTTCCTCGGTCGCGTGACGAAGGTACGAGAAGGCGTCGAACGCCCGGTCGGCGTGTTCGGAGAAGTCCGTCGTGAAAAGCATCCGCTGGAAGAGGTGCTCTCGGAGAACCTCGGGGTCGTCGGTCGCTCGCTCGATGCGGTTGACCAGTAACGGTACGACGGTCGTCCGTGCAAGGTTACGGGCGGTTGAGCCGATGATACGATTCTCGAGTGGGCTCTGGCCCCGTGAGCCGACGACCGCGAGGTCGGCGTGGACGGTTTCAGCGATACCGTTGATACGTCGATAGGGGGTCCCACGGACGATGTGGGCCTCAACGTCGAACCCGGCGGACTTGATCACCGTCCGATACTGGTCAAGCGCCTGTTTGCGTCGTTCCTCGAGATTCACCCCGGGCATGCCGGAGTGAACGTTCGCCGGGACGACTGTCACGAGATGGATCATCTCGACGCTGATACGTCCCAGGCACTCGAGACAGGTTTCGTTCTCTATGGCGACCTCGCTTGCAGCCGACAGGTCGGTCGCGCACAAGGCCCTCATACTAGATATTCGTCGTGTGCCGACAACATGGTTTTGCTCGACAGATGAGCGCTGTTCGTGGTGGTAGTCTGAATTGCACCGGCTGATCGCTGGAGCTATTCTAGCGTATATGTTCTCTCTAAGTTATCGGAACTCCCATCGTGGTTACTCGAATATAGTATTGTGCTTTGGTCCCAAAACCGTTTTGTGCCCCGCCCGGCTACGTAGAATTGTACAAAAAAGTATGAATCAAACAAGTCTAAGTGTCATAGGAGAGGTGGCGTACAATGATTGGTATTGAATCGCTGGGATGGGGACAGGCAGCGACCGTTATCGGAATCGTCCTGCTGGAGGCAATCGTGCTCTACGTCGGGTACGGAGCACTCGAGAAGCTCCTCGGCTCGAAGCTCACTGCCGCAATTCGAGGTGATCAGTGATGGAGATTTTCGGTATCGCTGCACCACTACTCGTGATGTTTACCGGGTTCGGCCTGCTCATCGGCCTCCTGTTCGGGTTTTTCGGAATGGGTGGGTCGTTCCTCGTCACGCCGGCGCTGCTCGTGATGGGATACGAAACCGACGTAGCCGTCGCGTCCGGGCTCGCCTTCGTGTTCGGGACCTCGGTCATCGCGACGCTGAAACACCGCGACCTCGGTCAGGTCGACTACAAGCTCGGGGTGCTGATGATTGCGGGCACCACGGCAGGCATCGAAGTCGGCAAGCAGGGCCTACATGTATTGCAGGACCTCGGTCTGGCAGATACCGTGGTCAGCGTAGCGTACGTCGGCCTCCTCGGTGGTATCGGCCTCTTCATTACACGTCAGGCGCTCAAAGACGACGGCGGTAGTGGCATCAGCCACGACGTCAACGTTGATGATGAACTGGACGCGGAGGATATCCCTGACATCGCAAAAAAGATCCAGTCGTACGAGGTTCCGCCAATGATGACGCTTCGTGGCGACGTGACGGTTTCGCTGTGGATGATCCTCGCTGTCGCGTTCGCCACAGGGCTGCTGTCCGGCTTCCTCGGTGTTGGCGGCGGCTTCATCCGGATGCCCGCCCTGTTCTACCTCGTGGGTGTCCCCGTGCCTGTCGCAGTCGGCACGGACCTGTTCGAGATCGTCTTCTCCGGCGGAATCGGAAGTTTCCTCTACGCACTCGATGGTGCGGTCGATCTCGCGATCGTCGCGCCGCTCCTCGCGGGCAGCGCCCTCGGAGCCCGGGTCGGCGCTGCGGCGACGAGTATCGTTGACGAGGATGAGATCAAGGTGTACTTCGGCGTGATGCTCCTGCTGGGAGCGATTGCTGTCGCCGTGCGCAAAATCGGCGGTGTCACCGAGATGCCTATTCTTGACACCGTCGCACTGGTCATCATCCTCGGTGCAGCACTCCTCGTCAGTAGTGCGGTCGTCTACAGCTCTATCCAAGAGCTTCGGAAGCCGTCTGCCGACACTGATTCCATCACCGCTGACTGACGAGCCCTCCCGCATCTCCGTTGTAGCACACAAGCCTCTATATAGCCGAGATTTCTGTTTCTCTCCGTTTTGACTACGGGTTCGTACAGGATTGTGGATTCCATACACAAGTCTTTTAATCGTCCAGCACGTACGGTAACGCGATTATAATGCCAGATTCGATGTCTGAACAACTCCGTCGGGACATGGAGTGCGAGGGATTGCTTGAGTGCTTCCACGGTCTCAAAGAACTCGACAAGGAGTGCTTCCGGGCGCTCGTCGATGCCGAGGAGCCGTTGACTATCGACGAAATCGCTGAGGCTGTCGATCGTGAACGGTCGACCGCGTACCGTGCGGTCCAGCGGCTTCTCCAGACCGGCTTCATCGAGAAAGAGCAGGTCAACTACGATCAGGGCGGCTACTACCACGTCTACTCGCCGACGGATCCGTCGCATATCGCCGCCGACATGCAGCGGATGCTCAACGACTGGTACGCGAAGATGGGCCAACTCATCCAGGAGTTCGAAAACAAGTACGAACAGTCTGGTACCTCTGCTCCCGCTGCTGAAAGCTAACTCTCCTCTTCTTTCCGTATCAGGTCTCATCCGTTCCGCTGGTGAGTCGGGATTCCGGTAGTCTGGGGACACCTACGGAGCCGCATGCAAATGCTATTGGATAGTATTGTACATCTTACCCAAAACTCTTAATTGCCGCCGGTGCGTACGTACAGGCGATGGCAACCGATACTGCATCCGATGCTGGCACTACTACCACGAGTGAACCGCTTCATATCAATGGTCAGTCCCAACTCGATGAGGTCGTCGCCGAGCACGATGTCGTCCTCACGGACTTCTACGCCGACTGGTGTGGTCCCTGCCAGATGCTCGAACCAGTCGTTGAGCGCCTAGCCGCGGAGACTGATGCAGCCGTCGCCAAGGTCGATGTCGACACTAACCAGCAACTCGCCGGTGCATACGGCGTTCGGGGCGTCCCGACCCTGATCCTATTCGCCGACGGCGAGCAGGCCGAAGAGATCGTCGGGGTGCAGGGCGAAGAGCAACTGCGCTCTCTGATCGAGAGGTACACCGAGTAAATGACGGAGGAGATACGAGACCTCGTCATCGCCGGATCTGGAGTCGCCGGTCTCTCGGCGGCCGTCTATGCGGCACGGGCTGACCTCGATCCCCTCGTGCTCGAGGGCGACGAGCCCGGCGGCCAGCTAACGCTGACGACCGACGTCGAGAACTATCTCGGGTTCCCCGACGGTGTCGGTGGGATGGAGCTGATTCAGCGCGGGAAGGAGCAGGCCGAGCAGTTCGGCACCCAGTTCCAGCGCGGCAGCATCGAGTCAGCCGACCTGAACGGGCAGCCGCTGGATCTGTCGCTCTCGACCGGGGAGACGCTCCGCACCCGCGCGCTAATCGTCGCGACCGGTGCCAGCGCCCGCTGGGTCGGGGCCAATGGCGAAGACGAGCTGATGGGGTACGGCCTCTCTACCTGCGCAACCTGCGACGGCGCGTTCCATCGCGGGGATGACGTCCTTGTCATCGGTGGCGGTGACAGCGCGATGGAGGAAGCGCTCTTCCTCACGAAGTTTGCCGACTCCGTGACGGTCGTCCACCGCCGTGATGAGCTCCGGGCATCCGAGATCATGGCCGACCGTGCCTGTGATAACGGGGACATCGAGTTCGCCTGGAACACGGAACTTGTTTCGATCAACGGGTCACAAGAGGAGGGTGTGGCGGGTGCGACGCTCGTCTCGCACCCAGATGGCCACCCTGCCGAGAAGTACGAAGCCGGCGAGGATGTCGACATCGAGGAGGTCAATGTCGGCGGCGTGTTCTACGCCATCGGCCACGAGCCAAACACCGACTTCCTCCGGGACACGCCCGTTGCCCTCGACGACGACGGGTACGTGCAAACCTCCACCGCCGGGAACGCGTGGGCGACGACAGCGACAGCTGCCGACGGAGTCTTTGCGGCGGGGGACGTGATAGACCGCGAGTACCAGCAGGCGGTCACCGCCGCCGGCATTGGTAGTATGGCCGCCCTGGACGCCGAGGAGTGGCTCGAATCAGTGGCCGCAGCGTCGGCTGAAAACCCTGAATCGGTTGCTGCGGAGGCCGACGATTGATGGAATCGACTGTCCGACGTCACATCAATACGACGGACCCAGCCACCGTCGGCGACAGGCAGATGGGATCCTCGTTTCGTTCCAGTCACTGAAACCCGATCCAGGCGACACCGATGATTGGTGAATCGCAGACAGCGAGTGGCTCCGGGAGAATATGACGGACCACACGTACCTACGGTATCTTCGGTGGGGCCCATGCAGAACCTGTCGCTGTCGCCGACGAGTGAGGGGAGTTCGTCAACTGCGGCTGTGCGAGTCCGGAAGACGTGGTACTCCGCGTTGAGGATGTCGAAGACGGGACTGCAATCGGTTCGGAGGGAGCGATCGAAGTGGTCGCACGGAAAGATATCGTTGAGAGGGATATCGACGACACGACGGAGGACGCCGGTCAGTGAGCTCTTTCGATTGGACGTCGCTGACGTGTGGTATCGAACACTACGTCCGGATCACAGGAAGAGGGCCGGAATCGTATTCCGGAAGATGTTGAGTGAGATGACGAACAGCAACGTGACGACGAACCAGTTGAACTTCTCCTCGTCCACTTCGAGACGACGGAGGTACGTTCCGAGCAGGAGGCCGACGATGGTGACGACTGCGATCACCGATCCGAGCCACAGCCGATAGGTCGTCAGCAGGTCCGTGGACAGAGCCATCTGGACGATTCGGATCGTGAATATGATGCCGAGAACCATCGAGAGGCCGCCGATGTACCGTTCGGTGTCCCGCTCGAACGTATGGAAGTACGCCGGGAGCAGCGGGCCGAGGTTCGCGACGGCCAGGAGGAACCCTTCGAGGAACCCCGCAACGCTGAGCCCGACCGGATTGTGCGTCTCTTCGACGGTGACGAAGTCCTGAACGATCTGGAAGACGACGTAGCCAAAGATCACGAGGCCGATGAGGAACGGGACGATCGGACCTGTGCTAAATTCTGCAAGGAACGCGACTCCGATCACCGAGCCCACGATAGCTATAGTAAACTTTAGAAGTAATTACTCACTTTGGGAAGAGACAGTTCCTCGAGAGCAGTGTCGATCGCCGTTGTTAGCTCGTCGAGTGAGTCGAAAAAGCGGTTGCTGAGAGCCGCTTGCAGTTGTCTCCAGCACTCCTCGACAGGATTCAACT
>NZ_QMDX01000001.1:0-84532 GCF_007421925.1 Haloglomus irregulare
CGTGGCTGCAAACCTTCGCCGTCTGGTGGAATCGATGCCAAAGTTAACACGACGGGATGAGTCAGGGGTGACCGCACCGGAACGGCCGCGCGGACCGCCCCCGGCCGGCAGTATCCGGGGGACAGCCGCCGACCACGGCGCGCACGCCGTTCGCCGTTGGGTGAGGTTTATGAGCATCGGAGCGAACTGTAGGATATGGACTTCGAGCTGCCGAACGAGCACCGGATGATCCGGGACACGGTGCGGGAGTTCTGCGAGGCCGAAATCGAACCCATCGCCCAGGAGATCGAGGACGAACACCGGTTCCCCGAGGAGGTGTTCGCGGAGCTCGGCAAGCTCGACCTGATGGGCGTCCCCGTCGCGGAGGAGTACGGCGGCGCCGGCGGCGACTACCTCATGTACGCGCTCGTGGCCGAGGAGCTGGGTCGGGTGTCGGGTGCCATCGGACTCTCCTACGTCGCGCACACCTCGCTGGGCGCCAAGCCCATCGAGATGTTCGGCACCGAGGCACAGAAGGAGGAGTGGCTCCGCCCGCTCGCCGAGGGGGAGGAGATGGGCGCCTGGGCACTGACCGAACCCTCGTCCGGCAGCGACGCCTCCGACATGGACACGACGGCGGAGAAGGACGGCGACGAGTACGTCATCAACGGGACGAAGCAGTTCATCACGAACGCCAACGTCGCCAACTCCGTGCTCGTCAAGGCCGTCACGGAACCCGGTGCGGGCTACGACGGCATCTCCACGTTCATCATCGACCCGCGGAACGACGACGGGTTCGAGGTCTCGGCCGTCTGGGACAAGATGGGGCTGAACGCCTCGCCGACCTGTGAACTCCAGTTCGATGACCTCCGGGTCCCGGAGGACCGCCTGCTCGGCGAGGAGGGCGAGGGCTGGATACAGACGAAGAAGACGCTCGACGGCGGCCGCATCAGTATCGCGGCCCTCTCGACCGGCCTCGCACAGGGCGCCTTCGAGGCCGCAAAGGAGTACGCCACCGAGCGCGAGCAGTTCGGCCGGCCCATCTCGAAGTTCGACGCCATCCGCGACAAGGTCGTCGACATGGACCGGAAGATAGAGCGGGCCCGCCTGCTCACCCACAAGGCCGCCACGAAGTACGACGCCGGCGAGAACGTCACGCGGATCTCCTCGCTCGCCAAACTGGACGCCTCCGAGGTCAGCCGGGAGGTCGCCGAGGAGGCCGTCCAGACGCTTGGCGGCTACGGCTACACGGAGGACTTCTCGCCGCAGCGGTTCTACCGCGACGCCAAGCTGATGGAGATCGGCGAGGGGACCAGCGAGATCCAGCATCTCGTCATCGGCCGGGAGCTCGGCCTGTAACGGCCAACTCGGGCCGACCGTCGTTCTCGGGGTGCGGTATCGTTCGATGAGCCCGGGAGTCGCGTCCACAGTCACCAGTACGGGTGCGTCCTCCGGCGTCGCCGTTCCGGTCCTCGGGTCCGTGTGAACCGATGGCATCGGTAGCCACAAGAGGTTTTCCCGACCCCCGGCGAACGCTGGTGTGCGGGTCCGGGTAGGGGAGGGCCCGCACGCCGTCTCCGACCCGCGAGCGACGGCCCCGGCCCGTCCCACCGCCAGCCGGTCACTCCGTCCGTTCCGGTCGCTCCCAGTCGTCGGCGAACGCGGCGTACCGGTGCAGGTCCACGCGCTCGCCGGCGACGAACGCCTCCCGCTCCAGAACCGCCTCCTCGTGATAGCCCGCCTTCTCCAGCACCCGCATCGACGCCGGGTTGTGGGCGTATGCGCTCGCGGCCAGTTTCGCCAGCCGCTTCTCTCCGAAGGCGTACTCGGTGAGCAGTCCGGTCGCCTCGGTGGCGTAGCCGCGGTTCCAGTGGTCGGGGTGGATCATGTAGCCGACCTCCGCGACGCCCCAGTTCTCGTTCACGTCGCCGTAGCCGATGACGCCGACCGGCTGCCGGTCGTCCCCCGTCGTCACGATGACGAGGTCCACACCGTCGCGCTCGTCCAGTGACTCGTACCACTCGCGCTCCGCGTGTTCCGTGACGGGGTCGCGGTGGGAGACCGTCCGCCAGACGCGCGGGTCGTTCACCGTCTCGCACAGGAACGGCAGGTCCTCGGGGGCCGGCGGTCGCAGGTCGACGGCGTCGCCGGTGAGATAACCGGAACCCATAGTCGGACGACGGGTCGGCGGGGGCTTGTCGGTTCGGGTTGCATGCGAATTGTTCACATGGAAGCGCGGCGCCCGGCACGACGGCGTCACAGCTTCGTGGAGTGGTACCGGTAGAGCGCCTCCCGTGCGAGTCCGACGAGGAAGCGGTCACCGCCGACCGCGACACCGACCAGCCCGGCGAGGAAGAGCAGCCACGCCACGCTGATGAGCGCGGCGGAGCCGGGTGGCGCGCCGGCCACCAGCCGCCGGGCGATCATGACGGCACCGTCGAGCGCGTCGACGAACCGGGGGTGGCCGAGGCCGACGATGAGCCCCCCGAGCAGTGCGGCGAGCCCGTGGACCGCGTGCCGTGCCGGGTCCGGGCGGTGGTGTTCGAGGAAGTTCACGAGCACGTCCCGGGCACCGAACTCCGGGGCTCGGCCCCGGCGCTGGCGGACGGACGAGACGGCCACCGCGACCGCCGGCGCCAGCCAGAGCAGGGCGGCGGAGCCGAGTCGGACCCGCTCGGGCGCGACATCCGCCGCACCGGCCAGCGGTCCCGCGAGCACCGGCGTCGCCCGGTGGACCACGAGCGCCACCAGCGCGAACGCGATGGTGGCCTCGAGATGGCCGTACTCCGGGTACCGGACCGTGAACGACGGCCGTTGCATGCGTGGAGCGCCGTCGGCAGGTGTCTCGAGCCCTCCAGCTACCCCACTCGGGGATCGGAGGCGGGAGGGAGCGACCGGGGAGCGGGGGGTCACCTGGTGCGGGCCCCGGGCGCTCGGAAACCGGCCGGCTGGGCAAAAACGATACGCCGAAAGGTCGGGCGCTCCCGGATACAGTATGGGAACGCCACTCGACTCACGCGAGGCGCAGGCCGTCGAGGTCGTCGACCGGCTGTACGACCGGTATCCGGAGCCGGAGATCTCGTTGAACTTCAGCAACCGGCTGGAACTGCTCGTCGCCGTCGTCCTCAGCGCGCAGTGCACGGACGAGCGGGTCAACGAGGTGACCGCGGAGCTGTTCGAGGAGTACCACTCCGCCGGGGACTACGCCGCGGCCAGCGAGGAGCAGCTCGCGGAGGACATCTACGGCATCACGTTCCACAACAACAAGGGTGGCTACCTGCAGGGCATCGGCGAGATTCTCGCCGAGGAGCACGACGGCGGGGTGCCCGACACGATGTCGGCGCTGACGGACCTCCCGGGCGTCGGCCGCAAGACCGCGAACGTCGTCCTCCAGCACGGTCACGAGGTCGTCGAGGGCATCGTCGTCGACACGCACGTCCAGCGCATCTCCCGGCGGCTCGGGCTCACCGAGGCGGAGCGGCCCGAGGCCATCGAACAGGACCTGATGGGCATCGTCCCGGAGGACGACTGGAAGGAGTTCACCCACCTGCTCATCAGCCACGGTCGGGAGACCTGCACGGCGCGGAACCCGGACTGTGCCGACTGCGGCCTCGCGGACGTCTGTCCGTCCGAGAAAGGCGATAGCGAGGTCGACCTCGCCAGCGGCGAGCCGTGGGGATGACCGACGAGAGTCGGCGCCCGCGAGCCCACACCGTGGGCATTCCACGGCGGCCCCGGGACGGCGGCGAGGAACTACTGGTCGAGCGGTACACCAGGGACGGGCCGTTCTACCGCCCCATCGGCGGCGGTATCGAGTTCGGGGAGCACAGCCACGAGGCGGTCGTCCGGGAGTTCCGCGAGGAGACCGGCTACGCAGTCGAGCCCCGGGCGTTCCTCGGGGTCTCGGAGAACGTCTTCACCTTCGACGGGACGTCCGGCCACGAGGTGAGTCTCGTCTACGAGGTGGCCTTCCTCGCGGACGAGCCGTACGAGTCCGAGACCATCACCGTCACCGAGGAGAGCGATGGCTCGACCCGCGAGGCCACCTGGCACACACCCGCGGAACTGCGGGTGTACGGCGAGCCGTGCTATCCCGAGGGGCTGTTCGACCTCCTCGGCGGGGCCGACCGCATCACCACGCCCTGACGTGTCCGATCGTGCCGGTCGGGGTCGGCCGCTGTCTGGCACTGCCGGCCGACGTTCGTGGTCGCCTCGTCGTATCCGCCCGGATCGGTCCATAATGGCTCGTACTGTGGCCTATTTTTCCAATCGCGGACATATATAGCGAATCGGGAAGATAACTGGGGAATGGCACTACGTGACCACGTACCGGAGCACGTAGCGTGAGAGCCCGGTGAGCCAGGCGATGAACCAGAAGAGCGTGTAGCCGAAGACGCCGACCCGCAGACGCGAGCGCCAGTGGGACATCCGGTCGGAACCGATCTCCTCCAGCAGGACGTCCTCGTCGTAGTCATGGTAGAGGTCGTGTTGCCACTTCGCCCGGAAGATGCGGACGATGCCGGTGAAGCCGAAGAGGAGGAACGCGTACGCGGTGAGGCCGATGAACGCGTGGACGGCGGAGTAGCCGCCGAACTGGGCGCTGTGTCCCCAGATGCCGAACAGGCGGGGGAACATCCAGCCGACGAGCGGGACCGTCGTCAGCGTCAAACCGGTGACGATGAACCTGAGATGGTAGGTGAGAACGCCCCAGGTCACCTGCTCGTTGTCGATCATGATCCAGGCGCCGTAGAGGAAGCAGGGGAGCGACAGCGTCACCGCGACGGCGACCAGCGTGGCGACGAGCGCGTCCGAGACCATCACCTCTCGGTACGGGGGGCGGTCGTTTCAGGCTCCCGATGCCGGAAGCCAGCCGGTAACCGCCGGCCACGTCGGAAACTGTTTACACCGGGCGACGCGTATGCAGGAGCAATGGCTGACTCCCGGTCGACCCCTGACGAGGCGACTGACGCCGACGAGTCGCGGGCGGCGGGCGAGGACGGCGACCCCGAGGCCGGGGTGGCGACCGAGGCCCGGGAGCCGGAGTCGGCGGCGGACGGCGAGGGGGAGGGGAATCGAGACGAGTGGGACGGCGAGGGGGACGAGGCCCCGGCGGGCGAACTCAGTACGGAGGAGCTCCGGGCCCAGGTCGAGGACCGGTACGACTTCGACGAGTTCAGCCCGGAGGACATGAAGCGGATGTCCCCGGAGGAGTGGGACGCCGCCTTCGACCCGGACTCGTGGATCACCGGCGAGGAGCTGATGGACCGGGTCGAGGCCGACGTGAAGGCGGCGGTCGTCCGGCGGGACGTGTTCGCCCGGGTCGAGCGGCTGTCGAACCCGGACCGCATCGTGGCCTACTCCGACGAGGGCTACGCCGTCGTCTACGGCGACGGTGGTATCGAGGGGTCGGGGACGGTGTTGCGGGACGTGAAGCCGGTCGTGGCGCTGTGCTCGATGGAGGAGTACGAGCCCTCGGCGATGCCGGACGGGGACCTGCTGCCGGACCCCATGGAGGTACCCGAGGGGAGCGGCGAGCAGGGCAACCTGATGCTCCAGCTGATCGCCGCCACGCAGGGTATCGCCGGGCTGGTCCTGCTCGGGGCGGGCGTTCTCGACGGGAGCCCGCTGCTCGTGGTCGCGGGGCTGGGGTTCCTCGTCATCACCTTCCTCCTCTTCTTCACCGTCGCGAACGCGAGGCTCTCGGATAAGTTCCGGGCCGAGGAGTACCGCAACCGACTGCGCGCGGTCGGACTCGATGGCGACGACCGCCCCGAGTTCATGGACGACCTGGTCGAGGACCACCCGGAACTGGTCGAGGGGGGCGGCGCCGGGGAGGAGGACGGGGAGCGGGCGGCCTGAGCGGGGCTCCGACCCGTTCGCTCCGGGGGGCCGGAATCCGGTCGTTACCGCGGTGTTGAGGATACCCCGGAACCGCACGAAGCGAGGCCGACGGCGCCGGGTTCGGTGAGTTTATACCTGTACGAACCCGATGGCGACGCGTATATGAACAGACGGGAGTTTCTGCGGACCGGTGCCGGGGCGACGGCGGTCGCCGCGGCGGCGTCCGCGAGCACCGCGGGCACGGCTGCCGCGGCCGAGACGACGGAGGTCGCCGTCGGCCCCGGCGGCAACCTCGTCTTCGAGCCCTCGAAGGTGTACGTCAAGCCCGGCGACACCGTCAAATGGGTCTGGGAGTCGGACAACCACAACGTCCAGGTCCTCTCGACGCCGGAGGGTGCCGAGTGGGCGGGTACCGAGGGACCGAAGACCCAGACGTACAACACGGGTCACGAGTACGAGCACACGTTCGAGACGAAGGGCACCTACGAGTACCAGTGCTTCCCGCACGCCCCCTCGATGGCCGGACAGGTCGTCGTCAACGACAGCGGCGAGGCACCCTCCGGCGGCGCGAACAAGGAGGCCGACCCCAAGCACATGGGCGTCCCCATCCAGGCACACTTCGTTGGCATCGCGACCATCCTGGCGATCTTCGTGTCGCTGATGTTCACGTTCTTCCTGCTGAAATACGGCGAGAGCCCGCACGCAAGCGGAGGGAACTGAGATGAGTTCAGGCAACAACACCTACGGCGCGATCCATCGGTACGAACCGCCCCGCGAGAGCACCGCAGCCCTCATCGGAATCGTCCTCCTGACGGTCGTGGAGGTCGTCTTCGTCGGCCTGTTCACCTACGGGTTGGTCGCCGGCTGGGGTGCCTCGGAGTTCGGAAACATGTTCCTCGGCGGGATGCTCGCGGTCATTTTCATCGACCTGGCGTTCATCCTGCTGCTCTACCGGAAGGAGTTCCTCCCGGACGTGATGATCGTCAAGAAGCGACGGCGCAAGTGGGAGGACCTCTACATCCGTGAGGAGGACATGTACGGGACCGACTCGCTCCCCGACGCCTGGGACTCGGTGAAGCGCGCGGTCTACCCCTACTACAAGAAATAATGAGCGCAGACGACAAGTACCCCGCAGAGAGCGGCCGACGGCGCTTCGTCAAGGGCGTGGTCGGGAGCGCGACGCTGGCCGGTATCGGGACCGGTTCGGCCGTCGCGGTCAACACGGCAACCTCCGCGTCGGGTGCCGGTGGTGGTATCACGCAGTACTTCGCCATCGAGAACACCGACGGCCCCGCGCCGCGGGGGATGCCGCAGGTGCCCGTCGAGAAGAACTCCGACGGCGAGTTGGCCGGGATCTGGCCCGACACCGTCAAGGACGGCGTCGCGGTGATGGAGCTGGGCGGGTCGACCTACTCGTCGGCGGCGTTCCAGTACTGTGGCGTCCAGACCTACCCGGGGGTCGATCCCGGCGCCGACCAGAACAACGTGTTCAAGGCCGCCGCCTCCCCGCCGTACGACTGGCAGGAGGACGAGTTGGAACCGGGCGACCCCATCACGGCGGACCTGTTCGAGGACTTCGAGGAGTGGAACGGCGGTATCGGGAAGGCCGGGCTCGGCAAGCCCGCGATGGCCAACTGGCGCTCCGAGGACGTCGAGCCGGCCTCGACCATCCCGGTGCAGGTGCTCCGGTCGCCGCGGATCATCGAGATGCGGGAGGACCCGCCCGAGGGCATCGACGGGGACTGGCTGCGGGCCTCGACGACCGAGGACGGGTTCATGGCCTGGGTCGACAAGTGCACGCATTTCTGCTGCGTGCCGGCGTTCAAGGCCTACGAGGGCAGCGCGAAGTTCGGCGGCGAGGACGCGGTCTACTGCCAGTGCCACCAGTCCGTCTACGACCCGCACAGTATCGTCCGGAAGTCCTTCGTGGCGCTGCCGCGCCCGGAGAGCTGACGGGTCCGGGAACCACGGCTATAAGTCGGGTCAGCACGTAACGGGCGGCAGACGAGAACCACGGAAAACGGGAGACAGGAACACAACATGAGCCTGGAACGCAAAGACGAGTTCGACCACGAGGGTTGGATGAAGGAGCGGGACCTGACTCCGATAGAGACGATCTATCTCACCACCCTCATGTGGCTCGACAAGCGGCTCCGCATCGTTGATTACCTCGAACTGCTCGAGGACCTGTACTACAAGATCAACATGCAGATGCCAAAGAGCCACACGGAACAGTACAACCTGGACAACAAGTTCTGGTACTGGTACCCCCTGTACGCGCTCGGCAGCTTCAGTACCATCGCCTACGTCGTCGCCGCCATCTCGGGGGCGCTGCTGGGCTTCTACTACTCGCCCGCCACCACGGGCGACCCGAGCACCGCGTACAACTCCATCACGTTCATCATGACCGACCTCCGCTTTGGCTTCTTCCTGCGGAGCCTCCACCGGTGGTCGGCACAGGTGATGGTCGCGGCGGTGTTCCTGCACATGCTGCGCGTCTACTTCACGGGCGCGTACAAGGAGCCCCGCGAACTCAACTGGATCATCGGCATCGTCCTCATCTCGCTGACGATGGTCTTTGGCTACACGGGCTACCTACTCCCGTGGGACCAGCTGGCCTTCTGGGCCGGGCAGATCGGGGTCGAGATGGCGTTATCAGTGCCGTTGGCGGGTGAGTGGGTGGCCCAGCTGCTGTTCGGCGGGTTCACCCTGAGCCAGTCCACGTTGCAGCGGATGTACATCCTGCACGTGTTCTTCCTGCCGTTCGTGGCGACGGCGCTGATCGCCATCCACATCGGCATCGTCTGGATGCAGGGCATCGCGGAGCCACACTAAGACAATGAGCGAGAACGAATCCACCACGGACGGGACCGGATCCGAGCGAGAGGCCGCCACGGACGGCGGGAGGAAGGCCGCCGACGGCAGCGGCATCGTCGCGCCGGACGACGAGACGCCCACGTGGCGCGAGCGGAAGGAGCGCACGCAGGGGCTCTCGCAGCTCACCTACGAGTACTTCGAGCGGGCCCGCCGCGAGGACCAGGACCTCCGGACCGAGAGCGACTACGTCGAGCGCGACGTGCTCGCCTTCCCGGTCTGGCCCCACGAGATGATCCGGAACCTGGCGCTGACGAGCTTCTTCGTCGGCATGATCATCTTCCTGGCGGCGGCGCTACCGCCTCATATCGGGGCGCCGGCGAACCCGTCCCAGACCCCGGCGGTCATCCTGCCGGACTGGTATCTCTACTGGTCGTTCGGCCTGCTCAAGCTGGGGCCGCTGAACCCGGACCTGGCGCTGCTGGGCGGCCAGAAGCTGATGGCCGACCGGACGTACGGCGTCGTCGCCAACCTGGTCGTCGTCGGGTTCATCGCCATCGTGCCGTTCCTGAACAAGGGTGCGGCCCGACGCCCCGTCGAGCAGCCGTTCTGGGCCGCGGTCGGCGTCTTCGGCGTCATCTTCGCCGCCACCATCAGCGCGCTGTCGGTGAAGAACCTCATCCCGATGGACTCGCATCTACTCTTCGACCTGACCTTCCTGCTGCCGTTCGTCGGCGGCTTCCTCACCTACGCGGTGCTGAAGTCCATGCGGGAGGGGTACATGTTCGAGCTCAACCGGCGCTACTACCGGCTTCGACCGCCGAAGTAACGCCGACCCGCGGTCGGCGTCTTCCCGTTCTCCGTGCGCTCCATCCGTAGTCCTGTGACCGTTCACGCGGGCCGAACTCTCAATCCTCAAGTGCGTTGCTCGTCTACGGGCGCTAATGACCGAGCAGGACGAGGCCGGAACCGAGGCGGCGGCCGCGGCCGAGGGCGAACCGGCGCCTGACCACGCGCCCGACCCCGAGGCCGAGGCGGGCCCGTCCGTCGGCGACGCGGAGGTCGACCCGGAGGGGGCCGGCGGCCGGGACGTGGTGGTGCCGCTGGCGCTGTACAAGCGCATCACCGTCTTCTCGACGCTGTTCGCCGTGGTCGCGGTGCTGGCCGGCTTCCTCATGCTCGACGCGGCGACGGGACGCGCGAGCCGCCAGCTGAGCGAGGTGAACGCCGGGCTGGCGGTGGCCGGCCTGTTGAGTATCGGGGCCGGGGCGGCGGTCTACGCGTTCTCGACGCGTTTCCGGACGCCGGGAATGGGAAACCCTAAAGACGGCGAAAGCTAAGCGCGGGTATGGCAGACGAGTTCGCCAAGGGCTTTGGCATCCTCGTGACCGCGGGGCTGGGCTGGCTGACGCTGGCCGGTTGGTACAACACGCCCGGCTTCGAGGACACACAGCTCATCGCACCGGACCCGGCCGCGGCCAACTTCTACGACACCGTGGCCATCCTGCTGAAGGACGGCCTGTTCTGGTTCGCCATCCTCGGCGCGCTCACCTTCTGGATCGTCATCCCGGCGATCCGGCAGGCCCGCGAGGCGTACGAGGGCCGGGCCGAGAACTGAGGACGGGCCGTCACGGGACGGGACGTAGAACTGCTGGAGCCCGCATTCTTCATCTACTTCCGACGTAATCAGAACACCGCACGGTTTAGCCATCTACCTCGGCCGTTGCGTCGTGAGAACGCGGCAAGCGTGATCGTGACCGCACACACGTCTGCGGCGCGGGTTCGCTTCCCCCTCGGTCGGAGCCGGCAGGGTCGGGCGAGGGACGGACGGGGGTCAGCGAGCGGACCGTCAGCCCCGCCGACCGGTCGATGGCCGAGGGCGGCCGGCCAGCGAGATCATTCGTCATCGAGGGGCTCAGGTCTCGCGCTCCACGACGAACCGGGTGAACTCGGCCAGCTGCGAAGCCACCTCGGGGTCGAGGTCGGCGTCGTCCAGGTGGTCCCGGGCGGCGACGGCGAGGCCCTCGGCCTGATCGCGGGCGTACCCGACGCTCCCGGTGGCCTGGAGGATGTCGATGGCCTCCCGGACCTCGGCGTCGGTGTTGTCCTCGGCCCAGAGGATGTCGGTGAGCCGCTCGGCGTCGGCCCGGGCGGCGTTGTTGACGGCATGGATGACCATCAGCGTCTTCTTGCCCTCGCGGATGTCGTTGCCGACGCCCTTGCCGAAGTCGCCGCCGGCCTCCATGGCGTGTTCGACGTCGAGGATGTCGTCGGCGATCTGGAAGGCCACGCAGAGCTCCTCGGCGAAGCGGGCGACGGCGACCTCGTCCTCGCGGTTGTCCGTGATGATGGCCGCGAGACGGGCGACGATGCGGCCCAGGGCGCCGGTCTTGCAGGCGCACATCTCGAGGTACTCGTCCTCGTCGATGCCGACCTCGCGGGCGTTGTGCCAGCGGATGTCCATCCCCTGGCCGAGATGGGTCCGGTTGAGCTCGTGCATCAGCATCTCGTAGGCCGCGAGCCGCGTCTCGGGGTCGAGCCCGGCCGGGTCCCGGGTGATGAGCTTCAGCGGGAGGAAGTACATCGCGTTGCCGGCGTTCAGCGCGACGTCGACGCCGTACTCGTGGTGGAGTGCGGGTTCGCCACGGCGCATCGTGGCGCCGTCCTCCACGTCGTCGACGATGATGGTGCCGTTGTGGAGTATCTCGGGGATGCAGGCGTACTGGAGGTAGTCCCGTGGCGCCTCACCGAACCCGTCGACGAGGACGAGCAGGAGGACGGCACGCCAGCGCTTGCCGCCGCGATCGAGCAGGTCCCAGATGGGGTCGGCGAGCGCGCGCTGGACCGCTTCCGGGTCGTAGCGGTAGGCCGCGGCCCCGAAGTAGTCCGAAAGGTAGTCGTCGTCGATCTCGCGGGGGAGCAGCTCCTCGATGGTCTCGTCGATGACCGGCCGCCACTCCGCGAGTGCCTCGCGCATGGACAACGAAATCCGGGACCGGACTAAACCCTTGCGCGTCACCGGTAGCCGACCGGGAGCCACGCGCCGAAACCGTCAAGCGATACGCGGCCGCCACGTCTGCATGGAGTACGACGGCGCGACCGACTGGATCGGGGAGACGTTCGTCAGTGATGCCGGCTGGAGACATATAGAGCGGCTGGTCGACATCGGGAACCGGATGGCCGGCAGCGACGGGGAGCGGCGGGCGGCCGAGGCCACCCGCGACGCGCTGGCCGAGCACGCCCGGAACGCCCGCATCGACGAGTTCGGGATACAGGGGTGGGAGCGCGGGACGAGCGCGGTCGAGACCGACCACACCACGCACGAGGGGCACGAGGTCATCGCGCTGCCGCGCTCGCCGTCCGGAGTGGCGACCGGCGAGCTGGTCGATCTCGGCCACGGGCTGCCCGAGACGTTTGAGGACGCCGACGTGGAGGGCCGGGTCGTCATGGCCGACAGCCACGTCCCCGACTGGTACGACCGTACCGTCCACCGGCGCGAGAAGTACTACCACGCCGTCGAGGGCGGGGCCGCCGGGTTCGTCTTCCGGAACCACGTCGAGGGCTGTCTCGCGCCGACCGGGAGCGTCGGGACCCCGGACGACCCCATCGGTGCGATCCCGGCCGTCGGCGTCTCGAAGGAGGTCGGGGCGCGGCTGGCGCGCCGGGCCGACGGGGAGCGCGTGACCGTCAGCACGGACTGCACGGTCGGCGACGCCACCTCTGGGAACGTCCACGCCGAACTCGGGCCGGACACCGACGAGCGCGTCCTCGTCACGAGCCATATCGACGCGCACGACATCGCGGAGGGCGCCATGGACAACGGCGCGGGGACCGCGATGGTGGTGGAGCTGGCGCGGGCGCTCGCCAGCCGCGAGGCCGACATAGAGACCCGGGTGGAGTTCGTCTGCTTCGGGGCCGAGGAGGTCGGCCTGTTGGGGTCGCATCGCCACGCCGACCGGGTCGACCCCGACTCCGTGCGTGCGGTGGTCAACAACGACGGGGTCGTCCGCGGCCGGACGCTGGCGGCGTACACGCACGGGTTCCCGGAGCTGGAGGCGGCGTTCGAGCGGGTCGCGGAGCGGTTCGACCACCCCGTCAGCCTGAACCCGGAGCTCGGCCCGCACAGCGACCACTGGCCGTACGTCACCCGCGGGATTCCCGGGACCCACGTCCACGCCGAGACGGAGGGGCGCGGCCGCGGCTGGGGCCACACCGCGGCGGACACGCTGGACAAGCTCGAGTCACGTGACATGCGCGAGTCGGCGGTCCTCCTGGCCGAACTGGTCGTCGACCTGGCCCGGGCCGGCCGTGACCTGCCGCGGCGGGCGCCGGCCGAGATTGCCGCCGACGCCGCCGAGCAGGACCTCGCCGAGGGGCTGCGCGTGACGGGTGACTGGCCGGAGCCGTTCCCGGACCTGCGGTGAGCGGGCCCGCTCCGGAAGCCGGGCGCCCGCGGGACGGTGATCCCCGACTGCGGGCGATTGGAAAGTTTGAAACGCGCATACGACGGAACACCGGATATGGCCGAGCCACTCGTCAACCTGTTCGGTCCCGTGGACACCCTCCTGGGACCGTACATCGAGTACGTGCTGCTGGCGCTACTGGTCGTCAACATCGGCGGCCGGGCGCTGGAGTACGGGCAGATAAAGAGCCAGGTGGCGCAGGGCGGCGCCGGGGCCGTCACGCGGCATCCACTCCGGGTCGGGACCAACTTCCTGCTCATCGTCGGCGCGTTCTACTACATGACCGTCCATCATCACGGCGGGCTGGTGTTCTCGACGCTCGTGCTGGGGCTGTTCCTGACCGACCTGTTCGAGTTCGAATCCCGGAAGGTGGAGGCCCGCCGGCAGATCGAGGTCGAGCGCCCGAAGGGCGCCATCGCCGCCTCCATGCTCGCGCTGCTGTACATCGCGTACCAGACCCTGTTCTTCGTCATCGCGCCGGTCTGGAACGCGGTGGTCTGACCGGAGCGTCCCCGCCCGCCGCTCGGCGTCGGCCTCGACACATCGAGGAGACCGTCGTCCACGGGGCGACCTCTCCGGGAGGGTATGACGCCACTGTCCGACCGTTCCGGAGATGAGCGACGAGGGCGTCCTCCGGCGAGTAGGCGTGGTCGGCGAAGGGGGCCGTGGCCGAGGCGACGCTGGAGGCGGCCGAGCGTGCCGGCCTCGCCACCGTCGGGGGGAGCACCCGCGCGATGGCGGCCGACGACGGCCTCAGCGCGGTCGTCGCGGTGGGTGAGGCCGCACTGGTCTCGCTGGCGCGCCAGGGCATCGAACTGCCGGTGCCATCGGTGGGCCCGGTCGGGCGAGACGAGGGTGAGCCGGTTCCGCGCCGACGGGGTGGTCGTGGCGACGCCGGCCGGGTCAAGCCGGAAGCGGACATCCGGCTCCGGCCCGTCGATACGGTTCGCCCGGTCTCGGGACCCGGGAGCCGCTCCCCGTCCGGGGCGCAGGCCACGACCCCGCCCGAGCGGTAGGCCCGACGGGCGACGCGGCCGCCGGGTGCCACTCGGAACCGACATATTCAGGAGCGGGTGGCGGCTAGCTCCGGCCATGTCAGGACACGATTCGTCGGCCGGGGGCGTGAGCCGTCGCGGCTTCCTCCGTGCGGCGACCGGCGGCGCGGCGGCCGCGGGCGGCGTGGCCGCTACGAGTGGGAGCGCCGCGGCACAGGCCGCCACCGTCACCGTCGGCCCGGGTGGCGACCTCGTCTACGAACCCGCGACCGTCTACGTGGCCCAGGGCGAGACGGTGCAGTGGGAGTGGGACTCCAACAACCACAACATCGTCGTCAACGCCCAGCCCGACGGCGCCGGCTGGGAGGGAACCGAGGGCCCCGAGACCCAGACGTACAACGAGGGCCACACCTACGAGCACACGTTCGAGACGATGGGCCAGTACGAGTACGTCTGTTTCCCCCACTCGCCCGGGATGGCCGGCAAGGTCGTCGTCAACGAGGACGGCTCCTCGCCGACGCCCGAACCCGCCAGCGGCCCGCCGGAGATCCCCGACTCGGCGAAGACGCTCGGCATCGCCACCGTCTTCGGGATGCTCTCGACGCTCGGCCTCGCCTACTTCTTCATGAAGTACGGCGGTGACTACGGCGCGTCCGAGTAGTAGCGCCCGGTTCGACGCCCGACGCTCCGTCTCGCGGGTCCCCGGGTCCGGTTCATCGCCTGTAGTCGTTGCCCCGTCGAGCGGAGGCGTCGACGCGTGACGGCGCTCGACGATGGCGACATGGAACGCTCTGGCCGCGGCGACCCCGGCGCCTCGGCCATCGCCCGTCAGTTCGACGGCCTCCGTCCGTGTCCCGGAGTCGGACGACGAGCAGCCCGCTGGCCGGGTCACCGTCGCAGACGGGTGCCACGACACGAGCCGGGGGCTGCGAGCAGCTCCGCGACGGGCTCGACTCACCCCGCGAGGTGGTCGCCCCTGCCGCGAGGCTACTCGCGTCGAGCGAGCGGCCAGCCGGGAGCACGCCCTCGGACGCCGGCCCGGCGAGGTGGGCACCGCCCGCGATGACGGCCGCGACGGGTGGGTCGAGCCCCGGATGCCATCGCCGGGGCCGGCCGGGTCCCCCGGAACGTGCTCGACGGCCGTGGGAGTCGAGCGGAGCACCCGACGCCCCGGTCGCCACGCTCGACCGGTCGGCCGCCGAGCCGTCGGGCGCACCCTCGGGCTGTGCGAGCCGCTGTCCCGCGGGTCGTCAGGTCGTCTCAGCGCATGCAAACCGTCGGGGCGATTTATCAACCGGCGGTCGGTAGTGCAAGCCACCCATCGCCGCGCACTCAGCCCGATGCGCTCGGTGGGGAGGTGGCGCCGGGGCACTCCTGCCCGGGTCCCCCCGGCGTCGGCCGTTATAAAAGCCGGGCAGAGCCGGATATAGCCGGGGCGCGCGCCGGCGGCGGCGGTGAACTCAACGGTTATGTACGGGGCTCGAACTGGCCAGCAGGTTCAAATACGATGGTCGACGCCGCGAGTCGTGAGCCGTCATGACAGCCGGTTAATCGGCCGTTATCGGCGAGTCCGAACGGTCGGCTCGACCACCCGAACCCGCAGCCGGCCGAGAGCGCCGTCATCAGCCGACGAGACCGGCGTTCCGGAGGTGACTTATCAATCACTCGGCTACCGGTGGACCGGCCAGAGAGCCGGAAAAGCGACCGTTCAGCGCTCCTAACGTCCGATTAAACCCTCGAACGAGCGGCAATCGGCATGCATTTTTATATGTGTGTCTCGGCACGGGACAGACACGCGACCAGGGCAGACTGGGTCCGGCCGGCGCGGCGAGATCGGGCTGATACACTCGCCGCGGGCGGTCGGGCCGAGGTGCGACTCGGGCGCGCACCAACGACAATGCAACTCAAACAGCTACTCGGCGACGACGACGCGGTCTCGCCGGTCATCGGGGTCATCCTGATGGTCGCGATCACCGTGATCCTCGCCGCCGTCATCGGGACGTTCGTGCTCGGACTGGGCGACCAGGTGTCGGACAGTGCGCCGCAGGCGAGTTTCAACTTCGACTTCGCTGACGGTGGTGAGGTAACCATCACGCACGACGGTGGGGACGCCATCGAGGACAGTAGCCTTGATATTATTATCTCAGGGACGACGGCCTACGACGGTACCGGTAGCACGTCGGACTCAACATCGAATAGCGTCTGCGGCGGGAACGCACTTGATGACGGGACCGACGGATGGGACGGCGATGTCACTGCGGGATCTACGCTGACGCTTGACGACGGCGCCGACGGAACCGACTGCAACGGCGAGGATATCCGCGTGGTGTTCTCCTCGTCCAGCAGTGGCGAGACGGCCACGCTCGGACAGGCCGAGTGGTCCAGCTAACGACGCATCGACATTCAAACACACGATTCACCCACACCGATGCAATAAACCAACTCCTCAACGGCAATGACGCGGTTTCGCCGGTCATCGGCGTGATCCTCATGGTTGCGATAACTGTGATTCTCGCCGCCGTGATCGGCACGTTCGTCCTCGGACTGGGCAATCAGGTCTCGGACAGTACGCCGCAGGCCAGCTTCACGTTTGACACGACGACATACTCACCAACAGGACCTGCACCTGAATTCAATGCAGTTGAGATTACGCATGACGGTGGCGATGAAATCGATGGAACAAATCTGAACGTTCTTGTTGACGGGACTGAAGCTTACGCGACCGACGGCTCGGCAAATCAAAAGGTTGTCAACCCGTTCAATACAAGCTTAACAGCCGGCAGCGGAACTAAAATCGTCGGTGTCACCAGCGTAGATGTCGATACGGAGGAGGACTCCGGCTCCGACTTCTTTAATCAGGATGACACACCCAGCAACAGGTTAGATATAACTGAGGACGTTGGTGATGCAACTACCGAGATAGATACGGATGTAGAGATTGGAGACGACCAGGAGGTCCGCATCGTGTTCTCCTCGTCCAGCAGTGGCGAAACGGCCACGCTCGGCACGTTCACGACCAGCTTCTGACGACCACTGATCACATTTTTTCGCGCCGCCGCACGACCAGCGACAGCTATCCCGGAACCCCGGAAGCCCGACCCTTCCGTATTAGTTCCGTCCACCCGCCACCACGCGTATGATCACCAACGCCCGCGTCCTCCAGGCCGACTGGGTGCCCCGGGAGATTGTCCATCGCAACCCGGAGAAGAACCGGCTGCGGGACGCGCTGGCCCCGGTCGTCGACGGCGGCCGGCCCGAACACGTCCGCATCACCGTGTCCGGCGCCGGCGAGACCCGTCCCACCCGCCACTCACTACAGGAGATCGCAGAGCGACACCTCGGCGTCGCCACCGAACACGTCGACCGCCGGGCGGCGAGTCGGCCCTTCCGCGTGCTGGTAGAACTGCTCGACGCGGTCGCCCCGACCCGCTGTACCCACCGGACGACCGCCCGCGGCGCCCTCGACCGGCCGGCCGACACCGACACGCCCCGTCTCGTCGCCCGCGAGGAGGTCGGCCGGGGTCGTGTCGGTGACGTCCATCCGGGGTCCACGCAGGACCTCCCGGCCGTCGTGGGGGCCGTTCCCGGATGAACTCGCGGGGGACCTGACGCGACTCGGGCGGGCGTCGGCGTCGGGCAGGTCGTTCGGCATCGGATGGCTACGGACGCCGTCGGGAGAAGCTATACTGCTGTACGCGCGTTGATTTCCATAGAACGTGGATTTTCCTATGCGTATCGGGGGAACAGCGGTCAAGAGTTCGACGTATCCGAGATATGCTCACGTTTCCCGACATCGGCGCCGCCGCCCCGACGCGCTCTCGGGCGGCCATCGACGGCCCTCAGAGCCGGTCGTCGGGGTCGTACCGCGCGGCCATCCGCGCGGCCTCGGCGGCGTACCGCTCGCGGTCCTCGTCGCCGGTCCGGCCGAGGTTCGACCCCTCGACCGTCCTGGCGACCGGCGTTCCCGATTCCGCCCCCGAGAACGTCGTCAGCGCGCGCTCCTGCCGGTAGTACCGCCGCCCGTCCGGCGTGGCGTAGGTACTGATGATGAGGTTCTGCTCGTCGTCGGAGTAGGTCCGCTCGACCAGCCGGACGCGGACCCGCTCGGCCTCGGGGCGGTTCGTGATGTCCATGTCGGTGTTACACCGGGAGGGAGCCTCACCCTTGCGCTGACTCCAGCGAGCCGGGAACCGCGGCGCGGTCGGGCCGCGGCTCAGACGGAGTCGGGCGTCGAGTGGATCTCCAGGTCCACCTCGCGGTCCTCGCCCTCGATGTCCGCGACGATGCGGCGGACGACCCGCTCGGCCTCCTCCTGGATGAGCGGTTTCACCTTCCCGATGACCCAGCTCAACGACGCGAACCGTGGCAGGTCGATGGCGCTCTCGTCGGCCGAGCCGGGGAAGAACTGTATCTGCAGGCGGACGCGGGTGGCGTGCTCGCGGCCCGGGGGCGCCTCGTCGCTGACGTCCTCGACCAGCCACCGGCCGTTGGCGTCGATGTCCTTCACGACGGTCCAGTCGAGCCGCGTCGGCGGCTCGACGTCGACGACCCGCGAGCGGGCCGTGTAGCTGATCCGCCACCAGGCGAAGTGGAGGTCGTACTCCGTACCGGGACCCCCGTCGCCGTGCTGGTCGACGCGTTCGAGGTACTCCGAGTAGCGGGCGTAGCCGGGGAAGTCCACGAGGAAGTCGTGGGTCTCCGGCGGCGGGATGTAGACGACGGTGCTGACCTCGACGGTGTCCACTACCGGCGGTTCGACCCCCCGGCTGGTAAGCGTTCCGCGGTCCGGGTCGAACCGTCAGCTTCCTGTCCGCCCGTCACCGAGCGGAGCCATGAGCGATGGCGTCGATGGGGCCGAGCGGGACGGGGCGGTCGCCCCCGGGACGGGGTCGGGGGCGAGCCACGAGTCGGCGGACGTGCTGGTGGTCGGCGGCGGTATCGCAGGCCTGACCACGGCGACGTTCGCCGGGCGGGCGGGGCTGGAGACGCTGGTGGTCGACGACGGCGAGTCCATCCTCCGGCGCAACGCCCATCTGGAGAACGTCCCCGGCTTCCCGGCCGGGGTGAACGCGCGCCTGTTCCTCGACCTCCTCGCCGAGCAGGCCGGCGAGGCCGGGGCCGCGTTCCTCGACGGCCGGGTGACGGCCCTCGATGCCGGCGACGGCGACGAGCACCACGCGGTCCGGGTCGAGCGGCCCGGCGAGGACCGGGTGCTGACGGCGCCGACCGTCGTGGCGGCCTCCTGGTCGGACGCCTCGTATCTGGACGGGAGCGGTGTCGTGTTGCTGGAACGGGGGTCGAAGACCTACGTCGAGACGGACGACTGCGGTCGCACGGCCGTCGACGGCCTGTACGCGGCCGGGCGGTTGGCCGGCAAGGCCCACCAGGCGGTCGTCTGCGCGGGCCACGGCGCGGAGGTCGGGCTGGCGATACTCGAGGACGGCGGACGGCCCTACTTCTACGACTGGGTGGCGCCCGAGGGCTACTTCACCGAGCGCGGGCGCGAGGTCCCGCCCGGTTGCGAGGAGATCCCGCAGGCGGAGTGGGAGGCACGCGAGCGGGCCGCCCGCGAGCGGATGCGCGAGGCGTTCGCCGACCCCCATCCCGGCGAGCCGACGATGCATCCGAGCGTGGTGGAGCGGCGGGACGAGGACGGAGGGTGAACGGCCGGCCGTGACGGCGCGCGTGGCGGGGGACTCAATACCCCCACGGGGCAAGGGCGGGGTATGCTGGAGGGCGTGAACGTCGCGCTGGGTGTGTCGGGCTCCATCGCGGCCGTGAAGACGGTCGAGCTGGCCCACGAGCTGCGTCGCCGGGGGGCGGCCGTCCGGGCGGTCACCACCGACGCCGCGACGGGCATCATCCACCCGTGGGCGCTGGAGTTCGCCACCGAGAACGACGTCGTCACGGAGATCACCGGCCGGGTCGAGCACGTCGAGCTCTGCGGCCGGGACGGCTGGGCCGACGTGCTGCTGATGGCCCCCGCCACGGCCAACACGGTGGGGAAGGTCGCCGCCGCGGTCGATGACACCCCCGTCACGACCTGCGCGACGGTCGCGCTCGGCGCCGACGTCCCCGTCGTCGTCGCGCCTGCGATGCACGAGCCGATGTACGACCACCCCGGCGTCCTCGAATCGCTGGACCGGCTGGAGGAGTGGGGCGTCTCGTTCGTCGACCCCCGCGTCGAGGAGGGGAAGGCGAAGATCGCGACCGAGGCCGACATCGTCACCGAGACCGCCCGGGCCGCCGGGCCGGACCCGCTCGACGGGCGTCACGTGGTCGTCACGAGCGGGGCGACGACCGAGCGCATCGACCCCGTCCGGGTCCTCACCAACCGCTCCTCGGGGCGGACGGGCCGTGCGGTCGCCCGGGCCTGCTACGCCCACGGCGCGGACGTGACGCTGGTGCACGACGGCCCGGACGTCTCGTACGCGACCGTCGAGCGGGTCGAGAGCGCCGCCGAGATGCTGGCCGGCGTGCTGGAACACGCCGACGGCGCCGACGCCCTCGTGAGCGCCGCCGCCATCGGCGACTACACCGTCGCCGAGAGCGACGGGAAGCTCCGCTCCGGGCAGGAGCTGACACTGGAACTGCAGCCGACGCCGAAGCTCATCGACACGGTCCGGGAGGAGCACCCGGACCTGACCGTCGTCGGCTTCAAGTTGGAGACCGCCGGCGACGACGAGGCACTCGTCGCACGGGCACGGAGGACCCTGGAACGGGCCGGGCTCGCGTTCGTCGTCGGCAACGACGCAACCGTGCTGGGCAGCGAGGAGACCCGCACCCTGTTCGTCCGCGAGTCCGGGACGACGGAGTTCGTCGGCTCGAAGGACGAACTCGGGCTCCGCATCGCGGCGGAACTGGCGGACGAACTGGACGGGGCATAGGGGAAGGGCAAGGGGAATCGCACCCGCCAGTGCGTCGGTGTTTACGGGTTATCCCGTGATAGGTCGGCTTCTGCGGGTCTTTCGACCCGCAAGAGCATCGTATCCCAGCAATCCGCCGACCGCCTCCGGAGGAGGACCCGTCGCTGGCGTCCGGTCCGACGGTGGTGAACCCCTGACAGCCGACCGGGCGACGGGGAGGGCGTGCTGGAAGACACCACCGCACTCGTGACGGGCGCTTCGCAGGGTATCGGGGAGACCATCGCGACGACGCTCGGCGGCTACGGCGCGAGCGTCGTCTGTGCGGCCCGGAGCGCCGACGCCATCGAGGAGACCGCCGCGGCGGTCGAGGCCGCGGGCGGCGAGACGGCCGTCGAGGCCACCGTCGGGACGTTCGGCGGCCTGGACTGTCCGGTCAACAACGCCGGCATCGGCGACCCGGTCCAGCCGGTCCACCGCATCGACGCCGACGAGTTCCGCCGGACCCAGGAGGTGAACGTCGTCGGCCCGTTCCTCTGTGCCAAGCACGCCGAGCGTCACCTCCGGGAGTCCGACCGGGGCAGCGTCGTCGACATCGGGTCCATCGGCGGGAGGCGGCCCTACGCCAGCCGGCTCGCGTCGCGGCCTCGAAGGCGGCGCTCGTCGGGATGACCCGGACGCTGGCCTACGAGCTCGCCCGCGACGGCGTCACCGCCAACACCCTCCTCCCGGGGCCGGTCGAGGGCCCGCGCATCGAGGAGATGGTCGCCAAGCAGGCCGAACTGGCCGATATCGGCCCCGAGGAGTTCACCCTGGCGGACTAGGTGATCGACGCCGAGGAGGTGGCCTCCCTCGCCAGCGAGCGGGGGCGCCACGTCACGGCACAGGAGATCGACATCGACGCCAGCGGGACGTGGTACTGACCCGGTGGGAGTGGAATCGGTTATCTGAGGCGACCGGCGACGTGCCGGCGCTCGGGGCAGCGAGGGCGTGAGCACGGTGCGGAATCGGCCGTGTCCGTGGGTCAGTCGTCGACCGGCTCGGCGGCGTCGGCTTCGGTGGGGTCATCGACCCCGTCGTCGCCGGCGGGCCAGGTCACGTCGCCGACGAAGTCAACGCCCATCCGCTGGGCGGCCCGGCTGATCATGTGCGAGCCGGTCGGGGCCGTGACGAACAGGAAGACGATGCCGACGAGCGAGACCAGCCCCGCGCCCCGGGGACCGAAGTAGGCCGTGTTCGCCAGCAGGATGGAGGCGGCGCCGATGGTGGTCGCCTTGCTGGTCGCGTGCATCCGGTTGTAGATGTCCGGCAGCCGGACGAGGCCGACGGTCCCCACGAGGAGGAAGAAGGCCCCGATCGCGACCAGCCCGACGACGACCGCGCCGCGGACGGGTCCCACGGTCGGCGCGCCGCCGCCCTTTGCGACGAGGACGACCGTGTCGGGCGCGGCGAGCGGTGTCGGCGTCATTCGATGACGTCCCCCTCCGTCACGTAGCGTGCGACGGTGATGGTGCTGATGAAGCCGATGATGGCGAGCACCAGGGCCACGTCGGCGTACAGGCCGCGGGCGGTGAACATGGCGTACAGCGCGGCGATGGCGACGACGTTCGTCGCGATGACGTCCAGCGCGACGACCCGGTCCGGCGTCGTCGGGCCGACGATGGTCCGGTAGCCCGCGACCAGAGTGATGACCGCCGAGAGCACCAGCGCGCCCAGCAACACGGGTTCGAGGAACGCCGGCTCACTCGCCATCGGCCTCACCCCCGATGTCGGCCTCGGTGTCGGCGGCCATGCCCGGTCCGGCGCCGTCGGCGGGGCGACCGCCGTCGGCAGAGGGACGGCCGGGGCGGTCGGGCACCGGCGTCGACGGGTCCCGAGCCTCGAAGATGACGAGCGCGTAGTCCTCCCAGGTCCGGATGGGGGCCAGGAGCGCCTCCTCGTCCTCGCAGTTGATGCCGTGCACGTACAGCGTGTTGGTCTCGGCGTCGTGGTCCATGGTGAGCGTACCGGGGGTGAGCGAGATGGAGTTCGCGATGGTGGTGATGGCGGCGTCGGATTCGACGCGGAGCGGCACCGCGATGACGTCCGGTTCTATCGGCATCGACGGCGCGAGCACCCGGTAGGCGACATCGATGTTCGCCGTGATGACCTCGCGGAGGAAGACCGCGAGGTAGAGCCCCGCGTATGGGGTGGCCCGGAGCGAGGGGCGGACGGCGAACTCCGGCTCGTAGAACCGCCGGAGCACGAACGCCATCGGGAGCCCGACCAGCAGACCGATGAGGAACTCCTCGGCGATGGTCGTCACCCCGCCCGGGAGCGGCGTGGGGTCGACGCCGCGGACGAACAGCCAGAGGACCGCCAGCGCGAGGCCGACGGGCAGCCAGCGGCGGGTCATCGGCCATCACCCCGGAGCGCCCGGAGCTGCTCCGCCACGTCCTGGTCGCCGCCGGTCCCGCCGCCGTCGGCGATGGCGTCGCCGGCGATGGCCGGGTCGACCGCGCGGACGTACGCCTCGGTGTCGAGCGCCGCGGCGGCGGCGTCCGTGGCGGCGGCGTACAACGGGTCGAAGCCGATGCCCAGCGCGACGAGCAGGACCGCAAGCGAGAGCGTGCAGCCGACCAGCACGGGGTCGGCGATGCTCGCCACTGTCGCGAGGTCGTCGCCTGCGGTGCCGTGAGCGTCGTCCGCCGCGTCGGCGTGGCCGCCGTCGGCCACCGCCGGCCCGTCGTCGCGCCCGGTTCGGGCGGCCGTCGCGGCCGCGTGGACGCGGGAGCCGGGCGACCCCCAGAACGCGTTGTTCCAGGCGCGGGTCACGTACGCGATGGTGAGGATGGCCCCGGCGAGGGCGACGGCCAGCGCGAGGGGGGCACCCGCGCGGACGGCGGTGTCGAAGACGAGCAGCTTCGCGAAGAAGCCGGTCAGCGGCGGGATCCCGACCAGCGACAGCGCGCCGATGAGGAAGGCCCCGGAGAGCACCGGCGCGACCTCGGTCAGCCCGCCGAGGTCCGAGAGCCGGGTCGAGCCGATAGCGTCCTCGGCGGCCCCGACGGCGAGGAAGAGGAGCGACTTCGCGAGCCCGTGGTTGACGCTGTAGACCAGCGCGGCCGCGATGCCGACCGTCCGGACCGCGGGGGCGGCGGCGGTGGCCGCGACCGCAAGCGGGAGCATGATGAAGCCGATCTGGGCGATGGAGGAGTAGGCCAGCAGCCCCTCCATGTCCGGCTGGTCGATGGCACCGAGGCCGCCGAGGATGGCGCTGGCCGTCGCCATGAGGAAGAGCACGGGCCCGAAGAAGGCCAGGAAGCCGAGCTCCGGACCGCCGCTGATGCCGGGGAGCGACACCGTCAGTGGCGCGGCCGCGAAGACGGTGAAGTAGAGCCGAACGACCGCGTAGACGCCGACCTTCTTGACGACGCCGGCGAGGACGGCCGTCACTGGCGCGGGCGCGGCGCGGTAGGCGTCGGGCACCCAGAACTGGAACGGCATGACACCGGCCTTCAGCAGGAAGACGACGAGCAGGAGCGCCGAGAGCCCGAGCACGGGCGCGGGGTCGATGCCGAAGGCCGTGGGGTCGGCGAGCCGGCGAGCCATGTCGGCCATGTTGAGGGTCCCGGTGGTCGCGTAGAGGCCGCCGATGGCGAGCAGCATCACCGCGCTCCCCAGCAGGTTGAGCACGGCGTACTGGAGCGCGGCGCGGGTCGCATCCGAGTCGCTGGCGAAGGCGACCAGCACGTACGAGGACATCAGCATCACCTCGAACCAGACGAAGAGGTTGAACACGTCGCCGGTGAGGAGGGCGCCGGTCACCCCGACCACCATCAGGTGGTAGAGCGCGTGGTAGGAGAGGCGCTGGCCCTCGCGCCCGACGAAGCGGACGCTGTAGACGGCCGCGACCAGCGAGACGACGGCCGCGAGCGCGAGCATGAGCGTCGACAGCGGGTCCGCGATCAGGACGATACCGAAGGGGCCGTCCCAGTTCGATACCCGGTAGACCAGCCGGCCGTCGGGGTCGAGCCGGACGGCCCGGACGAGGACGGCGACACCGACGACGTACGCCCCGGCGCCGGCCACCGAGAGCGCCCGCTGGAGGCGGGGGACCCGCCGCGTCAACAGCGCCAGGATGGCGGTCCCGAGCGCGACCAGCAGCGGCGCGATGACGACCGTCGAGGTCATCAGTGGTCACCCCCGTCGGCCGCATCGTCGGCAGCCGGCCGGTCGGCGACCTCCGAGCGACCGTCGTCGGCCGTCGGCTCCCCGCCGTCCGCCCGCGCCTCGCCGGCCCGTGCGGCGGGCCCCTCGAAGGGGCTCGACGCGAGGTCCACGAGGTCGATGGTGCCGTTCTCCTCGTAGACGCGGTAGCTCAGCACCAGCGCGAAGGCCGTCGTCCCGAAGCCGATGACGATGGCCGTGAGGACGAGCGCCTGGACCAGCGGGTCCGCGTACATCGCGCCCTCGCCGGCCGTCAGCACCGGCGCGTCGGCCGCCGGGTCACCGGTGAGCCCGAAGCCCATCGTGACGAGGAACAGGTTCGCCGCCTGCGAGATGATCGCCACGCCCCAGACGACCCGGACGATGTCCCGGCGGAGGACGAGGAACGTCCCGATGGCGAACAGTGTCCCCAGCGCCAGCGCGAGGACGAGCTCCGCCATCAGCAACACACCCCCGTGCGACGCCACGAGTCGGCAGGACCCGTCGGCGACGGTCGGCCGACGCTGTCGGGTCGCGACCGCGGCGACCGTCGGAACGTCGGACGTGCGCCCGTCATTCCTTGCCCACCACCGCGATGATCGTCAGGAGCGACCCGACGACGACGAAGTAGACGCCCAGGTCGAAGGCGAGCGCCGAGGCGAACTCCAGCTCCCCGTACAGAGGGATCCCATCGACGAACACTACCGCCTGCGTGAGGAACGGGACATCGAACAGCATCGCGGCGACCCCGGAGCCGAAGGCGAGCGCGAGGCCGCCGGCGAACGCCCGGGTGTATGACTGGGTCGGTCCCGAAAGGAGTCCCACCCCCCCGGCGTTCGTGACGAGGTCGCGGCGGACGGTGTCCAGCCCGTAGATGACGTACAGGAGGGCAAAGGCCGTCGTGGTGAGGACGCCCGCGATGAAGCCGCCGCCCGGGAGGTTGTGTCCCTTGATGAGCAGCGCGATGGCCGTCAGTGCGATGAGGGGGACGACGGTCCGGGTCACGGTCTTGACGATGACGGTCGGCTCGCGGTCCTCGCTCATCGGTCCACACCTCCGGACCCGTCCGTGCCGTCCGATGGGGCCGGGTCGTCGGCGGATGCCGGGGGCGGCCCCCGCCCCCCGTCGGTCGCGGGGGTGGCGGCGGGGTCGTCGGCGGAGTCGGACTCGGGCCGTTCGGCCATCTCGGTCTCGGTCTGGGCCCGCATCCCGACCAGCGTCAGCACCGAGAGGGCGGCCATCGCCACGACCGCGATCTCGCCGAGCGTGTCGAACGCGCGGAAGTCGACGAGGATGACGTTGACGACGTTGGAGCCGCCGCCGAAGTCCGAAAAGAACGGCCCGTGCTCCGCCGGGACGCCCGCCCGGGCGAGGAAGTACTGGAAGATTGGCTCCTCCGGCGACGCGCTCGTGGCGACCAGCACCGTCGCGAAGACGGTGAACCCGACGAGCGACGCCAGCGCGGCGTCGGCGATACCCCGGGCACGGCTGCGGATCTCCCCGTAGTACGCCGGGAGCCTGTCCAGCACGAGCAGGAAGAGGACCAGCACCAGCGTCTCGATGACGAGCTGGGTCAGCGCGAGGTCGGGCGCGTTCGCGAGGATGAACACGATGGCGACCATGAACCCGAGAACCGAGAGCGTGAGTACACCCGCGATGTGGGAGGGCGCCCGCGCGACGGCGCCGGCGCCGACGACGGCCACGCCGAGGACGACGATGAGCGGGACCGGCGGGACGGCTCCGACGCCGTCGACGGAGATGGACCCGGCGGCCGCGTAGCCCGCGAGCGCGAGGACCGCCGTCCCGAGCAGGAGCGGCGCCACGTAGGTCCGGAAGGCGCCGCCGTGGAGCCCGACGGCGAGCCGCCGGGAGACGCCGTTCGCGCCCTCCGTCAGCCCGTCGTAGTACCAGTTGGGGCTGGTGTAGTCCACCGCACGGGCCCATCGGACGCCCGCGTGGAGTCGGCCGTAGAACGGGTAGGCGACCGCGCCGAGGCCGACCGTGAGCAGGCTCATCCCGAGGTACGGCGTGAAGGAGAACAGCTTCGGGATGGAGAGCGTCAGCGAGTGGGCCTCGGCGGCGACCGGGAGGCTGGCCTCGAAGGCCGACTGGACGACGGCGTCGATGCCGAGCTGCGGGACGATGCCGGTCGCGAGGGCGATCGCGGCGAGGAGTGCGGGCGGTGCGAGCATCGCCAGCGGCGGCCGGTGGATGTCGTCCGCGAGCCCGGACGGGCGGTCGCCGAAGAACAGCATCAGGAAGCGGATGGAGTAGAGGAAGGTGAAGACGCTACCGAAGACGGCGATGGCGGGGTAGAGCCAGTAGAGCCCGCCGTGCTCGACGGCGACGAAGTAGGTGGTCTCGAAGAGGAGCTCCTTCGACCAGAAGCCGTTGAACGGCGGGACCCCCGCCATCCCGAGCGCGGCGATGCCCGTGATGCCGGCCACGATGGGGAGGTCACCCGCGAGCCCGCCCAACTCCTCGAGCTTCCGGGTGTGGGCCTCGTGGGCGATGATGCCGGCGACGAGGAAGAGGGTCGCCTTGAACACGGCGTGGTTGAATATATGGAAGGCCCCCGTCTCGGCGCCGAGCTCGACTGCAGCCGGACCGGCGAGGCCGTAGCCCGCGATGATGAGGCCCAGGTGCGAGGCCGTGGAGTAGGCCAGCAGCTCCTTGATATCGGTCGCACCCACGGCGAGGATGGCGGTGATGGTCATGGAGACGAGGCCGAGCGTGGCGAGCAGGAGCGTCCACTCCGGCACGCTCGGGAGCTCCGGGGCGAACAGCGGCCGGAACCGGCCCACCAGGTAGACGCCGGCCTTGACCATCGTCGCGCTGTGGAGGAACGCCGAGACGGGTGTCGGCGCCTCCATCGCGTTCGGCAGCCAGACGTGGAACGGCGCCTGTGCGGACTTCGTGATGGCGCCGACCGCGACGAGCGCGAGCGCGGGGACGAACAGGCCGGCGGCCCGGAGCGCCTCCCGCACCGCCTCGCCGTTGGCGATGAGCGAGTTCTCCGTGCCGATGAGGACGAACGTCCGGCCGGCGGCCGTATCCCCGGAGGCGAACGCGAGGACGAGGAAGCCCGCGAGCATGAACAGGCCGCCGGCGACCGTGATGAGCATCGACTTCCGGGCGGCGTACTGCGAGGCGTCCTCGCGCTGGTGATGCCCGATGAGGAGGAAGGAGGTGACCGACGTCAGCTCCCAGAAGACGAAGAGGGCCAGCAGGTCGGCCGCGAACGCGACCCCGAGCATCGACCCCATGAACGCGAGCAGCGTGGCGTAGTACTTGACATGGCCGTGCTCGTGGGCCATGTAGCCGTAGGAGTAGGTGAAGACGAGGACGCCGACGCCGCTGGCGAGGAAGCCGATCAGCAGCGCCAGCCCGTCGACGTAGAGGGTGAGACTGACGCCGAGCGAGGGGATCCACGGGAGCTGGACCGCGCCGTGGGCGCCGTACTGCGTCGCGAGGAGACCGAAGCTCCCCGCGGCGACGGCGGCGGCGAAGAACGCGACCCGCTGCCCGACGACACGGAACAGTGCCGGGACGAACGGCACCGCTACGAACGGGAGGGCGAGCGCCGCGACGAGGACGGCGGCGTCCGGTTGCACGGTTCGGAATCGGGCCCGCACGGGCAATAAGGGTTGCCGATTGTGCGGGTAACCCCGGCGAACGATGGCGACAGTGGGGGTACGCGGTGGTCGGGCGGGGTGCCGTCGGGATAGGAAGCATCAGTTGTCCGGCTTCCCCACTCGGGCTGTCGTGGAACTGCCCTCCATCTACCAGCCAGTGAGCGCCTCGCGGCCGATTCCAGTTCGGAGGGGCCGTACGGACGACGGCGTTGGCTGGTTCTCCCCGGGAGCGTCGTGGTCCGGCTCGCTTGGTGCCTGTGCCCCTCGTGTCGAGCCGCTGAGCCACCGAACACGTATCCCCGTCCGGCCCGCATCAGCGTCGGATGGAGCGCAGTCACGTCGCCGCCGCCCTCGTCCTCGCGGCCTGTTTCGGCGTCGCACTCGCGGCCGGCCCGTACGGCGCCGATATCCGCTCGCTGGCGGCCGAGGGGGGGACCGACGCCTACGCCACCGGGTCGATGGAGGCCACCGTGCTCGAGACGCCGGACACCGTCCGGCTGGACCGGGTACAGGAGAACGGAACCGACTACTACCGGCTGCTGGTCCCGGCGGTGACGGTCGACATCGCGAACGTCACCGGCCGGCCCGCACTCACCTACAGACTCCAGATCGCCGAGGTCGGCCACACCCGCGTGACCGCCCACGTCCTGAGCAGCGCCCAGGAGGGACGGTTCAGTGCGACGCTCGAACCCACCGAGATCGAGGCCGACCGGGTCGGGAACGACAGCTACGTCGGCGAACTCAGCGTCATCACCCGGAGCGACCGCGGTACCGAGTTCGTCCACGAGTCGACCGTGACGGTTCGCGTCGGCGACTAGCCGACGCCTACAGCGGTAGATCCGGTATTGATCGACGATCAGGGCCTCAGAAATATCTACCCGGGGCGCGTGGCCGGTGATGGGGCGTAGCTGGCCCCGACCGGAGTGCAGCGGGGGGCAGGGGATGACACCCCATCGTTCCGTCGCGTGGCGGTCGCGCCCGTATCCGTCGGTGAACAGTAGGCTCCCCGGTCGGAACCCGTGGCGAGCGGCTTCGCCAGGTTTTCGTTCGACCCCGCGGAACCCGCGTCATGGACCGGCTCCGTCAGTCCCTGCTGGACGCGCCGATCATCGAGAAGGACGGCTACCACTACTTCGTCCATCCCATCAGCGACGGGGTCCCGATGCTGCGCCCGGAGCTGCTGCGCGAGATCGTCATCAGCATCATCAGGAAGGCCGACCTCGACGTCGATAAGATCGTCACGCCCGCGGCGATGGGCATCCACATCTCCACGGCCGTCTCCCTGATGACGGACATCCCGCTGGTCGTCGTCCGCAAGCGCAAGTACGGCCTCGAAGGGGAGGTCCCGCTCTCGCAGGTCACCGGCTACTCCGAGTCCGAGATGTACATCAACGACGTGGAGCCCGGCGACCGCGTGCTGGTGCTGGACGACGTGCTCTCGACCGGCGGCACGCTCACCGCCATCACGGGCGCCCTCGACGAGATCGGCGCCGAGATCGCCGACGTGGTCGCGGTGATCAAGAAGGTGGGCGGCGAGAACGAACTGGAGACCACGGCCTACGAGGCCAAGACGCTCATCAACGTCGACGTGGTCGACGGCGAGGTCGTCGTCGTGGACGAGGACGGCGACGACTGAACCGCGCGACGCACACAACGCGGATATCGGAACTCTTCGAGGAGTATTCCACCGATTTCGGGCGGAGAGTCGACTCAGGAGTGGAACGTCGGAGACACGCGAGGAGTAGCGGGAGGACGATTTGAACGTCCGATCTCCGGGTTATGAGCCCGGCGGAATCTCCTGGCTATCCCATCCCGCTACCCCTTCGTAATCCACTACCCCGGTTAAGGGTTGTGCTATCGCTCCCGTCACGGAGCGAACTCGTACAGGGCGCAGGGCCGACGTTACCTCAGTCGTCCTGGACGCGCCAGGTGACGAGGCTCTCCGCGACGTAGTTGATGCTCAGCCCGACGCCGATGCCGATGCCGTTGGCGATGGTGGGCCAGACGTTGCCGCCCGCGACGACCAGGCGCACGTCCGTCCACGAGGTGAGGACGAACAGCGTCCCGAAGGCGACCGCGAGCCCGACCGAGCGGACGAGGTGGGACGTCACCCAGCGGCGGACCAGCGCGGCCGGCCCCGCGCCACCGTGGTCGGCGAACGTCCAGCTGTCGTTCAGTAGGAACATCAGCGTGATGCTGGCCTCGGCGCCGACGGCCTTCGCGAGCAGCGGCCGGCCCGCGAACGGCGGGTCGAGGACGAAGCCAGCGGTCAGCAGCGCGACGAGGACGGTCTCCACCGAGGCACCGGCGACGCCGACGGAGACGAACTGGCCGATGCGGCCGGCCGACGCGAGTGCCCGCAGTCGGGCCCGCAGGAGGTCGGCGACGCTCATCGGCGGCGCTCGCCGGGGTCGGCCCCGCGGTTCACGAGGGCGGTCTCGTCCGCACGGGTTCGCGCGATGGCGTCGTGCAGCCGGCTGTCCTGCAGGCGCTTGGCGCGGTGGCGCGCGACGAGCAGCGCGGTCCCCAGCGAGACGGCGGTGTCGACCGGGTCGACCGTCGACCCGGGCTGGTCCTCCCACTCGATGGGGACCTCCTCGACGCGCAACCCCAGCGCGGCGGTCATGGCGATGAGCTCGACGTCCCACGCGAAGCCGGCCTCGTAGAGATGCGGTCGGACCGTCCGCCAGGCGTCGGCCGAGACGGCCTTGGCGCCGCACTGGTAGTCGTAGCAGTCCGCGGACAGCAGTCGGCGGGCGAGCCAGGCGAAGGCGTCGCCCAGCCGGCGTCGGGCGAGCGTCTGGTGGCCGGCGACCTCGGCGTCCGGATGGCGCCGCGACCCGACCGCGAGGTCCGCCCGGCCGTCGGCGACCGGCGCGATGATCGCCGCGAGACTCTCGGACGGCGTGGAGCCGTCGGCGTCGACGAACGCCAGGAGGCCGACCCCGTCACGCGAGTCGGCGTCGCCGCCCGGCGGGGTCGTGGCGGTGTCCCGACCACATGCGAGCGCCTCGAAGCCGGCCGTTATGGCGGCTCCCTTCCCCCGGCGTTCGTGGGCGACGGCGACGACAGCCTCGGGCAGCGCCTCGCGGAGCCGTTCGGTGACACCCGGGTCGGGGGCGTCGAGTTCGATACGGACCGTCGCGGGGTCGAGCCGGGCCCGACAGGAGCGGACGTACGACACCAGTCGGTCCACGTCCGGCTGGTAGGCGGGCACGACGAGCCCCAGCGACCGGTCGGCCATCGCTCACCGGTGAGAAGCCGGGGGGCAAAAGGGGTTCGCTACGGCGATGCGTCGGCGATGGGCTCGACGACGCCGGCCAGCCCGCAGAACGCGAGCGGCGCGGCCGTCTCCGGGGCGCCCTCGAGCACCCGGTGGGTCGCGGTGTCGACCGAATCACGCCGCGCGGAGAGCTCCGCGGCCGAGGGCGAGACGCTCCCGTCCGCGGCATCCACCGACCGCCCGCCGTCGGCCAGCCGGCTGTCGGTCGGCGTCCGGGTCCAGTCGGCGTCGTCGGTGGCCGGTTCACCGCCCGCCCCGCCGTCCAAGAGGTCGTCGAACGACCCCTCGGACTCGCCGGTCCCGTCGCCACCCGCGACCGCGAGGGCCGCGGCCAGGTCGTAATGAGCGGCAACCGTCGCATCGAGTGCGACGGTACGACGGACCAGTTCGACCGCGGGGTCCGTCCCCGGAGCGTCGCGACTGTAGCACGCGACGCTCGGGCGGGCCCCCGGGCGTCTGGGGACCACGACCACCTGCCGGCCGGCGATCTCCGCGCGACCGGGAGCCGCGGTCCGGACGCCCTCCCGCCGGCGGTCCACTACGAGCACGTCCGCGGCGGCGGCCGCATCGACGACCGTGTGGTCGACGTCCGCCGGGAGTTCGTCCGCGGGCCGGGTCGGACCACCTGTTCTGAACGCGAGCCCGGGGCCGCCGGGAGCCATCGGGGGACGGCCGGTTGTCATGTCAGGGTCGAGGGGGGCGCTGGTATAACCCGATGCACTAGTTCGAACCGTTCACCGCGGATACGTCGCCGTTACAACGGTACGAACGGTCGGAGCCGGTGGGAAAGACGTATAATCACCGCCTCCCGTCCCACGGTCGGATGGAGTACCTGCTGGTCGTCGTCTGGCTGGTGACGTATCTGGCGCTGGGGCTGGCGGCGCTGCCCGCGGCGGCGGCGCTGTTCCCCCGGTTCGCCGACCGCGGCGCCGCCTTCGCCCTCCCGCTTGCGCTGGCGGTCCTCGGCGTCGTCGGCTATCTCGTCGGCCAGTTCGCCTTCGGCTGGCCGGCGCTCGTCGCCGGGCTCCTCGCGCTGGTCGGCGCCTCCTACCTCGCGGGCGACGTGGAGATCGACCGCGGAGCCACCGTCGAGGCTGCCGCCGTCTTCACCGCCGGCTTCCTCCTCCTCGTCGGCATCCGGGCAGTCGACCCGGCCGTCCACCCCATCGGCGGCGAGAAGTTCCTCGACTTCGGGCTGTTGCAGTCGCTGCTCCGGACGGGGAGCGCGCTCGCGCCGCTCCCGCCGGAGGACATGTGGTTCGCCGGCGAGCCGGTGCAGTACTACTACGGCGGTCACCTGCTCGCTGCGCTGTTGACCACGCTGACGAGCACGGCGGCACGGTTCGCCTACAACCTCGCCCTGGCGGGCTTCTTCGGCGCGCTCGTCGTCGCCGCCTGGGGCCTGGCCGGGAACGTCGCGGCCAGCTACGGCGCGCCCCGCCGGCTCGGGGCGGCGCTCGGCGCCTTCTTCACCGGGGTCGCCGCCAACCTCCAGACCGCCGCCATCGTCGGCCTCTGGCTCCTCCCCGACGGGCTCTCGCGGGCCGTCGTGGCCGCCGCCGGGCTCCCGGGCGACCTCCTGAACTGGACGCCCGCCGAGTTCTCCTACTGGACGGCCTCGCGGGTCATCCCCGGCACCATCAACGAGTTCCCCCTGTTCGCGTGGCTCAACGGCGACCTCCACGCACACATGATGAGCACGCTCTTTATGCTGCTGCTGGCGGCGATCCTGTTCGCCTACTGGCGGACGCCGGAGGCGGAGCTGACGCGGCGCCGACTGCTCGTCTTCGGCCTGCTGCCGCCGTTGGCCGGCTTCATCGCCGTCGTCAACACCTGGTCGTTCCCGACCGCGGCGGGGCTGGCCTTCCTGGCGCTCACCTTCGCCCCCGCGCGCCCGACGACCCTGCTGCCGGACGAGGCCCGGCGGCGGCTCCCGGACCTCGCCCACCCCGACGGTGGTGAACCGGCACCGGAGGCCGGCGACCGTCGCTCCGACGGCGGCACGGTCACCGGGCCGGGCCAGTCCGGCCCCCACGAGACACCGCCGCTCGGCGACCGGCTCCGCGAGGAGGCGCTCCGGTCGGGTGTCGCCCTGGGGCTCGCCGCCGCCATGCTCGTCGTCGGTGTCGTCTGGGCGCTCCCGTTCTGGCTCGGCACTGCGAGCGGGCGGTCGATCGGCGTCCTGCCCGGGCGGAGTTCGCTCGGTGGCCTGCTGCTGGTCCACGGCGCGTTCGTGCTCGTCTTCGGCGCCTACCTCGGCCGACGGGTCGGCTACGGACTCCGGGCCGTCGAGCAGCCGGCGCTGACGGCGCTCGTCTCGACGCTGTTCTCACTGGCCGCACTGTCGGTTCCACTGTACGTCATCCCGCTCCCGGCGAACGCGGGGCTGCCGCTCTCCTTCGTCGTCCTCGGCGTCGCACTGGCCGGCGCGACCCGGCTGGAGCCGTTCGAGGGGCTCTCGCGGGGCGTCCTGTTCGCCCCGTATCTCGTCGTCCTCGCGTACGCGATGGGGTTCGCGGCGCTGGCCCTGTTCGGCCCGCTGCTGGCCGCGGGTTGGGTCTGCCTCCGGACCGGTCGCGAAGTGGGCTACGAGACCGTCCTCGTGGTCGCGGGGCTGGGCCTGACGCTGCTCGTCGAGTTCGTCTACGTCGTCGAGCAGGCGGGACCCGAGCGGTTCAATACCGTCTTCAAGACCTACGCGCAGGTGTGGGTGCTCTGGGCGCCGGCGGCCGGCGTCGCGCTGGCCCGGCTCGTCGACGCCGGTCGCTCCTCGTTCGACGCCCCCAACGCCGCGACCTGGCGGACGGCTGGGCGTGGCCTCGCCGCCGGGCTGGTCTTCCTGACGGCGCTCTACGGCGGGTTCGCCCTCCCCGCGCAGTTCGGCGCCGGCGGGGCGGCCACGCTCGACGGGACCGCCTTCGTCGCCGACTCGCACCCCGAGGAGGCCAGCGCCATCGGCTACATCGACGACCTGGAGGGCCAGCCCACCATCGTCACCGCGGCGCCGGCCGGCTACCGCTGGACCCCCAGCAACGGGGACGGCGCCGCCGCGCCCGCCTCGCTGACCGGCGTCCCGACCGTGGCCGGCTGGTTCCACGAGATCGGCTATCGCGGGGACGAACCCTACCAGGAACGGGTTTCGGACGTGCGGACTATCTACACCGGCGAGCGGTCCGAGCAGCTGCGGCTGCTCGACGAGTACGACGTGGAGTACATCTACTACGGCCCCGCCGAGCGGAACAAGTACGACCGCCCGACCGTCGGGCAGCTCCGAGGTCACTCGGCCGTGACGGTGGTCCACCAGTCGGGGGGTGAGGGCGGTGTGGCCGTCCTCCGCGTCGACCAGTCCGAGCTGTGAGCTCGGTGGGATGAGCGCGTTTCCGACGTCCCTTCCGCAGGAGACGAGGGACTACCGAGTCGCTCACCTATCCGCGGGACACGTCGATAAAAATCCGGGTCGACCTGTCCGAGCCTACGCCTCGAACTCGGGGTCGCGGTCCTCGAGGAAGGCCGCCATCCCCTCGCGCTGGTCGGGAGTACCGAACAGGCCACTCCAGACGCGCTTCTCGTACTCCAGGCCGGCCGACTGCGGGCCCTCGTGGACCTGGTTGAGCGCGGATTTGGCGCCCCGGAGCGCGAAGCGGGGTTTCTCGGCGATGCGCTCGGCCAGTTCGTGGGCGCGCTCGACCGTCTCCTCGTGGGGACAGGTCTCGCCGACGATGCCGGCCTCCTCGGCGGCCGCGGCGTCCAGGCGGTCGCCGAGGAACACCATCCGGCGGGCGGTCTCGTCATCGACCAGCCGGGAGAGACGCTGGGTGCCGCCCCAGCCGGGGACGATGCCGAGGTCGATCTCCGTCTGCCCGATGAGGGCGTCCTCGCTTGCGACCCGGATGTCGGCGGCGAGCGCGAGCTCGCAGCCGCCGCCGAACGCGTAGCCGTCGACCGCCGCCACCACCGGGACCGGGAACGACTCGACGGCGTCGGTCATGGCGTGGCCCAGCTCGCAGTAGTCGTACGCCTCGGCCACCGACAGGTCGGACATGTGTGCGATGTCGGCCCCGGCGACGAACGCCTTCTCCCCGGCGCCGGTGACGACGACCGCCCGGGCGTCCTCGCGCGCGGCGTCGAGCGCCTCCGGGATCGCCTCCAGGGTGGCGGCGTTGAGCGCGTTCAACTTGTCCGGGCGGTCGATGGTGAGCGTGGCGACCGTGCCGGCATCGTTCCAGTCCAGGGCGACCGTCTCGGCCTCGAACTCGGTTACAGCCATGCCTCCGGTGTCGGCGCCCGGCGACATAACTCCCGGGTCCGGGGTGGGGGCCGTCACGACGGGGGAATCGCCCCGAAGGCTTTGCCGGAGGCGCCCGCGGGGAGGCATATGGACGCCGAGGACGCCTGGGTCCCGTACTACGACCTGCTGGGCATCGATATCGAGACGGTCGCGGACGGCTACGCCGCCGGGCGGATGGCGGTGACCGAGCAGCACAGCGCGGCGCCCGGGACCGAAGTGGCCCACGGCGGCGCGGTCGCGTCGCTCGCGGACTCCGTGGGCTACTGGGCCGTCAGCAGCGCCAACGGCGGCGGCCTCACGCCGACCGTCGACCTCCGGCTGGACTACCTCGCGCCGGGGACCGACGACCTCGTCGGCGAGGCGGAGGTCGTCAGGAACGGGACGAGCGTCGGGACCGTCGACGTGCTCGTCGAGCGCGAGGGCGACGGCGAGACGGTCGCGCTGGGCCGGGGGACGTTCAAGACCGGTGGGAGCGACACGCGAGGGGCCTGGGGCGGGGAGTAGCCCCGACCGCGAACCGGCCGCTTAACCCGTCGCCACGCCAGCCGGGGGATATGGCACGCGTCCCGTATCTCGACGGCGAGGACGTCCCCGAGGCGTACGGCGCGGTGTTCGACCGGAACCGGGCGGGCGCCACCAATCTGTACGGCGCCCTGGCGAACAACCCGCCGCTGCTCGACGCGTTCGTCGACTTCGCCCGGACCTGCTGGGACGAGTGCGGCCTCGACGAACCGGAACGCGAACTCGTCGCGCTGACGGTCGCCCGGCAGACCCACGCCGACTACGAGTGGCACCAGCACGTCCCGCTCGCGCTCGACGCGGGGCTCCCGGAGGCGGACGTGCGGGCGGTCCGCGAGGGCCGGTACGGCGACCTCGGGAGCCGCCGGGAGGCGCTGACGAGCTACGCCGCCGCCGTCGCGACCGCCTCGGTCGACGACGCCCTCCACCGGGCGCTGGTCGAGCGGGTCGACGACCGGACCGTCGTGGGCGTGACGCTGCTGGCCGCGGTCTACACCGGTCTCGCGCGCTTCCTCGACGCGCTGGCGGTCGGACCCGAGGAGTCGTTCGTCGGCTGGGGGCTCGACGGACTCGACGATGGTGACGGTACGGAGCTCTCGCGTGAGGACCTGCTAGAATGACCCGGCCGGGTCAGTCGTCGGCCTCGCCGCCCTGCTCGTGGGCGTGAAGCGCGGCCATCCGCGACCGCAGGTCGACGCCCTTCCGGTCGTAGGCACGGACGCGGTACCAGTAGAGCCCCGCCGAGAGGACGATCCACGCCAGAACGACGCCGAACGCGGAGGGGGCGCTCCGGACGACCAGCAGCGTGAACACCGCCGAGACGATGACGTTCCCGACGGCGACGGTCTTCAGCACCGGCATCGGGAGCTTGTAGATGGAGTGCTCGTAGCGCTGCGGGAACACCTTCGGCAGGTTCCACAGCGCGACGCCGCCGATGAGGAAGGCGACGAAGATACCGGTGACGACCACGGTGACGAGCCAGTCCAGCGCCGCCGGGCCGGTGACGGCATCGAGCTGGCCGATGAACGGCGCCGCGAGTATCGGCGGGACGCCGAACAGCAGGACCGCGCGGTGGGGGGTGCGGTAGTCGTCGTGGACCGCCGCGAACACGTCCGGCAGGACGTCGTCGCGGGCCGCCCGCATCACCGTTCGGGAGTAGGAGGTGTAGAGCGTGTTGACCGTCGTCGCCGCCGCCACGAGCGCGGCCACGCCGATGACGAGCAGTAGCGGGTCCGGCAGCACCCCGGCACCGACCGCGGCCAGTCCGCCCTCGACCGGCTCGCCGCCGAGCCGGCCGGAGACGGTCATGTTCTCGATGGGGATGGCCCCGACCAGCGTGAAGACGATGGCAAGTGTCAGCAGCGTCACGATGGTCATCCCGATACCGAGCACCCGCGGGATGTTCTCGACCGGGTTCTCCAGCTCCTCGCCGATCTCGATTATCATCCCGAACCCCTGGAACGGGATGTACAGCGTGACGACCGCCAGCAGGAACGGTGCGAACCCGTCCGCGAAGGGCTCGCCCTCGTCCGCGGGGAACAGCGGCGTGAAGTTCGCGGCGTCGATATGCGGGATACCGCCGAGGACGAACGCCAGCATCCCCATAACGAGCAGCCCGACGAACGCGAGCTGGACCTTCGCCACGATGCGGACGCCGACGTAGTTGAGCACGAGGAACGAGCCCAACAGCACCCAGGCGGCGACGACCGTCGGGACCGAGGCGCCCGCGAGCGTGTCCAGCAGCCCGTTGAGGTAGTCGGCGAACCCGATCGCCGCGAACAGCAGGTACGACCAGACCGCCAATATCGGGACCGAGACGCCAAGAACGCCCCAGAACGGCCCCACCAGTCTGGAGCCGTAGACGTAGATACCCCCGGCGACCGGTATCGCGCCGCCGAGCTGCAGGAGCAGCAGGACGCCGAGCACCATCGGGACGATGGAGACGACGATGGCGAGCGTGATGCTCGGCCCCGCAGCGGCAGCCATCTGCGTCGGGACGATGAAGATGCTCATCCCGAGTGCCGTTCCGACGAGCAGCGCGACCGCGCCCCAGAGGCCGACGCGCTGGTCGATGAGTTTGTAGCTATCGGCCGACATCCGTGCTCCCGCGGTGCATGTGACCAATTGTTAAAAAAGCTGTCCCGGCGCATGACGTGCTGTTTAAAAGGAACCGAAGCCGACCCTGCCTGGCGCCGACAGGCGGGGTCCCGGGCGCCCGGTACTACTTTGTATCCCCTGCCGGTTGGGAGGGCATGAGCACCGACGCGGCGAGCGACGACGGCGCCGAGGAGCGCCGGGAGTCGTTCTGGGCCTGGGGCTGGGCGGACCGGCTCCCGACCGATGCGGAGCGGCGCGAACTGAAGGGTCGCATCGAGGGGATGCTCGGCTTCCCGGAGCGCCCGCTGCTCGACCTGCCGGAGCTGGCCGACATCGAGCTGCCGCCGCCGGCCGTCGAGCCGCCCGCCGACCTCTCGTGCGAGGCGACGACGGCCAAGCGCGACCGCGTCACCCACAGCTACGGGAGCGCCTACCGGGACCTCGTCCGGGGGTTCCACGGCCGCTTCGATGACGCGCCCGACGTCGTGGCCTACCCGGAGGACGAGTCCGAGGTGGCCGCCGTGCTGTCGTGGGCCGAGGCGGCGAAGGTGGCCGTGGTCCCCTTCGGCGGCGGCACCAGCGTCGTCGGCGGCGTCGAGTGCGAGGGGACCGGGTTCGCCGGCGTCTGCTCGCTGGACATGGGCCGGATGGACGACGTCGTCGAGGTGGACGAGCACTCCCGGTCAGCCCGCATCCAGGCGGGCGCGACCGGCCCGGAGATACAGGCACAGCTCGCCGACCACGACCTCCAGCTCCGGCATTACCCGCAGAGCTACGAGTTCTCCACGTTCGGCGGCTGGGTCGCTACCCGTGCCGGCGGCCACTTCGCCACCCGCTACACACGCATCGACGACTTCATCGAGAGCGTCCGGGCGGTGACGCCCGCGGGCAGCCTGAAGACGCGGCGGCTCCCCGCCTCTGGCGCCGGCCCGGACCCGAACCGGTTCCTGTTGGGCAGCGAGGGCGCCTTCGGCGTCGTCACGGAGGGGTGGGCGCGGGTCCAGCCGCGGCCGCCGTACCGCGCGAGGGCGACGGTCCGGTTCGACGACTACTGGGACGCCGTCGCGGCCTGCCGCGAGGTGGTTCAGGCCCGGTTGACGCCCGCGAACTGCCGCCTGCTCGACGCGAACGAGGCGATGCTGAACGAGGTCGCGTTCGACGGCTCCTCGGTGCTGCTGCTCGGCTTCGAGTCGACCGACAGCCTCCCGCCCATCGCGGCCGATCTGGACCGCGCGGTCGAGATCGCCGAGTCACACGGCGGCCGGGTGTCGGAGGGGCCGACCACCGAGGACCGGACGGCCGAGGACGGCAGCGACGGGACCGAGGGGATGACCGAGGACGACGGCGGCGACTCGGGGGAGTGGCGTGACGCCTTCGTCGAGGCACCGTACATGTTCAACTCGCTCGTGAGCATGGGCGTCCTCGTCGACACGTTCGAGACGGCCGTCACCTGGGACCAGTTCCCGGCGTTGCATCGTGCGATCCGGGAGCGCGTCACCGACGCGATGGAGGAGGAATGCGGCGCCGGCTTCCTCTCCTGTCGGTTCACCCACGCGTACGAGGACGGTCCCGCCCCGTACTACACCCTGCTCGCGCCGGCGACGGTCGGCCGCGAGCTGGAGCAGTGGCGCGGGATCAAGGAGGCGGCCTCGGACACCCTGATGGAGTTCGGCGCGACCATCACCCACCACCACGCCGTCGGGCGGGTCCACCGCGACCACTACCACGAGGAGGTGCCGGAGTCGTACCTCGACGCGCTCCGGTCGATGAAGCGGACACTGGACCCCGAGGGCATCATGAACCCGGGCGCGCTGCTCTGAAGGGCGCGGCCCGGTTCGCGTCAGGGCCGCCAGACGCGGGTCCCCGGGTGGAACGGGGACCAGGCGAACCAGTACAGTTCGGCGGTCCCCGGGACCGCCTCCGGGCGGCGCCCCCCGTGTGGCCCGCCGAGCGCGCGGCCGGTGGTGACCGACCAGCGCGAACCGTCGGCCAGCAACACGTCACCGGCCGCCGTCGCGGTGGCCCCGAGCGTCAGCGGCCGACCGTCGAGTCGGCGGTCGGAGGCGAACGTCCCCGCCGGGTCGCCGACGCGGTCGTTGATAACCTCGCTCCCGGTGACGTAGCCCTGTGGGTAGGCGACCGCCGCGCCCTCGGTCGCGACCCCGAGGACCGGCGTCCGAGCCGGGAGCCGCGGGTCGGGGACGACGGCGCCCGCACGGGGGAACCCCCGGTGACTGCCACCGCCCGCGCCGGCTTCGTCCCTGTGGCCGCGACCGCCGGTCGTGCCCATCCGTCCGTGCTCGGGCGGCCAAGCGCGTGCGGTGGCGTCGCCCGCCGCACACAACCGCCCGGCCGAACGTTCAGGGGCCGCCCGCCCGTATCGACGGTATGACCCTCACCGCCGTCATCCACCTCGGCGACCGGCCGCCGCTCGGCGGGGGCCTCGACGCCTCGCATATCGCCCACCTCCACGAGGACGGCGTCCCGCGGTTGCTGGCCTACACGGTCGAGTCGGACGGCGACCTCGACCGGGTCCCGGGTGCGTACGCGCCGGCGCTGGACGCCGACCCCCCGTACCCGGTGACGGACCTGCTGCTGGCGCTCCGGCGCGACGGGTCGGCCGCCGCCCAGCGGCTCGACACCCTCGACACCAAGGCTCGCGCCAACTACGGGACCGGCTTCCGCGAGAAGGTGTTCGACAGCGACGTCGAGTGGGGGTCGGACGGCTACGGGCGCCATTTCGAGGCCCGTTCGCAGCTGGAGGCACACGACTACGAGGGCACCGTCGTCGTCGGCTTCCACCCCGGCATCGGCGACGCCGCCCGGGCGGCCATCACCGACAATCTGACCCGACTGGACGCGGCGACGGAGACCCTCGGGCTCGGCGTCGGGCTGGGATCCGAGGATAACGAGTCATAACTGACTAATATCGTAGTCTCGGGCCGGGACGTCCGCGTTCCGCTCGGGAGCCGAACGTATCCGCGTTATCACCCGGAGACCGACCGGCGGACACCGGTGTCACCACCCGACACGGATGCCCGCGAACGGTTAACACGACGGGTCCAGAAGCTGCGTCCATGAGCTGTCCCCACCTGGACTACCGCGACGGCGACCACGCCGCGACCGAGCGTGCCTACTGCACCGTCCTCGAGGAGTTCGCCGAGCCGATGCGCGCTGACATCTGCAACGACCGGTTCGAACTCTCGCACGCCGCCCACTGCGAGTTCTACCGGGAGGCCGAGGGCCTGGACGCCGGGGAGGCCGACCCGTGACGGGGTACGAGGAGTACCTTTCGGGCGAACCCGTCGTCATCACGGTCGCGTTGACCGGGGGGGTCCACGGGAAGGAGGCGAACCCGAACCTGCCCGAGACGCCGGCGGAGGTGGCGGCGGCCGCGGCCGACGCGGAGGCCGCGGGCGCGAGCGTCGCTCACCTGCACGCCCGACAGCCCAACGGGGAGCGGTCGTTCTCGGCGGAGCGGTTCCAGGAGCTGACCGAGGCGGTCCGCGAGACGACCGACCTCGTCATCCAGCACTCGACCGGCGGGACGGGCGCGCCACTGGAGGCTCGGCGCCAGCCGCTGCGGACCGACCCCGCCCCGGAGATGGCGAGCCTCGACATGGGTCCGCTCAACCGCTACCGGCACCTGACGAGCGAGAACCCGCGCGCCATGGTCGACGCGCTCTACGACGAGATGGACGACCGCGGCATCAAGCCGGAGTTAGAGGCGTTCAACGACGGCCACGTCAACGAGATCCACGGGCTCTTAGAACGGCGCGACCTCGCGCCGCCGTACCACACGACGCTGGTGTTCGGCGGGGGCACGCTGACGCCGGCGCGGCCGCGGAACCTGCTGAACGCGGTCCGGAACCTGCCCGACGGCGCGACGTTCAACACGCTCGGGTTCGGGCCCCACCAGCTCCCGTTCGCGACGCTGGGGACGATACTCGGCGGCCACGTCCGCGTCGGACTGGAGGACAACGTCTACTCCGAACGGGGGGAGCTGGCGGAGAGCAACGCCCAGCTGGTCGAGCGCGTGGCGGGCGTGGCCCGAACGCTCGGGCGCGAGCCGGCCACCCCGGACGAGGCCCGCGACCTGCTGGCCCTCTGAGCTACACGTCGTCGGGGCCGACCTTGGGCTCGGTCGGCGGCTCGTACGCCTCGAACGCGTCGAGCAGGGCGGCCGGGTCGCGCTCGACCCGCGCGAGGTCGCGGTGGGCCGCCGAGACGAAGCCGGCATCGGTCGCGCCGTCCAGATGCGCGACGACCCCGTCGTAGAACCCCTCGACGTTGAGGAGCCCACATGGGTCGTCGTGGAGGCCGAGCTGGGCCCACGTCAGCACCTCGAACAGTTCCTCCAGCGTGCCCAGCCCGCCGGGCAGGGCGACGAAGCCGTCGGCCAGGTCGACCATCCGCCGTTTGCGGTCGTGCATCGAGTCCACGACCTGGAGGTCGGTCAGCCCGGCGTGGGCGACCTCCCGGTCCTGTAGCGCCTCGGGGATGACCCCGATGACCTCGCCGCCACCCTCGATGACGGTATCGGCGATGGTGCCCATCAGACCGACGCTGGCGCCGCCGTAGACCAGTCCCAGGTCGCGGGCGAGCAGTTCCCCGCCCAGCGCGCGGGCGGCCTTGCGGTACGAGGGGTCGTGGCCGGGGCTGGAACCACAGTAGACACAGAGCCGGTCCACGGCTCAGTCCGCGGACTCGGCGGCGACGTCCGGTTCGCCCGCCGGGGGCTGGAGCCACTCGTCGGCCCACCGCTCGATCTCGTCGAAGACGGGGCAGAGCGACTCCCCCTTCCGCGTCAGCGAGTAGTAGGTCGCAACGGGGGCGTCCTCCTCCATCCGGCGGTCGACGAAGCCCATCTCCTGGAGGTCGTCGAGGACCCGCGAGAGCGTCCGCGAGGAGGCGTCGGTCGACCGTTTCAGCTCGTTGAAACGCTTCTCGCCGTCCTGCAGGTCGTGCAGGACGATGAGCCGCCACTGTGAGCCGATCTGTTCGAGCGAGTCGACCACGGCACAGGGGCCGTCGTCGGCGACCGTCTCCGCTGTCGGGTTATCCGTACCAGAGGACATCTTCGTCACCTACCGCCATCGTTGTCAGGGAACGCATAAGTAGGTTCGGGGACGAACTCAGGTGACATGGTGACACTACTGGTCGAACGGCGAGCGGAGGACGGCCGATGAGCGGCGACCGCACCGACGACGAGGTCGGGCCACATCAGGGGCAGGGCATCACGACCGCGGGAGCGGACCTGGCGGACGCGCCCGCCGCGGTCGTCCTCGCTCACGGCCGGGGCGCCTCGGCGCGGGGCATCCTCGGCATGGCCGATGAGTTCGCGGTCGAGGGCGTAGCCTATCTCGCCCCGCAGGCCGCGCGCAACGAGTGGTACCCCAACTCCTTCCTGGCGCCGGTCGAGGCGAACGAACCCGGCCGGTCCTCGGGGCTGCGGGCGCTGGACGACGCCGTTGGCCGGGCGGTCGAGGCCGGCATCCCGCACGAGCGCATCGTCCTCGGCGGGTTCTCGCAGGGCGCCTGCCTCGCGGCGGAGTACGTCGCGCGCAACCCGCGCCGGTACGGGGGGGTCATCGCGTTCAGCGGCGGTCTCATCGGCGAGGAACTGGACGGGACGTATCCCGGGGATCTGGCGGGGACACCGGTCTTCCTGGGCTGTTCGGACGTGGACCCGCATATCCCCGAGGAGCGGGTGGTCGCGACGCGGGACGCCCTCGAAGCGATGGGCGCCGACGTGGACATGCGGCTCTACGAGGGGATGGGCCACACGGTGAACGCGGACGAGGTCGCGGCCGCGCGGGCCGTCATCGCCTCGCTGGTCGACTGAGCGCCCGCCGTTCGAGGCCGTCGAACTGCCGGCAGATGGCGCCGGGTCGACCGGCCCGGTGCCCGGTCGGGAACCGCCCGGAGAGAGCCGCCTCGTGGCAGTCCGCTGGCGCGCAAAGGCAACTTCTATACGCGACCGGTTCCCACACGTTCCCGTAATGAGTCAATCGTACGACCGGGGCCTGGTGGAGGACTTCGGGCGGTGGCGGGAGTTCTCCGCCGGCATGTGGGCCTGGGTGTTCCACAAGTTCACCGGCTGGGTGCTCGTCGGCTACCTGTTCACGCATATCGCCGTGCTGAGCACGGCCACCATCAGCGCCGAGGCCTACACCCAGACTATCGTGGGCCTGGAGAGCCTGCTGGTCATCCGGTTCCTGGAGGTCGGCCTGCTGGCGGTCGCGGTCTTCCACATCCTCAACGGACTGCGACTGCTGTTCGTCGACCTCGGGGTCGGACTGGAGGCACAGGACAAGAGCTTCTACGCGTCGCTCGCCCTCACGGGCGCCATCGTGGTGGCGAGCGTCCCGACCTTCCTCGCGGGGGCGGTGTGATGGCGGACTACTACTCCTCGTTCGAGCCGAAGGGGACGCGCTGGCTGCTCCAGCGGCTCACCGCGGCGTTCCTCGTGGTGGTGCTGGCGTTCCACTTCATGCTGCTGCATTTCGTCAACCACGCCGCCGAGGTGACCTTCATGCAGACCAACCTGCGGATGAGCCAGCCGGGCTACTTCCTCACGATGGTCGCCTTCCTCGTGACCGCCACCTTCCACGGCGTCAACGGGGTCTACAACGCACTCGTCAACCAGGGGCTCGACGGCACCCCGAAGACCGTCGTCAAGTACGGGCTGATCCTCGCGAGCGTGCTCCTGGTCGCACAGGGCATCCGCGTCGCGATGGCGATGGCCGGCTTCATCATCGGACCCGCAGCATAATGAGCACACAAGTCACCGAACAGGAGACCGAGACCGAAGAGCAGTCCAGCCACCAGCGCCGCCGCCTGGAGGAGAAGGCCGAGCGGGCCGCGAGCCGCGACCGGATGCGCGAGCGGGCCGAGAACGACCTCGACGAGGCGGACACCACGTTCACGCTGAAGGTGTTCCGCTACGACCCGGAGATCCCCGAGAAGGAGGAGCCCCGCTTCGACACGTTCGAGGTGCCGTTCACGAAGGGGATGACCGTCCTGGACTCGCTGATGTACGCCCGGGACCACTACGACTCCTCGCTCACCTTCCGGCACTCCTGTCGGCAGGCCGTCTGTGGCTCGGACGCGCTGTTCGTCAACGGCACCCAGCATCTGGGTTGCAAGACCCAGGTGGTCGACCTGGGCGACGACGGCGGCGTCCCCGGCGAGATCCGCGTCGAACCGCTCCCCCATCAGGAGGTCGTCAAGGACCTCGTCGTGGATATGGAGCACTTCTACGACCAGATGGAGGCCGTCGAGCCGTACTTCGACGCCGACGAGCTCCCCGACGGGATGGAGGAGCAGCGCCAGACCCGGGAGAACCGCGAGAAAATCAAGATGTCCTCGCGCTGTATCTGGTGTGGCGCCTGCATGTCCTCCTGCAACGTGGCCGCCGGGAACAACGAGTACCTCGGTCCCGCGGCGATCAACAAGGCCTACAAGTTCGCGATGGACGAGCGGGAGGGCGAGAACCGCAAGCAGGAACGACTGGAGATCATCGAGCAGGAGCACGGCGTCTGGCGGTGTCAGACCCAGTTCTCCTGCACGGAGGTCTGCCCGAAGGACATCCCGCTCACCGAGCACATCCAGGAGCTCAAGCGCGAGGCCGTCAAGAACAACCTGAAGTTCTGGTGAGCCTCGGTCGGCGCTCCCGGAGCGCTCGGACCCGGCATGTTCTGCCGGATCCGGGCGCTTGCGGGCGCTATCGCACGACAGCATCAAGTCAGTCGAACTCCAACACGGATTTAGAACACAGCGACCCTTTCACACACAATGTACGAACACGACGTCATCGTGGTCGGCGCCGGCGGCGCCGGCCTCCGAGCGGCCATCGCAGCACACGAGGAGGGCGCCGACGTGGCGCTCGTCTCGAAGCTCCATCCCGTTCGCTCCCACACGGGCGCGGCCGAGGGCGGCATCAACGCCGCGCTGCGGGACGGCGACGACTGGACCGACCACGCATACGACACGATGAAGGGCTCGGACTACCTGGGGGACGCCCCGGCCATCGAGACCCTCTGTGAGACCTCCCCCGAGGAGGTCATTCAGCTCGAGCACTGGGGGATGCCCTTCAGCCGCGAGGACGACGGGCGCGTCTCCCAGCGGCCCTTCGGCGGCCTGAGCTTCCCACGGACCACCTACGCCGGCGCCGAGACTGGCCACCACCTGCTCCACACCATGTACGAGCAGGTCGTCAAACGGGGCATCAAGGTGTACGACGAGTTCTACGTGATGGACCTCGCCGTCACCGACGAGCCGGACCCCGAGGACCGGGAGTGTCACGGCTGCGTCGCCTACGACATCAAGAGCGGCGATGTCGTCGGCTTCGAGGCCACGAACGGCGTCGTTCTCGCGACCGGTGGCGACGGACAGGCGTTCGACCACACCACCAACGCAGTCGCCAACACCGGCGACGGCCCCGCGATGGCCTACCGCGCGGGCGCCCCGGTCGAGGACATGGAGTTCGTCCAGTTCCACCCGACCACGCTCCCCTCCACGGGGGTGCTCATCTCCGAGGGGGTTCGTGGCGAGGGGGGCATCCTCTACAACGCCGAGGGCGAGCGGTTCATGTTCGAGGGCGGGTACGCCAACAACGCCGGCGAGCTCGCCTCGCGTGACGTCGTCTCCCGCGCCGAGCTGACGGAGGTCAACGAGGGGCGCGGCGTCGAGGACGAGTACGTCTACCTCGACATGCGCCACCTCGGCGAGGAGCGCATCACCGACCGCCTGGAGAACATCCTCCACCTCGCGGAGGACTTCGAGGGCGTCGACGGGCTCACCGAGCCGATGCCGGTCAAGCCCGGGCAGCACTACCATATGGGCGGCATCGAGACGAACGAGCACGGCGAGACCTGCGTCTCCGGGCTCTACGCCGCCGGGGAATGTGCCTGCGTCTCCGTCCACGGCTCCAACCGCCTGGGCGGGAACGCGCTGCCCGAGCTCATCGTCTTCGGCGCCCGCGCCGGCTACCACGCCGCCGGGCGTGACTACGGCGAGGCGCTCGTCGAGACCGGTCCCTCCGTGGCCATCGAGCACGAGGACGACCTCGGCGCCCCGGTCGAGCCGGGCGCGCTGGGGCCTGCGGACGAGGACGTGGCGGCCGACGGCGGGGAGGCGGCCCCGGACGGCGGGGAGCTGCTCAACCCGTCCGCGACCGTCGAGCGGACCGCCGAGCGCTGTCGCCAGCGCGTCGAGGAGCTGAAGAGCCGCGAGGGTCGCAACCACGCCGAGATCCGGCAGAAGCTCCAGAAGGCCATGACCCGCTGGGTCAACGTCTTCCGCGAGGAGGAGGGTCTGAAGAAGGCCCTGGAGGTCATCAAGGAGTGCCGCGAGGAGTACCGGAACGTCGCCGTCTCCGACCCCTCCAGCACCTACAACACGGACCTCATCCACACCATCGAGACGCGGAACCTCATCGACGTGGCCGAGACCATGACCCTCAGCGCGCTCGCCCGCAACGAGTTCCGCGGCGCCCACTGGCGCAAGGAGCACCAGAAGCGCAAGGACGACGAGTGGCTCAAGCACACGATGGTCCAGTGGTCGGACGGCAGCCCCGAGATCTACTACACGGACGTCATCCTCGAGGGCGCCGAGAAGGCCTACGAGCCGAAGGTCCGCTCCTACTGAGAGCGCCCCGGTAGTTCGTCCCCCTCTCGGTTTCTCCTCGCCTCCCCCGGAATATAGCCGCGTCTCACGTCCGAACTGTGCGCACGGATAGCACGAGAACGAGGCAGGGGGCCGCCAGCACTGAGGTTCAACTGCGATGCCGCGGGCACCCGGTCGTGTGACCTGACACGTCGTCGCCGGACCGCCGACCCGGCCGGGCGGCACGCCACCGTCCGATCGGTTCCGCGAGCGCGGTGCCACGGTCCGGTGCCGGGAGCGGCCCCGCCCGCTCGCCAGCCTGCGCCGTGGCCGACGGGGCCGCCGTGACCAGCCGCGCCGTGGGCGCATTTTAAATATCGCCTCCCGTTAGCTTCGGGGTATGACTGACGCCGGCGACGAGACGGGTGGGTCCGGCGACTCGGACGCCCCGCGCGAGGCGGTGGTGCTCGACTACCTGCCGACCGGGGTCCCGGACGAGCAGCGCACGACGACTCCGGTCGCCTACGCGCTGGGACTCGAGGACTTCCGGTGCTATCTGGTCCGGTTCGAGGCCGACACGGACATGGACGTCGGCGACCGCGTCGATATCGACCCGCGCGGGGAGGCGGTGAGTCGGGTCCAGCGGATCGACCACGACGACCTCCCCGGGGCCGCACAGTCGGAACTGGAGTACGGGGTGGGCGATATCGTCGACAGCGAGGAGCGGCGGTTCGTCGACTTCTTCAACGACGCCCAGGCCATCACGACCCGGCTCCACGCGCTGAATCTGCTCCCCGGCATCGGCAAGAAGCTCCGGAACAACGTCCTCGACCAGCGCAAGCGCCAGCCGTTCGAGTCGTTCGACGACCTGACGGACCGCGTCTCCGGTCTCCACGACCCGCGAGGGGCGCTCATCGACCGTATCGTCGAGGAGATCAGGGAGGAGGAGATGAAGTACCGCATCTTCACGGCCCGGGACCCGGGCGAGTGAGCGGGTCGTCCGCCGGAGCGGGGCGCCAACGCTTTATCACCACAGCGTCGACCATGAGATAGAACGTATGACACGACGGGACCCGGACGCCCTCCGCCGTCGGGCCGGGGTCCGCGGCGACCCAGGGCGCGACCAGCATTTCCTCGTCGATGACCGGGTACTGAACCGTCTCCCCGGCTACCTCCCCACCGACGCCGCCGACCACGTACTGGAGATCGGCGGCGGGACCGGCGGGCTGACCGACCGCCTCCTCACGGATACGGACGGGCACGTCACCGTCATCGAACGTGACCCGGACCTCGCGGGGTTCCTCCGCGAGGAGTTCGCCGCGGCCATCGAGACTGGACGTCTCGAGGTCATCGAGGGTGACGCGCTGGAGTGCGACCTCCCGGGGTTCACCGGGTCCGTCTCGAACCTCCCGTACGGGGCGTCCAGCGAGTTCTGTTTCCGGCTCCTGCCGCGTGGGGTGCCGCTGGTCCTGATGCTCCAGCGGGAGTTCGCCGAGCGGATGGCCGCCGACCCGGGTACGGACGACTACGGCCGCCTCTCGGTCACTGCCGGCCACTACGCCGATGTGGAGGTGGTCGAGACGGTCCCGCCGGCCGCGTTCGACCCGGAGCCCGCCGTCCAGAGCGCGGTGGTCCGGTGCCTGCCACGGGCACCCTCGTACGAGGTCGACGAGGCGGTGTTCATGGCCCTCGTCCGGGGCGTGTTCACGCAGCGCCGGAAGACGATGCGCAACGCCGTCCGGAACACCGTCCACATCAGCGGCATCGCCGACGCGGACGCCGTGGTCGACGCGGCCGACGAGGAGCTGATGGGGCGGCGTGCCGGCGACGTGAGGCCCGCCGAGTTCGCCGAACTCGCCCGGCTCGCGACCGAAACGACGGAGGTGACCCCGCCGTGACCGGGGCGCCGGCCGCGGCGTGGCTGCTCCAGACGGAGCCCGTGCTGAACCCGTGGACCTGGACGCTCACGCGGACGGAGCAGTATCTCATCAGCATCGGGCTGTTCGCGCTCTTCGCCGTCGTGGCGGGGGTCGTCTACGCGCTCGGGCGCCCGCTCAAGCGGCGCGTCGGGGACGACGAGGCGGTCGAGGCCATCCAGTCGCTGCTGCTCACGCTGATGGGGCTGGCCATCACATTCGGTATCGTCGTGGTCTGGCGGCTCCGGGCCGAGCTGTCGGAGGCGTTCACCTTCATCAGGGTCGGGCCGACGGACGGCGTCCGGGTGCTCGTGTTGGCGGCGGTGTTCGGGACGGCGTTCACCGTCACCCGCATCACGAAGCGGGTGATACGCCGGGGGTCCGAGGCCGACGCCATCACGGCCCATCAGAAGGAAGTGGCCCACCATATCGTCCAGTTCCTCGTGTTCGCGCCGGCGGGGCTGTTCTCGCTCGCCCTGTACGGGGTGAACCCACAGAGTCTGCTGCTGGGCGCGAGCGCGGCGGGGCTCATCGTCGGGCTCGCCGCCCGACAGACCCTGGGCGCCATCGTCACCGGGTTCGTGCTGCTCCTCTCGCGGCCGTTCGAGGTGAACGAGTGGGTCATCGTCGACGAGCAGGAGGGAATCGTCACGGATATCTCCATGTTCAATACGGAGATCCGGACCTTCGACAACGAGGTCGTCGTCATCCCGAACGACCGCATCACGGACGACGAGATCATCAACCGCTCGCGGAACGGGAAGCTCCGTATCCAGGTCGACGTCGGCGTTGACTACGACGTGGAGGTCGCGAAGGCGATGGAGCTGGCCCGCGAGGCGATGTACGCGCTGGACGAGGTGCTCGGCGACCCGGCCCCGGACGTCGTCATCGACGAGTTCGGCACCTCATCGGTGGTGCTGACGCTGCGGTTCTGGATCCCGGACCCGACGGTCGAGCGCAAGTGGGCCGCACAGAACGCCGTTATCGACGCCGTGAAGAGTGCCTTCGAGCGCGAGGCGGTGAAGATTCCCTTCCCGCAGCGCGAGCTGATGGCCCGCGAGGAGGCGGACGGCTTCCGCCTCGCCGGCGAGGGGCGTGGCGCCCGGGCCGCCGACAACGGGAACGACGACGTGGAGCGGGCCGTTCGCCGCGTCGACGGGGCGGAGGCGGACCGTGGCACGCCCGCGACGGCGGTGACGGACCCGACGGTCGCGATCGAGTCCGGCCAGACCGGGGACACACAGCCCCGCAGTGTCGAGGGGGAGTACATCCCCGCGGTCGAGCGCGTCGAGTCGGCGTACGACCTCTCGGACCCGGTCGAACCGATGGACCACGACGATGACTGACCGCGACCGACCGCGGCTGGCCGACCTCCGGGGCGAGCCGAACGTCTATCGCGCGGCGGAGGACTCGCAGCTGCTCGCCACGACCGCCGTGAGCCGCGTCGGCCGGGGCGACCGCGTGCTCGACCTGGGGACCGGCTCCGGCCACGTCGGCCGCGCGGTCGACGAGGCCTGTGGCGCCCGCGTGGTCGCCTCGGACCTGAACCCACACGCCTGTCGCCGGGCCCGCGATGCGGGGCTGGAGGCCGTCCGGGCGGACATGGTCGCGCCGTTCCGGGGCGGGAGCTTCGACTGGGTCCTGTTCAACCCGCCGTACCTCCCCACGCCCGAGGATCAGGAGTGGGACGACTGGATGGAGCGGGCGCTATCAGGCGGTGCGGACGGCCGTGCCGTCGTGGACCCGTTCCTGGCGTCGGTCCGGCGCGTCCTGGCCCCCGGCGGCCGGGCGCTGCTGCTCGTCTCCTCGCTCACCGGGCTGGACACGGTCCGGGACACGGCCCGCGCGGCGGGGCTCGTCACGGAGGAGGCCGCCGACGAGAGCTACCCCTCGGAGCGACTGGTCGTCCTGGAGCTGGTCCCGACGGGCGGGCGAGGCCCGCGTTGAATTACCGTTGGGCATCAGGACGATTAGCAAATATTATTCCGAGTGGTCACGTAACGCCGACTGATGACCGAACTCGTCGCGACGACACCGGGACTCCTGCCGCTGCCCGACTGGGCGAAGGGGGAGCTCTCGGACCTGAAGGGACACCAGAAGTCCGACCTCATCGACGGGACGGAGGGTGAGGCGGTGACGGAGGCGTACGACCGCGTCCGCGCGGAGGAACTCGACTGGCAGACCGAGGCCGGCCTCGACCGCGTGGTCGGGGGGCAGGCCCGCTGGGACGACAACATCGCCCACCCGCTGTCCATGGCCGACGCCGTCGACACCCGTGGCATCGTCCGCTACTACGACAACAACAACTTCTACCGCGAGCCGGTGGTCGTCGGGGAACTGACCGCGACCGGCGACGTGGCCGCCGAACTCGACGCCACGGCCGAGGCGCTCGACGACGGGGCCGGCGACCTGCAGGCCGTCCTCCCGGGGCCGTACTCGCTGGCCGACCTCGCGACCGACGAGCAGTACGGCGACGAGGCGGCGTTCCTCGACGCCGTCGCCGACTTCCTCGTCGACGAGGTCGAGCAGTTCCCCGACGTGGCGACCCTGTTCCTGCTGGAGCCATCGCTGGTCGAGAACCCGCCCGAGGCGGGCATCGACGAGCGCGCGGGCGCGGCCATCGACCGGGTCGCGACCGCAACCGAGGCCGACGTCGTCTGCCACACCTACTGGGGCGCCGTTCCGGAGAAGCCGTACGCGCACCTGATGGACGCCGACCTCGACGCGGTCGGGTTCGACTTCGTCAGCGACCACGAGGCCAACCTGTACAACATCACGGAGTACGGCACTACCGACGACATCGCGCTGGGGCTGGTCGACGGCCAGAACACCCGCGTCGAGGGCGTCGAAACCGTCCGGGAGCGCGTGGAGTGGGTCGGGGAGCAGATTCCCGCCCAGTCGTTCGACACGACGTATCTGACCGCGAACACGGAGCTGTTCTACCTGCCCGTGAACCGGGCCCGCGAGAAGCTGGCCGTGCTCGCGCGTGCCGCCGCAGGCGAGGAGGAGGTGACGGCATGACCGACGGCTGGCCCGAGGTCGGCGACGGCGGGACGCGCCGGACCGCCGCCGACGGCGGCGCCGACGTGCGCGAGCAGTTCCGCCCCGACGACCACTCCAACGACCACTTCCTCCTGACGACGGTCGTGGGGTCGTACCCCAAGCCCAAGTGGCTCAACCGCGCGGAGGAGCTCGTCGAGGACGACGAGTACGACTTCGGCGAGGACCACCTGACGGAGGCTCACGACGACGCCGCCCGGCTCATCACCAGGGAGCACGAGCGCGCGGGGCTGGACGTCGTGGTCGACGGCGAGATGCGGCGCAACGAGATGGTGGAGTACTTCGCCCACCGCATCGACGGCTACGAGTTCAACGGCCCCGTCAAGGTCTGGGGCCACAACTACTTCGACAAGCCCTCCGTCGTGGACGAGGTTTCCTACGGCGAGCAGTGGCTGGTCGAGGAGTTCGAGTTCACCGACGGCGTCGCCTCGCACCCCGTGAAGGTGCCCATCACGGGGCCGTACACGCTCGCGAACTGGTCATTCAACGAGCACTACGACGACGAGGAGACGCTGGCCTACGAGCTGGCCGACCTCGTCAACGAGGAGGTCGAGGCGCTGGTCGAGGCCGGCGCGCGCTACATCCAGATCGACGAGCCCGCGCTCGCGACGACCCCCGACGACCACGCCATCGTCGGCGAGTGCCTCGAACGCATCGTCGAGGACGTGCCCGCGGACGTCCGGCTGGGCCTGCACGTCTGCTACGGCGACTACTCCCGCATCTACCCCGAGGTGCTCGACTTCCCCGTCCACGAGTTCGACCTCGAACTCGCCAACGGGGAGTACGAGCAGGTGCCGGTGTTCCAGGACCCCGAGTTCACCAAGGACCTCGCGCTCGGCGTCGTCGACGCCCACACCGCCGAGGTCGAACCGGTCGAGGTGATCAAGGAGAACATCAAGAAGGGCTTCGAGATCGTCCCACCGGAACGGCTCACCATCTCGCCGGACTGCGGCCTGAAGCTCCTGCCGCGCGACGTCGCGTACGGGAAGACGAGGAACATGGTCCAGGCCGTCCGCGAGGTGGAGGCGGAACTCGACGCCGGCGAGATCGACGTCGGGTTCGCGGCCGCGCCGGCCGACGACTGACGAGAGCTTTCAGTCGAGCGTTTTGCCGCTCGGGTTTCCTCGCGCTCGCCACAGGCGAGCGCCGCGGGAACCGGCGGGCCGGCTCCGCCGGCCCGCTATCCATTTCTCGGCGGAGCCGAGAAATCACTCGCAGCAAAAAGTTCAGAAAGAGGGCTCGTCCTCGGCTCGGGTTCGTCGGCCTTCGGCCGACTCACCACTCGCCTCGGACGAGTGAAACCGCGCCTGCGGCGCGGTATGCAACTGCCCGAACCGCGATCGCTTCGCTCGCGTGGATGCCAATAATCCGTTAATATCTCCGATTTTCCGAATGGTGAGTGGCTAATTCTATTGTATGCCTGTTCTAGTAACCGCCTCGCACTGTTCGTTCATTCCCCGTCCACGGGCCGGACCGCCTCGTCGTCCTCCCAGACGTAGAAGCCCCGTCCGGACTTCCGGCCGAGGTGGCCCGCGCGGACCTTCCGGCGGAGGACCTCGGGCGGGCGGAACCGCTCGCCGAGATCCTCGCGGAGGTGTTCGAGGATGTCCAGCCGGACGTCGAGCCCGACGACGTCCGAGAGCTGCAGCGGGCCCATCGGGTGCCGGTAGCCCAGTTCCATCGCGGCGTCGATGTCCGCCGTTTTGGCGGCCCCGGTCTCCAGCATCCGCATCGCCTCGGCGCCCAGCGTCACGCCCAGCCGTGAGGAGGCGAACCCGGGCGCGTCCCGGACGACCACCGCCTCCTTCCGCAGGGACTCGACGAAGCCGACGGCGTGCTCGCGGGCGCCCTCGGCCGTCTGCTCGGCGGTCACGACCTCGACGAGCCCCATCACGTAGGCCGGGTTGAAGAAGTGGAGACCGCAGAACCGCCCGGGCTCGTCCAGCGACGCGGCGAGTTCGGTCACGGGGAGCGAGGAGGTGTTCGAGGTGAGCAAGGCATCCCCGTTCAGGACCGCCTCGGCCTCGCCCAGGACGCTCGTCTTCAGGTCCAGATCCTCGGGCACGGCCTCGATGACGACCGTCGCGTCGGCGCAGTCGCCCAGGTCGGTCGTGGTCCGGACGCGGTCGCGGGCGGCGTCGGCCGCGTCGGCGTCGAGCTTGCCGCGCTCGATGGCACCGGAGATGGTTCCGTCGACCGCGGCGGCGGCCTCGTCCAGTACCGACTCGTCCACGTCCCGCATCGTCACGTCGTGCCCGACGACGGCGGCCGCGTGGGCGATACCACGTCCCATCGTGCCGGCGCCGAGGACCGCGACGCCTTCGGTGTCGTCCGTCATGTCCAGGGCCGCGGGCGGGGTCGGGTTAAGCGTTCGGCGACGGGAGCTCGCGACAGGGCGCACTCTTTTGTTCGATTGCGCCCAACCGGCGACCGATGGAGCTAGACGACCATGCCGAGGAGCTCGCCTCCGACCTCGGCGTCGACAGAGCGGAGGTCCTCGAGGATCTCGAGCGGTTGGTACAGTACAGCGTGCCGGTGGACGAGGCCAGGAGCTCGCTCCGGCGGAAGTACGGCGGCGACGGGGGCGGCAGCGAGCCGACCGCCACCGACATCGCCGACGTGACCCCGGACTCGGGCAACGTCACCGTCACCGGACGCGTCCTCACCGTGGGCAAGCGGTCCATCCGCTACGACGGCGAGGACCAGGTCATCCGCGAGGGCGAGCTGGCCGACGGGACCGGCGTCATCGACTTCACCGCGTGGCAGGAGTTCGGCCTCGCAGAGGGCGACATCGTCCGCGCGGGCAACGCCGGCGTCCGCGAGTGGGAGGGCGAGGCCGAGCTCAACCTCGGGGAGTCGACCACGCTCGCGTTCGAGGACGAGCCGCTCGACGTGCCGTACGAGGTCGGCGGCGACCGTGCCCTCGCGGACCTCGCCCCCGGCGACCGCGGGCGCAACGTCGATGTCCGGGTGATGGAGGTCGAGTCGAAGGTCATCGACGGCCGCGATGGGGAGACGGAGATCCTCAGCGGCGTGCTGGCCGACGAGTCGACCCGGCTCCCGTTCACGGACTGGGACCCGCACCCCGAACTGCAGGAGGGCGGCTCCGTCCGCATCGAGGACGTCTACGTCCGCGAGTTCCGCGGCGTCCCGTCGGTGAACGTCTCGGAGTTCTCGCTGGTCGCCCCGCTGGACCGCGAGGTGGCCGCCAACGAGGAGGCCCGGCGGCTCCCCATCGGCGAGGCCGTCGACGGGGGCGGCGCGTTCGACGTCGAACTCGTCGGCAACGTCATCGAGGTCCGGGACGGTTCCGGTCTCATCCAGCGCTGTCCCGACTGTGGGCGCGTGGTCCAGAACGGTCAGTGTCGCTCGCACGGCCAGGTCGACGCCGAGGACGACATGCGGGTGAAGGCCATCCTCGACGACGGCACCGGGACGGCGACGGCGGTGCTGGACCGGGAGATGACCGAGGCGATCTACGGCGGCACGCTGGAGGACGCGCTGGAGGCCGCCCGCGACGCGATGGACCGGGAGGTCGTGGCCGAGGACATCGCGGCGGACCTCGTCGGCCGGGAGTTCCGGGTGCGGGGGACGCTCTCCGTCGACGAGTACGGCGCGAACCTGGACGCCACGGCGTTCGAGGCCGTCGACGACGACCCCACCGAGCGGGCGCGCGCACTGTTGCAGTCCGCCGCCGGCGAGCCGGGTGGTGAGGCGTGAGCACCGACGGCGACGACGGCGACAGCGGCCCGGGCACGCGGGAGGTCGCCTACCGGCTGTTCGCCGCCGAGTTCGACGACTGCGACTTCCAGTTCTCCGAGAGCGACGAGGAGCGCGCCCCCAACTTCGTCATCACGCCGACCGGCGGCCGGGTCAACCGGCTGTTCCTCGTCGGCGTCCTCACCGAACTCGAGCAGGTAAACGAGTCGATGCTGCGGGCGCGCATCGTGGACCCGACGGGCGCGTTCGTGGTGTACGCCGGGCAGTACCAGCCCGAGGCGCTCTCCTTCCTCGAGCGGACGGACCCACCGGCGTTCCTCGCCGTGACCGGGAAAGCCCGGACCTACCAGCCCGACGACACCGACGTGGTCTACTCCTCCGTCCGCCCGGAGAGCATCAGCGAGGTCGACGCCGGGACCCGGGACCGGTGGGTCGTCGCGACCGCCGAGCAGACACTCGACCGGGTCGGCACGATGGCCGCGGCCATCGAGAGGGGGCTGTCCGGTGTGCGTCTCCGCGAGCACCTCGAGTCCGAGGGGGTCGACCCCGCCCTCGCGCAGGGGGTTACGCTCGCCCGCGATCATTACGGGACGACGCCCGCGTACCTCGGCGCGCTGCGGGACCTCGCGCTGGACGCGACCCGCGTCGTCGCCGACGAGCGCGACGAGGCCGGCACGCTGGACCTCGCACCCGACGAGGGGGGACCGGCTGATCTGGACGCGCTGCAGGCCGCCGGCCCGGCGGTCGCCGGGACGGCCGACGGCTCGGCCGGGGCCACGACCGCCGGCGAGACGGCGGAGGCGGCGACCGAGGACGTGTCCGTCGAGGCGACGACTGGGACGGAGGACACCGGGGCAGAGCCGACCGGTGCCGCCGAGTCCCCGTCGACCACCACCGACGTCTCCAGCGCCGTGGACTCCGACGCGAGCACGGAGTCGGATACGAACCCGACGAGCGAGGCGGCCGGCGCGGCGGAGTCGGCCGCCGAGGCGCCGATGACCGGGGAACCGTCGGAGCCGGCGACCGCCGAAGCGAGCGGTGAGGTCGGGGGCACCACCGCCGAGACGGCGGCAGCGCCCACCGAGGGGTCAGGCGACGACCTCGGCGAGTTCGAGCCCGGCGAGTTCGACGAGGACCCCGAGGCGGACCCGCTCGGCGACGACGTCCGCGAGCAGGTCGAGGAGGAGTACGGCACGGAGTTCTCGACCGGGACCGAGGTGGAGCCCGAACCCGACCTCGAACCGGAGGCCGAGGAGGCCGACGAGACGGCCGGATCCGGAGGCGAGACCGAGCCGGAACCCGCCGAGTCGACGGAGGCGGTCGACGAGGGGGACGAGCCCGCGGACGAGGACGTGGACCTCTCCGAGGCCGTGATGGACGCGATGCGGGCGCTCGATGAGGGGGACGGGGCCCCGACCGACGCCGTCGTCGAGCGCGTGGTCGACCGCACGGGCGCGACGCCCGACGCGGTCGACGGGGCCGTCCAGGACGCGCTGATGGGCGGACAGTGCTACGAGCCCGAGGACGGCCGGCTCAAGCCCATCTGACCGGTGGCGCGTGATCCGTCAGGCGGGCGGCCGAGTGTCGAACCGCTCCCCGGCGAGCCGGCGGCCGTCGCCGACACCGGCGCCGGACGTGTCCTGGTGCTGGCCGACTACCACGCCGGGCTGGAGGTTGCGCTCCGGCGCGACGGCGTCGAACTCGGCAACCGGGCCGACGACCGCCGCGAGGCCGCCCTCCGCCTCCTGGCCGAGAGCGGCGCGGACCGCGTCGTCCTGCTCGGCGACGTGGCCAACGCCATCGGCGACCCCGGCGAGACCGAGCGCCGGGAGCTGGACGAACTGTTCGACGCGCTGACAGAGCGCGTCCCCGTGACGGTGACCCCGGGCAATCACGACGGCGGACTCGCCGACGTCGTCGCGGCGCTCGGCCACGACGAGGGGCCCAACCCCGTGACCGTCAGCAACGCCGCCGGCACCCGCATCGGCGGCGTCGGCTTCGCGCACGGGCACACCTGGCCCGCGCCCGCGGTGGTCGAGGCGCCCGTCGTCTGCACCGCCCACGAGCATCCCGTCGTCCGGCTGGAGGACGAGGTCGGCGGCCACCGCGCCGAGCGCGCGTGGCTTCGCGGGCGACTCGCCCCGGGCCCGTTCGAGGGCCACGCCGGTGACGCCGGCATCGAGCCGCCGACGGTCGACGGCGACCTCGTCGTCTTTCCGGCGTTCAACGACCTCACCGGCGGGACCTGGGTCAACGAGGAGCAGGAGTTCCTCTCGCCGTTCCTCCCCGGCGGGCTCGCCGACGGGGAGGCGTACCTGCTCGACGGAACCCGGCTCGGGGCCTACCGGTCGGTCTGAGCCACTATCGCCGTGGTATCACTCTTGTAGGCCGTTCCGGCCATGAGAACCACGACTATCCCGGGTATCCGTATCGGGCGGTCCACCGTCGCGCAGTCCGGGGGTCGGGAATCGGGGACGTGGAGTTAACCCGGGGGGCCGCGTTCGCGGAGCCGTGCCCGTATCCGTCCCTATCCAGGGTTCCATCGTCAGTACCGCGGTGAACGAGTTCGTCGACGGGGTGGCGACGGCCCTGCCGGACCTGCTGACCGGGCTGGTGTTCCTCGCCATCGCGGCGGTGCTGGTCAAGGTCATGATGGCGGTCGTCCGGTTCGCGCTGCGGCGCAGCGTCCCCGAGTCACAGGCGGTCTACCGCCAGTTCGTCGCCACCATCGTGTTCGCCGTCCTCTGTTTCGGCGTCGCGCTCAGCTTCCTCTCCATCGTCGGCCTCCCGGCTATCGCCGCGTCGCTCGGCACCGCCACCGGCTTCCTCGCGCTGGGTGTCTCCTACGCGCTCTCGGAGATGCTGGCCGACGCCGTCGCCGGGGTCGACCTGCTGCGCGACCCCGACTTCGCGCCGGGCGACCGCGTCGACGTGGGCGGTACCGTGGGCGAGGTCAAGCGGATCGAGCTCCGGAAGACCCGCATCACCATCGGTGGGGACACGATGGTCCGGGGCAACGCGGAGATCGAGAAGAAGTGGACGAAACTGGACGACGTGGACTGAGTCAGAGTACGCCGAGCAGGGCCAACTCGACACCGAAGCCAGCGAGGACGAGCCCCGAGAGTGCCCGGAGGCCGCCGGCGACACGCGGCCGGCCCGTCAGGAGCGCGCGGGCCCGGTGGGTCGAGAGCGCCACGGCGCCGAGGTAGGTCATCGTGAGGACGGCGTACCAGCCCCCGTGGACGGCGAGGTCGGCCGCCGCGGGCCCGGCGAACTGCGGGAGGAAGGCCAGGAAGAACACCGCTACCTTCGGGTTGAGCACGTTCACCGCGACCCCCTCGAGGTAGGCGGGGACGGCGCCCGTGGACTCCCCGTCACGGGCGGCGTCGGGTCGGTCGGCGACGACGGCCTCGGGGCCACGGGCGGCGAGCCGCCAGAGCGTGTGGGCGCCGAGCGCGAGGAGGTAGGCGGCCCCGACGTAGCGGAGCAGGTCGTAGGCCGCTGGCGAGGCCCGGAGCAGGGCCGCCAGCCCCAGCACCACGCCGGCGGTGTGGACCAGGATACCCGTGGTGACCCCCGCGGCCGCCGCCAGCCCGACCCGCCGGCGGGCGCCGCCGAGCCCGCGGTCGAGGACGTAGAACGTGTCCGGCCCCGGCGCGAGCACGAGGGCCCCGGCGGCGAGCAGGAAGGCGGTCGGCGGCCCGGCTGTCATCGGTCCGGCTGCGGCCGCCGCGGTCAAAGCCCTGTCGTCCCCCGTCACGGGGACACCCGCAGCCATATATCGGAGCCGCGTGTGATTCCGCGTATGCCCACGCACGAACACGTCACGGTGACCCACGCGGCCGACGGCGCGGTCGGGCGGCTCACGTTCGACCGCCCGGAGCGGAACAACTCGATGAACCGGCAAGCGGCCGACGAGCTGCACGGGGCCGCCATCGACCTCGTGGAGGACGAGACGGTCCGCTGTATCGTCCTGACGGGGACCGAGGGAGCGTTCAACACCGGCGCCGACCTGACGATGCTCTCGGGCGATGGGACGGACGCGGCGATCATCCGGCGGGTGGCGGGCGATCTGCACGGGCTGGTGAGCCAGCTCGCCCGGGCGCCGAAGCCGGTCGTCTGCGGGGTCAACGGCGTCGCGGCCGGCGGCGGCGTCGGGCCGGCACTCTGTGGTGACATCGTCATCGCGACGGAGTCCGCACGCTTCGAGTTCGCCTACCCCCGTATCGGCCTCTCGGCCGATGGGGGCTCCTCGTACTTCCTGCCGCGACTGGTTGGGCTCCGCGAGGCCCAGCGTATCGCCTTCCGGGACGAGCCGATCGACGCGGCCGAGGCCGTCGACCTGGGGCTGGCGACCGAGACGGTCGGGGACGACGAGTTCGAGGCGCGCCTGGCCGAGGAGGCCGCCCGGCTGGCAGAGGGGCCGACGCTCGCCCATGCGGCGACGAAGGGGCTGCTGCGCGGCTCGTTCGACCGGTCGCTGAACGAACAGCTCGCGACGGAGGCCGAGACCATCGCCGAACTCACCGCGAGCGAGGACTTCGCCCGCGGGCTGGAGTCGTTCATGGGGGAGGGCGACGCGGAGTTCGAGGGGGCGTAGCTCGTCGGGCCGGCCCTGCAGCTCAGTCGTCTGCCGGCACGCCCGACGCGCCGGTCGGGCGGCTCTCGACGAGCGCCAGTCCCGCCAGGCCGGCGGCCGCGAACGCGAGCGTGCTGGCGAGGGCGAACGCCGCGGGGTAGCCCGCCAGCGTCGCGACGCCGCCGACGAGCGTCGGGCCGACGACGCCGCCGAGCCCCTTCGCGGTCGAGCGAAGCCCCATCAGCTCGGACTCCCGGCCGGCGGGGGCCACGTCCCCGATGAAGGCGACGGCGCCGGTCGTCATCGCGGAGAAGGAGACCCCGAGGACGAACAGCGCCCCGCCGGCGGCGAGGACGCGGGCGAGGCCGGTCCCGAGCCAGGTGGGGCCGGCGACGCCGAGGACGCCCACGGTGGCCCCCGGGACGGTCGCGGCGGCCGTGAGGACGGCGAACGCGCCGCTCCCGGTCATCCCGGCGACGATGAGCGGCTTCCGGCCGACCCGGTCGGCAGCGACGCCGAGCAGGTACATCGCCGCCACCTGTGTCCCGTGGTTGACGGCCAGCAGTGCACCCATGACGGCCTCCGCGACGCCGACGATGTCGACGAGATACGGGGCCATCAGCGCCATCACGCCGAGGACGGTGACGTTCCGCACCGCGAGCGCGACGTAGAGCCAGCGCAGCCCGTTCGTCCGGTAGTGGCCGCGGTCGCCGGCCGCCGGGAACAGCCGGGCGCGGACCTCGCGGGCGAGTTCCGTCCGCGTCGGTCGGTCGTCGGCATCGGCCGGGCCCGCACCGCCGTCGGCCACGACCGCGCCCTCGGTCCCGCCGGGCGGGCCCGGGTCGACGAGCGCGGCGGCGGCGACCGTCGAGACCGCCGACAGTCCGGCGACAACGAGGTAGAGCTCCGGCCGGGCCACGGCCCCGAGGAGAATGCCGGCGGCGAACTGCCCGCCGGCGAACCCGCCAGACCGAGCGGAGTTGAACGTCCCCAGCGACCGGCCGCGGCCGGATTCGCCGCCGCGCTCGCTGGCGATGGCGAGCGCGACCGGGGCGAACCCGGCGGCGAAGACGGCGTACAGCCCGCGCAGGCCGACCGGGAGCCAGACGCCGTCGGCGACCGCCAGGGGCGCGGCCGCCAGCGTCGCGAGGGTCCCCGTGACGATCATCACCGCGCGGCCACGACCCGTCACGTCCGCGACCGCACCCCAGACCGGGGAGGCGAGCATCAGCCCGGCGAAGTAGGCGGTCGCGACGGCGCTCACCGCCAGCGGCGAGCCCTCGCGCCCGACGTAGACGGCCATCGCGGTCCCCATCAGGACGCCGCCGCCGAAGCGCGAGACCGCGGCCGTCGCGAGCAGCAGCCACTGGGAACGGTCCGACCGGAACACGTCCCCGCGGAGGTGAGCGCGGGACTTGAGCGCCGCGGTTCCCCCTCGGACGAGGGGGTCGGACACCGCCGACCGGTGGGTTCAGGCCCTCGGAGCGCCCACCGTGGCCCATGCACTACCTCGTCGCGACCGCGTCGGTCCACACGACGGCGGCGGCCTGTGACTACCTCGAGAACCGGCTGGACGGCCCCGCGGCCGACACCGTCACCCTCCTCACGGTCACGGCCCCGGACGGGCGCGATGCCGGCGATGCGGTGGGCCGGGACGCCGACGACGCAGCGAACGTCGCGCGCGCTCGCCTCGTCGGCGGCGCGACGGTCGAGACGGCCACGCGCGGCGGCGACCCCGCGGCGTCGGTGTTGGAGACCGTCGACGACCTCGCCCCGGACGTGCTGGTGCTCGGCCCGCGGTCCGGCGCGCCCGGCGCCACGGCCGACCTCGGGTCGACAGCCCGGTCGGTACTGGCCCGCTCGCCCGTCCCCGCGGTCGTCGTCCCTCTGGACGCGCTCGAATCGGACCCCGCGTGACGGCGCCGGACCACGACCGGCCGTGGTGGAGCGTCACATACGTTTATCCGGGTGCCGTCGAAGTGGCCGATGGATGACCCGGTACCTCGTGGCGACCGCGACCACCGAGACGACGGCGGCCGCGGCCGACTATCTGGCACCGAAGCTGGACGCGGACGACGAGGTGTACGTGCTGACCGTCGAGGAGGAAGGGGTCGACGTCGACCGGGCGGCGCTCTCGGACGCACAGGAACGGTTCGCCGGCATCGCGACGGTCCGGACGGTCCGACGCGAGGGCTCGCCCGCCCCGGAGATCCTCGCCTTCGTCCGCGAGCACGACATCGACGAGGTCATCATCGGGCCGCGTCGCGGGGGTGGGGAGGGGTTCGGCACCATCGGCACGACGACCCGGACCGTGCTCAACAACGTCGAGGGACCGGTGTTCGTCGTGCCGAAGTAGCGGCGGCGGCCGCGGGCGTCAGTCCTCCAGGGGCTCGATGAGCTCGACCACGTGGCCGTCGGGGTCCTTCACGAACGCCGTCCGGGCGCCGGCGGCGGGCTGGTCGCTCGGCTCCTGGACGACGCCGTGGTGGTCGACCTCGGCGAACGCCGCGTCCACGTCCTCGACCCCGACGGCGAGGTGGTCCCAGAGGTCGCCCGCGGTGTCGGGCTCGACCCCCTCGGTCTCCGAGAGCTGGAGTTCGACGCCGTCCTCGTCGGCCACGTACAGGTTGGTCGTGTCGCCGCTCTCGAACCCCCAGCTCTCCTCGAAGCCGAGGTTCGTCTCGTACCACTCGACCGCGCGCTCGGCGTCGGTCACGTTCAGGCAGGTGTGAAGTATCGCCATCACCGAAGCCGGTGGGCGGCGCGGGCAAATCCGTGTCGGTCGGGCCCTCGGGTCCCGGCGGCGTCCGATGTCGGAGGAGCCAAGCCGCTCACCCGCCAACCGCGGCGTATGTACTGGCGAGCGGTCGTCGCCGGCGTCGCGTGGGGCGTGGGCTATCTCGCCTGCTGCTACCTGCTGCCGTCGCTGGAGGCCGTCGGTGTCGTCGCGGTGCCGCTCGCGCTCGGGGCGGGTCCGCTCGCGGGCGCGGCCGCCGGCCGCCTGTCGCCCGGCGGGCCCGCCGAGAGCACCCGCTACGGACTGGCCGCGGGCGCGCTGACGGGACTGGTGTTCGTGGCGGCGTTCTGGCATATCGTCTCCGTCGCCCGATTCAACACCGTCACGCCGCTGGGCCGTGGCGGCGCCTTCTACGCCGCGAAACTGACGTTCGCGTACAGCGCCGGCGACGTCTCCCTCATCGCGCGGTACCCCGGCCGGGCCGCGGGCGCCCTTGCACTCGCGGGCGGGACGGCGATCGCGTTGTTGGGGAGTTACGCGGGCTACGCCGCGGATAGACGAGACAGAACCCAGTTCATCGAATAACACCGCAATTTCCAGCAGAAAAACCTTCATTTCCGAGATGATAGCGTGCCGGCACGGCGGGGGAAGGGAGGAGAGTGTTACCCATCGGTCGGACCTCGGGATGGTGCCCTCCGGACGCACGGCTCTCGCGGCCCTCGGCACGGCCGGCGTCGTCGGCGGTATCGGCGCGGCACGTGTCGCCGGCGTCCGGCGCCCCGTCGACCTGACTGGGGAGTGGTACCGGAGCGCCTGCGACCGGCAACGGGCCGGGTGCGGCCGCGAGCGGGACGGCCCGGGACCGGCGCTGACCCGGCGGTGGTCGACAGAGATCCCGCGGACCGGCAACGAGCTCTCGCCGGTGCTCGTGGATGGTGGCGTGCACGTCCTCACAGCGCCGGACGTAGACGGCGGTGACGACCTGATACCGATACGGCTCCTCCGGCTGGACCCGGCGAGCGGCCGCGTCGAGCGCGACACGGTCGTGACCCGCGTCCGTCCACCAGCGGTGCGGTCGTCTGGGACTCGCTGGTGTAGGCCGACGGAGGGGTCTACGCCCTCGCGTTCGACGGTGTCCACGCCCTCCCCCCGGAGGGGAGCGAGCGCTGGCACCGGTCGCTCGGCGGTGCCCCCTCGAACAGCATCCTCTCGACGGGCCATCCGGTGGTCGTCGATGGGACCGTGTTCGCCCCGACGGCGAGCCAATACGGACGCGGTCGAGGGGCTCTCCGCCCTAGATACCGGCTCAGGTGACGAACGCTGGCGCTACGAGGTGCCGGCCGACGAGCGGGGCTGGACGTTCGCCCCCGCGTATGCGGACGGGGCGGTCTACTGCTCGGTGCTTGATGACGGGGTCGTCGCGCTGGACGCCGCCAGCGGCGACTCCGTCGGGTTCGTCACGGACCGGTACGGGTCCGGAACCACCGGTAGTGTCGCCGTCAGCGACGGCCTCGCGTTCACCACCACCTCGGCGGGGACCCCGGAGGCGGTCGAGACCTGCGCGGCCGGCGTCGTCGGCCACTGTCCCCGCTGACGGTCGCGACGATCGCCGGGGGAGGTGCTCCGCGGGTCTACAGGTAGCCCTCGGACCGGAGCAGTTCGCCGTTGAGCACGCTCGCGCCGGCGGCGCCCCGCATCGTGTTGTGCGCGAGGCAGTCGTACTGGATGCCGGTCGAGGTCTCCTTGATTCCGCCGGCCGAGACGGCCATCCCGCTGTCGAGCATCCGGTCGAGACGGGGCTGGGGGCGGTCGGGCTCCTCGAACACCCGGACCATCCGCTCCGGGGAGGATGGTAGGTCCGCGCCCTCCATGGCCGCCATCGCCTCGGCGGCCGCCTCGGCCGTCACGTCCTCGGTCGTGTCGGCCCAGACGTTCTCCAGGTGGCCGTCCAGCGTGGGGACGCGGTTGCAGGAGGCCTGCACGTCGACATCGTGGGTCTCGACGGTGCTGCCATCGAAGCTCCCGAGCAGCTTCGTCGTCTCCGTCTCCATCTTCGCCTCCTCGCCGCCGATGTGGGGCAGCACGTTGTCGATGATCTCCATCGAGGTGACCCCGGAGTAGCCGGCGCCAGAGACGGCCTGGAGCGTCGAAACCCGCACGGATTCGAGGCCGAACCGGTCGAGCGCCGCGAGCGTCGGGACCATCGTGATGGTCGAGCAGTTGGGGTTCTTCAGGAGCGCGCCGTCCCAGCCGCGGGCGTCACGCTGGACCTCCAGCAGGCCGACGTGGTCGCCGTTGACCTCCGGAATGATCAGCGGGACGTCCTCGGCCATCCGGGCGTTCGAGGAGTTCGAGGAGACGACGTAGCCGTCCTCGCAGAACGCCGGCTCGACCTCCGCGCCGACGTCCGAGGGCAACGAGGAGAAGACGAGCGCGACGTCGTCCGGGACGGCGTCCGGCGCGGTCTCGCGGACGGTGCTGTCGGCGACGGAGGCCGGGATGGGCGAGTCGACGCGCCACTTGGCGGCGTCCCGGTAGGTCTCGCCGGCCGAGGACGCCGACGCCGTGAGCGCGGCGATCTCGAAGTCGGGGTGCGGTTCGAGCAGCTGGATGAGGCGCTGGCCCACAGCGCCGGTCGCGCCGAGGATGCCAACCTTCGTCGTCATTACCATCCCGTGTGCTACGGGTACGCAAAACGGTTCTGAAAACGACCCGGCGTGCTCCGGTGGCCGTGGCGGTCACAGTAGCCCGCTCAGACCGAGAACAGTCGCACGCCGTCGGCCATCCGGTCGGTCGCACGGCCGCGCTCGACCAGTTCGGCACAGGCCCCGATCGTCTCGAACAGGACGTACGGCTGCTCGGTGATGTCCGCCCGCGTGCTCGCCACCTCGAAGGCGGGCGCGGACCCGAGTTCCGCGAGCGTCGCCTCGGCGTCGTCCAGCAGGTCGTCGAGGCTCTCGATGGACCGCTCGACGGCGCCGACGTAGTCCGTGAACACGGGGCCGTGGCCGGGGTAGACGCGGTCGAAGTCGTACGCCTCCAGCGCGCCGTAGCAGCGGTAGGAGGCCCCGACGGAGTCGAAGGTGCCGCTGTCGAGGCCGGCGTGGAGCGCGGCCGCGCGGAACGGCTCGATGACCGCGTCCGCGGAGAAGAGGACGCGCTCGTCGCCCAGCGTCGCGGCGAACGCGAACTGGTCGGCCTGGTGCCCGGGGCAGTGGACGCCCTCGAAGGTGACGCCGCCGGCGTCGAACGCCTCGCCCGCGGCCAGCCGGACGTCGACCGCATCGGGCGGGCAGTAGCGGGCGTTGCGCTTCAGCGATTCGACGGCCTGGGAGACGACGTACGACCGGAACGCTTCCGGGACGCCGACGACTTCGGCGTTCGACTCGACGACGGCCTCCAGTTCGTCGGGATCGCGCTCCAGCCGCGTGATCGCCGCGTCCGGGGCGTAGACGGTCGGGTCGCCCACGTCGAGGAGGGTCGACACCTGCCCGTCGTGGTCCGTGTGCGGGTGGGTAACGAGGACGTGCTCGATGTCGGCGGGGGTGAGCCCGTGGTCGGCGAGGCCCTCGCGGAGCTCCGTCTCGCCGCGCTCGTCGGGCGCGCCGGCGTCGACCAGGACGGGTTCGGCGGCGTCGACGAGGTAACAGGCGACGTGACCCGGCGGCCAGTCGACCGTGCATTCGATGCGGTGGACCGGCGGGCCGGTCGCGCCGTCGCCTGGCTCTGCGCGCTGGTCGTCGCGGTCGGTCCCGTCCGGTGGGGTGGGGTGGTCAGTCATCGTCGGTGTTCGGGTCGGGGTCGGGGGTCGTCGCGGCCGGGCCGGGGGCGTCCGCGTCGAGGGTCGGGTCGCCATCGGTGCCGGTACCCAGTAGCGTGGCGTTCACCAGCAGCAGGCAGCCGACGGCCAGCCCGGCACAGGCGAGGTAGGTGGCACCGTAGCCGACGGCGGCCACGGCGGGGAAGGCGATCAGCGGGCCGATGGAGAGGCCGATATCGCCGAAGACGTTGTAGAGGCCGCCGAACTTCCCGGTCTCGCCGGCCGGGGCGATGTCGCCGAGCGTGGCCAGCAGGGCGGGCCCGGAGCCGCCGGTCCCGGCGCCGACGAGGGCGACCCCGGCGGCGACGCCGAGGAAGGAGGGGACGAAGGCGAGCGCGGCGAAGCCGACCGCAAGCAGCGCGAACGCCGGCAGCGTGACGAGGGCCCGGCGGTCGACGCGGTCCGAGAGCCGGCCGCTCACGACCGTCGCGACCGACGCGACGACGACGCCGCCGCCCATCATCAGGCCGCTCACGCCGGCCGCGGTGAGCGACCCGGCCGTCAGCTCCAGCTCGGCGGCGTACTTGACCGCCGTCGTGAGGAGCACGCCGCCGAACAGGAGCCGGATGGTCCCGTTGGCGACGCCGATGGGGACGACGCCGGGCGTCGAGCGGGCGAGCGCGGGCAGCTCGCGCAACGGGACCCGCGCGCCGGCGCTCGCTCGGACGTCCGGCAGCACGACGACGGCGACCACCCCCGCCAGGAGAGCGAGCGTCCCCGCGACGAGGAAGGCGGTCTGGACGTCGTAGACGTCCGTGAGGACGCCACCGACGACCAGGCCGGCCGGGAACCCGAGCGACTGGCCCCCGCGCATGTAGCCGGTCCACTTCCCGCGGGTCGACTCCGTGGTGACGCCGGTGATGATGGCGAACGCGCCGACGAAGACGAACGCGGAGCCGACGCCCCAGAACGCCCGCGATAGGACGAAGACGAGCCCGGGCGCCGACACCGTGCCGACGACCGGCAGCGTCGTCAGGTCGACCGCGGGCGTGTACAGCCCGACAACGTAGCCGAAGGGGGCCAGCCCCTGGACGAACAGGCCGGCGATCATCGGCGTGCGGGCACCGCGCTCGTCGATGACCTGCCCGGCGGGCGTGTTCATGATGAGGCGGGCGATGCGGTTGGCCGCGAGGATGACGCCCAGCATCACCGCGGAGATGCCGAGGACCTGGTCTAGCAGGGGGAGCGTCGGGAAGGCGACCCCGGTGGCGACGCCGCCGAGGAAGACCCCGCCCGTGACCGCGACCGCGACGGTTCTGACCGAGTGGTCGCCGCTATCCCCCCTATCGGGGCCGGACCCTGCGGTGGGCGCGTCCGGCGTCCCATCCACGTCGCCACCCTGTTCGACCATCGACGTCAGCCCTGCTTCGGGGTTACCGTTGTTAAGCTATGCGTCTCGTGGAGACGGGATCGTTCACCGGAGTGGGCAGCCGAGCGGACGCGCCCGGCCTCAGTCCCCGTACGGTGGCGTGAGCGGGTCCTCGTCGAGGGCGGCGCGCCGGCCCTCAAGTGGGCCGAACCGCTCCTCGCGGCGTCGCTCCAGCCACCGGAGCAGCCGGGCGGCCCAGTCGAGCTTGGTTCGTTTCTCCGGGGTGACGTCCGGGTCGACCAGCTCCCAGCCCGGGAAGCGAAGCGTCCCCGCGCCGAGCTGGTCGGCGAGGAAGGCGGCCCGGTCGCCGTCGGTGAAACCGCCGAAGTTCCGCACCGGGCCGGCCGGCGCGGCCTGCGTGGTCGGGAGGACGGCGTCGGTCGCACAGTCGGGGACCACGTCCCGCACGAGGTCGACGTTGTCGCCGTGGGCGTGGGCGGCGACGGGGGTCCCCTCGTGGGTCAGCGCGCGGGCCGTCCCGGGGTTCTTGTCGAGGTCGGTGACCATGCAGTCCACGGCGATATCGTTCGCCCGGCAGGTGTCGGCGGCGACCGAGGCCGCGATGACGACGTCGGCGTCGCGGGCGAGTGGCAGTTCGGCCGCGAGACAGTCGGCCCCGCCGGCGACCGCGACCGTGGCGCCGTCGACCAGCTCGCAGAGCGGCCCGAGGTCGAACGGCTCCGTGAGGGCTGCGAGCCGGTCGCGGGCGCGCTCGTCGGCGCCGCGCTCGTAGCCCAGGTCGGCGAGCACCCGCTCGTAGACGGGGGTCCAGTCGGTGAACTCCATACTGATGGCCGTGGCTGGGGAGTGATGTGACTCCCGGTGATAGATGCGGGCCGAAGGGCACCAAGGTACCCCTACCCGGTGGGCCCTTCAGCATCCGCTCGCGGATTGCGGTGGACGTGTCATAAGCTTTCTCGTCGGACCGCGCTGAATCGGCTGTCAGTTGTCGGACCCGTGTCTGACGGGCGTTTTCACGCCCGGAGAACGGCCGGGGGTGTTTCAAGTACCGGCCTGCAACGGGTGAGTGAATGAGCCCGGGTGTCGAGACGGAAGGTGGGCGGGAACTGGTCGACCGACTGTCGCGGGCACTGACGCTCGGACGGTTCTCCGCCGAGGAGTTCGCACAGCTCTGGCTCGTCGCGACGGCGACGTACGTCGTCGGCGACAGCGTCACCACCCTGGCCATCATCAACCACTCTGCCACGGTCACCGAGGGGAACGCCGCGATGGCCGCGGCCGTCGACGCCTTCGGCGGGGCCGGGCTGATGGGGCTGAAGCTGGCCGCCATGCTGTTCGGTATCAGCGTCAGCTGCTACGCGACCCGGGAGGACGACCGGCTGCTCTACTACACGCCGCCCGTCTTCCTCGCCGTCGTCGGCGCCTTCGCGACGGCGTACAACCTCCGACTGCTGGTCGGGTGAGCCGGTTCCGCGACTGGACAGCGCGTTCGCCGGTACTGTCCGGTCCTCCGGAGCTACTGCCCGGATACCGGGCGAAACGGTAGCCGTTCCGGGTTATCCGCTCGCGTCCAGCGTGTCCTCGACCCGCTCCAGCGCCGCCGTGAGCCGGTCGGAGCCGTCGGTCTCCTCGATGACCGACCGCAGCGCCGCCGGGGTCCCGTACAGCACGCCGCTTCCCTCGGCGGCGCCGGGGGCGAAGCCGGCACCGACCGGCGGCGCCGAAAGCGTCGCGCGGTCGCGTTCGGTCAGGCCCGTCAGCTCGAACACCCGGGTCGCGGCCCGGGCGGCGTGGTCGAGGTCGGCGGGCGCGCCCAGCCGGTCCAGATGGCGCCGGACCTCGGCCGGCGTTCGGGCGTCCAGCTCCTCGGCGCCCGCCTCGGTCGCCCGCAGCCGGTCGGGCGTGAACGCGTCGCCGATGACGGCGGCGTCGCGCGTCTCGGCCACGTCGTGCGTACGGACGACGTGTGCGCCGCGCTCGATGGCCATCGCGGTCGCCGCCAGCGACACCGGCAGCGCGCCCTCGGTGTCCCGGCCCGCGAGGTCGCGGAGGAAGTTCTTCCGGTTGATCGAGACGAGCATCGGCCGGCCGTAGCCGCGGAACTCGCGGAGCCGCCGGAACGTCTCGCGGTCGTCGGCCAGGGTCTTCGCCGCCGACCAGCCGCCGAACGCCGGGTCGATGATGGTCTTCTCGGTGAAGCCGTTCATCGCGAGCGCGTCGTAGATGTCGTCCGGGTCCTCGACGGCGCCCGGCCGCTCCAGGTCCGGCGGCGAGGCCATCTTGCCGACGGCCACGTCGTACTCCTCGCAGACGCGGGGCATCTCCGGGTCCGCGAAGCCACAGATGTCGTTCACCATGTCGAAGCCCCGGTCCAGGGCGGCCTCGGCGACCTCGTGGTAGCGGGTCTCGATGGAGAAGACGGCGTCGCCGGAGACGGACTCGATGGTCTCGATGGCGGTGTCCAGCCGGTCCAGCTCCGCCGCCGCGGAGAGCACGTCCAGGTCCTTGTTCGCCGACTCGAGTCCGACGTCCACGATGTCCGCACCCTCGCCGATGAGCTCCTCGTCCACGTACCCGGCGGCGGCCGCGGGGTCGTCGTAGACGCTCGGCTTGTACGGCGACTCCTTGGAGACGTTCAGCACGCCCATGATACGGGTGGGGTGGTCGTCGCCGATGGCGAGGCCTGCAGCGTCGACGGTTCGCATGGACCAACCGAGGGGCGACGACCGGAAATGCCTACGGATACCGGCCGCTCGAGCCGGGGTTCGGGCGACAGCCGACGGCGCACCGGCGACCGCGGTGGCGGGGACGGAGCACGAGCCCCGCCGAACGGACGCGCCGACGGTGAGATTTAACCCTCCGGGTGCTCTCGTGTTGGCCGATGGAGACGGGCGACGACGCCGCGGCGGATGCCGAGTCGGGAGCGACGGGGTCGGCCGACGCGTTCGACCGGCTCGGGACGCTCGGCATCGAGGAGGAGTTCTACATCGTCGACGACGACGGCCGTCCGACCTCGGGGACGGACCGACTGGTCTACGAGGCGGAGCCGCCGGCGATCCTCGACGGGCGTCTCGACCACGAGCTGTTCAAATGCGTCATCGAGACGCAGACCCCGACCTGCGAGTCGCTCGCGGAGGCCGGCGAGCAGCTCCGGGCCGTCCGGGGTGCGCTGGTCGACCACGCCGAACGCAACGGCTACCGCATCGCCGCCGCCGGGCTCCACCCCGCGGCGAAATGGCGCGAACTCGAGCACGCGACCAAGCCCCGCTACCGGTCCCAGCTGGACCGCATCCAGTACCCACAGCACCGGAACACGACCGCCGGACTGCACGTCCACGTCGGCGTGGACGACGCGGACAAGGCCACGTGGGTCGCCAACAAGCTCCGGTGGTACCTGCCGGTACTGCTGGCGCTGTCGTCGAACTCGCCGTTCTGGAACGGGTTCGACACCGGGCTCGCCTCGGCCCGCGCAAAGGTCTTCGAGGCGCTGCCGAACACCGGTATCCCGACCGCGTTCGGGAGCTTCGACGAGTACCTCGACCTGGAGCGGCGGATGGTCGAGCTCGACAGCATCGAGGACCGCGGCGAACTCTGGTACGACGTGCGGCCGCACTCGGCCCACGGCACCGTCGAGGTCCGGACGCCGGACGGCCAGGCCGACCCCGAACGGGTCATGGCGTTCGCGGAGGCCGTCCACGCCCTGGTGCTCGATCTCGCCGAGCGGTACGTCGACCGGGCCGACCCCTGGGCGGACTACCGTGGCGGCGGGCAGACTGGCGACGCCGGCGGCGTGGGCGTAAGCGACGAGGCGCCGGGGCACCGCCGCGAGACGCTCGACGAGAACAAGTGGCGGGCCATCCGCCACGGGCACGACGCCTCGCTCATCGGCCGCGACGGCGGGGGAACCGTCGACCTCGGGGAGGCCACCGACCGCTTGGCCGACCGTCTCGGGGTCGAGGGCATCCGGGCGGTGTACGACGCGGAGAGTGGATCGGCCCGGCAGCGTCGGCTCCGCGAGGCGGAGGGGCTCGACGCGCTCTGTGAGTCGCTCGTCCTCCGGTCGGAGTAGTCGGGCAGCCGCCGGTCGTCGATTCGACGCCGAGCCGGCGTCGAATCCGACGTGATGCGGGGGTTTCACGGGCGTTTCCGGGAGACGTTGGCTTTTTGTCCCCCCATTCCCTCCGCTCGCGATAGATACGAGATGTCTGCCGAAGACAGCTCCGACGATGCCGAAATCTCCGAGGAGGGAGATGAGATGGCGATCCGCGAGCGCGTAGCCGACGAGGCCCCCGAGTCGTTCGACGAGGGCATCGTCGACCTCCTGTCGTGGGTGCTGGACACGGAGACCCGCGCCCGCATCTACCTCTTCCTCCGCCAGCATCCGGACAGCACGTCCGAGGAGATCGCCACCGGAACCGGCCTCTACCCCTCGACCGTGCGCGAGGCGCTGGCCGAACTCCACGAGGAGGGGAAGGTCCAGCGCCGGAAGCGTGAGGCCAGCGGCGCCGGCAACAACCCGTACGAGTACACCTCCCAGGCACCCGCGGAGCTCGTCACGAGCATCGTCGACGGTGTCCAGGACGAGCTCAACACCGTGTTCAACCTGGACCGGCACCTGGGACGGGCCGAGAGCGAGGACGGGGAGCCCGTCAGTATCAACGTCGAGGTCGAGGACGACGCCGGCGCGGACGACGACTGACCGCCGCCCGCGGTGGGGAACGACTAAACCCACGGCACGCTTCGCCCGGGACATGCAGGTGGTGCTGGGCGGCACGTTCGACCCCATCCACGACGGCCACCGGGCGCTGTTCGAGCGGGCGTTCGAACTCGGCGACGTGACGGTCGGGCTGACGGGCGACGACCTCGCGCCGGCGACGCGCTCGGAGGACCGCTACGTCCGCCCGTGGGGCGACCGGCGCGCGGACCTCGCGGCCGAACTCGCGGCCTTCGCCGAGCGCTACGACCGGGAGTACACCGTCCGGGAGCTGACCGAGCCGACCGGTGTCGCCACGGAGCCGGGCTTCGACGTCCTCATCGTCTCCCCCGAGACCGAGGACGGCGGTCAGCGCGTCAACGAGATCCGCGAGGAACGCGGGCTGGAGCCGCTGGACATCGAGGTCGTCGACCACGTCCCCGCGGAGGACGGCGACCACATCTCCTCGACGCGGGTGGTGAAGGGCGAGATCGACGAGCACGGCAACCTCACGCCGGACCGCGACGGGCGAGCGCCCCCCGCCGACGCGGGGTCGGAGTAGGCGGCCCGGCTCGGGGCCCGCTCACCAGCCGGGCGGTTCCAACCCCGCCGCCTCGACGAGTTCCTTCCACCGTCCCTGGACGGTGAGTCGCGAGCAGCCCACGGCCTCGGCGACGTCGGACTGTGAGCGGCGGTCCCCGGCCATCAGCGCGCCCGCGTACACCGCCGCGCCGAGCACCGCCCGCTTCGACCGGTCGGTCTCCGGGTTCGCGCTCAGGAACAGGTCCGCCGCCCGGGACCGCGCGTCCGTGCCGAGGCCGAGCCGGTCCGCTGCGGACTCCAGCTCGGCCAGCCACTCCTCGTTGTCCACCTCGTCGGACGCCCGGTACACGGGTATCCGTCCGTCGCGAGCGCACTTCAACCTCCGCCCGAGGGGGTGCCGGGGCGACCGAATCCCCGGGGTGTTTTTCCTGCCGGCCCACGACGGTCCCGTATGGATATGCACGACCTGCCCGACCGCCCGTTCCAGCGGTTCGTCCTGCTGGCGGCCGCCGACCTGGCGATGCACGACGACGCACCGTTCCACTCGTTCGACGTCCGCGAGCGCTGCGTGGACCGCACGACCGACGTGGCCTGTGCGGAGGGTGGCGTCGAGCGCGCCGCCGTGCTGCAGGCGCTGGAGGCACTCGCCGATGCGGGCCTCCTGACCGAGACGGAGGTCTCCTCGCCCGTCGGGAAGGGGCGCCCGGGCTACGACCTGACCGTCGACCAGGCGGCAGTCGTCGAGGCGCTGGCGGGCGACGACGCGGTCGGCGCGTACGCCGCGTCGCTCCGGGACTGAGTCGCCCCCGGCGAACGCTTTTGCCGTCGCTCGCCCTCGCTCGCCCATGGAGGGACACGTGCAACGCATCCGTATCGCGACCGAGGACTCCGCGCCGATGGAGGCCGTCGGCGCCGTCACGGCCCGCCCCGGTGGCCTCGTCGGCGACCGCTACTACGAGGGGACCGGCTACTACTCCCCGTACGACGTCTGCGAGGTGACCTTCGTCGCTGGCGAGGCGCTGGCCCACATCCGCGAGGCGTACGACATCGACCTGACCGACGGGCGCCACCGCCGGAACGTCGTCACCCGGGGCGTGGACCTCCACGACCTGCTCGACCACCGGTTCCGGGTCGGCGAGGTGACGTTCGAGGGGACCCGCCCACGTCCGCCCTGCGTCCACGTCGAGCGGGTCGCCGACGAGGAGGGCGTGATGGAGGCGCTGACGGAGGGCCGGGGCGGTATCTGTGCGGACGTCGTCGAGGGGGGCGAGCTGTCCGTCGGCGACGAGTTCCGGGGCTCAGAGCCGGCGAACCCGGAGCCGGCCAGCATCGCGCGGGCCATGCGCGAACGGGCCGCCGAGAACACCGAACGGCGGGTGGAGTGAAGGCGTCAGGTTCTTGCCGTCCTCCGGCCGAGACGTGGATGCGCGCGGGTAGCCAAGCCAGGAAACGGCGCAGCGCTTAGGACGCTGTCTCGTAGGAGTCCGCCGGTTCAAATCCGGTCCCGCGCATGAGCGAACGCAGTGAGCGAAGAGCAGGACCGATTTGAACCCTGCTACGAGCGACCGGAGGGAGCGAAGTGGCTCCGGTTCAAATCCGGTCCCGCGCATGACCGTCTCGAACGGACGTGAGAGACGTGTCTGCGCACGGCCGGATCTGCAACCCTGCAAGTCGCAACCTGCGAGCGGAGCGAGCAGGTCCGTCTTGCTCCGGTTCGAATCCGGTCCCGCGCACTGAGCGAGGGAGCGTAGCGACCGAGCGAAGAGCAGGACCGGTTTGAACGAGCGTGGGGGACGTGGCCGCGTTCGATCGGAGTCGAGCCCTGCCACGTGCGACCGGGAGGGCCACGTCGTTTCGGTTCAAATACAGTTCGGGCCAGTTACCACGATTTCGCATCTATCATAAGGGTAGCAGCGCGGAAACCCACCCGTTCACGGGTGGGAGGAAGCGCGTAAGCTCCGTGCAACAATCCACCGACGACGACAGGGCCGACTCCCCGACGCTTTTGAACCACTAAGCATACGTATGATGTATGGAGAAGCGGCGCACTGTCCCCGTGAAACTCGACATGGATAGTGACGACGCCGCACTTCTCCGTGATACCGTAGACGAATTTCTGTGGGCCGCTAACTACGTGACACGTCACGCCTTCGACGGCGAATACGTCACGACGAGCAAAACCACGCTCAACGACGACACCTACGAGGACGTGCGCGACGAGACGGCGTTGCACAGCAACCACGTCCAAGCCGCTCGCAACAAGGCCGCTGAAGCCTGCAAGAGCGTGGTTGAGAAGTGGAAGCGGGGCAAGAAAGCGTCGATGCCCCACTTTACCAGTCCACACGTCGTCTACGACCATCGTACCGCCACGTTCCACGACGAGTACGTGTCTCTGGCAACTGTTGACGGTCGTATCGAAGCCGATTACATGCTGCCCGACGATGAGCGAGACACGCCCCACGCGGAATACTTCTTCTCCGACGAGTACGAAACCACAGGGGCGGAGCTACACTACTCGAACGACAACTGGATGCTCCACATTCACTGCAAACGGGACGTGGAGTCTGACACGCCGGAACAGGCGACCACCGAGAACGGAACGGTTCTCGGGGTTGACCTCGGCGTGAACAACCTCGCCGTGACTTCGACGGGCACGTTCTGGACGGGTGACGAGTTCGAACACTGGCGACGGGAATACGAAACCCGGCGTGGCGACCTGCAAGCGTGTGGCACGCGGTGGGCACACAAGAATATGCAGGCGGTCGGTCGCAAAGAGGAAGATCGATTCAAAATGACGCTTCACCGGATGGCGAACGAGTTGATCGAGGAGGCCTGCGACCACGGCTGTTCGGTGATAGCGTTCGAGGACTTGATGGACATCCGTGACCGCACTGGTGCATCGTGGGGCCATAAGTGGGCGTTCAACCGCCTCTACGAGTACGTCGAATACAAGGCCGCCGAGTATGGTATCACAGTAGAACAGGTTGACCCGGAGAATACCTCACGGCGTTGCTCTGAGTGTGGGTTCACGCACCCGGAGAACCGCGAGAGTGATTCGTTCAACTGCCTGAAGTGCGGCTATGAAAACCACGCGGATTACAACGCCGCGAAGAATATTGGATTGCGGTATCTCCGCCGGAACCAAACTGGCTCCGGTGGAGGCGCACCCGTAGGCGTGCGCTTGAACAGCGGGACGCTGAACGCGAACGGAGAGTATGAACCTCCTGCCGATGATTCGGCCAGAGCGGGAGTCCACGCTGAAAGCCCACGGTTTTAGCCGTGGGTTAGCTTACACGGAGCACAGTCCGGGCGAATCCGGTATATTCCGACAGGTCCGGATTCGGGACGGAAACAGTCTCGGCCCGATGTCGGCTCCCGGTCCGCCCACCGGGGTACGCTTTTGTCGCTGTCGCATGAAGACAGGTTACATGTCGCTCGCCCGCCACGGCGCCGGGCCGGCCGCGGACCTCCGGGCGCTGGGGTCGCAGGTCCATCCGGTGTTCATGCTGCCGCCGGTGGCCGCCAGCGCGTTCGGCGCGGTGTTGGCCGTCTCGCCACGGTTCGGAGGCGACGTGGCGTTCGCCCCGGTCGGGCTGGCCTGCCATCTGGTCGCGGTCTTCTTCGGCCTCTACACGGCCCATCTGAAGGACGGCTACGTCGACTTCCACGTCCGGGACGAGGACGAGGACCACTCGCTCACGGCGCGGGGCTGCCGGCTGGCGCTCGCCGGGGCGACCGTCGGCTTCGTCATCGCGCTCGCGGCGGTCGTCGCCGTCGCCGGCCCCGTCGCGGGGGTGGTGACGCTGCCGGGGTGGGTCATCGGCTACCTCCACGCGCCGCAGTTCGACACCAACCCGGTGGCGGTGACGGGCGGCTACCCCGCGGGCGTGGCGCTGGCGCTGGTCGGCGGGTTCTACGTCCAGGCGGGGACGTTCGCGCCGGCCATCGTCGGCCTGGCGGCGGTGTTCCTGGTCGCGCTCTCGGGCGTGAAGGTGGTCGACGACACGACGGACGTGGCCTACGACGGGTCCATCGGGAAGCGGACCGTCGCGGTCGCGCTGGGGCCCCGACGGGCCCGCGAGGTCGCGTTCGGGCTGATGAGCGTCGGGATGTTCCTCGTGGTCGCGCTGGCGGTCGACGGGCTGTTGCCGCCGAGTGCCGCGCTGGCAGCGGTCCCGTTCGTCGCGGTCGCGGCGCTGGCGACGCGCGCCGACCCGGAGCTCGCGACGATGCTGCTCATCCGGGGGGCGTACCTGTTCCTCGCGGTGCTGGTGGCCGCGGTGTGGCTGCAACCGTTCGCGGCCGTGTCGCTGCCGGACATCGGCGCCCTCGGGGGGTACACGTACCTCGCGACGGAGGTCGCGTTCGGGACGGGCGCGCTCCTGTTGCTGTGGCGGGCCGGCGCGTGGGCGGGTGCCGCCCGCACCGTCGCCGTCTGCTACCCGCTGGCCTACCTCTGGGACTGGTACACCCTGACGGTCGGCGTGTTCGCCATCCCGCTGCGGACGGGCGTCGAGCTGCTCGGCATCCCGATAGAGGAGCACCTGTTCATGCTGGTCGTCCCGGCGTTCGTCGTGGGGGTCCACGAGACGCTGCGCGGCGACGACGGGGGGTGATGGGGAACGCCGTTTAGTGTCTCGGCACGCTAGCGGGGTGTATGTACACCGTGCGAGCGTCCGGCCACCGGGGGGAGTGGTGATGGTGCCATCCCCCGACGGGAGCGGCGGTTCGGACGAGACCGCCGGTACCGCTGGCGCCGGGGCGGCGAACTCCGGAACACCGACCCCGGACGGCGGCGCGGAGGAGGCAGGGCCCATCCCCGCGGCCGACGGGATGCCGCTGGTCGACCGGTACGCCGAGGTGATGGGGATGTTCGTCCACGGTGTCGAGATGGCGGCGGCGACGGTGTTCGCCGTCCTCTTCGCCATCGGCGTCGTCGACCTGTCGCTGCAGATCATCGATGCCGTCCGGAGCGGCGCCATCACCGACCCACTGGTCGTCATCGGCTTTATCGACACGGGGCTGCTGCTGCTCATCATCGTCGAGGTGTACCAGACCGTCCTGGCGTACGTCCAGGAGAACGATACCCGCCGTATCGTCCGGCTGGTCATCTACACCGGCGTCATCGCGATGGTGCGGAAGGCCATCATCTTCCGGACCGGCGAGTACCCGACCGAGATGGACGCGCTCCTGGCGGCCGTGGCCTACACCATCCTCATCCTCGGTCTCGTCGGGCTACTGTTCGTCGAGCAGTTCTACGGCGGGTCACTGCTCGGGGACTGACGGGGTCGCCCGCGGCTACGGCTCCGGCGCGATCATCCGCTTTGCGAAGACGAGCGAGAACAGCACCAGCCCCAGCCCGAGCGCGGACTCGACGAGCGAGAACGTCGTGTACCGGTGGACGAGGACGGCGATGCCGAACCCCGTGAACACCACGACGGGGACGATCATCCCGCTGATTGTCAGGGGCAGGTCGGTCTCCCGCCGGAGTACGAGCATCGTGAACCCTGACATCCCGAGCGACACCGCGGCGGGCGCGGCCACCGGCAGCGGGACGGTTTCGACCACGGTCAGCAGCGGCGCGGGGACCGCGAGCAGCCCGACGGCGCCCGCCTGGCCGGCGACACCGGCCGCCACGAGTCCCAACGTCACGAACAGGGCCACCGTGAGCCGTCGCATACCAGTCGGCGGGGCTCGGACCGTTCTATAGGCTTCGGCTACCTCGGCCCCGTCCGGCTCCGTGACCGGCGGGTTCGACGGTCACGACCGTCGATACCGGGCCGTCAGTCGTGGCGCCACGCCGGCAGGAACTGGCCGTGGAAGTCGAGCGGGAGCGCGTGCGGGAGCGGCGCCCGCGCGAGCTCCGTCAGATCCCTGGCGTCGAGCACGAGGAACTCCGACCGCCCCGCCGCACGGTCGAGGCACAGTGTCAGGACGACGCCGGCGTCCTCGGGGGCGCCGCCCGCCGCGGCACCCCCCGTTGCACCGTCACGGGCGTACGGGTTCGGCACGAACACCGGCTCGTGGAAGGCACACTCCGGGCGGCGATACCGGGTCGCCTCCCCCGTCCGGACGTCCACCTTCATTACGCCACCCGGGAGGCCGGTGACCGGCTGTCCGCCCGTGTCCTGCCCGTAGACGTAGCGGTAGGGCCGTCGACGCGCCGCGGGGGCGATTCGGGGCAGCCCGATGCCACCCGGGTGGAGCGTCTCGGCGCTGGCGCGACCGGCGTCGAGGTCGAGGCGGACGCGGGTCAGCGACCCGCCCTCGACCGGGTCGTCCTCGCCGACGAGGTCCTCCAGGTAGAGCGAGCCGATGGCCGCGGCGTCGCTGAACGTGATCATGTCGACGACGAGCGTCGACGGGTCGGCCGCCGATACCCCTTCCGCACCCCCCTCGTACGCGTTGACGTGGTGGAAGCAGAACAGCGGGTCGCCCTCGATGCGGGCGACGCGGTCGCCGGTCCCGCGGTCGAGGACGTGGTATCGGGTGCCCCGCTCGGGGCGCCAGTTGAACCGCTCGATGAACGACTCATCGGTCGGCGCGAGCAGCCGCCAGGGCGCGACCACCAGCGGGAACTCCGCGAGGACGACGTACCGCTCGGTGAGGCCGAAACTGTGGAGATACGAGGGACGGTCGGTCGAGACCCGCGCGATCGACTCGACGTCCCAGCTCCCGTCGGGGACCCGGTACACCTGGTACGAGGACTGACGGCCGAACCGGGTCGCGACGTTGACCGTCTCGCCGCGCTCGCGGTCGTGGTGCGGGTGGGCGGTCGTCGTCTGCCCGTCGACGGCGTCGGGGTAGTCCGTCCGGCGGCGGGTGTCCAGCGTCTCCGGGTCGAACGCCGTCAGGGCGGTCGTCTCGGTCAGGGCCACCGTCTCGTCGCCGTAGCGCCAGACGTTGACCGAGGTGTTGTCGGTCGCGTCGGGCGGGGAGAGGCGGTTCCACACCCGGCGGAGCAGCCCGGCGTCCGGGGCCGTCCCGAACCCGGCGTAGGCCCCGTTCGCCGCCGCCTCGTAGGCCTCTGTGTCGAGGAACCGCGTGCGGTAGCGGACCTCGCCGTCGCGGAGTTCGAACCGGCGGAGCATCGCCAGCCCGTCGAACCAGTGGTCGACGGCCCCCTCGGCGAACGCGAACCGGCCGGGGCCGTTCCGGAGCAGTGTCCCCGCCAGCCATCCGGGTAGCGTCCCGTGGACCGGTAGCGTCGTGTCGTACTCGCGGTCGACGGAGTGGAAGCCGAGCCGCTCGGTCCGGCCCCTCGCGTCGCCCTCCTCTGTCGCCATATCCGAATCAGGGTCGGTGTCAGCATAAGCGCCCGGCCGCCGGCCGTCACCGACACGCACATGCCCGGGGGCGCCGAGATGCCGGCGATGAGCGACCAGTCCGGCAACGACGAGGACCCGGGACCGTACGCCGCCGTCCACGCCCGCCCGGAGGGCGACGCCACGGTCGCCCGGCTGGCGCTGACCGCCGTCGAGATGGGGTACGAGGGGCTCGTCGTCCGGAACCACGGTGACGCCGACGCGGAGCCGCTCCCGGCCGGGAACGACGGTACCGATGCCGAGGACGGGCCGTCGTCACGGGAGGACCCGGCCGACGGCGCGTACGTCCCCGAGCGGGTCGCCGACGCGTACGACGTCGACGTGGTACCGGCGGTCGAGATCCGGACGGACGACCGCGGGCAGGCGGCCGGGCTGCTGTCGCGCTACCGGGAGGAGCGGGCCCTCGTCTGCGTCCACGGCGGTCCGCTGAACCGCTGGGCCGTCGAGGACCCGCGAGTCGACGTGCTGGCACACCCGATGCGCGGGGCGGGCGACGTGAACCACGTGGTCGTGAAGGCCGCCGCGCACAACGGCGTGCGGCTGGAGTTCGACCTCTCGCGGGTGCTCGCGCGGACCGGCGGCGAGCGGGTGCAGGCGCTTCGGGACCTCCGCAAGCTGCGGGAGATCGTCTCGTACTACGACGCGCCGTTCGTCGTGAGCGTCGACACGGACTCCTATCTCGGGCTGCGGGCCCCACGGGCCCTCCGGGCGGTCGGCGAGGTGGTCGGGCTGCCACCGGGGGACGTGTCGGCCGGGCTGGCCGAATGGGGCCGGCTCGCGCGGCGGAACCGGACCCGACTGGGCGAGGATTTCATTGCGCCCGGGGTGCAGAGTGGACGGTATGAAAAAGTCGATTGACGAGCACGCCGCGCGGTTCGACGCGGCCGCCGACTCCTACGACGAGGACAAATCGGCCGAGTACGAGGCCTGCGCGGGACTCGTCGTCGCACACGCCCGCGGGTCCGACGAGGTGCGCTCGAACACCCCGCGGCCCCGGCGGCTCCGCCCCGACGACGTGGTGCTGGACCTGGGCTGTGGCACCGGGGCCATCGCGCTCGCACTGGCCGGCGAGGCCGGGCGCGTGGTGGGCCGCGACGTCAGCGACGGGATGCTCGAACGGGCCCGCCAGAAGGCGACCGCGGCGGGCCACGAGAACACCGACTTCGGCAACGGCACGTTCCGCGAACCCTCCTACGACGGCCCCGTCGACCTGGTGACCTCCAACTTCGCGATGCACCATCTCGCCGACGACGAGAAGCGCGACGCCATCGACACCATCGCCGCCCTCGAGCCACGCCGGGTCGTGCTGGGCGACGTGATGTTCTTCGACGAACCGGACCCCGCGGAGCCGTTCTACAGCCCCGAGGTCGACGACCCCGCCACCGTCGGGGTGCTGGCCGACGCCGTCACCGACGCGGGCTTTGCCCTCACCGCCGTCGAGATGGTCCACGAGCAGGTCGGCGTGCTCGTCGCCGACCGGTTCGACCCCGACGACGAGGGCGGCGAGGGGTACGCTGACGAGCCCGTCGGCATGAACGAGGACTGACCGTGAAGCACCTGCCGAAGCATCTCCAGCCGCGATGGCGGTATCTCGCGGTCGCGGTCGAATCACCGCCCGACGCCGCGTTCGACCGCGAGGCGTTCCAGCGCGCGTGCTGGTACGCGGCCGGCAACCTGCTCGGGGATCCCGGGAGCGCCGACGCGGACCTCTCGGTGCTTCGGTTCCGACACCCCGACGGGTCCTCGGGGGGCGAGGGCGGGGACGGCGCGGACGTGCGGACGGGCAGCGCCGGCGCCGAGGCGACCGCCATCGTACGGGTGCGCCGCGACGAGGTGACCCGCGGCCGGGCGGCGCTGGCCTGCGTGACTCGCGTCGACGGGACGCCGGTGCGGACGCGGGTGCGTGGCGTGAGTGGCACCGTCCGTGCCTGTGAAGAAAAGTATTTGAATCCGCCGCGCGGAGTAGTTGAGGAACGAACAGTCGCGTTCGCCGGGGCCGACCGCCCGGCGTCGGCCCGTGGCCGGCGGGTCGACATCGAACTGGCGGACGGCTGCGCGGGCGCGACGGAGCTCGACTACCCCGGCCCCGACTGACCGCTGCCGGGGCGGCTGCGACCCTCTCGCGGCACTCCCCGGAGACGACCGACCCAACACACACCAAGACCATGCAGGGACAATCCCAACAGCAGGCGTACGACCGCGGTATCACCATCTTCTCGCCGGACGGCCGGCTCT
>NZ_QMDX01000001.1:84628-710421 GCF_007421925.1 Haloglomus irregulare
ATCCCAACAGCAGGCGTACGACCGCGGTATCACCATCTTCTCGCCGGACGGCCGGCTCTACCAGGTGGAGTACGCGCGCGAGGCGGTGAAGCGCGGCACGGCGAGCATCGGCGTCCGGACACAGGGCGGCGTCGTCCTCGTGGTGGACAAGCGCATCCGCTCGCCGCTGATGGAGCGTGACTCCGTCGAGAAGCTCCACAAGGCCGACGACCACGTCGGTATCGCCAGCGCGGGCCACGTCGCCGACGCCCGTCAGCTCATCGACATGGCCCGTCGCCAGGCGCAGGTCAACCAGCTGCGCTACGGCGAGCCCATCGGCGTCGAGACGCTGACCAAGGAGGTCACCGACTTCATCCAGCAGTACACCCAGGTCGGCGGCGCGCGGCCGTTCGGTGTCGCCCTCATCGTCGGCGGCGTCGAGGACGGCGAGCCCCGCCTGTTCGAGACCGACCCCTCGGGCACCCCCTACGAGTGGCAGGCCCTCGCCATCGGCGCCGACCGCGGCGAGATCGAGGAACACCTCGAGGAGCACTACGAGGAGTCCGCGGACCTCGACGGCGGCATCGGGCTCGCGCTCGGCGCGCTCGCCTCCGTCAACGACGGCTCGCTCTCCCCCGAGACCATTGGCGTCGCCACCATCCCGGCCGACACCGCCCAGTACGAGGACCTCAGCGACGCGCAGGTCGAGTCCCACCTGGACGAGAACGGCCTGCTCGAGACCGGCGAGGGGGAGGAGTAGGCCCCCGGTCCGGGGCCGAACACGGGTCCGGACCGTCCCGCAGCTCCCGCGACGGCCGCCCCCTCGTTTCCATCCTCTGATTACAGTTCGGTTCGAACGACGGGTTGAGACGAACTGAACGCCGTGTAACCAGCGTACCTCGAGTATAACCGCGGAAACGTCATTCCGCGGTGACGGTCGTATCGTTCCAGTCCTCGGCGAAGGCGACGAAGTTCCGGAGCACGCGCAGTCCGGTGTCGCCGGACTTCTCGGGATGGAACTGTGTGCCCATCACGTTGCCGCGCTCGGTGGCGGCGATAGCGGCGAAGTCGAAGCCGTAGTCACAGGCGGCGACGGTGTGGTCGGCGACGCTGGAGCCGTACGAGTGGACGAAGTAGGCGTAGTCGCCGTCTGCCTGTGGCGTCTTCGACGCCACTCCGTCGACGATGGGGTGGTCGCGCTCGACGGTCAGCTCGTTCCAGCCCATGTGGGGGACCTTCACCTCGTCGCTGGGGAGCCGCTCGACACGGCCGGGGATGAGGTCGAGGCCGTCGATGGTCTCGCCTTCGGGGGCACCTTCGGTGGACTCGGTGAACATGAGCTGGAAGCCCACGCAGATGCCGAGGACGGGGGTGTCGGCGGCGGCCTCGACGACGACGTCGCGGAACGGCGCGAGGTTGCGGACACACTCGCCGAACGCGCCGACGCCGGGAAGCACGAGGGCGTCGCTGGCGGCGATCTCCGCCGGGTCGTCGGAGACCGTCACCGTCGCGTCGGCGCGCTCCAGGCCGCGCTGGAGGCTCCGCAGGTTGCCGACCCCGTAGTCGATGATGGTGACCTGCACGCCCGACCGTGGGGGGCCGCCGGATTTAGGAGTTGCCGTCCGGGCGTGGCGCCCGCCCGATGAGCGACGCCGCGACGGGCAGCCCGGCCGCGAGCGACAGTCTGACGGTCGGCGCGTCCGTCGCCGCCGCCCACGCCATGTACGCCTCGCGCGAGGGAAACGCCCGTACCTGCGGACAGACCGCGCCGTAGACCTGCTCCGCGGTCGGGTCACCGGTCGTCGGAGCGTCGGCCGCGACCCCGAACGAAACCACCGCCCCGGACGGCGCGACGTCGACCGTGCCGTCGTCCGAGACGTACAGGTCGATGGGCGTGCCGCCGGGACTCACCGTCTCGATGTCGATGGCCGACTCCCGGAGCCGTGCCAGGACGAGCCCGTCGTAGAAACACTGGAACTGGTACGTGTCGTCCCCGGCGGTCGCTCGGTGTGGCGAGGGGCCGTCGGTGTGGCAGAGGTCGGCTGGGTCGATGGCGCCCCCCGCCGCCGCGCGGGTCGCGTCGGCGAAGTCGCCGAGGGTCTCGACCCTCTCGACCCCGTAGAACGCGGCCGCGGTCGCGGCCAGGTCCGCGGGGAGCGTCCCCGCCAGCACCGGCTCGTCGAGCCAGCGGTCAGCCGGAGTCGCGGTGTCGTACTCGGTCGTGGCCCGCTGTCCTCCGTCCGCCCTCCGGGCGGTCGTCCCGCCCTCGGTGGTCGATGCTGTGGCGCTACACTGTTCGCAACAGTCGGCGGTCTGGTTCGACATCCACTCCCGCTTTGGAACCCGAAGCGTTTGTACTGACGAGTCCGAAGTATCGAACGAGCTTCGAATGACCGAACCATTGGAGGGAGATGCAGGGACGACCGACGCGGCGGCCGATTCGGAGGAGGGACCGCGCTGCTACTGCCCCCTCGGCGGGGTCATCGACCTGCTCGGCCGCCGGTACGCCATCCAAGTCGTCTGCGTGGTCGGGGCGCTGGAGCCGGTCCGCTACGGTGAGATCGAGACTGCGTTCGGCGAGGTGAGCAGTTCCACACTGTCGACACGGCTGACTGAGTTGACGGGGGCGGGGCTGCTGGCGCGCGAGCAGTACGACGAGATTCCCCCGCGGGTGGAGTACCGCCTGACCGACGACGGGACGGAGCTCGCGGCACGGCTCGAACCGCTGCTGGAGTGGGTCCGGGAGCGCGACGGGACGGTCGCGCGATAGGCCTGGTAGCGACGCCAGGTCGGCCGATGGCGGCGGGGTGGGGATCATCGAGCCGGGCCGGGCGACGGACGCCGTCGGACGAGTGCCGGGGAGACGCGCCGCCGACCCGCGTGCGGGGTCGGAGAGCCGCGGGACTCAGTCGAACAGCCGCTCCACGTCGGCGACCGAGTCCAGCACGTGGTCGGGGGTCACGTCGCCCCCGCCGACGGCCCCGTCGCCGTCGACGCCCGTCCGGACCAGCGCGGTCGTCATGCCCGCGCGCTCGCCGAACGCGATGTCCGTGTCGAGCCGGTCACCGACCATCAGACAGCGGTCCAGCGGGACCCCGATGGCCTCGCGCGCCATCCCGACGGTCTCGGGGGCGGGCTTTCCGAGCACGTGGTCCGGGTCGCGCTCGAGGACCCCCGCGACCGCGCGGATCATGGCCCCCGACCCCGGTGCCATCCCGTCCGCGGTCGGAATGAGGACGTCCGGGTCCGTCCCGATGAACGGACAGCCGTCCCGGCCCGCGTCGTACGCGTCCGCGATGCTGTCGTAGTCGAAGCCGCGGTAGAACGAGACGACCAGGGCCTCGCACGCCTCGGGGTCGTCGGTGGTGTGGAGGTCGGCCGCGGCGAACTGCTCGCGCAGCCCCGACGCGCCGACGACGTACAGCCGGTCGTCGGCGTGGTGGTCGCGGAGATACTGCGTGGTGACGGTTCCGGCGGACAGCACCTCGTCGGCGGTGGCCGTGATGCCCATGCCGGCGAGGCGCTCGACGTACGCGGCGCGGTCCTTGGTGGGGTTGTTCGAGCAGAACAGCAGCGAACAGCCCCGCTCCCGGAGCCGCCCGACCGTCTCGGGCGCGCCCGGTATCGGTTCGCCGCCGCGGTAGACCGTCCCGTCGAGGTCGAGGACGACCCCCTCGAAGTGCATACCGGGCGTTGGACCCGTCGAGTCAGGAGTCTACCGGTCGCGGCATGTGGACTCAGACGAGGCCACGGACCGCGACCGCCGCCAGTGTCGGCAGCCCGAACCCGAGCGCCACGGCGAGCAGCGACAGCGGCGTCGCCGCCGCGACCGGCGCGAGGACGCCGAACAGGACCAGCGCCGCGCCCCAGCAGACCAGCACCAGCCCGCCGAAGTAGAGCCCCAACTGGAGCGCCCGGACGAGCGAGCGTGCCGTCAGGCCGGCGAGGGCTCCCCCGAGGACGAGGCCGCTCCCGGGGGGAATCGCGGGAACGAGCGCCGTGGCGAGCACCGCCACCAGCCCGAGGGCGAACGCGCCGAGCGTCAGCCCACCCTCCCGCCGGTCGCGGACCGCCGTCAGGGCCGCGGGTGTCAGGTAGCTCACTCCGCCCCCCCGTCGGCCGGGACGAACACCAGCTCCGTCCGCCCGGCCGACGCCCGTGCCATCGACTTGTACTCCCCCGCCGCCCACTCGTCCAGCTGGCTGTGGTATCGCGGCGAGTACGGGTTCCCGGACTGGCCGCCGGGGATGACCCCCGAGGACTCGCCCTCGGTGACGACCATCCGCCACGAGGAGCCAGCCTGCGTCGACCGCTGGGAGCGGAAGTTCGAGACGGTGTAGGCCGAGCCGTCCATCCCGCGCCCGGGGAAGTCGAGGAACTCGAGCGGGAACGGATGCTCCGCGTGCAGCCGGTTGTAGTCGCCGTAGGTCTCCCAGCCCTCGCGGTCGATCTCCGCGACCGCGCGACGCAGCGCACGCGCGGCGATGTCCGCACGGCGCTCGCGGTCCCCGGTCCGGACGTCGTCGAACCAGCGCGAGTCGGCCGGCAACCGCGCGAGGGTGTGGTCCTTCGGGAAGTAGGACTCGTCCAGCCCGCGCGAGCGGAACTCGTCGCCGAACGTCGCGTTCCGGTAATGCTCCAGCCAGCGGGCGTACAGCAGGGCCGCCCGGGAGTCACGGGTCATGTTGCGGTCCCAGTCCTTGAGGCGGTCGGCCGCCGCGCGGGTCTCGGGGGCCATCTCCCCGGTCGCGTCCGCGACGACGGGGAGGAGGTCCGCGGCGGCCTCGCTGCGGACGTCGCGCTGCATCCGCCGGACGTACTCGGCGGTGATGGGGCGGTCCGAGGTCGCGCGCTGCTCCAGCAGGTCGTTGATGCGTTCCCCCCGGTAGGGGTCCGCGTAGCGCGGGCTGTGGGCGATGTAGAACGGCGGGTCGTCGGTCGTACGCTGGTTGGCCGTCGCCAGGTAGTCCGGGTTCCGGACCTCGGGGACCGCGTCGTAGTCGTGGAACGCCGACCAGTTCGTCCGCCCGTACGGCTCGAAGCCGGGCCACTCCACCCGCGCGGCCGACCCGTCGAACACGCGGTCCCCGGTGACGCTCCGGTTCCCGACCTGCCGGACCGGGTAGCGCCCGGTGAGCCGGAAGTAGGTGCCGCCGTCCCGGATGTCCGCGGCGACGAAGTTCTGCGTCGGCGAGTCGAACCGACGCATGATCTCGCGCACCTCGTCCAGATCCGTCGCCCCGTTCAGCTCGTAGATGGCCACGGATTCCCGCGTGTCGCCGAGCCCGACCCAGGAGACGGCCACACCGGTCTCGCCCTGTGGCGTCTCCCGCGAGAGGAAGGGGCCGTGCACCGTCCGGCGGATGCGGACCGTCCGGTCGCGGCCGTCCTTCACCGGGATGGTCTCGTTGTGCGTCTCGAACTCGCGGGTCTCGCCCCTGTAGCGGTAGGTGTCCGCGGACGGGCGGTCGTAGCGGTAGAGGTCGGTCTGGTCGGCGCCGACGTTGGTGAAGCCCCACGCGATATCCTCGTTCGCGCCGATGACGACCGTCGGGACGCCCGGGAAGGCGACCCCGCGGACGTCCATCGCGTCGTCGCCGTCACCGCGCACCCGGAGGTGCTGCTCGTACCAGACCGACGGGACGGTGAGCGAGAGATGCGGGTCGTTCGCGACGATGGGGCTCCCGTCCTCGGTGTGCCGCCCCGCGACGACCCAGGAGTTCGACCCCAGGCCGGGCTCGGACTGGTGTGGCCGGAGTTCCTCGTAGAGTCCCTGGAGCCCGGCGTCCGCGTCGCCGGAGACGAGTTCGGGCCGGGGCTCGCCGACCGCGTTGCGCTCGCCACCGACCGCCGAGTCCACGATGGCCTCGTCGTGGTCGAGCTGGTCAGGATAGAGCGCCGCCACCTCGTCGGTCCGGTCGGGGAACGCCCGGCGGATGCTGCGCCCCCGGAGGTCGCGGAAGTCGCCGGTCAGGTCCCAGGCGATGAGCTTCCCGACGATGAGCGTGTCCTGTGGGGTCCAGCGCGTCGGCTCGTAGTCGTTGGCGCGGAACTCGAACGGCGTCGGGCGCGCGTCGATGTAGCGGTTGACGCCGGCGCTGTACGCGCGGACGCCGTCACCGGCCTCGGTGTCGCGGATGCGCCGCCAGGAGGCGTTCGCCGCGTCCGCGAACCCCATCTGCCGGTGGAACCGGTCCGACTCGACCGCCCGGGCGCCGAAGGCCGCCGAGAGGTTCCCCGACATCAACCGACGCTGGAGGTCCATCTGGAACAGCCGGTCGCGGGCCTGGACGTAGCCGACCGCGAACGCCAGCGCCTGTCGGTTGGAGGCGTTGATATGCGGCACGCCCGCATCGTCGTACTGGACCGTGGCGTGTCCGTACGGGTTCTCGACCTGCCGCGGGCCACCGAGGTCCGCCACCCGTGAGGCGACCGACCCGTCGTTGGCGCCGTAGGCCGGCCCCCATGCCGCCCCCGAGGCCGGCGCCGACAGCGTCAGCAGGGAGCCGCCGCCGACCGCCGCCGACAGCAGCACCGCCAGACAGAGGACCGAGGCGACCACACCCGCGAGGTCGGATGCCATACTGCCGGAGGGCGGTCGGCTCCCGAATAAGTGTTCGTGTGGTGGGGCCGCACGGTCGGGGGGTTCACGTCGCCCGGCGTTGCCGGGGACGTGTGGTCGTCCTCACCGCCTGCGGGACCCCCCGATACGTCGGCAGTCGCGGGACGGCTCGGCTACGCGGTCCTCATCGTCGGGAGCCCGTCGCTCGGCCTCTGGATCGAGTCGGTCCGGTTCGGCCGCGCGAGCGGCCCACGCCTGCTCGCTGACGCCCTCCAGGTCCTGTTCGTGGTCGCGGGGACCGTTCCCGTCCACGGCGGGACCGTCGCGCTGCTCTACGAGTGGTCGTCGACGCCCACGCCCGCGGGAGCGCCTGACACGCCCCTGGCAGCCCCGGCCCGGGCGCGCGCCCCGACCGATCGATGACCGAGGGTCATCACCGACCGAGGTGGGCGGGGAGTTCGAGGATGCTCGCGGAGAGGTCTCCGCCAGTGCCAGGGCCCGGGTATCGATGCGATACGCCCCGGAACGGCACGGTAGCACGAAGCCGTCGTGCCGGTCACTCCTCGGCGGCGAACTCGAACCCCTCGACCACGCGGCGGGGGTTCTCGTCGTCATCGTCCTCGTACTTGTAGACGACATCCGCCTCCTCGTCCCGCGTCGCGCCGTGTGAGCCGTCACAGAACGGCTGGTCGTCCGACAGTCCACACCGACAGATGGCGATGGTGCCACCCTGGTCCGCCAGGTCGTCCTCGTCGAACACGTCCGGGCCGTGCTCCTCGTGGGTCACTTCACGTGCCATACTGACACACTGACACGGGACACGGAAGTAGGTTCTCCGGGACGGGCGTCACTCCTCGTCGGTCACCAGTCGCTCGACGACCCGGCGCTCCCCGTCCGGACCGTCCGGGTAGCGGTACAGACGGCCCTCCGCTTCGTCGAGGGTCGCACGGTGCGAGCCGTCACAGAACGGGAACTCGGGCGAGAGTCCACAGCGACAGACGGCGATATCGCCCTTCTCCGGGTCGATGTCCGCGTCGGTCAGAGTCGCCGGACCGTCGGCTTCGTGGCGGACCTCTCGGGCCATGGTCGAACCCCGGCTCCGAACGGAGATAAGCGCCGGGGCGCTCAGTCGTCCGGTTCGAACGTCGGCGCCGGGTGGTCGTCGTCGGTATCGATGAACCCGGAGAGGGACACGTCGTCGCCGATGTCGACGTGCTCGCCGACGATGCGGGCCATCACGCGGGCGTCGCCGAGGTCGACCACGACGACCTGGTACCCTCGCTCCTGGAACCCCTCCGGCGGGACGTTGATCGTCGTCTCCGTGTAGACGGTCCCCGTCGTCGGGAGCTCGACGGTGGTCAGGTCGCGGCCCCCACACTCCTGGCAGGCGCCGCTCGGAACGCCACCGACGTGGTCGCAGTCGTTGCAGGACTGGCCAAGCAGCTGCCCCTCGCGGACGGCGGCGGCCCAGTCGTGATACGACAGCGTCTCCGGCAGCTCGATGTCGTCCTGGGCGCTCATGCGCGACCCTCCATGACGGAGACGACGGTGGTCGCGGCGTCGCCCCCGAGGTTGTGCGCCACGCCGCACTCGACGCCGCTGAGCTGATGGTCGCCGGCCGTGCCCCGGAGCTGCTTGGTCAGCTCGACGATCTGTGCGGTGCCGGTCGCGCCGATGGGGTGGCCCTTGGCCTTCAGCCCGCCGGAGGCGTTGATCGGCATCTCGCCGTCGCGGCGGGTGCGGCCCTCGGCGGCGGCGATGCCGCCCTGGCCGTCCTCGACCAGCCCGAGGGCCTCGCTGGCGAGCACCTCGGCGCCGGTGAAGCAGTCGTGGACCTCCGCGAAGTCGACTTCGTCCGCGGTGACGGCGGCCTGGTCGTAGGCCGTAGTGGCGGCGTCGCGGGCGGCCTGCGTCACGTGCGGGGTGTCCTTGTCGGCGAGCGGGACCACGTCCGTCGCGTGGCCGACACCGGTCACGTCGACGGGGGCGTCGAACGAGTCCGCCAGGTCGTCGCTGACGACGACGACCGCGCTCGCGCCGTCCGAGAACGGGCAGCAGTCCATCAGCCGGAACGGGTCGGCGACGACCGGACCGTCGAGCGCCTCTTCGACGGTCGTCTCCTTCCCGAAGTGGGCCTTCGGGTTGAGCGAACCGTGGCCGTGGTTCTTCACCGCGACGTGGGCGAGCTGCTCCTCGGTGGTGCCGTGCTCGTGCATGTGGCGCTTGGTGAGCAGGGCGAACACCGCCGGGAAGGTGAGACCGGTCGGCTGCTCGTACTGGCGGTGCGAGGCCGACGCGAAGATGCGCGTCATCGCGTCCGTGTCCAGCCCGGTCTCGGGCGTGCAGCGCTCGACGCCGCCCGCCAGGACGACGTCGTGGCGCCCGGACTCGACGGCCTCGACCGCGTTCTTGAACGCGTTCGCGGAGGTGGCACAGGCGTCCTCGTACCGCTGGACCGGCTTGCCCGCGAGCCCGACGTGGGTCGCGACCTGTGGTCCCAGGTGCGTGACGTTCTCCGTCTGGCCGCCCATCGCGTTGCCGAAGTAGAGCGCCTCCACCTCGTCGGGCCCGACCCCGGCGTCGTCGAACGCCGCGAACGCGGCCTCGCCGAACAGCTCCTGCATCGGTGTGTCGTGAACGCCGAACTTCGTCATGCCGGCGCCGACCACGCTTGCTCGTGTCATCTACCCGTGGGTAACGATGGCACGCGTAATGAGTGACACGTTCCACGGTGGCCCCCTGACGAGGGCATCGGCGGCGTGCTGGGCGGCCGATGCGGGGCTCAGCGCCGCTGTCGGCTCGACCGGACGCCGCCGTCGCCGGGGAAAACGAGGTAGACCAGCGCCAGCCCCGTCAGCAGCCCCACCAGCATCGCCACGCCGGTCTGCCAGAGCGGGACACCCCCCTGGAGCGTGATGAGCCCCGCCGAGAGCGAGACGAACAGCACGATGCCGATCTTGATGCGGAACGCCGCGTCGGAGCGCTCCTCGTCGGAGACCGGGCCGACCACTATCAGCCCTCCACGGCCGTGCTGACGTGCATCCCGGCGAACAGCCACGCCGGCTCCGGGTCGTCGCCCGCCGCACGGACCAGCGTCCCCGACCAGCGCGTGTCGAACTCGTACCGGATGGACCGCTCCGTGTCCGTCCATGCCATGAACACGTCGTCGGAGAACCAGGCGTGGTCCCCGCGCGCCTCGACGACGAGCCGGTCGGAGTCGGCGACCCAGTCCGTCGTGATCTCGGTCTGCGACCGGAGGCCTGCCTCGACGGCCTCGTAGCCGGTCAGTCGCTCGCCGACGCCGAACTTCACCGTGGTCGGCGCCTCGCGGAAGTACGGATACAGCGGCGCGCCGTCCCGCAGGTCCTGGTAGTACGCCCGTACGACCGCGGCCGCGCTCCCGGCCGGCGGGTCCGCGGGTGCGACCGTGGCATCGTCCTCGTCCATACGGGTCGCAAGCGTGGGGGCACCTTACGGCTACTGGAACGCGGCGGCCCCCGCCCGGGGCCTTCGAACCTTTTAATCGCCACGCGGAGGTGAAACGGGTATGGACACGGCCGAACGCGCCGCGCTGGTGGCCCGCCACACGGAGGAGGTGGTCACCGAGGACGAACTGGAGACGCTCCTCGCGGAGACGGCAGAACCGACGGCGTACATCGGCTACGCCCCGACTGGGGAGATGCATATCGGTCACTTCACGACGATCCGCAAACTCGCGGACTTCATCGACGCCGGGCTGGACGTGACCGTGCTCGTCGCGGACCTCCACGCCCACCTCGACGACGAGAAGTCACCGTTCGAACTGCTCGACGCCCGTTCGGAGTACTACCGGCTCGCCATCGAGGGGATGGTGGCGGCGGCCGGAGCCGACCCGGACGCGGTCAGCTTCACGCGGGGGACCGACTACCAGCTCGAGGAGCCGTACACGCTACAGCTCTACCGACTGCTCGCGGACACGACCATCTCGCGGGCCCAGCGCGCGGGCAGCGAGGTCGTCCGCCAGTCCGACAACCCGAAACTCGGCGGGCTGGTCTACACGCTGATGCAGAGCCTGGACGTGGCCGCGCTCGACGCCGACATCGCGTACGGGGGAATCGACCAGCGGGGCATCTACATGCTCGCCCGCGAGGAGCTCCCGGACCACGGCTTCGACAAGCCGCTCTGCGTGTTCGCGCCGCTGCTCTCGGGGCTCTCGGGCGGGAAGCAGTCCAGCAGCGACCGCGCCTCCGGCGTCTTCCTCACCGACGACGCCGACACGGTCGCCGAGAAGATCGACGGCGCCTACTGCCCCGCCGGCGAGGTCGCGGACAACGGCGTGCTGGAGTACCTCCAGCGGCTCGTCTTCCCCGTCCTCGCGGTCCGGGACGACCCGCTCGTGGTGGAGCGCCCCGAGGAGTACGGCGGCGATCTCAGTTACGACGCGTACGGGGAGCTGGAGTCGGACTTCGTCGCCGGCGAGCTCCACCCGGCGGACCTGAAGCCCGCCGCGGCCGCCGCCATCGACGACGTCATCGCGCCGGTCCGCGAGCGTCTGCTCGACCACCCCGAGGTGCTGGCCGAGGCCTACCCGGAGACCTGGGGCTGAGCCGGCGGCCGGCGGTCCCTCGTCGGCCCGGGCTCTCCGCACCGGTATCCATCCGGTAACACGGCCGCAACCTGGGTGCAGTCGATGTGACCCGCTTCCCTCGATGTCAGCGAACCAGTAAGTACGCGGGGGGCGTAACCGCTAACGCGATGAAAGCAGCACTCACGATAGAATCTCGTATCGGGACGGAACCCACCCGAGCGGAGGGCGGCCGGTGAACGGGTTCGTCCCGCAGGGCGGCCCCGCACTGTCCGAGTCCGCGGGCGCGGGCGATTCCCCCTCGCGCGGCTCCTGTTCGGCGGCGTCCTCGCGTTCATGGGGCTCAACCACTTCCTGAACTGGGAGGACATGACCGGCTACGCCGAGATGAAGGGCCTGCCCGCGCCGGCGCTGTCCGCTGCCGCGTCGGGTGCCATGCTCCTCCTCGGTGGCGTCGCGGTCATCACCAGGGTGTTCGTCGTCCTCGGGGCCGGCGCACTGGCCGCCTTCCTGCTGGCCTCCGCCGTCGTCATGCACGACTTCTGGACCGTCGAGACCCGCAGCAGCGCCAGACCGAGATGACGCAGTTCCTCAATAACGCGACGCTGGCCGGCGGGGCGCTTGCCTTCCTGGCCCTGGCCGCGGCGCCGTGGCCATACGCGCTCGACCTCGGCGTCCTCTGAGGCGGTCCCACTCCCCGGGACACCGGGGCGACCGGCCCGCTTTTGCCGGCGACGCTCCAGACCGCGAGCATGGAGTTCGATCCGGAGGCGGAGTCGATGTACCGCTGGCTGAGCGGCGCGGTCGTCCCCCGCCCCATCGCCTGGGTCTCGACCGACGGCCCCGCCGGCCGGAACCTCGCGCCGTACTCCTTCTTCAACGTGATGTGCGTCGCGCCGCCGATACTGGCGTTCGCCCCCGGCCGCACCCCCGACGGGGACCGGAAGGACACCCTCCGGAACGTCACCGAGCGCGGTTCGTTCGTCGTGAACCTGGTCCCGACCGGCCTCGCGGAGCCCATGGTCGCGACCGCGGCGACGACCGGCGACGACGAATTCGGTCTCGCGGGGGTGACGGCCACCCGCGGCAGCGCCGTCGACGCCCCGCGCGTCGCGGAGGCACCTATCGCCTTCGAATGCCGGCTGCACGACACGCTGGACCTCGGGTCGAACACCGCCACGTTCGGGCGGGTCGTCCGCTTCCACGCCGACGAGGAACTGCTCGTCGACGGGAAGCTCGACACCACGCGGTTCGACGCGCTCGGTCGCCTCGCGGCCGACTACTACTGCACGACACGGGACCGGCTCGAGGTCCCGCGACCCGACTGAGAACCTGTCAACCGCGGGGGTGTTCCGCCCGTTCGAGCCGCGCTGATCCGGGTCGGACCGTGACGGAATCGCGGGACGTCGGCCGTTTTGGGCACTGACACGGGATAACACACGCCAACGGCCAGCGTCGGACGCGCGTCGTATTTGAAGCCCGGACATGGAAAGCACCACACATATTATGGAGGCATCTACAGGATTGAGTATGGCTCACGTCTGCAGGAACTGCAAGCGGACCTTCAGCACGGAACTCGAACTCGAACTCCACCGGGATACCTGTGAGGCAGCCTCCCAGCTCGTCTGCCGGGAGTGCGGCGAGAAGGTATCAGAGCGACGGGCGACACGGGACGGCTGGACCTATCGGTGCCCGAACGACGACTGCGACGGCTCCGGACTCGGCGACGACCTGCACAAGGCGGACGATTTCTCGGTTGCCTCCTCCGGGCTCCGATAACACGCGACCGACGAGCGACCGGTCGGCCGCGGCCCGCTACAGGTCCTACCACGTCGCTCGGCGCCGCCGATGATCTCCCGACAGTAGTCAGTTCTCGTCGGGTGTACTCCATCTGAACCGACAGTCGCGGATACGGGTCCGTTGTATCGTCATCGTCCGAGCGCCCGGACCGGCGGGTCAGTCACCGGTCGTCCGTGCCACCCGGTCGAGTCGCTCCAGCGCCCGGCGGCAGACGACGGCGTACGGCGCGGCCGCCAACGGCAGCTCGAACGCGGCAACCGGCTCCGAGCCGTCGTGGACCCGGTGCCCGGTGGCCGGGAGCCGGGCCACATCCCACGTCCAGCGGCCATCGGCACAGCTCGTCACCTCGAACGGGAGCCGCAGTCCGCCGACGGTGGTGACGTGACCGGTCGACCCGCGCTCGACGTACCGGTCCTCGCAGTCGACCGCGCGGACGGTGGGTCCCCAGTCGGGCCAGCGGCGCGTGTCGCGGAACGCGCGCCAGACCGCGGTCGCCGGCGCGCGGGTCCGGCGGGCGACGACGAGCCGGCGGCCGTCCGGGGTGTGTTCGATGCCAGTATCCACGGCGGGTCGGGGACAGGGACTGTGGCCGTATCAACCCCCGCGCTGGCGACACGGGGGCATGGCACCAGTCACGGGTCCGACTCCCGGGCCTCGTCCAGCCAGGGCGGTGGCGAGACCTCGACCTCGTCGATGGCGTAGGTCCGCAGCCGGACGTCCACGATGAGCGTCCCGTTCCCGCGTTCGACGGCCGCCTGGTAGCTCAGCCGGCGGACGACCCCGTCCTCGTCGACGACGAACCCGGCGTCGAAGTCGGTGACGTTCCCCGGGTCGATGGACGGCCCGAGCAGGTTCCGGAACGCCGACCGGTCGACCGACGCCGCCCGGTAGCCGTAGAAGGTCCCCGCGTCGGTCTCGGTGACGTTCGCCGCCCCGTAGGAGACGTTCGTCAGCGCCGGGCTGATAAAGGAGATACCGGTGAACGTCCGGGGCTGGAGCGGCGCGTCGGTGACGTTGTAGCTGACGTTCCCGTCCGGGGGGGTCACCCGGGTGTAGCGGGTCCCGTCAGCGAGGTATGTCGTCCGCTCGACCCGCTCGGAGTCGTTGACCGCGACCAGTGCTCGCTCCCCGGCGAGGTCGACGCTCTGGAGCTGCTGGACCGACTCGGTCCCGTCGTCGGCCAGCACGGTCCCGTTGATGCCGACGATGAACGAGTCCCGTTCGAGCAGCCCCTCCGTGTGCGCGATGCCGGCCGCGGTCGCGTTCTCGACCCCGTCCGCACCGTAGCCGGCGGGGTACTCCGTCGTCGGCGTCGGCGAGGGCGTAGCGGTCGCGGTCGGTGTCCCCGTCGGCGTCGGCCCGTCCGGCTCCGCCGTCGGGGTCCCACCGCCACCGAGGAACGAGCAACCGGCAGTCAGCAGCAGCGCCGCCATCATACCGGCGAGCAGCGGGCGACTCATACGTCGCCCCGTGTGGAGAGGGGCCTCCTATGCGTTTCGGTCCCACGTCGCACATCGCGCCGGTAGCGGCCCGGAAACGGGCGAAAACGGGCGTCGAGTTGCCAGTCGGAGCCGGTCAGCGCTCCCGTGCCCACTCCGGTCGCTCGACCGGCGTCCGGTCGATGCCGGCGACGGCGAACGGGACCCCGTAGTTCCCCGTCCGCCCGTCGGCCTCGACGGTCGCCCGGTACCGGAGCGAGCGGATGACGCCCTCCGGGCCGACGGTCAGCGCCACGTTCCCACCGGTGACGTCCTCGGCCGAGAGCCGGTCCGAGAGGAGCGCCCCCGGGTCCCCGATGGCCGACATCCGGAGCCGGAAGAGCGTCTCGCCGTCGCGTTCGACCCGCTCGATGGAGTCGCAGCGCACCTTCGTCAGCGCCGGGTCGACGTGCTGACGACCGGCGAACGCGGCGGGCGGGAGTTCCCCGTCGATGCTCCCGTAGGTGGTGCCGGCGCGTTGCTCCCGGACGTACTGGGCCCCGTTCGCGTAGAACCGGGTCCGCCGGACCGCGCCCGACCCGCGACTCCCGCCGGCCGCGACGACGGTGTCCGTGAGCGCCCGCGGCTCGCCCGGCGGGACGAACTGCAGGACCGTCACGGTGCGGGTGCCGTTCGGGTCCCGGATGGTCGCGTTGTAGCCGAGACTGACGTTCCCGGTCGCGAGCACGCCCTGCAGGTGGCCGTTCCGCGCCGCTGTCGCGTTCGTGATGCCCCCGTCGGCGTAACCCGCCGGGGACGGGGCCGGCGCGGTCGTCGGTGTCTCCGTCGCCGTGGGGCTCGGCTGCGCCCCCGTCGACGTCCTCGCGTCGAACAGCGAGCACCCCGACGGGAGCACGAGCAGTCCCACCGGGACCGCCGCGACCTGTCGTCGCATGGCCGGACCTGCGAGTGTCGCGAGTAGAATCCCGTGACTCGGTAGCGTGGCGCCCGGGTACCCACCTCAGTCCCCGGCCGTCCCGTGGACGGCCGTGTCCGGGTTGAACTCCTTCCAGGCGAAAAAGAACAGCGGCGAGACCTCGTTGGCTCGTGGGAGGGTCACGCCCTCGTGAGGGCCGTCGACCGCCTGCCCGTCCGCCACCCGCCAGCGGGAGCCGGCCGCACGGAGATGCGACTCGTCGGCGCGCTCGAACGGTGTCGCCTCCCCGTCGACCCGCCGGACGTAGGCGACCAGCGTCCCCTCGCCCGTCGCCGCCACGACCACCGGCAGATCGCCGACACGGTCGTTCACGACGCCCGCCTCCTGGACGAGCGACAGCGGATACGCCACCGCCTCGCCCCCGTCCGTGACCCCGATGACCGTCGTCTTGGGGTGGAGCGCGCCCTCGTATTCCCCGCCGAGGCCGATGCGCTCGTCCGTCCGGTAGGTGCCGTAGGGGTATCTGTCGTAGTTCGAGGGCCCGGCGTCGCCGACCGTCCCGGAGTCGGGCGGCGGCCGGAGGACGACCGTCTCGGGATGGGTCTCGCGCCACTCCCCGAGCGTGGTGAGCGTCGAGGGCACCAGCTCCAGGGTCTCGCCCGTCCGCGGCCCACGGATGGCGGTGGCGGCGACCTGGCTCCAGAAGCTGTCCGTCGCCGCGTCGTACATCACCAGGTCGTTCCGGAACAGGAGTCCCGACACGCCGAACGTCGTTTCCCGGCCGTCGACCCGGCGGACGGCGGTGAGCGCGCTCCCACAGAGCGGGCAGTATGTCACCAGCAACGGCCCGTCGCCGCCCTCGGCGGTCGGGAAGCTGTCGTTCACTACCTCGTGTCGGACGAGCAGTTTCAGCGGATAGGCGCGGGCCTCGCCGGCGCGGGTCACCCCGATGACCCGGTCGTCGGCCGAGAGCCGGGGCCGGGAGGTGTACGACCCGACGTTCATATTCACCTCCATCGAGATGCCCGACCAGTCCTCGCCGAAGACGGGGTCGACGATGGCCGCGATGGCGTCGCGGGCGGCGCCGCGCTGGAGCTCCGAGCGCGGGACGGGCACATCGACCCCGTTGACCGAGCGCCGCTCGGGGGTCGCCGTCGGCGTGGTCGTCTCCGACCCCTCGTCGCCGGGGGCGCCGGCATCGCCCCGCTCGCCGCAGCCAGCCAGGGCCGCGACCCCGCCACAGCAGGCGGCCAGCAGCGACCGGCGGCGAAGTTGCATATCCGCTAGCTGTGCTGGACTTCACATCACGACATCGGGCTCGTGTGTGGTCGACTCACAGTCGCGGCGGGGTTTATATCCGCGCGACGGCTCCGTTCGACCATGCGACGTCGCCGTCTCCTCGCGACGCTGGGCTCCGGAGCTGCGGCGGGCCTCGCTGGCTGTCTCTCGGTCGGCAGCGGCGACCCCGGCTCGACCGGCGAGGACTACGACGGGCCGACGCTGCAGGCACTCGACGTGGAGGGCTCGCCCGGCGGCCCGGTTCCGGTGTTGCCGGACCGGCCGGCGCTGCTCGACTTCTGGGCGACCTGGTGTGCGCCCTGCAAGCCACAGATGGCCGAACTGCGGTCGGTCCGCGAGTCGGCCCCGGACGCCCACATGCTCTCCATCACGAACGAGGCCGAAACCGAGGCCGTCCGGGAGTTCTGGCGCGAGTACGAGGGGACCTGGGCGGTCGCACAGGACACCGAACTCCGGACGAACGAGCGGTTCGGCGTGACACGCGTCCCGACGCTGCTCGTCTTCGACGCCGACGGCGAGGAGGTGTGGCGCCACGTCGGCCTCGCGGCGGCGGAGACGGTGGCCGAGAAGCTCCGCGAGGCCGGCGCCGCTGGGGGCTGATGGAGCCGGTCTCCGTCGGCCGGCTGGCGTTCGCGTTCTCGGCCGGCGTCGCCACCTTCTTTGCCCCCTGTGCGTTCCCGCTGCTGCCCGGCTACGTCGCGTTCTACCTCGGCCTGGGCGACGGGGGCGACGGACCCGAGGGCGGGCCGGCGTCGACGCTGCGGCGCGTCGCTCGCGCCACCGCGGTCGGCGTGTTCGTCAGCTTCGGCTTCTTCCTCGTCTACGGCGTCCTCGCGGGCATCGCCGCCGCGGTCGGCGCGAGCGCCCTGCGCGATATCGCCGTCCTCGAACTCGTCGTCGGGGGGCTGCTGGTCGTGCTGGGCGCCGGCCTCGCCGCCGGGGTCCTCCCCGACCTCCACGTCCTGCTGCCCGAGCGCCGCCGAACCGTCGGCGGCTACGTCGCCTTCGGGGTCGTCTACGCCGTCGCGGCCGCCGGCTGCACCGCGCCCGTCTTCATCGGCCTCGCGCTGGTCGCGCTCGGCGCCGGCCCCGTCGGCGCCGCGCTCGTCCTCGGGACGTACGCGCTGGGGATGGCGGTGCTGATGGTCGCCGTGACACTGCTGGCGGCGCTCGGCCGCGCGGGCCTGCTCCGGCGGCTCTCCGCGGGGACGGGCCGTGTCTCCCGGACCGCCGGCGCGCTCCTCGTGGTCGCCGGCCTCGCGCAGATCTACCTCTACGTCTTCGACTTCGACCCGCTGGGCGGGCTCCGGGCGCTGGGGCTGGTCTGAGGGGGCGGCGGTGGCCGGCGGGCGGGTCGCCGGAACAGGGATGCCGGAAGCGCCTGTGTCCCGGATATGGACCACGGCGGCATCGTCTTCTTCCGCAGCGAGTCGCTCGACCGGACGGTCGCGTTCTACCGGGGTTTTGGCTGCGAGACGTGGCGCGAACAGCCCGACTGCACCATCCTCGACTTCGAGGGGTTCCGGGTCGGGTTCTGCGACCGCTCGCCGGCCGAGACCGAGGGTATCCTGACCTTCGTCGTCCCCGACCGCGGGGCAGTGGACCGACTGGCCGACGACCTCGGCGACGCGCTCGTCGAGGGGCCGCGGTACAACGACACCTACGGCATCTACCAGGCCTTCGCCCGCGACCCGGAGGGCCGCACCGTGGAGGTCCAGTGCTTCGAACGGTGAGTAGGGGGCGTATCGACCACGTAACCGTTCGCAATGCCCGTCTATCATGATATACGGTGTATCGAGGAGATATGGCCGGCGTATCCGACGTATCCGGCGAGCCGTGGCTTGAAGCCGCCGACGGTCGGAACACCGGTATGGACACGACAGACACCGCGGGGATGCCGGAACTGGTTGGGATGGTCCATCTGCCGGCGCTCCCGGGCGCGCCGGGGTTCGATGGCGACCGCGAGGCGCTTCGGGAGCGGGCCGTCGCCGACGCCGAGGCACTCGTCGGGGAGGGCATGGACGCCGTCCTCGTCGAGAACTTCGGGGACGCGCCGTTCCATCCCGACGCGGTGCCGCGGCATATCGTGGCGGCGATGACGACACTGGTCGACGCGGTCGGACGCGCGGTCGACGTGCCTGTCGGCGTGAACGTGCTCCGGTCGGACGGGCCGGGCGCGATGGCCGTCGCGGCCGCGGCCGGGGCTTCGTTCGTCCGCGTGAACGTCCACGCCGGCGCCCGGCTGACCGACCAGGGCGTCGTCGAGGGGCGGGCCAATGAGACGCTACGTCTCCGCGACCGGCTGGACGCCCCGGACGTGCGCGTGCTCGCGGACGTCGGGGTGAAGCACTCCGCGGCGCTGGCCGAGCGCCCGCTCCCGGCGGTCGCGCGGGAGACGGTCAAGCGTGGCGGCGCGGACGGGGTGGTCGTCTCCGGGCCGGCGACCGGCGAACCGGTCGACCGCGAGCGACTGGAGACGGTCGGAGCGGTGGCCACGGAGACGGGCGTCCCGCTGGTCGTCGGGAGCGGTGTCACGCCTGACTCCGTCGCGACGGTACTGGGCATCGCCGACGCCGTCATCGTCGGGACGGCACTGAAGCGCAACGGGGACCCGACGGCACCGGTCGAACGCGAGCGGGTCGCCGAACTGGTGTCGGCCGCACGGCGCGACTGAGGCGCGGGCCACGCGGGGCCTCGGCCACAACGTTCACTCGAGGGGCGGCTCTCGGCCCGAACGATGGTCGCATTCGGGAACTCGCTCGTCCTGTTCATCGTAACCCTCCTCATCGGAGGGCTCGGTATCTACGTCGGCGCCAGCCTGGTGGCCGGGAGCCGCGACTACGGCCACGCCGTCGTGACGGCGGCGATCGGCTCGCTCGTCTGGGGCATCACGTCGTTCCTCTTCGGCGGGGTACCCGTCCTCGGACCGGTACTGGTGTTCCTGGCGTATCTCGCCGTCATCAAGTGGCGCTACGGGGCCGGCTGGATCACCGCCGCCGGTATCACGCTCGTCGCGTACGTGACCGTGCTCGTCGTCCTCGCCCTGCTGTCGAACCTGGGCGCCGGTATCGTGTCGGACATCCCCGGCATCCCCGGCGTCTGAGGCGTCGCCGGCGTCGTCTCCCGCTACTCGTCCGCGTCGCTCCCGCCGCCCGCCAGCCCCGTCAGCGCGTCCAGCCCGGCCGCCAGCGCGTCGCCGGCGAGTCGCGCCGGGCCGTCGGGATGGGTTGGGTCCGCGAGCCGGGTGGCCGGCGTCAGGTCGACCGTCTCGGGGCCGAAGGCGTCGGCCAGCGAGACCGCCGCCGTCGCGAACGGGTACTGCACCTCGCCGGGCGAGGCCGGGTCGGTCACCGCGGCGAGGCGGCCGACGCGGCCGAGCGCCAGCAGCTGTGCCGGCAGGTCCACGTCGTCGGCGCCCGGCCAGCCGAGTTCGGCCCGGACCAGGTCCGACGCGCGGCCGATGGCGCCGACCGCACCGAGGTGGCCGGCGCCGATGACCGCCTTCGCGGCCTTCGCCGGCTCCCCGCTCACCACGACCGGACCGACCTGCGCGACGGCGCCGTCGCCGACGCTGACGACCCAGCCCGGCGAGTCGTACTCGTAGCGGTCCAGTCGTGGCTCGAACCCGTCGTCGCCGCCACGAATCAGCCGCCGTATGTTGGCCGCCGCCACCCGTGCCTCGCGGAGCGCCGTCTGTGCGGCCGCCGGGACCGCCTCACCCGAGGCGTCGACGACCCGGCCGGCGTCCCCGACGACGAACGTGCCGTCGCCGGCGCGGAGGTTCGCCCGGACCTCGTGGCGATCCCCGTCGGTCGCGTCCGGGCCGCGGATACCGCCGGCCCAGACGAACGTGTCGTAGCCGAGCGCGCGGCCGTCGGCCAGGTGGACGGCGTCAGTGTCGGCGGACTCGACCGTCGCGCCCGTCTCGAGGGCGACATCCCGGGCCCGGAGTTCGTCGCGGACCGCGTCGGCGAACGGCTCGTCGAACCCCGGCGCGATGCGGTCGGCCATCTCCACGACCGTCACGTCGAGGTCGAGGGTCTCGGCGTCCGAGAGCGCCGCGAGCTCGCCGGCGACCTGGATGCCCGACAGTCCGCCGCCACCGACGATGGCCTCGCCGCCGGGGGCGTCCAGCGCGTCCCGGCGGATGGTCTCGGCGTGACGGAGCCGCTTCAGCGGCGTCGCGTGCTCCTCGACACCCGGCAGACCGTAGAACGCCGTCTCCGCGCCGAGACAGACCGCCGCGTAGTCGTAGTCGAGCCGCTCCGCGCCGCCGTCCGCGGCGTCGAGCGTCGCCACCCCGGCCTCCGGGTCGACGTCCGTGACACGTGCCCGCCGCACCTCGGCGCGGCCCAGCACGTCCGCCAGCGGGACCGTGATGACCTCCGCCAGGTCGGGATGCCGCACGACACGGTGGAGTTCGTGCTGGACGAGATGGGTGTCGGACTCGTCGACGACGGTGATGTCGACGTCGTCGGGGAGCCGGCGCTCCAGTCGGCGGGCGACGGTCAGTCCCGCGTATCCGGCGCCGAGTACGGCAACGTGCATACGCTCCGTTCGGGCGTGGCCCCCAAAGCCCCACCGACACGCCGTGGGAGGTTTCTCGCCGGCGCCACAGCCCCCGACCATGACCGACCACAGGGCGTACCCTTTCGGCCTCGCGCCGGCCGTCGTCGTGCTCGCCGTGGGGCCGGCGCTCGCGGTCGGGTTCCCGTCGCCCGTCGGGGTCGACCCCGGGCCGGGCCGCTATCTCGGGATACCGGTCGTCGTCGCCGGCCTCGCGTTCGCCGGGTGGGCCGTCCACACGTTCGCGGTGGCCGAGGAGCCACCCTCGCACACCCGCGAGCCGGGGACGCTCGTCACCGACGGGCCGCTGCGGTACAGCCGCAACCCCATCTACCTCGGGACCGTCGCCGCCGCGCTCGGCGAGGCGCTGCTGTCCGGCTCGGTCCTCCTCGCGGGCTACGGCCTGGCCCTCTGGGCCGTCTACCACGTCGTGGTGGTCCGCCGCGAGGAGCCACACCTCCGGGCGGCGCTGGGGGAGGCGTACGCCGACTACTGCGAGCGGGTCCCGCGCTGGCTCTGAGCCGCCGGGGGCGCCACGCTTTCGCCCTCGCGCCGCCGAGGGGTCCGCATGGGCTACCACCACATCGACCCGGACGACCTCCCGGCGTCACCCGACCACCCCTGTGACCGGCGGTCGGTCACCGAGGCCACCGAACTGGCGCAACTCGCGCTCGCCGTCTACACCATGGAACCGGGCGAGCAACTCCCGACGACCTACCACTACCACGAGCAGCGCGAGGAGGGCTTCTACGTCGCCCATGGCACGCTCGTCGTCGAGACGCCGGACGGCGAGTACACCGTCGACCCGGGCGAGGTGTTCGTCGCCGAGCCCGAGAGCCCCCACCGCGCTCACAACCCGGCCGCCGCCGACGGGCCGGTCCGGGTCGTGGGAACCGGTGCCCCGGCGTTCGACATTGCGCGCCCCTACGACCCCGACACGGGCGGTTCCGGTGGGTGATCAGCCCTCGTCTGGCTCCTCCACCGCCTCCCGGAGTTCGACCAGGTGCGACTGCACCACCGACAGCGTGGCGTCGGCGTCGGCATACCCCTGCTCGTACTCGGACAGCGCCAGGTCCACGTCGTCGACGAACGACTCGACCGCGGCACGAAGGTCCTCGTCGTCGTCCTCGGTCATACGACAGCCGAAGCACGACCCGGGTTTGGCTCCTGTGGTGTGCGTGTTCCGATACGACCGCGCCAACGGTCCGGATGCTGCCCGTTCTCCCCTGTTACATCGCGTATCTCGACGGTATCCGGGAGGAGCACACCCGTACGGGCGGGCAGAGGGGCCGTGGTTGCCCCTGTCTCGGGTGAGCGCAGCGAGCGAGGGCCGCGCCGGGGCTTGGCTCCGGCTGAACGTCCGAACGCCGGCGGGGTCGCGGGCGAGGCCCGCGGGTTGATGACCGGCCGGCGGAGCCGGTCAGCTGGCTCCCGCAGTCGCTTGCAGTTCGGAGCTGGTCGATGGTCAGCGGATCTCCGGGTCGCCTCGGCGTCGGAATACGGGGCTTTCTGTGGGCGGCGAAGCCGGCGCGAGGGCCACCGAGCCGTGAGAGCGCTCAGTCGTCGGCGTTCGCCTCGGGGTCGGCGTTGGCCGCGGCCAGCGCCTCCGCGGCGGGGCCGGTGAGGTCGAGGCCGCCCGAGAGGTCCCGCTGGGGGTACGGGATATTGATGCCAGCGTCGTCGAACCGCTGCTTGACGGTCGTGACGTACTCGCCACGGGTGCGGACGAAGTCGGCGCGCGAGGGGTTCCGGATCCAGAACCGGCACTGGAGGCCGACGTAGGAGTCAGCGAGCTCGGTCAGCCGTACGGAGGGCGCGGGGTCCTCGAGGATATCGTCGTTGGCTTCGGCCTCCTCCATGATGATGTCGGTGGCCGCCTCGATATCGTCGTCGTAGCCGATGCCGAAGACGAACTTCATCCGGAGCTTGTCCTTGGCGACAGGGTTCTTGATGACGCCGTCGGTGAGCTGGGAGTTCGGGACGGTCAGCAGCTCGTTGTCGAAGGTGCGGACCCGGGAGACGCGCAGCGAGATGTCCTCCACGATGCCGGAGTTGTCGTCCCACTCGATCCAGTCGCCGATGCGGAACGGCCTGTCCGTGTAGATGAAGATGCCCGCGACAAAGTTCTTGAGGACGTCCTGCATCGCGAACCCGATGGCCAGCGTGGCGGCCGCAGCGATGGTGGCCAGCGACTGGAGGAAGTTCCCGAAGCCGGCGAGGCCGAAGGCTGCCGTGACGGCGACGAAACCGATGACGATGCCGACGACGCGTTTGAGCGGTCGCTTGGCGTGGTCGTCCAGGTCGCGCCGGTCCAGCACGCGGCCGAAGATCGGGGTGATGAGGACCCGGCCAAGCAGATAGATCGCGATGAAGACGACGACGAAGACGATCGCCTGCGCGATAGGGGCGGCCAGCGCGGCCGGGACGCCGACGCTCTCGAGGGACTGGGAGACGAAGCCGGTGCCATCCACCGCGGTCTGTACGGGGGCGAGCGGGAGTCCCATCACCGGAACACCCCGGTGTGGCCGCGTGTCCGGAACAGTTCCGCGCCCGCGCGCTCGGCCAGTTCCTCGGCGAGTGCCTCGGTCGTGGTTCCACCACGGGCGGCCCGCAGGAACTTCACCTTCACCAGGTCGCGCTCCGCGAGCTGGTCGCGCAGCTCCTCGACGACCGGGTCCAACCCGGCCTTGCCGACCCAGACCGTCACGTCGAGGTCGTGGGCCCGCCGTTTGATGTCGTCCGTCATGTAGCCCGGCTTCGTGGTCGTCTGTGTTAAAAGCTATACACGTTGCCGTCCCCGAGCGACGATCGGAAATCGGTCAATCGTAGGGGTAGCGGGCGTGCTCACCGCAGTCGCAGGTCACGACGACGTGGCCCTCGCGGGTCCGGACGCGCGCGTTCCGTCCGGGGACCAGATAGGCGTCGCAGCGGTCGCAGGTGAAGCGACGGAACCGGTGCGGGAGCGTGAGTCGGTGGCGCTCGGCGACCCGGCGGGCCAGTCGGACGTACCGCCGGGCGCGGTCCGGCCGGTCGGCGCGGACCGCCTCGCGCGCCAGTTCCTGTAGCCGCCGGATCCGCTCGGTCGCGATGGTTCGGTCGCTCGCGTCCACGCCACGTCTGCGACCGCCCCCGGGTTGTGCGTTGCGGGTCCCGGCGGCACGCGGGACGGGTGGACCCTCGCAACCCTGAAGTAAGCGCCCTCCTACCTCGATGTATGGACCTCTCGCTGACGGCGGAACAGAAGCAGATCAAGGAGATGGTCGCGGAGTTCGTGGACGAGGAGGTCGTCCCGCGCGCCGCGGAAATCGACCACGAGGACGAGTTCCCCCAGGACCTCGTCGACGAGATGGGCGACCTCGGGCTGATGGGTGCCCCGTTCCCGGAGGAGTACGGCGGCGCCGGTCTGGACTACCACGCCTATCCGATCGCGCTCGAGGAGATCTCGCGCGGATCGGGCGGCCTGGGCACCATCATGGCCGCGCACGTCTCGCTCGCGGGCAACATGGTGTACCAGTTCGGTGACGAGGCCCAGAAGCGGCAGTACCTCGAACCGATCGCGCTCGGGGACGACATCGGCGCGTTCGCGCTCTCCGAGGCCGGCGCCGGCAGCGACGTGCCCGCCATGGACACCACGGCCGAGCGCAACGGTGACGGCTACTACATCAACGGCGGCAAACTGTGGATCTCGAACGGCTCCGTCGCGGACACGGTCACCGTCATCGCCAAGACCGACGCCGGCGCGGGCCGCGAGGGCATGTCCTCGTTCATCGTCCGCCCCGAGGAGGACGACGGCTTCATCGTCGAGGGCACGGAGGACAAGCTCGGCGACAAGGGCTGCCCGACCGCCGAACTCCGGTTCGACGACTGCTACGTCCCCGAGGACCGCCTGCTCGGCGAGGAGGGTGATGGCTTCGTCCAGGCGTTGAAGACCCTGAACGGCGGGCGCATCACCATCGCCGCGCGCTCGGTCGGCATCGCCCAGGCCGCGCTCGATGCCGCTACCGACTACGCCGGCGACCGCGAGCAGTTCGACCAGCCCATCGGCGACTTCCAGGCCATCCAGCACAAGATTGCCGACATGGACACGAAGACCCGCGCCGCGCGCCTGCTGATGCACGACGCCGCGGACAGGAAGATGCGCGGCGAGCGCTTCCGCAAGGAGGCCGCCCAGGCCAAGCTCTACGCCTCTGAGGTCTCCCGCGAGGTCGCCAACGAGGGCATCCAGATCCACGGCGGCTACGGGTACACCAAGGACTTCCCCGCCGAGCGGTTCTACCGCGACGCCAAGCTCAACGAGATCTACGAGGGCACCAGCGAGGTGCTGCGCAACACCATCGGGCAGGACCTCCTGGACTGATGCGGTCCCTCGACCGGTAGGTTGGTCCGTTGCCAGCCCATACCGGTATCCATGACCGCGACCGGTACCGACGGTGACGTGACGGCCACCTACGAGGAGACAGACGAGGAGCGGCGGCTCACCTACGAGCGCGACGGCCGGCGGGCCACGGTGGCCCAGAACGCCGACGGCTACGCCATGCTGAAGGTCCGCAACGGCCCCGGCGGCGACGAACTCGAGCGCTACTACGGCTTCGATATGGCGCTTGACCACGCCGCCGAGCTGCTCGGCGTCTCGCCGCACGACCTGCCGGTGCCCGAGGGAGCGGCCGACATGGGGATGTGAACGAGCTGTTCTGATGAGTCGGGGGTCCTCGCGGGGCGTCGTGCCGCCCGTGGGAACCGACCAGCGGTTCGCTCGGGGGCGGAACACCAGACGGCTCGCCACAGAAGCCGGTCGGAGAGCCGGCACCCGGGCACCCAGCCGGGGCGAAACTCCGGCACGCTCGCTCCACTCGCGCGGACGGACCCGTCCGTACAGTGGCCGCTTACTCGGCCAATATCGGCTTCCTAGCTGCTGTGGGCGGTATATGACACGTGCCCATGCCCCTCGTCTCGAAAGGCGCTGTTCCAAGAGGTCGCGGTCGGTCAGCGCCGGTCGCGATGCTCCTCGGCGAGGGCGGTCGCCTGCTGGCGGTTCTGGCAGGCCGTCCAGCGGACCTGCGCGGCGTCCCGGTAGGCCAGCGCCTCCTTGACCTCGTCGCGGAGGGGGCCGTGCTCGACGGCGAGGACGGTCCCGTCGGCGTCGCCGAGTTCGTAGACCCCGTAGCGGTCGGGGATCCTACCGACCGTGGCGCGCTCCAGCGGTTCCCAGGCCTTCCGTAAGGGCATCACTCCACCTGCTCGGGGGCCTCGGTCCCCTCACCGTCGCCCTCGGACGGGGCGACGATCTCGTACGCTTGCTCGGAGACCTCGTCCTCGACGAAGACGAAGACGCGCCCACGGGCCTCCGCCGGGTCGGCGGTCACCTCGACGCGGTAGCCCGTGTTCGTCGCCTCGACGCCGGGGAAGACCGACTCGGACTCGTTCCGGCCGAGGATGACGCGGCCGACGCCGGCCGATTCGAGGATCTCGTCGTCGGTCTTCCGGTCGTTGACGTACAGCATCACCCCCTCCGTCTCTGTGGGGTCCGTGACGAGGAGGTGGACCTCCTTGCCGGGGGCGGAGACGACACGACCCTCCGCGCGCTTGGGGACGCCGTGGTAGAACACCGACCGACCGTCGGTGTAGGTCACCTCGACGCCCTCGGGTTCGAGCGAGACGCCCACCGTCTCGGGCGGGACGTCGGTCCGGTTGGCACTACTCATACGCATCGGTACAGCGCTCTGGCTTAAAAGGGCCGCGGGGCTGACGGGTGGACAAAATCGTTAAGACGCATACGACGGTTGTTCTCACATGCACGGGCGTCCGGGTATCGAGCAGGACGTCGGCCGTCCTGGTCGCGGTGTCGGAGCCGCGCCCGGTACGACGCCCTGGCGGGGAGCGGCATGACGATGGAAGACACCTTCTTCCGTGAACTCGCGGCCCGGAGCCGCGACGCCATCATCAGTATCGACGCCAACAGCGAGATTCTCTTCGCCAGCGACGGCGTCGAACGCGTCCTCGGCTACGACCCGGACGAGTTGGAGGGCGAGTCGTTGACGACGGTGATGCCCGAGCGGTTCCAGGAGGCACATATGATCGCCATCGACCGGTACCTCTCGGAGGGCGAACGGACCCTCGACTGGGACGATATCGAGCTCCCGGCGGAGCACGCCGACGGCCACGAGGTCCCGCTCTCCATCGTCTTCGAGGAGCACGAGTACGACGGCGAACCGGTGTTCTCGGGCATCATGCGCGACATCTCCGACCGCATCGAGCGCGAGGAGCAGCTGGAGCGGCAGAACGAGCAGCTGGAGCAGTTCGCCTCGGTCGTCAGCCACGACCTTCGGGACCCCATCAACACCGCGAAGGCGACGCTCTCGCTGCTGGAGACGGAGTCGGACGCCGGGGCCCAGGAGTACGTCGAGGACCTCGACGACGTCCTGGACCGGATGAACGAGCTCGTCGAGGACGTCCTGCTGCTGACCCGGACCGGGCGTGCGCTGGGCGAGACCGAGCCCGTGGACCTCGGTGCCGTGGCCAGGCGGGCCTGGTCGATCTCGGGGAGCGACGCGGCGACGCTGGTCGTCGAGGCCGACGGGCTGACCGTCGAGGCCGACGAGGGTCGGCTGCGAGCGCTCCTAGAGAACCTGCTCCGGAACTCCATCGAGCACAACGACGGGGCGGACCTCCGGGTGACGGTCGGGTCGCTGTCCGGCCGGACGGGGTTCTACGTCGCGGACAACGGGTGCGGTATCCCGGACGAGAGGCGGGAGACGGTGTTCGAGGCCGGCCACACCACCAACCGGGAGGGGACGGGGCTGGGACTCGATATCGTCCGCACGGTCGCGGAGGCCCACGGCTGGACGGTCGACCTGACCGAGAGCGACGGCGGTGGCGCTCGGTTCGAGTTCGAGACCGGCGCCTGACCGGACGCGGCGGGTACCGTGACGCGGAACCCGTCCCCCGCCCCCGAAAGGTTATTATGTTCCCGGTCGACGCTTTCTCTGACATGTCCAAGAAGGCCCTCGCGGTCGTCGTCCTGCTCGCCATCGTCGGTCTCTACCTCGTCCGCCGGTAGTCCCGCCCGGGCGCGGCGCCCGCGCCGGCGAACGACACCACTTACCGTCGGGCCCCGCTATCGACCGGTATGGAGCACGGGGTCGTCACACGGAATCCCGACGAGCTGGAGTGGCCGGAGTTCGATAGCTGCTTCTACGAGGTGAAGTCCGTCGCCGGGAAGCCATCGGACCCCGAACCGAACGCCATCAACATGGTGTCCTGCTTCGCGGACAACGCGGCCGCCACGGGCAACCCCGACCTCGTCCCGGAGGACGACGAGGGCCGGAGGGCGACCCGCGAGCGGGAGTACTTCGACTGGGACTACATCGACCCGTCGCTGGCCGACTACAAGCGCGGCCTGCTCGACATCGTGGAGGACTGCGTGGCGGTCAACGGGGACGTGCGCCTGGACGACGTGGGCTGGCCGCGGGGCGAGTACTGCCACTGCGACCGGTGCGACGCGGCGTTCGCCGAGAGCGGCTTCGAGGACCGCGGGGCGTGGCGCGCGGCGATCATCACGGAGTTCGTCGCCACCGTCCGCGAGCACGTCCCGGGCGACCTCTACCTGACCGTCTACCCCGACCCGTACCCGGGCCACCTCTACGAGCGCTCCGGCCTCGATCTGGAGGCGCTCGCGGAGTACGTCGATGAGTTCGTCGTCCCGATCTACGACATGGCCTACTCGACGACCTACTGGCTGGAGATCCTGGCGTCGGCGTGGGCCGACCGCTGCGAGGAGTTGGGTCTGCCCTTCACCGTCGAACTGTACGCCGTCAACGTCGACCTGGACAACCTGCTGAAGGCGGCGACGGTGGCCGGCGAGTACAGCGACCGCGTGCTGTTCGGCTACGACGCCTCGCAGGCCCGGGCGGCGCTCCGCCGGCTCGATGCCGAGTCGCGCTCCGGCGTCGACCACGGGAGCCGGGACTGACGCGTCGCGACCGACCGCGCCGGAACGCGCTCGCCGGTCGACTGCGCCACCTCGGCCGTGTCGCCGTCCACACGGCGGACGCTGCTGGCCGCGATGGGCGTGCTCGGCGGAGCCGGCGACTACACCGTGACGGCCACCATCGAGGACGACCAGAGCAACCGGACGCTCGCGTCCCCGGCGGGGGGACGGCACCGCGGCGGGTGATGGGAGCGATGCCGTGGGTCGGGGAGACATCCGCGTGGCCATCAGCCCCGACAGTGGGCTGATGTCCCGCGCCGGGCTCAGACGCCCCGACGTCGACGCCACTCCCGGAGGATGTCGCGGTCGCGGGTGTCCGCCGGGAGCTCGGTGAACCAGCGCGCCTCGCTGATCTCCCCGTCCGGGTCCCGGGGCCGGGGCGTCGGTCCTTCGGGATCGGCCCGGGCGGCGTACACCGGAAGGACACCCCAGGTGTCGTAGCCGCCGGTCCGGACCTCGACGCGGCCGAGGACGCCGAGCCCTTCGTACGTGGCTTCGACGCCCGCCTCCTCGGCGAGTTCGCGACGTGCCGCCTCCCGGAACGACTCGCCGGGGTCGACCTCGCCGCCGGGGAGCACCCACATGTCGACGCCCTCGTGCCGGACGAGCAGCAGGTCGCCGCCGGGGCGATGGACGATGGTGTGGGCGCCGTAGGGCGTGCCCCGCTCACGGATGCGGCTGGCGAGGGTGCGGAACCGTCCCCGCGAGACGTGCTTCTCGTGGCGTCGCTCGAGGAAGCCGTCGTGGCGCTCCCGGAGCCGGTGGTAGGCCTGCTCGGCCTGCTGGTCGGCCTCGTCGGCCAGGTACCACAGGTCGTCGAGCGACATCAGTCCATCCGCCGGAGTGCCGGCACCGGGGCTGGAACCCCTGCTAACGGTCCCTCTGGGCGGTTCGCTGACGGTCCGGTGTGGGTGGGTCTGGCGCCGGGGCGGACGGAGGGATGCATAACGCCGGCTACACGTGGCCATCGCAAAAAGCGTTCGACCGTCCGTGTCAGAGCATCGTCCGGCGCCGGTCGGACGTCCCGGCCCGCCGACAGGGACCGCGTCCCGTCACGGGCGATGGCCCACTCGGCTGTCGAACCAACGTGCTTTTGCGGTGTCGTGGGGAACGCGAACGCATGAGCTTCGAGAAGGGCGACACGGTCGTGCTGCACGACGAACACAGCGAGTTCGACGGCCAGGTGGGCGAGGTGACGCAGGTCTCCGAGACGATGTTCGGCGACGCCACCTACATCATCCAGTTCGAGGACGGCCAGGAGGCCGGCATCTCCGAGGACGCCATCGAGGCCGCCCCCGAGGACGCCGCGACCGACGAGGACGAGTAACTCGCGGGATGGCGTCGGTCCCCTTCCACTACGTCGAGCTCCGGACGTTCTGCTACGCTACGGAGGACACAAAGCGCGTCGAGTCGGCACTCCGCCGGTTCCTCCCCGACCGTGGCGAGGACGACCCGCGGGATCCGGTGGAACTCCGCTGGTCCGAGACGGAGGGGTTCAACGGCGACCGCATCATCGTGCTGTCGACGCGGCTGGAGCGGACCGGCGAGATCAGCCACGCCCTGCGGACGCTGGCCGCGGCCGACGAGTTCGAACGTGTCCTCGACGAGCTGGACGACCGCGTGGACGAGGACTGCTCACTGTTCCTCTCGCTCGACAAGCAGGCCGCCTTCCAGGGCCGCACCGAGGTGGGCGAGGGGATCACCCTCCGTGCCAAGGTCGAGGCCTATCCGGCCGAGCGCGAGACCGCCGTCGAGAACGCCCGTGAGGCGTTCGCCGGCCTCGTCGAGCGCGAGGACTGACCGGACGGCGGGCCCATACGAGGGCGGAGGAGCCGGCGATGGACGCCTGCGGTTTAACGACGCGCGATTACACGGCGACATCTTGATACTCGCCACCGTGGATGCGACAGTATGTCACGCTACGCGGACGGCGACCGGTCGCTGCGACTGGACCCGGACTCGTTCTCGGGGGGGGTACTTCCGGAACGCGGTCTACCGGCACTGGGACCCCTACGAGGCCATCCCGGCGGAGCTACTGGCGCAGGACCGCGAGCGGCTCATCGACTCGGACTGGACCGACGAGGAGTTCCGCGGCTTCCGGGCCTCCATCGCCAAGTTCGGCGCCGGCGAGGAGGCCGTCACCGAGGACCTCGCCCCGCTGGCCATCGCGCTCGACGACATCGACGACGGGATGTTCGTCTCCAGCCAGATCTACGAGGAGGCAAAGCACGCGGTCTTCTTCGACCGCTACTGGCGCGAGGTCATCGACCCCGTCGCGGAGGCGCGGGGCATCGAGCGGCTCCCCCCGACCGACGAGGAGTTCTTCAACGACGCCTACGTCCAGCTGTTCGACAGGACCGAGGCCGCGATGCACCGGCTACTCGAGGACGGCGAGAACACCGTCCACAATCGCGTGGTCGCCTACTGCCACTACCATCTGGCCGTCGAGTCGGTGCTGGCACAGACGGCCTACTACGGCTACCAGGCCCAGTACTCCGACACTGGGCCGGAGTTCGACCAGTTCGAGGACGGGACCCGGACGGAACTCGACGGGCTCATCGAGGGTATCACCCGCATCCGGAGCGACGAGGGCCGCCACGTCGGCTTCGGGATGCGGAAGGTCCAGGAGCACATCGAGGCCGGCGACGTCGATGAGGTGATCATCCGGGAGACGCTGCAGGAGCTGCTCCCCCACATCGCCGGCATCGTCGACGACGGTCAGTACGATACGGACTTCGACTCCACGCCGCTGGTCGAGTACGCAAGTGAGAAGCTCTCCCGGCGCATCGAGATCATCACCTCCCGGGACGCCGAGTTGCCCCCCCGTCGAGGAGCTGGTCCAGATCAAGGGCGCCGAGGAGGTCGGTGCCGACTGAGTCGGTCGCGGGGACCGCGCGACGGCCTCGTAGCAGGTGACGTTCCCACCGCGGACGTTGGGCTCGCCGGGCGACGGGCCCTGCAGCAGTAGCGTGGCGCCGCTCGACGGTCCTGGACGCCCGGACGCCGGACCTGGAGGTCGAACGGACCCCTCCGTCGACGAGGAGCTGGAGTCCGTACTCCCGTCAGCCGCAGTCCTCGGAACGCGGATCGACGGCGTGACACCCATGAACCCGTTGCAGCCGGCCGGCAGCAGGAGTACCGCCAGAGGGAGGGGTCGAGGCGTATCCGTCATCCACCTCCGCGCAGTTCGGCACAGGGCTCCCGTCCCTCGGCCCGTCCACCTCACGGAACCAGGGCCAGTTACCGGCCGGCCATCGGCGACCATGCCGAGATATACCTCCGTGTCGCTCGAACCCCGGCATCGGTGGATAGGAGCGCTCGTTGCTGAGAACACGTCGCAACCGCACGGATACGGCGGACCCGCGCTCTACCCCGTTCCACAGAGCACCTCATCGGTTACCAGTAGCCGCCGCTCTCCAGCCACTCCGCGCTGCCGCGGGTCCCCACGACGACCATGCCGACGACGCTGCCGACGACCAGCGCCATGGTGACGACGGCGGCGGCCGCCCGGCTCCCCGCGAGCGGGCCGGTGACGAGCGAGACGACGGCGCCCAGGGCGACCAGCGCGACGGCCAGCCCGCAGACGGCGCTTAGGAGTCGGGTGTAGTCCATACCGACCGCTGGCGCCGCCGGAGTATAAAGCTCAAGACTCGTCGCCGCCTCGGAGGGGTATGACCGTCGTCTGTGTCCTGGCCGACCCGCCACGCCCCGGACTCGTCTTCCCCGACCTCGTCGCGAACGCCCCGCTCTCGCCCGCGGCGGCGGCCGAACTCTACACCGCCGCGCTTCGCGACGTCTGCGGGGCCGCCGAGGCCAGCGGTGGCGACCTCCTCGTCAACTACCGTCCGGACGACGCCATCCCCGACGCGCACGTCCCCGACGGTGCCGACGCCGAGCGCGAGGTGCGCGAGGCCCTCGAACCGACGCTCGACGAACCCGACGAGGCCCGCTTCGAGGTCCAGGTCGGCGAGACGTTCGCCGGGCGCGCCGGCAACACCGTCACCCATCTGCTCGACCAGGAGGGCGTCGCCTCCGCCGCCGTCACCGAGCCGGCCGCCGTCTTCTGCGCCCGGCAGGAGGTCGACGAGGCCGCGATGAAGCTCCGGCGCGCGCCGGTCGTGCTCGGGCCCGGGACCCGCGGCCGCGTCTACTTCGCCGGCTTCACCGAACCGATCGACTTCACCGACGCCTACACGCCGCCCGCGCTCCGGACGCTGACCGACCGCGCCGGCGATGCCGGCCACGACGTCGACTACCTCGGGACGCTCCCGCTGCTGGAGACGCCGGCCGACCTCGCGGAGATACTGCTGGGCGTCGGGACCCGCCGGACCGCCGGGCGACCGGTCCCGACCCACGTCGCCGACTGGCTCGACGACAGCGCCCTGACCGTCGTCGCCGACGGCGCGGGCGGGCTGGCACTGGCCGGCGAGTGACCCGCCCCGACACCGATAGGTCTTAGCGACCCGGCCCGCTACGTCCGGGCGAGGTGGGGTGACCGAGTGGCCTAAGGTGGTTGCCTTGAGAGCAACTGGCGCCTCGCGCCTCATGGGTTCAAATCCCATCCCCACCGCTTCCCCGAACATTCCACTACTTATCCACAGAAGTCCAGTTTTCCACTATATATCGACGTATTCAGCAGATATGCCGCCGATACGTCGCTTCTCTGCATACCGAGGCTACCACCAGTGACGGCAGGAACCTATCGGAGGCCCCCGGCCGGTGGCGGCTCGCTCCGGTCGCTTCGCTCCCCCCGCTGCGGTGCGTGCTCTACCTCACCGGGTCGACCGGCCGGCCCGTTTCAGTCCCACCCGGTGGCGGTTCCGGCCGGGCAGGGCGTCCCTGCGTCTCCCCGCGCTCGTGCGCTTCCTGCTCCCGGAACCGACCGACCAGCCCCTCTCGGGCCGGGAGCGCGTGGCCGAGCAGTGCGGGGCGGTTTCGCCGCCGTTCCGGGCGGCGCGGAGCGCCGCGAGTGCGAGGCCCGCGCGTGCCGGGGGACCCCGTCCCCCGTGCCTGGGGCATGGCCGCGAGAGGCCGGGGAGGGACAGAGCCACAGCGCGTCTCCGCTTCCCGGCTCCTGGCGGGCTCGAAGGGCGAGGGCTTCGGGGGCGTTCCCATCGTCGCTGTCGTCGCTGTGGTCGTAGGAGCAGGAGGGGTTCCGGGGACGCTGCCGCCGTCGGTGTCGGCTGCACACTGAGCGGCCATCCGAGCGCCGCGTTCCTCGGTCGGATTTAACCCGGTCCCCGCCGAACCAGCACGTATGCTCACTGCACGGGAGGTCGCGGTCCTCGACGCGAACGCCGAGGCGCTCGGCGTGCCGCGCAAGCAGTTGATGGAGTCGTCGGGCAACGCCGTCGCCCGGGCGGTCCGGGACCTGGTCGACCCGGGTGCCGCGGTGGCCATCGTCGCCGGACGGGGGAACAACGGCGGCGACGGGCTGGTGGCGGCGCGGTTCCTCGACGAGTACGAGGCGTCGGTCCACCTGCTCGGGCGGGCGTCGGCCATCGGGACGGACATCGCCCGGGAGAACTGGGAGGCACTGATAGAGGCCGAGTACGACGCCCACGAGGTGACCGATTCGAGCGCGCTTGCCCTCGGCGACCCGGACCTCGTGGTCGACGCGATGCTCGGGACGGGGGTCGCGGGCGACCTGCGCGAGCCCGAGGCGACCGCCGCCGCGGCGATGATTGACGCCGACGCGACCGTGCTCTCGGTGGACGTGCCCTCGGGCGTGGACCCGGACGGCGGCGTGAGGGCATCGAACGCCGTCGACGCCGACCACGTCGTGACGTTCCACGACACGAAGCCCGGGCTCCGGGCCGTCGACGCCGAGGTGCGGGTCGAACCCATCGGCATCCCCGCGGCGGCCGAGCGGTTCGTCGGGCCGGGCGACCTGCTCCGGCCGGGTCGGGACCCACGGGGCCACAAGGGCGACCACGGCGAGGTGCTCGTGGTCGGCGGCGGGCCCTACACCGGCGCGCCGGCGCTGGCCGCACGGTCGGCGCTCCGGGCGGGGGCGGACCTCGTGCGGGTCGCCTGTCCCCACCCCGTCGCCCGGGCGCTGCAGGGGTACAGCGAGAACCTCATCGTGCGGCCGTTCGAGGGCGAGCGGTTCGCCCCGGGGAACGTCGCCACGGTCGCGGCACTGGCGACTGGGCACGACACCGTCGTCCTCGGGCCGGGGCTGGGCGACGCGACCGCGACCCTGGACGCGGCCGGGCAGCTCCTCTCGGGGCTGGGCGGCACCGTCGTGGTGGACGCCGACGCGCTGCAGGTCGTCCCGGAGGTGGAGACCGACGCCACGTTGCTGTGCACGCCACACCAGGGCGAACTCCGGGCGATGGGCGGGGAGACGGCCGCGGACCCCGCGGAGCGGGCCGACCTGGCCGAGGCGTTCGCAGCCGAACTGGGGCACACGCTGCTGGTGAAGGGCGCACAGGACGTCATCACCGACGGCGAGCGGACGCGGCGCAACCGGACCGGGAACGCCGGGATGACCGTCGGCGGGACCGGCGACGTGCTGGCGGGCGCCTGCGGGGCCCTGGCCGCCGTTCTGGACCCGCACGCGGCCGCCTGCGTCGCCGCCTTCGCCAACGGTCGCGCGGGCGACATCGTCGTCGCGGAGCGGGGCCACGGCCTGGTCGCGACTGACCTCGTGGACGCGCTGCCGCAGGCGCTCCGTCGACCGGACGCGGCCGGGGGGGCAGCATGAGCGACGAGAACCCGGGGGGCGACGGCGGAAACGACGGGGACCCGGAAGGGTTGACCCACGTCGACGAGGGTGACGTCCAGATGGTGGACGTCGGCGACAAGCCCGACACGGCGCGCCGGGCGGTCGCGCGGGGGACCATCCACCTCCGGGCCGCTACCGTCGACGCCGTTCGCGCCGACGAGGTCGGCAAGGGCGACGTGCTCGCGACTGCCCGCGTCGGCGCCGTCCAGGCGGTCAAGCACACCTGGGAGACGGTCCCGATGTGCCACCACATCCCCATCACCAACGTCGAGACGACGTTCGACGTGGGCGACGGGCGGGTCGACCTGGAGGTGGCCGTCGAGACGACCGGCAAGACGGGCTGCGAGATGGAGGCCCTGGAAGGGGTCACGACGGGGCTGAACGTCGTCTGGGACATGGTGAAGGCCGTCGAGAAGGACGACGACGGCGAGTATCCGGCGACGCGTATCGACGACGTGCGGGTTGTCGAGAAGACGAAGCGGCCGCTGGAGTAGGACGCAGTCGCCGGTACCGCCCCGCCTGGTGGTGGACTCGAACTCAGTACCAGATCGAGTCGCCGCTGCACTGTGTCTGGTTGATAATCGCCGTCCCCGCTCCATCCTCGTCTGCGACGAGTTCGATGAACAGGCGCGGCTCGAACTCCTCCGGTCGCTCGTCGGCGGGTCGGAGTTTCCGCGCGCAGTCGGGGTAGTAGCGGTATTCCGCCGCGGGCATTCCGTAGCTGTCCCCGAACCGGACCCGGACGAGGTAGCTCCGTGCCGGCGCGATGTCCGTGGTCGTTTTTCGACCGGGGGCGCCGGTCACGTCCGCCGGCCCCGGGACGGAGATCGACTCCTCGTAGACGACCGCCTCGCTGTACTCGTTCCCGTCAGGTCGCAGCAGTTCGACACTGACCTCTGCCTCCTGCTCGATTTCGTTGCGGAGCATCAGTGAGAGCTGCGGCCCAGGGACCAGCGGGAGCCGCGAACAGCCGGCCAGCGCCGCCAGCCCGGCCGCGCCGCCGGCTCGCAACAGGTCGCGTCGGGAGGGCATCACCGGTGGCACGGCGGCATGGAGAATGTGTCTTGTGTCGCCTCACGTGGGAAACGGGGCCTCCCGGCCGGCAGAACACGGCGCTGGCCTCCGGGCCAACCTGTTCTCCGCCGTGGCTCAGGCCTCGACCGCCATCTCCGAGGCCTTCGACCGCGCCCGGCTGATCACGCTCGGCCGGGCCTCGAAGTCGACGACGACCTGCTCGCCGTAGTCCACGTCGTTGACGTGGGCGTTGTCGTGGACCCAGGAGACGAGGCTCATCGCCTCGTCGCACATCGGGAGGACGAGCCGCTCGCGCTCGAGCGGCGGCAGTTCGTCGTCGACGCGGTCGCGCAGTTCGGCGATACCGTCGCCGTCCAGCGCGCTGACGGCGATGGGGTTGGGCGCGAGCGCCGAGAGCGCATCCCGCTTGCGCCGGAGTTCGTCGGCGGCCACCTTATCGGTCTTGTTGAGGACGGTCACGATAGGCGCCTCGTTGCGCTCGTACAGGGTGTCGTGACACGTCACCAGCTTCTCGCGGATCCCCTCGACCGGGTCGGAGACGTCGACTACGAGCAGGACGAGGTCGGCCCGGTACACCTCCGACAGCGTCGATTTGAACGACTCGACGAGCCAGTGGGGCAGGTCCGAGACGAACCCGACCGTATCGGTCACGAGCACGTCGCGCCTGCCCATGTCCGCGCGGCGGGTCGTGGTGCCGAGCGTGGTGAACAGCCGGTCCTCGGACTCGGCCGTCGCGTCCAGATCCGGGTGGAGCTCGGCGTTCTCCTCGATGTCGAGCTCGTCGGCCAGCCGCCGGAGGAGCGTCGATTTGCCGGCGTTGGTGTAGCCCGCCAGCGCGACGAGGTCGAAGCCGGACTCGCGGCGCTGCTCGCGCCGGTGGGCCTCGGTCGTCTCGATGGCCTCCAGCTCGTCGCTGATCTCGGCGATCTGGCGCTTGATGTCCTGCTCGCGGGACTCGTCGTACTCGCCGAGCCCCATGAACCCGGGGCGCTCGTCGCGTTTCGCCAGCGACGCCTTCGCCTCGGCCCGGGGGAGCTCGTAGCGCAGCTCCGCGAGCTCGACCTGGAGCTGGGCCTTCTTTGTCGCGGCCCGTTGGCCGAAGATCTCCAGGATGAGTCGGAACCGGTCGACCAGCGCGACCCCCTCGGGCAGCCTGTTGCCGAGATTGAACGTCTGGTACGGGCCGAGCCGGTTGTCGAACAGGACCGCGCCCGCGCCCGCCTCGGCGACGACCGCCGCCAGCTCGTCGGCCTTCCCCTCACCCAGACAGAGGGCGGGGTCCTCCTTCCGGGTCTGGGTCACCTCCGCGACCACCTCGTAGCCCGCGGCTCGGGCGAGGTCGCGGAACTCGACGAGGTCGGCCTCGCCGGCGTCAACCCGTTTCGCGACGACTGCCGTCCCCTGGTGTTCCTCTGTCACTCACCGCTCCCTTGCCTCCCCTGGGTGAAAACCTCATCGCCGGTCGGTCCCGCCCGACGGGTCGCCACAAGAGCCTTACACCACCCTGGCCCATCCCTCGACAATGGTCGATTTCCAGTCGCTGGCCCAGACCGTCGGCATCAACATTGGGACGGGCGCCCTCATCGGCGGCATCATCGGCTTCACTGCCAAGAAGGTCGCCAAGCTCGTCGCCATCATCGTCGGCCTCGAACTGGCGCTGTTCAAGTTCCTCGAGTCACGGCAGATACTCGTCGTCAACTGGGACAGGGTCGGCGCGAGCTTCCTCACCGCCGGCGAGGCGGCCGCCTCGCAGACCCCGCCGTCCTGGATCATGACCCTCCTCTCGACGCTCTCGGTCAGCGGCGGGTTCGCGGGCGGCTTCCTGCTCGGGTTCAAGAAGGCGTGATGCCTCGGTCACAGTCAGTTTCCCGGGAATCGCTGTATCACTCGTAATATCGGGGACGTTCGGGCCGAGAGTGCCCGATAGCCTGCGAACAGCGACCCGGTGAGTCCCCGGCGCCCTGGCGCTACCGTCGGACGACCTCGACCTCGTGGCCGTCGTTGGTCCTGGTGAAGGCGTAGCGCTGGTTGCAGGATTCGGGGTCGCGGTAGTCGGCGGCGTTACGCAGCATGAGCGCCTCCCAGGCGTCGTTGAGGTCCTCCGTGCGGACGGCGAGGTGACCCCAGGCGTCCCCCATGTCGTAGGTGCTGCCGTCGTAGTTGTAGGTGAGTTCGACGCTCATCGCCTCCTCGGGGGCGTCGCGGGGGGCCATGAAGTAGAGCGCGAAGCTGTCGAGCTCGACCCGCCGGTGCAGCTCGTAGTCGAGCTTCCGGGCGTACCAGCCGATGGCGGCCTCGGCGTCCTCGACACGGAGCATCGTGTGGTCCAGCGACCAGCGCGCCCCGTGGTCGCGCTCGACGATCTCGATCTCGTGGCCGTCGGGGTCGGTGACGAAGGCGTACTCCCCGCCACAGGACTCGGGGTCGCGGTAGTCCGCGACGCCCCCGTCCATGAGTTCCGCGTAGGCCTCGTGGACGTCGTCGACGCGGACGGCGATGTGGCCCCAGGCGTCACCCATGTCGTAGCTCCGGCCGTCGTGGTTGTACGTCAGCTCCAGGACGGCGCCGGCCTCGTGGCGGTCCTCGGGGGCGAGGAAGACGTTGGTGAACGTGTCGGCCTCCATGCGCCCCTCCTCGACGTAGTCGAGATGGCTCGTGTACCAGTCGACCGATGCCTCCAGGTCCTCGACCCGCATCATGGTGTGGTCGAGCGTCGCGTCGAACGAGGTATCGGAGTCAAGCATCGGGCCGGACTACTCGCGGCCGAGCGAAAAAGGTGATGACGGCCCCCCGAGCGGCCGCAGACATCGTCTACGGTGACCCGAGGAACGACCCGCTCAGCCGTCCAGTTCGGGGTCGAGGCCGCCCTCGTTCTCGCCGCCCGGGCGGGGCTCGACGCCGACCTGCCGGAGCGCCTCGTAGTAGGTGGACGCGTCGGCCTCGCCGACGAACTCGGCGAGCGCCTCCAGCTCGAGTTCCCAGGCGACGTACTGGACGGCACCGCGGTTCAGGGGATGGTCGACCTCGTCGTGATCCAGCGCGCGCGGCAGTTGCGCCAGTATCTCGTCGGTGATGGGGACGCGGTTCACCCGAGCACCTCCACGGGCGACCGGGTCACGGCGTGGCCTCCCCGGCGGGGGTCGGGTCCCCGCGGGTCGCCTCGCCGGCGGCCGCGGCCCGTGCCGTCGCGTAGGCCTCGCGGACGCGTTTGAACTCCTCCTCGTCGCCGCCGTGGTCCGGGTGGGCCTCCTTCACCTTCTTCCGGTAGGCCCGTCGGACCTCGGCCTCGCTGGCAGTCCGCGGGAGGCCGAGCACGGCGAACGCGGTGTCGTCCGGGGCCACATCCTCATCCTCGTCCTCGTCCGGCCCGAAGTCGACCGCCGGGGTCTCGAAGGGGAGTCGCGAGCCGAGATGGACGCCCGGCAGCTCGTGCTCGACGAGCACGGAGTGCGTGGCCGAGCGTTCGAGGCGGTAGAACGTCCGCGGGTCGAAGGTGATGGCCACGTCGCGGTCCGGGAGGTAGAACTCGACCGAGCCGCCCTCGATCGGGTGGTCCTCGGCAAACGGTTCGTCGATTGCGTCGAGGTACTCGCGGATCTCACCGGCCCGACGGTCGTCGTCGGTGCCGCTCCGGCGCGTCTCGGGGCCGGACCCGCCGTTGCCCGGGAACCAGCGGGCCCCGACGTAGAACAGGGACGCGGCGAGACAGCTGGCGGCGAACCCGATGGCGAGGCCCAGGACGACCCATCGCGGAACCCCGAACCCGAGCACCTCGTCCAACACGAGGGTCGGTAGGTGTAGCAGGGGTATGAATCCCTCGGGAAGCGGCCGGCGTGGCCGGCACGCGACGGTCCCGTTCCGGCGGCCGGAATCGGGCCACAACCGAACGATTGGACGGTTCTGTCAGAACCGTTTACGGGGCGGATACCGCCCCTCCGGTAGCCGTTCCGTACGGGACCACCCCACAGACGATCGATACACATGCCAGACGAGACACCACACGAGACACGGGCGGATCGCTTCGCGGACGGCAGCATCGACCGACGGACGTTCCTCGAGCTGTCGGCGGCGACGGGGGCCGCGCTGGCCCCGCCGGGCAACGCTGCCGCGAGCGTCTCCGACGAGGTGTTCAGCGCCGAGTACCAGTACGTGCAGAACCACACGCCCGAGGGCCACGCGGTCCCGACGCTGGTCCGCTTCCGGGAGGGCGCGGACCCGACGGCACTGGAGTCGTTCGACGGGGACGCCATCTCGGTCACCGACCCCGAACCGGCCGCGTACGGTCGGTTGACGGCAGCGGAGGCGTCGGCCGCGGCCGACCTGCCGACCGCCAGCGAGTTCCAGTTCGCACCCGGGTCGAACCCGTTCTGGCGCATCGGCTACTACCCGTTCGGCGTGTTCCCGGAGCCGACCCGCTCCGTCGACTACATCGGCTTCGAGCAGCTGAAGGACGGTCTCGGCGAGATCGAATCACGACACCCCGAGCGCGTACGGATCCGGAACGTCGGCCGATCCCCCGGCCATCTCAACGACGCGACCGACCGGCCGGACCCGAAGGGACTGTACGTCGCGGAGGTGACCAACTTCGACAGCGAGGCCAGCTTCGAGGAGAAGGAGAAGGTGTTCTTCTCCTGCTCGCTCCACGGCCCCGAGCGGGCCGGGGCGGAGGCCGGCGCCCGCGTCATCGAGAACGTCGCGCGCGGTTCCGAGCCCGATATCACCGGGAGCGACGCGAAGGTCGAGCCGCTGCTCGACGACATGGTCATCGTCTTCGGGTTCGTCAATCCCGACGGCTGGGTCGCCCGGAACCCGCAGTACGAGAGCTCCTGGCAGTTCGACATCCCGGGCGTGAAGGGGCTGACACTCTACGAGCGCGGAAACGCCGGCATCTACGATACCAACCGGCAGTATCCGTCGCTCGGCTACATCATCCCGCCGCCGGGGCACTATCCGGCCGAGCCGTCCGCCGGGACGGACGCCCCGGACTACATGCAGGAGCTGGTCCCGGACGCTGCGGACCTCATCGAGCACTTCCGCGACTACCGGAACCTCAACTACGGCGCGGACCTCCACGGCGGTCCCATCTTCAACTAGTTCGTGCTCGGGCTGATCAGTCAGGACCAGTTCAACAGCCGCGATCTGCACGAGCTGTACGAGATGTGTCTCAACATCGACGACACGCTGGAGGAGGCGCTGGAGATCTGGACCACCGCGGGTGACGTGAAGACGTCCCTGCTCGGCGACACGCGGACCGGACTGCTGTTCGGGGTCCTCCCCGAGCAGGCCTTCGACTACGGCACCATCTACGACACCATCGACTACACCGTCTCCGGGGCGTTCCTCGACTGGATGGCGCACCCCGAGATCACGGACGACGAGGGGAACGTCGTCGGTGGTGGTCTCGGGATGACGACGCTCGACTTCGAGATGTCGTTCTCCTGGGCAGTCAACGGGAACCTCTACAACCCCGAACTCGTGCGCCAGGAGGTGATCGGCTACCGGACCGCCATCCGCGTCATCTCGGAGTTCGGCTTCCGGAACACGGACACCCCCTCAGACGGGTCCGTCGACGAGTTCGACGTCACCACCGGGACCGACGGGGAGGACGTCGCGTTCGTGACGACCGGCGAGGCCGGGGGGGAAGCGGACGCGCTCAGGCGGACCGACGAGGACCTCGTCTTCACCCGGTTCGAGGAGGTGGAACAGCTGAACTACTCCGGCGTCATCGCCCCGGGCGCCGCGGGGTCGACCACTGCTGAACACACGTTCACCATGCCCGACGGGGCCGACCGCGTCGAGGCAACCTGCTCGTGGGTGACGAACGTCCAGGATCTGGACTTCTTCCTCGAGGACGGGAGCGGCGACCGGATCGCCGGCTCGACGAACTTCGGTGGGCCCGAGCGCATCACGACGAGCGATCCCGAACCCGGCAGGACGTACACGTTCGTCGTCGAAACGTTCGCCAGCGGCCCGACACGGTACGAGATCGACGGCAGTGCCCGGCAGTCGACCACCGCCGGCGAGTCGGAGGGTGACTCCGAGTTCGCCTTCGGTTCCACCACCGACGCGACGACCGTCGAGAACCGGGTCGCCGGTGGATCGACTACCGCCGTCCAGTACGATGTCGACCGGGACCTCCACAGTCTGACCATCCACCCGTACGCGCCCGACGTGGTGTTCGACCTCGAACTGGTGGGTCCCGACGGCGCGACCGTTCAGTCGTTCGACGGCGTCACGGAGAAGCGCGTCGGCGGGAAATGCTGTGGCCTCCCCGAGTGGGTGGTCGAGTCCCCGGACCAGGGGACGTACACGCTCGAGGTCAGCAATCTCGAACCCGACCCGAAGCCGTTCGAGATCCAGTTCGGGACGCTCCAGTCCACCGGGACGGCGACCCCGGACCCGAAGGTCGCGGTCGGTTACGAGCAGCGCCCGTACGACGTGACCCCGTTCACCTTCTTCCAGGACTACGCCGAGTTCATCGACAGTGGGAGTATGGACCCCGTCACCGTCGACGAGGTCGCGAACGGGGCACTCTCCGAGTACGACCACGCGGTCGTCATCCACGACTACCTGAACGAGGACATGGAGCGAGCCCGGAAGTCCGGGGCCGCCGACTCGGGGTACACTGGCGCGCTCGATACGTTCGTGGACGACGGCGGCAACCTGGTCCTGACGGATACCGGGAACTACCTGCTGCCGCTGCTGGATAACGATCTGGTCGACGGGAGCCGGTTCGGGCAGGACGCCATCACGCGGACGTTCGACGACGTGGCCCAGTTCACCTCGAAGAACCTGGACCACCCCCTGTTCGGCACGGATGGCGACGTCCGTCCCATCCAGGACCAACTCTGGAAGGTGGCTCCCCTGGGGTACGGCGTCAGCGGCGAGGCACGGATGGACGTCATCCGCGAGGAGGCGTTCGCGGCGGCCGCCACCAGCGCCGAGGGCGTCCCGTCGGTCGCCGGGCGCGTCGACGGCGCAGTCGGTGCCGGCTCCATCACGGCGAGCGAGGACGAGGGCACCGGCATCCACACGATCTGCTCGCTGCTCCCGCCGGCGAAGCAGACCAACCTGCACCCGTTCGGGATGCTGAACTACACGGCAACGTTCCTGGGCTACGTGATGTTCACGTCCGCGCTCGGGTTCGAGCAGATCCGCGACGTCGGCACCGAGGTTCGCCGCTACGGCCGCGGTGACGAGTGGGACCTCTCCGGGGTGGACCCGGTCGAGCCACCAGCCCCGGAGTTCTCGGCATCGGGATCCCGAAGCGACGACGGCGACGTCTTCACCGGGGGGCAGACCAACCGGGTCCGCGTCACGGTCGAGTCGATCGACGGCGAGGTCGACGGGAACCAGCAGGTCGAGCTGACCGACGGACTCCCGGACGACTGGAGCGTCATTCGCGACGGCGACGGGGAGCCCTTCGGTGACGCTGTCGGGACCGACGACGGTACCGTCGTTCTGGGGTCACTCACCGAGGCGGACGTCTCGGCGGGCTCCGTCAGCCGGACCTACTACGCTGAGGCACCCGAGGGCGCGGGCGCCACCGGCGAGTACACCTTCGGGCCGGCGGAGGTCACTGCGACCATCGACGGAGCCGCCGTCACCGCGGAGGTCGCGGGGACGGAGACCGCGTACGTCGTCGGCCCCTCGACGAACGTCCTCTGACACCACATGACGGCGGAGCGCCGGTCGGCGCGGATCAGCCGATATACCGCAGGTCCTCGTCGTTGGGGGCCTGGCTGCCCTGCTCCATCTCCTGGATCCTCTTGATGACCGCCTCCATCTCCTCGGCGCGGTCCTCCAGGGCCTCGTAGCCGACGTCGAAGTCGACGACCGCCTGGAGCACCTCCAGCACGGCGCGGGCGCTCTTCGGGTCGACGAGGTAGCCGGAGGTCTCCCCCATCAGGCAGGCCGTCGGGAGGCCGCGGCGCTCGCCGAGGCCGAGCAGGAGGCCGCTGACGCCGACGATACCGCCCGCGGGTTCGTCGTCGCGGAACTCGACGCCGGCGTCCGCCAGTTCGGCGACCTGGTCATCGTCGGTGGCGGCGCCGACGACGGCGTACTCCTCGATGAGTTCGCCGGTCGGAACGCCGCCGAGCGCGAACGCGCGCTCGACGCCGAACTCGTCGGCGGTGTCGAGGAACCGGTCCGTGAGCCGGTAGTGGCCCGGGGCGTCCGTCGCCTGGTGGTCGCCCGAGAGCAGCAGCAGGTCCCGACCGTCGGTGGGAACCGCGTGGAACTCCGCGCAGGCCATCGTGGTGGTCCCGTCGTCGTCGACGGCGACCTGCGGCGGGAAGTGCTCGGAGTAGACCCGCCGGACCAGCTGTGCCTCCTCGAACTCCTCGAGCAGGTGCTCCGCCACCAGCTTGCCGACGTGGCCCACGCCCGGCAGCCCTTCGACCAGTACGGGGTCGTCCAGTTCGGGAGACGCGTGCTCCTCGACGTCGAACTCGTCCATACCATGCGGTCGGTGCCGCGACACTTGAACCCCCACAGGTCGCGGGCGACGGTCCACGGTTCCATCGACTGGCGCGTGCCTCCCGACGGCCGCCGGCCGCGCCATCGGTGGCTCCTCGGGCACCCGGGACGGTCAGGTTCATGCCGGAGGCGCCAGTAGCCCGGGCCATGCGTGACGAAGAGGAGATCCGCGAACAGTACGAGTTCCTGAAGGCCGAGCTTGACGACGAGGACATGAACCACGAGGGCGTCCGGCAGATGTTCACCTACTACAAGCGCGCCCTCGGGTGGGTGCTGGAGGAGGAGTATATTTGAACTTCTGTTCAGTTGCTCCGGGTCGGTAGGCTTAAGTGGAAACGGCGGTAGAATACAGGTGACGCTTCGCTTGGAGGGCCGAAGCGTCAGCGGGGACCAATTCAGGGCGGCAACGGCCGACCGGCCTTTTCATCCGGTCGGCCCTTGCTTTCCTTTCGGGAATCGACTCGGGAGCACCGCGTCGCGCCAGTTACTGGACCGCTCAGGGAGCCGGGAGCGTGGTCCTAGAGCGGTTGCTGCGCCGGAACCGATCGTACGGTGCGCATCCCGGGCGCGGTCGGGGACAGATTTGCCGAGTGACATGATGAAATCGATATACTTATTCCAGACAGACAGTAACCCGTATCTACGCGCCATGTACGACCTGACCGGTTTCCAGCGCGATCTGCTGTACGTCATCGCCGGGCGAGAGGAACCGCACGGACTCGCGATCAAGGACGAGTTGGAGGACTACTACGAGAAGGAGATCCACCACGGTCGGCTGTACCCGAACCTGGACACGCTGGTCGAGAAGGGGCTCGTCGAGAAGGGTCAGCACGACCGGCGGACGAACTACTACACCCTGACGCGCCGCGGTCGTCGCGAGATCGACGCCCGGCGCGAGTGGGAGGAACAGTACCTCGACTGAGCCCTGTCAGCGTTCGGAACGGTCGCTGCTGGTGCCGGTCGGGTTACATGTAGGCGGCGTCCCAGCGCGTCGGCTTGCGCTGGTTCCCACACTCCTCGCACTCCATCCGTCCCATCGTATCCATCGACAGGATGAACCTCTCGCAGTTGCCGCAGTAGTAGCCCCACTTGTCCTCGCGGGCATCGTCGGCGTAGACGACGTGGAACGCGCCCTTCGAGCCGCGGTCGGTGTCGAGATGGTCGACGTACACCTCCTCGTCGTCCGGGGCGGTCGCGGCCTCGAGGTCGTCCGATTCGGCGTCGGTGTAGACGTTCTCGACGAAGGTGGGGCCGTCGAGCTCGACCCGGCCCTCGCCGCTGTTGACGAGGCCCTGCCGCTCGTAGAACCTGTTCCCCTCCGTGTTGTCAGAGAGGACGCGACCGCGGATGGTCTCGGCGCCACGCTCCCGGAGCGCGCGCCGGGTCTCGCGGAACAGCTCCCCGCCGATGCTCTCGCCGCGGTGCATCGGGTCGACGTGGAGCCAGTTGATATCCCCGTTCTCGTCGACGAGTTCGCCCTCGGAGAACGCGACCACCTCGACGCCGTCGTCGACGACGAGGAAGAGGACGTCGTCGTCCCCTAGCTTCTCGGTGAAAGTGTCGCTGGAGTACCACCGCTGGATGGCCTCCTCGATAGCCCCCGGTGAGAGGGAGTACGAGGCCTCCATGGACCGCTTCGCGATGGACCGGATCGCCGACTCGTCGGCCGGTGTCGCCTCTCGAACCTGCATGTGAGACGCCCACGCTCGGCGGCGATATAAAACCACCTCGGGACGCGGACACGGTTCGACGCGCGTCCAGCACCCCGGCCGACCCACGCGGAACCGGTCCGGGGGCGGCGGCCCGTCGCTGGTGTCAGTCTTCGACAAAACTCGACGGTCGTCCGCGCGGCCTCCGGGAGCACGATACCGGTCGTAACGGCGACCCAGACGGCCGTTGTCAGCGGATTCGGCGCGGTGTTCGTACCACAACCTCTAAGGCTCGAAACATCCTTCCTTTCGGTAAGATGACTGACGTACGTGCGGAATACGACTACCGGGGGTGGGTCGATGGGCGTTGAGATAACGGAATCGCCGGTCTCGGAGGCGGAGTTCGAGGCGATGAAGGGGTTCGTCCACGACTACCTCGCGGCCTCCGTCGAGAACGAGGAGGAGGGCGGCCGGATGCGGTGGTACCCGTGGCACAGCGCCGAGTACCGGTTCAACCACATCCTCAACGTGACGGAGCTGGCGACCGACATCGCGCGAGAGGAGGGCGCCAACGTGGACGTGACCCGCGTCGCGGCGCTGTTCCACGACATCTCCAAGCTGGAGGCCGACCAGGACGTCCACGCAGAGGAGGGCGCGCGCGTCGCCCGGGAGTACCTCGACACCCGCGGCGACTACCCGCCGTCGTTCGTGGACGCCGTCTGCCGGGCCGTCCGCGAACACTCCTACCAGGGCGACCTCGCGGACGTCACCCTCGAGTCACGCTGTCTGATGGAGGCCGACCTGCTCGACAAGATCGGTGCCAACGGGACCGCGCTGATGCTGCTCCGAATGGGCTACGAGTCCCGGACGCACATGGACGCCAACGAGATGGTCGGGCGCGTGCTCGAACGCGGCGAGGACGCCGCCGACCGGGTCCACTCGGGTACCGCCGAGTCCATCGCCCACCGGCGGCTGAAGCGGGTCCGCTGGTTCAAGGAGTGGCTCGAAGGGGAGATCGCCGACATGGAACCGCCACGGGACGACACGGGAGAAGACTGACCGGGGCGGGCGACCGTACGCGTCACGATAGCAGCGGCTGTAACGGCCTCCTGGTGGTGGAACGGCGAAACCGAACTGGAGGGTCCGCCCTCGGCGCCAGTCCCGTCTCAGTCGGCCGCGTCGGCGGTCGGGGCCTCCGCGGACTCGCCGTCCTCGAGCGACTCCAGAGCGGCGATAGCCTGGTCACGGTAGGTCTCGACCGGCAGGTCGTACTGCTCCCCGGCCATCATGGCGTACTCGCTCGTCTCCGGATCGAACGCCCCGATGCGCTCGATCGTCCGCTCGGCGGTCTCGACGACCCAGCGGTCACGGGTGGCCTGGTCGACCACCGTGATGGATTCGGGCCGGAGCGAGACGCGAACGTCGCCCTCGTCGGTCTCGTAGGTCCGGGGCTTGCCGACGATGGCGACGAACGTGGGTGTCTCCAGTTCGCGCAGCGCCGCGGCCGCCTCGGGCTGGTACTGCCCGGCGTAGGTGAAGAAGGTCCCCGTCGGGTCGACGATGCGGCCACGCCAGTACTCCGACTCGTCGCCGACGTCCTCGGTCTCCATCAGCGTGCCGACGACGAACACGCGGTTGGCGCGCGCACCCGTCGGCAGCAGCGCGTACAGCGGCGCACGGTCGTCGTCGGACTCCTTGAACGTGTAGCCGGCGTCGTTGAACTCGGTGGCGAACGCCCGGCGCGCCACCTCGCGGGTTGGGATGGAACTCATCTCAGATCGACCTCGCCTTGATCAGCGTCGCTTCGGCATCGACGGGCCCGTCGAGCCGCTCGGTTTCCTCCGCCAGGACGTAGCGCCGGAAGGTCGGTCCCCGGACGCGGTAGTAGCGCCCGAGCACGTCCTCGCGCATCTCCTCGACCACGACCTCCGTGTCGAGCGCGTCCTTGGCCATGTCGATGGCCTCCTCCAGCCCGATGCCCGTCAGCTCGGTCGTCGCCGCCTCGTCGAAGATGACCTCGTGGACCTCCTCGCCGTCGTCGAGGACGGCCTTGATGCGGAGGTCGTACTCCCCGTCGACCTCCCCGTGCTCGTTGCAGCGGCCGTTCTGGAGGACGCGCGTGCAGTCCTCCTCCGGGCAGCGCTTGACCAGGCCGCTCCCGTCCTGGATGTCGACCAGGGCGCCCTCGACCTCCGCGGCGTCGTCGCCGACCTCCACCGTCTCGTCGAGCTCGGCGATGTCGGTCGTCCGGTTGAGCTTCACCGAGTAGGTGCCCTCGTACTCGTCAGTGACGACGTTGTCCAGCGCGTAGCTCTCCCCTTCCTCCAGAAGGGGGAGGTCGCTAGTCTCGAAGGCGACGAACTTGCTCGTGCCGGATTCGTCGCCCAGCAGGCCGACCTGCGAGACGGCGTCGCTCCGGGGCTCCCAGAGGTCGGCCACCTGCACCCGCAGGTCCACCCACTGCTCGTCCTCGTCGATCTCGTTGACGAGCATCGAGGCGTTACCGCCGGCGCCGCCGAGCTGGTCGCGCTCCATGCCCGACTCGTCCAGATACGTGGAGACGACGCTCCGGCGGGCCTCCTCGGCCGGTACCTTGTACTCCTCGACGAGCGTCTCGAGCCGGTCGTGCACCTCCTCGGCGGTGATATCGAGCTGATCGGAGAACTGGTCGTGTACCTCTTCGGCGTGTCGCTGTAGGTCTGCCATGGTTGCTCTCGCCTCCTCGTGTTTTCGTTGGGAGGCGTACGGCGCTTGGCGCCGGATGGTATAAGAAGTTTCGCGACCGGAGTGGAACTGTAACCGCTCGCCTTGAGCCCACTCCGCACCTATTACAGGCGTATCACGGTTCCGTGATGTGGCTGGCGGGCGGGCGCGACACTCGGCTCAATCGATGTCGAGCACGGCGTCGACACCGGGCCACTCCCGCCGGAGGAGGCCGTAGAGCTCCAGGTCGACGTACTCGCCGTCGACCATCGTCTTCTCGCGCTGTGTCCCCTCGTGGGTGAACCCGAGCCGCCCCAGCACCGCGATGGACCCCTCGTTGGGCGCGACGGCGTTGGCGGTGATACGCCGGAGGCCGCGCTCCCGGAAACCGAAGGCGACGAGATGGGCCGCCGCCTCCGTCGCGTATCCGCTCCCTTGAGCCTCCGGGAACAGCCAGAAGCTGATGTTGGCCCAGCCGTCGGTCTCGTCGACGTGGTCGAGGGCGGCCCGTCCGACGGAGCGGCCCCCGTGCTCGCCCGCCCGCGGGACGACGAACAGGTGGACGCCGTCGTCGGCTGGCACCTCCTCGGCGACGGCCGCGTGGCTCCGTGGCGCCCGGAAGCTGGTGATGTAGCGGCGTATCTCGGGGTTCATCCGTCCCTCCTGGACGAGGTCGGCGTCCTCCTCCTCCACGGTCCGCAGTTCGAGCCGTTCCGTCTCGAGGAAGACCGGTCCCGGCATGGTGTAGCGACGCCGGCCGGGGGACTAATCGGTTTCCCCGGCCGGACTCGCACGCGCCCCCGCCGCCAACGGGATTTTGTGCACGCGGGTCGACGCTCCCACATGGGCGACCGACGGCGGCTGCAGCGGTTCCTCCGGACGAAGCTCCGCTCGGCGGGGCGACAGGTCGAGGAGGCCCGCCGCGCCTACGAAACCGCGCGCAAGCGGGCCCTGGCGGACCTTCCGACCGACGAGGCCGACCGGGCGCGCATCGTCTGCCGCCGCCACGCCGAGCGCCGCGCCGTCGACCTGGACGAGGCGGCCCGGCCCGTCTGCTTCGATGCCGACCACGTCGACTGCCAGGGCTGCGTCGAGGACATCCGCGAGGGGCGCATCGAGACGTGGTAACCGGGGGGTATGACCGCATGATTTCGGGTATCATCCATCTATCCGTATCTCCCGGGGAGAACCCGCCTCATCCCTCCGGAACAGCGGTATCGGGTGCCCTCCGGCTACCCCTCGACCGGTGCCATGACGGTCGCGCGCAGGCTGGGCCAGTAGTACCACCAGGCGACGACCAGCATCAGGAGCGCGCCGAACGGGACGGGCGTGTAGTAGAGGCGGTGGCTCACGGAGTAGGCAACCCCCAGGTGCGCGACGCCGGCGAGTACGAGCAGGCCGGCGGTCAAGCGGGGGTCCTCGCGGTCGCCGAGCGCGACCGCAGCGCTCCCCAGCGCGAGCAGGTAGAACAGCACCGACAGCGGTAGCAGCCCCGGGTTCCGCGGGAGCCCGCCGCCCGCGACGAACAGCATGGTGTAGAGGTCGACCAGCTGCGGTGGGCTCGTGTTGAAGAAGCCGAAGGGGAAGACGAGCGTCCACTCACTGTAGATGCTGATGACGGTCCACGGCACGAACGCCAGCGACAGGATAGCGCCGAACCGACGGCGTGGGCCGGCGTGTGGTGTCCCGGTGGCCGGTGGCTCGGCCGGCGCGTCACCGTCACCCCCTTCGGGCCCCTGGTTCGCCATGGGACTCCGTTCGTGACGGGCGTATTTCCCTCCGGTGGTGGCGGCGACCCCTGCGGGGCTCCCGCCACGGTGCGCGGCCGACGGCGGCGGCTCGACCCGGCCCCGGAGGGTCGACCCGCTCGGGGTGTGAAACCCGGGCCGATATCGGCGTGGCCGGCCCGAGCGGAAGTTTTACCCGGCGGACCGGCGGATTACGACGTAATGGCGTTCGAGGATCTACTGGAGGACCCCGTGATACAGAAGTATCTCCATGAGCTGGTGGGGCCGACCGGGATGCCGGTCGCGGCGGCCCCGCCGGACGGGGAGGTGACCGACGAGGAGCTGGCCGAGGAGCTGGGCATGGAGCTCAATGACGTGCGACGGGCCCTGTTCATCCTCTACGAGAACGACCTCGCGAGCTACCGTCGGTTGCGCGACGAGGACTCGGGCTGGCTCACCTACCTCTGGACGTTCGAGTACGAGAACATCCCCGAGCGGCTGGAGGAGGAGATGCACCGGCTGCTGGAGGCCCTAGAGGAGCGCGAGGACTACGAGCGCGACAACGAGTTCTACCTCTGCGAGCAGGACTCCATCCGGTTCGAGTTCGGCGAGGCAATGGAGTTCGGCTTCCAGTGTCCCAACTGCGGCGCCGAGCTCACCTCCATGTCCAACGAGCGGCTCGTCGACGCGATGGAACGGCGCATCGCCGAGCTCCGCGAGGAGCTCCATCTCTCCGCGCCCGAAGAGGCCGAGGCTTAGATGGTCGTCCTCGCGACGAAGCTGTACGTCGAGGGCGAGGCCAGGGAGCGGGCGCTGGATTCGCTCCGCTCGCAGGTCCGGAACACCGTCGGCGAACTCGACGTGGAGTCGTCGCTGGGCGTCCGTGACGACGAGTTCCCGAGCGTCACCGTCTCGGGGCCGGACGCGACGGTCGCGCGGAACGCGCTCGCCGCGGAGTGGGGCGAACTCACGCCCCACCGCGAGCCGGGCGAGACCTACGTCGGCACGCTCTCGCGCTGGGACGACGACGGGGTTTCGCTCGACGTCGGGTTCGGCGAGACGGTCCGTATCGCGGCCGCGGACCTGGGGCTCGGCCCCGGCGACGCCGCGCAGATCCGCCAGCGGTTCGGCATGGTCCAGCATCTCCCGCTGCGCTACACCCTGGACGAGGACGGGGTCGCCTCGCTCGCCGAGGTCGAGCAGGACCGCCTCTACGAGTGGACCCGTGGCACCGGTCGGCTCAACGTCAACAGCGCGACCCGGGCGGAGGTCCGCGCGACCGTCAACCGCGCCGGCCACGCCCAGGACATCGTGACCGTCGAGCGGCTGGGGCTGCTGGAACAGTCCGTCATCTGCACGGAGGGAACGGACCCGCCGGGGCTGCTGTCGGCCGTCGGCGAGTACCTCCCCGCGGAGTTGCTCTGCGTCGTGCCATGACCGGTGACGTGGACGACAGCGGGGACGGGGCGCCCCCGGCCCCACGCGGTCGCCGGCGGCTGGTCGTGGCAGCCGTCCTGCTCGGGGCGCTGCTGGCTCTGAGCGGCTGTAACACCGTCCTCGGCCCGGGACCGGTCCAGGAGGGCGAACTCGCCGCCGACCCCGGGACCCCATACGACTGGGACACCGGCGTCGACGGCTACCTCGAGGTCAACAAGAACAACTACACCGCCGTCTACGAGGTGGCCAACCGCACCACCGGGAGCACGGAGGCCGGCGAGGACTTCACCATGGAGCTGTACACTCGTGACGCGCTGGGGACCGACCAGCCGCTCGACCCGTCCTCGCTCCAGTTCCGCTACGAGAACGGCACCGTCCTCCGGTATCAGGGGACCGACGACGGCGCGACGCTGGTGATGGTCAAGAACGGGGAGACGACAGACGTCCCCGACGAGAAGCTGGCCGTCTCGAAGTCGCGCCGCCGGACGACCGTCCAGCTCCCGACAAACCGGTCCGGGCAGCTGGCGTTCACCGCCCCGAAGAACGGCAAGCAGGTGGCCACGCCCACGTTCATCGAGGGCTCCTACGAGATGGCGCTGCCGGAGGGCGCCCGCGTGGGCCTGCCAGTGCTGGCGCAAGTCCAGCCCTCGCGCAGCGGCACGGAGCTGGCCGACAACCGGGTCCACGTCAAGTGGGACTCCGTGACCCGCGCCAGCTCCGTCATCGTCCGCTACTATCTGGTGCGTGACCTCTACCTGTTCGGCGGACTGGTGGCACTGATGCTCCTCGTCGGCATCGCCGGCGCGGGCTACTACTATCTCCAGATCCGCGAGACGGTCCAGCGGCGCGAGGAGGTCGGTATCGACATCGACATCGACGACGACGACGACCGGGACCCGCCTCCCGGGATGGGGTAGGTGGTCCCTCCCGGCCCCCGAGCACCGTGCCACGCGGGCGGGGGAGGTTTTTGCCCGCCCGGAATGAAAACAGGGCATGCGCGTAGCCATCGTCACCGTCGGGGACGAGTTGCTGGTCGGCGATACGGTGAACACGAACGCGGCGTGGCTAGGACGGCAGCTGGCCGAGCGCGGCGTCGACGTCGAGCGCTCGACCACCGTCCCGGACCGGGTGGACGATATCGCCGGCGTCGTCGACGAGTACCGTGACCGGTACGACGCCGTGCTCGTCACGGGCGGCCTCGGTCCGACCCACGACGACATGACGATGGACGCGGTCGGAACCGCCTTCGGCGTCCCCGTCGAGGAGAACGAGGCCGCGCTGGCGTGGCTGGCCGAGAACGGCTACGCCCGCGGGGACCTGGCGGCGGGGACCGCCGACATCCCGGCGGGTGCCGAGCCCCTCCACAACGAGGCGGGCGTCGCCCCGGGCTGTATCATCGGGAACGTCTACGTCCTGCCGGGCGTGCCGGCGGAGATGGAGGCGATGTTCGAGTCCGTCGGCGACCGGTTCGTGGGGAGCGAGACCCACGTCACTGCCGTCCGGGTCGACGAGCCAGAGAGCGCGCTCATCGAGCGGTTCGAGCGGCTCCGAGAGCGGTTCGACGTGCAGGTCGGCTCCTACCCGGGCGAGCACGTCCGGGTGAAGATCCAGGGTGACGAGGAGCGGGTCGTCCAGGAGGCGGCTGCCTGGCTCCGGGATCGGGTCGAGACCGTCGAGGAGTGACGTTACCGGAAGAGGTAGACGAGCCAGCCGACGACGAAGGCGAGACTCGCCAGTCCGACGAACCAGCCGGTCGCGTCGATGATACCGGTGTTCACGGCCTGCAGTGGTGGGTACATATCTCCCGATTTTCCCGTCGCGGTCTTAACCGATGTGGTTGCTACGCCAGCATCTCGCCGGCGCGCTCGACGAGGCGGGTGAGTCGCTTCTCGGAGATGCCCGTCGCTTCGGCGAGCGCGGCCGGGTCGGCGTCGGCCAGGTCGCCGACGGTCTCGATGTCGGTGTCGGCCAGCCTCTCGGCGTAGGCGGGGCCGATGCCGCTGACGCTGTCGACCGGGTCCGCGGCGGGGCCGTCCTCCGGCTCCGACCCCGCGTCCTCGTCGGCGGCGTCGGCCTCGCTCGCGGCGTGAGCGTTGGCCTCCGGGCTCCCGTCGACCGGCGCGGGTTCGGTCCCCTCCGGGTCGGGTTCGCCGCCGACCGGACCCGCGGCCTCGGCTGGCTCGGGGGCCTCGTGGTCGGTGCCGGCATGTTCGGTCACGTCGGTCGCCTCCGCGGGTTCGGCGGTCCCGCCGTCACCCGGCGGCGTCTCGGTCATGCTGCCGGTCGAGCCCGTCGCGTCCGTCCCCGCGGCGGCCGACTCGGAGGCGGTATCGTCGGCCAGGTCGGTCCCCTTCACCTCGGCCTCGTTCTCGGTGTCCGGGTCGTGCTCGACGGTCACGTCGGTCGTCCGTTGCCGGTCCTGATCCGACGACTTCAGCCCCAGGACGGAGAGGATGGTGTCGAGCAGGGTCATAGTCGAATCGAGAACCGGCCCCTACTTAAAGCCCGGCGTGACGACGGAACCCGTACTCCGGGTCAGAGCGCCGCCCTGAGCGTCCGGTTCATCTCCGTCACGGGCGCGTCGACGCCGGTCCAGCGCTCGAACGCCTCGACCCCTTGGAACAGGAGCATCCAGGCGCCATCGACCGTCGTCGCCCCGGCGTCCGCCGCGTCCCGGAGCAGCCGCGTCTCGACGGGCGTGTAGACCGCGTCCAGCACGGCGAGGTCGCCGTGGAGCGCCGGCGCGGGGACCGGCGAGACGTCCTCCTCCATCCCGACGCTGGTTGCGTTCACCAGCAGGTCGGCGTCAGCGACGAGGTCCGGCACGGCGTCGAGCGGGTGTCCCGACGCCCCCGGCACCTCGTCGGCGAGGGTGACGGCCTTCGCCGTCGTCCGGTTGGCGATGGCCACGTCCACGCCGGCGTCGGCGAGGGCGAAAGCGGCCGCACGACCCGCGCCGCCGGCGCCCACGACCACGCCCGCGCCCTCCAGCGGGATGTCGTGGTGTTCGAGGGCGCGCGTGACGCCCGTCGCGTCGGTGTTGTGACCGGTTACCGTCTCGCCGCCGAGGTCGAGGGTGTTGACGGCGCCGATCCGGCGGGCGAGCGGGTCGGCCTCGACGGCCGGGTGTGCCAGCGCGTCGCTCTTGAACGGGACGGTGACGTTCAACCCGCGCACCCCCAGCGCCCGTGCGCCGTCGACGGCCGCGTCGAACGCGTCCGGGTCCGGTTCGAACGTGACGTAGCGCGCGTCGATGTCGCGCTCGTCGTAGCCCGCCTCGTGCATCGGTGGCGACAGCGAGTGCCCGACGGGGTTGCCGAGGAGTCCGTAGACCTGCATGGGCGAGGACTGGGCCCGTCGGGGGTTGATGCTGGCGGTTCCGCCTCACTCGGCCGTCACGGGGAGCGCACCGAGGGCGGCCAGGGCGGAGGCGATCTACCCGGCGTTCACGGGCGCTAATGCGGTCTGCGGTGTCTATCAGTGGCCAACACCCTTTAAGACCGGCATCGGGTAGAGCAGCCAACAGTGGTATCCACGAAGGTCGCCGTCGCCGTGGGTGGAATCGTCGTGCTCGCCGCAGCGGGCGGGGTCGCGGCCCTCTACCTCACTGGTGGGGACCTCAGCTTCGAGCAGCCGGTCGTCCAGTCGGTCGAGAGCGAGTTCGGCGGCGTCTCCACGACGGCGACGGACGTGGAGACGGAGGTGGTGGTGACCAACCCGAACAACCAGTCGTTCCCGGGCGCCGCCTCGCTGGACTACGAGATATATATGAACAGCGTCCGGGTCGCGGACGGGTCGGAGGGCGGCATCGGCCTCGAACCCGGGCGCAACGAGGTCGGTTTCACCGCGAAACTCGACAACGGGGAGATCCCGGCGTGGTGGGTGACCCACGTCAACAGCGGCGAGCGGACGGTCGTCTCCACCCGGGCCAGCGTCGGCGTGGCCGGGTTCGGCGCGTCGCTGCCGCCGCAGAACCGCTCCATCGAGACGGACCTGCTCGACGCCTTCGCCGGCGAGGGGTCGAGCACCGTCACCGTCTCCGACAGCGAGATCATGACCGTCTCGAACCAGCGGGCCGCGTGGGGGGCCGCCGACGCCGAGCGGACGCCCATCGCGTTCTCGGTGGACCTGGCGAACGTCCACGACCGGCCGGTCCGGCTGGACGGGACGGAGTACCGCATCGTCATGAACAACGTCACTGTCGGCGAGGGACGGACGAACGATTCCATCGTCCTCGAGCCGGGGGAGTCGGACAGCTTCACCGCCAACGCCGCGCTTTCCACGCCGAGGATGGAGCAGTGGTGGGTGAGCCACCTGCGCAACGACCAGGCGACGGAGCTTCGCGTCGAGGTGTACGGCCTGGTTCGCAACGACGGCGAGCGCAAGCGGGTGCCGCTGAACGTCTTCGACCGGCGGCTCGAGTTCCGGACCGACTTCCTGGGTGACGAGTCCACGGTCGTCGAGGAGCTACCCGCCGACGCCGTGGAGAGCCCCGATTTCGAGGAGCCCGAGGTCCGGGACACCAGCAGCCGATGGGGCGAGGTCGGCGACGAGACGACGGAGATCGTCACGACCGTCGGGACGAGCAATCCGAACGACGGTGCGTACGACGACCTGCTCACGCTGCAGGTGGACCGGACGACGACCGTCAACGGTGTCACGTTCGCCGAGAACAGTACGACAGTCGACGGGCTGCCGCCGGGCAACGGCTCGTTCACGCTGTCCGCCGACGCGGACAACGACGCCGTTCCGGAGTGGTGGTCCCGGCATATCAACAGCGGCGAGCGGTCGACCGTGCGGACGAACGCCACTGGGGTCGCCGACGTCGCGGTGACCGCGCTCGACCTCGACCTTCCGGACGAGGAGCGGACGCAGTCGACGGACGTGCTCGGTCAGATCGAGACCGAGGAGGACCGGCGCGTCACGACCGAGGACGGCCGCCACGTGCTCACCATCACGCAGGTCGAGGCCGAGTGGGGCGAGTCTACGCCCGAGCGAGCCCCGCTGCTCGTGACGACGGAGATCCGCAACGAGAACACGCTGGAGTCGGTCACCATCGAGCGCGTCGACTACGTGGTGAACCTCAACAGCGTCACCGTCGCCGACGACAGCAACACGGACGCGAGGACCATCGCGCCCGGCCAGACGCGGCAGGTCACCTACACCATCTACCTGGACAACCAGCGGATGGACGAGTGGTGGCCAACCCACATCCGCAACGACGAGGTCACGCGGATGACCGCCGACACCACCGCCGTCGTCGACACGCCGCGGGGCACCGAGTCGGTCCCCTTCGACCTGCTCGGCAACGACACCACCATCGAGACGGACTTCCTCGGCACGGAGTCGGACGGCACGACCGACACCGAGGGGACGAACGCGCTCGCCCCACCGGTGGCCGCCGCCGAGCCGAACTGACGCGGGCGTTCCCCGCAGGACAGCGGTCGGGCCGGGCGGCGGGCTATTAGAATACGGCCGATATATTCCGCATCTTTCGGCGATAGCCCAGTTGTCTAGAGGACAGCCGGGATATCACGGGGGCGAAGCAGCTGTTGGATGTCGAGAACGGGAGGGGACGGTTCCGGGAGCGGGAACGTCGTGACCGCCCCGGACCGGGCGTGGTCGTCAGTCCGCGGAGACGCTGAGTCGGTCGCTGGTCGAGCTGGCCGTCGTTCGGGTCCGGCCGAAGCGTCGAGCGGCCCGCTCGATGCGGTCCGTCGAGACGCCCGCCTGCCGGGCTGCCGTCTCCAGGTCGAGGGTCCCACCTGTGTACAGCGCCATCGCCGTCCGAACCGCATGCTGATGCATGGGACCATCCACTGGGTGTGGCATAATAAGAATATCGTGAGATAATATATCACTAAGGGACATCATATGCCGGGCAAGATCGTGAACAATAGTTATATTCGAGGAACGTTCATCCGGCTTCGGCCGGGCACAGGCCCGGTCAGGTGCCGGCCGTCGCGCTCAGTCGCCCGCGAGGACGGTGACCGCGTCCAGTGCGATGCCGATGGCACGCTCGACGTTGTCGCGGGCCTTCGGCGGGAGTTCGTCCGCCTCGGTCTCTCCCTTCTGGGTTCCCTCGACGAGGTTCCCGTCGACGGTGCAGATGGCGCCGGCGGCCAGGCCCTTCCGCCGAGCCAGGGTAAAGAGCGCGGCCGCCTCCATCTCCACGGCGAGCAGGCCGGCGGCCTCCCAACGCTCGACGACGCCCTCGGTCTCCGCGTAGAACGCGTCGTCGGTGGCGATGGGCCCGACGTGGAGGTCCTCGTCGCGGGCGCGTGCTCCATCCAGCAGCGCCGAGACGACGCCGTGGCTCGCGACCGCCGGCACCGCGACGTCCTCGTACCGCCTCGTGGTGCCCTCGTCCTTGGCCGCCGCGGTGGCGACCACCATGTCGCCGATCTCGATTCCGCGCTGGAGCGCGCCAGTGGTCCCCACGCGGCAGAACGTCTCCACGCCGACCGCGGCGAGTTCCTCGACGGCGATGGCCGTCGAGGGGGCGCCGATGCCGGTCGAGCAGAGCGTCAGGTCGACGCCGTCGTGGGTCGCGTTGACGACGCGGTACTCACGGTTCTCCGCCACGGTCTCGTGGCTATCGCACTGGGCCGCGATGCGCTCGACTCGCCCGGGGTCGCCGGGGACCAGCGCGATATCGTGGACGTCGCCGGGCTCACAGAGGATGTGGGGCTGCTTGGCCATATCCGGCCTGCGTGGCGACGGGGGAAAAGTCCGGGCGGTTCGCCCGGGCTGACGGGTGCCCCGTGACGACCGCTCAGACCAGCACGAACGTCAACGCCGGGAGCAGCGCTGTCAGTGCGACGGTGTAGACGGTCGCCGCGATGGCCCAGTCGTTGCGCACCTGTCGGGCCCGGCTCGCGGCCTCCTTGCCGAACAGCGGGAGCACGACGTACGCGAAGAAGACGAACAGCACCGAGAACGTGACCGCCGCGGCGATGAGGTGGGGGACCAGCAGCAGGCCGGTCCCGCCGAGCGCGATGTCGAAGCCCGGGGCGCCACCCCGTGCCTGGACGGACCGCTCGACCAGCTCCGCGACGAGGACGAACCCGACCCCGGCGAGCGTCCCGGAGGCGTAGTGGGCGAGGCTCGCGAGCCCGGCGGACACCTCCGACAGCGCCTCGCCGGTGAGGGCGCCGGCGGCGACGAACGGTGGCGTGCTGCCTTCCGGGAGCCGCTGCATCGGGAGATTCATCGGTACCGTCGCGAGCAGGCCGGCGAGCGCGCCGAGTCCGGCGGCCGCGCCCAGGCCGACGCCGGCGTCGCCCGCGTGGGCCACGGCGAACCAGTCCATATCGACCTCCGGGACCGGTGGGCTGAAAGCGCTCCCGGTTTCTCACTCCAGCAGCTGCTTGGTCTTCCGGTGACGACCCGCGAACATCGGTCCGAAGCCCAGGTCACCGAACGGCTCCGCCAGCCGACCCAGCCGCCCGCCCGGAAGCCGGTAGTTCACCCGGTCCCGGCAGATGGTCGTCCCGCCGTCGGCGTAGAACAGGTGGGTGTGCTCCCACGTCGGGAACGGACCGTCCTCCATCGTGTCCCGGAAGTAGGCGGCGCCGTCGTGGGCCTGCCGGGCGCCGATGACGGAGGTCCACGTCTGCCGGGGGCCGACCCCGAACGGGCGCATCGACATGTCGATGCGGGCCCCCGACTCCAGCACGTCCGGGTCCGCCTCGCCGTCGGGACCGACGGTCTGCTCGACGCGCAGGTTCATGAATCCGGGCGTCAGCGCCTCCAGCCCCTCGACCCGGGAGTGGAACTCCCACACGTCCGAAAGCGGCGCGGCGACGCGCGTCGTCCGCTCGTAGGTCGGCATGTCCACGGATAGGTCCGGGTGGTGGATAACGGTGACCGTCGCGGCGAGCGGTGGGCGCGAGACGACACCGAAGCGCGGGAGCCGATAGGGAACGTACGTCCGCGCGAGCCGCGGCGAGACAGCACCGCCGTCTCGCTGGCCGTGCGAGTGGGCGGCCTCGCCGCCCGTGAGTAGACGAAGTGAGCGCGGGTCACCGGCACGGGGACGTGAAGCACCCGAGTGCCGGCGTTTTTTGAACGTTTTGCAGCGAGCGGTGCCCGCAGACGCGGCGAAGCCGCGCCGAGGACACCCGAGCCGTCAGAGAGGCGCTACTTGAGCCGTTCCTGCAGGAAGGACGGGTGGGCCTCCTCGACCCCCTCGATCCCGTGCAGTTCGTCGGCGATGATCTCGCCGAGCCCGTCGCCGTCGGCCGCGCGGACCTCGGCCATCAGGGTGTGGTCGCCGCTGGAGGAGTAGAGGGCCTCGACGGCGTCGAGGGCCTTCAGTTCGCGCGTGGCCTCCACGTACGACTCGCTGGCGACCTCGATACCGACCATGGCGATGGACTGGCCCGACAGCTTCTTGGGGTCCACGTCGGCAGAGTAGCCGACGATAACCCCCTCCTGCTCCAGCCGGTCGATGTACTTCCGGACGGTCGGCTTCGAGACGCCTGCCCGGTCAGCGATTTCGGCGTAGGAGGCCTGTGCGTCCTCCTCCAAGACGGACAGGATGCGGTCCTCCGTTGACTCCGCGCTCATACCCCTACTTTTGGGGCCGATGAAAAACCTCTTTCGGAAAGGAAAAGGGAAGTTCGCGTCGGTCGGACCGGGGGTCTCGGCCCGGAAACGGCGCGGAGGAGCCCGCTCGACCACGTTGCCGGGACCGCCCGGAACGGGCCGTGTGGCGGGCTCCCGTGGGCGCTCGGCCCACAGCGAAGTCTTAAACGGGACCGTCACGAACGGCGTGACATGCAGCACGTGACGATTCCGCAGGACCGCATCGGGGCCCTCATCGGCGAGGGCGGCGAGACGATGCGCGAAATCGAGTCCCGTGCGGAGGTCCGTCTCGATATCGACAGCGAGACGGGGTCGGTGCGGGTGGAGACGGTCGGCGACCCGGTGAAGGGCCTGAAGGGGCCGGACATCGTGAAGGCAGTGGGCCGCGGCTTCTCGCCCGAGGCGGCACTCTCGCTACTGGAGGGCGATATGCGGATGTTCGACCTGGTCGACCTGAAGAGCGCGACCCGCAACGAGAACGACCTCCGGCGCCAGAAGGGCCGGCTCATCGGCGAGGACGGCCGGACCCGGCAGCTGATGGCCGACCTCACCGGCGCCGAGGTGGTCATCTACGGCACCACGCTCGGGGTCATCGGCGAGCCGGAGCAGGTCGACGCCGTCCGGTCGGCCGCCGAGATGATCCTCGACGGCGCGCCCCACGGCGCGGTCTACTCCTTCCTGGAGCGCAAGCACAACGAGATGGAGTCGACCGGTATCGAGTACCACGAGTTCCCGGGCGGTGAGGAGTCGACCGGCTCCGACGCCGGCGCCGGGACCGCCCCGTCCGGACCCGACCGGTCGAACGGGCCCGAGCCGAGCGGCTGACCAGCCGGCGACATCTTCAGCCCTCCTGACGGCCCGCACCGGCGTTCGGTCCGCCATATAAATACTTCTCCGCTATGCCCTGCCACACGGCAGACCCACGCCCCGTCCGTCGGTTCTGTAAGCCGGTTCAGAAGGTTTTATGTAGAACCACAATCAAAGATTCTACTGACTATGGCTCAGCAGATGGGTAACCAGCCCCTCATCGTACTCAGCGAGGAAAGCCAGCGGACCTCCGGGCGCGACGCCCAGTCGATGAACATCACGGCAGGAACGGCAGTCGCCGAATCCGTCCGAACGACCCTCGGTCCGAAGGGGATGGACAAGATGCTCGTCGACTCGACGGGCAACGTCGTCGTCACGAACGACGGCGTCACCATCCTCAAGGAGATGGACATCGAGCACCCGGCGGCCAACATGATCGTCGAGGTCGCCGAGACACAGGAGGACGAGGTCGGTGACGGCACCACCACGTCCGTCGTCATCGCCGGCGAACTCCTCGCCAAGGCCGAGGACCTCCTCGACCAGGACATCCACGCCACCATCCTGGCACAGGGGTACCGGCAGGCCGCCCAGCGCGCCAAGGAGATCCTCGAGGAGAACGCCATCGAGGTCGCCCCGGACGACACCGACTACCTCGAGCAGATCGCCGCCACGGCGATGACCGGCAAGGGCGCCGAGAACGCGCGGGACACGCTCTCGTCGCTCGTCGTCGCCGCGGTCCAGGCCGTCGCCGAGGACGACGGCGAGGTCGACACTGACAACGTCAAGATCGAGAAGGTCGTCGGCGGCGCCGTCGAGAACTCCGAACTCGTCGAGGGCGTCATCGTCGACAAGGAGCGCGTCCACGACAACATGCCGTACATGGCCGAGGACGCCGACATCGCGCTGCTCGACACCGCCATCGAGGTCAAGGAGACCGAGATCGACGCCGAGGTCAACGTCGACTCCCCGGACCAGCTCCAGCAGTTCCTCGACCAGGAGGAGGAGCAGCTCCGCGAGATGGTGGACACGCTGAACGACGCCGGTGCGGACGTCGTCTTCTGCCAGAAGGGCATCGACGACATGGCCCAGCACTACCTCGCCCAGGAGGGCATCCTGGCTGTCCGGCGGGCCAAGAAGTCCGATATCAAGGCGCTCGCCCGCGCGACGGGTGGCCGCGTCATCTCCAACATCGACGACATCACGGCCGAGGACCTCGGCTTCGCCGGCTCCGTCGCCGAGAAGGACATCGGCGGCGACACCCGCATCTTCGTCGAGGACGTCGACGAGGCCCGCTCGGTCACGCTCGTCCTCCGCGGGGGGACCGAGCACGTGGTCGACGAGGTCGAACGCGCCATCGAGGACTCGATGGGCGTCGTGCGCGTCACGCTGGAGGACGGCAAGGTCCTCCCCGGCGGCGGCGCGCCCGAGATCGAGCTGTCGATGGGGCTGCGTGACTTCGCCGACTCCGTCGAGGGGCGCGAGCAGCTCGCCGTCGAGGCGTTCGCCGACGCTATCGACGTCATCCCACGCACGCTCGCCGAGAACGCCGGCCACGACCCGATCGACTCGCTCGTGGACCTGCGCTCCGAGCACGACGACGGCAACACCGGCGCGGGGCTCGACGCTTACACCGGCGACATCGTCAACATGGAGGACGACGGCGTCGTCGAGCCGCTGCGCGTGAAGACCCAGGCCATCGAGTCCGCCACCGAGGCGGCCGTGATGATCCTGCGCATCGACGACGTCATCGCCGCCGGCGACCTGAAGGGTGGCCAGACCGGCGACGACGACGACGAGGGCGGCCCCGGCGGCCCCGGTGGCGCCCCCGGCGGCATGGGCGGCGGTATGGGTGGCATGGGCGGCGGTATGGGTGGCGGCATGGGCGGCATGATGTAGAGCGTTTTTCGGCAGGCGGTTCGTCGGCCTTCGGCCGACTCACCGCTCGCCTCGGACGAGTGAACCCCGCGCCTTCGGCACGCGGATGCATGCTGTCTCCGCCACGCTCGCACCGCTCACCGAACGACCCGCTCTCTTTACCGACGGACCGATAGCGCCGCTCCCGTGATTGCGATTTTATTTGTAAATCTGCGGAACATCGTGCCTCATATTGCAAATAGCGACCATCATATCCGTTGAATGGGGTCCCTGTCCACCTAACCGCCTCCCCCGCCGAGATGGTCTACTATCAGCTCCGTCACGGCCTCGGGCCGCTCATGCGTCACCCAGTGGGTCGCGTCGGGGAACCGTTCGAGGCGGCCGTTCTCGCAGAACCCGACGCTCCGCTCGGCCAGTTCCGGCAGGAGCGCGTCGTCGTCCTCGCCCCAGATGACGAGCGTCGGCTGCTCGACGGTGGTGCCCGGCAGGTCCGGCCGATGCTGGACCGCGGCGCGGTACCAGTCCAGCATCGCTCCCAGCGCGCCGGGGCGGCTCCACGCCGCGCGGTAGCGGTCCATGTCGGCGTCGGAGAAGGTGCCGGGCGAGGCCTGCCGGAGGAAGCGGGCCATCCCCTCGTAGTCGCGGCGACGGTTGAGCCACTCCGGGAGCCAGGGCAGCTGGAAGAGCAGGATGTACCAGCTCCGGCGCCACTGTTGGAGGTTCAGTCGCCACCGCTCGCGGCTGGGCATCAGTGCCCCCGCGAAGGCGGCCGGGTGGGGGACGTTGATCGTCACCAGCCGGTCGACCAGGTCGGACCGGCGCAGCGCGGCGTCCCACGCGACGGCCGCACCCCAGTCGTGGCCGACGACGTGGGCCGACTCCTTCCCCTCGCTCCGTATCCAGGTCGCCACGTCGGCCGAGAGGCGGTCGGTCGTGTACTCCGGCAGCGTATCCGGCGCCTCGCTCAGGTTGTAGCCACGTCCGTCCGGCACGAGCACGCGGTAGCCCGCATCGACGAGTGGGCGGACGTAGTCGGCCCAGCCCCACCAGAACTCCGGGAAGCCGTGGTGGAGGACCACCAGCGGGTCGTCGGGGTCGCCGGCGACGACGGCGTGCAGTTCGAGGCCGTCGATGTCACGGTAGACGGAGTTGATAGCGGGGTCATGGAGGAGCGAGGCGTCGGTGGCGAGGCGGGGTGGCATATACCTCCTCCGGCGGGTGGAGGCAAAGGCACGGCGGGACGGCTTCGAGCAGTCGTTGCATACGCGCCGAAGGCGCGCGTTTCACCGGCATCGAACGAGTGTCCTGCCGGCATGTTTCTGAACTTTTTGTGCGAGCGGTCGCCGCAGACGGCCGCAGGCCGGCCGACAAGCCGACCCGCCGCGGAAAAGAGCTCCTAGACGTAGCTGAACCAGTCGTCGTAGTCGTCAGTCCGGCGCTCGACGACATCGAAGAACCGCTGCTGGATCTCCTCGGTCACCGGGCCGCGGGTCCCGGCGCCGATCTCCTTGTCGTCGACGGTCCGGATGGGGGTGACCTCGGCGGCGGTCCCGGTGAAGAAGAGTTCGTCGGCGGTGTAGAGCTGGCCGCGGGCGATCTTCGCCTCCTCGTGGACCTCGTAGCCCAGGTCGGTCGCGATGTCGATCACCGTCTGCCGGGTGATACCGTCGAGGATGGACTCGGCGAGGCCGGGAGTGTAGATCTCCCCGTCGTTGACCATGAAGACGTTCTCGCCGGGCCCCTCGGCCACGTCGCCCTCCTTGTTGAGGACGATGGCCTCGATGTAGCCGTTGCCGCGGGCCTCCTCGCCCGCCAGCATGGAGTTGATGTAGGCACCGGTCGCCTTCACGTTCGTCGGGATCATGCTGGAGTGGTGCTTGCGCCATGAGGAGACCATCACGTCGACCCCCTCCTCCAGGGCCTCCTCGCCGAGGTAGGCGCCCCACGGCCAGCAGGCGATCATCGTGTCGGTGGGGCACTCCTCCGGGGAGACGCCCAGCGAGTCGTAGCCGTAGTAGACCAGCGGCCGGATGTAGCACGACCGCAGGTCCTGGCGTCGGATGAGTTCGAGGGTCGCCTCGGTCAGCTCCTCGCGGGTGTGCTCGATCTCGTGGTCGAGCGCGGCGGCCGACTGGTAGAGCCGGTCGAGATGCTCCTCCCAGCGGAAGATCGCCGGCCCCTGCTCCGTGTCGTAACAGCGGACCCCCTCGAAGACGGCCGTCCCGTAGTGGAGGCTGTGTGTCAGCACGTGGACCTGGGCATCCGCCCAGTCGGTGAACTCGCCGTCCATCCAGATGGTGTCGACGTCCATCTCCTCAAATCCCATGTCATGAACCTCGACTGGAAGCCTCTTGAGTGTTGACGGTCCGAGGATTCGCGGGGCGTCGCGGCACTGGCTCCCACTGGTCGGGGGACCGCTGCCCGTCACGGGTGGCAGGACCGGGCCGGAGCGGCGAGGTCGCCGGCCGGTCAGCGGAGCGCGTCGACGAGGGCGGCGCCCTCGACGTAGACGAGGTCGTGCCGCGCCGCGTACGCCCGGGCGTCAACGGGCGAGCGGGCGCCGCCGGTCTCGTCGTCCAGCATCTCGCAGACGACGACCGCGGGCTCGGTGCCCGCCGCGTTCGCGAGCGCGATGCCGAGTTCCGTGTGGCCCTCGCGGTCGGCGAGCAGCCCCGGTGCGGCGCGCAGCAGGTGGACGTGGCCGGGGGCGCGGAACGACTCCACGAAGGCCTCCATGCTCGGGTCCGCCGCGTGCCGGCCGAGCTCACGGACGGTGAGCGCGCGGTCCTCGTCGGTGATACCGGTGAACGTCTCGCGGTGGTTGACCGTGAGCGAGAACGAGGAGCGTTCGTCGTACGCGAGCTCGTGGTCGGCCGCGAGCGGGTGGTCGATGTCCTCCTGGACGAACGGGAGGTCGAACGCGTCGGCGACGGCGTCGGCGAGCGCCACGCAGACCAGCCCGCCGGCGTCGTTGCGCATCCGCGCGACCGCGGCCGGGTCGACCGCCGCCGCCGGGTAGACGAGGTCCGTCTCACCCTCGCGGTCGGCGGCGTCGTGGACGAGCACCGGCTCGCCGGCCCGGAACGCGTCGATGGCCGCCTCAACGGGGTCGGCCTCCGTCGTCGTCGCGGGCACGTCGGACGCGTCGGCGCGGGTCATGCGTCCTCACCCGCGACGTGGACGGTGACCGACTCGCCGTCCTCCAGGCCGATTTCGTCGCGCAGGCGGTCCGGGGCGATGACCTCCAACTGGTCGTCGCCGTGGTGGGTCCGCTCGGGCGCGATGACGTGGGCGGTCTCGTACTGTCCCGCGTCGGTCTCGACGGTGGCCGGCCAGCAGAAGGCCGGCCCGTAGGTGCGCTCGTCGTCCTCCCAGCCGTCGATGCGGACCGGGTCGAGTGCGTCCATCCGGGCCCGCTCCCGGACGCTCTCGGGGTCGAGGTCCAGGTTGAGCGTGCCGGCGAACGGCTCGTAGCCGAGCCGGTCGATGAACTGCTCCATGTAGCCCGGCAGCGAGATGTAGTGGCGCCCCTCGCCCATCCCCGTCGTGACGGTCCCGTCGAGGGCCACGTCGGCGTCCTCGCCCTCGAAGATCCGGCGGTAGTCGGCGTGCTCGCGGCGCAGCAGCGCCTCGCCGTCGGCCGTCAGTTCGACGCGCTGGCCGTCGTTCAGCACTTCCCGGTCGATGGCGCCGACCTCGGCCAGCCGCTGGAGCCGGCGTGAGGCGGTCTGGTTCGAGGCGTCGAGCCGCTCGGCCAGCCCCGCACAGGTGACCGTGGTCCCGGTCAGCGCCCCCCCCAGGGCGAGTTCCTTGAGGGTAGCGACCTCCGCGGCGCCGACCGCGGCTCGTGTCTCTGACATACTCCCCAGTAGGGTAACAGGGCCGATAAGTGTATCGTTTGTGTGATGCGTAACGAAGACGTGACGCGGAGCGGAACGGCGGAGGATCGCAGGACGAAGAGCGTCCGTACTTCTATGTGGGGCAGTCACTCGCAAAAGGATGGCGGTTGGGGCGGTCCATGCGGACCAGCCAGTACCGAGCGCGGGTCGGCGGACCGCTCTGAGGGCCCCGGAAGTCGGCGTGCCTGATTGTTCATTCAGAGGCCGATACTTCGACTGCATATTCGGCATATATCCGATTTACTCGACGCTTTGTATGAATACACGCGTATATTCGGCGGAAACGGCTTCCGTCGGTCGGACACATCACGGGTAGATGTCCGACGAGTTCACGCGACGGAACCTGCTTCGTGCGACTGCTGCGACCGCCGCCGGCTTCGGCGCCACCGGGACCGTCGCCGGCGGGGGCGCCGGGACGGACACGGACCCACAGGTGACCGGTCGTATCCCCTGCCGAACGTTCGACGCCGTCGACCTGACCACGGTATCGGCCTCCGAACCGCTCCCGGACCAGGCGACCGGCATCCAGCCCGGCTCCCAGATGTTCATCCAGTACCCGGACGGGACGACGGCCGGCTGCACGGCCAACTTCATCTGGCGCGACACGAGCGGGTCGAGCGTCGGCAGCGTCAGCGGAGCGGACGAGGGCGACGGTAGCGGTGATACTGCCGCCTCGGACCCCGACGACTCCGATGACTCGGACGACCCGGATGACGCCGACACCCAGGCCGGACCGGCGGAGGAGACCGACGACCTCTACATCGGCGCGGCCGGCCACTGCTTCATCGAGGGGGACGCGACGGCCGACGACCGCGCCGGCGACGACTCCGAGAGGACCTACGACGTCTCGCAGCTGACCGTGAGGGTCTGCAAGAACTGCAACGTCGGCGGATTGACCGGGCTCGCCGTCGCGACCGGTGAGGTGTACGAACTCGGCGAGGTGGTCTACGCCCGGCAGGCACTCCCTGACGACGAGGGCACCGAGGGCGAGGAGGTCGGCCACGACTTCGGGCTGGTCAGGGTACCCGACGAGCTGCGCCCGGCAGTGGACCCGTCGATGCCGCAGTTCGGCGGTCCCATCGACGTACAGGACGGCACCGTCCCGGCCGGCGAGACGGTCTGCCAGTACGGGGCCGGCGTCGCCAACGGCGAGGTGTTCCCGACGATGGCCACGCGGGGGGTGAGCGAGGGCGACCTCGGCTCCCCCGAGAGCTGGTACGCGGCCCTCCGTGCCTCGCCGGGTGATTCGGGCTCCCCGCTCGTCGAGTACGAGTTCGGCTCCGGGACGGACGCGACGGGCGTCCTCACCCACCTCACGACGGCCGGCGTCGCGGGCACGACGGTCACGCGCTGCATCGAGATGCCGAAGGACGACGAGCTGGATCTGGACCTGGAGGTCGTCCGGGCGACCGAGGACGTCACCTCGTAGCTCAGTCCACGCCGGCCTCGTCGGGCCCGTTCCAGAACTCGCTGCCGCCCTTCAGCTTCGGGACCCAGGTGTCCTCGTCGCGGGCCAGCAGCGCGACCCGTGAGTCCTCGACGTCTCGCAGGACCGGATGCGTGGGCAGGTACTCCTGGACGGCCCCGGTGAACGCGAGTACCTCCTCGTGGTCGGGCATCGCCGAGCGGTCCAGCCGGCCGCGGGAGTGGCCGACGTGCATGTACGCCTTCAGCTCCACGAAATCGGCGTCCGCGCGGTCGTACATCCCGGCGTACCATTCGGGATGGTGGTCGTTGAACCCCTGCAGCACGGTCGTCCGCAGGACGGTCCGGGTCTCACCCTTGGCGGCGAGCACGTCCAGCGTGTCGACGAGCCGGTCCCAGGCGTCGTCCTCCGTCGCGCCGACCACGTCGTCGAACGTCGCCCGGTCGGCAGCGTCGACGCTGACGTACAGCTGCGTCGGGTCACAGTCGGCCAACATCTCCGGGCGGGTGCCGTTCGAGACGAGGAAGGTGGTGATGCCGTGGTCGTGGAACGCCTTGATGAGTTCGGGCAGGTACGGGTACAGCGTCGGCTCCCCGTCCAGCGAGATGGCGACGTGCCGGGGCTCCATGGCCTCCTCGAACGCCTCGCGGGGCACCTGGTCGTTGCCGCCGAAGCCCGACAGGAGCTGGCGCTGGAGCTCGATGCTCGCCTCGACGACGGCCTCCGGGTCGTCCCACTCGACCCCGTCGAGTTCGTAGGAGTGGCCCTGGTGGTCACGCCAGCAGAAGACACACCGCTCGTTGCAGTTGACGACGGGCGTCATCTGGATGCACCGGTGGCTCTGGATGCCGTAGAACGTGTTCTTGTAGCAGCGGCCCTCCCCCCGGAGCGCGTTGGCCGTCCAGCCGCAGGTCTGGGCGGCGGTGTGGTTCCGGCTGTGGTAGTCCGGGTCGTCCACCTGTCTCGGCCCGGAATCGCTCATGCCCGGCAGTGGCGCGGGCACCCACATATGGGTTGTGTGCCGCGGGCGCGACGGTCGGCCGACCGGTCGGGGCGGCCACTCCAGCCCCTGACCGTTCGGAGTCGTCCGGTTCCGGCCGGGATTCGTCGGCGTCGGCCCGTGGACGGGAACCGCAAGCCAGTTCCCCCGCGGCGACACAGCCAGTTGTATGAGCAACTACTACGTCCGGATGGAGGCGGCCTGGCTCGTGCGCGACGTCGAGGACGCGAACGACGCCATCGGGGTCGCCATCAGCGAGGCCGGGAAACGACTCAACGAGGCCGACCTGGAGTACGTCGACATGGACGTCGGCATCACCACCTGCCCGGCCTGTGGCGAGGGGCTGGACGCCGCGTTCGTGGCGGCCGACACCGCGCTCGTGGGGCTGGCGCTGGAGCTGGAGATCTTCGACGCCGAGTCCGAGGAGCACGCGAGCCGCATCGCCACCAGCGAGGTCGGCGGCGCGCTGCGGAACGTCCCGCTGAAGGTCATCGAGACGGTCCAGACGGAGAGCGAGGAGGAGGAGGCCGCGGGCGCCTGACGCTGCCGGAAGGGGGAGACCCGTTCTAGAAGCATAGGCAAACCGTTAACGACCGCGAGGCGTGGAGTTTCGGGAAGTGAGTGACACGAACAGCGCTGTCGTCCCCGGGGCGCTCCGGGCGTTCGTCGATGAGAGCCCCCAGCCGGTCGTCGTACTCGACCAGGAGGGGCGGGTCCGCTACGGTAACGGCGCCGTCGCCGAGGTCCTGACAGGGGACGCGGCTGGGCCGGCGGCGCTGACCGACCGACTGGCGGCCGACCTGCTCGCCGTGCCGTCCGGAGCGGCCGGCTCGTCGGACCTGCTGGCGGCCCTGGAGGAGGCCGTCGAGGCCACCGACCCCGACGAGCCAGGGGAGTGTTCGCTTCGCGCGACCATCGGCTCGGGGGCCACGCTCTCGACGGCCGTCAGAGCCGTCGAGGAGGGATGGCTGCTCTCGTTCCGGCGCGACGCCGGGGCGGACGGGGCGGAGCCAACCCCGTCGCGGGCCGAGCTGCTCCGGCAGGCGCTCGACACCGCGGCCGACGGGATCGCCGTCCTCGACGCCGACGGTCGCTACCGCTACGTGAACCCGGCGCACGCCGAGCTGTACGGCTACGACGACCCGGCGGAACTGGTCGGCGGGCACTGGCGCGACCTGTACGACGACGCGGTCGCCGACCGGCTGGCGGCGGACGCGGCGCCCGTCTTCGAGGACGCCGGGGAGTGGCGAGGCGAACCTGTGGCCCGGCGCCGTGACGGGGAACCGTTCCCGCAGGAGCTGGCCCTGTCGGCGCTCCCGAACGGCTGCATCGTCTGTATCGTCCGGGACCGGACGGAGCAGCACCGCCACGAGCGGACGCTGCGGACGCTTCGCGAGGCGACCGGCGACCTCCTCTCGGCGACCGACCGCGAACGCGCGGCCGAGGTCGCGGTCGAGGCCGCCGAGCGGGCGCTCGACCTCCCGCTGTCGGCGGTCTACCTCGCCACCGACGACGGGGCGCGGCTCGACCCGGCGACCTACACGGACGCGGTCGCGGCGACGTTCGACGACGTTCCCGCGTTCGACGGGGACCGCGAGAGCCTCGCCTGGCGGGCCTTCACCACCGGCGAGGCACAGCGGTACGACGACCCCGGGACGGCCGAGGGGGTCTACAACCCGGACACGGCGGCCGCGGCCGAACTCGTCCTCCCGCTCGGCGATCACGGGGTGATGATAACCGGCCATCTGGGCGACAGCGAGTTCGATGCCGAGTCCGTCCGACTGACCCACACGCTGGCGTCGTCGCTGACGGACACGCTCGATCGCGTCGCCGCGACCGAGCAGCTCCGCGGGACGAACGACCGGCTGGAGCGGCTCTCGGCGGTCCTGAGTCACGACCTCCGGGACCCGCTCAACACCGCCATGGCGACGACCACGCTCGCCCGGGCCGAGGCCGACGGCGATGTCGTCGAGCGGCTCGACGACCTGGAGTCCGTTCACGCCCGGATGGAGACGCTCATCGAGGGGGTGCTCGCGCTGACGCAGGGACTGTCCGGCATCGATCCGGCACCGGTGTCGCTCCCCGACGCCGGCGGCGAGGCCTGGCGGACCGCCAGGACCGCCGGCGACGCCTCGGGGGCGACCCTCTCCGTGGACGGCGAGGGCGTCCTCATGGCCGACGAGACCCATCTCCAGCGGCTCCTGGAGAACCTGTTCGGCAACGCCGTCAACCACGCCGGTTCCGAGGTGTCCGTGACCCTCGGCACGACGGCCGACGGCTTCTACATCGCCGACGACGGTCCCGGCATCCCGCCCGAGCAGCGCGACCGCGTCTTCGAGCGCGGCGTCACCGGCGGCGACGGGACCGGGCTCGGGCTGGACATCGTCAGCGAGGTCGCCACGGCGCACGGCTGGACGGTCGAGGTCGGCGAGAGCGGGACCGGCGGAGCACGGTTCGGCGTGAGGGGCGTCGAGTGGGTCGAGCCGCCATCCGGCTGAGGGACGGGCGACGCCGCGTGTCCCCGTTCAGTACCGCTCGATGTCGACGCTACCGACCGTCACCTCGACCAGCCGCCCACCACCCTCGTCGGCGGCCTCGACGGAGCCCTCGTACTTCTCGAGGACCGCGCGTTGTGCGGCATCGGTGCGGTCGCGGTCGTCCACGACCGCGGCGGTCCCGAAGGCGATGACCCGCCAGAGGGTGTCCGACCCGGCGGCCCGCTCGATGGAGAGCGCGATCCGCGGGTTCTCGCGAACGTTCGCCAGCTTCCGACCGCCGGTCATGATCGAGAAGACGCCCTCGCCGTCGCGCTCCTCGTAGGTGTACCACACCGGCGCGACGTGGGGCCGGTCGTCGCGACTGGTCGCCAGGTGGGCGCTCGTGCGGGCGTTCGCGACCGTTTCCCGGAGGAACTCGCGGGTGTCGTCCATGCTCGGGGGAGGAGCCGCTATCGAAAGAAACCGACGGCCGACCGGCGCGCGGTCGCCGTTATCGTTCCGAGACGCGGACAGTCGAACGACGCGACTCGTATCGTGACAGTTCGCCGCCTACTCGTTCTGCGGGGAGTAGTTCGGCGCCTCGTCGGTGATCACGACGTCGTGGGGGTGGCCCTCGGTCTGCCCGGCGCTGGAGACGCGGACGAACTCGGCGCGCTCTTTGAATCCGGGAATCGTCTCGGCGCCGACGTAGCCCATGCCGGACTGCATCCCGCCGACGAGCTGGTGGAGCTCCTCCGCGAGCGGGCCCTTGTACGGGGTCGCGGCCTCGACGCCCTCGGGGACGTACTCCTCCTCGTCGTCCTCCTTGAGGTAGCGGTCGCCGCCGCCGGACTGCATCGCGCCGACCGAGCCCATCCCGCGGTACTGCTTGTAGCGCTTCCCGTTCATCGTGATGACACGGCCGGGCGCCTCGTCGGTGCCCGCGAAGTACGAGCCCAGCATGACGGCGTCGGCACCCGCGGCGATGGCCTTGATCGCGTCGCCGGAGTACCGGATGCCGCCGTCGGCGATGACCGGCACGCCGGCCGGTGCCGCCACGTCGGCGACCTCGGAGACGGCGGTTATCTGGGGCATCCCGGCGCCGGTGACGACGCGGGTCGTGCAGATGGAGCCCGGGCCGATGCCGACCTTCACCCCGTCGGCGAAGTCGACGACGGCCTCCGCGGCCTCGCGGGTGCCGACGTTCCCGACGACCACGTCCGCGTCGACCTCGGCCTTGATGTTCCGGGCCGAATCGATGACGTTGGCGTTGTGCGCGTGCGCGCAGTCGATGAAGAGGACGTCCGCCCCGGCCTCGTCGGCGGCGGTGGCGCGGTCCGCCTCGAACGGGCCGACGGCGACCCCGACGCGGAGGCCGCCCGCCTCGTCGTGGACGGCGTCGTCGTACTCCCGGCGGGCGAGGATGCCCTGCATCGTGACGAGGCCGGTCAGGCGCTCCTCGTCGTCGACGACCGGGACGCGCTCGATCTTGTGCTCGTACATGAGCTCGAGCCCCTCGCGGGCCGTGACGCCCTCCGGGGCCGTGACGACCTCGTCGGTCATGGCCTCGCGGACGGCGTCGGCCTCGCCGACCTCGAGGAACGGGCGGATGTCGGTCGCGGAGATGATGCCGAGCACGCGGTCGTCCTCGTCGACGACGGGGGCGCCGCTGACGCCCTCGCGACTCATCATCGCGTCCACCTCGCGGACGGTCTGGTCCGGGTCGGCCGTCACCACGTCGCGGATGACGAGCTCGTCGGCCCGCTTGACCCGCTCGACCTGTTCGACCGTCTCCTCGACGGTCATGTTCCGGTGGAGGACGCCGAGGCCACCCTGTCGAGCCATCTCGATGGCCAGATCGGCCTCCGTGACGGTGTCCATCGCCGCCGACAGCACCGGAATCGAGAGGTCGACGGACGTCGAGACGCTCGTCCGGGTATCGGCCTCGTCGGGCTCGACACGGCTCTCCTTCGGTCGCAGGAGCACGTCGTCGAACGTGAGGGCCTCCGGCACGCGGAGCTTCTCCGAGAACGGCTGTGGAGCGTCGTTCGCCATGTAAACGGTGCGGCGGCACCGCCCAAAAGCGTTGTGCGACCCGCTCGGGCACGGGAGCCGTCGACACACCGGGTTCCGGCCGGACCCCGGCCCTACCGCGATAGTTCGACGCCGTCGCCGGTCACCGCCACCGAGCACGCCCCCTGCTCGGCGAGGTGGGTGGCGTACTCGTGGACGACGAGCGTGAGGAACCCGACCGCGGCGCCGTCGGCGCCGAACGACTCCCGCGCGAACTCGCGGGCGAAGAAGCGCCCGCGCTCGTCGAGCCACGACCGCAACTCGGCCGCTGTCGCCTCGGCCTTGGCGAGGCAGTCGTCGATGCGCTCGCGGGGGTCGGTCATCTCCGGGCCGTGCATCGGCACCAGCCGGTCGGGGGAAAGTGCCCGGAGCCGCCTGAGCGACCGCTTGTAGTCGTCGATATCGCAGTACAGCGGCGCGTACATGAAGTGGCCGTTCTCGCTCACGAGGTCGCCCGACAGGCAGGTGCCGGAGGGCTCGTGCCAGAACGCGGCGTGCTGGGCGGAGTGACCCGGCGTGTGGACCGTCTCCAGCTCGTAGTCGCCGATGCGGACGGTCTCGCCGTCGCCGACCTCGCGCTCGAACGCGATGCGGTCCTGGTGGTACGACCCGTCGACAGGGAAGTAGACGTCCCACTGTGACTCCGTGGCGCCCAGCCCCGACAGCAGGCGGGTCATGTCCGCCCGGGCCTCGCGCAGGTAGTCGGCGTAGCCGTGGACGATGGACGGGACGCCCTCGAAGCCGACGTGGGGGAGGTCCGCGATCGCGTCGACCGTCTGTGAGCCGCCGACGTGGTCGATATGGGGGTGGGTGAGGAGGACGCGCTCGACGCCCGCCAGCCCGCCGTCGAGCGCCTCGCGGACGGCGTCGGTCGACCGGACGTGACCGGTGTCGACCAGCGTGTCGCCGATCCGGAGGACGTTCACCCCGCCCCACATGGGCTGCTGGAACTCGAGCCGCTGGATATCCATGCATCGCCGTCGGCCACGAGGGACTTAACGGCTTGCCGTGACCGCTCCTACCCCTGCTCCAGCTGGGTCATGTTCTCCAGCCAGCCACGGCCGGCGACGCCGCCGTCCCTCGTCTGGACCGAGGGCGAGCGGTTCAGGACGGCGCGGTGGCCGGTGCCCTCGCCGGCCCAGTCGACGGGCGTGGTCGCGCCGGGCGAGACCGTGAGGTCCGCACTACCGCCCGCCCACGACAGCGTCAGGTCGATGTCGGGTGCGGCGCCGGTCTCCATCCACTCGCTCCCCGTCGGTGCGCCGAAGACCGGGTCGGCGCCGACCGTCGCGTCCGTGATGGCGTGGGTCTCGTCGCCGTCGAACCAGAACCCGTTCGTGATGACCGGGTCCATCTCGCTGGGGCCGTGGCCCGCCGGCCACGCCGAGAGGTGGTTGTACGCGGTGCCGTCATCGAAAGCCCCCGAGATCCAGAGCCACTCGCCGTCGGTCCAGTCACGGCGGCCCCAGGAGTGGTCCCGCTCGCCGGGCCCGTTCAGTTCGAACGTCCGGTCCGGGTCGCCGTCGCCGACGCCGATGCGGGCCGCCCCCTCGACGCGGGTGGCGACCTCGTAGCGGTCCTCCGTCTCGCCGCCGGGCCAGTCGGTCCCCCTGGAGTAGCGGAACGGCTCGTGGCGGGCCCGCGTGGTGAGTTCCACGTCGACCTCGACGGGCTCGCCCGCGCTGGCGACAACCGCCTCGGCGCCCGTACAGCGCGCCGCTCGCCCCCCGAACGCGACCCGCCAGTCACGCCCCACCCGCTCGGGCACCATCTCGAAGCGGAGGTCGGGCGCGTCCACCGTCAGCCCGTGTACGTGGTCGAGAGCGACCGCGTCGTCGCGGAGGCGGTAGACGGTCGCGTCGGCGTCGAGCCCGTCGAGCAGGTAGGCGAACACGTTGGCGGTGTCGCGGTTCGGGTAGAAGCCGATACGGGCATGCGCGGCGACGTCGTCGCCGACGACGTCGAGGTAGTGGCTCTCGGACCAGAACTCCCCGTCGCCGGGCGCGTGGAAGAACTCGTGGCGTGCCTCCATACCCCGTCTGCCGGTCGCGCCGGGATAACGTTTACCACAGCCCGCGCCCGGGTGTACGGAAGCCATGGACATCACCGCGCACGCCGCGCGGGCGGGTGACGGGACGGCGCTGGCCACAGCGCTCGCCGCCGTCGTCGGCCCGGTCGAGACGGTCGTCATCCGGGAGCTCCCCGGGGCGGGGCCACATCGTCGACCGTTACGGGGCAATCACGGGACGGCCATACCGTCACGACGAGTTCTACCGCGCGCTCGGAACGTTGAAGCTCGGCGTCATCACGGAGGGGTTCTTCCGGACCCATCTCGACGACTCGCCGAACGCCAAGCCGACCTATCCGGCGATGCGGATGGTGCCGTTCGTGCTCGCCGAACAGGGCCGGGCGGTACTCGACGGGGAGGTGCCGCTCCGGGGGTGACGGTCCGGGGACCCCGTAGCGTCAGCGGTCCAGGATGCGTCCGGCGGCGACGGCCACCTCGTCGAAGTCACGCAGCGTGAGCCCGTCGGTCGTCATGAAGACGCCCTCGTGGCCGTTCGTCACGCGGACGAGGAAGCCGTGTTCGAACACGCGGATGCTGTAGCGGTAGTCGCCGAGCTCGGAGTCCCGGTAGGAGGTGTGCGCCTCGAACCCGACAGCCTCGTGCTCGACGAAGCTGCCGAGGTCGGCGTCCGAGGACAGGTCCGAACGGAGATACAGCTGTGTGTAGTCCTCCGGCGTGAAGTACGTGATCGACCGGAGCTGGTCGCCGACGGTGGTTCGACAGGCACGGACCAGGTCCGACGCCCGGTCCTCCGCCAGAAGCCCGGAGTCGTGTCGTGACATCGCTCTTCACCTGTCGTGTGATAGCACCGAGCACACTTAGTCTCAACACCGATGTCGGCCGGGTCCCCGCACGGCCGGCGGTCGAGACGCCCCGACTCCCCGTCCGGACCCATCGGCAGTGACCGCATTACATATCGTGTTTACCGGCATATCGCCTCGTACCCCTCGATATTCGCCGCTTTATCGATAATAGGGATAGTAGCTACGGAACCCGTCCGTCGCTCGCGATACGCGTCCCCGGCGACCTCCCGGTCAGGAACGCCGGGAGGCCGTCGAGGTCGAACACGGACGCCGGCGTGTCGAGGGCCAGCAGCGTCCGGACCTTGGCGGCCATCCCGCCGGTCACGTCCGTCGCCTCGCTCTCGCCCAGCGCGTCGGCGGCGTCCTCGAACCGCTCGATGCGGTCGATGACTGTCCCGTCGGCATCAAGCACGCCCGGCACGTCGGAGCAGAGCCCGACCCGGTCCGCGTCGAGCCCCTCCGCGAGCGCGGTGACGAGCTCGTCGCCGGAGACGACCGTGGCGCCCGCGCCAGCCGTCGCCACCACGTCACCGTGGAGCACCGGGACGAACCCCTCGGCCAGCAGCGCGGCCACGGCGTCGGCGGGCTGGTGGAACCGCTCCTCGACGCGGAAGCCGGTCGACAGCGGCGCCACCTGTACCGCCGGGACGTCGGCCGCGGCCAGCGCCCCGACGACGGTCCGGTTGAGCGCCCGCATGGCGCCGTGGACCTCCCTGACGGCCGCGGCATCGCGAGTGCCCGCCGAGGTCGTGACGCCGTGGCGCTCAGCCGCCGGATGGCCGAACGACCCACCGCCGTGGACGACGACGAGGTCGGCCGGGTCGATGTCGGCGTCCGGGTCGGCAGCGGTCGCGTCTCGTCCGTGGGCCGCACCGACCGCCTCGGCCGCCCGTTCGAGTCGCTCCGTAGCGACGGTCTCCGGGCTGTCCTTTGCCGTCACGACGCTCCCGCCGAGCTTCAGGACGGTCGTCACGGCCCCCTCCGGACGCCGTCCGTATCCAGCTCCGCGCGGAACGCCTCCTCGCAGCCCGGGGTGTAGTCGAGTGCGGTCCTCGCGCCGGCCGAGTCGTCAAGCGCGACGATGCAGCCGCCCCCGCCGGCGCCCGTGAGCTTCGCGCCGTGCGCGCCCGACTCGCGGGCGGCCCATACCATCGCGTCCAGCGAGCGCGCGGAGACGCCCAGCGCCGAGAGCAGGCCGTGGTTGAAATCCATCAGCTCGCCGAGTTCGCCGAGGGGCGTCTCCTGACCCCGGAGCAGCGTCTCGCCCTCCCGGACGATGTCGCCGATAGCGGCGACCGTGTCGGCGGCGAAGTCGTGGTCCTCGCGGAGCGCCCGGACCCCCGCCACGAGTTCACCGGTGTCACCGGCGCTGCCATCGTAGCCGACGACGAAGGGGAGGTTGCCGACCCCCGCCAGACGCCGGCAGTCGTCGCCCTGGACGCGGACGGCGCCGCCCATCGTCGAGCAGAAGGTGTCCGCCCGGGAGGCCTGGCCGTCCTGGACCTCGTGTTCGACGCGGTAGGCACGGTCGGCGAGGGCCTCGCGGGGGAGGTCGGCGCCAAGTTCGCGGCTCGCGGCGTCGATGGCCGCGACGACGACCGCGGCCGACGAGCCCAGCCCCGCGCCGAGCGGGATCTCCGATTCGATACCGATGTTCAGCCCCGCGTCCGGGTCGGTGGCGCCGGCCTCGCGGGCCACGTCCCGTGCCTGCGCGACCGCCCCGTCGATGTAGCCCATCGCCGCCTCCACGAGGGTCGTCGGCACGTCCAGCTCGGGGGTCTCGCCGGCGTCACCACCCCACGCGACGGTGAACCCGGACAGCGTGAGGGCATCGGCGTCGACCCGGACGCGGTCGTCGTCGCGGCGCTCGACGGTCACGCGAGCCCGGCGCTCGATGGCGCAGGGCACCGCGGGCTCGCCGTAGACGACGGCGTGCTCCCCGAACAGGTAGACCTTGCCGGGGGCCGAGGCGACTGTCATACCCCGGCGTCGGCGTGGCGGGCACTTGACTCTGACCACACGACCGGGCCGCTCCGGCCACCGCTCGTCGCCACGTCCGAAGCCGACACGCCCTTGCCGGCGGGGGCCGACCATCGGTCCGTGTACCGTTCGAACGCGGCAGCACGGCTCCGCCGGCACGTGGGGGCCCTGCTGAGCGACCTCGCCGCGGAGCACGGCGAGCTGGAGGTCGTCCGGCGGCGCTGGGACGCCGACCCCGCCTCCTACGACGCGCTGGCGGAGGCCTTCGAGGCGTTCGACGTGGTCGGCGGCGCCACCGCCCGGGTCCGGGACCCGGAGGGACGGCTGCTGCTGGTCCGGCGGGCCGACGGCCCCTGGGCAGACCCCGGTGACGCCCGTCGCCCCGGCGAGGACTACCGGGAGTGCGCCCGCCGCGCGGTCCGCGAGGCGACCGGCATCGCCGCCCGCCTGGACGACCTGACCGCCGTCCACGTCCACGTCGCCGAGGACCCCTTCGACCGGCCGCCGCTACCGGACCCGGCGCTCGTCTTCGAGGCCACCCCGCAGCGCGGCGGCGCCCCGACGCCGGTCCCCGGCGACGGCGTGACCGCCGCCGACTGGTTCCGGCCCGACGACCTCCCCGCGGACCTGCTGTACGAGGACCTCCGGCCCGCGGTGCCGGACGTGCGGTGAACACCGACCAGGGAGTCGGCAGGAGACAGTTTCCATCGCGCATGAATCTACCGGTACGCATCGGTCCCTGCTGGTCGATGTCCTGCTACTCGCCGTGATGGCGACGGCTGTCCCCGCGCATGCACAGTCTGCGACCGCGACGCCGACCGAATGCTGTGACGACGACTTCGCGGGGGTCGAAACGAACCTCTACCTGATGCTGGGCGGCGGGGTCCTGCTCCTCGCGACGCTTCTTCTCGTCATCGCCGAGGCGACCACGCCGGACCCCGGGTCGGGCGACGGGACCGACGAGTGACCGGCGCCGTGCCGACCGGTTGCGGGCTTGTGCACCCGATAACCGAGATATCTGATTGTCTCGAGTCGCAACCGCCAGTTCCGAACGCGGCCGCCGCTACTCGGGAGATATCGACGGATAACGAGGGTCGTTGCGCGGTTACAGTTCCGTCTCGAAGTCCTCGAGCGCGTAGGTCGGCTCGGCGCCGCGGCGGTCCAGCGTCTCGTTGGCCAGCAGCCAGTAGACGACCGAGAGCGCCTTGCGGCCCTTGTTGTTGGTCGGGACGACCAGGTCCACGTTCGAGGTGGTGTTGTTGGAGTCACACATCGCCACGACCGGGATGCCGACGGTGATGGCCTCCTTGACGGCCTGGGAGTCACCGATGGGGTCGGTGACGACCACGACGTCGGGCTCGATGTAGCCGTCGTACTTCGGGTTCGTCAGCGTGCCGGGGATGAACCGGCCGGTCCGGGCCCGGGCGCCGACGGCCTCCGCGAACTTCTCGGCCGGGAACCGGCCGTACTGGCGCGAGGAGGCGACCAGGATCTGCTCGGGGGCGTAGTTCGAGAGGAACGACGCCGCCGTGCGGATGCGCCGGTCGGTCTGGGACACGTCCAGCACGTACAGCCCGTCCGTGCGGACCCGATGGATGAACCGCTCCATCGACTCCGTCTTCTGCTGGGTCCCGATGTGGACCCCGCTCTGCAGGTACTCCTCGACCGGGATGAGGAGGTCGGCCTCCTCGTCCGGCATGACGTTCTCGTCGAGGACGGGCGTGGCCGTCTCGGCCTCGGCCTCCTCGGCGTCCTCTGTGTCGGCCGCCTCCGTGGCGGCGGGCGGTGCGTCGTCGTCGACCTCGGCGTCGGCCTCGGCGTCGGGTGACGCCTCGGTCTCTGCCTCAAGGCCTTCCTCGTTGTCGCTCATGCGGATTCCTCGATTCTGATGAGTTCGTTCAGCTTGGCGGTTCGCTCGCCCCCGACCGCGCCCGTCTTGATGAACGGGGCCGCGGTCGCGACGGCGAGGTGTGCGATGGTCGTGTCCTCGGTCTCCCCCGACCGGTGGGAGACGACGGCGTCGTAGCCGGCCCGGTGGGCCGTCTCGACGGCGTCGAACGCGTCACTGAGCGTGCCGATCTGGTTGGGCTTGACCAGGATGCTGTTGCCCGCGTCCCGCGCGATGCCCGTCTCCAGCCGCGCGACATTGGTGACGAACAGGTCGTCACCACAGACGAGACAGTCCCCGCCGACCCGCGCGGTGAGGTCGGCAAAGCCCTCGTAGTCGTCCTCGTCCAGCGGGTCCTCCACGTAGACGAGGTCGTACTCGTCGACGAGGTCGGCGATGTAGTCGCGCTGCTCGGCGGGGCTCCGCTCGCGGTCCCCGTAGCGGTAGACGCCCGCGTCGGCGTCGTACAGCTCGGCCCCGGCGACGTCCAGCCCTATCCGGATCTCGAAGCCGACCGCGTCCTCGACGGCCGCGATGGCCTCGGCGACGACCTCGAACGCGGTCGCGTCGTCGATGGCGGGCGCCCAGGCACCCTCGTCACCCTTGGCGGCCGGGACGCCCCGATCCTCGAGGATGTCGGCGACGGCGCCGTGGACCTCGGCGTTCGCGAAGACGGCGTCCGCGACCGAGGGCGCGCCGACCGGCGCGGCGAGGAACTCCTGGATGTGGGTCGCATCGGCGGCGTGCTCGCCGCCGCCGACGACGTTGCCCAGCGGGGTCGGGAACTCGTTGCCCCGGAACGCACCACCGAGATGCTGGTAGAGCGGCGCCCCGAGCACGTCGGCAGCGGCCTTCGCGGCCGCCATCGAGACGGCGACGGCGCTGTTGGCGCCGATCTCGGAGAAGGCCTCCGTGCCGTCGGCGGCCCGGAGCGCCGCGTCGACGCTCCGCTGGTCGCCCGCGTACACCTGCCCCTCGATGCGAGGGACGGCTCGTTCGCGGGCCGCCGCGATGGCCTCGCCGGCGGGTCGCTCGACGGCCTCGTACTCGCCGGTCGACGCCCCGGAGGGCGCCGCGGCGCGGCCGTGACCGCCCGACTCCGTGTACACCTCGGCCTCGACCGTGGGCGAGCCACGGGAGTCGAGGATGCGACGGAGCCGCACCTCGGTGATGAGTGTCATTCGGCGTCGCCTCCGGGCCCGGTCCGGCGGACGGTGAACGGCAGGACGCCGGCGTCGTACTCCTCGGCCGCGATGAGGATGGGCTCGGTCTGGTCGGTCTCGATGAGGACCGGTGCCCCGAACGACACCTGCAGCGCTCGCGCGCCGATGATGCGTGCCTTCTCGTAGCGGTTGCCTGGCCCCGCCATCATTGATACGGTGCCACCACGTCGACCAGGTCCTTGTGCGAGACGAGCATCCGGCGACAGCAGTGGCGCTCCACGCCGAGTTCGTCGAGCACCTGTTCGGGATCATCGTCACCCTCGCGGGTGCGAGTCTTGAACTCCTCCCAGTGCTCGCCGACGACCTTGCCGCACGTGAAGCATCGGACGGGTACCATCATTGGTGTATCACCTTGTGTGTATCTGGGTCAGCGGTAGGACTTCTGGTAGCGGGCCCGTGCGCCGGGGCCGCCCCACTTCTTGGACTCGGACTGCCGGACGTCGTTGACCAGCAGCGAGCGGTCGAAGTTCATGAACGCCTCCCGCAGTTCGGCGTCGTTGGTGTGCTGCACCAGCCCGCGGGCGATGGCGGTCCGGGCGGCGTCTGCCTGCCCGGAGAACCCACCGCCCTGCACGGAGATGTCGATATCGACGCCCTCTCGCAGCTCGTCCTCGGCGATGCGGAACGGCTCCGTCATCTTGAGTCGCGCGAGCTCGGGCTCGACCAGCTCGACCGGCTGGGAGTTGATTCGTACCTTGCCGCTGCCGTCCTGCACGGTGGCGCGGGCGACGGCGGTCTTCTTCTTGCCTGAGGTGTTCGTGACCATGCTTACCAGGTGACGTTGGCGCCGAGTTCCTCGCTGATATCGCCCAGCGAGGTAAAGCGGATGTTCGACAGCCGGTCCAGCGAGGTCCCCTCGATGACCGTACCGTCCTCCTCGTAGGGGTTTCCGACGTAGACCCGGACGCGCTCGAACGCCTCGCGTCCGCGGGTCGTCTCGTGCGGGACCATCCCCCGGACGGCACGCTTGAAGATGCCGTCCGGCCGCTTGGGGTAGTAGGGCCCCCGGTCGGAGCCCACGCGGCGCCGCTCGCGGTACTTCTCCATCGTCGACTCCTCGCGGCCGGTGATGACCGCGTCCTCGGCGTTGACGATGGCGACGCGCTCGCCGTCGAGCGCGCGCTCGGCGACCTCGCTCGCGACGCGACCCAGGATGCAGTCCCGTGCGTCGACGACGACGTCGGCGTCGTACTCGGCGTAGCTCATCGGATCACCCGGACGTCGGAGCCTTCGTGATTACGGTCCAGTGCCTCTTCTAGCGTGATGGCCTCGCCAGCCGCCTCGATCTTCGTCTCGGCGGTGCCGGAGAAGTTCACGGCCGCCACCGTGACGTCCGTGCGGAGCGCGCCGGAGCCGAGCACCTTGCCCGGCACGACGACGGTCTCCTCGGGCTGGGCGTAGCGGTCGATGCGGCCCAGGTTGACCTCCGCGTGGGTGCGGCGCGGCTTCTCCAGCCGGGCCGCGATGTCGCCCCACACGTCGCCGCCACCGTTGCGGGTGGCGGTCTTGAGGTCGGCGATGAGGCTGGCGAGCCTCGGGTTCGTCTTGTTACTGCTCATTGTTGTGAGTTCCGCAGAAGGGTGGCATGCAGGGAGCAGGATTTGAACCTGCGGACCCCTACGGGACAGCGCCCTGAACGCTGCGCCGTTGGCCAAACTTGGCTATCCCTGCGCGCGTCCACCCGTTCGTTGCTACCCTTCAAACCGCTTTCGGTCCCGCAACCGGGGGCGTCGCGGGCCATCGAGCCCCGCCGCTCGTCGGCCCCGGAGGGGCCCCATGTGAGCGGTCGTGTGCCGGCCGTGGCGCGAGCCGCGGCGCGGCGTCGGGGTCGTGGATTCATCGCGGTTGGTGGGTGTGTGGTTCGGTCGTCGTTACAGCTGGACTGCCTGCTCGAGTTCGTCGGCGCGGTCAGCCAGCGAGTCGACCGCGTTCAGAACGAGATCGGACACCGGGAGCGAACCGTCGCTCTCGATGCTGAACACGAACGCGTTGGGCACGTCGTGCACCTCGACCTCCTTCCCGGGGTAGCGCTTCGAGAGGTCGTGGTCGAACGACTCCGTCGGGACGAGTTCGCCGTCGTCCTCGATGACGCCCCGCAGGATGTTCGGCTCGTCCTCCCAGTCGGCGGCGTCGCCGACGACCTCGATCCGCTGGAGGTGTCGGTAGCCGACGGCCACGCCACCCTGATGTTTGGCGTGGCTCTTGCCGTGGTCCATCACCGCCTCGGCCTCGATCTCGAGGCGCTGGGGGGAGTCGGCCCCCTCCGGATACTTCAGGTCGATGATGGGGATGTTGTCGTCGGCGGGCTCCACCCGGTCGTCGGCCGATACGAGGTCGCCCGAGTACGCGGTGTCGGGCCCCTCGACGTCCAGCGCGAGGGTGGCCGTCTCGCCCACGTCGTAGTCGTCGGGCGTCGTCAGCGGGACGAGCCCGAGGCGGAGCGAAATCTGCTCGTCGAACATGACCGACGAGTTCTCGATGACACGGACGGTGTCGATGGACAGCGTGGGGACGTCCGACACGATGGCCCGGCGGATGCCGTTGGCGAAGGCCGGCGTGATGTCCCGGACGACGAACCGCGCGTCCCGTTCGTCCCGGTCGATGAACTCCACCTCGTAGTCCTCGCTCATCTCAGAACCCGCTGTTCTTCGGTGCCCGCGTCCCGTCGTGCGGGATGGGCGTGACGTCTTCGATGCGGCCGATCTCCAGGCCCGCACGGGCGAGCGCACGGATGGTCGCCTGGGCGCCCGGACCGGGACTCTTCTGCAGGTTGCCACCGGGACCCCGCACCTTCACGTGCAGGCCCTTCAGGCCGGCGGCCTGGACCTCCTCGGCGACGACCTCGGCCATCTGCATCGCGGCGTACGGCGAGGCCTCGTCGCGGTTCTGCTTCACCACGGTCCCGCCGGAGGACTTCGCGATGGTCTCGGCGCCGGTCAGGTCCGTCACGGTGATGACGGTGTTGTTGAACGACGCGTAGACGTGGGCGACACCCCATCGGTCCTGTGATACGTCTTCCTGGGAGCTCATTCCTGCTCACCTGCTCGTTCGGGATGGAGGTCGTCGGCCAGCGGGCTCGACTCGTCGAACTCGATGTGGTCCTCCTCGGCGGTATCGACCGTGTAGCCCGGCCGCGTGACGCGGGCGTCGCGCACGGTAACGTGCCCGTGGACGATGAACTGTCGCGCCTGGTCGGCCGTGTTGCCCAGCCCCTGCCGGTAGGCGACCGTCTGCAGTCGCCGTTCGAGGATGTCGGTCACCTCGAGGGCCAGCACGTCGCCCAGCCCGTCGTCCTCGCCCATGAGGCCGATGCGGCGCAGTCGCGCGAGGAACTGGTCGCGGGCCCGCTGTGCCGCCGCGTCCGGCTCGGTCTGGCCCAGCAGCGAGCGGGCCTCCCGCCGGAACGAGCGCAGCGTCGACTGCGTCCGCCACAGCTCCTCCTTGTTCTTCAGCCCGTAGCGGTCGAGCAGTCCGGACTCCTCGTTGATGCGCTCGCCCTGGTACGGGTGGTTCGGTGTCTCGTAGAACTTGGTGTTGCTACCGAGTGCCATTATTCCTCCTCAGCCGCGGCCTCCTCGGCCTGCTCTTCCTTGATCGCCTCGACGTTGACGCCGATGGTGCCCTCCGTTCGGCCCGTCGACTTGGTCCGCTGTCCGCGGACCTTCTGGCCCCGCTCGTGGCGGGTACCCTTGTACGAGTCGATCATCTTCATGCGGTTGATGTCCTGACGACGCGTCATCTCGAGTTCGTTGCCGATCTCGTGGGTCGTCTCCCCGCTGAAGTAGTCGGTGCGGTGGTTGTTCATCCAGTCGGGCACCTCGTCGGCGTACCCCTCGACGAGCTCGACGACACCCTCGATGGTCTCGTCGTCGAGCTTGCCGAAGACGGCGCGCCGGTCGACCTCCGCCTTCTCCGCGATGAGGCGGGCGGCCCGGTGACCGATGCCGTTCAACTCCGTTAGCGACCGCTCGACGGACTTGGTACCGTCGAGGTCGGTCTGTCCGATACGGACGAAGTAGCGGATGTCCTCCTCCTCGGATTCGGACTCCGCCTCGTCCGCGTCTGGGTCTTCTGCACTCATGTCTTGTTGGTGTGGCTAGCGCGGCGGCGGGGATTCGAACCCCGGAGGCTTGCGCCACAGAGTTAGCAACCCTGCGCCTTAGACCACTCGGCCACCGCCGCTAAGCCGTTCTTTGTGGTAATCTCGCCCCGGCCGAGCCGGAACTCGCGGGTGCCGAGCACCCGCTACAGTGTTTGCGTCCGGAACTACCGTGCAGGTGCATAAAAACGTAGTGATGCCGTTCCGGTGTGCCAGGACGTGTCCCGACGCTCCGGGGCCGTCTCGGCGTCGTGGTCAGTCCCGGTCGCGTGCGAGCGTCCCGCGCTCGCTCACCTGCAGGATGGTTCGCATGTTCCGGTAGATGGATCCGGAGTCCGTCTCCTCGCCCGGGTCGTACAGGTCCGACACCCGGAACAGGACGGCAGCCACCCGCTCGGACTCGTCGCTCTCGCCCCGAACGTCCCGGGCCACCTCGCGGATGAGCGCCGCCCGTTCGGGGTCGTCCTCAGGCGTTCCCGTCCCGCCCTCGCCCCCCGGACCGGCGGTCGCGTCGTCGCTCACTGCTCCGGCGTGCGCGCCGCCCCCTGCTCGCGGCGCCGGTGGACGATTCCCTGCATGTTCGCGGCCGTCCGGACGAACCCGCGGAACGACTCCCCGGTCTCGCTGTCGTCGTCGAGCACGACCGGCTCCCCGGCGTCGCCACCCTCGCGGACGGCAGGGTCAAGCGGGACGCTCCCCAGAAACGGCATGTCGTTCTCCTCGGCGAACCGCTCGCCGCCGCCGGACCCGAAGATGTCGTGCGTGCTCCCGCAGTCCGGGCAGCGGAAGCCGGCCATGTTCTCGACGATGCCCAGAACGGGCGTGTCGTGCTTGCCGAACATGCGCAGCCCCTTCCGGGCGTCGTCCAGCGCGACCTCCTGCGGGGTCGTGACGATGACCGCGCCCGACACCGGCACCGATTGCAGCATCGTCAGCTGGGTGTCCCCGGTCCCCGGCGGCAGGTCGACGATCATGTAGTCCAGCGCCCCCCACTCGACGTCCTCCCACAGCTGGGTGATGATCTTGTGGACCATCGGGCCCCGCCAGATGACGGGGTCGTCCTCGCCCAGCAGGAAGTCCATCGACATCAGCTTCATCCCGTACTGCTCGGGGGGGACCATCGTCTCGTCCTGGGTCGCCTTGGGCTGCTCCCCGGCGTCGAGCATGCGGGGCACGTTCGGGCCGTACACGTCGGCATCGAACAGGCCGACACGGGCGCCGCGGTCCGCGAGCCCGGCCGCCAGATTGACCGCGACGGTCGACTTGCCGACGCCACCCTTGCCGGAGGCGACGGCGATGACGTTCTTCACCCCCGGGAGGATCTGGTCCTCCGGCGCGACCCCGCGGTCGACGCTCGCCGACAGCTCGACCGACAGGCCGAAGCCCGACAGCGCCCCGCGGACGTCCTCGGCGACGCCGGTCTCCGTCGGGGAGTACGGCGCCCCCAGCGCGAGGTCCACCTCGATGGCGTCGCCCACGGTCACGTCGTTGACCAGCCCCAGCGAGACGATGTCGTCGCCCAGGTCGGGGTCCTGTACCGTCCGCAGCGCGTCGAGAACGGCGTCCCTGTCTACCATTACCGAGGATAGGCGCCCTGCGAGCGATAAGGATTGTGACGCCCGGACGGGCGTCCCCCGGGTCGAAGGGGCCGAGCACCACCGCGGATACCGGCCATAGCCAGGGGGCCCCGCCGGCCTCGACGGCTCCCAGGGAGAGGCCCCCCGAGCGACAGGCCGACGATCTCCGCCTCCCGCGGCCGACCCGTCCGGCTCGGACGGTCCGAGTTTTCGAGAGACGTTCGGCTACGGGAAATTTTAGCGAGCACGTATCCCCATCCCGCCCCGAGTATCGGTCGTATGAATCCCAACGACCGCCCGACGCTCGGGGCGGACGGGTCGCCGACCGGCGACCGGTTCGAGACGGGCGCGGGCCTTCAGGACGGCTTCGCCGACGGGGACCACGGGGTCGCCGGCGACGGAGCCGCCGAGTACAGCACCGGCACGACGACGGTCGGGCTGGTGGCGGCCGACGGCGTCGTCCTCGCGACCGACCGGCGGGCCTCGCTCGGCGGCCGGTTCGTCTCGAACAAGGACGTGGTCAAGGTCGAGCAGGTCCACCCGACGGCGGCGCTCACCATCGCCGGCTCGGTCGGGGCCGCGCAGGCATACATCAAGCAGCTCCGCGCGGAGAGCGACCTCTACCGGACCCGCCGCGACCGGCGGATGAGCATGGAGGCACTCTCCAGCGTCGCGAGCGGCCTGCTGCGTGGCCTGCCGGTGAGCCCGCTGCTCGGCGGCGTCGACCCCGGCACGGAGGGCGCCGAGCCACACCTCTACCAGCTCGACGGCGCCGGCGGCCGAATCGAGGAGTCGGCCTACGCCGCGACCGGCAGCGGGATGACGGTCGCGACCGGGGCGCTGGAGCGCGAGTACGACCCCGACGCCGATATCGAGGCGGTCGTCCCGACGGCGGTCGATGCGGTGCTGGCGGCCAGCGAGCGTGACACCGCTTCGGGCAACGGTGTTGTCGTGGCGCGGGTGACGAGCGACGGCGTAGAGACGGAGAGGCGTGACGGGACCGGTGCCCTCATGAACGGGGCGACCGGAGATATCCAATAATGCAGAACAGCCAACAGCAGGCGTACGACCGCGGTATCACCATCTTCTCGCCGGACGGCCGGCTCTACCAGGTGGAGTACGCGCGTGAGGCCGTGAAACGCGGGACCGCGGCAGTCGGTGTCCGCACGCCGGAGGGCGTCGTGCTCGCCGCCGACGGCCGCCTGCGCTCCTCACTGCAGGTCGCCGAGAGCGTCGAGAAGATCCACAAGGCCGACGAACACCTCGGTATCGCGACCGCCGGTCACGCGGCGGACGCGCGCCAGCTCGTCGATCTGTCCCGCCGGCGCGCCCAGGTCGAGCGGCTCCGCTACGGCGAGGCCGTCGACGTGGAGACGCTCACAAAGGCCATCACCGACAACATCCAGGAGTTCACCCAGACCGGCGGCGCGCGGCCCTTCGGCTGTGCGCTCCTCATCGGCGGCGTGGACGAGGACGGCTCCCCCCGCCTGTTCGAGACCGATCCGTCGGGCACTCCCTACGAGTGGAAGGCCGTCGCGGTCGGCGGCAACCAGCGCGAGGCACAGGACGAACTCGAGGCGAACTACCCCGAGGTCGAGACGGTCGACGACGGGCTCCAGTTGGCGTTCGATGCGCTCGCCGCCACCGCCGACGGCGGCCTCACCCCGGAGGGCATGAGCGCGGCGACCATCCCCGTCGAGACCGGCAGCTTCGAGACGCTCGAGCGCTCGGAGATCGCCGACCACCTCGACGAGAACGGACTGCTGGACGAGGAGTAGAGACCTACCGCGGCGCTCGTTCCCAACTCAGGCGGTCGCGGCGTCCGCCTCGACGCTCGCGCCCGTCTCCCCGCGAACCTCGGTTTCCGATTCGGTGGACCCGTTCCCGTGTTCGAGCGGCTCGCTCGCGTCCTCGGCCCGGGGCGGTTCCCCGTCGCCGTCAGGGTCGTCATCGAGCGACGTGCGGTCGGTGTGGAGCACGGAGAGGTCACCCGCGACGAAGCAGGCGACCGCCTCGCCGCCGACCGCCGCACTCACCCGGACGGCGAGCGGGTCCGTCGAGACGACGCGCTCGCGCCACTCCGGACCGACGTTCCAGAGCGGCCGCTTCGAGAGGTCGATGCCGGCCGCGTGAAACGTCGAGACGACCGCCGGTTCGTCGAGCACCGTCAGCGTCACCGGACAGCGGAGCCGGTAGCCACAGGCCCCGCAGGTCATCCGGGCGCGGGCGGCGGGAGCCGCGACGTCATCCTCATCCTTGGCCGCAGCGTTCCCGTCGCCCTCGGCCGGCCGGTCGGGGAGTTCGGCCACCGTCTCCGCGGAACCGCCACACTCCGGGCAGGTGCCGCCGGCCATGGTGGTGATGCGCCCGCGGTGGTAGCGGTCGACCGCCCCCGGGAGCGCGCTGTCGTCGTGGGTCCGGTAGCCCGCCGGTGGGAACGGCAGCGCGAGCACCTCGCGCTCGCAGCCGGTGCAACCCACCGTCAGGACGGTGTCGTCGCCGGCCGCCTGCAGCGCCGACGCCGCACAGAAGGGACAGGGCGCATCCAGTTCGACCGGGTCGCGGTCGACGCTCTCCGTGAGCGCCCCCGACACGACGGCTCGCGCGACACGACGCCCCGCGGCGGTCAGCCGGTACCCCTCGAAATCGTCCGTGCTCGCGTCGGAGCCGGCGTCACGGTCCGTGTCGTCGAGCGCGACCTTCTCCAGATAGGTGTCCGGGAGCTGGCGGAGGTGGTAGGCGAACCCGGCAGTCGTCTCCTCGTCGCTCGCCTCGAACAGCGCCGAGAACGGGCGCGTCGCCGGGGCGCCCTCGTCGCGTTCGGCCTCGAACAGCGTCCGCACGATTCCCATCCGCGTCTCGCTGCCGAGCGCACCGAAGGTATCGCTTGCCACCGACTCCTCCGCTTCGGCCCTGGCGTCGCTGGCTGGGGCCGACGGGGCGTCACTCATTACACCTGATTGGTCGGGAACGCGGTTAAGCCACCCGGCACCCGCAATCGCCACCGGTGGCGTAACCTCGAACAGTTACGCTCGGGCGTTGTCTAGCCGTATCGTTAAACATCTCCGGACGAACTGGCGGGTATGTTAGTGGACGGTTTCGGGCGGGAGCTGACAGGGGTCCGGGTGTCACTGACCGATCGCTGTAACTTCGACTGCGTCTACTGCCACAACGAGGGGCTCGGCGACACCCGTGGGCCGATGGAGCCCGCCGACGACGAGATGGGGACCGACGACGTCGTTCGCTTCCTCGAGGTCGTCGCCGAGTTCGGCGTGGGGAAGGTGAAGTTCACTGGCGGCGAGCCGATGCTCCGCGAGGACCTGGAGGAGATCGTCCGCCGCGCACCGGACGGCATGGAGACCTCGCTCACCACCAACGGGACCTTCCTCCCCGGGCGGGCGGAGGCACTCTGCGAGGCCGGGCTCGACCGGGTGAACGTCTCACAGGACGCGCTCGACCCGACCGCGTTCGAGGATGTCACCCAGAGCACACAGTACGACGCTGTGCTGGAGGGTGTGCAAGCCGCCGTCGACGCCGGGCTGACGCCGGTGAAGCTGAACATGGTCGTCTTCGAACAGACCGCGGGCTACGTCCCGGAGATGGTCGACCACGTCGCCGCCAACGAGGGGCTCCAGCTCCAGCTCATCGAGTACATGCCCGAGCTCGCCGGCCGCCCCGAGTGGGCCGTCGACATCGACCGCGTCCACGGCTGGCTCGAGGAGCAGGCCGACCGCATCGAACACCGCGAGATGCACGACCGGCGCCGCTACTGGGTCCCCGACGACGACGGCGACGGCGAGGGGATGGTCGAGATCGTCGACCCCGTTGGCAACGAGGAGTTCTGCGCCAACTGCCATCGGGTGCGGGTCACGCACGAGGGTTATCTCAAGGGCTGTCTCAACCGCAACGACGACCTGAAGCCGATGGGCGAGATGACGAAGCCCGACATCCGGGAGACCCTCCGCGAGACCGTCGAGGACCGCGTCCCGTACTACGGCGAGTACATGATACGGGACGACGACGGTGACTGGGTGATCAACGAGGAGTACATCGGCGCCTGAGCGGACGACAGCCGCTCCAGTGCGGTCCGGTCAGTCGCCTTCGGCCGCCTCGGCACAGATGTCGGTCACGTTCTCGATCACCGACCGATACTGCTGGTAGAGGTCCTTCCCTCTCGACTCGTCGCCGGCCGCGAACGCTCCCATCGCGTCGGCGCCGGCCCGCGCTCCGCCCTCGAGCTCCGACAGGCGACAGGCGAACTCCCGGTGCTCGGCGTCCGTCGCGATACCGCGCCGGGCGGCCGTTCTGAGCGAGGGAGCGCCCTCCGCCGCGTTGGACACAGCCGCCTGGAAGGCCGAACGTGCGCCCTCGTGATCCCCATCGTCTCGGTGACGCTCCTCGGCCCGGGACAGCGACCGTAATGTCAACCCGAAGGTGGCGAACCCCGCCGCCGAGGGACGGAACCGACCGACGATGCGTCCGGCAGCCCTTAGTCCGTCGCGCTCGGTCGGCAGTTCGAACCCGTCGACGGCGACCGGCCCCTCCGTCTCCCTGACCTCCTCCAACCGTGCCCGAGCACGCGCACGGAGTTCGTTCGCCCGTCCGAAGCGCTCGGCCCCCTGTTGCAGGGTCTCGGCTGCCTCGCCGGGACGCTGTTGCAGGCTCCCGACACCGAGTTCGTAGTCGATGAACGCGTTCAGCAGGCCCCGATGGACGAACCGTTTCGCCCGCAGGTACAGCGAGAGCCGCAGCAGTCGCTCGACGGTCGCTGCCTGCTCTCCGGTCGCATCGCTGCTCACCGCTTCCAGTCGCTCTCGCGCGGCGACGGTCCGCTCCTCGGCCGCACTCAGGCCCTCGGAGTAGCCCGGTGACCCGTCCTCACTGTATATGCCCGGGCCGTCGTCCTCGACGACCTCGGCGGCCTCGATAGCCCCGAGTGCGTCGGCCAGTTGGCTTCGAGACTCCTCGATCGCCGCTTTGACCGCCCCCGGCCGCGGTGTGGGGCTCGGACTCGCCGATGGCGTGGTGAACGTCGGTGCGTCCGTCGTCCCCGTCCTCGATGTGGGTTCGTCCCCGTCGTCGGTCGTGCCTCCACATCCGGCGATGAAGGCCGCGGCCGCGACCACGAACGACCGCCTATCCATCGTATCCCTCGCCGTACCGCGGCGGGTCCCCCGGACCGTCGCAGTCCCGCGCCGTGAACGTCTGTGTCACGTACACCCGGGCGTCGGCGGTCACGTAGACGCCGATTCCCTCGTATGCCCACTCGTCGCTGAGGAGGTTCTCGCGATGGCCTTCTTCGGAAGCGAGCCAATAATTCGTGGCGAATGTAGCCATCATGTCACCAGATATTGATTTCGCTCCTTTTTGTGTTATATCTGACATGTACAGATTCTCTGAAATATCTGTGCAGTATATGTCAAAAGCTTCCATCCGTTCTGAACTACTTCCGCCGATATTGTGCTTTACCTCGTCTAAGTCAGCTAATTTTTGACTATACTTTCTTGACACGTAGGCAATCTGTGGGTCATAGGCAACTGTCTCGAGCCCCCGACTCTCCCGTACCCGATTGGTCTCCTCATGGATCGCCAGCTCGTACGGGACGACCTCGTCGACCTCGGTATGTTCGCTGGCAACGAAATCGGTCATCGGTTTCGGTGTAGGAGACGGCGTGGAGCCAGTGTCGCCGATTCCACTACAACCGGTGAGCGGAATCGATGATCCGGCGATTCCGAGGAGCAGTCGTCGTCTGTTCATTCGATGATCACGCGGAATCCATATTTACAGGTCCCATGCGGAGTCGGAACCGGGGCTGATATCGGGGCCGTTCGAACTGCCGGAACCCGAAGAACTGGCCGTATCCGACTCGGAGCTGTCGTCTGTGCCACTGGCTGAATCGGGGATGTTCCACGAGGGTCCGTCCGTACCATCGTCGCTCGAACCATCGCTGGATGTGGAGTCATCGGCGCCGGATTCCAAGTCGGAGAGCGGGTTCAGCGCATCTACAGCATCCATTACTGTATCCGCGGGTCCGTCGCTGCTATCGCTCGGTGGTCCCTCTCGCGAGGAGGTCTGCCGAGCACTGGACCCGACTGAACTGCTGGCATCCACGCCGTCGGGTGCGCTCCCATCGGTCACGGAGCTAGCCTCTCCACCGGCGGGTTCGGGCTTGCTCTCCTCAGATGACCCCGTCGAACTGTCGTCCGAATCGGGGGCCGAGGTCGTCCCTGCTGAGGTACCCTCAAGCGCGTCCTCTGCCCGGTCCCCGAGGATATCGGAGGCATCCTCGACGGAGGTGCCATCGTCGAGCAGTCGATCCCTGAGCGTCAGGCCCTCGTAGTAGACGTTCTCCGCACGGTCGGCGGCCGACGCTCCAACCTCCGTCACCGGATCGATGGTATCGAGGGGAGTGCCACCGCTCTCGGAGCGTTCAGCCGGAGCAGGAGCGATGGACTGCTCGGATGACTCGATCGGCGCGGCCTCACTATCGACGTCCTCGGGGCCGTTCCGGAACCGGTTCACGATGTCCTGTCTGGAGTCCTGCTTGACCACGACAACGTACCGGTCCGCATCCGGGTCGACCCCGTCGACAACGGTGGGGTCGGTCAGTGCCCGATCATCGGTGAACAGCAACTCCGACGGTGACTCGTCGGGAGCGGTTTCGACCCTGCCGTATTCACCCTGGCTCGTTCGCACTGCGCGCCGCGCGGTCGATTCGTCGACACGCTCTCGGCGTAACACTCGCTCCTCCTGTCCTGCCACGGTCTCACCGGAGTTCCGGGCGATGTGGACGAATCCCTCTCCCGCGTCGGCGACGCTTCCGACGAACCCACCACCCATACGTTCTGCGTCCTCGCCGTACGTCTCTCGTGTCAAGCCCCGTACGTCACTGGTTGCTTGGACGTTTGTGTCCGAGCCGATGATGATCACTCGGTCAGTCTCTGTCGGTCTTCCAATTTCAGACTCACGGATTTTTGTCCTTTCACACTCTTCCACACGAATCTGCCCGGTAGCCGTGCTCTTCTGGCCGTCGTCGTCGGCAGCGTGGAACGTGCGCGAGTAGACGCCGGGTTCACCCGGAGTGAAACTGGCGTCGCCACCGGTCCACCAGGTCCGCTCGATACGGTCACCGGCCCGTGGCGTGGTCGTGCCGTCTAACCTCACCGGCTCCCCGACACAGCTGGTACCGGAGACCGACACCGTCGTTTCGGGTGGTAGGTCCTGGCTCCCGACGTAGACGGTATGCCGGGCGGTCCGCGTGTTCCCCTCGCCGTCGTGGACGGTCGCGCGGAGCGTGCGCTCGGTCGCCGCGTCGGGGAACTGTCGGAGGACAATGGTCCCCGTCTCGCCACCGGCCCACTCGACGCGGTCGATACCGTCCGGGTAGTCTCGCGCGTCGGCCTCGAAGGTGTGGCTCGACCCCGGCGCCACGACGGTCGGGCCGCTGATGGTGATGGTCGGCGGCTGGTCGGTGACGCCACCGCACTGGCCCAACGGCCGGAGGTACCGCTCGCCGTCGGGGCAGGCTGGGACTGACCCGGAGCCGGGGCCAGTGGAGGACGTTGTTGTCGTCCCGGCCGAGTCCGAACTCCCGGTCGGTGTCGGCTCGGACGGCCTCTCCGGACCTGACGGGGGGCTCGTATCCGGGGCGGGGGCGGACGGGGGCGGACCGCCGGACGCCACGTCGACGTAGAGCGTGTCCGAGGCCGAGTGGCCGTCGTCGTCCCAGACGGTCACAGTCGCCTCGTAGCGGCCGGGCTGGCGGGCCGCGAAGCTCGTCCGCGCCGCGCTGGCGTTCGCGGGTCGGACGGTCAGTCCGGCCGGCGTCTCGATGCTCCAGCGGTACGTTCGGACGGCACCGTCCGGGTCACGGGACCCGGCGGCGTCGAGGAGGACCGTCGCGTTCCGGGAGACCTGTTGGTCGAGGCCGGCATCGGCGAGCGGTGCCTCACCGGCGGCCACGACCCCGCCGGTGCCGAGCGCCGCCGCCAGCACCACCACGAGGAGCCACGCTGGTCGGAGAGTGCTTCCGTTCATCTTCCTTGTATTGGATTTACCCAGACCAGTACATAAAATTACGTGATTCAGCGCCTGATCAGAACTCCGAACAGTAGCTAATAGCGTTTAGACCGGTACCGCACAGTGCGAACAGGGGCGAACCATGGGGGACTGTTGCCGCCGAGAATCGGCATCATGGCCGAGGTGGCCGGCGAGACACGCATGGTGCTGGGGCTCGGGGCCTGATCCGGGCGGCATCAGTCGCTGTCGGCGCGGGGCCCGCTGCCAGGATCCTCCGAGTCGGGGATGGCCTCGCCGATGGCGACGGCGAACCGTTCCATCTCCCGGAGGTCATCAACAGCGTCATCCAGCCGGTCCTGGAGCTCCCTGCGCCGCTCGACGAGTCGCCGGTAGGCGCCGTGGTCTGCCAGCTCGGCGGCGCCGTGTTCGGTCTCTATGAGGGCGGTGCGACGGGCGACGGAGTAGAACTCCCGCAGGACGGTGTCGTACGTCCGCCTGGCGAGCAGGCTCTCGACGCAGTCGAACAGGGCGTCCTCGTCGACGGGTTTCCGGAGGTAGTCGTCGAACCCCGTCTCGGCGATATCGGGGGAGGGCCCCACGCCGATCAGCATCACCGCGCGGCAGTCGTGGCCCGCCTCGCGGAACCGCGAGAGCACCTCGTCGCCGGACAGATCCGGCATCCGCCGGCCCAGGAGCGCGACGTCGACCGCCCCGTCGAATTCGGCCAGGGCCTCTCGGCCGCCGTAGGCACGATGGACCCGGAAGGTGCTCTCCAGCCGTGTGGCCTGCCGGTCAACGATGTCGGGCTCGTCATCGACGACCAGGACGGTCGCGCGGTCACCATTCGGCATGAGCAGCCCCCGTATGAGGGACGGACACCCGGATATTGCATAGTTCTTGCGTCAGACAACTGTATAATCTTCTAAACAACAGGTCAACTGGTAGTTTGCCGGGGTTTCGGGGCTGATTTTTGTTTAACGAACAGTCAGGCAGTCGCGTCCCGTTCCAGTTCGTCGAACGCCATGCGGACGATGCGGGCCTCCACGAGGTCGCGCTCGTCGTGGAGCGCGTCGTCGTCGTCGTACTCGGTGACGACCGTTTCGGCATCGGTCCGCATCTCCTGCTCCAGCGGGCGCTGGTCCGGCTCGTCCCGAACGTCGTTCAGCAGCGCCTCGAAGTCCTCCCGGAGGACGAACGAGGCGTGGGCGACGTTGCACCGTGGCAGCGGGCTCATCCCCGCGTCCAGCACGACGTCGGTGACGGTCTCCCAGTCGGACTCACAGAAGTGCAGCGAGACGTCGCCCTCGATGTCGCGCCAGGCGATGGGACCGGAGTTATCGAGCAGCTGGACCGCGCGCGGGGGAATCTCGATGCGGGCCGTCGTCTCCTCGCGACCGCAGAGGCAGCAGGGTTGTCCCGTCTTGCCCGTGTACATGCCCGGGTGGAGGGGCTACGGCGGCAAAGGTCCCGCGTTCGCGGCGGCGCCGACCCCCCCTCCATGGACTCAGTCCTCGCGGTCGAACAGCCCGGTCGAGACGTACCGCTCCCCGGAGTCCCAGTAGACGGTGACGACGAGCGGGCAGTCCTCGGGGACCGCGACCCCCTCGTCGGCCGGCTCGTCCGACAGCAGCCGCGTCTGGTTGTCGGGGGTCGGGCAGTCGCCGCCCGCGTGGGGGCCGTCGTCGGCGAGTCGGCGGGCGACCCGCCTGGCCGCGAGGTTCGACGCGGCCGAGGACTGGCCGACCAGGATGCCCTCCTCACAGGCGAGTCGGCGGACCTCCGCCTCCGCGCTGTCGATGTCGACCGTCTCCACTCCGTCCAGGAGGTCGGTGTCGAGGTTCGGACTCACGAAGCCGGGACCCATCCCCTGGAAGTCGTCGTCGCCGGGCTCGCCACCACTGAGGACGGCGTTCTCGGCCGGCTCGACGCCGATGACCTCCATGTCGGGGAACGCCTCGCGGAGCCGCCGGCCGACCCCGGTGATGGTGCCCCCGGTGCCGATGCCGGCAACCAGGGCGTCGATCTCCGCGTCCCCGACCTGATCCAGGATCTCCGGCCCGGTCGTCCGGTAGTGGGCCTCGGGGTTGGCCGGGTTGTCGAACTGCTGGAGTTGGACGGCGCCCGCCTCGGCCTCGAGCTCGTCGGCGCGGTCCTTGGCCGCGGAGATGTCCCCCTCGACGAGTTCGATATCGGCGCCGTACGCCCGCATCACCTGCCGACGCTCGGGTGATTTCGAGGCCGGCATGACGAGCGTCGCGTCGTACCCCTTCGCCGCGGCGACGAGCGCGATGCCGATGCCGGTGTTGCCCGACGTCGGCTCGACGATGCGGTCGCCCGGCTCCAGGTCGCCGTCGCGCTCGGCGGCCTCCACCATCGCGACCGCGGGGCGGTCCTTGGCGCTCCCGCCGGGGTTGCGCGATTCGATCTTGGCGGCGACCACGCTCCCGGGCGGCGCTTCGACCTGCACGAGCGGTGACCTGAGCGTCCGCAGGATACCCTGGTCCATTGGCTGCGGCTTCGAGACGGCGGGGTTTGAACCCGACGGAGCCGCCCATCGCGGGCGGTCAGGCGCGACGGAACTCGAACACGAACGCCGCGCCGCCCAGGTCGGCGTCCTCGACGCGGACATCGCCGTCGTACTGCTCCATCATCCGGTCGACGAAGAAGAGGCCGAACCCGCCCTCGCCGCTTGACTCCCCGCGGTAGAAGACCCGCTCCTTCCGCTCGTCCGGCACGCCCGGCCCGTCGTCGGCGACGCGGACGGTCACGCGGTCCTCACCGGACGTGACCGTCACCCGGATGCCCGGGGTGGCACCGTCGTGGTGGGCGACGGCGTTGGTCAGGACGTTGCCGAGCACGTCCGAGAGGATCTCGTTGGCCACGACCTGCGGGCCACCGCCGTCGGGGAGCCCCTCGACCGTCACCGTCGCGTCGAACGACTGTCGGACCGTCTCGGCCTGCGCACGTAGCGCCGCGCCGAGGTCCATCCCCCGGAGGTCCGGCTCCTCGTCGATGATGGTGTCGATGACTGCGCCCGTACGCTCGACCTCCCGCCCGATCTCCTCGGCCTGGGCCTCGATGGTCTCGAGGAACTCCGGTGCCCGGTCATCCATGTCGGCGACCGTCCCGGCACCGTCGAAGTCGTCGCGGAGGAACCCCGCCCGCGACTCGATGATCATCACGCTGTTGTTGATGTCGTGGCGGAGCACGCGGTTGATGAGCCTCAGGTCCTCGTTCGTCTCGCGGGCCTCCTCGAGGAGTCGCTCGGCCTCCTCCTGGGCCACTACCAGTTGCTGGCGGTTGGCCTCGGCCTCCTCGCGGGCGCGTTCGGCCTCCTCGCGGGCGTACTCGGCGACCCGGGCGTCGCGGCGCTGGCGGGCGTACAGTGCCCCGATGATCGCCCCCGCGATACCGCCGCCGCCCGCCGCCGTGAACAGGACGAACAGCGCCTCCGCGATCACCCGGCCCTCGGCCGCACGGATGATCATTGTCAGCGTGATGATACCCGTGAACACCGCGCCGCCGGCGAGCGTCACCTGGGCCACGCGCCACCGCTCGCCGCGGTCGAACCCGGACCGCGAGAGCCGGACGCCGGCATAGAGCAGCCCGGTCGACAGCGAGAGCCCGATCAGCGCCGCGGCCAGCGGCGGCAACTCGACGGCCAGCGTCCGCTGCTCGCGGAGGAAGTTCCAGACCGTCGTCGCCAGCAACCCGATGCCGAACGCGAGTATGAGAAGCGAGGGACCCCGGACGCGGAGGGTGTCGACCGGTTCGGAACCGACGTCGCTCGCCGACTCCGTCGGCTCGGAACGAGCCCCCATTGCGTGATTCTCATTCCAGCCCGCCACTTGATACCTGTGGCCGGACGGCGACGAACGGTCGGGACGAGCGGCTCAGTAGTGCCAGGGGAACTCGGAGAAGTCCGGGTCACGACCCTCGTTGAACGCGTCCCGGCCCTCGGCGGCCTCGTCAGTCATGTACCCCAGCCGCGTCGCCTCGCCCGCGAACACCTGCTGGCCCACCAGCCCGTCCGTGTCCATATTGAACGCGTACTTCAGCATCCGCATCGCCATCGGCGATTTGCTCGTCATCTCGGCGGCCCACTCCAGAGCCACGTCCTCCAGCTCGTCGTGAGGGACCGCCGCGTTCGCCATCCCCATCTCGACGGCCTCCTCGGCGGAGTAGGTCTTCCCGAGGAAGAACACCTCGCGGGCCTTCTTGTGGCCGACCTGGTTGGCGAGGTAGGCCGACCCGAAGCCGGCGTCGAAGCTCGCCACGTCGGGGTCCGTCTGGAGGAACTTGGCGTGCTCCGCGCTCGCGAGCGTCATGTCACAGACCACGTGCAGCGAGTGGCCGCCGCCGACCGCCCAGCCCGGCACCACACAGAGCACGGGCTTCGGGAGATGCCGGATGAGCCGCTGCACCTCCAGAATATGGAGTCTGGGTGCCTGCTGGCCACCACCGCCGTCGGGAGCGGGGTCCTCGCCGGCGGTGTACTCGTAGCCGGCGTCACCGCGGATGGCCTGGTCGCCGCCCGAGCAGAACGAGCGCCCGCCGTCCTTCGGGGAGGGGCCGTTCCCCGTGAGGACCACGCAGCCGATGTCCGTCCGGCGTTTGGCGTCGTCGAGCGCGGTGTAGAGCTCGTCGACGGTCTCCGGGCGGAAGGCGTTGCGCTTGGCGGGCCGGTCGAAGGCGATCCGGACGGCCGGCACGTCGGTCCCCCGGTGGTAGGTCAGGTCGCGGAAGTCGAACCCGTCGACCGGTTCCCATGCGTCGGGGTCGAACGTCTCGGAGACGGACATACCGGTGTCTCGCCGGGACGGGGCAAAAACGCCCGGACGGCGGCGATTCGGGCTGGGAGCGCGACGCGAGACCGAGCGGTGTCGGGGATGTCCGGCGGATAGCCACGACGAGCCAGTGTCTCGGATGCAGTCCGTCGCCCGTTCGACCGATTTCACCCACATGGCGGTACTCGAGGCGTCCCACAGGATGCGCTCAGCGGTAGAGCGAGAGGTAGATCATCAGGAACCCGACGATGAACGGGACCGTCTCGGCGACCTGCAGGTAGACCAGTTCCGAGCCGGCAGCCGCGCCCGTGGTGCCGATCTGCGTGGTGAGGTTGGTGACGGCCACGCCCATGCTGATGAAGGCGAAGCCGATGAAGGCGTACTGGAGCCGCTGGGACTGCCGGCGCTGGTAGGACTGGAAACTGATGACGGTCAGTCCCAGCGAGAGCCCGAACAGTATCAGCCGCATGAGGATGAGCACCCCCTGCAACACGTCGACCATCCTTACTGTGGAGGCGTCCCACCGGGTCAAAAAACCACCCGGTCGGTTTCCGACTCGGGAGCCGCCCCGTCACTCGGACTCGGCGCCGAGTTCGTCCCAGAGCTTGCCGAACCGGTCTGGGAGGTTCTCCTCCCGGTAGATGCGCATCTTGTACTCCTCGTCCTCTAAGCTGATGACGGTAGAGTCGAAGTTACACTCGTAGATGTTGTAGTGGTTGCCGTCCTCCGCGACCGCCGTCCGCTCGGTGATGAGTTCGTGCTCCTGAAGTAGCTCTAGCCGCCGGTAGATGGTCGGCAGCGAGAGGTCGCACTCGCCGGCCAACTCCTTCGCCGAGCGGGGGTTCCGGCTGATGGCCGCGAGGACCCTTCTGGCGTGTTCATCGCCGATCGTGTTCAGTATCTCCTCGATACTGCGCTCTTCATCCACACGCGGAGGTCGGAGGGGCAGGTCAAAGGCTTTTCTGCCACCCCCCCGCCGGCGCGGCGTCGGGGGCGGTTTCAAGTATCCCCACTGCCTCCGCCGGGACATGTACGACGCCATCCTGCTCGCGACCGACGGCAGCGAGGCCGCCGGCGCCGCGCTCGACCACGCCGTCACGACCGCCGACGCCCACGGCGCCACGCTGCACGCCCTCTCGGTCGCCGACGAGCGCATCGCGCTCGCGGCCGACGACACCGACGACACTCGGGCGGAACTGCGCGAGCGCGCACAGACGGCCGTCGACGACGCCGCCGGGACCGCGAGCGCCAGTGGGGTCCACGTCGAGACGGATGTCCGCGACGGCGTCCCCTTCCGCGAGGTGCTCGCCTGCGCGGCCGACGTGGACGTGGGCCTCATCGTCGTCGGCACACACGGCCGCGAGGGGCGCGAGAAACGGATCAACATGGGCTCGACGGCCGAGCGGGTCGTGAACGGGGCCGACAGGCCGGTGCTGGTGGTGCGGTAGGGGGGCGGGGGCCACGCTGCGGTTGCACGCACCCCCGGCCCGGCCGGGGCTAGTCGCGCGCGCCGACCGTGTTCCGCAGCGTCCCGATGCCCTCGTACCGGATTTCGATCTCGTCGCCCGGCTCGACGAGGCCGGGGTTGGCCGGCGAGCCGAAGGAGACCACGTCGCCGGGCGTCAGGGTGAACCGCTCGGAGATGAACGCCACCACCTCGCGCGGCCCGATGAACATGTTCTCGGTGTTGTCGTGCTGGCGGCGCTCCCCGTTGATGTGGGTCTCCATCTCCAGACCCACGGGGTCGACGTCCGTGTCGACGACGGGTCCGAGCGGGCCGCTCGCGTCGAACGCCTTCCGCGCCGTGCGGCGCTCCTGGTCCAGGCAGTCCAGGTCGTTGAGTATCGTGTACCCCTCGATCACGTCGTCGACCGCGTCCTCGGCGACGTGCGTGCAGCGCTCGCCGATGACCGCCGCCAGCTCGCCGGCGTAGGTCAGCTCCGAGGAGAAAGCGGGGTACGGGATTGGCTGCTCGGGCGGGTGCAGCGAGACGGGCGGCTTGATGAAGAAGTCGGGCTCGTCGGGGATCTCGTAGTCCATCTGCTCGACCTTCTCGCCGAAGTTGCGGCCGACGCAGTAGAACACCGACGGCTCGCAGGGCGCACGCAGCGTCGCCTCGTCGGTCGCCACGTCGTACGTCCCCGAGTCGACCGTGACCACGCCATCCTCGTACTCGCCGCGCTCGACGCCCGCGTCCGTCTCGATGCGCGCTAGCTTGGGCATGACGGGGTGCGCGGCCGTCGGCGGTAGGAACCTGTCGGTTCCGGCTCGCCGGCGGGTGCGAACCCGCCACCGACGCCACCCTCCGGGCGGTCCAGTCCTGCCCGGAACGCACCACCTAAATGCGACCACCACACAAACGATACCAATGAACGGCAACGAGTTCGGCCGGCTCTTCCGGTTCACGACGTTCGGCGAGAGCCACGGCGAGGCGATGGGCTGCACCGTCTCCGGCTGTCCCGCGGGCGTCCCCATCGACGAGGAGACGGTCCAGCGCGAGCTCGACCGGCGCAAGCCCGGCCAGTCGATGATCACGACCTCCCGGGGCGAACCCGACGAGGTGTCGATCAAGTCCGGCGTGCAGGACGGCTACACCACCGGGACGCCGGTCGGGATGGTGATCCAGAACAAGGACGCCCGCTCGGGGAAGTACGAGCCGTTCGTGACGGCCCCGCGGCCGAGCCACGGCGACTACACCTACTCGACGAAGTTCGGCACTCGGAACTGGGGCGGCGGCGGGCGCTCCTCGGCCCGGGAGACGGTGAACTGGGTCGCCGCGGGCGCCGTCGCGAAGGCGGTCCTGGCGGCGAGCGACCACGACGTGCGGATCAAGGCCCACGTCAACCAGATCGGCGACATCCGGGCGCCGGAGGTGAGCTTCGAGGAGATGCTCGAACACACCGAGGAGAACGAGGTGCGCTGTGCCCACCCGGAGACCGCCGAGGAGATGCGTGAGGCCATCGACCGCTACCAGGAGGAGGGCGACTCGATCGGCGGCGTCATCGAGTTCGAGATGCGCGGGGTGCCGCGGGGGCTGGGTGCGCCCCGGTTCGACTCGTTCCCGGCGCGGCTCGGACAGGCCATGCTGTCCGTTCCGGCGACGACGGCCTTCGAGTTCGGCCTCGGACGCGAGGCCGCGTCCGTCCGGGGCATCGACCGGAACGAGGACTGGACCCGGATGGGGGCCGAGGACGCACCGGAGGACGTCGTCGCCGAGGCGGGCGACCCCGTCCCCGTCGGCAACGACCACGGGGGGCTCCAGGGCGGCATCACCACCGGCGAGCCCATCTACGGCGAGATGACCTGGCACGCGCCGACCAGCATCCCGAAGGAGCAGACCACCTACGACTGGGAGACGGAGGAACAAAAACAGGTGCAGGTCGTCGGCCGCCACGACCCCTCGCTCCCGCCGCGAGCCGTGCCCGTCGTCGAGGCGATGCTGCACTGTACGGTGCTCGACTTCATGCTGCTGGCCGGCCGCATCAACCCCGACCGGGTCGACGGCCGTCCCGGCGAGTACGAGACCGACTACCACCCCTCCTCGCCGCGGAACGACCCCGACGACGCCGCCACCAGCGCCGAGGTCGTGGACCAGGACGACGACTGACTACCCCGACCCGGGGGCGGTCGTTCCGGCTCCCGTCCGGGTCACGGCTCCGGCGTGTGGACCCGACCGTCGCCCGGAACCGGTCGCCGTCGAAGCGGAAGCGCCGGCTGCCGGCCCGGAAATCGACCCGTCGGAGGACCCGCCGGGCCACGGTCCCGTTGCCCGGAGCAGCCGCCGCGGACGCCCGCCGTCGCAGGTCCGTCCTCCCGTGCCGGGCGGGCATGAGGCTTCAGGCGCCGTTCGGGTCAGTCCTGCTCGTCCGCCCCCTCCTCCGCGTCGTCCGGGGCTCGGGCCGCCTCGAACTCCTCGCGGAGCAGCCCGTAGATGGCGACGTCGTGGTACGTCCCGTCCGTGTAGAGCGACTCCCGGCGCGTCCCCTCGTGGGTGAAGTCGGCCTTCTCGACGACGCGGCGGCTCGGGTCGTTGTCCGCGCGGACACGGCCCACGAGCGAGTGGGCGTTCAGCGAGTCGAACGCGAACGCCGCCAGCGTCCGGACGGCGTCGGTGGCGTACCCCTTCCCCTGGCCGCCCGGCAGGACGTAGTAGCTGACCTCGCCCTCGCGCGCCCGGTCGTCGTGCAGCGCGACCCCCGCCCAGCCCTGGACCGTCCCCTCGGCGCGTATCGCGCAGATGGCCCCCTCCGTCCCGCGCCGCTCGCGGATGCGGTCGCGGGCCTCCGCGGCCGTCAGGCCGGCCTCGTAGCCGCCGGTCTCGCGCATCGGCTGCAGGTTCCGCGTCTCTCGGTACGCCTCGACGTGGGTCCCGTCGTCCGGGTCCAGCGGTTCCAGCTCGACCCGCTCACCGCACAGGAAGGACATGGCTCGTGTTGGGTTGGCGGTCGCATAGATGTGGCGTCGGTGGTGTCGGCAGTGGGTTCGGCGGGCCCGTCCCGGGCCGGGCGGGCGGTTCTTCGACACCGACCCACATATATCTATAATACTCACTACAAGTCGATTTTGGACATTTTTGCCCTATTATACGCCACACACGAGGTAAGATACCGATAACAGGAACGAGCTGGTGGGACGGGCCCTCGTTCAGTGGAACCCGCGGCCCACGCCGTCGGCCTCGATGAGGTCGTCGAGCTCCGTCGAGAGCAGTTCGTCGGCCGCCTCGAAGACGTCCGAGAGGTCGTCGAGTTCGTCGGGCCGGTCGTCGAACTCGTACTCCATCGGGCCGAAGGCGGGGGCGTCAAGCGCCTCCATCACGTCGGCGAACAGCGCGTCGCCGGTCGTCGGCGCGTCGGCGTGGGTCTCGATGACCGCTTCCAGTTCCTCGGCGACCTCCGTCTCGGCGTCCTCGTCCTCGGGGGCCGACTGGACGCCGAACCGGCCGCCGTCATCCTCGTCGGGGAACAGCGGGTCGAGGTCGTCGTCGATGCGCCGGGCCACCTCGCCGCCGACGCCCTGTACGTCGAACGGGGTCCGGGCGTAGGTCTTGAGCTGGAACACCCCCGCGTCGGGGTGGCCGAGGAAGAGGTCCTCGCCGAGACCGTCACGGCGGTCGCCGGCGATGGCGCGCCAGCCGGCCGGGTCGGCGTTCGACTCGACCACCTCCTCGACGATGTCCTGCCGGTCGCGAGCGCGCATGTGGGCGCATCCGGCCGTCGGGCTCAAGAGCGTGTCGCCCGCGGGCGGTCACGGGGCCCGAGGTGTGGCTGACCGATACGCTCTTTCCCCCGACGGCACAGGGACCCCTGTGAACGTCCGTGGCCCGGTCGTCGATGTCGGCGAGACGCGAACGGTCAGTGGCGGGACCGAACTCGCGGAGGTGACGGTCCGGCCGGAGCGGGGTGCGGGCGCGCCGACGCAGGTGACGCTCTGGCGCAAGTGGGCCGAGTCGGCGGACTACCTCGAGCCGGGGATGGAGCTGCTCGTGACCGACGTCGAGACGGACGAGTGGCAGGGCGAGACCCAGTACGCGACCACGCCGACCTCGTGGGTGGTCGTGGAGCCGGATTTCCTCGTCGACGTGACGGGTATCCGGGCGTGGGTCCAGTGTCCCCGGATGTACTACCTGAACAAGCTCCAGGGGGTCCCGCTGAAGTACCCCGTGGTGAAGGGGACGGTCGTCCACGAGGTGTTCGGCGACCTGCTCCGGGGCGGGGATTTGGACGAGGCCGTCGAGAACCGGGTCGCCGACGCCGCGCTGGACATCGGCCTACTGGGGCTGGACGCCGACGAGGTCGCCGAGGAGGTCCGCGCGAACGCGGCCGCCATCGAGGCCTGGCTCCAGCAGGGGACGTTGACCGAGACCGACAGCTGGCGCTCGGAGCAGACGCTCATCTCGGAGACGTTCGGCATCAAGGGCCGGGCCGACGCCGTCCGCCGGGGCGCGCCGGTCGAGCTGAAGACGGGCAAGAACACGAAGGGCGAGCCCCGGTTCCAGGACAAGGTGCAGGCGGCGTGCTACGCGCTGCTGCTCGGCGAGTTCGCCGACGCCGGGGCGCCCGCGGCCGACGGTGGCGCGGCCGACGCCCCCATCGATGGCGGGGGCGAGACGGCCGCGGCCATCCCGGACACGGGGACGCTCATCTACACGAAGAACGCGGCGCTCGACCGGTCCGAGGCGTCCGGCGACCTCTCGCCGGCGAAGGACTTCTCCATCGGCCGGGGCTTCGCGGAGTACGTCCTCCGGGAGCGCAACCATCTCGCCGCGATGGAGCACGACCACTCGGTCCCGACGGGGTACGAGGCCGAGGCCAAGTGCGAGTACTGCTTCGAGCAGGACCCGTGTATGGCCGTCGCCGGCCGGCTGGAACAGGAGGCCAAGGCCGGCGCCATCCCCGGCATCGCCGTCCCCGACGAGGAGCAGGCCTACTTCGACCGCTTCTACCGCGCCATCGAGGCGGAGCGACGGGAGGTCCACCGCGAGTACCGCAAGCTCTGGGAGCAGTCCGCCCGGGAGCGGGCCGACGACGACCGCGCGCTGGTCGACCTCGAACCGGCGGGCCGCGAGCGCCGCGCCGACGGCCGCTGGGTGCTGCGGGCGCATCGTCCCGGCGAGGCCGTCTCGAAGATCCGCGAGGGCGACCTCGTGCTCGCGAGCGAGGGCCACCCCACCCGGACGAAGGCCGAACTCGCGCGCGTCGAGTCGCTCGGCGGCGCCGACGACGCGGTCGTGCTCACCGCGGACGAGCCGCTGGACGTCCGCCGGCTCGACGTCTACCCCTCCGAGCTGACGGTCGACCGGCAGCTGAACGCGCTGCACGATGCCATCCTCGCCGGCGACGAGGAGCGCAAGGACGTGCTGTTCGGCCGGCGCGAGCCCGCGTTCCGGGACGAGCACGGGACTTACATCGACAACAACGCCGCCCAGGACGAGGCTGTCAATCTCGCGCTGAACGCCGAGGACTTCGCGCTGGTCCACGGGCCCCCGGGGACGGGCAAGACCTACACCCTGGCGACGCTGGTGCGGGCGCTGGTCGAGCGGGGCGAGCGCGTGCTGCTGTCGGCGTTCACGAACAGAGCGGTCGACAACGCGCTCGAGGCGCTCCGCGAGCAGGGGTTCGAGGACGTCCTCCGGGTCGGCTCGGAGTCCGGCGTCCGCGCGGACATGCACGAGCACCTGCTCGACGAGACGGGCGACCCCGACCGGGTCGCCGGGGACCTGCGGGAGGCGCCCGTCGTCGCGGCGACGACCGCCTCCTGTGGCTCGCGGGCGGTGAAGTCCCGCGAGTTCGACGTGGCCGTCGTCGACGAGGCCGGCCAGCTCACCGAGCCCGGCACCTTCCTCGCGACCAACCGCGCCGACCGGTTCGTCCTCGTCGGGGACCACCAGCAGCTGCCGCCGGTCGTGCGCGCGGAAAACGATTTGCGGGAGTCGCTGTTCGAGCGCCTCATCGAGGCCCACCCGGACGCGGGCGTCATGTTGACCCGCCAGTACCGGATGAGCCAGCGGGTGCAGTGGTTCGCCTCCGAGGAGTTCTACGACGGCGAGTTGCGTCCGGCCACCCCCGAGGTGGCGGGCCAGCGGCTCGGCGACCTGCCCGGCGTCAACCCGGGGCGGCTGCCGGAGTCGCTACGGGATGCCGTCTCGTTCGTCGACCCGGACGGGCGGCAGGTCGGGAACACCAATCCGGCGGAGGCCGACGCCGTGGCCGACGCCGTCCGGTCGTATCTCGACGCCGGCGTCGCGGCCGCGGATATCGGCGTCATCGCGCCGTTCCGGGCGCAGGTCGCCGAGATCGGCAAGCGCCTCGACGGGACCGGCGTGACCGTCGACACCGTCGACCGGTTCCAGGGGTCGGCCAAGGAGGTCATCGTCGTCTCCGTCGTCGCCACCGGAACCGTCGAGAGTCCCGTCTTCGAGGACCACCGGCGGATGAACGTGGCGCTGACGCGGGCGAAGAAGGCGGTCGCGCTGGTCGGGGACCGGGACGCCCTGGAGTCCGACGCGTTCTACCGGCGGCTGCTCCGCTGGGCGGAGGGGTAGCGAGCTATCAGCCGGTGGTAGTCCGATCTGACGGTCACTGTTCCCGCCCTCGCCGAGGTTGCGCTCGCATGGCGGGCCCTCGCAGTATTCATAACACTCGAGGATGGGAATCGGCCTTCTCCCGACCTGGACCGCTGCACAGGCAGTCCCGGGCGGGTCCCCGGCCGCGACCGAATCGATGTCGAACACGCACTCCGAGCCGCCGTCATAGACGGCCGGGATCGGTTCTCAGGTGTTGTACTCCTACTGCGAAGCCGGACCGTGAGGTGGTCGCTCTCTGGCATAGGGGGGGGGGGATACCGCCGTCCCCGCCCGTTCGGCCGCGTCTGAACGGGACCCCCCGTATCCAGCAAGTGGTAGCTGGCCGTTTCGGCTACGCTATCCTCGGATGAGCCACGTCGCACGACGCTGCGGGGCGCTCCGCTGACGCTACCGTCGGGCGCTGAGCGTCACTACAGTCGGACGTTGTCCCTCTGACGGGTTTATACGAGCTCCCGTGGATGGACCGTCTATGAGGAGCAACGAACGCGGGGAGAGCGTGCCCCCGAGAGGGGAGGGCCTCCGAGCGACACTCCGTACCCTGCTGCTCGGCTCCCCCCGGGGCGGACGTCGCTGGGGGTCCCTGACCGCACTGGCGCTCGCTCTCTTCGCCGTGACGTTCCTGGCGTACGAGTTCGGCGTCTTCTACCACTCGGGCGGCGTCGTCCTGCTTCCGTTCCACGCCGCCATCGTCGGAGGAACGGCCGCGTTCTGGGCGGGATACGGTCGAAAGGGGCTGGTCGCCGGGTGGGCGCTCTCCTCCCTTCCGCTCCTTGGGATGCAGGTGGAATGGGCGACGGATATCTCCCCCCGTCCACTCATCGACCGTGTGGCCTACGTCGTCCAGCCCGATGGCTTGCTGGTGCTTGCCACTGTCGGACTCGCCGTGGCAGCGGCAGGGTTCGCTGCTGGCGCGTTCGCGCAGAAGTACATCGACGCGCTCTGAGCCGGGTCTCGAACGGATATCGGTACGTGATCGGACGGATTCAGAGCAGCACGTATCACGCCGCGGAGTCGAGTGCGGGCACGTCCGGTACACGTGCTGAACGTACGGAATCGTGGAGACGGCTCCGTTGAGACGGGTCGTGAGTGACCGACGGGCGCGTCGAAAAATTGATACAGCGGGGCGGTCACGTGGCCGGCGTCCGTCCCGGAATCGGAGGAACCAAGCCGGTCATGGAGACATGCCCGGTGATGCCCTCCAGTCGGGACTCGCTACTTCGGTCCGTCAGGCGCTGGCTACTGGTCACCGTATTCCTCCTCGGGATCGGTGTCATCGGAATCGCTGATATCGCATACACCGTCTCGGATTACGCCGATGGCCCCGTCCCGGCAGTTATCGGTGTTACCGGCGGGCTCATCGCACTCGTTGCAGGGCTGAGGACGCTCGGTACGCTCTCGTCCACGGGGTGACCGGCTCACGCCGGTACTTACGCGGGTGGGATTCTGGCGAACCAGCGTATGAGTACGCGTACACGGAGGCGAGCAGTAGATCCGAGCCGTATCTGCCCTCCGTTGCGGTCCACATCGCACTCGCCCCGACAGCGTTCTCGAAGGTGAGCCGTGCGACCTCTGGCGGGGCAGTCTCCCCACCTGTGGGGAGGAACTGGAACGAGATCCGGTCCCCGGTTCCCCCGAGTTGAGCCTGGAGCGTTACGACGTCACCCTGCTCGGCGGTAACGAGCTCACGACGGACGACCGTGTGACCCCCGGAGACGTCGGTGTCGGCTGTGGCGTCGTACTGATCCAGTTCGGTATCGACGGAGACTCGGACGGGAGCGTCGCCCGTGTTCTCAACGACCAGTGTCCCACCCGGATACGCCGGGGTTTGACCCTCCCCCGGAACGAGTTCCGCACACCCGGAGAGTGAGACGGCACCGAGACCGCCTCCCACGGCACGGAGGTATCGCCTCCGCTGCATAGCCATCAGTCCAGACCAACCGGCTAACTGTCTTCATGTGGGATAACCAGCGGACGACGCTCCACCAGTGCCTCAGGAAATAGACGTGTGGTGGCATCAACGCGGTCCGCTGGCGAGATCCTCCGCTCGCAGGACCCGTCGGAGCCGGTCGGCTCATACTGGACTCACGCTCCGCATTCGACACGTCATGGAGATGATATACGGACGTTGGGAGGGACGCGGTCGACCCGCGCTACAACACATCGCCCCGGTCTCGTCCCTGTCCCGACGAGCGACGTCCTCTTGCTGACTACTGCTACTGTCGGTAGTCGATGCCGAACGTCGAGCGCAGGCGGTCGTACCACGCCTCGGCGCCCGACACGGGCTGCTCGGTCGACTCGCCGTCGACCCACTGGGTGAACCGGTTCCCGGTGAGCTTGAGGTGGCCCCGGTCGGTCGCCCGGGCGACGACCGGTGAGCCGGTGAACGGCGACTCCGGCGCGGTCGAGAGGTGGTCGTTGGTCGCGGCGAAGTAGTCCAGGTCCCGGGAGGTCGTCGTGAACAGGTAGCGGTCGGTCCACTCCCAGGTGTTCGGGCAGCGGTACCGGGTCAGCCCGTCGGCGTCCGGCCGGTCGCTCTCGACGACCGTCCAGGCGACGCCCGCGTCGTCAGTCACGACCCGCCCGTCGAGCGGGAGCGGCTGGCGCAGCGTCGGCGTCCCCAGCCCCACGTCGACGAGATACCGCTCCCCGTCGAGCGTGAGCACGTTCGCGAGGTGGTTCGCGGGATGCCCGGGCGTGCCGTCGTCCTGCAGCATCCGCGCGGCGACGTACGCGACGTCGTAGCCCAGGTCGTCGAGCAGCCACCCGAACAGCCCGTTCAGCTCGTAGCAGTAGCCACCCCGCTCCCGGCGGACGATCTTCTCGTACAGCCTCGGCGGGTCCAGCGTCACCCCCTCGCCCTCGCGGTCGCCGAACGGATCGCCGGCGACGGAGAGCGTCTCGAACGGGACCCGCCGGACGTGGGCGGCCTGGAGGGCGGCGACGGCCTCGCGGGCCGGTCCGTCCGGAGGGGCCTCGAGCCCGATCCGTCGGCGGTACGCGCGTGGGTCCACGCCACACCGTATCGGCCGGGCGACCGTATACCTGGCCCCGGCTGCCTCACCCCGGTAGCGGGGGCGGCCGTCCGTGGAGTGCTCGCGGCGTGTCAACGCTTATCAACGACAGGGACGTGAAGCGTAGACATGGCCCAAGGAGATTCAGGCGTCGACGACGCCAACGTGGACACGACGCTCGCCAACGAGGGTGCGGAACCTGACGTCGGGGTGCTGGCCGGTATCCTGACGGACGGCCTCATCGGCGCGCTCGGGGGGTTCGTCGGGACCTCGCTGATGACGGTCGTGTTCCTCGTCGGCGCCTCGGTCGGCGCCTTCGAGATGAGTTCGTTCGGGACGACCGCCGAACTCATCGGCCTGGACGCCGTTCTGGGCTCTGAGATGGTACTGGCCGCCGGCTACCTCATCTTCCTCGGCGGCGGGATGACGACGTGGCCGCTCCTGTTCGCGTCCATCGGCAGCTACCTCCCGGGCGACCGGTACGCCACCGCCGGAGTGGCCTACGGGTTCGTCCTCTGGACCGGGTTCGTCCTCGCGTTCAACGTCGGCTACAGCGGCCTCTCGCTGGCGCTGTACGTCGTCATCTCGCTCGTCGCCCACCTCGTCTACGGCTTCTCGATGGGGTCGGTCTTCGACTACCTCGGGGACCGCCCCGACACGCTGGTCTGAACGAGCTTTTCTGCGCTGCGGGTTCGCTCGGCGGCCGACGGAGCCGGCCGCCATCGCGAACCACCTGCGCGAAAACGCTCAGAGAAAAGCCGGCACTCGCGCCCTCCGGGCGCTCGTGCCGGTGTCTCCGAAACTCGTAGATTTTCGGGAGGACGAGGCGGCTCCGCCGTCTCGAACCCAACCGCGCTCACTCCGTCGTCAGGTTCTACCCGACTCCAAGCGGGACGGAGTCCCGCCCTGCTCGCGCGGTATGGAGAACGGACAGGAGGTAGCCGGATGTGGACTACTCCAACCGGGTTGCCGTATCCGTGTGCGACTCTGCTGGACCCCTTAGAGTCTGACAGAACCGACATGCGAGATACAGTGTGCTTACTGAGGAAGCTGCCGATTGATACGAGCCGAGTTACTCCCCACCTGTTGCAGTCCACGTCGCACTCGCTTCGACCGCGTTCTCGAATGTGAGTTGCGCCACCTCGGGCGGGGAATCCTCTCCGCCTGCGGGGAGGAACTGGAACCGGATCCCGTCCCCTGTCGAGCCCAGCTGGGCGACGAGTGTCACGATTGCGCCCCGATTAGCAGTGACGAATTCGCGACGAACGGCTGTCGTCCCGGCAGCGACCTCGGTATCAACTGAGGCGTCGTACTGATCCAGCTTCGTCTCTACCGAAACCGGGACAGCGTTGTTCCCCGTATTCTTGAGGACGAGTGTTCCCCCAGGGTACTCGGGTTCCTGATCGGCGCCCGGGAGGAGCTCCGTGCAGCCGGACACTGAGACGGCACCGAGCCCTCCGCCGATTGCACGTAGATATCGCCGTCGCTGCATATCCACGCCTCCAAGCCGGCTGGTAAATGTCTTCATCCACAGCCATTGCTGTTCGCTGGGGTGGTTCTCCGCTGTTCCCGGGCCCTCTCCTCGCGGACTCGGATCTACTGCAGCCGCCGTGCTGAACCCATCGTCTGAGTCGGCCACGGGACGAGGCCAGTTCACAGAACAGGCATAGTTATACACTGTGAACCGTGTAATCTCCGCGCATGCCCTCCGTTCCCAGCCTGCTACGCGACCTGAGCGGAGACGAGATCGTGAGTATCGCAGTTATCGGCATAACCGTCGCAGTGCTCGCTTGGTATCAGACCAACATGACGGGTATACGACGGTTGACCGACGCAGTGATCGTTCTACTCGTGAGTATTGGCTGTGCGACGGCTGTAACGGTAGTTCTGAAGGGGTTGAATCCCACGTGGTATTCCTCATGACTGTACGATGAGTAGCCCGATCACGTGAGGTCCATTCTATAACGCGCGTCAGACATGGCCGATCTCGGCTACTGAACACATCCTCTGTATCTCGCACGGCGGCTCTGAGAGGGACTGAGTAGGTAGCGAGTGGCCTACTGCAGACACAGCCCAAGTCGGTCACGGAGCAGTAGGTCTGATTCGACTCGTCAGGGCGGTGATTCGGCTACTTTGCGACGGAGATCGGAGGGGAGCACCCACAAGCCACTGGATCACGGCTGCCTATAGCCCTCGCGGAACTCCGTCAGGCTCTGAATCAGTTTGAGACCCAGGAACACGGCCCCGACAACCACCGTGCCGAACATCGCTATGATGAACAGTTCCGGTATCCCGGGAACGGCTTGGAGGGGAAGCACGGATGTGGTTTCGCCTGACCTCCTAATACGCTTACGCCAGGAAGTGTCGACCTGCTCCCCATACCCTTGGCCGGTAGCCGGGAACCGGTGCTGTATCGGATGGCACACGGACGCTCTGTATCGGTCGCCGCGGTACCGGCAGGTGCTCGGTAGTTCCTCAGGACCCTGCTGAATACACGGCGCGACCTTTTGCCGCCTCGGGTTCGCCTCCGGCGAACCACTCGGCGCGAAAACGTCGATAGAAAAGGCGGACGGCTCGGCCTCCGACCTCGCCGTCCGGGAACCGCGCTCGCTTCGCTCGCGCGGATGCCCCTGTTGACTGCATACCCCGTATATAGCACGACCTCGATAGGATATCAGCGATTGCTGGTTCCGGTGGGACATCGCCCCCGACAGCTGAGACCCAGTGCGTCACGAACTTGCGAACCCACTCATGATCGGGCTTAAGACGCTCGAACGCCGAACACGGATATGGCGTTCGACCTCGGACTGACGCTCCCGTTCTGCGACACCCCCGAACGGATGGCGATTATCGGCGCCGTCGCCGGGTTGCTCGGCGGCGCCGTCGGCCTCGCGGCCGGCCTCGACGTGGTCGGCGTCGTCGCCCTGGCCGGCACGCTGGCGGTCGCGGGCGAGGTGGCGGGTCACGCGGCCGACGGCGACCTCCGACGGTGGGTCGGACGCGACGCGAGCGCGGAATCGGAGCAGTAGCTCCGAACAGTATCCGAGTTGTCCCCACGTTTCCCGACGAGAGCTCGTCGCTCCGCCACTGTACGCTACTATCGCCATTACTCCGCTGTGTCCTACAGATACCCCAGCAGGAAGCCGATACCGGCAAGAACGGAGACGACGGCGAACAGGGGTCCGGAGACGGCCTCCAGCCGGTCGGTCCGGACCCCGGCGAGGAGCCGCGGGGCGAGGCCCCCGCCGACGGCCGCGCCGACGCCGAACGCGAGCGCGACGACGGGGTCCAGCCCGCCGAGGCCCGCGTACCAGCCCACGCCGGCCAGCGCGACCCCGAGGATGGCGAAGACGCTGGTCCCCACGACCGCCGCGGCCGGCAGTCCGAGCGCGTAGAGCCCGGGCAACAGGACGGGCGTCCCGCTGATGCCGAACAGCGCGCTCAACAGGCCCGTGAGGACGCCGAGCACGACCGAGCCGGACGCCCGAACCGGCGTGAGCGACGCGTCGATGGTAGCCACCGATCCCGTCGGTGCCGTTCGGTAGCGGTCGATGACGAGCGTGAGGCCGGCGATGGCGATGAGGACGGCACCCAGCGCCCGCCGCAGGAGCGCCGTATCGACGCCACTGACCGTCCGCGCGCCGAGGTAGGTCCCGCCGACGGCACCGAGCACGACCAGCGTGCCGACCCGGACGGCGACGTTGCCCTGGCGGTAGTGGCCGTACGAGCCGAAGCCGGTCGTAAGGACGACCGTGGCGAGGCTGGTCGGGACGGCGACACGGTAGGGGAGGCCGACGAGCGAGACCAGGGCGAGGAAGTAGAACACGCCACCGCCGCCGCCCAGCAGCGTCACGGCGCCGCCGATGAGCGCGCCGATGAGCGGGAGCCACAGTGTCTCCAGCACGCTACCGCGTCACGCGCGCTACGGGTCGGAGAACGGTTCGAGCCGGGAGGCGGGGGGCGCGCTCAGTCCGCACTCGCCTCGTCGTCCTCGGCGTCCGCGCCGGGGGCCTCGGTCGGGCTGACGTCCGGTTCGTCGGTGCCCCGACCCTTGAGCAGGCCCTCCGGCGTCTCGACGTAGACGTCGTCGGCGAACCCCTCGATGGCGTTCTCGTACTCGGCGCCCTCCAGGTTCTCGAGCGTGGTGGGCGCCGCCGTGACGCCCGTGGCGGGGGCGAACTCCCCGAGCGGGTCGTCGATGGTGATGTCGTACTCGGCGAAGAACTCCTCGTAGCGACGGTAGTGGTCCTCCAGTTCGTCGGCGGGGATCTCCATCATCTCCGTCCAGCCGTGGGTGAAGAAGTCGAAGTTCGCCTGGATATGCGTGATCTCACGGGCCTCGGCCTCGGGGTAGCCGCCCTGCAGCGCCGCCACGTAGGTGTCCATCGTGGCGTCGAAGAAGTCGTCCAGATGCGCCCGCCGGGCGTCGTGGTTGGACTCGTCGGTCTTGCCCAGGAAGATGTCCGTGTGCATGTCGACGAGCCGGTCGTTCACCCGTGGTCCGATGACGGGAGTCGTGAGCGCCTTCTTCGCCGCCCAGTGTCGGAGGTTCTGTCGGATCTTCATACCCGAACCAACGGCGTGGAGCCGCTTGAACCCCCCGACGTCCCGCGGGGGCTGCCGGCGGCTCGCCGTCCCGGGGCCACGTCCCGATGCCCGCCGGCGGTCCGCGCCCGAACCTTCATCTATCTTCATCGGAGTTCCGAGCGATGGCAACCCCTATTTGCGGGGGAATCGTAGCCGTCGTCATGACAACATCGCACGTTATCATCGGCGACGGCATCGCAGGGTCGTCCGCCGCCGAGACGATCCGGGAGGCGGACCCGGACGCGGACGTGACGGTACTCACCGACGAGGGGGAGGCCCTCTACAACCGTATCCTCATCAAGGAGTTCGCCAAGGGGAAGCTGCCCGAGGCGCCCATCTCCATCCACGACGAGGACTGGTACGCCGAGCGTGATATCGACCTGGACCTGAACACGTACGTCACGGCGGTCGACACGGACGCTCACGAGGTCCACACCCACGAGAGCGGTGTTTACGAGTACGACAAGCTGCTCGTCGCCACGGGCGGGACGCCGACCCAGCTCCCGGTCGAGAACTCCGACGCGGAGGGCATCCACCACTTCTGGACCTTCGAGGACGCCCGCGATATCCAGGAGCACGCCGACGCGGCCGAGACCGGTATCATCGTCGGCGCCGGCCTGCTCGGCATCGACCTGGCGGCCATCTGCGCCGCCCAGGACGTCGAGGGGAAGTACCTGATGCGCGGGGACTGCTGGTGGCGCTACGCCCTCTCGGAGGAGGGGGCCGAGATCATCCACGACGCGCTCCGCGAGCGGGACGTCGAGCCGGTCTTCCAGTCCGGCGTCGACCGGTTCGAGGTGGACGACGACGGCGTCGTCACCGGCGCGACCGACCCCAACGGCGACTTCTACGAGGGTGACTTCGTCGGCGTCGCCATCGGGCTGGACTTCAACACGGAGTTCCTGCGGGGCTCGGGCATCGAACTCGACGATGGCATCGTCACGGACGAGCACATGCGCACGAACGCCGAGGACGTCTACGCGGCGGGCGACATCACGCAGTTCGAGGACCTCATCCTCGGCGAGCGGGCCCAGAACGGCGCCTGGGGCTCGGCAAAGGAGCAGGGCTCCATCGCCGGCCAGAACATGGTCGCCGACGAACCCGCCGAGGAGTTCCGCTGGGTCTCCTCGTACTCCATCACCCACTTCGACTTCCCGTTCCTCTCCTTTGGCCACCCGACGCTGGGCGACGACTTCGTCGAGCGGAAGTACTCCGAGACGGAGTGGCGCCGCGTCGCACTCAGGAACGGCCGCGTCGTCGGCGGCGTCCTCATCGGCGACCTCGCGCCACAGTCGAAGCTGAAGCAGCTCGCTCGCGAGCGGCGCGACATCTCCGGTCAGGAGGACGTGCTGCTGGCCGAAACCATCGACCTGGACGACCTCGACGCGGCGCCCGCAGAGGCCGAGTAGCGACCGGCGGCCGCGTTCCAGTACCGTTTTATCCGCCGCCTCGGGAGTCACGGAGACGTGAAGGGACGCGAGTGGTACCAGTCCGACGACATCGCCGACGCCTACGAGGAGAAGCGGTTCTCCAACGGCGGCCGCCTCATCGACGACCGCGAGAAGGAGGCCGTTCTGAACGCCCTGGGGCCCGTCGAGGACACGGCCGTGCTGGAGGTGGCCTGCGGGACCGGCCGGTTCACCTCGCTGCTGGCTGACCGGGGGGCCGACATCGTCGGTCTCGACATCTCGCCAGCCATGCTCAAGCAGGGGCGCGAGAAGGCCCGGTCCGTCGAGGTCGACGACAGCCTGGAGTTCATGCGCGCGGACGCCGCCCGGCTCCCGTTCCCCGACGACCACTTCGACGCGGTGCTGGCGATGCGGTTCTTTCATCTCGCCGACCGACCCGCCTCCTTCCTCTCCGAGATGGCCCGCGTCTCGAAGGGACAGGTGTTCTTCGACACGTTCAAGCGGTTCTCCTTCCGGTCGATCTACAACTTCGCGCTCCCGATGGGGTCGCGGCTCTACTCCTCCGGCGAGGTCGAGCGTCTGCTGCAGGGTGCCGGGCTGCAACTCGATGGCGCCGACCACGACTTCGTCCTCCCGTACGGGTTCTACCGGCAGGTCCCGAGCGGCGTCGCCCGCCCGTTCCGCGAGGTGGACACGGCACTGCTCCGGACGCCGCTGGGCCGGCGGCTCGCCTCGGTCTCCTACTGGGACGCGCGGGTCGCGTAGCCGGGTCGTCGGGCGCGACGGTTTCAGTGCTCCTTCAGCCCGTAGTAGCCCGGCTGGGACTCGTGTTCGGGCTCCGCGAAGACGAACTCCGCCTGGTTGTAGACGAGCCACGGGATGGCCCAGTCCAGCAGGACGTTCTCCGTCTCCACGTCCAGCTCGCGGTCCAGGGGGACCCCCTGGAGGAGGCGGGCGATCTCGTAGACGGTGTAGAGCTGGTCCTCGTCGAGCACCTCGTCGGGCTCGCGGAACGCCAGGTCGCGCAGGTCGTCGAACGCGTCGCGGGGGCGTGGCATGCAGAGGCGTCCGCGAGCGGGCCGGTAAACGGTTGCGGGTCGGGCGACGCCCCGGTTACGGGAACGGCTCGAAGTCCCGCACCGAGCGGTCGACCGTCGGCCGGAGCGTGCCGTCGGGATCCGCCTCCCCGAACTGGGTGTTGTCGACGACGAGGTGGTGGCGGCCGGTCCGGAGCGGCCTGTTCACCGACGCCGTGTCCTCGGCGCCCAGCACGGTGTGCCACTCCGAGGGCTCGGGCCGTGCGTCGGGTTCGCCGGCCACGAGGCGCCGGTAGACGTCGTACTCCGCCGGGTCGGACTGCCCGCCGAACGGCAGCACGTCGAACTGGCCGTCGGCGGCCACCTCGTACCGGGGGGTGACCTGGTCGCTGCTCGCGACGACGTCCAGCGCCTCGTGGTGCAACGACCCGGGCTCGACGGTTGCGTCGTATCCAGGGTCTCCAGCGTCCGTCGCTGGTTCGTACGGCCGGCGAGCGCGACCGCACCCGCCGACGCCAACCCGCCCAGGAACCCACGCCGGTCCATCGAACGGGCATCCACGCCGGTGCCGGATGTCGAGCGGGCCGAACAGTTCGGCCCGTTAACCGGCGGGCGACGGTCGAGCTGAGGGTTGGTGCCAGCGGCGGCGCTATCGCTGGCCGGCGTGCGTCGAAAGAAAGCGTGGTCGTGGAGCCGTCGCGACTCGCTCGGCGACCGCCTACTCGAACAGCTCGACGACCGTGTCGAACTGCTCCTCGCAGTAGCCCCAGTCGACGTGGTCGAGGAAGCCCTCGATGAAGCTGCCGCGGTCCGGACCGTAGTCGTAGTAGTAGGAGTGCTCCCACACGTCGCAGGCCACGATGGGGTGGCTGCCCCACAGCGCACCCTGGTCGTGCTTGTCGACCGGAACGTTCCGGAGCTGGTTGGCGACGGGGTCGTAGACCGTCAGGGCCCAGCCGCCCGCGGCGCCGGCAGCGGTCTCGAACTCGCCCTTCCAGCCCTCGAAGGAGCCGAAGTCCTCCTCGATGCGGTCCGCGAGGGCGCCGGACGGCTCGCCGCCACCGTTGGGGTCCATGTTCTCCCAGAAGTGCGTGTGGAGGTAGTGTCCACCAGTGTTGTGGGTCACGTCGCCCATCGCGCCGGCGACCGCGGAACCGTCCCCGTTCTCACGGGCTTCGGCCAGCGTCTCCTCGGCAGCCTGGAGGTTGTTTACGTACGACTGATGATGCGTGTCGTGATGCCACGTCAGCACCTGCTCGTCCAGGAACGGCTCCAGGGCATCGTAATCGTACGGCAGTTCGGGAAGTTCGGGGTGTGAGTGTTCGGGCATACTAATCCACCGTGTGTAACTACTCCCGGCTTCGAGTTAAACGTTGAGGCGCCGGAAGCACCGCCTCGGGAACGGGTCCGTCGTCCGGTGTACGCTCCCGTTCGTCGTTCCCGGGGACTGTGCAGCGCGAGGCCCGAAGTCACCGGATACGATTACGGGACCGGTCGCGATCGTCGGTGTGAAGGGGCGTTCCGCGCGAGGGGACGAGCACAGTGCCGGCTCCGGCGACGAGAACACCCCCGAGGCCCTCGCGTGCTCCGGACCACCGCCGGCGAGGGCGGCGGGACATCCCGACAGGAGTGCCGTTTCGCGCTGTATTCCCCGTATTATCGGGTTCCGTTCGGGATTACGGCCCCGGGCTCGCGTTTCCACAGCTGTCGGGGGGGCCTCACTCCCCGGCGTCGGGTTCGTGCCCGTAGCGCTCGCGCGCGGCGTCAGCCGACAGCTTGCCCAGTCGGAGGTCCCGTTCGATGGCCGTCGCCGCGCGGTCCTCCGGAGCACCGTAGCCGCCGCCACCGGGCGACCGGATACTGACGAGATCGCCGGGGGAGAGCTCCAGCGTCGTCTTCGGCGGGAGCCGCTCGCCGTCGGTGTCGACGTCGCCGTCCCCGCCCGGGAGCAGGAAGGCGGCGCCGGTCGTGCCGTCCGCGCCGCTGGCCAGCCCGTACGGCGCGTGGCGGTGGCGGTCGGCGAGCAGGGAGAAGGCGGTGTCGCCACGGACCGCGATGTCCCGGCGGAGGCCGAGACCGCCACGGTGCTCGCCCGCGCCGCCCGAACCCGGGCGCAGCGCGTACCGCCGCACGCGCAGCGGATAGGCCGTCTCCAGCACCTCGACCGGCGTGTTGAGCGTGTTGCTCATGTGGACGTGGACGCCGTCCATCCCGTCGCCGGTCGCGTGCGCGCCGGCGCCGCCGCCCCCGGTCTCGTAGAAGGCCCACGGGCGACCGCCGTCCCCGTCGCCGACGCCCTCGCGGGGGTCCGTGCCGCCGAAGGTGACGTTGTTCATCGTCCCCTGGCCGGCCGCGGCGGCGCGTTCGGGGGCGCACTCGGCCAGCGCGCCGAGCACCACGTCGGTGACTCGCTGTGAGGTCTCGAGGTTGCCGCCGACGACGGCCGCCGGTGGGTCCGGGTTGACCACGGTCCCCTCGGGCGCCCGGACCTCGATGGGGCGGTAGGCACCGGCGTTGGGCGGCACCTCGGGGTCGGTCACACACCGGACGGCGTAGTAGGTCGCCGAGGCCGTGACGGCGAAGACGGCGTTCACGGGGCCGGGCGTCTGCGGGTCGGTCCCCTCGAAATCGACCGTGACCGCGTCGCCGTCGACGGTCACCGCCGCCGCGACCCGCACGTCCTCGGTGCCGCGGCCGTCGTCGTCCAGCGCGTCCGCGAACTCGTAGGTGCCGTCGGGCAGGTCGCGGATCTCGGCGCGGGTCCGGCGCTCCGCGTAGTCCTGGATGGCCGCGGTGACCTCGGGGAGGTCGTCGCCGTAGCGGTCGTGCAGTTCGCGGTAGCGCTCGGCGCCGGTCTCGTTGGCGGCGACCTGCGCGCGGAGGTCCCCTCGACGCTCGTCCGGCGTCCGGACGTTGGCCAGGACCGTGTCGAAGACGGCCGCGTTCGGCTCCCCCTCACGGTACAGCCTCACCGGCGGGATGCGCAGGCCCTCCTGGTATATCTCCGTCGAGTCCGCGGCCACGCCGCCGGCGCGGGAGCCGCCGACGTCGGCGTGGTGGGCGCGGTTGGCGACGAAGGCGAGGGGGGCGGCGTCCGCGTCGGCCCCGTCGGCGAAGACGGGCGTGACCAGCGTGAAGTCGGGCAGATGGGCCCCGCCGCGGAACGGGTCGTTGAGCAGGACGGCGTCGCCGGGGCCGAGCTCCGCCGGCGGGAACGCCTCAAGCGCGGCCGCGACGGAGAACGGCATCGCGCCCAGGTGGACGGGGATGTTCTCGGCCTGTGCCACCAGTTCGCCCTCGGCGTCGAACAGCGCACAGGAGCAGTCCCGCCGCTCGGTCACGTTGGGGGAGTAGGCCGTCCGGACCAGGGTCGCGTTCATCTCCTCGGCGACCGCGGCGCAGGCGTTGCGCGCGACCTCCAGCGTCACCGGGTCGACGTCGCCCGTTCCCCCGGCCGTGTCGTCCTCAGGCATCGGCAGCCACCTCCACGACGAGGCTCCCGTCGTCGGCTACGCGCACCCGGTCGGGCGGCCGGACGACGAGCGTCGACTCGCTCCCCTCGACGATGGCCGGCCCCTCGACGGCCTCGCCTGCGGGGAGTCCGGCGCGGTCGTACACCCGTGTCCCGCGGGTCCGACCGTCGAAGGTGACGGGGCGCTCCTCGCGGATGGCGTCCGCGACCCGGCCCGCCGTCCGGGGCGGGTCAAGCGTCGGCGGGTCGACGACCCCGCGGGCGCGGAGACGGACCGTCACCAGTTCCAGGGGCTCGTCCGGCGAGGCGTGGCCGTAGCGGCGCTCGTGGCGCGCGTGGAACCGCTCGGCGACGGCGTCGAGGGCCGGGTCGGCGATGCCGCTGTCACCCACGGACGCCTCGAGCGGGACCGTCAGGTCGTACGTCTGCCCGCGGTAGCGCAGGTCGACCGCCGGCTCCAGTCGGCGGCGCTCGGGGGCCACGTCGGCGAGGCGCTCGTCCAGCCGGCGCGCCAGGTCGGCGAGCGTCCCGCGAAGCGTCGCGGCGTCGATCTCCCCCCATGGTCGCACGCGGGAGACGGACTCGTCGTAGACCAGGTCCGAGACGAGCAGTCCCAGCGCCGAGAGAACGCCGGCCGCGCGGGGGACGACCACCTCGGGGACCGAGAGCTCCGCGGCGACGGCCGACGCGAGCAGCGGGCCGGCGCCGCCGAACGCGACCAGCGCCAGGTCCCGGGGGTCGTGACCACGCTCGACCGAGACGACCCGCAGCGCCCGGGCGGTCTCGGCCTCCGCGACCGACCGGACCCCGGCCGCGGCCTCGCGGACCGAGCGGCCGAGTGGGTCGGCGAGGTCGCGCTCGATGGCCGCCCGGGCCGCCTCGCCCGCGCCACCGACATCGCCGAGGAACGCCTCGGGGTCGATGTGGCCGAGCGCGAACGCGGCGTCGGTCACCGTCGGCCGGTCGCCGCCACGACCGTAGCAGACCGGCCCCGGGTCGGCGCCCGCCGAGGCCGGCCCGACGCGCAGCGCCCCGCCGGCGTCGACGCTGGCGACCGAGCCGCCGCCCGCCCCGACCGTGTGGACGTCGACCATCGGCGTCGCGACGGGGTAGTCGCCGACCGTCACGTCGGTCGCCACCAGCGGCTCGCCGTCGCGGACGAGCGACACGTCACAGGAGGTGCCGCCCATGTCCATCGTCAGCGCGTCGTCGTGGCCGTGGCGGGCCGCGACGTGGGCGGCGCCGCGGACCCCCGCGGCCGGCCCGGAGAGCAGCGTCCGCACCGGCACGTCGCGGGCGCGCTCGGCGTCCAGCAGCCCACCGTTCGAGGCCATCACCCGGAGCGGGGCGCCGACGCCGGCCTCGTCGACGCGGTCGTCGAGGCGGCCGAGGTAGCCGGCCATCACCGGGCGGAGCGCAGCGTTGAGCGCGGTCGCGAGCGTTCGCTCGTACTCCCGGATCTCCGGCAGCACGTCACTGGATAGCGATATCGAGCCCTCGTAGCCGCCCTCGCGTAGCGCGTCGCGGACCCGCTGCTCGTGGGCGTCGTCCTCGAAGGCGAACAGCAGGGCGACGGCGACGCTCTCGGCATCGAGGTCGGCCGCCAGGTCCCGGACCGCGGCCGTATCCAGCGGCGTCAGCTCCGTGCCGCGTTCGTCGAGCCGTCCCGCGACCCCGTGCCGGCGGTCCCGGGGGACCACCGGGTCGGGCTTGGCGGCGTGGAGGTCGTACAGCGCGGGGCGGTCCTGTCGGCCGACCTCCAGCACGTCGCGGAACCCGTCGGTGGTCAGCAGGGCGGTGTCGGCCCACTCGCGCTCCAGCACGGCGTTCGTCGCCACGGTGGTCCCGTGGGCGAGGGTGCCGACCGCGTCGAGCGCGAGCCCGTCGCCCGCGGCCGCCTCCAACCCGCCGACGACGCCTGCCTCGGGGGCGTCGGGCGTGGAGGCGACCTTGTGGACGCGGACCCGCCCGTCCCGGACCGCCACTACGTCGGTAAAGGTGCCGCCGACGTCGACGCCGACGCGGGCGGCGGTGTCGCTGTCGCTCATGGCGGGCCCACGCCGCCCGGCGGCGTGAAACTTCCCCAACCGTCACGACGGCCCCGTCGCAACCTATTCCCGGGTCGGGCCCGCGACGGGAGCCATGCGCGACGCCTACGTCGTCGGCGCCGGCCAGTCCGACTTCGGGTCGTTCCCCGGCGAGTCGTACCGCTCGCTGTTCCGTACCGCCTTCGAACACACGCTCGAGGGGACCGCCGTCGAGCCGGGCGACGTCGACGAGGCCATCGTCGGGACGCTCGGCGTCGGCGGCCGCCAACTCGGGCTTCCGGGCCCGGCCGTCACCGAGCACGTCGGCCTCCACGGCGTCCCGACGACCCGCGTCGAGAACGCCTGTGCGGCCTCGGGCTACGCCGTCCGGCAGGGGGTACAGGCCATCCGGTCGGGGATGGCGGACCTCGTGCTGGCCGGCGGCGTCGAGGTGATGACCGACGTCTCGGCCGAGGCCGTCCGCTACTGGCTCGGCGTCAGCGGCGAGACCGAGTGGGAGCGGCTCTCGGGCACCACCTTCGCCGGCGTCTACGCGCAGATGGCCTCGGCCCACATGCGCGAGCACGGCACCACGGTCGACCAGCTCTCCCACGTCGCGGTGAAGAACCACGCGAACGGCGCGAAGAACCCGCACGCCCAGCTCGGCTTCGAGTGCTCGCTGGCGGACGCCTCCGCGGCGCCGACGGTGGCGGACCCGCTGACACTGTACCACTGCTGCCCGACGACTGACGGTGCCGCGACCGTGTTGCTGGCGAGCGAGGACGCCATCGACCGGTTCACCGACGCCCGGGTCCGCGTCGCCGGCGTCGGTGCCGGAAGCGACCGGGTCGGCCTGTTCCAGCGCGACACCTACTCCGGCGTCCCGGCCGCCCGGCGCGCGGCGGGGACGGCGTACGACCGTGCCGGCGCCGGTCCCGGGGACCTCGACTTCGCCGAGGTCCACGACTGCTTCGCCATCGCGGAGCTGATGGCCTACGAGGATATCGGCCTCTGCGAGCGCGGCGAGGCCGGCCAGTACATCGCCAGCGGCGCGACGCGTCCGGACGGGGAGACAGCCGTGAACACCTCGGGCGGTCTGAAATCGAAGGGCCACCCCATCGGCGCGACCGGCGCCGGTCAGGTGGTCGAGGCGTTCGACCAGCTCACCGGTGCCGCCGGCGACCGCCAACTCGACGCGCCCGAGGTCGGCCTCACCCACAACGTCGGCGGCTCCGGCGGCGCCGCCGTCGTCCACCTGTTCGAGCGCGACCACGACTGGGCGGACGTGTCGGATGGGGAGGTGGTCGCGTGAGCGAACACCGCGAGCGACGGCGGCCTCGCCGGAGCTTCGCCCCGGAGGTGAGGGGATGAGCGACCTCGCCATCTCCGCCGTCGGGGCGTACGCGCCGCGGCTCCGCATCGACGCCGACGCGTTCGCGGAGGCGTGGGGCACGTTCGAGGCCTCGGGCATCGACCACAAGGCCGTCCCGGAGGCCGACGAGGACGCGCTGACGATGGCCGCCGCGGCCGGGCGGCGGGCGCTCGACGCGGCCGGCCTGGACGGCGACGCGCTCGCGTCGCTCTCCCTCGCGACCACGACCCCGCCGCTGGCGGAGGAGGAGTTGGTCGTGCGGCTCGGCTCCGTCCTCGACGCCCCGGGGACGGCCAGCCACGAGCAGTTCACGGCGAGCACGCGGGCCGGTACCCGCGCGCTGGTCGCAGCGCTTGAAACGGAACGGGCCCCGACGCTCGTCGTCGCCGCGGACTGTCCCCGGGCCGACCCGCCGGACGAGCGCGAGCACGCGGCTGGCGCGGGCGCTGCCGCGCTACTGCTGACGGCCGAGGGCGGCGCGACCGTGACGGCCCGCGGGAGGTACGCGACGCCACGCCCCGGCGAGCGGTTCCGGGCGGGCGGCGACGACCGCGTCCAGGGCCTCGGCGTGACCAGCTACGACCGGGCCGCGTTCCACGACGCGCTGGCCGGCGCCGCCACGGACGCCGGCGTGGACGACCCGGACGTCTCGGCCGCCGCGGTGCAGGCGCCCGACGGGAAGCGGCCGTACCGCGCGACCGGCGCCCTCGGCGTGGCCAGCGAGACCATCCACGCCTCTGCGACCGTCCAGGACCTGGGCGACACCGGCGCGGCGAGCGTGCCGCTGTCGCTGGCCCGCGCGCTCGCGGACGGCCACGACCGCGTCCTGGCCGCGGCCTACGGGAGCGGCGCCGGGGCGGACGTGCTGCTGCTGGAGCGGACCGGCGAGGTCGCGACCGACCTCGCACTCGACGGCGCGGTCGACCTGTCGTACCCCGAGTACCTCCGCCGGCGCGGCGACCTGGACGGCGAGGAGCCGGAGGGCGGCGGCGCGTACGTCTCGGTCCCGACGTGGCGGCGGTCGCTCCCGCAGCGCCACCGGCTCGTCGCCGGCCGCTGTCCGGACTGCGACGCGCTCGCGTTCCCGCCGGAGGGTGCCTGCACGGACTGTGGCGCTCTCGGCGACTACGCCGACGTCCGGCTCCCCGGCGGCGGGACCGTCGAGGCGATCACCCGCATCGGCCGCGGCGGGTCCCCTCCGGAGTTCGCCGCCCAGCAGGTGCAGAGCGGCGCCTTCGGCGTCGCCATCGTCGCGTTCGACGGCCCCGAGGGCGGGACCGTTAGCGCCCCGGCACAGGTGACCGACCACGACCCAGAGACGGACGGCGACCTCTCGGTCGGTGACCGCGTCGAGGCGGTCGCCCGGCGGATCTACACGCAGGAGGGGGTGACCCGCTACGGGTTCAAGATTCGACCCGCCGACGACTGACCGGGGTCGGCCCCACAGTTATGACCGCGGCCGTGTGACCGCCGGTGTGCACGACGCCCCGTCGGCCCCCACGCTCGCGGACGCGCGGCCGGACCACCTCCAGGGTCACGTCCGTATCGAGGAGCTACTCGACGGCGCGCTCGTCCGGTTCACCGTCGCCGAGGCGGGCTTCCTCCGGTTCGGCGACGACGAGCGCGTCTTCGACAGCGGGGTCCCGCCGCGGCTCGCCTACGCCGAGCGGGCCAGTACGCGAGCGTTCGACCTCGGCTCGTACGTCGACACGGTCGACGACCCCACCCGCTACACGTTCGTCGGCGTGGCGACCCATCGGCGGCACACCGACTACGACTGGGGGCGGCTGTCACCGGTGCTCGGGACGGCCATCCACGACGCCGCCGAGGGGGGATGGCTGCCGCCGGACCGCGTCGAGCGGGTCTTCGAGCGGCTCGGCCCGCCACCGCTCGACCCCGTCGAGCGCGAGCGGTCCATCGGCCGGCGGCCGCTGGACGGCTACGACCTCCCGGCGTCGGCGTGGTACGACGGGCCCGCTGCCGGCGTCGTGGTCACGGACAAGCGTGGGAGCCGGGCGAAGCTGGTCCGGGCGGACCTGCCGGAGGGCGAGCCGTCGGCTCGCGTCGAAGCGAGGGACGTCGAAACGCTCGCCGAACGGTTCGTCACGGACGCGCTACTGGCCGACCGGGCCGCAGCGCTGGGCGGCAGGGCGGCGGTGGCGTTCGACCCGCTGTTCGAGGCCGTCCTCGACCGGGTGGCGCGGGCTCATCACGACGCGCTGTTCCACGGCGCCACCGACACCGGCGCGGTCGACCTCGATTGGGGCCGGTTCCGCGGTGCCGTCGCCGAACGGGTGCGCCGCTGGCTGGGCACGCGTGACTGAAACGGATGAAGGGACCGGCAGTCGTGCGGGCGAGCGCCGGTGCAGTCACCGAGGGTGCCAACATCAACGGCGGTAGCACGGCGCGCCGTACCCATGTCCGGCCCGTTCTCCCCCCAGGCCCTGAGGGGTCGGGACGACTCGACCAGCGGCGTCGGGTGCATCCCCCCATATGAACCGACCCGCATCCCCCGGATCTCCCCCCGGGCCCAACGGGAGGGACTGCGGGGTGTAGTAAATAGAGGCATGGTCGTTCGGACCGTTAACTATCACCACTGTGTCTGGAGAGACGTCGTTCGTTGCGGAGCACTCAGAGCAAGACGGCGACGGGTCGAATCTCCGATTACTGTTCTTTACTCCGTGATTAATGACCGGTTCACTAGACGTCCACTGGACCCTGTTGCGAGCCGTTCTGACGCTGGCGTTAGGCTCGGACGATCCGTTCACGGGTTTCCGACGGCCGTCCCGCAGCCGGGATTACTCTCCGCCGGTCCGCAGGTAGAAGAAGACGTACGTCTGTGCGTAACCGGCGTAGTCGCCCCCGAAGCGCTCGCGGATGGCCCGGGAGGTGTCGGTGTAGTTGCCGCGGTCGCAGTCGGGGTAGTACTCCTCGATCGCCGTCCGAATCCACGTGTCCAGCGGCACGGCCTCGAGGAAGTCGAGCGCGAACAGCAACACGCAGTCCGCGACCTTCTCGCCGACACCGACGAACTGTTCGAGGTGCTCCCGGGCGTCCTCGTACGGCATATCGTGGGCCGCGTCGGGGTGGGCGACGCCCTCGGCGACCATCTCGGCGGTCCGCTGGACGTACGGCGCCCGGTAGCCGAGCGAGCAGTCCCGGAGGTCGGCCTCCGTCGCGGCGGCCAGCTGCTCGGGCGTCGGGAACGCGTAGTACGTGTCACCGTCGAAGGTGACGTCGTCGCCGTACTCGCGGGCGAGACGGCCCTGCATCGCGTGGATGCGCTCGACCCGCATCTGGGCCGAGCAGATAAAGGAGATCAGCGAGGCGAACGAGGGGTCCCGGACCAGGCGCATCCCGCCGTACCGGTCGTAGGCGCGCTCTAAGAGCGGGAGGTCCGGCGTCGAGCCGACGATGGCGTCGAGATCGTCGTCCAGGCGGAGCAGCCACGTCAGGTGGTCCGGCGCGCGCGGCGTGGACGCCTCCCAGGCCAGGGCGTCGCCGTCCAGGCGGCAACGGAGCACCTCCGGCTCGTTCGTCGCCGTCTCCGTCGCCGGGAGAACGGTGTGGTACCAGGCGTCGCCACCCCACGCGGGGTCGTCCGCGAACATCGCGTCGTCGGGGCGGTCCCAGAAGTAGGTCTGCCCGCTCTCGACGGTCGCCTGGAGGTCGAACCCGCCCGGGAACTCGGCGACCGGAAGCCGGCCGGTGTGCATACCCCGACACGGGAGCGGGCCGGGCATCGGGCTTGCGCTTTCGGCAGGGGCCGGCGGTCCGGCGGGCAAGCTTCTTGTCGTCTCCGTGCCAACGGTTTCCTAGGTATGGATTGTCGTGTTGCTGTCGAGGCAGCGGTCCCCGTCTACGACGTCGGAACCGCGGACGAGGCGGTCCGGATCGCCATCTCCAAGACCGGTGAGATGCTGAACCCGGACCTCAACTACGTGGAGATCGACATGAGCGAGCGCTCGTGCCCGCACTGCGAGGACTCGTTCGAACCGGCCTTCATCGCCGCCGACGAGGGACTCGTCGCCCTGGAGCTGGAGATGACCGTGTTCAACGTCGAACGGACCGAGCACGCGGCTCGCATCGCCCGCAAGGAGATCGGACAGCGGCTGGAGAACATCCCGCTGGAGGTCCTCGAGGTCGAACCGACCGAGGCGGACGAGGATGATGCCGACGCCGCGGCCGACGAGGGGACCGCCATCGAGGAGGAGCTCGACCTCGACGTCGGGCTCGACGAGGGGGACGAGGACGACGTGCTGCCGGAGTTCGAGGAACTTGTCGACGAGTGACGGCGCCGCAGCTACGTGGGATGGATGACTCGAGGACTGGAGTGTCTCAGTCGGCGGCGGCGGAGACCGGCTCCGCGACCTCTTCGGTCATCTCGTCGGTGATTCCATCGGCGAGCGCGAAGACCGCGGCCTTGTGGTCGGTCTTTGACTTGTGGATGGAGGTGGGTCGGACACCGAGGGTCTCGTACTCGGTGGCCGCGACGTCGTCACCTGTGCGCTGTTCGTAGTGGTTGCGTACCTCTGCAAGCAGGCCGTGGAGATGGATGAGTTCCTGCTTCTTCATAGCCATGCGCGCCTTACCACTGGATGGTTATAGTATTACCCCGAGTCACGTTAACACGGAATGCCGTCTCGAGGCCGCTCGGCGGCTCAATCGGGGGATATTCCGTGTGAACTACCCACGCGATTCGGGGCGATTCCCGCCGGGGACCGTCGTCCGCGGGTGGGTCCATGCGGGACGGTATCGTGGATTCACCCCGTGACAGCGCGCGCGCAGCCTCGCCACGACGCCCGGACCGCGGGGTCGACGGTACGGACAACGTGAAAACATTTCAGGATCCGACGGGTATCCTCAGGTATGAGCTACGACGACCACCTCGAGCGGGCGCTGGAGGAGACGCCGGACATCGAGGAGGGGGGTGAGCGGTTCCAGATCCCCGACCCGGAGGTCCGCCAGGAGGGGAACGTCACGGTGTTCGAGAACTTCCAGTCGACCATCGACCGGCTCGGTCGCGAGGCGAACCACCTCATGAAGTTCGTCCAGAACGAGTTGGGGACCAGCGCCTCCATCGACGAGCGCGGCCGTCTCCGGCTCACCGGCGACTTCCGACAGGACCGCGTCGCCGATGCCATCGACGCCTACGTCGACGCCTACGTCCGCTGCCCCGAGTGTGGCCTCCCCGACACCAACCTCGTCAGCGAGAACGGGGCGGAACTGCTGCAGTGTGATGCCTGTGGGGCCCGGTCCGCGACCGGGGGCTGAGACGGCACGGCGACCGGTTACACGGCTACCCGGTCGGTAACGTTCAGGCTCCCCTGATTATCGGAGTATCCCCGCGATTTCGTGTCAGAACCGGGGAGAGCCGGTCAGAACTGCTTCATCGTCTTGAGGTCGTGCTCCGTGCGGGCGAACTCGGAGAGGCGGCGGGTCGCGTGACAGGAGGGGCAGTGGAAGGTCGTGGACACGTCGGGGAGTTCCGACGGTGTCGACTCCCAGTGCTTGCCACACTCAGGACAGAGCAGCCGTGCGTACGTCTCCTCCATGTCACGCTCGCACGAGCAGGGAACGCAAAAACGTTGCCACCGACGGGATAGCCGGCCGCTACCGCGGCGCGGCAGTCGGGGGCACCCACCCGGGTCTCAGGCCGCGATGACCTCGGCGGCCTCGAGCAGCTCCTTGTACCGGTTGCGGATGGTGACCTCCGAGATGCTGGCGACCTCGCTGACCTCGCTCTGGGTGACCTTCTCGTTGCAGAGCAGCGCCGCGGCGTAGACCGCCGCGGCGGCCAGGCCGACGGGCGACTTGCCCGAGAGCAGGCCGGCGTCGCGGCCGTGGTCGACGAGTTCGCGGGCGCGGCGCTCGACCTCGTCGCTGAGGTCGAGGTCGGAGGCGAACCGCGGGATGTAGCTCTCCGGGTCCGCCGGGGCGATCTCCAGGTTCAGCTCGCGGACGATGTAGCGATAGGTCCGCGTGAGCTCCATCCGCTCGACCCGCGAAACCACGCTGATCTCGTCGAGCGAGCGCGGCGTGCCGGCCTGGCGGGCGGCGGCGTAGACCGCCGCCGTGGCGACCCCTTCGATGGAGCGGCCGGGCAGCAGGTTCTCGTCGAGGGCCCGGCGGTAGATGACGCTGGCCGTCTCCCGGACGTTCTCGGGCAGCCCGAGGGCGCTGGACATCCGGTCGATCTCGCCGAGGGCCTGTTTGAGGTTGCGCTCCTTGGAGTCACGCGTCCGGAACCGCTCGTTCCAGGTGCGCAGGCGCTGCATCTTCTGGCGCTGGCGCGAGGACAGCGAATTGCCGTAGGCGTCCTTGTCCTGCCAGCCGATGTTGGTCGATAGCCCCTTGTCGTGCATCATCTTCGTCGTCGGCGCGCCGACGCGGGACTTGTTATCGCGCTCGTTGGCGTCGAACGCGCGCCACTCCGGCCCGCGGTCGATGCTGTCCTCCTCAACGACGAGGCCGCAGTCGCTGCAGACGACTTCGCCGTGTTCGGTGTCGGTCTGCAGGCGGCCATCGCACTCGGGACAGGCCGTCTGTTCGTCGGCCTCCTCCGTGTGTTCGACCTCGCTGGTGTTCTCCTGTGTTCGGATGGTTGTTGAATCGCTCATGGTGGGTGCGAGAGACGCCCCTCTGCCGGCCGGGTGGACGAAAGAATACCGGCGGGAACGACGCCTTACCAAGTGTAAGGCCGAAAACTACTTAAATCTTTCGGGCCGTGTGGGACGCGTCAACAGGCTATCGACGGCCGCTGGACCTCGAATTCGGGCATCCATGGTCGGATGGATGCATCTCGTCTGAAGGATTATGATATAAAAAGATACCGCAGCCGCGCCGAGCGGGTCGACCGGATCGGTCCCGGCTTCAGCTCCGGCGCGCGAGCAGTGCCGCGCCCAGCAGGGCGAGCACCGCGACGACGGCGCCGAACCCGGGCTGTCCGCCCGTCTCGGTGCCGTCGCCGCCGCTCTCCTCGACGGTGACCTGTGCGCCCGCGAGGACGATGTCACCGCCCTCCGTGGTGTACGGTCCGTCGGCGCTGCCCTCGCTGCTGACGAAGTCATACGCCTCGTTGTCGTTCGTGTCCAGATGCGGCATCGCGAAGTACTGACCGGACGCCGAGATGTCGACGTCGACCTCGACGTTCGACGACTGGCCGGCCGCCAGGTAGTCGGACGTCCCGACGACCGAGCCGATGGCATCGTCGCCGACGGTGTCGTCGTGGATGGTCACGAAGCCGCCCTGGGACATCGTGACGGACGCGACCGTCACGCTGTCACCGTCGGTCTCCTGGTCCTCGAAGTCGACCGAGGCGGAGCGGACGGTCAGCGCGGCGGGGTCGAGCACGATCTCGTCGTCGCTCGTCGTGTACGGGGCATCGGCCTCGCCCTCGGAGCTGACGAAGTCGTACGCCTCGTTGCCGTTCGTGTCACGGTGGGGCATCGCGATGATGCTACCCGAGGCCGTGTACGGCTCGTCCAGCGAGACCTCGATGTCGGAGTGGTCGCCGGCTTCGAGGTAGTCGGAGGTGCCCCGGACGGAGCCCAGCGCGTCACCGTCGAGCAGGGTCCCGTCGTGGATGGTCAGGAAGCCGCCCTCGGGCAGGGTGGCGCTCGAGACCGTCACGGAGCCGGCCGCCCCGTTGGCGGTCTGGTTGTTCAGCGTGACCCTCGCGCTCCCCTGTCCCATGCCGGAGACATCGACCATCGCGGGTGCGACGACGATGTCCTTCGCCACGTAGGGGCCGTCGTTAGCCCCCTCACTGGCGACGAAGTCGTACTGCTGGTTGCCGTTCGTGTCCAGATGCGGCATCGCGATGAGCGTGCTCGACTCCTCGAACTCGTCCAGCGCGACCGTCACGTCCTCGTGCGTGCCCGGCCCGAGATACTCGGACGTCCCCCGGACGGAGTCGAAGACCGCACCCTCCAGCAGGCTCGCGTCGTGGATGGTGACGAAGCCGCCGTCGTGGAGCGTCGCGGACTGCACGGTGACGTTGGTGTCGGACGTCGTCTGCGGTTCGAAGCTGACCTGCGAGAGCACGGTCGCCGTCGCCGAGTCGATGACGAGTTCGCCCTCGCTCGTCGTGACGGGGCCGTCGTCGGCCCCCTCGCTGGTGACGAAGTCGTAGCTCTCGTCACCGTCGGTCTCGCGGTGCGCCATCGGAATCACGGTCGTGGACTGTCGCAGCGGGTCGTCCAGCGTGATCGTGACGCTGTCGTAGTAGCCGGCCTCCAGGTACGCGGAGGAGCCCCGGACGCTGCCGGTGACCTCGCCCGCGTTCAGCGAGCTATCGTGGATCGTGACGTAGCCGTCCTCGGAGAGGTCGACGTGGTCGACGGTCACGGTGACCCCGTCGGAGGGCTGGGTGTCGACGTGGAACCCGGCCGCGATGTCCAGCGTCGCCTGGTCGATGACCGCGCCGTTGTCGTCCGTGTAGGGCCCGTCATTGCGGCCCTCACTGCGGACGAAGTCGTACTGCTCGTTGTTGTTCGTGTCCGTGTGCGCCATCGGGACGACAGTCGCGTTGTCGCCCGTGAACGGGTCGTCCAGCACGATGTGGACGGTCTCGTGGTAGCCCGGACCGAGGTACTCCGAGGTGCCCCGGACGGAGCCCAGCGCGTCCTCCGAGACGTTCCCGTCGTGTGCGGTCACGAAGCCGCCGTTCGGCAGGAAGACCTCGTCGACCGTGACGAGGTTCCCACCGCTGACGTCGTCGGCCATCGTGACGTCGGCGGTGTCGGTCAGCACCGCGCTGCCCGCGTCGGTGACGATGGAGCCGTCGGCGTCCGTGTAGGGACCGTCGTCCCCGCCGTCGCTCGTGACGAAGTCGTACGAGCCGTCGTCGTCCGTGTCGCGGTGCGGCATCGCGACGACCGTGTCGTCGTTCTCCAGCGGCTCGTCCAGCGTGATGCGGATGTCGCTGTGAATGCCGGCGTCGAGCTTCTCGCTCGAACCCCGGACGCTCTCGAAGGTCGCCCCGTCGAGGACCGACGAGTCGTGGATGGTGACGAACCCGCCGTTCGCCAGCTCCGTGCGGTCGACCAGGACGGTGGTGCCGTCGGTCGGCTGGTCCGAGATGGACACCGTCGCCGACGCGGTCACGGTCGCGCTGTCGGTGACGATCTCGCCGTCGGCCGTGTAGGGACCGTCGACCTCGGCGTTGCCGGAGACGAACTCGTAGGCGCGGTCACCGTCGGAGTCCCTGTGTGGCATCGCGATAACCGCCGAGTCGTCCCTGATCGGGTCGTTCAGGCGGACGCGCACGTCGCTGTGGTTGCCCGGCGAGAGGTACTGCGAACTCCCGCGGACGCTGGAGAGGACCCCCTCCCCGCCCTCGGCGAGACGCTCGTCGTGGATGGTGACGAACCCGCCGTCGGGGACGTACACCTCCTCGACCGTGACGACCGTTCCACCGCTGGTCTGGTTACTGATGCTCACGCTCGCGACGTGAGTGAGTGCCGTCGATTCCGTCGAAACAGCCGATGCGTCGTCCGATTCCGCGTCGGTCGACGTCGCCCCGACCGCCCCCGTCACGCCGGCGGTCGCCCCAGCGACCACCAGCGCAACGGCGACGACCAGCACGGACATGCGTCGATGCATACACCGGTGCGATGGAGACCCCACATAAAGCGATATTCCGGCTTGTCGCCCCGGTTGGCCCATACTCTCCCCCAATTTGATGGCCCGATTGCCGGTTCCTCCCCCGAGAGGTCCGACGCGGCGGGCCCTCGCCGGCGTAGCGCGGGCAGGTCAGACCGTGAACAGGTCCCCCTCGTCGGGGACCTCGAACAGGCCGATTCGGGCGCCGGCGTCGAGCCAGGCGTGCCCGTACGAGAACGCCGCCAGCGCGTTGACCGGGTCGTCGTCGTCGCGGAAGTGGCGGCCGTCCTCTAGATACGAGCGGGCCATCTCCTCGTACTCGGCGGCGGCGGCCGCGAGCGGCGTCTCCGTCGGGGGGACGGCCTCTGCGGCGGCGAGCGCCTCGGCCAGCAGTCGTTCGTACCGCTCGGTCTTCTCGGCGAGGTCGGCGGGCATACGATGCGTCGGGCCCGGCGCGGGCCTAAGGGTGTCGGCGGCGCGCTGCCGAACCGCTCTTGCCCGGCGGGCGCCTAAGGCGTATGATGTTGCTCTCACTGCTCTCGCTCGTCGCCGGGCTGCCGGGCGCGTTACTCCCGGAACGGACCATCAGGACCGGCGCCCGGTTCGCGCTCGGGCCCGCCTACGAGAACGCCGACGAACTGTCGCCGCGCGGGTGGTACGTCCGGGCGGTCAGGCTCCACTCGGTCGCGCTCGTCGTTACGGGCGTCCTCGGACTGACGCTGGCCGGTCGTGGGGACGACGCGGGGACGGGTGCGCCCGCGACCGAGGGGGCGGAGACGGACGAGACGGCCGACTGAGGGCGGTTACGGCCGCACTCCCGTCGAGGGGCGCCGATCGCCGCGGTGAGGGTTCGAAACCCCGAGTTTTTAATCCCACCTGCCTAACTGTTGGGTAACCGAGCATCGGTCGCCCCGGGAACGCGAGCGGGGGGCGACCGGCAGCGTCGGCGGGACCGGCCCGGGATGGCTCCACATGGGGCCGACCGGGCCCGCCCGCCGACTCGCCGACGGTCGGTACGGCCCGACCACGGCTCCACTCGGAGCCGCTGGACCGGCCACTGGACCCGCGTTCGGGTCCCCTGGCCGGGGGCACCCGCCCGTCGTCGACCGCGCAGCGGCGCGGCCTCGCCGGTCCCTCCCGCCGCCCGGGGCGGCCACTCGGCATAGAACAATGGAAGTTGAAATCGCGACAATCGGCGGGTACGAGGCGGTCGGCCGGCAGATGACTGCCGTGCGGGCCGGCGACGACGTCGTCGTCTTCGACATGGGTCTGAACCTGTCGAAGGTCCTCATTCACGACAACGTCGAGACCGAGCGGATGCATAGCCTGGACCTCATCGACATGGGGGCCATCCCGGACGACCGGGTCATGAGCGACATCGAGGGCGACGTGCAGGCCATCGTGCCCACGCACGGCCACCTCGACCACATCGGCGCCATCTCAAAGCTCGCCCATCGGTACGACGCGCCCATCGTGGCGACGCCGTTCACCATCGAGCTGGTCAAGCAGCAGATCCAGAGCGAGGAGAAGTTCGGCGTCAAGAACGATCTCGTCAAGATGGAGGCCGGCGAGACGATGTCCATCGGCGACAGCGGCAACGTCGATCTGGAGTTCGTCAACGTCACCCACTCCATCATCGACGCCATCAACCCGGTCGTCCACACGCCCGAGGGCGCGGTCGTCTACGGGCTGGACAAGCGGATGGACCACACGCCGGTCATCGGCGACCCCATCGACATGGATCGGTTCCGCGAGATCGGCCGCGAGGGCAACGGGGTCCTCTGCTACATCGAGGACTGCACCAACGCGGGCAGGAAGGGTCGCACGCCCTCGGAGTCGGTGGCGCGGCGCCACCTGAAGGACGCGATGGCATCGATGGAGGATTACGACGGCGGCATCGTCGCCACCACCTTCTCCAGTCACGTCGCCCGGGTCAAGAGTCTCGTCGAGTTCGCCCGCGAGATCGGGCGGCAGCCGGTTCTGCTGGGCCGGTCGATGGAGAAGTACTCCGGCACCGCCGAACGGCTCGGTTTCGTCGACTTCCTCGACGACGTCGGCATGTACGGCCACCGTAACAGCGTGGACCGCACGTTCAAGCGGATCATGAACGAGGGCAAGGAGAACTACCTGCCCGTCGTCACCGGCCACCAGGGCGAGCCCCGCGCGATGCTCACCCGGATGGGCCGCGGCGAGACGCCCTACGAGCTGGACGACGGCGACAAGGTCATCTTCAGCGCCCGGGTCATCCCGGAGCCGACCAACGAGGGCCAGCGCTACCAGTCCGAACAGCTCCTCCGGATGCAGGGCGCACGCATCTACGACGACATCCACGTCTCGGGCCACCTCCGCGAGGAGGGCCACTACGCGATGCTGGACGCCTTGGAGCCACAGAACGTCATCCCGGCCCACCAGAACATGAAGGGGTTCGCGCCGTACGCGGACCTCTGCAAGTCCAAGGGCTACAAGCTCGGCCGTGACCTCCACGTCACGTCCAACGGGAACACGATTCAGCTCACCTGAGGGTGTTCCCCCTCGGGGTTTCTCGCGCCGGCAACCCGCTCGCCGCGAAAAGTCCGAAAACCCCGGCACGCGCGCGGTTCACGCCCTCACGCTGGTGAGCCTGCGCCCACCTCGTCGTCGGGTCACACCCGACTGCGAGAGGGACGGAGCCCCGCCCTGCTTGCGCGGTATGTAGCCTGGGAGTGGTTCCCCGCTTCGTCGGGAACCGGCTGTTTCTAGCTCCCGCGAGCACGGGCTGCGTCCCCGCACCTATCCGTTCGTCATCCGGTCGCAGCCGTCAGATATCCACCACCAGTGATTCCGCGGTCGTTCCCCTCGGGGACTGGATGTAACAGATGAACACACCGCCCCATCCGCGTGGCGCCACCAAGCCGGCCCCCCGGCAGCGTCGTGTCGGTCGTCGGGTTCGTCGCGACGCTGGCGTACGTGACAACCACCGTCGCCGGCCGAGCCGCCGGTGGGACGGTCCCGTTCGCGCCGCTACTGGCGGGGCTGGGCCCGCTGACCCGCTTCCTCGCCGTCTACACGTTCGCCCCCGGTCCGCTGTGAGGGACGTGCCGGGACCCGCGGGGCTTTTGGGCGTCGGCAATGAGCCACCATCATGACCGACCCGGACCGTCGCGACGTGGATGTCGACCGGGCCATCGGCGACCGTCGGGAGCTCGTCAACGACGCCATCGCCACGCAGCTCCCAGTGACGGAGCCCGAGCGGCTGTACGAGGCGTCCCGCTACCTCCTCGACGCCGGCGGGAAGCGGCTGCGCCCCACGATGCTGTTGCTCGTCGCCGAGGCCGTCACCGGCGTGGACGCGCTCGCCGAGGACTACCGCGCGTTCCCCGACTGCGCGGACGGCGAGATCGATGTCATGAGCGCCGCCGTCTCCATCGAGGTCATCCAGTCGTTCACGCTCATCCACGACGACATCATGGACGACGACGACCTCCGACGCGGGGTGCCGGCGGTCCACCAGGAGTTCGACCTCGAGACCGCCATCCTGGCCGGGGACACGCTCTACTCGAAGGCTTTCGAGTACATGCTGGAGACGGGCGCGCCGCCGGAGCGCTCGGTCCGGGCGCTCGACCGGCTGGCCACGACCTGTACGGAGATCTGCGAGGGTCAGGCGTTCGACGTGGAGTTCGAGGGGCGCGCGGAGATCGACAGCGATGAGTACCTCGAGATGGTGGAGCTGAAGACCGCCGTCCTCTACGCCGCCGCGGCGGCCATCCCCGCGGTCCTGCTCGGGGCCGAGGAGGGGGTCGTCGACTCGCTGGCCGGCTACGGCCTCGACGTCGGCCGCGCGTTCCAGATCCAGGACGACCTGCTGGACCTGACGACGCCCTCCGAACGGCTCGGCAAGCAGCGGGGCTCGGATCTCGTCGAGGGGAAGCGGACGCTCGTCACGCTCCACGCACGCGAGCAGGGTATCGACGTGGGGTCCCTGCTCCCCGACGACGTCGACGAGGTCACCGAGGCGCAGGTCGACGAGGCCGTCGCCACGCTGCACGACGCCGGCTCGATCGATTTCGCCCGCGAGACGGCCCAGGACCTCGTCGCCTCGGGGAAAGCCAACCTCGACCCCCTCCCCGACGGGGAACCGAAGGCCCTGCTTGCCGCCATCGCGGACTACCTCGTGGAACGGGACTACTGACCGTCCCGACGAACCGACCGCCGTCCCCGGTTCCACTTCCGCCCCGGTCCCCAAGCCTTGTTATGTGAGGCCTGAATCGCCCGGCGGTTTTCGCCGGGACTCCGCGTTGTATCGGTTATAGACGTATTCCATCGGTTCTGAGACCGACTCCCCGATTGTAACCAGTTTCGAACGGAACCGTCGGCCGTAGTCGACTACTCCGGGCCCGCCGACCCGTCCACGGACTCGGGTCCCCGCGTCGGCTCCCGGAGGCCGGTGTTCTCGCGACCGGTCTGGCGCCGGACCAGGGCCATCGTGGCGGCGTTGAGCGCGAGGCCGGCGGGCGCCGCAGCGAGGGCCCCGAGGAGCAGGCTGGGGAGGCCGGCCGAGAACGCCAGCGCGGAGAGCGGGACCGACACCGCCGCGACGACGGCGGCGTGGGCCAGCGCGAACAGGAGGTAGGCACCCGTCAGGGCGATGTCGAGGCCGTGACGGAAGGCCGCGAGCGGGGCCAGGTCCGCCGCGACGCCGACGTAGACTCCCGGCGTCAGCAGGTAGAGCGCGACCAGCGCGCCGAGGAAGACGGGGACGAGGAGCACCGGGGCGCGCGGCCGGCCGGCACCGAGCACGCCGAAGGCGACGGCCACGATGCCGAGCAGTTCGAGCGCGGCGAACGCGAGCGTCACCGGCGCGTGACGGCGGAGGTTGTCGCGGTGGTCGGTCCCCCGACCCGCGAGGACGTCGTCGATGGCCCCCAGATAGACCGCCGTCAGGAGGCCGACCAGCAGGAGGCCGACGACCGCGACGAGGACGGCGGTGGCCAGCAGCTCCGGCTGGTCGCGGACGGTCCCGAGCGGGGTCCCGAACGCCGTCAGTCCGTCCCGCGACGGTGCGTTGAGGAACGTCCAGAGCCCGGCCACCGGCGCCGGGAGCCCGAAGTTGACCTGGAAGGCGGTGTCGGCCCGGGCGGCGCGCTCGAACTGGCCGGTCGAGGTGAGCCCGGCGAGCAGCGGCACGAGGGCGAGCAGGGGCCGTCGGGCGGTGACGGCGACGCCGGCAGCGAACGCGGCAGTCAGCGAGCCGCCGCGGTCGTCCGTCCCGTCGACCGTGGAGGGTGTCGTCATCGGCCGGTAGTTGCCCGGGACGGGACTTCAACCGGGCGAAGGGTCAAGCGCCGAATTCAGTCTCCGTCACCCTGACGACGACCGTCCCGTCCACGTCCCGGAGGTCGTACGTCGGCAGCTCGGGTCCGGTCCGGGTGACGAACATCGGGTCGACCAGCCGACGGGCCGGGCCGCGTCGGGTCGTGTCGACGCCATCGCCGTCGTCGGCCGCCCCGTCGGGCGCCTGGCTGTCCGTCCCCGTCCCTTCGCCCGCTGTCGCGACGCCGTACACCTTGCAGAAGCGCCCGGACGCCGCGGGCGTGACCGCGTCGTCACGGAGGGCGGTCGCCAGGTCCCGGGAGAGCCACTCGTCCCCGCTGACCGACGGTTCGCGGACGAGCGCCTCGTCGACGAAGCGGACGAGGTACCAGTTCAGGTCGTTCAGGAGGGCGACCGCGGCGCCGAGCGAGACGGTCTCCAGCGCCACGGCGTTGTGGTACGGCTGCCGGAGGTCGTAGGTGGCGAGCGCCTCGCGGGCGGTCTCCCGCGACAGCAGCTCGTACCGGAGATCGATGTCGTCCTCGCCCAGCAGACAGACCCGGGCCATGTCCCGTGGTCCGCGTGGCGCGGCAAAGCGGTTTCGACCGGTGGCCCCGCCACCCCCGGGGCGCGCTACTGGATGTAGGCGGGCTCTTCGGCGTCGCAACGCTCCTCGTGTGCCGCCGCGTCGTCCCGGTCGTCGAACAGGAGGCCACAGGCCTCGCACTCGTACCACGTCTCGCCCTCACGGGTTGTCTCGGCGACCATATCCTGAATCCGACGGCCCGTGGACATAGGCGTTTCTCCGACCCTCGCTGGTGGCGGTCGCGGACGAATCGCGCTGCGGGACTGGGGCTCGGACTTAAATCTCGGCCGCACCTCCGTCCGACGAATGATCGAGGTCCGGGACCTGCGCAAGGAATACGGCGGATTCGTCGCCGTCGAGGGGTCGACGTTCTCCGTCGACGAAGGGGAGGTGTTCGGGGTCATCGGTCCGAACGGCGCCGGCAAGACGACCACGCTGAAGACGCTGGCCGGGCTGCTGGAGCCGACCGACGGCCACGCGGAGGTCGCCGGCTTCGACGCCTCGGACCCGCGGATGCGCCAGCGACTGGGGTTCCTGCCCGAGGAGTCCCCCCTGTACGAGGAGATGACGCCGCTGTCGTACCTCCACTTCTTCGCGGACCTCTACGATGTCGACCGCGCGGTGGCCGAAACCCGCATTCACGACACCCTGGACCGGCTCGACCTGGAGTACCGGGAGCGCCCGCTCGGCGACATGTCCAAGGGGATGAAGCGGAAGGTCGCCATCGCCCGCTCGCTGGTCAACGACCCCGACGTGCTGGTGTACGACGAGCCCGCGTCCGGGCTCGACCCGCTGACGACCAACTACATCATCGACTTCACCCGGGAGCTGGCCGACGACGGGAAGACGGTCGTCTTCTCCGCGCACAACCTCTACCACGTCGAATCGATCTGCGACCGCATCGCCATCATGAACGAGGGCCGCATCGTCGCCCGCGGGAGCGTCGCCGAGCTCCGCGAGCGGTACGGCCGCACCGCGTACCACGTCTACACCTCCGTCCCGGTCGAGGGGTCCGAGCCGGTCGAGGGTCGGGACCGTCACGAACGGACCGTCGAGTCGATGGACGCGGTGGAGGCGACCCGCGAGGCGGCCGAGGCCGCCGGCGGCCGCCTCGTCGACATCCGTACGGAGGACCCGTCGCTGGAGCGGGTCTTCCTCGACCTCGCGGAGGGCGAGAGCGACGCCGAGCGGGCCGTCGCCCGCCGGGCCGAGGAGGGGGACGCGGGCGCCGGTGACGCCGCCCGGGCCGAGCCGCCGGGGGCCGACGAGTGAGGCCGCGGAAGGTCCTCCGCATCGCGCGCTGGGAGGTCACCAAGAACGCCGGCGGTATCGACCGCCGGACCGTCGCCGTCGCAGTCGTCGGGCTCCTGTTCGCGGTCGCGCTGGCGCCTGTCGTCGCCGGCGGCGGCTTCGCGCTCGAGGACGGCATCTACCGGGTCGGCGTCGCCGAGGACAACGTCTACCACCCCGCCGTGGCGAGCGACCCGACGTTCCGGGTCGTCGACCCCGAGCCGGGGCTGGTCGCGGCCGGCGAGGCGGAGGTACTCATCGCCGACGACCGGCTCGTTGCGGCCGACTCGGAGAAGGGCCGGGCCGCGGTGGCCGAACTCCGGACGACGGTCCAGAGGTTCAACGACGCGCGGCTGCGGAACGAGAGCAACGCGTCGGCCGCCTACCCCGTCTTTCCCGTCTCCCTGGAGTACGCCGAGCGGGGCACCGGGACCGTCGGCGGCGACGGCGGCACGGACGGTGGTGCCGACGGTGGCGGGGGCGGTGACGGCGGCGATGGTGGCTCCGACGGCGGCGGCGGAGCGACGGCCACCGACGACGGTGACGGCCCGGGCGTGCCCTCGGGCGGTGGTGGCGGCCAGTTCGGCGTTCCGGGGCTGACGGGCGGGGTCTTCGGCGGCGGCACCAGCGGCGGGTCGCCGTCGGACCTGGCGCCACCGTTCCCCTTCGGCTCGCTCGTCCTCGCCTTCGTCTTCGTCATCCCGCTGAATTTCGTCATCCAGGCGTACGGCTCGTCCGTCCTCGGCGAGCGGCTGAACCGCCGCGGCGAGCTGCTGCTCGTCTCGCCCGTCGCTCCCCGCGAGATCGTCGCGGGCAAGACCCTGCCCTACTTCGCGGGCGCCGCCGCGGTGACGGGCGTCATCGCGCTCGCGGTCGGGGGTGGGGCCCTGTCCGTCGTCGCGGTCTCCGCCCTGGCGCTGCTCTTCCTGAGCGCCGCCTTCGTCGGCGCCATGTTCGCGCGCTCGTTCAAGGAGCTCACCTTCGTCACCGTCGCCATCAGCGTCCTACTGATGACGTTCGCGTTCGTGCCCGCCATCTTCACCGACGTGGGCAGCGTCGCGCTCATCTCGCCGCTGACCCTCGTCGTCCGGGACCTGACCGGCACCGGTGTCGGCGCCGGCGGGCTGGCCTTCGCGTTGCTGCCCACGACGCTCACCGCGCTGCTCCTGTTCGCGCTCGGCACCGGCGTCTACCGCGAGGAGGACATGTTCACCCAGCGACCCGTCCACCTGAAGGCGCTGGACGCGCTGGCGGCCCGTATCGGCGGGACCCGCTCCCTGACGCTCGTCGTCGCGGCGCTCATCCCCTTCGTCTTCGTCGCCGAACTGCTCGCCGTAGCCCTCCTGTTCGCGCTCCCCGGTGGGCTCTCGCTGGTCCTCCTGCTGACCGCCGTCGCGGTCATCGAGGAGCTGGCGAAATCGCTTCCCGTCTACGCGGGCTTCCTCCACGGCCGCTACGAGCGGACCGTCCGGGTCGCCCTGGTCGCGGGCGCGTTCGCCGGCCTCGGCTTCTTCCTCGCCGAGAAGCTGACCCTCATAGTCCAGCTCGTCGGCCTCCCCGAACAGGTGCCCGCCGGGAGCGCCACCTTCCAGACCGGCGCCACCGCCGGACCGCTGGTCGCCGGCGTGCTGCTGCTCGCCCCGCTGGCGCTCCACGTCGTCACCACCTCGCTCTCCGCGCTGGGCGCCACCCGCAGCCGGGACGGTTACGCCCTCGGGCTGACGGCCGCCATCCTCGTCCACATCGTCTACAACCTCTCGGTGGTGGTCTTCCTTGTCTGACCGTCCCGACGGCGGGCGGCGCGGGCGGACGGGGAGCGACGACGGGTCCGGCCCCCGCCGGGCGACCGGCGACGACGGCTTCAGCTCTGGGAGTCGCCCTCTCCGGACCGACGGCGGGCCCGCCGGCGACGAACGGGGGCTGGGCTGGGCGGTGCGCGTCCGCGGCGTCGTCGCCCGGCGCGACCTCACCTCGCTGACCCGGGAGAAGACCATCGTCCTCGCCCTGGCCATCCAGCTGTTCGTGGCCGCGTTCTCCTCCTTCCTCGTCGTCGGCCTCACCTCGCTGTACGACCCGTCGGCGGTCCAGGGCCAGGTCACCGTCGGCGTGACCGGCGACGCGGGCGATGGGCTCGTCGCCGCGACCGCCGGCCAGGACGGGCTCGCGACCGTCCGGTTCGACAGCCGGGAGGCGGCGTCGCAGGCGTTCGACTCCGGCCGCGTCGACGCGCTCGTCCGGGCCGAACACTACACCGACGACGGCGGCACTCGCGTCCGCATCACCGCGACGGCCCCCGCCGAGAGCTTCCGGGGCACGCTCATCGTCGCCCAGCTCCGCGAGGGCCTGGAATCGCTGGAGCGCGGGGAGCGCCAGGCCCGCTCGCAGTATCTCGACGACCCCGTCATCCCGCTCCCGGACGAGGTCGGCGCCAGCCCGTACTTCGGCTTCTCCTACACCGTACTGGTGCCGCTGTTGCTCTTCCTCCCCGTGTTCATCGCCGGCTCCGTCGCGGTGGACGTCGTTACCGAGGAGATCGAACGCGGGACGCTGGAGCTGCTGCAGGTGGCACCGCTCTCGCTGACCGCCATCGTCGACGGGAAGGCCCTCGGCGCCGTGCTGCTCGGCCCGCTCCAGGCGGCCGCCTGGATGGTGCTCCTGACGCTGAACGGCATCGAGATCGCGAACGTCGGCGCGCTGCTGGCCCTCACCGTCGGGTTGGCCCTCGCGCTCGTCGCGGTCGGCATCGGCCTCGGGCTGGTGGTCCGGGAGCGCCAGCGCGCGCAACTGCTCTACTCGCTCGGCATCCTGGGCGCGTTCGCCGCCGCCGCACTGCTCCCCGAACACCCCGCGACCACGGCCGCACTGTTGGCCATCGACTCCCCCGGCCGGCTCTCGTACGTACTGGTCGGCGTCTACCTGGTCATCGGCCTCGGCGTGGCGCTGGGGGTCCGATCGCTCGTCTCGCGGGTCGACGCGGAGGGACTGTGATGTTCCAGTAATCCCCGCTGTTCCGAATCAAGTTGCGCCATATCCGCATTCATCCGAGCGTTATACACTCGATCGAGATTCTCCGGCGGAACGCTCCCCATCGGGGTCCGCCAGGAGTCCCCAGCCGGTCCGAGCGTTCGTGCGTGGTGACTCCGGCGGGGCAGGGGGTCTCCACACCGCCCCGCGCTCGCGCAGGTCCCGACAGCGGAACCGGTCCGTGACGCACGACTCAAGGCCCTGCCGCCAGAAGAGAGAGACGACATGGCCATCGACCCGAACTTCGAGGAGACCCGCGAGCGCGTGGCCGAGCACGAGGGCCACGACGTCTGGGGGCCCGTCGAGGAGCCCGAGGAGCTCGGCATCCACGGCACCCACGTTGCGGTCGATTTCGACATCTGTCTCGCGGACGGCGCCTGCCTGGAGGACTGCCCGGTCGACGTGTTCGAGTGGGTGGACTCGCCGGGCCACCCCGAGAGCGAGCGGAAGGCCGACCCCAACAACGAGTCCGCCTGCATCGACTGCATGCTCTGCGTCGACGTCTGCCCCGTGGACGCCATCGACGTCGACCCCAGCCGGGAGAACCGGATCGGCCCCTCGCCGGATTTCGACGACGCCGACTGACCGGGGCGGCCGGAGGACGGCGAAGCACCGGGCCTTCTCGCGAACCGTCACGACCCCCGGCGGCGCGCGGGGTAGGCGCTCCACGAATCGTGCTCCGCGGTACCATACCACTAAGTGGCCGTACTGGTAATCATCGTTCATGCAGTTCGGAGCGGAGCCGGAGTTCGAGCGCAGCGAGCGACGGGAGATCTACGACCTCATCGAGCGACAGGGGCGGGTCTCGGAGGCGGACGCCCGCCGCCGGCTGGGGATGAGTCGGGAGATGTTCGGCCACCACGTCGCGATGCTGGAGCGCGACGGCATCGTCGAGCGGGCCGACGGAGAACTCCAGCTGTCGTTCGAGGCCGGCGCGGCCGAGGAGCACATCGCCGACGGGACCACGATCCGCATCCGGCCGGCCCGGCAGGAGGACCTCTCCGGCTTGACCGGCGCCATCCGCGAGACCACGGCGACAGCGTCGTACGTCGAGGCCGAGTCCGTCGCCGACGTGGTGGAGACGGAGAACACGCTGTTGCGGCACAACGACGTGGAGACGCGGGTGTTCTTTGTCGCCACCGTCGAGGGTGACGTGGTGGGCTGGACCGGCGTGAAGGGCAACGAGCTGGACAAGCTCGACCATACCGCCGAGCTGACCGTCGGCGTCGTGGATCGGTATCGCGGGCTCGGCATCGGGAGCCACCTCCTCGTCCGCGGGGTCGGCTGGGCCGCCGCCAACGGCTACGAGCGGGTGTACAACTCGATCCCCGCCACGAACGAGGACGCCGTCGAGTTCCTCCGGGCGCACGGCTGGGAACTGGAGGCCACCCGCGAGGACCACTACCGCATCGACGGCGAGTACGTCGACGAGCTCATGCTGGCCGTCGGGGTCTGACACGCCACCGAAACCCGCTTCTCGCCGGCGCCCGCAGGTTCGGTATGCACGTCCATGTGAACGCGGCGACCAGCGTCGACGGGAAGCTCTCCACCCACCGGCGCGAGCAGGTCGCCATCTCCGGCGACGAGGACTTCGCCCGCGTCGACCGCCTCCGTGCCGAGGTCGATGCCGTCGCCGTCGGCGTCGGGACCGTTCTCGCGGACGACCCGTCACTGGTCCGGCACGACGAGAGCCACCGCGAGGCCGAGCGGGGCGACCTGCCGCCGCCGGCCCGGGTCGTCGTCGACTCGCGGGGTCGCACGCCGCTGGACGCCTCGATACTCGACGGCGGGCCGACCACCTACCTGCTCGCCGCCGACGCGCTGTCCACGGAACGCGAGCGGGCACTGAGCGGGGCGGGGGCGACCGTCCTCCGGACCGGCGGCGCGTCGGACTCCGACCGCGTCGACATCGAGGCGGGGTTGTCGGCCCTCGCGGACCACGGCGTCGAGCGGTTGCTGGTCGAGGGGGGCGGCGAACTCATCTTCTCGCTGTTCGACGCCGGACTGGTCGACCGACTCACCCTCTACGTCGGCTCGATGGTCGTCGGCGGACGTGACGCCCCGACCCTGGCGGACGGCGCGGGGTTCGTCGAGGGGTTCCCGGCGCTGTCGCTGGCGGGTGTCGAACAGGTGGACGACGGCGTACTGCTGCGCTACGACGTGCCGTAGCGCGGTCGACTCAGTGGTCGTGGCCGGTCAGTTCGCCGTACGTGGCGCCGAAGCGGTCCTCGAACAGGTCCATCGTCGTCGCCTCGATGGACTCCAGTTCGGGGTCGACCCCACCCTCCGCGTGGTGGACGGTGGCGTGGATGCGCTGGGCGCAGCCGAACATGGCCAGGTCGCCGACGACCTCGGAGGCGGACTCGCCGTCCTCCGCGAGCATCTCGACGAGTTGTGTCGGGAGCGTGACCTCGTCGGTGCCGTCCGGGCCGTCGATGGTGAGCGTGACCGCGTCGTTATCTGCTGCCATGGCTCTTGATTGCGCGGCCCGCAGTATGACTCTGGCGGGTGGCCCGGCGGCCCCGTGACTACGCGTCGGGGGCCTCGGGCGGCTCGACGAACTCGAACCCCACCTCCGGTCGCCCGGTCGGGTCGTCGATCGCGACGACCGAGGCCTCGAGCTCCAGCTCCCGGGCCCGCTGGAACACCGCTTCCGGGATGGGGCGGACGGTCTCGCCGGTCCCGCCCACGACGATGACATCGTAGCTCCCGGTCCGACCGACCTCGCAGTCGTACTCCGTGGCGACCGCACGTAACTCCGCGATGACCTCGTCGACCTGCTCCGAGTAGCTCATACGACGGCCTACACCTCGTCGCACATGTGCCCGTCGACCGCCGGCCGTCGCCGGACACCACGGAGGGTTCGGGGGCCGCATCCGCGACCGACGGCGAGCCGGGCGAGTGGCGCGCTCCCCGCGATACCGGGGACCCGGACGCCGACAGACCCACCATCCGGGCGCTCCTGGGTCCGGGTATGTGCGGTCGCACCTCGCTGTTCGCGACGCTGGAGGAGCTGGAGGCTCGCCTGGACGCCACCCACGCGGCCCCCGGGACGTACGACCCCCGCTACAACATCGCCCCGCAGGAGCCCATGGAGGTGGTGACGGGCGCCGACCCGGGAACCGTCGAGCGCCAGCACTGGGGCCTGCTGCCGGAGTGGGCCGACGGCCCCGGGGACGGCCTCATCAACGCCCGCGCCGAAACCGTCGCGGAGAAGCCCGCCTTCCGCGAGTCCTGGACCGAGCGCCCGTGTCTGGTCCCCTCCTCCGGCTTCTACGAGTGGCAGGCCACCCCCCACGGGAAGGAACCCCATCGCGTCCACCGCCCGGACGACCTCATGCTGCTGGGGGGTATCTGGCGCGAGTGGACCGGCGACGACCGGACGCTCCGGAGCGTGACGATACTGACCACCGAGCCGAACGACCTGATGGCCGAGCTCCACGACCGGATGCCGGTGCTGCTGCGCCCCGGGGAGGAGGCGACATGGCTCCACGGCGGCCCCGAGGCGCGCGCGGCGCTGTGCCGGCCCTACCCCGACGACGACCTGGAGGCCTACAGGATCGGGACGGCCGTCAACGACCCGTCGAACGACCATCCGGGCATCGTCGAGCGGGACACCACCGAGCAGTCCGGGCTCGGCGAGTTCGTCTGACCCCGTCGCCGCGCCCGCCACGACTCGGACGGGCGGCCGGTCGGGCCCATCGAAACGCCTAATCCCCGCCCGACCCCATCTCGTCGTATGCGACTGTTCCGGTCGAGCGGCGTCATCGGCATCGCCGAGGCCGCCCTCGAGTTCGCCTTGGAGGCGTCCGAGGACGCCCACCCGAACGAGTATATGGGCTTCATGCGCGGCGAGGACGCCCAGCGGCTCGGCCTCGACCGGGACGGCACCGTCATCACCGACGTCCTGGTCATCCCCGGGACCGAGACCAACCCCACCAGCGCGACGGTCCAGGAGTACATGGTCCCGAACGACACGCGAGCGGCCGGCTCCGTCCACTCCCATCCCAACGGCGTGCTCCAGCCGTCCGACGCCGACCTCATGACGTTCGGCAAGGGGGAGGTCCACGTCATCATCGGCTACCCATACGGGCGCCGCGACTGGCAGGCGTTCGACCGCCAGGGCGAGCCCCGCGACCTGGAGGTGTTCGACGTCGAACTGCCCGAGCAGGAGGAGTTCTTCGACTTCACACAGGCCGACATCGACGCCGAGTTGCGCGAGGAGTCGGGCGACCGCGAGGACCGGTTCAGGGGGGACCGCGCGTGAGCGGCGGCCCCGAGGACCGGGACGACACCCCGTCGTACGACCGTGTCGTCGCGCAGGGCACCTTCGACGTGCTCCACCCCGGCCACCTCCACTACCTCCGGGAGGCCGCCACCCTCGGCCGCGAGGTCCACGTCATCATCGCCCGTCGGGAGAACGTGACCCACAAGCAGCCCCCCGTGCTCTCCGACGAGCAGCGCCGCGAGATGGTCGACGCGCTGGCCCCCGTGACGGAGGCCCATCTCGGCCACTTGGATGACTTCTTCATCCCCATCGAGCGCATCGGCCCCGACTGCATCCTGCTGGGCCACGACCAGCACCACGACGCGGACGGCGTCCGCGGGGCACTGGACGCGCGGGGGCTTGACTGCGACGTCCGGCGGGCGACCGGCCGGGAGCGGGGGTTCGAGGACGAACTGCTGTCGACGGGCCGTATCGTCGACCGCATCTGTGAGGAGCGATGCTGAGGGAGCCCGTATCAGCGGATATCGCGGACGGTGACGGCTATCCGCGCGATAGCCGTCGTATCAGGTCAGCAATCCGCTCGAATGTCACCTATACAGAATCTCGCTACATGGGTGCGACCACGACCCCGACAACGCCTCCCGTCACTGTCGGGGTGTGAGAGCGCGAGGGACCGGAGCAGGAACCCACCGTCGACCTCGAAGGGCCGGAACTATACCGCCGGCCACACGCAACGGGGCACATGCCACACGGAACCGCGCTCGTCACGGGGGCCTCGGCCGGCATCGGCCGCGCGCTCGCCGGGGAGTTCGCTCGGAACGGGTACGACCTCGTCCTCGTCGCACGCCGCGAGGGGGAGCTCCGGGAGGCCGCCGAGGAGTTCGAGGCCAACGGCGTCACCGCCCACGTCGTCCCGACCGACCTCGGCAGCCGCGGGGACCGCGAGGCACTCTACGAGGCGGTCGTCGAGGAGCGGGACATCGAGGTGGACACGCTGGTCAACAACGTCGGCATCGGCACGCAGGGCAAGTACACCGAGGTCGACCTCGACCGGGACCTGCTGCAGATCGAGCTCAACGTCACCACGCCGTCGCACCTGACGAAGCTGTTCGGCGCGGATATGGTCGAGCGGGGCGACGGGCGGGTCCTCAACGTCGCCTCCTCGGCGGCGTTCCAGCCCGGGCCGTTCATGGCCGTCTACTACGCCAGCAAGGCGTACCTGCTCTCGTTCTCCGAGGCGCTCCACGAGGAGCTCGCGTCGGACGGCGTCACCGTGACCGCGCTCTGTCCGGGGCCGGTCGCGACGGAGTTCCAGGAGCGCGCGGGGAACGAGGGCGCCCCCATAGGGAACCCGGAAGCGGAGGGGCTGCTGGCCCCGAACTGGCAGGCGGCCGACGACGTCGCCCGCGCGGGCTACGAGGGCCTCCACGACGGCGAGGCCGTCGTCGTGACGGGGACGGACCTGAAGCTGCTCACCCGGCTGGTGCCGCTGCTGCCGCGGTCGACCGTGCGGAAGCTGTCCCGCAGCCTGAACGAGGGCTGAGCCCGGGACGTCACGCGCGGGGGTCGCGGTCCGGCCCCGGGTAGTCCTCCGGAGCGGCGTCGTGGACGGCGGCCCACAGCGCGGGCGCGTCGAACACCTGCACGAACGCGCGGGGATGGCGGACGGAGGCGTCGAGGTGGTCGCGGAGGCTGGCACCCGCGCCGGCGCTCGTCAGCGACGGATCGAGCGTGAGCACGTGCGCGGCGGGGCCGGCGTGGGCGGCCACGAGCGCGGGATGTCCGTCGGCCGTCCCCTCGACGACGGTGGCCCACCGCGCGACGCGCTCGCGCCAGTCCGCGGCCAGGTCGGGGTCCGCGAGGTCGGCGACGACGGCCGCGGCGTCGTCGAGCAGCGGCTCGGTCGCGACGAGCGTCGTCCACGAGTGCGCGCGGAGCGCATCGAGCGCCGTGCGGGCCGCGGCAGCGTCGTCGAGGCGGTCGTCCCCGCTGCCGAGGTCGGCGTCGGCCGGGCCGCCACACAGCAGGTCCGCGGCGAGCACGTCGGCGTCGGCCACGACGCTCGCGGGGCTCGGGCGGGCGCTCACGTGTCCGCCTCCCGGCGGTCGGCCAGGGCCTCGCGGATGACCCGGACGTCCGTCTCGTGGGCGGCTGCGCGGTCGAAGAGGGCGCTCCAGTCCATATGTGCAAGAGGGGACGAACCGGCTAAAACGCGGGGGTTCCGACCGAGGGGAGCGGCACGGCTACCGGCCGTGATGAACGGGAGAAACGGCTGAGAGCGGCTTAGATGACGCGGTTCTGGAGGTAGTCCAGGTGCTTCGCGTTGTAGACGATCTGTACCGTCTCGGCGGCCGGCGAGCCGATGCAGGTCAAGCGGACGTTCTTGTCCTCGACCTCCTCGTCCGAGAGGATCTGTTGCATGTCCATGTCGATCTCGCCCTCCGTGACGATGGCGGCGCAGTTCGCGCACGCCCCGGCACGGCACGAGAACGGCCAGTCATAGCCCTGGGCCTCGGCGGCCTCGAGGATGTACTCGCCCTCGTTCACGTCCAGTTCGCCGTAGTCCTCGCCGTCGAGGTCCATGTCCGCGGCCTCGCTGAAAACGGGGTCGTCGTACATATCCCAGCCGTTGTCTTCGACGACCTCGTAGTTGAGGTATTCTACTGTAGGCATCACTGGATGATACGGGTTCCCCGACCTTCAAAGCTACTGTTAGGCGCCCCTAAACCGGAAATCCCGGCGCGACGGAGGCGTGGCCGCCTCAGAACACGGGGACGTACTCGAACAGGAGATAGGAGGCCAGCGCGGAGATACTCGGAGTGAGGATCCAGAGGACGATGACCCGGCCGGTCGTGGCGGGGTCGAACAGTTCGGTCGCGGCCAGCGCGTCCGGGTCCTCCTCGCCGATGGGTCGGACCGAGCGGTCGTCGCCGGGCGCGCCGCCAGGACCCGTGCCGTCGGCCGCGAGCGCATCCACCCGCGCCTCGGCGGTGGGCTCCTCCCCAGCCATCGCTGCGCCGGCGGCCTCGGGGAGCGTCGTCGTTCGGGTCGCCCGACCCCAGCCCAGCCCGACGATGGACATGGTCGCCGACACCGCCAGCGAGGCCGGGATGCCGATGGCGGACAGGAAGGTGATGAGCGACGCCGCCACCACCTCGACGATGAGCGCGGCCAGCAGCGGCAGGTCGGTCAGGTCGTTCCCGACGGTGTCGAGCGTGCGCCGGGCGATGGTGAACGCGCCGATGCCGATGGCGCCGCCGGCGAGGAGCACCCCCTGGTTCGGGTCGATGGCCCCGCTCCCGACCAGCGGCGCGACCGCGTTAGCGACGTTCGAGGCCCCCGCGGAGAACGCCATATAGCAGCCGATGCCGACGACGAGGACGACGCCGGCGACGTCCCGGAGTTCGGCATCCGGCGCCGGTGCCGGGTACGGGACCGGTCCGGCGTGTCGGCGCTCGACGATGCCGTCCGCCGAACCCAGCGGGAGCTTCGCGTCCAGATAGGGGTAGAGGTAGCGCCCGATGACCGCACAGACCCAGAACGCCGCGATGGGGGCGACCAGCCACCAGGAGACGATGCGGCCCATCACCTCCCAGACGATGGTGTCGGTGGCGACCCCCAGCCCCGCGATGGCGCCGACGGCGGTCATCGAGGTGGAGGCAGGCACGCCGAAGAGGTTCGACACCAGGAGCGCCAACCCGACGAAGAAGAGGACAGCGACCGAGGCCGCCAGCGTGAACTGCGACGACGGGACGATCTCCCCGCCCATCGTCCGGATGACGTTCTTCCCGACGGTGTAGCCGCCGAGCAGCGCAAACCCGGTCATCAGGCCGGCCGCGGCGAGTTTCGTGACCGTCCCGCTCCCGACGGCCGGACCGAAGGCGACCCCCGTCGACGAACCGCCGATATTGAAGCCGACGAAGACCGCGACGAGCAGTCCGACGAGGAGCAGCGGCGTCAGCACGGGTAGCGGTTGGATACCGGACCAGTTAAACGGTACTCCTCGCGTCCCCGGCCGCCAGCGAGCGCGGGGCGACGGGTCCGCCCGTATCTCGTCTGAGACAGCTCCACGACATATATTACACGTACCGACCGCCAATATCTCGTATTGTCCGTATATCGTGTGCATTTTCTCGAAAGTTCGGGCGTCACTCAGGCACCACCCATCGCGACCGCCAGCACGAGTCCCGTCGCGATGACGGGGACCAGCGGTGCACCGGAGCCGAGTCGGCGCTGTAGTCCGCTCGCCGCGACGGTCAACGGGACGACGTGGGCGGTCCCGAGCAGCAGGACGGGCCAGACGCCGGCGACGGTCACGCCGCCGACGAGGACGGCCGTCTCGCAGGCCGCGGCCGCCAGCCAGAGGCGGCCATCGCGCCCGGTCCGCCGGACGGCCAGCCAGGTGCCGAGGTAGCCGGTCGCGCCCGCGAGCGCCCACGCCACCCAGTACGTCTGCGGGGGGAGCCACCCGGATAACGCCGCCACCGTCGCCACGGACGCCAGGCCGTTCGCCGGGGCCCACGAGCCGAACGGGCGGGCGAACCGGACCGCGTCCGGCGTCGCCAGCAACCCGACACCGATCATCAGGGCGACGAGCGGCACCCAGGCGACGGTGGCCAGGAGGGCGGGGTCGAGCGGACCCGCTACTCCGGGCCGGACGGTCAGTACCGCCGTCACTCCCCACCCCATCGCGCCGACGGCCGCACCCAGCCCGAGGAACCCGCGGCCGGGGACCGACCCGGTGGTCGGTATCGCCTGTCGGAGTCGTTCGGATCTCGGCGTCCCTCCGGAGGCCACGGCGACGGCTCCGGACGCCGCGGACAAAGCCCTCCCGATGGCCGCCCCGGAACTCGCAGGGCTTATCAGGGGCAGGGGCGGACTGGCTGACACTATGGCCAAGAGCAAGACGGGCAGTGCGGGCCGCTTCGGCGCCCGCTACGGGCGTGTCTCCCGGCGGCGTGTCGCCGAGATCGAGGACGACATGCGCAACTCCACCCGGAACGGCAACGACGTCAAGCGCGTCGGAACCGGTATCTGGGTCGACGAGGAGACCGGCGAGAAGTTCACCGGCGGCGCCTACCGCGCCCAGACCCCCGCGGGCAGGACCGTCCAGCGCTCCATCCGTGCGGCCCTGTCCAGCGGCGAGGACACCAACGGCGAGTAACGTATGAGCTACAAGTGCTCCCGCTGCAAGCGCGATGTCGAACTCGACGAGTACGGCGGCGTCCGCTGTCCGTACTGCGGCCACCGCGTCCTGTTGAAGGAGCGGAGCCGCGACATCAAGGAGATCGACGTCCACTGACCGCGTGCCGACCGACGACGCCGGCGACCGACACGACGACCGGTTCCCCCACGAGGCCGTTCTCGAACTCCCGTACGACGACCCCGAAGCGGCCACACTGGTCGCGACCAGCCTCCGTCAGGACCTCGACCGTATCGACGGCGACCGGAGCACCGCGGCCGTGGCGTGCGAGACCGACACGGTCCGCGTCACCGTTCGGGCGGCCGACCTGACGGCACTGCGGGCCGGGCTGAACACCTGGGGCTCGCTGGTCGACGTGGCCGACCGGACGCGGCGAGCGGCGCTTGGCTGACCCCTGCCGGACCGGCCCGGCCGACGGCCGCCACAGCCGGCGAGATGGAGAACGGGCAGTTTCACTCGGGACTCGACCTGTAAAGCGGGGGTTTTTCACGGGCGAACCCGACCTCGGTTGTATGCAGGGTAACCTTCCGCCGGAGGCCCAGGAGAAGCTAGAGGAACTACAGGACCTCCAAGAGACCGCACAGCAGGTCGCGGCCCAGAAGCAGCAGGCCGAAACCACCCTCCGGGAGTCCGAGAACGCCCTCGAGGCGCTCGACGACGCCGAGGAGGACACGGAGATCTACCGGGAGGTGGGCGAACTCCTCGTCAAGAGCGAGTACAGCGAGGCCTACGAGGAGCTCGAGGAGAAGGTCGACTCCCTGGAGATTCGCGTCGACACCCTCGAGAAGCAGGAGGAGCGGGTCCGGGAGCAGTTCGAGGAGCTCCAGGAGGAGCTCCAAGAGATGCTCCAGGGCGCCGGCGGCCCCGGCGGTGGTGGTGGCCCGATGGGACCGGGCGGCCCGGGCGCCGGCGGCGACTGAACGCCCGACAGTGACCGACGCTTCCTCGAGTGCTACCGACCCCAGCGACGAGACCGTCGTCAACACGGCCTCCGAGGCCGCCGAGGGGTTCGTTCTCTCCCGGTTCAAGCAGTCGAACGTCACCGACCTCGACGTGACCGTCACGTTCGAGGACGGTGTGCTGGAGGTGGACGTCTACCTCAACGCGCCGGATGCCGACGCGGACCTCGACCCCGAGCAGGTGGCCGACGACGCTGCACTCGCCGGGCAGGCCGCCGTCGACGAGCTGTTCGCCGAGTACGAGTGACGCTCGGCTGCCGGGCGGACGGCGCCCGGCACCGGCTCCGACTCCGAGGTCGTCCGCACAGGCGGCCGCGCTCACCCGCACCCGCGAGCCGCGACCACGAGCCCGCCCGTGACCGGGCGCACGCCCGCGCTGTCCGGCGATTCCTGCCCGAAACGTTTAGCAACGGGTAGAGGTTACGGGGTGATGATGACCGACTCCGAGCCGGGCGCGAGAGGTGACCGCGCGTGGAGCTGATCGTCACGGAGAAGGACAACGCCGCGCGCCGTATCGCGGACATCCTCAGCGATGGCTCCGCCGGGACCGACCGGCGCAACGGCGTCAACGTCTACCGATGGGACGGCGGCGGGACCGTCTGCGTCGGGCTGTCGGGCCACGTCGTCGGCGTCGACTTCCCGCCCGAGTACGACGACTGGCGGGACGTCCAGCCGGTCGAACTCCTGGAGGCCGACATCGAGAAGCGGGCCACGCAGGAGAACATCGTCCGGACGCTCCAGTCGCTCGCCCGCGAGGCCGACCGCGCCGTCATCGCGACGGACTACGACCGCGAGGGGGAGCTCATCGGGAAGGAGGCCTACGAGCTCATCGAGGAAGCCGCGGCCATCCCGATCGAGCGAGTGCGCTTTTCCTCCATCACCGAGCGGGAGGTGACGGAGGCGTTCGCGAACCCGGACGAGCTGGACTTCGACCTGGCGGCCGCCGGCGAGGCCCGGCAGATAATCGACCTGCTGTGGGGCGCGGCGCTGACGCGGTTCCTCTCGCTGTCGGCGGGCCAGCTCGGCGAGGACTTCATCTCCGTCGGCCGGGTCCAGAGCCCCACGCTCAAGCTCATCGTCGACCGCGAGCGCGAGATCCAGGCGTTCGACCCGGACGACTACTGGGAGCTGTTCACCACCCTCCGCGCCGACGGGGTCGACTTCGAGGGCCAGTACTTCTACGAGGACGAGGGCACGGAGAACGAGCGCGTCTGGAACGAGGCCGACGCCGACGACGCCCACGCCCGGCTCACCTCGGCCGACCGCGCCACCGTCACGGGCGTCCGGCGGCGGACTCGGAGCGACGACCCGCCAGCGCCGTTCAACACGACGCAGTTCATCAGCGCGGCGAGCTCGCTGGGCTACGGCGCGGGCCGCGCGATGAGCATCGCCGAGGAGCTGTACACCGCGGGCTACATCACCTACCCCCGGACCGACAACACGGTCTACCCGGAGGACCTGAACCCCGAGGCGCTGCTGGCGACGCTGGCCGACACGGGCGCCTTCGGTGAGGACGCTGCCTCGCTGCTGGACGACGGCGAGGTCGAGCCCACCCGCGGCGACACCGAGACGACCGACCACCCGCCCATCCACCCGACCGGGGAGGTCCCGGGAAGGGCCGACCTGGGCGACGACGAGTGGGCGGTGTACGAGCTCGTCGTCCGGCGGTTCCTCGCGACCTGCGCCGAGCCGGCCGAGTGGGAGTACCTCCGCGTCACCGCCGAGGCGAACGACTGCCAGCTGAAGGCCAACGGGAAGCGCCTGCTCGACCCCGGCTATCTGGCCGTCTACCCGTACGTCTCCTCGGACGAGACCCTCGTCCCGGACGTGGACGAGGGGTCGGAGCTCGCCCTGGCCGACACGCGGCTGGAGGCCAAACAGACCCAGCCCCCGCGCCGGCGCGGCCAGTCCCGGCTCATCGAGGAGCTAGAGGCCCGGGGGGTTGGCACGAAGTCGACGCGGCACAACACCATCGAGAAGCTGTACGATCGGGGCTACATCGAGAACGACCCACCGCGGCCGACACGGCTGGCGATGGCGGTCGTGGAGGCCGCGGAGGCGTTCGCCGAGCAGGTCGTCGACGAGGAGATGACCCGACAGCTGGAGCAGGACATGACCGCCATCGCGGACGGGGAGGCGACCCTGGACGACGTGACCGACGAGTCCCGGGCGATGCTCGGCCGGGTGTTCGACGAACTCCACGACTCCCGGGAGGCCGTCGGCGAGCAGCTCCGCGAGGCGCTGAAGGACGACAAGCGGCTTGGACCCTGCCCCGAATGCGGCGAGACGCTCATCGTCCGGCGGTCGCGCCGGGGCTCGTACTTCGTCGGTTGCGAGGGGTTCCCCGAGTGCGAGAACACCTACCAGCTCCCCTCGAACGGGGAGCCGACGGTGATGACCGACTCCTGCGAGGAGCACGGCCTCCGCCACGTGAAGATGCTGGCCGGGCGGAGCACGTTCGTCCACGGCTGCCCCGTCTGCAAGGCCGAGGCGGCCGCGGCCCACGAGGACGAGGTCATCGGGGACTGCCCGGGGTGCGGGGAGGCACACGGCGGCGACCTCGCCGTCAAACAGCTCCAGAGCGGGAGCCGGCTGGTCGGCTGCACGCGCTACCCGGACTGTGACTACTCGCTGCCGCTCCCCCGGCGCGGGGACATCGAGGTGCTCGAGGAGCGCTGCCCGGAGCACGACCTGCCCGACCTCGTCGTCCACGACGGCGACGACGACCCCTGGGAGCTGGGGTGTCCCATCTGCAACTACGAGGAGTTCCAAGAGCGCCGGGCCACCCGCGACCTAGACGACCTCGACGGCGTGGGCGAGAAGACGGCCGCGAAGCTGGCCGAGGCGGATATCGAGTCGCTGTCGGACCTGGAGGCGGCCGACCCGGAGGGCGTCGCGGACCGGGTATCCGGCGTCAGCGCCGACCGCGTCCGGGACTGGCAGGACCAGGTCGAGGGCGCGAGCTGAGGCGCCGGCGATACCTCAGACGAGCTGTTCGACCAGCCGCCGGTACCCCCGTCGCAGGCGCTCGGAGACCGCCTGGTTCGAGATGTCGAGCTCCTCGGCCAGCCCGGAGGTGGTCGTCCCCCGCGGGATGTCGAAGTAGCCCATGTCGTAGGCGAGGACGAGGGTCTCGCGCTGCTCGTCGGTCAGTCCGAGGTCGGTCCCGGTCGGGCTGCCGGCGTCGTACAGCCGCTTCAGCTGGAAGTCGACGCCGTTCTCCTCGAGGAACCCCCGATATTCGGTGAGCGCCGCGCGGTCGGGGAACCGGATGCGGCCGTGCCACCAGTCGTCGGTGTAGTGGGCCTCCAGCCGCTCGGCGCCCAGCTCCACCCACCGGTTGTAGAGCACGACGTCGGTCTCGTCGCTCACCGCGATGCGGTAGAGTCGCTTTCCGCCGGCCGTGTCCAGAACGGAGAGGTCCTCGACCGTCGGGTCGCCGGCGACCGCCCGCTCGAACGCCTCGAGCGGGCCGCTCCCCCACGCGAACAGCACCGGCCGGTACGGGTCGGTGGCGAACGACCGCTCCAGCTCCAGCTCCACCGCCGGGACGGCCTCGAACGTCGGGGCCAGCGCGAGCCGGTCCGACGAGAGCCGGTACTCCGCGATGACGCTCATACCGCTCCCCTCCCCCTCTCGAATCGCCGCATACCCAATCTACTCGACACGACCTAAACCCCTGTCGATGGGGCCGGACGTCGTCCCCCGTGGCCCGCGTCGTCTCAGTGGCTGGCCGTTCGGGCGTCCCGGGCACCCTGGACCGTCTTCCGGACGGCTTCGACCCCCTCGTCGTGGACCAGGTCGCCGACGATGACGGTGTCGGCGTGGGCCGCCATCCGGTTGGCCGAGTCGTAGTCGTGGATGCCGCCGCCGTAGAACAGGGTGGCCTCGTCGAGCGCCTCGTGGGCGGCACCGACCCTGTCGACGTCGCCGAGGGTCCCCGAGTACTCGACGTAGACGATCTCCTGGCCGAACAGCTGCTCGGCCGCGGTGGCGTAGGCCGCGACCTCGTCCGGGTCGAGGTCGCAGTCCGCCCCGGTGTACTCCGCGACCGACGAGTCCGGATTGAGCACGATGTACGCCTCCGTGTGGGTCCGGTCCCAGTCGATGTCGGGGTCCATCCGGACCCACTCCTTGTGGGCGCCAGTCACCCAGGCGATGTCCCCGGCGTTGAAGACGATGGGGATGAGATAGCCGTCCAGCCCCTCGTCGTGGACGACCGTCCCGGAGTGGGAGGGCTCGATGTACACCGGAACGTCATGGGCCACACAGGCCTCGACGACCCGCTCCATCTTCGCCTCGGTCATCCCGGTGGTGCCACCGATCTCGATGGCATCCGTCCCGGTTTCGCAGACGTCACCGAACGTCTCGCCGTCGACCAGCGCCTTGTCCGGGTCGATCTTGGTGATGTGGGTCCAGTCGGTCCACGGTGCACCGCTCATGTCCCGGGCGATGCTACGCCGGGACTAAACCGTGTCGGAAGGGCCAGGGGGCGTGGTCTCCGGTGGACCAGAACACGGGCGGACCGTCGCCCTCTCACCACCGATAGCCCGCGGTCGACCCGTCTCCCGACACGGACGGCGAACGGGCGACACCACGGGAGCGTACGCGCCCCCACCTGCGACGGGTCGGTCGCGCCGGCTGTCGGGACACGTGCTCGCGGGTCCCGGACTCGTAGTCGGACTGCCGGGCGACGGGCGGCCCGGATAACCCGGAAACCGGGCGGATATCCGTCGAAACGGACGAAATATCGCGTTGTGGACCGGGGTCGCGGAGGAGACCGCGGAGTACGGGCCGTGGACGTGGCCACACGGTAGCGACACGTTTTCGGCCCCGGTACGAGAACCAGGGGTATGGAGGACAGAACGTACACCGCGGACGCCGAGCCGGGCGACCACGCGACGGTCGCCGGCTGGGCCCACGAGATCCGCGACCTCGGCGGCATCGCCTTCCTCATCGTCCGGGACACGACCGGCAAGATCCAGGTCAAGTTCGAGAAAGAGGAGATGGACGACGCCCTCGTCGAGACCGGCACCGAGGTCACCCGTGAGTCCGTCGTGCAGGTCACCGGCGCCGTCGAGGACGAGGAGCGCGCCCCGACCGGCGTGGAGATCGTCCCGGAGTCCGTCGAGGTCGTCGCGCCCGCCGAGCCCGAGCTGCCGCTGGACCCCTCGGGCAAGGTCGAGGCGGAGCTGTCGACCCGGCTGGACAACCGGACCCTCGACGTCCGCCGCGAGGAGGCCCAGGCCGTCTTCGCGATCCGCGCCGAGGTCCTGCGCGCGGTGCGGGACTACTTCCGCTCGGTCGGCTGCACGGAGATCAACACGCCGAAGATCGTCGCCACGGGGACCGAGGGCGGGACGGAGCTGTTCCCGGTCACCTACTTCGGGCGCGAGGCGTTCATGAACCAGAGCCCGCAGCTGTTCAAGCAGCTGATGGTCGGCTCCGGGCTGGAGCGCGTCTTCGAGGTCGGCCCCATCTTCCGCGCCGAGGAGCACAACACGCCCCGGCACCTGAACGAGGCGACGATGATCGACTTCGAGTCGGCGTTCATCGACCACCACGAGGCGATGGACGTCTGCGAGGGCACCCTGCTGGCCGCGTACGAGGCCGTCGCCGAGAACTGCCGGGACGAACTGGAGACCCTGGACATGGTCGAGGCGTTCGACGTGCCCGACGAGGGGTTCCCGCGGCTCACCTACGAGGAGGCCATCGAGCGCATCAACGCGACCGGCGAGCTGGACGAACACCTCGCCTGGGGCGACGACCTCCCCACCGAGGGGGAGAAGGCCCTCGGCGACGAGGTCGGGGGTCACTACTTCATCACGGACTGGCCCGCGGAGATCAAGCCGTTCTACATCCAGGACTACGACGACCGGCCGGAGCACTCGAAGGGGTTCGACCTGATGCACCCGCAGATGGAACTCGTCTCCGGCGGGCAGCGTGAGCACCGCTACGAGGAGCTCGTCGCGGGCTTCGAGCAGCAGGGGCTCGACCCCGACCAGTTCGAGTACTACACGAAGATGTTCAAGTACGGCATGCCGCCCCACGCCGGCTGGGCGTACGGCGTCGAGCGGCTCGTGATGACGATGCTCGGTCTCGCCAACATCCGCGAGGCGGTGCTGTTCCCGCGAGATCGCCAGCGACTGAGCCCGTAGGGCGAAGTCTCTGGGAGCCAGCGAGACGAGCGAAGCGAGTCTCGCCGGACCGCCAGCGGTTGAGCCCGTAGGGCGAAACCCTGCCGGCGACCGAACCCGAGCGAACGCGACCCCCTCTCTCGCCGCTGGGTCGGGACACTTACGCCGTCCCCCGCGCGAATCGTGGTATGCTGATTCGAAACGCCACGCTCGCGGACGGACGGGTCCGCGACGTCCGCGTGGCGGGCGAGCGCATCGCCGCCGTCGAGGAGGAACTCACCGCGGAGGCCGGCGAGGACGTCATCGTCGCCACCGGGAAGCGGCTCCTCCCGGGGATGATCGACACCCACGTCCACTTCCGCCAGCCCGGCTTCGGCCACAAGGAGGACTGGACCAGCGGGTCGAAGGCCGCGGCGGCGGGCGGCGTGACCACCGTCGTCGACCAGCCCAACACCGACCCGCCGACGACGACCGGCGATGCGGTCGACGGGAAGGCGGCGTTCGCCCGCGCCTCGGCAGTCGACTACGGGCTGAACGGCGGCGTCACGCCCGACTGGGACCCGGACTCGCTGTTCGACCGGCCGCTGTTCGCGCTCGGCGAGGTATTCCTGGCCGATTCGACCGGCGACATGGGCATCGACGCCGACCTGTTCGACGACGCCGTCGCGCGGGCCGCCGCGGCGGACGTGCCCGTCACCGTCCACGCCGAGGACGCCGACCTGTTCTCCGAGGACGCGCTGAGTCGGTCCGATGACGACGCCGACGCGTGGAGCGCCTACCGGACCCCGGCGGCCGAGCGCGCCGCCGTCGAGCGTGCGGGCGAGGTCGCGGCCGACCACGACACGGCCGTCCACATCGCCCACACCTCCACGCCGGAGGGTGTCGACGCCGCGGCGGACGCGGGGCTGACCTGCGAGGTGACGCCCCACCACCTGTTCCTGTCGCGCGATGACCTCGACGAACTGCGCACGTTCGGCCGGATGAACCCCCCGCTCCGGGACGAGGACCGCCGTGAGGCGCTGTTCGAGCGGCTCGCGGACGGGACCATCGACATCGTGGCGACCGACCACGCCCCCCACAGGCGCGAGGAGAAGACGGTCGGCATCTGGGACGCCCCCTCGGGCGTGCCGGGCGTCGAGACGGCACTGCCGCTACTGCTCGTCGCCGCCGCCGACGGCCGGCTCTCCTACGAGCGGGTGCGGGACGTGACCGCGGCGAACCCCGCCGCGCTGTTCGACCTCCCGTCGAAGGGCCGCATCGAACCGGGACGGGACGCGGACCTCGTGCTCGTCGACCCGTCGGAGCGCCGGCACATCCGCGGGCTGGACCTGCACTCGAAATGCGGCTGGACGCCGTTCGAGGGGCGTGAGGGGGTCTTCCCCGAGTGGACGATGCTCCGCGGAGGGGTCGTCTACCACGGGGCCGCGGACGCGTTCGCCGAGACCCGTGGCCGGAACGTCCGCGCGCCCGAGGACGCGGCCTGAGCCGCGGGTCGGCCCCGTCTATCTCCCCGTGCGACCGGGCGCCGAGGGGGTTTTCACGGTCCCGCCCCCCGGTCGGCACATGACCGACGACTCCACGGGTGGGCCGGCCGAGGGAGCGAGCGGGTCCGAGGGCCCCGAGCCGGTCCCCGACGCTGCGACGGGGAACCACTGGAAGCAGCTCGTACTCGAGATGGAGGAGATGGCCGACAGGCACCGGAGCGCCGGCTGGGCAACGACGGTGCTCCACCCGACGGCCAGCGGTATCGTCGACGACCCCGAGCCCGGCATCGGCGTCGTGGTCTCCCGGGAGGCGTTCGACGCGCTCGACACGACGGTCAGCACCCGGACGGTCGAGGAGTACGAGGTGCTTCGGGCGGACCTGCCCGGCGAGATCCAGATCCTGACGGTACTCTACACGGAGGACGCCGAGACGGCCGTCTTCCTCCCCGCCGCCGTCGACGCCGACCGGCTGGCCGACCTCCGGCCGCGGGTCGGGACGCGGCTGTACACCCATGTCACGCCCCCGGAGGAGGACGCGACCATCTCGTTCACGCACGACGACCCGGCGCTGTTCTTCCCCGGGGGCGACGCCGAGTCGGACGAGCCGGGCGTCGACGCGCCGTAGCGGGCACCGGCAGGCGACCCCGGACCGCGCCAGCGGTCTACAGTACCGCGTCCACGGCCACGAAGGCACCGTAGCTCAGGGCGAACGCCAGCGCCAGCGACCCGGCCCACGCGAGCGCCGTCTTCAACATCTTCCCGCGGCTGACCCCGGCCCCGCCGGCGGCGTAGCCCGAGCCGATGATGGCCGAGACGATGATCTCGTTGAACGAGACGGGGACGCCGAGGAAGACGGCGGTCTGCGCGATGGCGAAGGAGGGGATGAGGGCGGCGATGGAGCGGCGGGGGCCGAGCGAGGAGTAGTCCTGTGCGAGCGCCTTGATCATCCGGGGGGCGCCGGTCCAGGAGCCCAGCAGCAGGCCGAAGCCGCCGCCGAACAGCAGTCCCGTGAGCGGGAGGGCCAGCGACGCATCGGACAGCAGCGGGAGTAGCGGGCCGAGCGCGAGGCCGACCTGCGAGCCGCCGGCGGAGAAGGCGACGAGGCCCCCGAGTACGAGCAGGAAGTGGCGCTGGCCGGCCGCCTCATCGCGCGCGATGTCCTGGGCGAGCGCGAACGCGACGACGGCCGCGAAGGCGAGCGAGACGGCGACCCGGAGCGGGAGGGCGGGCCCCGGCAGCGCGGCGGCGACCGTCGCGGCGGCCGAGGCGGCCTCGCCGGCCGGCCCCAGCAGGACGAACTCCACGTTCGCGAGGATGAGGCCGACGACGGCCGCCAGCAGCGGCACCGCGAGTCGCTCGGGGACCCGGTCGTCACGGAGCGTGACCGCGGTCCCGAAGGCGATGCCGCCGCCGACGAACGGGACGAGCACCCACAGCGTCGCGATCTCCTGGTACTTGGCCCACGCGGGGTCGCCGCCCATGGCGAGTCCGGCGCCGACGACCGCGCCGGTGACGGTGAAGGCCGTCGCGATGGGGTAGCCGGCGAAGACGCCGACAGCGACGAGCGTGGCGGCGACGATGAGCCCGACTGTCGCGGCGACCGGCGAGAGCGTGACCCCGACGACGAGTTCGCGCCCGACCGCCTCCGTCACGTTCGCGCCCTGCAGGACCGCCCCCAGCAGGCCGAGGATGCCGACGATGAACCCCGCACGCATCACGCTGATCGCGTTGGCGCCGACGGCGGGCGCGAACGGTGTCGACCCCGAGGAGCCCGCGCCGATGGACCAGGCCATGAACAGGCTCGCGAGGCTCGCGATGACGAGCGTCGCGAGCGTCGCGGTGGCGACCATTGGTTCCGGGAGCCTACCGGGTCCCCCCGGTTAAAGGGACCAGTTCCGGCATAGCCACCGGCACCGCGGCGGTCGGCGGCGCCGCGGGGCCCGTTTGAAACGGCAGTTCTTTGGGACCGCTGTGTCTCCGCTAGGCCATGGTAGCACTCGGACTGGTGGTCGCTCAGTTCAACAAGGAGCGACCGATCACACAGGAGATGGCCGAGGCGGCTCGGGAGACCGCCGCCCGGCGCGACGCCGACGTCGTCGCCGAGGTACCGGTGCCGGGGTCGTACGACGCGCCGCTGGCCGCCGACCGCCTGGCGCGACACGACGGTATCGACGCGGTCGCGGTGGTTGGAGCCATCGTCACCGGGGACACGGACCACGACGAGGTCATCGGCCACGCCATCGCGCCGAAGCTGTCGGACGTGGCGCTCGACCGGGATACGCCCGTCACGCTCGGCGTGACGGGCCCGGGCCAGAGCGCCGCCGAGGCCGACGAGCGCGTCCACGTCGGGGCCGACGCCGTCGACGCCGCGCTCGACCTCGCGGGCGACCTCCCCGACCCCGGCACCGACCTCGATGCATACGACGCCGACACGGGGGTGGAGGCATGAGCCTCGACTTCGCCGAGCGTGTCGCCCGGGTCGAGCCCTCGGCGACCATCGCCATCTCGAACCTCTCGGCCGAGCTGGAGGCCGACGGCGTCGACGTCGTCGACCTCTCGGTCGGGGAGCCGGACTTCCCGACGCCCGAGAACGTCGTCGAGGCCGGCAAGGACGCGATCGACGCCGGGCACACCGGCTACGCGCCCTCGAACGGCATCCCCGCGCTGAAGGAGGCCATCGTCGATAAGCTCGACGCCGACGGGCTGGACCACACCACCGACGAGGTCATCGTCACGCCCGGCGGGAAGCAGGCCCTCTACGAGATCTTCCAGGCCCTCATCGACGACGGCGACGAGGTCGTCCTGCTGGACCCCGCGTGGGTCAGTTACGAGGCCATGACGCGGCTCGCCGGCGGCTCCATCTCGCGGGTCGACACCTCGGACGCCGACTTCCGGCTCGAGCCCGTGCTGGACGACCTCGCCGCAACGGTCTCCGACGGGACGGAGCTCCTCGTCGTCAACTCCCCGAACAACCCGACCGGCGCCGTCTACAGCGACGCGGCGCTGGAGGGCGTCCGCGACCTCGCCGTCGAGCACGACATCACCGTCATCTCCGACGAGATCTACAAGGAGGTCGTCTACGACGTCTCCCCGACCTCGCTGGGCGCGCTGGACGGGATGGGCGACCGCACGGTCACGCTCAACGGCTTCTCGAAGGCCTACTCGATGACGGGCTGGCGGCTGGGCTACTTCGCCGGGCCGAAGGAACTCGTCGACCAGGCCGGGAAGCTCCACTCCCACTCCGTGACGTGCGCGACGAACTTCGTCCAGCACGCCGGCGTCGAGGCGCTGCGCAACACCGACGACGCCGTCGTCGAGATGCGCGACGCGTTCCACGAGCGCCGGGACATGCTGGTCGACCTGTTCGCCGACCACGGCAAGGACGTGGCCGTCCCCGACGGCGCGTTCTACATGATGCTCCCCGTCGCGGAGGACTGCGAGGCGCTCCGTGCCTCGGGAACCGGCGACGAGCCGGTGGACCAGGCCTGGTGTGAGGGTGCGATCGAGGACGCCCACGTCGCCACCGTCCCGGGCAGCGCCTTCGGCACGCCCGGCCTCGCCCGCCTCTCGTACGCGGCCAGCGAGGAGCGGCTCCGGGAGGGCGTCGAGCGGCTGGCCGAGGAAGGCTACCTGTAATCAGGGAGTACCCCGATCACGTTCTCTGTTGTCCACATTACTCGACAGTTATGGCTTTTTGGACGGAAAACCCTCTTCAGACGAGTTATAGCGAGTATAGCCACCGATTCTCCCGTGAGACGGCTGCGGCGGCCGCCAGAACCCTCACGCGTCGGGGACGCACCGCAGGGAGGCCCGGCAGGTCGAGAGCGCCGCCGGTCGACGCCGCCCTACGACGGTTCGACCGGCGTCCCGCTCTCGGCGCTCTCGTACAGCGCGTCGATGACGCGCATGTTCGCCACGGCCTCGGCGGGGCCGGTTCGGGGCTCTACACCCCGCGTGACGGCGTCCGCGAACGCGTCGATCTGCAGCCGGTACTGGTCGGCCGGGTCGAACCGCTCCGTCGTCCGCTGGCCGTCGGTCGCGTAGGTCAGCGCCGCCGGCTCGTCGGCCGGGACGTTGAACGCCGGGCGGGCCTCGACCCAGCCGTTGGCCCCCTCGACGCGGTAGCGTTGGACCTCCGGGGTATCGAACGACCCGCTCACCGTCGCCGTCGAGCCGTCGTCGTACGCCAGGACGCCAGTCAGACGCGTATCGACGCCCGCGCCCCGCGAGTCGTGCCGGGTCGCGTACACGCGGTCGGGCTCGCCGAGGAAGAGCCGCGCGGCCGAGACGGCGTAGCAGCCGACGTCCATCAGGCTCCCGCCCGCGAGGTCGGGGTCGAGCCGGACGTCGTCGGGTCGGCCGTCGAGCCGGAAGTTGAACGTCGCCTCGACCGAGTGGACGTCCTCGAGCTCTCGCTGCACGAGCTCCGCGGCGCGCTCGGTCCGCGGGTGGTACCGGTACATGAACGCCTCCATGAGCGTGACGTCGCGCTCCCGACAGTGGGCCGCGACGACCTCGGCCTCCGCGGCGTCGGCCGTCAACGGCTTCTCGCAGAGGACGTCCAACCCGGCGTCGGCCGCCCGGGTCGTCCACTCGCCGTGGAGCCCGTTCGGCAGCGGATTGTAGACGGCGTCGATATCGGCCGCCAGGAGGGCCTCGTACGAGCCGTACGCCGCGGGGACGTCGAGGTCGGCGGCGACGGACTCCGCACGCTCCGGGTCCCGGGAGGCGATCGCCGCGACCGTGTGGTCGGTAGCCTGGATGGCCGGGACGACCGCCGTCCGGGCGATCTTCGCCGTACTGAGGATACCGAATCGCATACCGACCGCTCGACGGCCGGGGTGATAACTTCGGGGCGTTCGGCCCCGTGGAGCCGGTCGAGCCCCTCACGGGGGCAACGCTGTTGGGTCTTGGGCGGGGGCGTACGGCATGGACACGACTCAGCCACTCCGCGTCGGGTTCCTCGGTTACCGGTTCATGGGTGCGGCACACGCGAACGCGCTCGCCCGCCTCCCCATGTTCTTCCCCGACGTCCCGGCGGTCGAGCGGTCGGTGCTCGTCGGGCGTGACGAGCCGGCACTCGCGGCGGCGGCCGACCGGCTCGGGTTCGGGCACACGTCGACCGAGTGGCGCGACGCGCTCGACGACGTCGACGTGTTCTACGTGCTCGGCCCGAACCACCTGCACGCCGAACCCGCCATCGCGGCGCTCGAGGCCGGGGTCCCCGTCCTCTGCGAGAAGCCGCTCGGGCGGACCCTCACGGAGGCCGAGCGGATGGCGGCCGCGGCCGCCGAGGCCACCGTCCCGGCAGCCTGTGGGTTCAACTACCGGTTCGTCCCCGCCATCCAGCACGCAAAGCGGCTCGTCGACGCGGGGGAACTCGGCGAGATCCGACACGTGCGGGCCCGGTACCTGCAGGACTGGCTGGTCGACCCCGACGCCCCGTGGAGCTGGCGCTGCGACGCCGACCGGGCCGGCAGCGGGGCGCTCGGCGACCTGGGCGCCCACAGCATCGACCTGGTCCGGTACCTCGTGGGCGACCGTGTCGGGGGGATCGCCCAGCTGAGCGGCCAGCTCCGGACGTTCGTGGACGACCGGCCGGCCCGGGAGGGCGACGAGCGGCGTCCGGTGACGGTCGACGACGCGTACAGCGCACAGGTGACGTTCGACGGCGGGGCGCTCGGGACGTTCGAGGCGTCGCGGGCCGCGACGGGCCACACCAACGACCACACGGTCGAGATCGACGGGAGCGACGGGAGCGTGCGGTTCTCGCTCGAACGGCTGAACGAACTCGAGGTGCTCACCGGCGACGGCCGCGGCTACGAGACCGTCCTCGTGACCGACGACACGGACCCGTACGGCGACCACTGGTGGCCGCCGGGCCACGTCCTCGGCTGGGAGCATCCCGTCGTCCACGAGAACGCCGCGTTCCTCGCCGCGGTCGGAGGGGCGGAACCGGCCGCGGCGGCCCCGTCGGCCCTGCCGGACTTCGAGGACGGGCTGGCGACACAGCGGGTGCTCGATGCGATCGAGCGGAGCGACGAGCGGGGCGAGCGGGTCACGGTCTGAGCGGCCGGCGGGCCGCTACTCGCCCGCGGGCGCCTCGTCGAAGAACAGCTCCAGGAAGTTGCGCTGGGCGGCCCGGAGGTGGTAGTGGAGCGTCGCGGAGGTGATATCCATCCGGTCGGCGACCTCCTCGGCGGTGTGGTCGCGGGGCCACTCGTAGTAGCCCATCAGGTAGGCCGTCCGGAGCACGTCGCCCTGCCGGTCGGTGAGGCGCTCGTCGGTGGCCTGCCGGAGGTCGCGGGCGGTCTCGACGGGCTCGTCGACGCGGCGCTTGGCCTTCAGCGACGCGCCGAACTCGTCCTGGAAGGTCTCGACGATCGTCCGGGTGTCGGTGCGGCCGGCGATGCGGGCGGCGAACTCGGCGATGCCATCGGCGGCGGTCGCCGCCTGCACGACGGCGCCCGCGTCGCTCAGCCGGCCGGCCACGCTCGTCGCCAGCCGCGCCTCCAGCACCGTCGTCGGCGTCCCGCCCCCCTCGCCCCCGTGCTCGCTGACGACCGCCACGTCGTCAGCGCCCGCGGCCGTCGCGGCCGCCATCACGCCGGCGGCGGCGCCCTCGACCTCCAGGTAGTGCCGGAGGCCCCCGTCCTCCGGGACCGTCCACCGGAGGGTAACGGGCCCGGTCGTCCGGGAGAGCCGCGCCAGGAAGCATCGGTCGTCGTCGATCCGGAAGACGAGCTCCGTGGTCGTACTCGAGTGGAGGAGCAGCTCCGTGTCGGCGGCGTTGATAGCGAAGCCGACGACCCGTGCGAGCCGCTCCAGCGCCGCCTGCTCGCGGTCGGTGAACGCATCCGCCCGCGGGGAGTGCAGGCAGAGCACCCCGTAGGTGGTCTCGCGGTGGGTGACCGGGAGCGCCATCGTCGCGCGGATGCCGTGCTCGGCGGCGCGGTCGGCCTCGCCGTCCGCGTCGGCGGTCATCCAGCCCGACCGCCGGACGCAGGAGTCCCCAGTCCGGAACGCGACGACGGCCGGGTGGTCGTCGGCCGCGTCGCCGTCGCCCTCGGTCGGCGACCCCTCGGCGGGGAGCGTTGCCGGCGCGCCGGCGGTCGCGGTCGGTTCCAGCCCGCCCGCGCCGCTCCGGCCGACCCAGACCGTCCGGTAGAGGTCGGAGGCGGCGAGTCGCTCGCAGACCGTCGCCTCGATGCCCTCCCGGGTCGCCGACTCGACGATACCCTGGACCACGCCCTCGACGGCCTCGCTGATGCGGTTCAGCGTCGCCAGCTGGTCGCGGTGGCGCGCGAGCTGCTGCTCGCGGCGGTGCCGGCCGGAGACGTCACGGACGATGCCCACCACGCCCGCGTCGTCCCCGTCCGACACGGTGGCGACGTGGAGCTCGGCCGGGAGCTCGTCCGCCGCCCCCTCCAGGGTCACCTCGACGACGCCCGTCGAGCGGTCGCCGGCGAGGACCGCCTCGTGGAGCCCGACCGCGGCGGCCCCGGAGTCGCCGGCCAGCACCGACCGGAGCGGCTCGCCGACGAGCGCCTCGCGGGGCCGGCCCAGCGTCGCCGCCAGCCGATCGGTGACCGCCACGAACCGGCGGTCGCCGTCCAGCGCGTAGGCGCCGTCGCCGACCGCCTCGAGGAGTTCGACTCGCCGGAGCGGCCCCACGTCGGCGCCCCCGGCCTCGGTGTCGGTGTCGGCCGCCGTCCCGGTGCGCGGCGGCTCCGGGCGTCGTGTCGCGAGCACGGCGGCGACCTCCCCCTCGACCGTGACCGGGCGGCAGTCGAACGCGACCGGTTCGCCGTCGGCCGAGAGGTCGAATGCCACCGTCGGCTCCGTGCCGGTGGCGGCAGTCGCCACCGCGTCGCGGACCCGTTCGCGGTGGTCCGGCCGCGCCAGCCCGTCGAACGCCGTCAGGTCACGGTCGGTCACCAGCGGCTCGGCACGGTCGTTCCACTCCCGGATGTCCCCCGCGACCGTGAGGAGGAACGCCGCGCCCGGCAGCGCGCCCAGTAGCGCCGACCCGGGCAGCGCTCCGAGCGTCGCGGGCTCGCCCTCCCGTTCCTCGTACCGTCGTCCCATGGGCCGGTGAGGTGGGTAGACGTTCCGCTGGTCGCGGATAAATCGTGGGGTGCCTGAGTTGGATCCGCCGCGCCGGCGTCAGTCCTCGCGGACGAGCGTGCTCCGCAGCGCCTCGTCCAGCTCCGCGTCGGCCATCTTCTCGATGAGCGCGTCCAGCACCTCGGCGCGCTTGCCGGGGACGAACTTGATGGAGCCGACGACGAGGTGGCCGCCACCGCTGACGCCTGCGCCCGGCAGCTCCTCGGTCAGCTCCGTCACCATCTCGGGGATGTCCAGGCGGACGCCGTCGGACCGGAGCACCGCGAAGTCCGGCCCGTAGCCGATGGTGATGACCGGGTCGCCCGTCTCCTTGACCTTCCGGTCGTGGACCTTGCCGGTCGTCTTCCCCGGCGCGGGGTAGATGAACCGGTGGGCGTGCTCGTCGACGTCGAGCCGGTAGAGGCGGGCGTCGTTGGCCAGTCGCTCCTGCTCGACGTGTGGGAGGGCGTCCTTGAGCTGGCGTTCGACGTCGCGCTGGGCACGCTCGGACATGAACGCGACTATCTCCTCGTGGCGGTCACCCTCGGCGGCCACGTCGAGCAGGTCGTTGACGAAGCCGCTGCCGTCGTTGTAGCGGAGCCAGTGGGCGGCGTAGTCGAGTGCCTCGCCGACGTCGCGGAGGTCGGCCTCGTCGTAGCCCTCCTCGGCGGCCAGGGCGAGGTAGTCGTCCATCGCGTCGGCCTCCGAGCGGTCCGAGAGGCCGCCGACGGCGGGGATGTGCCGTATCTCGTCGGTGATGGACGGGTCGACCAGCCGCGCGAGCTCGACGCCCATCATCCCGGTGGTGATGCGGTAGTCCTCGCCGTGGAGGTACGGGTTGACGTGGGCGTCCAGCAGCGGTTCGACCGCCTCGGGGTCCGGGTGGTGGTGGTCGACGACGACGATGGGGACGTCGTACTGGGCCATCGCCCGGTAGGCCGGGACGTCCTCCTCCGTGGAGCCGTTGTCGAGCATACAGAGCAGTGGTAGCTTCTGGCCGTGGCGCTCGCGGTCCTCCAGGGCGAAGTTGAGGTCGCGGGTGACGTCCTCCATCTCGTAGAACGGCGCCTTCGACGGGAGCCGCTTCAGGAGGTGCCGGGCGGCTTCGGCGTCCGCGTGGCTCGCCGTGATGAGTCGCTCCAGGGCGGCCTGGAGCGGGACGGACGCACACATCCCGTCGCCGTCGGCGTGGTGGCGCATCCGGATGGGGCGGTTCGACAGCGCGGCCCGGCGGAGGTGGCGGGCCACCTCGCGGAGGTCCTCGTGGATGGGCTCGAAGGCGGGCCAGTCGATGAGTGGCTCGACCTCGGGCGGCTCGGCGGCCTCGGCGAGCCGCTCCTCGTAGGCCCCGCTGACCTCGGCGCCGGCCTCGCCCCGGAGGCGGGACAGCTCGTCGACCTCGATCTGGAGGGCCTCCTGACGGTGCTCGGCCTCGCCGGTGACCCGTACCGCGTCGCCGACCTCGACGGCCGGGTAGGCCCGGACCCCGGCGGACTCGAACGCCGCGGCCGGGACGACCGCCTCGCCGTCGGCGAGGTGGAACAGCGTCGGGCCGCCGGTCTGCTTTATCTGGACGACGACGCCCTCGACGTTGACCAGATCGCCGACGTGGGCGTCGAGGTCGCGGACGGCGGCGTCGATACCGGCCGTGACGTCCTCGGTCGTGTAGTCATCGGGGTCGCGCTCGGCGAACGCGAGGTCGCCGTTCTCGCGGACCTCGATGAGTTCGACGACCAGCTCGTCGCCGACATCGTGGTCGCCACGGAGCTCGGAGTCGTGGACGAGCCCGGACACCCCGCCGGAGACGTCCACGAAGACGCCGTACTCGACGACGCCGTTGACGGTCGCGTGGTAGTGGTTCCCCTCCTCGAGCGCATCGGCGGTACAGGCGTCCGCGAGCCGGTAGACGACGGCCCCCCGGTTCGGGGCCCCGTCATCGGAATCGGCGCCGACGGTCTCGTCGGCGTCGGGCGAATGAGACATGTATCAGGAGTGTGGTCCGTTGCCGTTTAAGAGTTGTCAAACGGCCGACTGGCGGGGCCGAGGGGCGGACCCGGCGACGGGAACCGACGGTCGGCACGCCGGCGGTGATGGGCGGGCACGGCGTCGCTCGCCGCCGTCCGCCCGGTGCCAGGTACCCATGCGAGTCGCTCCCGCGACACCGACACGACTTTTCCGGCGACCCGAGAACCCTGACGTACCACATGATCCCCCGGCAGTACCTCCGCGAGCATCCGGACGAGGTGCGGGCGGCGCTCGACGCCCGCGGCTACGACGACGTGGACCTGGACGCGCTTCTGGAGGTCGACACCGAGTGGCGCGACCTGAAGGCCCGCGGCGACGGGCTGCGTCACGAGCGCAACGAGGTCTCGAGCGAGATCGGCCGGCTCAAGCAGGCGGGCAGGGACGAGGAGGCCCAGGCGGCTATCGAGGAGTCACAGGAGCTGAAGGCCGAGATCGAGGCGGTGGAGACCCGCGCCGACGAGCTGGAGGCGACCCTGGAGGCGGGGCTCCTGGAACTCCCGCAGATCCCCCACGAGGACGTCCCCGTCGGGGCCGACGAGGCCGACAACGTCGAGCGCCGGCGCGCCGGCTTCGAGGACGGTCGGGACCTCCCCGACGAGGTCGTCCCACACTACGACCTCGGCGAGGAGCTGGAGATCATCGACGAGGCCCGGGGCGCGAAGACCACCGGCAGCGGCTTCTACTTCCTGAAGGGCGAGGGCGCGCGGCTGGAGCACGCGCTGGTCCAGTTCATGCTGGACGTCCACCGGGAGCAGGACTACCACGACGTCTTCCCGCCGGTGCCCGTGACGAGCGCGTCGATGCGCGGGACCGGTCAGCTCCCGAAGTTCAACCACGACGCCTACCGCATCGGCGGCGCCGAGCGGGAGGACTACACGGACGAGGACCTCTGGCTCTGCCCGACCGCGGAGGTCCCCGTCACCAACATGCACCGCGACGAGATCCTGCTTGACGAGGATCTCCCGCTGAAATACCAGGCCTACACCCCGAACTTCCGGCGCGAGGCCGGTGAGCATGGCACCGAGACCCGGGGCATCGTCCGCGTCCACCAGTTCAACAAGGTCGAACTCGTCAACTTCGTCCGGCCCGAGGAGTCCTCCGACCGCCTGGACGCGCTCATCGACGAGGCCTGCGAGGTCATCGACCGGCTCGGACTCCCCTACCGGACGCTTGACCTCTGCACCGGCGACCTGACCTTCGCCTCGGCGCGTACCGTCGACATCGAGGTGTGGGCGCCCGGCACCGACACGGAGGACGGCCCCGAGGCGGGCGGCCGCTGGCTGGAGGTCTCCTCGGCGTCGAACTTCGAGGCGTTCCAGGCCCGCCGGGCCGGCATCCGGTACCGCCCGGAGCGCCACGAGTCGGCCGAGTACCTCCACACCCTGAACGCCTCGGGTACCGCCGTCGGCCGCGTGATGGTGGCCATCCTGGAGTACTACCAGAACGAGGACGGCACCGTCGACGTGCCCGAGCCGCTCCAGCCCTACATGGGCGGGACGGCGGTCATCGAGGGGCACGACTCGGTCGGGGAGTCGGCCGTCGGCGAGGGTGACGGCGACAGGGAGTAGTGCCGAGCCGGGGGGATGTGGCGTCTCCGACTGCTCGCAGTTGTTCCCTCTTTGGACGTATTATCGATATGTTCGCCGTATTTCATCGAAACGCCCCCGCTATCCGCCGAACTCCGAGCCGGGCCGCCGGCTGCCGCGAGCGGGACGACGGCGAGGGCCACGCCGCCCACCAGCGGGACCACGCGGGAACGGCACGCGACTGGCGAGGTACGTTGCCGTGCAGTCGGGTCGACCTCGCGGTGACCGGTCCAGGCCCGGATGTGGGCGTCCCCGACCGAGCCAGCGTTATATGCTCGCGCGGCGACCCTCCGGGCATGATACGGAACCGCGACGCGCTGCTGTCCGGGGCGCGTGACCCCGAACTCGCGGAACTCGCGCTGGACTGCGTCGCGGCGGGGATCCGCGGCGCCGACCCGGAGCGGGCGGCCCGCGAGCGCGTCCGGGTGGCGGGCGGGCGGCTCCACGTCGGGGACGCGGCGCACGACCTCGCGGCGCACGACCGGGTCGTCGTCGTGGGGGGCGGGAAGGCCGCGGCCGGCGTGGCCCGCGCGGTGGAGGGCGTCCTCGGCGACCACCTGACCGGGGGCGTCGTCGCCGTTCCCGCGGACGCGGACACGACCGGACTCGACCGTATCGAGGTCGTCACCGCTGGTCATCCGACGCCCGACGCGGGCAGTGTCACGGCGGCCGAGCGCGTCCTCGCGACCGCCCGAGCCGCGGACGAACGGACGCTCGTCCTCGCGGTCCTCACGGGCGGCGGGTCGGCGATGCTGGCCGCGCCGGCGGGCGACCTCGAACTCGCCGACCTCCGGGGCGCGACCGAGGGCCTGCTGGCCGCGGGCGCCGACATCGACGAGACGAACGCCATCCGGAAGCATCTCTCGGCGCTGAAGGGGGGTCGGCTCGCCCGGGCCGCCGCGCCCGCGACGGTCGCGGGGCTCCTCGTGAGCGATGTCGTCGGGGACGACCCCGCCGTCGTCGCGAGCGGGCCGACGGCGCCGGACCCGACGACCGACGCCGACGCGCTGGCGGTGCTTGACCGGTACGGGGTCGACGCGCCGGCGGTGCGGGCACACCTCCGGGCGGGCGTCGACGGGCAGCACCCGGGCACGCCGGCGGCTGGGGACGAAGCGTTCGGCCGCGTGACGAACCACGTCCTCGCCGGCGCCCGAACCGCCATCGACGCCGCCCGGGGCCGGGCGCGGGAGGCCGGCGCCGAGCCGCTCGTGCGCTCCTCGCGCGTCCGGGGCGAGGCCCGAGAGGCTGCGCTCACGGGGGTGGCCGTCGCGGAGGAGGTCCTCGACACGGGCGACCCCGTCACGCCGCCGGCGGTCGTCCTGTCGGGCGGTGAGACGACCGTCACCGTCCGGGGCGACGGGGTCGGCGGCCCGAACGGGGAGTACGCGCTTCGGGCGGCCATCGAGCTGGCGGGCACCGACGCGCCGGTGGCGCTGGCCGCGGTCGATACGGACGGTCGGGACGGCAGCGCGGACGCGGCGGGCGCGCTGGTCGACCCCGGGACGGTGGCTGACCGGGGCAGCGCGCGCGAGTCGCTGGCACGGAACGACTCGCACGGCTTCCTCGACGCCGCCGGGGCGCTCGTCGACACCGGCGCGACCGGGACGAACGTGAACGACCTGCGGGTCCTCGTGGTGGGGGATGGGGCGGGCGAGCCCGGGTCGCCGGGGGCGTGAGACGGGAACCGACCGTGTTTTCATGACTAGGGGGGTAGAGAGCAGTGTGTTCGACCTCCTGGAATCACCCCTGACCTTCGACCGCATCCAGTGGGCGACGTTCGGTATCCACCTGCTCGTGGGGTCACTGTTCATCGTCGGCGCCGTGTCGTTCCTGCAGTCGGGCGAGTTGGTCGGCGCCGCGCTGCAGTCGACGATGGCGCTGCTGTTCATCACGCTGGGGCTCGTCGTCGCCGGCATCGTCGGCCGGCGGCTCTGAGCGTGTCGGTCCCCCGGACCTGTCTCAGGCCAGACAGGCCGCGACGACACGGAGCATCCGCTCGCCCCGGACCTCATCGGCGAACAGCGGCACCCGCTTGACGTCGTGGCCGCGGAAGACGTCCTGCGCCCGCGAGAGCGCCGCCCGCTGGACCTCCCAGCGGCGCTGGCAGAACGCACACCCCTCCAAGTCCGGCGCGACGAACGGGTCATCGTCGACGTCGGCCACGTCGGCCAGGTCCTGCATCACCCGGTTGACCACGACCGTCCCGACGGGCACCTCGAACGCGCGGAGCCGCTCCAGCAGATGCTCGGACTCCACGACGCTCATCTCCTCGGGCACCATCACGACCCGGAAGTCCGTCCGGGCGGGGTCACGCAGGCGCTCACGAAGTCGCTCGACGCGGTCGGCCAGCGCCCGCAGGTCGTCCATCCCCTGCTCTATGGACTGGTCGTCCGCGTCGGCCCCGAACAGCCCCTTGACGCTGCCCATCATCCCGGAGAGGCGCTCCCGGAAGGCCAGCAGCCGGCCGGTGAGCGACTCCATCAGCTCCGGGAGTTCGAGCAGTCGGAGCGTGTGCCCCGTCGGCGCGGTGTCGACGACGACCCGGTCGAACCGGTCGTCGTCCATGTACTGCAGCAGGAGCTGCATCGCGGCGGCTTCGTCGGCCCCCGGCATCGTCCCCGCCGCGAAGGGGTTGAACCCCTCGTCCTGCATGAGCGCGTCCAGCCCGCCGAGCATCCCGCCGCCGCCCTCGGCGAAGGGACCACTCGACATCGCGTCCGGGTCGATCTCCGCGGCGTACAGCGGGACGTCCTCGCGGACCCGCGTCGGTTCCGCCGGGATGGGCGTCTCCAGCGAGTCCGACAGGGAGTGTGCGGGGTCCGTCGAGACGGCCAGTGTCGCCACGCCGTCGCGGGCCGACGCCAGCGCCGTGGCGGCCGCCATCGTCGTCTTGCCGACACCGCCCTTCCCGCCGTAGAGGACGTACTCCGGCGCGTCGACCGCGACGGAGTCCTCGAGGCTCTCCACGGCCTCCACGTCGATCTCGGTCATGGGAGTCGGTACTCCACGCGGACGGGAGTACCCGTCGGTCCCCGCGCGCTCGGAGGCCGACGAGGGACCCTGGCTCCCCTCAGGCGAAGAACTCAGTCAGCCGCTCGGCAGCCGTCTCGACCCGCGGCGTGACCAGCGCGAACCGGAGCCAGTCCGTCCTGCTCTCCCCGAACGCGTCGCCCGGCATCCCGGCGACCCCGGCCTCGTCGATGAGCCGCTCGACGTTGGCCAGCGTCCCCGGGTAGCCGTCGAACCGCGCGAGGACGTAGAACGCCCCCTCCGGCGTGACGTAGTCGGCACCCGCCGCGTCGAGCGCGGCGGTGAACGTCCCGATACGGTCGGCGACCAGCTCGCGGTTGGCCCGGTAGTACTCCGGCGGTGTCTCCCGGAGCGCTCGCAGCACCGCGTACTGTGCGGGTCGGGAGCAGGCGACGTTCGTCAGCATATGCCGGGTCCGGACCGCCGGGCGGAGCTGCTCGGGGACGACGGCGTAGCCGACCCGGAGCCCGGTGATGGCCATCGACTTCGAGAACGCGTTCGTGACGAAGCGATGGTCGGAGTCGAACGCAAGCGCCGACGCGAACCGCCCCGAGTGGTCGAACCGGCTGTACACCTCGTCGCTGACGAGTAGCGCATCGTTCGCCTCCGCAACGTCGACCAGCGACCGCATCGTCTCCCGCTCGTACACCGCGCCCGTGGGGTTGTTCGGCGAGTTCGCGACGATGACCGCAGTGTCCTCGCTGGCCGCCCGGCGCACGTCGGCCGGGTCGAGCCGACCCTGCTCGTCGGCCGCCACGTAGCGCGCGTCGGCGCGCAGCAGCTCCGCACGGCCCGCGTAGTACGGGTAGACGGGGTCGGTCAGCAGCACCTCCGAGCCGGGGAACTCGTCGAGGCCGACCGCCATCCCGAGGTGGTTGGCCTCGCCCGCGCCGTTCGTGACGAGGACGCTCCCCGTCGGTACGTCGTGTTCGGCGGCGATGGCCGCCCGGAGTTCGTCCAGCCCCTCGCTCGGCGGGTACTGGTAATGCTCGACCGACAGGTCCGCGTACTCCCGCAGTCCCTCGCGGAGCGCCTCGGGCGGCGCCCAGTCCGGGTTCCCGCTCACCATGTCCACCACGTCCCGCTCGGCCGCGTTCGCGTACTGCATCACCCGGAAGAAGAGTGGCCGCTCGTAGTCCATACCGACGCTGGCGGCCACGCGAACCTGGTTCTTGCCATCGTTCGCGGATCACGACCGTTCAAAGAGGGCTGGACCGGGGCGGACGGCGAACGCGTAAACCGTCAGCCGCGATACGAAATCGGGGGTGGACACCCACGGCAGGACCACGAGAGCACCCGGCTTCATGAGCCGGAGGCGTCTATGACGGATATGGACGAGTTCGCGGCCGACCCGCCGGTCGAGGAACGCATCGGCGACGCGCTCCGGGAGACGGACGCCACCATCGCGGTCGCCGAGTCGGCCACGGGCGGGCTCATCGGCTCGCTCCTGACGGACGTCCCCGGCTCCAGCGACTACTTCGACCGCTCCCTGGTGACGTACTCGTACGACGCCAAGCGTGACGTGCTGGCGGTCCCCCGCGAGCATCTGGACGAGTACGGGGCCGTCAGCGAGCCGGTGGCCCGGGCGATGGCCCGCGGGGTCCGGGACACGGCCGACACGACGTGGGGGGTCGCGACGACGGGTATCGCCGGGCCGACCGGCGGCGACGGGGACCCGGTCGGGACCATATACATCGCTGTGGCGTACGCGGGCGCGTGGGGGTCGGGCGAGTCGGCGACCGGCGTCGAGCGGCACGTCTTCGACGGCGACCGGGAGCAGCTAAAGGAGCGCTTCGCCAGGCGGGCACTCGGGGACTGTCTGGCCGCCATCGAGTCGCGTCGGGACTGACCGGCGGAACCGACCGACGCGTTTTCCTCGGCACGGCACCCAGCTAGGCGCGTGTTAGCCATCGCCGTCAGCCGCGCGGACAGCGCCTCCGTCCACATCGGCGAGCAGCTGCGCGACGCCGCGACGTGGACCGAGCACGCGGACGCGTCGCGGGCGGACGCGGGCGGCGGCGGCACCGTCTACCGCACCGAGGGCGCCGAGCTGCGCGAGTTCGAGGAGCTGCATCTACGTCTCGATGGGGTCGCGTCGGCCTTCGGGACGGTCGACGACGGCCCGAGCCGCGAACCGGAGCTGCTGGCGTTCGCCTCGAAGCACGCCGGCGACACCGGGGAGCTGCTGACGGCGCACCACACCGGCAACTTCGGGGCGGCCGACCACGGCGGCGCGGACGGGGAGCTGGCGACGGCGGCCCCGAACGCGGCGGCGCACGCACTCGGCGCCCTTGCCGAGCACGCGCCGGACGGCTACGAGGCCGGGTTGGAGTGCACCCATCACGGCCCGACGGGTGTGGGTTGCCCGTCGCTGTTCGTGGAGGTCGGGAGCGACGAGGCCCAGTGGGCCGACGCCGACGCCGCGCGGGCCGTCGCGCGGGCCATCCTCGACCTCCGCGGCGTCGACCCGACGGGCGAGCGGGCGGTCGTCGGCTTCGGCGGCGGCCACTACGTCCCCCGTTACGAGCGCATCGTCCGGGAGACCGACTGGTGCGTCGGCCACATCGCGGCGGACTGGTGCCTGTCGGACCTCGGCGACCCGGCGACCGCGGCGGCTCGCGGGACGGTCGACGCCGCGTTCCGCGAGAGCGGCGCGACCCGCGCGCTCGTCGAGGGGGACCACCCGGAGCTCGTCGCGGTCATCGAGGCCCTCGGCTACCGCGCGGTCCGGGAGACGTACCTCCGGGAGACGACGGGCGTGCCGCTGGCGACGGTCGAGCGCGCGGAGTCGACGCTGTGTCCCGTCGAGGCGGGCCTCCGCTTCGGCGACCGCGCGACGGGCTACGAGGGACCGCTGGCGACGGTCGACCTGCCCGAGGCGCTCGTCGCCGAATGCGAGGGGATCGATACGGAGCGGACGCGGGCGGCGGTCGACGAGCGGGTCGTCGCCCTGGAGACGAGCGAGAACGGCACCCTCGTCGGCGGGCGGGCGCTCGTCCCGGGTGACGCGGACCGTGCGGCGACGGTTCGCGCGGAACTGGTCGGCGACCTCGTCGGCGTCCTCCGGGAGCGCTACGACGGGGTGAGTCTCCGCGCGGACGCCGTCGTCGCGCGGCGGACCGCGTTCGACCCGGAGAAGGCCCGGACGCTCGGCGTCCCGGAGGGGCCGGCGTTCGGCCGACTGTCGGCCGGCGAAACCGTCGAGGTGAACGGACGGACCATCACCCCGGACGCGGTCAGCTCCGATGAGGAGCGGCGGTTCCCGCTCTGAGTCGGGGGGCCGCGCGAGCGCCAGACATCGGACGGAGAGCCGTGGCGCCCACGGCCCGACCGACCGCGTTCCGTATCGTCACAGACGGTTTATCGGCTCACTCCCCGTCGAAAGCGGCAAGACCGCGCATCGGCGTCAGACACGCGTGTGACGGCGGAGTAAGCTACTTACGGGATGTAGGCATCCGACCCGACAGGATGGACTCGCTGATCGAGGACGCTATCGACGAGGCCGAGCACAGGGAGGAGGACCCGACTGGGGACGGGTCGGCGAACCCGAACGACCACTCGCCGAACGCGTCGGGCACCATGACCGACGACGAGCTGGCGAGCGTCGTCGACGATCTCGAAACCAAGATCACCGTCGTGGGCTGTGGCGGCGCCGGCGGTAACACCGTCACCCGGATGCACGATGAGGGTATCCACGGCGCGAAACTGGTCGCCGCCAACACGGACGCCCAGCACCTCGCGGGAGAGGTCGCGGCGGACACGAAGATCCTCATCGGCCGCCAGCGGACCGGCGGCCGCGGCGCGGGCTCCGTCCCGAAGATCGGGGAGGAGGCCGCCCAGGAGAACATCGACGACGTCAACGCCGCCATCGACGGCTCGGACATGGTGTTCGTGACCGCCGGACTCGGCGGCGGCACCGGCACCGGCGCGGCGCCGGTCGTCGCACAGGCCGCACAGGAGCAGGACGCACTCACCATCGCCGTCGTGACGGTCCCGTTCACGGCGGAGGGCGAGCGCCGGCGGGCCAACGCCGACGCCGGCCTCGAGCGGCTCCGGGCGGTCGCCGACACGGTCATCGTCATCCCGAACGACCGGCTGCTGGACTACGCGCCGAACCTGCCGCTCCAGGACGCGTTCAAGATCTGTGACCGCGTCCTGATGCGCTCGGTGAAGGGGATGACCGAGCTCATCACCAAGCCCGGCCTCGTCAACGTCGACTTCGCCGACGTGAAGACCATCATGGAGAACGGCGGCGTCGCGATGATCGGCCTCGGCGAGTCCGACTCGCAGAACAAGGCCCAGGACTCCATCCGGTCGGCGCTGCGCTCGCCGCTGCTGGACGTGGAGTTCGACGGCGCCAACTCCGCGCTCGTCAACGTCGTGGGCGGCCCGGACATGAGCATCGAGGAGGCCGAGGGCGTGGTCGAGCAGATCTACGACCGCATCGACCCCGACGCCCGCATCATCTGGGGCGCCTCGGTCGACGAGGAGTTCGACGGGAAGATGGAGACGATGATCGTCGTCACGGGCGTCGACAGCCCGCAGATATACGGCAGGAACGAGGCCGCAAAGGGGGCCGGCACCACCCCGGCCGGCGATGTCGACGGAGCCGCCGACACCGGCGCCGTCGAGGGCGGCCAGCAGCCGGCCTCCTCCGACGGCGGTATCGACTTCGTCGAGTAGTCGGCCGTCGCGATCGCTCCTCGCACCCGCTCTCGAAGCCCGATAGCGACGGGCTCCGGCCGCGTGGACGGGTCCGTCGGACCAACAGGTATAGAAAGCCCGCCCGGGAAAACGGCGATATGCAAGTACCGAAGGATCTGGGCTCGTACACTCGGGTGCTCAAACTCGCAAGCACCCCCTCCTGGGAGGAGTTCTCCCGGGTCGCCCTCATCGCCGGCGTCGGGGTCATCCTCGTCGGTATCCTGGGCTTTCTCATCTTCGTGGGGATGAACTTCGTCCCCGGAGGGGCCTGAGATGGGTATCTTCGCCGTCAAGACGACCGCCAGCCAGGAGCGCACCGTCGCGGACATGATCATGAGCCGCGAGGAGGATTCGGTCCACGCCGCGCTGGCGCCGGACTCGCTCACCTCCTACGTGATGGTCGAGGCCGACGACATCTCCGTCTTCGACCGCATCCTCGACGAGATCCCCCACTCCCGGGGCGTCGTGCAGGGGAAGTCCTCCATCGCCGAGGTCGAGCATTTCCTCTCGCCGAAACCGGACGTCGAGGGCATCGCCGAGAGCGACATCGTCGAGCTCATCGCCGGCCCGTTCAAGGGCGAGAAGGCGAAGGTCCAGCGCATCGACGAGGGCAAGGACCAGGTGACGGTCGAGCTGTACGAGGCGACCGTTCCCATCCCGGTGACGGTGCGTGGCGATCAGATCCGCGTGCTGGATTCGGACGAGCGGTAGTTCGTCGTTCCGGGCGGGCGCCGGTTTCTACGATATCCGCGCCGTATCGTCGCTCCGGAGCGGCGCGACCGGTTATCCGACGCGTTCACCACGAATCCGACACAGAGCCAGCCATACCCACGGCGTCCCGGGGGACGGGAAGTAAACCGGATACGGCGATATCGAATCGGGTACGGCCGGGATGCCGTCGACCGCGATGGGGTCGGCGCTCGCCTCGTGTCCGTGGCCCACGTCACTCGCGGGTCGCGGTCGGGCCGACCCGCAACGGCTTAGACCCTCACCCGCGCACGCGGGGACAGTGACTGACGGCGAGTTCCGGGTCGACCCGCACGTGAAGATGGTTGACGAGCGGGTCGTCGCGCGGGCCAAGCGGCGCGGCCTCGACGCGCTGGTGTACGCCCCGCATTTCACCCGGTTACCGGACATCCGGGCGCAGGCGCGGCGGTTCTCCGACGAGGAGCTGCTCGTCGTCCCGGCCCGGGAGGTGTTCACGGGGAGCTTCCACGAGCGCAAGCACGTCCTCGCGCTCGGCCTCTCCGAGCCGGTGCCGGACTTCATCTCGCTGGAGGCGGCGATGGCGGAGTTCGACCGGCAGGACGCCGCCGTGCTCGCGCCGCATCCGGAGTTCGCCACCGTCAGCCTCGAGACCGAGGACCTCGCCGACTACCGGAGGACGGTCGACGCCATCGAGATCTACAACCCGAAGCACCTGCCGCGTCACAACCGCCGGGCCGGTGAACTGGCCCGGGACACCGGGCTTCCGCCGTTCGGCTCCTCGTACGCGCACCTCCGGGGGACGGTCGGCGAGGTCTGGACGGCGTTCGAGGAGCCGTGCTGGTCCGAGGCGGCGCTGGCGACCGCGCTAAGGGAGGGCACCCCACGGCGGGTGTACCACCGGGACGGCCCGACGCACGCGGGCCGCTGCGTGGCGGAGACGGGCCACCTGCTCTACGAGAACACCTGGGAGAAGATCGACCGACTGTTCCTCCAAGGCACCGAGCCCACGCATCCGCGACATATCGCCTACGAGGGCCGGTTCGACGACGCGGCGGTCTACTGACCGTCAGACCGGGAGTCCGGCCGGCACGGCGACCAGCCAGCCGAAGACGGCGGTCACGGACTCGTTGCCGACGCCGGGCGCGAGCGGCAGCGTCTCGACGGCGGTCCGCACGACGCCGGGGACGACGTGGACGAACACGGCGACAACGCCGATCTCCAGGGCCGTCACCAGCACCGTCACCGCGTCGGCGTACTTGCTGCTCGTGCTCACGCCGGCCGGGAGCCCGAACTCCTCGGGCCACGGGTAGAACAGCGCGATACCGCGCTTGGAGCCGACGACGTCCAGCACGTAGTGACTGAGGACGCCGATCCAGACGTAGTGGAGGTTGCCGAAGTAGATGGGGTAGAGCGCGAAGACGGCCAGCGTCAGCAGGTTGTGGAAGGTCTTCCGGTGGGTGCCGAAGGCGGTGTCGATGTCCGGGAACAGCGCGCCGAGCGTCACCGGGACCAGCGTCATCGCGATAGTGCGGAACGTCGCCACGTCGCCGGCCGGCTCGAGGACGTAGCCCAGCCCGATAGCCAGGAGGACGCCGTTCAGCACGTGACCCTTCTTGTTCATCAGCCGGAGCCACTCGGCGCCGCCGGACAAGCGTTTCCGTCGGCGGGCCCCGCGTCAGCCGGGCGTCCGACACGGGGGGCGGGGCCGGTTCAGATGGGGTCGATGGGGTGCTTCTTCGGCGGCCAGTCCGCCTCGAGGGCCTCGTCCGCGCGGTCGAGCGTCCGGGCGATGCGCCCACGGGTCTCGGCCGGCTCGATCGCCGCGTCCACGCCGACGCCCGACGCGGCCCGGACCGCACCCGTCCGGTCCTGGAACTTCGCGATGAGTTCCTCGCGCCTGGCCTCCGGGTCGTCGGCCGCCTCGATCTCCCGGCGGTAGGCCACGTCGACCGCGCCCTCGATGCCCATCGCGGCCACCTCCGCCGTCGGCCAGACGACGGTGAGGTCGTTGCGCGCCGAGCGCCCCCCGCCCATCGCGACGTGGCCGAAGCCGTACCCCCGTCGGAGGACGACGTTGATGATGGGGACGGTCGCGCGGTTGAGCTGGAAGGGGAGCTTGCCGGCGTGGCGGGCGACCCCCTCGGCCTCCGAGTCCGGTCCCGGCAGGACGCCGGGCGTGTCCTCGAACAGCAGGAGTGGGAGCCCGAAGGCGTCACAGAGCGAGGCGAAGCGGGCGGCCTTCTCCGAGGCGTCGGTGTCGATGGTGCCGGCCAGCGCGGTCGGCGCGTTCGCGATGACACCGACGGGGCTGCCCTCGACGCGGGCGAGGGCGGTGACGACGTTCCGGGCGTAGCGGGGCTTCAGTTCGAGGACGGAGCCGGCGTCGACCACGCCCGCCAGCACGTCGTGCACGTCGTACCCCTTCTTCGGGTCCGCCGGGATGACGTCGACCAGCCGGTCGGGGTCCCGTTCGGGCGGGCGTGGCTCGGCCGCCGGCGGGTCGCGCCGGCAGTTGCGCGGCAGGTACGAGAGCCACTCGATGATGGCATCCAGACACGCCTCGTCGCTCGGGTACGCGGCGTCGGCCATCCCCGTCCGGGCCGTGTGGACGTCAGTGCCGCCGAGCTCCTGCTTCGACAGCTCCGTCCCGAGGGCGGCCTCGACCAGCGACGGCCCCGCGACGCCGAGCGTCGACCCCTCGACCATCGGGACGAAGTCGGCCATCACGGAGAAGTTGGTCGGCGCGGCGAAGCCGGGGCCCATCATCGCCGAGACGAACGGCACCCAGCCCGAGAGCTTCGTCTGCTGGCGGAACAGCCCGCCGTCACCCTGCGCGGTCGGCCGGGCGTCGAGCCCCTCCTGGATGCGGTGGCCGCCGCCGTCGTGCAGGGTGACGACCGGATAGCCCCGGTCGATGGCGAGGTCGTAGAGCCGCTCCAGCTTCCGGCCGCCGGTGTGGCCGATGGAGCCGCCTTTCACCGTGAAGTCGGTCGCGGCGACGGCTACCGGGCGGCCGTCGACCTCGCCGATACCCGCGACCACGCCGTCGGCCGGGGCGTCCTCGCGCTCCCAGTCGACCGTCTCCGGCGTGGTCGGGGCGGGCGCCGCGAGCTGGCCGATCTCGTCGAAGCGCTCGCAGTCGCAGAGATATCGCACCCGCTCGCGGGCGGTCAGTTTGTCGTGCTCGTGCTGGCGCTCGACCGCCTTGGGCCGGCCCTCGTCGCTCACCGCCCGGCGCTCGGCGCGCAGCCGCTCGGTCAACGCCGTCGCGTCCAGGTCACGTCGGTCCGCGTCGTCACGCATGCTCGTCGCCAGCGGGGCCGGGCTGTTAGTGGTTGGCCACGGCGAGGGTGGTCGGCCGTGGTCGGTATCAGCGCAATCCGTGGGGTTCCCCGATAGTTCCACGCGTGTCCCGGCCGTCGGCCGTTCCCGGATTCGGACAGCGGAATCGGGGCGGTCTGCCCCCCAGGTCATCGCAGTCGCGAGCACAGGAGCGCCACCGCGGCCAGCCCGGCCAGCGTCGTCGCGAGGCCGAAGCCGTCGCCCGACGCCCCGGAGGGGGTCAGCGGCGTGGGGGTATCCGTCTCGTCCCCGTTCCGGGCCGTCGTGCCGTCCCCATCGCCCTCGCCGTCGGTCCGGCCGTCGCCGGCGGTCGTCGGCCGGTCGCCGCCGGTCGCCGTCCGGGTGGGCCCGCCGGCGCCCGACCCGCCGCCCGGGTTCGAGGTCGGGGTGGGCGTCGGGTCGCGAACCCGGAGCGTCGCGGAGCGGTCGCCGGCGGCGACGGTGTACGCGGCGGCGCGCTCGACGCTCGTCGTCGCGGTCAGCGTCGTCGACTCGCCCGGCGCGAGGCGGACGGGCCGTTCGGTCAGGGTCCGCTCACCGACCGTCAGCGCGACGGTGCCGTCGGCTGGCCGGTCAGCCGGGTTCGCGACGACGGCCGCGAACTCGGCCCGCTCGCCCACCGCGAGCCGGCCGGGCACCCGCAGGTCGCTCACCCGCGGTGTCGCCGGCTCCCGGACCGCCACCGACCGGGTGGCCTCGCCGAGTCGGAGCGACCGCTCGCCGGTCGTCCGGACGGGGACCGTCCACGAGAGGGGGGTCGACGCGCCGGCCTCGAGACTGCCGCTGCGGGTGTCGGCCGCGCGGTCGCCCAGCCGGAGGGTGGCGGTGAACTCGCCGGCGGCGTCGCCGGTGTTCTCGGCGGTCGCGTCGACGACGAGCCGTTCGCCGGGAACCAGCGTCGGTGGCCGGTCGACGCTCGTGTTCCGGTACGGCCCGCGAACGGCGAACCTACCGAACCGGTAGTCGATGGCAGCGAGGCCGCCGAAGACCCGAGCGTGCTCCGAGCGGGTCCAGGTCTCGGCCGCGGCGTCGGTCTCGGTCAGCCGGCGGGCGAGGTCGCGGGAGTCGGACCCGCCGACGGCCTCGATGCTCCCGAGGAGGGTCGACTGGTCGAGCCGGCCGCCGCCGGCCCGGTCCTGGGCCCGGCGGATGGCGTCCTGCAGGGTCGCCGCGCCGTCGGACTCGATGCGGATCCGCCGGTCGATGGCGGCGAACGCCAGCGCCCCCTTCCAGTAGTTCGCGCCCGTCCCCCGCCAGGTGTCCGGCTCGGCCAGCGTCACGTCGGCGTACCGCTCGCGGGCGCCGACGTCGAGGTGCCGGCGGTACTGCGTGTAGTTGATCTGGCCGGCCCGCAGCGCCCGCGTGACGGCGTAGTAGTCGGCCATCCCCTCGTAGCTCCAGCGGGTCGCGTCGGTCGGTCGGGAGGTCTGCCGGGTGTGGACGTACTCGTGGACCCAGACGTTCTCCGGGCCGTCGAGTCGCTGGACGTCGCGGACCCAGAACGCCGACGAGCCGCGCTGGAGACCCGTCGACCCGTACGCGACGCCGTCGGTCGGCGCGGCGATGGCGAGCACCTCGTCGTCGGCCGGGCCGAGCGTCGTGGTCCGTGCGACGCCGGCCAGCGAGTCCAGCACGTCGGCACGGGACGCCCGGAGGTCGGCCGCCTCGGGGACGGCCAGGCGGAGCCGCTGGCCCGCGACCTCGCGGGCGGTCGTCTCGACCGGGCCGACGAACAGCAGGCTCTCGCCGGCGACGCCGGGCCCGTCGACGGAGTGGCTCCGCCGGATCGGCTCGCGCCCGCCCGTCCCGGAGTAGATCACGCCGAGCTGCGGCGGTTTCAGCAGCGCCCAGTCGCCGGTGTCGACGTAGAGGAAACCGCTCGTCTCGGCGCCCTCGCGGCCGCGCGTGACGGTCTCGTTGACCGGGAGCCGGTAGGTCAGCGACGGGCTGTCGGTGGTTCGGGTCCACTCGTACTCGCGGGGCGCGCGCTGCCGGAACCCGTCGGTGTCCGTGACCTCCACACCCTGGGGGACCTCGGCCGTCAGCGAGGTGACGCCGTCGGGGACCTCGAACGCGGCGACGACCCCGACCTCGCCGGGGCGCTCCGGGGTCAGCGAGGTGGTGAAGTCGATGTGGAGGCCGCCGTGGGGCGCACCCGTCGCTTCCGTCGTGGCGGTCGTGCTCGCCGTCGCCCCGCTCGCGAGCGGCACGCCGGCGCTTCCGACGACGAGGCAGACGGCGAGCAGGAGCGCGCCGACCCGTGGCCCGTCCATCGCGTCATCGTTCGCCGCCGAGGCGTATAACCTCCCGGCGGGCGGTGGCTCCCGCCGGGATTCCGCGACAGCGGCGCCCCGACGGCCGTCCGCCGCGGACCGGTACTGGCAAGTGCGCCCCGACGGACGACCGGATATGGCAGATGACCACGGCCATGACGACGAGGCGGAGGGGCGCACGACCGCCCCGCAGAGCGAGTACACCCCCCAGCAGGTCGGTATCGGCTTCGCCGTCGCGCTGGTGGGGCTGTTCGTCGTCTTCGGCGTCCCCCTCGCACTCACGCTGTGACGGGGGCCGCTCACCCGTTCTCGGCACCGTCCGTCGCGATCACCACCCGCCCGTCCTCACCGCGCACCGTGGTCGTCCCCGCGTCGACGAACCCCGGCTCCCCGAGTAGCAGCACCGCCGTCCGGTCGTCCGTCCGGACGAGCCGGTAGGCCACCCGTCGGTCGTCGACCGTCCCCGACCACCGCCGTCCGGGTCGGTCGTCGACCAGCGGGCCGCTCCCCGTCCGACGGTCCAGGTACGTTCCGACGGCTTCGTCGAAGGTGCTCGCGTTCGCGGCGGCGTCGAAGCGGACGACCCAGGCGTAGCTGCGAGCGCCGGACTCGTCGTTGAACGCGATGCGGGTGTCGTTCCCCCAGCCGCCGGCCGCGCGTGCGGCCCGCTCGTCGTCCAGCTCCGTCGCCAACGCGACCCGGAGGAACGCCTCACCCAGCCGCCCCCGCCGCGGCGCGAACGTCTCCTGCCAGGTCCCCGTCCGCGCACCGCGCAGTTCGACCCGGAGCGGGACGGGCGGGTCCTCGACGCCGGGATGGAGCACCTGCTCGCTCGTCCGCGGCGGGTCCCGGTAGAGCGACGGGAGCGCCCGCGGCCCGGACAGCGTCGCGTTGGCGTACCGGTAGCCGAACCGGTACGGCGCGAAGCTGTAGCGGGCGGCGCCCTCGCTCGCCCGGTAGCTCGCAGCCACGGCACGCGAGGGGCGCTCGCCCGGCGCGGTCCGGTTCGCGATGTGGGTCCGCCAGTAGCGGTCCTGCGCGTAGGTCGCCGCCCCCTCGATGACGGCCGTGCTGGCGAACTCCCCGTCCGGCCCCGGGCCGGTCGCGGCCTGCACCCGCCCGATAGCCCCGGTCCGGAACTGGACGGTGTGGGTGAACTCGTGGGCCAGCACGTGCTCGGTGAACGCCGGCCGGTCCGTGACGTTGCGGTTGAGGTAGACGGTCCGCGGGCCGACGACGAACGCCGCGGCCTCGACCTCGGAGACGTTCCGCTCCAGGCCGAGCAGCCGCTGGAACTCCGGCGGCCGCGTGGTGTTGGCCGTCGTGTTCAGCAGCTGGACCGCCTCGGGACGGGGCGCCGCCGTCCCGAGCAGTCGCTGGGTCCGGTCGTACACCGCGGTCGCGTCGACCGGGATACGACCACTGCGGACGGCAATGGTCGACTCGTCGCCGGGGGGGCCGTCGAACGACGCGCCGGGGGCCGACTGTCGGGAGGACGGCGTCGGTGTGGGGGTCTGCCTGTCCGTCGGCGTGGGCGTCCGTGTCGCGGTCGGCTCGTCCGCCGGCGTGGGCGTCGGGCCTCCGGCGTCGCCGTCGGCCGTCGGGCCGCCGTAGCCGACGCTACAGCCGGACAGGGCCAGCAGGAGGGCCAGACCGACGGCGGCGGCAGCTCGCACTACACGCACATAGGAACGCCCGGCGCTAAACCCTTGGCCCCGTGCGCGGGCCGGACGGCCGCACCGTTCCGAGTTTATCCGCCGGTTTCGTCCGTAACGTGCTGTTTCCGCATCGAACTGCCACCGTACAACGTCAGTTCTCTCCTCTCGTGTGTCGAGTCAGGCACAACGTATAAGCGGTGACCCTCCGAGAGGTCGGCCGTGCGTGTCGTCCACGAACCGGCAACCGGGTCCGGGCGGGTCCTCGCCACGACCGTCGAGGTCGCCGACAGCTTCCTCTCGCGGGCCCGGGGGCTGATGTTCCGACGCTCCGTGCCGGCCGAGTACGCGCTGGTCTTCCCGTTCGGCCGCGTCGCGACCCGTGGCCTCCATATGCTGTTCGTCCCGTTCGATATCGACGCCGTGTGGCTGGTCGAGGGGGAGGTCCGGGCGGTCAGGTGCCTGCACGCGTGGCTCGGTCACGGACGGGCGCGGGCCGACACCGTCATCGAGTTGCCCGCCGGGGCGGCCGACGATGTCGAGGCCGGTGACCACGTCCGGGTCGTCGGATCGGAGGACGGAGGCTGATACCTCCGACGGGGCTGGCGGTACCGCCGTCGCACCGTGGTACCGGGTCCGGGGCGGAGACATCGGTCCGGCGGCGGTGACCGACGGATTGAGGCCGTCGCAGTGGCAGGCGGCGATATGGACGAGCACGGTCGCGTCGCGGCTATCCACGTCGCGCCCGAGCAGGGCGCCCCGGTCGAGCCACGGGAGACGGTCCGGGCGGTGGCCGGCCGGGGGCTGCGGGGCGACCGGTACTTCGAGGAGATGGGCACCTTCGCCGACCGCTCGGGCAGTGACCTGACACTCATCGAGCGGGAGGCGCTGGCCGCGGTCGAGCGCGACCACGACATCGCCCTCGCGCCTGGGGTCCACCGGCGGAACGTGACGACCGCGGGCGTCGCGCTGAACCACCTGGTGGGCGAGCGGTTCCGGGTCGGCGGCGCGGTCTGTGTCGGCGAGGCCCTCTGCGAGCCCTGTTCGTACCTGGAGCGCCATCTCGAGCGCGAGGGGATCCGCGAGGCGCTGGTCCACCGGGGCGGCCTCCGCGCCCGGGTCGTCGAGGGCGGCACGGTCGCCCTCGGCGACGCCGTCGCGGTCGTCGACGGGGGACCGGAGAATTGAATCCGCTCCGGGACCATGTGCGGATATGAACGAGCCGGGCATCCAGTCCGTGATGGACCAGGGGACCCTGGCCGAGCGTGTCGCGGCCGGCGAGACGCCGGAGTGGGTCGCCCGCCACTGGCGCACGTTCCGCGATGCCCTGACCGGCGAACACGAGGGCGAGTCGTTCCCCTGCTTCTTCGGCGCCGAGTCGGTCGCCAACGGGGAGCCGCTGTACACCGCGGTCCCGTCGATGCGGGAGAAGGACGCGCTGCTCCGGTTCCGGGACGCACTGCTCGAGTACCTCGACCGGTACGAGGACCGCAACGGTCGGGCCTCGTTCGTCGTCTTCTTCCGCCCCGACCCGAGCGTGGAGACGGAGGCCGACTACCACGAGGCGCTGTGGCACGTGCTGAAGGTGCTGCACGTCCACGACCCGTCGCCGTGGCCCGACGACATCCCCACCGGGACCGATAGCCGGTTCTGGGAGTTCTGCTTCGGCGACGAGCCGATCTTCCCGACCTGCCGGGCCCCGTTCTACGACGACTATCGCAGCCGCTACTGCCCGGTCGGCCTGGAGATCACGTTCCAGCCGCGGTCGCTGTTCGACGGCATCACCGGCGACACCGAGGCCGGACAGCGGGCTCGCGAGACCATCCACGGGAACCTCGAGGCCTACGACGGCGTCTGTCCGCACGCCAACCTCGGCGACTGGGGGGCGCCGGGCGACCGGGAGTGGCACCAGTATATGCTCCCGGAGGACGAGTCGCAGGCGCCGGACGCGTGTCCGGTGACGTTCACGCGCGAGCACCCGAAGGTCGACCACCGGTTCGACCCGGCGATGCCGGCGCCGGCGTCGGCCGACGACTGACCGGCACGACTGTTAAGCCCCTGGCCGACCGTTCCACCCACATGACCGACACGGCACCACTCCTGCCGGCCGAGGCGGTCCTGGTGCTGGTCGACTTCCAGGCCGGTTTCGGCGACCCGCGCTGGGGTGACCGGAACAACCCCGACGCCGAGGGTCGGGCCCGGGAGCTGCTGGCGGCTTGGCGCGAGCGCGGGCGGGCGGTCGCCCACGTGCGACACGACTCGGCGGCGGCCGACTCCCCGCTCAAGCGCGGGGAGCCGGGGTTCGCGTTCATCGAGGGGTTGGAACCGGCGGACGGCGAACCGGAGTTCGTCAAGTCGGTCAACGGCGCGTTCGTCGACACGGACCTGGAGTGGTGGCTCCGGGACAACGGCCACCGCGCGCTCGTCGTCGCGGGGCTCACCACCGACCACTGCGTCTCGACGACGGTCCGGATGGCCGAGAACCGCGGCCTGGAGGTGGCCGTCGTGGCCGACGCCTGCGCCACCCACGCCCGGAGCCTGGGCGGGGAGCGGTTCGACCCCGAAACGGTCCATCGAACGGCGCTCGCACACCTCTCGGGCGAGTTCGCGACCGTCGCCGGCACCGCCGACGTCCTGGACGCGCTGTCGTAGGGTCGGGACCCCCGGCACCCGGGAGGTTTTTCGCCCTGCCACGACTCCGCATGTCCATGCCAGAGGACGACCAGCCGTTCGCCATCGTCCCGCCCGCCGCCATCCGCGACGGTCGCGCGACCGACGCGTACTTCCGCCGGACGGAGGCGGCGCTGGACGCGGCCGACCGGAACCCCCACGTCGTCGCCGAGGTCACCGCGAGCCAGTTCCCGACCGGCGAGCCGGCGCTGTTCGACGGCATCCAGGACGCCGTCCACCTGTTCGAGGGGCTCCCGGTCGACGTGCACGCGCTCCCGCCGGGGACGTGCTTCGACGGCGGCCCTGTCGTCCGCATCGAGGGGCCGTACCGCTCGTTCGCGCGGTACGAGACGTCGCTGCTGGGGTTCCTCTCGGGGGCGACGGCGTTCGCCACGGCCGCCCACGAACTCCGGCGGGCCGCGCCGGAGACGCCCGTGCTCTCCTTCGGCGCGCGCCACCTCCACCCGTCGCTGGCCGCGGTCCTGGAGCGGTCGGCGCTGCTCGCGGGGTTGGACGGCTTCTCGCACGTCGCCGCCGGCGACCGGCTGGGTCGCGAGGCGAGCGGGACGATGCCCCACGCCCTGGTCATCTGCTTCGGGCGCGGCGAGCAGGAGGCCGCGTGGCGGGCCTTCGACGACGGCGTCGACCCCGACGTCCCTCGGACCGCGCTCGTCGACACCTACAGCGACGAGGTGGACGAGGCCGTCCGGGCGGCCGAGGCCGTCGACGACCTGGGCGGCGTCCGGCTGGACACGACCGGCTCCCGGCGGGGCGACTTCCGGCACATCTGCCGGGAGGTCCGCTGGGAGCTGGACGCCCGCGGCCACGACGACGTCGACCTCTTCGTCTCGGGCGGGCTCGGGGTCGCGGACCTCCGCGAACTCCGGGACGTCGCCGACGGGTTCGGCGTCGGCGGCGCCATCAGCAACGCCGACCCGGCCGACTTCGGGCTGGACATCGTCACCGTCGAGGGGGAACCGGCCGCAAAGCGCGGGAAGCTCCCGCTCCCCAAGCAGGTCTACCGGACGCCGGACGGGGCCCACCACGTCGGCCTCGCCCACGAGGAGGGCCCGGCCGACGGCGACCCGCTGCTGGAACCGGTCGTCGCGGACGGCGAACTCGTCCGGGAGTTCGACCTCGACGCGGGCATCGGGCGCGCCCGCGAGGACGCCGCGCTGGTGTTCGAGGGCGGGTCCGGTGGCGAGGACGACGGGTGAGCGCCGTCACCCGGGCCGCCCGAATCGTCGACGACTACCTCGTCGGCTGGGTGGCGCTGGCCGTGCTCGCGGGGCTGGCCGTCCCCGAGCTGGGCGCGGTGACGGCGCTCTCGACACCCATCCTCGCCGCGATGGTCGGCTCCGTCTCGCTGACCCTCTCCGCCGGGGCGTTCCGGGCGGTCGACCGCCGCGCGCTCGCCGTGGCCCTCGTCGCACAGACCGGGATGGTGCTGGCCGCGTTCGCCGTCGCGCGCCTGCTCGGCCTCGGGCCCGCCCTGACGGTCGGGTTCGTCGTCCTCGGTGCCGTGACGCCGGAACTCGTCACGCCCGTGATGACCGAACTCGCGGACGGCGACACCGCGCTCGCCTCCGCGGTGCTCGTCCTCGTCGGGCTGGGGAGCGTCGGCCTCGTCCCGGGGGCCGTCACCGTCCTCGTGGGCGACGCCGTGGCGTTCGACACGTCCCGCATCGTCCGCGGGCTGGCGCTCGCGGTCGTCCTGCCGATGGCCGCCGCGGTCGGCCTCCGGTCGCGCTTCACCGAACGGGTCGCCCGGTACGACGACCTCTACCCCTCGGTCGCCGCCGGCCTCGTCGTCGTCATCATCGGCGGCGTGACGGCCGCGAACGCGGCTCTCCTCCGGGCCGGCGGCTCGCGCCTGGCCGCGGTCGTCGCCGGCGCGCTCGCGCTCAACGTCGCCGGCTACGCCGCGGGCTGGTTCGCGGGGAGCCCGTTCGACCGCCCCGCCCGCATCGCCACGACGCTCTCGGTCGGGATGCGCGACTTCGCCGTCGCGGCCGCGCTGGTCGTCGGCGCCGGCTTCCCGCCGACCGCGGCGCTCCCGGCCGTCGCCTTCGGCGTCGTGGAGCTCGTCACCAGCGCCGGGCTGGCCCGCTGGTTCCGGAGGGACGGGTAACTCCGAGCATTGCCTTCGAGACGCCGACACAGTCGAGCGGGGAGCGGCATTCCCGCGTTGTCCCGGCAGTTACGCACATAGCCGACGCGTATCAGTGTTCACCGGAGCGGGCCCTCCGCCGGCCTCAGGGTTTCGGTGCGGCGTTCTGCAGCGCCGTCTCGGCGACGTTGCCGCCGTAGTCGCCCGCGCGGGTGAGCGAGTCGACGACGAGCCCGAGCAGCTGTGCCTGCTGGGGGTCGAGTTCGTGACCGCGGACGAGCGAGTCGACCTCGCGGGCCCGCTCGTCGACGTCCTCGATGCGGCGCCGGGCGTCGTTGGCCATCCGGGTGGCCGCCTCGGAATCCGCCTCCAGCAGCGCGTCCATGGCCGTCTCGATGACCCCCTCGGCGGCGGCGTGGAGCTCCTCTATGACGGCCGCGGCGTCGGCTGGCATCTCGTCGAGCGCCCGGGCGTGGCTGCTGATCTTGGCCGCGTGGTCGGCCACGCGCTCGAGCTGGCGGGCCGAGGAGTGGTAGTCGAAGCAGGTCTCGCGGTCCAGCCCGATGTCGGCGGCGGCGCCAGGGTCCCGGAGGACGGAGCGGAACACGCGCGAGACCATCGACCAGAGCCGGTCGACGTCGTCGTCGCGCTGGACCACGTCCGCGGCGAGGTCGTCGTCGTCCTCCACGAGGGCAGCCACGCTGTCGGCCAGCATCGTCGTCGCGACGAGCCGCATCCGGGTGATGGCGTTGTGCAGCGACAGCTCCGAGGAGTCGAGCAGGTCCTGCAGGCGGACGCGCTCGGAGGTCTCGCCGATGACCTCCAGCCCCACCAGCGACTGGACCGCGTCGCGGATGGTCCGGCGCTGGGCCGCGGTCACGCGGGCGCTCTGCAGCGTGATGATATCGAACCCGCTGACGTACATCGTGACCACCGCGCGCATCAGCTCCTGGTCCGCCAGGTCGCCGATATCGAGGGTCCCCTCGATCTTCTCCTCGTCGCTCTGAGGGGTCAACAGCAGTGCCTCCTCCTCCGGGTGGAACTCGACGACGCTGCCGCCGCTGACGCCGTTATCGGTCGCCCAGTCCTTCGGCAGCGAGACGGTGAACGTCGACCCGCCGGTCACCTGCACCTTGCGCGTCTCCATGACCGTCCCTGTGAGGCCACCCATCATAAATCGATTCATATCTATATACGAGATGTCAGTTAGACATAGTTCGCCGTCATGCCCCCTGCACGGCTGGAAACGGTCGGGTCGAGTGCCCGTCGATGGAGGAGTATTGACCCGAAGCGGCGCCGCCACTGCCCCCGTCCGCGCCGCTGTTTGACGTTCAGCGCCGGTCCACGGCCGATATAGCGAGATGGGGGCGGGATGTGACACGTACTGATACCTTTACCTATATAGTAATCAGTTCAGAGTATAGCAGTCATAGTAGACTACTTACCCGCTCCATGTCCGGGGACAGGTGATGTCAGAAAACGACCGGTTCGACACCGCATCGCGCCGCAAGTTCATCGCCGGCGCCGGGGCTGCCGGCATCGCGCTCGCCGCAGGTTGTACAGAGGGCGGCGACGGCGGTGACGGCGGTGACGGCGGTGACGGTGGTAGTGGCGGTGACGGCGGTGACGGTGGCAGTGGCGGCGACGGCGGCGACGGTGGCAGTGGCGACGGGGAGATGAACCTCTCGGGGGAGATCAGCGTCACCGGGAGTTCGACCGTCTTCCCGCTCGCGACCGCCGTGGCCGAGGAGTTCCAGGGCATGCACAGCGACGTCGACATCAGCATCCAGTCGACCGGCTCCGGCGGCGGGTTCGAGAACTTCTTCTGCCCCGGGGAGTCCGACATCAACAACGCCTCGCGTCCGATCAAGGACAGCGAGATGGAGAACTGCCAGAGCAACGACGTCCAGCCCCACGAGATCAAGGTCGCGACCGACGCCCTGACGGTCATCATCAACAACGAGAACGACTGGGCGACCGAGATGACCATCGACGAGCTCGCACAGGTCTGGGGCCCGGAGGCCGGCGACGGCCAGACCTGGGCGGACGTCAACTCGGACTGGCCCGACGAGGAGATCGAGCGGTTCGGCGCCGCCGAGACCTCCGGGACCTTCGACTACTTCACCGAGGTCATCAACGGCGAGGAGGGCGCCCACACGCAGGACTACGAGCCCACGGAGCAGGACCGGACCATCGTCCAGGGGGTCACGGGGAGCCAGTACGCGATCGGCTACCTCGGCTTCGCCTACTACTCCCAGAACCCGGACCAGGTCACCGCGGTTGCCGTCGACAGCGGTGACGGCCCGGTGGCGCCGTCGCTGGAGACGGCAAAGTCCGGCGAGTACACCCCGCTGGCCCGGCCGCTGTTCACCTACCCCAACCAGAACCGGCTCACCGAGACCCATATCGCGGAGTTCTGCCGGTTCTTCGTCGAGCAGACCACCAACACGGAGCTCGTCGCCAACCAGGTCGGCTACGTGCCCAACAGCGAGGAGGAGAAGAACACGGAACTGGAGGAGCTGAACGCGGCCATCGAGAACGCCTAACGGTTCCGGTCGCATCCACCCACTTTAACACATTCCCACCGATACGACCCCTCAACGAATGAGCAACGAACCTGCGGACATGGACCTGACCGGGGACCGTGGCTCCCAGACGGTCCGCGAGGGAATCTACCATCTCGTCTTCTTCATCTGTGCCGCGGTGTCGGTGCTGACCACCATCGGTATCGTCCTCTCGCTGGCGGGGCCGGCGTTCGGGCTGTTCGGTGGCTCCGGCTTCTTCCAGGACGTATCGCTGAGCGAGTTCCTGCTCAGTACGGACTTCAGCCCGGCGATCAAGCCGACCGTGTTCGGCGTGTTGCCGCTGGTGTTCGGCACGCTGCTCATCACGGTGGGCGCGGCAGCGGTCGCGCTCCCGTTCGGACTGCTCACCGCCATCTACCTGAGCGAGTACGCGAGTTCGCGGCGGCGGGCGGTGCTGAAGCCGCTGCTCGAGGTGCTGGCCGGGGTCCCGACGGTCGTCTACGGCTACTTCGCGCTGGTCTACGTGACGCCGATCCTCGACGCCGTCCCGGGGATCGAACTGGGAACGTTCAACGCCCTCTCCGCGTCGCTGGTGATGGGCATCATGATTATCCCCATGGTTTCCTCGATCAGCGAGGACTCGATGAGCGCGGTGCCGGACTCGCTTCGGAACGCCTCGTACGGGCTCGGCTCGACAAAGTTCGACGTGTCGACCGGTGTCGTCGTCCCGTCGGCGGCCTCCGGCATCGCCTCCTCGTTCATCCTCGCGATCTCCCGGGCGGTCGGCGAGACGATGATCGTCGTGGTCGCGGCCGGCCAGACCGCACGGTTCCCCGGCAGTGCCACCGAGCTGCTGAACTCCTTCTTCCAGTCGACACAGACGATGACGTCGGCGATCGTCCAGCTGGGACTGAGCGACCTCGCCGGCGGAACGACCGCCTACCGGGCCCTGTTCGCCATCGGTCTGGTGCTGTTCGTCATGACGCTTGTGCTCAATCTCGTGAGTGACGTGCTCGTCCGGCGCTACCAGGAGGACTACGAATAATGGCAACCGAAACCGGCACGACGACGGAGGGCGCGGCGTTCGGAAAGATCAGTCGGCTCCGGGGGATCGTCTTCGAGTACCTCACCCTCGCGGCCTCGGTGTTCGGCATCGCCTCGCTGGGGGTGTTGCTGGGGTACGTCTTCTGGGATGCGTTCGGCCTCCAGGCGGCCGACCCCCTGTGGTACGCCGCGTTCGCCGTGACGCTCGTGCTCCCGCTGACTGGCTTCGCCCTCTACGGCCGCCGGAACGCGCTGGCCGGGGAGGTCGCCCTCGAGCTGTTCTCGACGGTGATGGCCGGCGTTCTCGGTGGCTTCGCGCTGGTCGTCGTGCTGGAGGTGATCGCCGGGTCCGACGTCTGGTCCGCCTACTTCGCCACCGTGGCGGGCCCGCTGGCCGGGCTGTTCGTCTACGGGCGGCGGAACGAGGCCAACTGGGTCGGGCTCGCGGGCCTCGGCGCCCTCGTCGTCGGTCCGGTCGTCGGGACCGTGGCGCTCGACCCGCTCACCCGGGTCGGGGAGCTGCTCGGCGGTCCGGGCATCTACTTCCTCTCGTTAGTGCTCCCCGCGGCGGCGATCGCACGGTACGTCGTCGGGGACGTCCTCGAGTTCGGGAGCGGTGACTACGCCGCCCTGGCCACCGTCGTCGTCGCCCTCGTCGGGGTTCCGGTCGCCGACCAGTTCGCGGCGGTCACGCGTCCGATCTGGCTGATGTTCCACGTGGCACTCGTCGTGCCGTTCGGTATCGTCGCCGCGAAGAACCTCGCGGACCGGGACCGATGGATCGGGTTCGCCGGCCCGCTGATCCTCGCCGGTGGCGTCGCACTGCTGGTGACGCTACCCGAGGTGTTCGGCATCGCCGGGCCGGAGCCGTGGTTCGACTGGCAGTACGTCACCGCAAACCCGTCCCGTTTCGCCGATCAGGCCGGCCTGTACCCGGCCATCATCGGTTCGATCTTCATGATCGTGCTCGTGGCGCTCCTCACGCTGATGCTCGGGGTGGGTGCGGCGCTGTACCTCGAGGAGTATGCCCCCTCCAGCGGTCCTCTGGGGGCGGTGACGCGGTTCATCCGCATCAACATCTCCAACCTCGCGGGGGTCCCCTCGGTCGTTTACGGACTGCTCGGGCTGGCGGTGTTCGCCAACACGCTCCGGCTCGGGTTCGGGACCGTCATCACGGCGGCGTTCACGCTATCCCTGCTCATCCTTCCGATCGTCATCATCTCGGCGCGCGAGGCGATCCAGTCGGTGCCGGACTCGCTGCGCGACGCCTCCTACGGGATGGGGGCGACCAGATGGCAGACGGTTCGCAACGTCATCATGCCGCGGGCAATCCCCGGCATCCTGACCGGCACCATCCTGGCGCTGGGGCGGGCGATCGGGGAGACGGCACCGCTGATCATGATCGGCGTCGCGACGACCAAGTTCAGCCCTCCCGGCGGACTGTTCGGGAAGATGACGGCGATGCCGATGCAGATCTACACCTGGGCGGGGTTCCCGAGCCAGGAGTTCCAGCACGGTGTCGTCGCGGCCGGGGTGGTGACGCTGCTGGTCGTGCTCCTCACGATGAACTCCATCGCGATACTCATGCGGAACAAGTTCGAACAGAGTGATATCTGATGTCCCAGAACGAGAACACCACGACCACGACCGATGAGGGCGGAACCGACCCACAGACCGATGACGAGAAGCTCATCTCCACGGACGTGACGACCGGCGAGGAGTCGGCGAGGGCGGCCGCCACCTCGCGGACGATGGTCGAGGCCCGTGGCGTCGACGTCTACTACGGCGATCTCCAGGCACTCGACGACGTGTCGCTGGAAATCCCCGAGGGGAAGGTCACGGCGATGATCGGGCCCTCTGGCTGTGGGAAGTCGACCTTCCTCCGCTGTATCAACCGGATGAACGACTTGGTCGACAGCGCCCGCGTCGAGGGGGACCTCCTGCTGAAGGGGAAGAACGTCTACGACGACGACGTCGACCCGGTCGCGCTGCGGCGACAGGTCGGGATGGTGTTCCAGGAGCCCAACCCGTTCCCCAAGAGCATCTACGACAACGTCGCCTACGGCCGGCGCATCCAGGGGCTCGAGGGTGACATGGACGAGGAGGTCGAGAAGGCGCTCCGGCGGGCGGCGCTGTGGGACGAGGTGAATGACCAGCTCGACAAGTCGGGCCTCGACCTCTCCGGCGGCCAGCAACAGCGCCTCTGCATCGCCCGCGCCATCGCCGTCGACCCGGAGGTCATCCTGATGGACGAGCCCGCCTCCGCACTCGACCCCATCGCCACCTCGAAGATCGAGGACCTCATCGAGGAGCTGGCCGAGGACTACACCGTCGTCATCGTCACCCACAACATGCAGCAGGCGGCCCGCATCTCCGACCAGACGGCCGTCTTCCTCACCGGTGGCGAACTCGTCGAGTTCGACGACACGCAGAAGATCTTCGAGAACCCGGAGCACGACCGCGTCGAGGACTACATCACCGGCAAGTTCGGATGAGCTCCGCGGCCGGACGCCGTCACATCGCCGTGCCGTCGGCTCGTCCCGCGGGGTCGTAGGGGGCCGGGATGAACAGGCGCGCGTATCTCGCGTCACTCGTCGGGTGTTGCTCCGGGCTCGCCGGCTGCTCCGGGCTCGCCGGCGATGCCACCGTGACGGAGACGGCCGCCCCCGTCCCACGGACGGCGACCGCCGCACCGGTGCCGGGACCGACCACACCGTCGGAACTCCCCGTCCCGGAATCGGAGTTGGTTCGCGCCGCTCCCCGGGACGGGATTCCCGCGATAACCGAGCCGGCGTTCGGCGAGACGTGGTCGGGCATCACCGTCGCCGCCGAGAGTCTCTCGCGGGGGGAGTTCACCGTCGACCTCGAACTGCGCCCGCAGGACGTGGTCATCGGCGTCGCGCTCGAGGGCGAGGCCAGGGCGTACCCGCTGAAGCTCCTCTCCTGGCACGAGGTTGTCAACGACACGGCCGAGGGGCGGCCCCTGCTGGTAACCTACTGTCCCCTCTGTGGGAGCAGCATCGTCACCCGGCGAACGGTCGGCGGCGAGCCGGCGCGGTTCGGCGTGAGTGGCCTGCTGCTGGACCAGAACCTGGTCCTGTACGACGGGGTCACGGGGTCGCTGTGGTCGCAGCTGGCGGCCACCGCCATCCGTGGCCCGCGGACCGGCGACCGGCTCGAACTCCTGCCGTCGGCGGTGACACGACTGGACACGTGGCGCGAGCAGCACCCCGGGGCACGGGTGCTCCTCCCCCCGCCGCGGTCCGGGAGCGTCGACGACCGGACGTTCAACTACAACCGGGACCGGTACGGAGCGTACTACGCGAGCGAGCGCGTCGGGGCGCCGGGCGCGGGCCGGTCGGCCGCGGATGCCCGAATCCACCCGAAGACGTCGGTCATCGGCATCCGCTCCGGGGGAACTGCCCGTGCGTATCCGTTCCCCATCGTTCGCGAGCGGGGCGTCATCAACGACACCGTCGGGCGCACGCCGGTCGTCGTCGCTGCCGGCCCGGGTCGGTCGGTGAGCACGCTCTCGGGGAGCATGGTCGCCTACGACCGCCGGGTCGACGGCCGGACGCTCCGGTTCGAACGAGGGGAGACGGGCGACCTCCACGCCGGCGGGTCGCGCTGGGCCATCACGACGGGACTCGCGCTGGACGGGCCCCACCGGGGAGCCAGGCTGGCGTCCGCCGGGCCGCCGCCGCAGTTCTGGTTCGCCTGGCGCGAGCGTCACCCGGGGGCGGAACTGTACGGCCACGGGTGAGGCCGGCTGACTCGCGGCCGCGGTCGAGGGGGCGGACGGGCGTTCACTTCGTCGTCCCGCGCCGACGCCACAGCCAGGCCCCGCCACCCACCAGCGCCACCACGCCGCCACCGACGACCCCCCACGGTGTCGTGCCATCGGTCGCCGAGCGCTCGTCCAGCGCGTACAGGCGACCGTCGACGGTTCCGAGGTAGAGACGGCCCCCGGCCACGGCCGGGGCGTTGCCGCGGCTCGTCGTCCCCCTGTCGGCCGGGGCGAGCGGCCCGCCCGGGTCGAACGCCGCCAACTCCCGCCCGGTTCCGGCGTTCAGCGCGTACATCCCGGTTCGTCTCGTCCCGGCGTAGACGGTACTCCCCGCCACGACCGGGGCGGTCGTGACCCGCGCGTCCGCCTCGAAGGTCCACTCCCGGGTGCCGTCGTCCGCCGCCAGCGCGACAACCGACGGTCCGCTCCCGACGTAGACGGTGCCAGCGGCCACCGCCGGCGGGGCCCGGACCGCGGTCTCCGTTCCGACGGCCCAGCGCTCGGTCCCGTCCGCGGCGTCGAGCGCGTACAGTCGCCAGTTCTGCGGGTCGCCCGTCGACCGGTCGGAGCCCCCGACGTAGACGGTGTCCTCGGTCACCGCCGGGGCGGCGGTCACGGCGGCGCCCGTCCCGACCGTCCAGCGGGGGTCACCGGTCGCGGCATCGAGCGCGCGCAGGCGGTCGTCCCAGCCCCCGACGTAGACGGTGTCACCGGCCACCGCCGGGGCGGCCGACACCTCGTCGTCGGTCGTGTGCGTCCAGGCCGGCTCGCCGGTGGCCGCGTCCAGCGCGTACACCGTCCCGTCCAGCCCGCCGACGTAGACGGCCCCATCGACCACCGTGGGCGACGCGTCGACGCCGGCCGGGACCTCGTGACGCCACCGTTCCGCGCCGGCGGCCGCGTCCAGCGCGACCACGCCCCGTTCGCGGCTCCCGACGTAGACGGTCCCGTCGGACACCGTCGGGTCACCCCCCACTGGACCGACATCGGCCGTCCACTTCCGCGTCCCATCGGCCGCGGCGACGGCGTAACAGTTGCCGTCGAGGCTTCCCGCGTAGACGGTGCCGTCGACCACTGCCGGAGCGGTCGTCGCGGCCCCGGTCCCGACGGTCCACGCGGGACCCAGTGCGTCCGACGGTCCCTCGTTCCCGGCGGCGTACCCGTCCCGCCCCGGACCGTGACCGAGCGTCGGCCACCGGTCGTCCGCAGCTCTTGCCCGGCCGGCCACGGCGACGCCCCCGACCGCGCCAGCGACCGCGCCGATATCGCGGAGGACCTCGCGACGGGTCGGTCCCGTTCGTCGCATCTGCCGGTGAGGCGCCCGCGACCGACATAAGCCATGTGCAGGCCACCGAAGCGCGACGGGCACGAGACAGTTCATTCCGCACCGTACACCCCGGTGTATGCGACTCCGTTCGCTGTTCGGCGCGGTCGTGAGCTACGCGCTCCTCCTGCTGGCCGTCGCGGGCATCGGCGGCGCCCTCTGGTTCTCGGCCCGGATAGCACTAGCCGGGGCGCGGGTCAGCGGACTCCTGTTCTCGGTAGGGCTCGTCGTGCTCGGCGGCTTCCTCGGCTGGGCCGTCCGGATGGCCGTCGGCGGGAACCTGCTCCCCGCGGACGTCGACCCGACGACGGTGTTCCGTGGCGGCCAGGGCGGACTGTGACCGCGATGGTCGCCGGTCCGACGACGGTCGCTCGCTGCCCGGAAGCGGGTCACGTTCGGCGACGTGCTCCGTCCCCCGAAAGGTAAGCGAAGCCCCTCTACTACGGGGTCCGAAGCCACGACGGCGCTCGGTTCGAACCGCTACACGCCGGACCCTCCTCGAAGGCCGCGAGCGCGTTCCGCGGATTCGGCGTCCGAAGTCGGGAGGGCAGCGGGGGGACCAGTCAGGGGCCGAGTCCGACACAGCCCGCCAGCCCCGCGAGACCGGCGGCGCTGGTCGGGCAGAGGGGTTCTCGCCGTCGCATCGCCCGGATATCGGAACCCCCGGTCATATCTCTCCCGGGGGCGCTGGCCGGCACAAGAGTAAGGGGGCACGGGTCATACCGTTTCCTCATGGGTCGACGTTGCCCCGTGGGCCGTGTCCCGCTCGGTGAACCGGGGGTGGGCCCGTGACCCGCGAGTCCTTCCGCGAGGAACTGCGTGACCTCCGGGCGGCCGTCGTGGCCCTCGGACGGGACGTGCTCGACGGGTTCGAGCGTGCGGCCGACGCGCTCGCCGACGGCGACGAGGCGGCCGCACGCGAGGTGATCGAGGGGGACGCCGCGGTCAACGAGCGGTATCTCGACCTCGAATCCCGGTGTATCGACCTGCTGGCGCTGCAACAGCCCGTCGCCGGCGACCTTCGCTTCGTGACCTCGACGTTCAAGATCCTCACCGACATCGAGCGCATCGGCGACCTCGCGACGAACCTGGCCGAGCAGGCCCTGCAGAAGCGCGCGGACCACGTCCCGGACGTGAACGTCGCCGACCTCACCGACATCGCCGCGGAGATGGTCGTGGCCGCGCTGGACGCATACGAGCGCGGCGACCCGGAGGCGTGTCACGCGGTCGCCGACCAGGACGACGAGCTGGACGGCCTCTGCCAGCGGGTCGCCGACATCGTCATCGAGGACCTCGTCGGCCGCGAGGGGACCGTCGACGACGACCTGCTGACCGGCGTCCGCCGCCTCCTGCTGACGGTCCGGGACGTCGAACGCGTCGGCGACCACGCGGTCAACATCGCGGCCCGGACGCTGTACATGATCGAGGGGTCGGAGACGCTGCTGTACTGAGTCCGGGAACGGCACCCATATCTCGGTAATCAGTGGTTTTCTCGACTCGATCGCCACTCTATCAGCTTCTCCGCCGAACTACCGTACAACACCGGTAGCGATGGCGTCGGCGCACGTCACACGGGTGACCACGAGAGAGGTCCACGGGGCGCTCGCGGGGGACATCCCGCCCCATCGCCACCCGCGAGACGCTCCGGTCGGCGGCGGGGCGGCCCCGTGACTCCGGTCGCGGCCGCCGTCGCGGGAGGCCGCGGGGCGTTCGAGGCCTCCGCCGTGGCCGGCGGGGCCGCTCCCCGGACGGCACGACGGGCACGTTCCGAAGCGCTTAGAACCCCGAACCGAGAACACATCGGTAACTCGTCGGTCGCGGGCACCGGCGGGCACCTGCCACGGCAGGATGGAATGTGGCCGGCGGGGGCAGAGCCCCCGACAGGCTGAACCACGCAACGCCCGCGGTGAAAGACATGACACGAAGCTTCTACTCGCACATCCGGGAGGCCTGGAACTCCCCCAAGGAGGGGAAACTCGCCGAGCTACAGTGGCAGCGCCAGCAGGAGTGGCGCGACCAGGGCTCCGTCGAGCGCATCGAGCGGCCCACGCGACTGGACCGGGCCCGCTCGCTGGGCTACAAGGCAAAGCAGGGTATCGTCGTGGCCCGGGTCGCCGTCCGGAAGGGCGGAGCCCGCAAGCAGCGGTTCAAGGCCGGGCGGCGCTCCAAGCGCCAGGGAGTCAACAAGATCACCCGCCGGAAGTCCATCCAGCGCATCGCCGAGGAGCGCGCCAGTCGGAAGTTCCGGAACCTCCGCGTGCTCAACTCCTACTGGGTCGGCGAGGACGGCTCGAAGAAGTGGCACGAGGTGGTCCTCGTGGACCCCGAGCACCCCGCCATCGAGAACGACGACGACCTGAACTGGATCTGCGACGACGCCCAGCGGGGCCGGGCGTTCCGCGGGCGCACCTCCGCCGGCCAGTCCAACCGCGGCCAGCAGGGCCGTGGCAAGGGCACCGAGCACACGAAGCCGAGCCTCGGCGCCGACCGGCGGCGCGGGAAGTAGCGCAGCACCCCCGTTCTCCGTCGTTCGTCACCCCACGAGCCGCCGCCACGGCGTGTCCCGCTCGGGGGATGGGCGACATCGACCGTGGACCCCCAGGGAGGGCGCCACCCACGGCGGGAGCGTACGGCCAGTCACATGCCACGGCCGCCGGGAGTTCGCCCGGCCGCCGCCGAGCGGTTCACCGGGCGGTATCCCGCCGGGCGGGGGGCGGGGTGGGGCTACTCGTCGACGTCCTCGGCGTCGGGGCCGAACTCGTCGATGCGCTCGTGGACGTAGGCCGTCCACTCGTCCAGGGTTTCGTGCATCAGGTCGCGGGCCTCCGCCAGCGGGGTCGCGGTGTACTGGTAGACGTGGCCGCCAGAGTCGAGCAGTCGGCGCTGCCGGGCGGCGAGGTCCTTCTCGCGGAGGGTCGTGAGCGAGCGGTTCACGTTCGAGCGGTCACGCTCCAGCTCGTCCGCGAGCTCGGCGACCGTGCTCCCGGGGTTCTCCAGCAGCGTGAGATAGGTACGAGCCTCGTGGCGCTGGACGCCGAAGACGCAGGCCATCACGTCGGCAAAACCCGGCTCGTCGTCGATCATCAGCTCGCGGAAACGACCCGGGTCGGGATCGGAGGACGGGGTGTGCATCGTATCCATACCTAGTGACGGAACGGGAATAAATTCCGTCGTTACCTCGGGTTCACCTAGATTCTCACCCGGAGGACGAACGACCCGTTCGTCCGTCGCGCGTCGACCCGGGTCGCCAGGGGTCGGAACCGCCCCGGTCGCGCCGCGCCCGGGCTCGCGGCTGGGCGGTGATGTGACCCTGTCGCCCGCGCGCGGTTCCACCCCAGGACTACCCGGGGCCCGGCGGTGGATCCGGTCGATGAGAGAGACGGAACCCGCGGAACCGACGTTCGTAGCCGACGTGGACGTATCGTGGAGAGGTGGCGTGGTCGCCGGGCTCGCCGGCGGGGCCGTCATGGCGGCGGTCATGCTGGCCATGAACCCGGCGCCCATCGAGGTCGCCATCCCGAGCCTCTACGGGCTGGCGCCGCCGGCCAGCGGGGCCGCCGGGCTGACCATCCACCTCGCGCACGGCGCCGTGCTGGGCGTCGTCTTCGGGGGGCTGACTGGAGCGGCCGGCATCACGGCGTCGCGCGGGAAGCTGCTCGGCGCGGGCGTCGCCTGGGACGTCCTCACGTGGGTCGTGCTCGCGGCGCTGGTGATGCCGGCCTGGCTGTCGGCGGTCGGGTCGCCGGCGTCGCCGCCGCTGCCGAACTTCGCGCTCCCGAGCCTGCTGTGGCACGTCGTCTACGGCGTCGTCGCCGCGGCCGTGCTCCCGTCGGTCGCGGAGCTGTAACGCGGGACCGACGGTCGGGTCACCGCGGCTCGAAGAGGTGGACCGGCCACGCCGCCTCGTAGTCGAGCGCGGCCTCGCGCTCGGCCGCCGTCGGCTCGCGGACCCGCAGTTCGACCGGGTCGCCGATGGTCACGTCGTCATGGTCGGCGTCGACCCGTCCGAGCAGGCGGCCGCCGCCGTCGAGTTCGACCACCGCGACGGTGTACGGGGCGTCGTCGGCCAGCGCCGGCGGCGGGGTGTGGACGGCGGTGTGGGTGTAGACGGTCCCCTCGCGGGGCTGCTCCGCGACCGTCACGTCCCGACTGCCGCAGGCGTAGCAGGCCGGGCGGGGCGGCAGGAGCACCTGTCCGCAGTCCGCACAGACCCCACCGAGCAGGTCACCGTCCGCCAACGCGTCGAAGAACCCCGGCAGCGTCAGCGGGTGCTCGGCGTCGAGCGCTCGGTCACGGCTCATCGGCCCACCTCCGGGGCCGCGGTCAGGACGTGGGCGACGGTCACCGCGTCGGCGACACCCCCCTCGTTCAGCAGGAGCGCCGTCTCCGGCGACGAGGGCGCCCCCTCCGGCGGGTCGCCGGGCCGTTCGCCCGCCACACCCGTCAGCTGTTCGTACGCCTCGACGGCCTGGAGCAGCCCGGTCGCGCCGACCGGGTGGCCCCGAGCCTTCAGCCCGCCGCTCGTACTCAGCGCCACGTCGGTCCAGCCGTCGTCGCGCTCGGCCGGGGGGCGGTGGCTCTGGTAGCCCGTCCCGACGGGCGCGAACCCGGCGGCCTCCGAGAGGAGCGCCTCGGAGACGGTGAAGGCGTCGTGAACCTCCGCGATGTCGATGTCGGCGGCCGTGACGCCGGCCTCGGCGTAGGCGCGCTCGGCGGCGATCCTGGCTCCCTCGATGTGGGTCATGTCGCGCTCTGCGACGGCGATGTTGTTCGCCGCGGCGCCGGTGCCCGCGAGGTCCACGGCCGGAACGCCCAGTTCGGCGGCGGTCTCGGCGCTCGTCACGAGCACGACGGCCGCGCCGTCGGTGACGGGGGCACAGTCGAACAGCTTCAGCGGTGGCGCGACCGGCTGTGACTCGAGGACGGTGTCGACGTCGATCGTCTCGCCGAACTGCGCCCGCGGGTTTCGGGCGGCGTTGCGGTGGTTCTTCACCGCGATGCGAGCGAGGTCGCGCTCGGTCGCCTCCGTCTCGTGGAGGTAGCGCCGCGCGAGCAGGGCGTACTGGCTGGGAGCCGTGACCCCCGAGCGCTGCTCGATGGCGCGGTCGAACGCCGCCGCGAGTGACGCCGTCGCCACGTCGGTCCCGCCGGCGGTCATCTTCTCGACGCCACAGGCCAGGACCGCGTCGTGCTCGCCGTTGCGGACGTCCGTGACCGCGTGCCGGAGCGCGAGCGCCCCCGCGGCCGCACACCCCTCGACGCGTTCGGCGGGGACGTACCGGAGTCCGGCCCACTCCGCCAGCAGCGTGCCGTGCATGATCTGGTTCTCGTACCGCTCGGACTGGTTGCCGGCATACAGCGCCCCTACCAGCTCCGCCGGCGCCGGGAGTCCCTCGAAGGCCTCGTCGACCGCTACCGAGAACAGGTCACGTCCGGGCAGGGCCGTGCGGCCGAGTCGGGAGGCACCGACGGCCGCGATAACGGGTCGTGGCATGGGTGCGAAGGCTGACGAGCCGTTCAGTATTATAACTTCGCATACCGCGGGACCGGGTGACCGGCGCCCCTCGTGGCACTGTCAGGCCTCGAGCTTCCGGCGCAGCACGTCCGGCGCGTCCTCGAGCGCGTCGTCGAGGGCCTCTGCCTCGGGGCCGCCACCCTGGGCGAAGTCCGGCGGACCGCCGCCGCCGCCGCCGACCCTGCCCGCGAGCTCCGAGACGACCTCGCCGGCGTTGATACCGACCCCATCCGGGACGGCCACGACGAAGGTCGCGCCGTCGACGCCGGAGCCGATGACCGCCACCGTCCCCTCCTCGGCGAGCGCATTGGCGGTCGCCCGGAGCTCATCCATGTCGGCGTCGAGCCGCTGGACGACCGCCGTCGCGTCGCCGAGGTCGAGCTCCTCCCCCGACTCGCCGCCCTGCGCGCGGGCCTCCGCGAGCTGTTCCTTTAGCTCCTCGATGCGCTTGCCCCGGGCTTTCCACTCCTCGAAGAACCGCTCGGCGGTGTCGGGCACCGCCGGCGGGTCCACGTCCAGCGTGTCGGCCGCCTCGTAGAGGGCGTCCTCGGTGCGCTGCGTGGTCGTGATCGCGGCGTCGCCGGCGGCGAAGACGAGCCGCTCGACGCCGTCCTGGACCCGCTCCGTGCCGAGGATCTTGACGGCGCCGAGTTCGCCGGTCCGGCCGACGTGGGTGCCGGCGCAGGCCTGCACGTCGTCGCCGACGGTGACCACCCGGACCTCCGTCCCGGCGGGGATGCCGCCCTGGAACAGGTCGAAGCCGTAGTTGGCCTGGGCGTCGTTCCGGTCGAGCCACTCCTGGGTCACGGCGAGGTTCTCCCGGACCATGTCGTTCGCGACCCGCTCGATGGTCTTGACGGCCTCGCGGTCGATGCGGTCGTAGTGGGTCACGTCCAGCCGGGCCGACTCCGTCCCCTTCTGCGCGCCGGCCTGCCGGATGTGGTCGCCCAACACCTCGCGGGCGGCGTGGCCGATGACGTGCGTCGCGGTGTGGTGGCGCATCAGCCGGCGCCGGCGGGTGGCATCGATCTGCCCGCGGACGAACTCCCCCTTGCCCGGGTCCGCGTCCGCCCGGTGGAGCACGACCCCGTCGGCCTCCTGGACGTCGACGACCTCGGCGGTGAGGTCGTCGGTCGCGAGCGTTCCGGTGTCGCCGGGCTGGCCGCCGCCCTCCGGGTAGAACATCGTCTGGTCCAGCGCCACGTCGTACAGCGTCCCCCCGTCCTCGCCCGCGTCCGGCCGCTCGATGACATCGAGCACGACCGCCTCGAACTCCGTCCGCTCCTGGTCCTCGTAGAACAGTTTCTCCGTCCCCGGCAGGTCCACCACCCGGTCGTCGACGCCCTCGCTCCCGTCGTCAAGGGCACCGCCGCCGTGGCGCGAGGCGACCAGCGAGTAGAAGTCGTCCGGCACCTCCACCGCGGCGCCGTACTCGGCGGCGATCTCCTCGACGGTGTCCGGCTGGATGCCGTGGCTGTCGTACAGCTCGATGATCTCCTCCAGCGGGATGGGGTCGTCGCGCTCGGCGTACTCCTCGGCCAGCCCCTCGACCCGGCGGCCGCCGCGTTCGAGCGTCTCGCGGTACTTCTCGACCTCCGTCCGGACGATGTCCCGAACGGTGTCGCGGTTCCGGTAGCCCAGCCGCTCGGCCTGCATGTCGACCAGCTCGTCCAGCGGCGCGTCGACGCCCACGCTGTCGACGAGGCGCTTCGTCCGGCGGAGCACCATCCGCGCCAGGTAGCCCGTCCCCGCGTTCGAGGGGACGATGCCGTCACCCAGCATGTAGGCCAGCGTGCGGCAGTGGTCGGCGATGGCGTAGATCTCCTCCAGCGGCTCCATGAGCGCCTCCAGCCGCTCGACGTCCACGTCGAGCCGGTCGGCGATCTCCCCGCGGGCCGTCGCCATGTCCTCGGCCTCGTCGATGTCCATCCGGCCCGCCAGCTTGGCGGCCCGGTGGATGAGGTCCTCCTGGGTGTCGGTGTGCTCGATGCCGGCGTTCTCCTTCAGGAAGGCGATGGCCTCCGGGTAGACCGCCTCGTACACCGTCGGGGTGCCCTGGCTCATCCAGGTCCACCGCTCCAGCCCGTAGCCCGTGTCCACGATGTACGTGTCCATCGGGCTGTACCGGTTACCGTCCTTCAGCTCGTACTCCCCATCGGGGTCCTGCTCCATCGACATGAAGACGAGCGTCGCCAGCTCGGCCCCCTTGTAGATGACCTCGATGGCCGGGCCGGCGTTGCCGCCGCCGACCCACGGGTCCTCGATGTAGGTGATCGCCTCGATGTCGGCGCCGAGGTCCTCGAACAGCCCCTCGCAGAGCTCGACGGTCCGGTCCTTCCAGTACACCTCGCCCTCGTAGGCGTACTGGTCCGGGTCCTCGAGGTCCTCGCGGGCGTTGAACGCGTGGTGGGCCATCATCTCGAACGCCATCGTGTGGCGCCCGGTCTTGCCGACGTTGTCGATGTCCTGCATCCGGATACAGGGCTGGGAGACCGTCAGCGGGTTGGCCGGCGGCGGTGTTCTGCCGCTCGTCACGAGCGGCTGGAAGTCGTAGATCGAAGCCTGGGTCAGCAGCACGTCGTCGCGCCAGCGGTTCGCCGCGACCGGGTACGGGTCGATGCGCTCGTGGCCGTGGTCCTCGAAGTACGAGAGGAAGGCCTCGCGCATCTCCGTCAGGGAGTAGGCCTCGTCGAACCCGGGGTCGTCGATGAAGCCATACTCCTCGCAGGGCGGTTCGCCGCACAGTTCCCGCTCCTCGTCGCGGGTCCAGAAGTGGTCCCCGCAGTCCGGGCATTCCCGGCGGACGAACCCCTCCTCCCGGAAGTACTCCAGTTGATACTCCTCCGTGAGGTCGCTCATTGGGGCTATCTGGTCGTGGTTACGGCAAAAGGGTTCCGAAGGGGTGGCTCGGCGGCCCGCGGGCGATACCGGCCGGTGAGCCGGGCCCCACGGACGGGGGGCCCGCGTCGACGCCAACCGCCAGCCAGTCCTCGTCCGGCGGCGACGGTGGTCGTCCGACCGTGTCGACGATCCCGTTCCCCGGTCAGCCCAACTCCGCCCGGAGCGACACCTTGTCGATCTTCATCGTCGCCGTCTGTGGGAGTGCCTCCTCGCGGACGTGGACCTCGCGGGGAATCTTGTAGTCGGCCAGCGAGCCCCGACAGACGTCCTGCACCTCCGCCTCGGTCACGTCGCCGCGCACCACCGCGGTCACCTGCTCGCCGAGACGCTCGTGGGGCGTCCCGACGATCGCGGCTTCCTGCGCCTCGTCGAGTTCGTAGATCACGTCCTCGATTTCGCGGGGGTAGACGTTCTCCCCGCCGGTGATGATCATGTCGTCGAGGCGGTCGTCGAGGAACACGTGCCCGTCCGCGTCGCGGTGGCCGATATCGCCCGACCGGAGCCACTCTCTCCCCTCGCGCTCGACGAACACCGCCTCGTTCTTCGTCGGGAGGTCGTGGTAGCCCTTCATGACGGTGTCACCGTGCCAGAGCAGTTCCCCTCGTTCGCCGGGCTCGACCGCCTCGCCGGTGTCGGGGTCCTCGATTCGGAGGCGGGCGACGGCCCCCGCGACTGTCCCGACGCTCCCGGGCTTGCGAACCGCCTGTTCGGGCGAGTTGATGACCGCCAGCGGTGTCGTCTCCGTCATCCCGCCGCCCTCGTACAGCGTGCAGTCGAGCGCCGCCTCGACCTGCTCGATCCGCTCCTTCGGCATCGGCGAGCCGCCGACGACGAGGGTTTCCAGCGGCTCGATGTCGTACCCCCCGGGGCCGTGTTCGAGCAGGTCCAGCACCATCGTCGGGATCAACACGGTGTAGGTAATCCCCCGGGACTCCATCGTCCGGAGTGCCATCTCGGGGTCCCACTCCGGGAGCAGGTGGTTCTCCGCGCCGGTGACCACCGACGGGGTCGTGGTCCCGTTCAGGCCGGTGGCGTGGAAGCACGGCGCGATGGTGAGATAGACCGTGTCACTCGTCATGTGCATGTGTCGGGCGCCGCCGCGTGCGTTCGCGGCGAGGTTGCCGTGCGTGTGCTGGACGCCCTTGGGGTCGCCGGTCGTCCCGCTCGTGTAGAGGATCTCGGCGACCTGCGAGTCCAGTCGCTCGGCGGTGTGGAACGACTTCTCCGCGTCGGCCACCAGCTGGCCGTAGTCGGTCGTCCCCTCGATGTCCTCGTCGCCGACGGCCACGAGTTCGACCCCGAGGTCGCGGTCGGCGAACGCGTCGACGAACCGATCCAGCACCACCAGCGCCGAGGGCGCGACGTCCCGGAGGACGTGCGCGATCTCGGCCTCGCCGAACCGGAGGTTGATGGGCACCGGAATCGCCCCGAGCTTCATCGCACCGTAGTAACTGGTCACGAAGGTCGTCAGGTTCGGCAGGAACAGGGCGACGTGGTCCCCCGGCTCGACACCCAGGGCCGCCAGCCCGTTCGCGACCGCGTCCGTCTCGGCGCGCAGTTCCGCGTAGCTCATCTCCCGTTGCGGGTCCGTTACCGCCAGTTCGTCAGGGCGCTCGCGTGCCTGGATATCCACGTAGCTCGCGAAGTTCATCTCGAATCAGGGGTGCATCCCCGGATGAACCGGGGGTCGCTCGCCACTTATTTATTATCGATGAAATGACACATGGTGTGCGACTCCTTCACCCCGTGAGGCACGTACACGGTGTGAGCCGGGCGACGAGGCCCGTGGTCAGGTCAGTTGCCGAAGTCCGCGGGTGTGAGCTGGCGCGAGTCCGCGCGCAGATCGGTGTACGTCTCCCGGACCCATCGGCGAACCGGGTCGGCACGGCTCTCGACCCCCACCCGGAAGCTCCGCTGTTCGTCGTAGCCGGCCATCGCGGCGATGTCGTCACAGAGGGCGATGGCCCAGCTGATGTCCGTTCCGTCCGGTTCGAGATACATCGTCGCCCCGGCGCGTAACAGGTCGCGGTAGAGGTCCGCGAGACGGGGCCCCTCTGACCTCGTCGTAGAGCGGCCGGACCATCACCATCTCGAACGTCTGTCCGTCGCGGACGGCCTCGAGGGTGGCCTCGGCGGTTAGGGCACTGCCCGCGTAGGCCGTCCCGATGATCCGGTCGGACTCCTCGATGAGTCCCAGCCACCGGTCGACCGCCCGCATCACGTCGTGCGTATCGGGGTCGGAGATCCGCGCGTCGGCCAGGTGCCGCAGGTCGAACTCCATCGCCTCGATCGGCAGGTACGCCCGGACGGGCCCGAACCGACAGGAGAGGTCCATCGAGTCGCGGAGCCGGGCGTAGTCATCGGCGACCAGGTCACCCAGCCGGGTGGTCTCGTACCCGCTTCCCGACTCGACCGCCCACCCTCGTTCGGTGAAGTCCTCCAGGATACGCCCGATCATCACGTCCGAGACGCCGGTCTCGTCCACCAGCTCCAGTTGCGTATGCCGCCCCGCCGCGAGCTGTTCCAGTACCGCGACGCGGTTCTCCGAGCGCGTCAGGAAGCTGATCGCCTCGAACGCGTCCACCATACGCGGCTGGTGGACTGGCGCAGAGTGAATCGCCTCGGGGTCAAGCCCCGAGGCTTCCTGTTTCTATGACGTGACTTGCAGACACGGATTCAAACTGAGTCGTGTCCGTAGCGGTCACAGTCTCCACAGGCGTATCTTCGGGCCATCCCAGCCCTAACTCGTCAAACCCACGTTGCAACACGTTCATCGCCGCATTCGCATCCCTATCCGTCTCGAACCCACAACTCGGACAGGAGTGTTCCCGCACCCAGATGGGCTTCGCTGTCTCCACGCCACAGGAAGCGCACTCTTTGGTTGTGCCTTGTGCTTCGACCTGCACGACGTGACAGCCGTACAAGTCGGCTTTATATTCGAGCAGGGTGATGAACTGTCGCCACGCCGCATCCTGCTTGTTTCGAGCGCTGTACGACTGTTCGAGCATCCCCTTCACGTCTAAGTCTTCTACGAATACGGCGTCGTACTCGCGGACGAGCCCCGTCGTAATCTTGTGCTGGTAGTCCAGCACTTTCCGCTTGATGTGACGCTTGACCTTCGCCACTTCATCACGTTGTTTCTCCCAGTTAGCAGAACCGTGTTCTTTCCGTGAGAGGTTGCGTTGTTCACGCTGAAGACGTTCATACTCATCCTCAAGATCGAGCCAGTCTACCGTCTGACCGTCCGACGTGTGGATGTAGTTCTGGATACCGAGGTCAACCCCAACGCTGTTACTTGCGTCCAACGAACCAACGTCAGGTTTCTCAGGCAGACCAGCGTCGTCGGCTTCAAGACCGAAAGAGACGAACCACTCGCCGGTCGTCTCCTTTTTGAACGTGACTTCGTTGATGATGGCGTGGTCGGGAATCGGGCGGTGGTACCGGATTTTCACCCAGCCGATTTTGCTGAAGCGAACGTAAGCGAACCTGTCGTGGCCCCTCTTTTCATCGAGGTCGAAACCACTCTGGTTGTACGTCACGCTTCGGTAGTCGGTGGGTACTTGCCGTTTGAGGCGACCGATATCGTATCCTTTCTCTTTCTTTTTCCGAAGGTTTGAGACGTTGCGGTGGAAGCGTGCGACGGTGGCTTGTGCGGCTTTCGAGTGCAGCTCACCGAACACCGACCACCGCCGTTTCCACTCGGGGAGTTTGTTGTTCTGGTCGTACTCGCTGGGTTTGTCGTCTTCTGGGGCTTGTTCGTAGTCCCAGCGGACGTGGTTGTACAGTTGGCGATGAACGTCAAGATGGTGTTCCAGTCGCTCCCCTACCTTTCCTGATGGGTAGGCACGGTAGCGGTGACTGTATTCCATCGCTATCACTTGATTACCGATGTATCCACATAATAGGTTGTGTCGCTGCGGGTCGGCTTCATCCCCGAGCTCAAGCCCCAGAGTTTTCGTCTTGTCCGTTAATAAGACCCGGGCCCGGCGACCCGGAGGACGGGCTCGCGCAGTCGGAACCGTTGGACGCTGGCGGTCCCCGGGCGGACGTTCGGGGCCGAGGGGTCGTCCCCCCGAAGGTGGACCGTTCCGGGCGGGTGACGTTCGACCGTCGCCCGTGGTAGCGCGGATGTCATCTGAGACGCGGCCGCCGGATCCGGAGGGGCGGCCCCCGGGCGCTCACGGCTCCGGCGGCGCCCCGTCGTACGCATCTAGCTCCTGATAGAAGTTCAGCATCGCGAACTTCAACTTCTCCGGGGCCACGTCCACCATCTCCCGACGCTCCTCCTCTGGGAACGTGTCATGGACGGAGTACTGGCCCAGGTCGTCGGCCCTGCTGCGGGCGTATCGCTCGTCGATCAGCGCCCGGACCCCGAAGTCATCGGGCGAGCGAACCACGCGGCCCAGGGCCTGCCGGGTCTTCCGGACGGTGGGGACCTCGACGGCGTATCGCCAGCCCTGGTCCTCGCTGCCGAACGCGCCGGCGAAGGCGTCCTCGACGGCCCCCATCCGGTCGTCCAGATGCGGGTACGGGACCCCCACGACGAGGACGGTGCGGGCGTCGTCGCCGTCGTAGCTCACCCCCTCCGCGAGCGTCCCCCACAGCGACGTGAACAGCACGCCGTCGTCGCCGTCGGTGAACGTCTCGCGGAGGTCCTCGGCGCGCTCGCCCGGCCTGTCGAGGTACGGCGTCGCGGCCGTGCCGACGCGGTCGTAGTAGCGCTCGGCCTCCGCGTAGGAGGGGCAGAAGACGAGCGTGTTGCCCGGTGTGAACCGGACGGCGTCCTCGATGGTGTCGGCGACCGTCGACTGGGTGTCGGGGTCGTCGCGCTCGCTGGCGAACAGCGCCGGCGACGTGACCGCGAAGGTCCGCCGGCGCTCCTCCGGGAACTGCAGTCCGTGGGTCATCGTCACGGGGTCGTCGAGTCCGAGCACCTCCCGCTGGACGTCGAACGGGCGCAGTGTCGCGCTCATCAGGACGGAGGCGTGGAGGTCGTCGAACAGCGGCTCGGTCACCTGCCGGGGGATGCAGGTGTACAGCTCCGCGCGACCCCGGAGGCCCGAGTCGGTCCGGCGGACGCTGACGACCGGGTACTGCCCGGGCTCGGCCGAGCCGTCCATCCAGTCCGCGATGAAGCCGGCCGCCCCCAGCGTCTGGCACTCCTTGCGCGTCGTCGTCTCGCCCTCCTTGTACGCCTCCTGGTACGCCTGGTCAAGCGTCTTCGCCAGGTTGAGCGCGTGGTCGAGGTCCTGCTCGTAGCCGGGGCCCTCGTACCGCCGCAGGAACGCCATCGTCAGGTCGTCCCGGCCGGTCTCGGCGTCGATCGAGAGGTCCGTCCAGTCGTCGTCGAGGGAGCGGGCGCCGGAGCCCATCCCGGCCTCGTACGTCTCGACCAGGGCGTCGTGGAACGCCCGGACGACGCGCGTGGCGGCCTCGACGCGGAAGTCGTCCGTCTCGTCGAGTTCGTCCAGCGCGCTCGACAGCGTCACCTCGTTGCAGGTGCGGGTGGCGTGGTCGCGGGCGGCCTCCTCGATGTTGTGGGCCTCGTCGAACACCGCGACGATGTCCTCGGGGTCCCGGCCAAGCCAGCGGAAGAACTGCTCGCGGATGGTCGGGTCAAGCAGGTGGTGGTAGTTGCAGACGACGAGTTCGACCCCCTCGACGCCGTCCTTGAGCAGTTCGTAGCCACAGAAGCCGGCCTCGTGAGCCGCCTGATATATCTCGTCGGGCGTGCGGACGCCCGCGAACAGCCAGTCGTAGAAGTCGCTCGTGTCAGCCGTGAGGTTGCGCTGGTAGCGCTCGCAGACGTTGGCGTCCGCCCGGACCGTCTCCAGCGCGTCCTCGGCGCTCCCCAACTCGTCCAGCACGGCCGCGCGGGCCTCGGCCACGTCGCCGCCATCCGGCGTCTCCGGGCCGTCGTCCGCATCGCTCCGGGCCGCGGCCTCGCGCAGTTCGGCCGCCTGCCGTTCCAGCGCGGCCACCTCCTCGGCCTGGTCGACCACCTCGCGGGTCGCGTCCCGGAGCGCCTGGCACTCCTGGTAGTCGACGTCGATGTGACACATCGACCCCTTGCCGCGGAAGACGACCGACCGGATGGCCTCGCTGGCGTTGATGGCCCGGGCCTCCTGGATGAACTGGCGGGTCTGCTGGTGGACGTTGGTCGTGATGACGACCGTCTTGTCGGCGGCCCGAGCGTACTCCAGCGCCGGCGCCAGCGCCGCCAGCGTCTTGCCGGTTCCGCAGGCGCCCTCGAACAGCACGTCCCGCTCGGTCACCAGGGCCTCGCGGATGGTCTCCATCGCGTCGCGCTGGTGGTCGTACGGCTGGTCGTACGGGAAGAAGCGCAGGTAGCCCGGGGCGTCACTCGTCGCCACGCAGTCCGGTAGTTCGCTCCCGGACAAAAGGGTTCGCCGAGCCGGGTGGAAGTGGTCGGGGGCTCTCAAGCGGGACGGCCGGTCGAATGACTCAGGTCTCCGGCTCGATGTACACCTTCCGGACGCCCGGGCGGTGGGCCTTGATAGCGTCCTCGATAGCGGTGATGGTCTCGTCCATCGCGCCCGTGTCGAGGTCGGGGGTGAGGGCGATATCCGCCGTGACGACCACGTTCTCCGTGCCGAAGAACACGGTCCGGAAGTCGACTACCTCGTCGACCCCCTCCCAGTCGGCGACGATCCGCCGGAGCTCGGCCTCGTCCTCCCTCGGCAGCGACTCGCCCAGCAGCAGCCGCTTGTTCTCCCAGGCCAGCGCGACGGCGAAGCCCATCAGCATGACGCCGATGAGCGCGGCCGAGACGGCGTCGTAGATGCCGTTGCCCGTCACTCGCGAGAGGAAGACGCCGAGGAGGGCGATGCCGGCGCCGGCCATGGCGATGGTGTCCTCGGTGAGCGCGGTGAGGACGGTCACGTCCGAGGTCTTCTTGAACGCCTCGCGGATGCCGTTCCACTCGTTCTCGTCGATCTGCCGGCTCATGTTCGCCCACGCCTTCTTCAGCGCGTACGCCTCGAACACGATGGCGCCGATGAGTACGGCGTAGTTGACGAAGACGGCCTCGAAGGTGATATCCAGTATCGGGAGGGTGGCGGTGCCCTCCCCCGGCGGGTGCGGGTCGAGGATGGCGTTGTAGCCGTGTTTCAGGCTCTCCCACCCGGCGATGCCGAACAGGAAGACGCTGACGAGAAAGGAGTAGAAGAACTGCGCCTTCCCGTAGCCGAAGGGATGCTCCCGGTTCCGGTCCTTCCCACTGTAGCGGATGCCGACGAGCAGGAACACCTGGTTGCCCGTATCGGAGATGGAGTGGTACGTCTCCGAGAGCATCGCCGCGCTCCCAGTCAGGAGGAAGCCGATGAACTTCAGGAGCGCGATGAGACCGTTGGCGACGAGGGCCGCGATGACGACGGATTTGCTGCTGGCCATCGGTTACGAGGGCCGTGGCCCGACGTCGACAGATGCCTTGCCGTCCGAGGGGGGTCACCACCAGCCCGGGCGAGTCGTGTCATCGTCGAGGTCCGACGGACGGGTCCGTCATGCCGACACAGTACTGGCTGGCCCGTCACGTTCGACCCGTTACGGGATGGCCCGGTGAGGACCGCGCCCGCGACGCCTCCGGCGGGAGTTTAGTGTCGGGCGGGCGAACACCGAGTGTGCTCACCATCGTCTCCGACACGCACGGGACCGACAGCACCCGGCTGGAGGGTCGCACCGCGACCGCCGTCGCGGAGGCCGAGGTCGTGGTCCACGCGGGCGACCTCACGACCGAGGCCGTGCTCGACGGGTTCCACGACGCGGCGCGGCGGCTCCACGCCGTCCACGGCAACCGCGACGACCCCGGCGTCGTCGACCGGCTGCCCGCCCGGCGGGTCTGCGAGTTCGGCGGCGTCCGGTTCGTCGTCGTCCACGGCCACGACCACAGCGAGCAGGCGCTCTCGCTGGCGGCACGCGAGGCCGGCGCGGACGGCGTCGTCGTGGGCCACTCCCACCGGCCGACGGTCCGGCGACTCGGCGAGGTGACGCTATGTAACCCGGGGAGCCACGCGGATCCACGGCAGTTCCGGCCGGGACATATCGAGCTGGAACGGGCCGATGAAGACGAGGAGCTGACCGGGCGACTGGTCGAACCGGACGGCACGCTCGTCGAGCGGTTCACCGTCGGCGGCTCGGAGGACTGATCCGACAGCGGGGATGGAGGGTGCACCGAACGGGAAGCAGGGCGTGGGCGTCGGCGTGGAGGGCCGAAGCGTTCGGCGCGATTACGGGTATGGCGGGGGATATAAAATAGCCGCCGGAGGCTCAAAGAGACGTTTCACCCACGAGACGGTCGCTCATGGCCGTTCACCGGTAGGTGAGGACGAGCGCGACGCCGAGCACGACCGCGCCGCCGAGAAAGAAGACCAGCCCGGGCGGGAGTCCCAGCGCCGGGTCGGCCCCGCCCGTCTCGGCGGTCATCCGGGCCGCCTCCGTGGCGGTGTCGGCGACCGGTGTCGATGTCGGCGTGGCGCCAGCGGCCCCGTCGGCGACCGCCTCGGTCGCCTCGGGCGCCGGCGTGTCGGTCGCCGGCTCGGCGGCGGTCGGCTGGGGAGTCGCCGTCGCGGTCGACTCCTCGCCGAAGATACCCACGTCGTCGCCGCCGCCGCTCGTCTCCGGTGCCGGCGTCCCCGTCCGGGTTTCCACCGGCGTCTCCGTCGGGGTCGTCGCCCGCGTCTCCGTCGGGGTCGCCGTCGCGGCGGCGTCGCCGTCGGCACCCGCGCCGCCGCCGGCGTCGCCGCCACCCCCCGCACCGCTCGTCCCGCCGAACAGGGGTGCGGCGAGCCGGCGGACCCCCCGGCCGAACACCTCCTGGATGGCGATGGCGCCGAACAGGAGCGCGGCGAGCCCGCCGACCAGCCGCCGGAGCGCCGCCCTGATGCCGGAGGCCTGCTCGTCGCGGCCGGCGAAGATGACCAGCGGCTTGTCGGCCGGTGCGTAGACGTCCATCTCGCGGCCCTTCTCCGAGTAGGCGGTCCCGACGACCTCGATGGCGCCGGCCTCGGAGAGTCGTTCGAGGTGGTACTGGGCGTTCTGCAGCGTCGTGTCGACCTGGTTCGCGAGCCGGGAGGGCGGCAGGGGCTCCTCGTGGAGGGCGGAGAGCATCTGCCGGGCGGTGTCCGAGGAGAGGGCCTGCATCAGGTCGTCGGCTTCCTCGCTGTCGAGGCCGACCACGCGCGGGTCGTCCTCGACGGACACCTCCGGGCTGGAGGGCAGGAGGCTCATCGGCCTTCACAACCGGTCCGGCGCGCATCAATCTTGTGTGCCCGACGGGGTGGTTCCCGCGGTAACGGTCCGCGTGCGGCCCGGGAGGTGCCGAAACGCCTTTGCGCGACGCCCCTGCATCCGACGGTATGGTTCAGGTGGACCCGGTACTGGTCGGCATCGTCGCCGTGCTCCTGTTCATCGTGCTGTTCCTCTTCCTGCTGTTCCGCCGCACGATGAAGGGGTTCACCGACGGCCTCCGCGAGGGACAGCGCCGCGACTAACCGAGGAACACGCCGCGGTCAGCGCAGGTCGCGCTCACGCTCCCAGGCCCGTAACAGGTCCGCCAGCGTCCGTAGCGTCGGGGTCGGCACGCCGAGATCGTCCCCCCGATCGACCGCGCTCCCGAGGATGGCGTCGACCTCCGTCCGCCGGTCGGCGAGCACGTCCTGCTGCATCGAGGAGGTGTTAGCGGCGGTGGCCTCGGCGACCCGCTCGACGGCCGCCGTCGCCTCGCCGTCCGAGAGGTCGACGCCCGACGCGCGGGCGACCCGGGCCACCTCGCGGGCGGCCCGGCGGGCGACGGCGTTGCCGGGGCCGGCCAGCAGCGCGCCGTTCTCGGCCCGCGCGAGCGCCGTCGGGGCGTTGATGCCGGCGTTGACGGCCAGCTTCTCCCACAGCCGCCGGGGCATGTCGGCCGCCACGGTCGTCTCGATGCCGGCCTCGTCGAAGGCCGTGCCCACCCGGTCGGCCGCCGCCGAGGGGCCGCCTCGCCGTGCACCTATAACGGTTCTGCCCACGCCCGTACAGCGGACGACCCCCGGTTCGGGCGTCATCGCGCCATAGGTGCAGGTCCCGGCCAGCACCGCGGCGCCGATGTGCCCGGCCAGCGTCGTCTCGTTGTCGAGCCCGTTCGAGAGCGACAGCACGGTGTCGAGGTCGACGCCGGCCGCGGCGAGGTCGCGGGCCGCGGCCTCGGTGTCGAAGGCCTTCGTCGTCACCAGCGCACAGTCGAACCGCCCGCCCGGTACGTCGGTCCGTGCCGCCGGCCGGACGTGGCTCTCGACGGCCCCGTCGACGGCGAGCCCGGACTCCCGAACTGCCCCTACGTGCGGGTCGCGGCCGACGAGCGTCACCGCGTGCTCGCGAGCCAGCAGCCCCCCGAGGAGGCTCCCGAGCGACCCCGCACCTATGACGAGGAACTCCATACCGGCCGGTCGACGCTCGCGAGTATATGGGTGTCGTCGCGGGCGCGGTCACGAGCGCCCGCGACGGCCTCAGTCCTGCGCCCAGTAGTAGAGCTCCTCCTCCGGGGCGCCACAGGCCGGGCACTCCTCGGGCATCTCGTCGAGCCCCCCGATCTCGCCGCACTCCCAGCAACGCCAGTGGAGCTCCTTGTGGCCCGAGCGCGCACCTGCTTCGTGGTCGGTCGACATCGACGCCACGCCCTCGGCAGTGGCGACGTAGAAGCCGTGCTTGTCGAGCCCGCGGACCTGTCCGAGCTCGTTCCCGTCCGCGTCGTACACCGTCCGCCCGATGCTCACCTGTCGGTCGGCACTGGATCCGGGACTGGACATGGCCAGTGGTATGCTACGACGTAGCACGGTATAAGTTCCCGGCGAGGGGTGGTAGTGGTCCGACGGCCGGGGGCCGGCCCGCTCAGTCCTCGATGGTCGTCTCCTCGAGGTCCTTCTCGCCGAGATGGATCGCGGCGCCGTCCTGGGCCACCTTCTCGGCGAGGACGGCACATTTGACCCGCATCGGGTTGACATCGATACCCAGCAGCTCGAAGATATCGTCGCGGTCCATCTCCCGGATCTCCGCCAGGGTTCGCCCGTGGAGGTCCTGCGAGAGCATGCTGGCGGAGGCCTGCGAGATGGCACAGCCGTCCCCGACGAAGGAGACCTGCTCGATCGTCTCGTCGTCGTCCTGAAGCTTCACGTACATCTTGACGGTATCGCCGCACATCGGGTTCTCCCCGACGTGTTCGAAGGAAGCGTCCTCGATCTCCCCGTAGTTGCGGGGGTTCTTGTAGTGGTCGAGGATCTGCTGGCGATACATATCTCGGCCGCTCATTGGTAGATGTACGTAGTTGTCTCCGGCGCAAAAGGCTTGGCTTCACCGCGACCACGCGGGTACGGGATTCCGGTTACGCCCCGGCCTCGCGTGGTGTCCGTCGGTCGGGCCCGGGGGGTCGTCGCCGTCACCGTCACCCGCCGGGTTGCGGGTCGCCGTCTGAACGGGCGGTCACCGCGAACGTCTCCCGTCTCGAACGGCTTATGTCGCTTCCGCCCGAACCTTCCCGGGAATGAGCAGCCCAGAGCTCGATGTCGTCGAGTTCCTCCTCACCGCGGCCGTCTACACCGATAACCGGGACCTCGACGAGCGGGACCTGCCTCCACGCTACCGGCGGGTCTTCTGGTCGGAGGGGGAGGTCGAGCGACCGCTGGCGACGACCGGCAACACCACCGCCGCCGCGACCGGTATCGACCGGCCGTGGGAGGCCGTCTCGGGACTGATGTTCACCGAGCGCGACGACTTCTCCGGCTCCATCGACCTGACCGACCGGGAGATGGCGCAGTCGTGGTACACCCAGCGCGTCGACGCCGACCGCATCCAGGGGAACCCGACCCTGGCATCGCACTTCGAGGCCGGGATGGATGGAGTCGACTACCAGTCCGCCCGGGAGACGAACCGCCCGGTCCACGCCGACCGGGTGTGGATCGATTCCCTGCTGGACGAGATGTTCGACGAGGACGACGAGGAGATGCTCGACCTCGTGGACGTGAAGGCCCCCGAAGAGGTCGAGATCACGATGGACGACCTCGTCCTCACGCAGGACCAGGAGGACGAGATCCACAAGGTCGTCAAGGCCATCGAACACCGGGACTACCTCGCGGAGATCGGCCTTCGAGAGATCGGGAAGCTCCTGTTCGTCGGGCCGCCGGGGACCGGGAAGACGAGCGTCGCGCGGGCGCTGGCCCGGGAGCTCGACCTGCCGTTCGTCGAGGTGAAGCTCTCGATGATCACCAGCCAGTACCTCGGCGAGACCGCCAAGAACGTCGACAAGACGTTCGAGGTGGCGAAGCGACTCTCCCCGTGCATCCTCTTCATGGACGAGTTCGATTTCGTCGCGAAGACGCGCTCCTCCGACGAGCACGCCGCCATCAAGCGCGCGGTCAATACGCTGCTGAAGAGCATCGACGAGGTCTCGCTCATCCAGGACGACGTGCTCCTCATCGGCGCGACCAACCACCCCGACCAGCTCGACGCAGCCGCGTGGCGCCGGTTCGACGAGATCGTCAACTTCCCGAAGCCCGACGCGGGGATGCGCGCGGACATCCTCGATGTGGTCACTCGGCGGATGGAGATCGACGACTTCGACCCGCACGAGGTGGCCGACCTCACGGAGGGCCTGACCGGCAGCGACCTCCGGCTCGTGATGCGGGAGGCCGTGCTGGACGCGCTGACCGAGGAGCGGACCACGCTCACGCAGGCCGACCTCCGGCGGGCCGTCGAGGGGTTCGAGGAGCGGGACAACCTGAAGAACATGGACATGATCGACGGGGAGGGGAGCATGATCGCCGGCGACGGCGGCGAGACGGGCGGCGGTCACGACCACGACCACGCACACGACGACTGACGGCGGCGCCTCCACGTCGCGGCTTCGGGGAGCGTCGGAGTCAAGCCCCTCGCGCCCGTCAGTGGTGGTAGATGGAGGTCACCCTGCTCGGCACCGGCGACACGACGGGCACGCCGACGCCGGACTGTTCGTGCGACACCTGCGAGGCGGCCCGCGAGCGCGGGGTAAAGCGGTCGCGCTTCTCCGTCCACGTCCACAACGAGCGGACCGACGAGTCCCTGCTCGTCGACGCCAGCCCGGACCTCCGCCACCAGTTCCTCGCCAACGACGTCCCGCTCCCCGACGAGGTGCTGATCAGCCACATCCACTTCGACCATCTCGACGGGCTGGGCAACGCCTACCGGCTCGTCTCGGACGTCCCGGTCCACGCCGCCGACGAGACGGACCCGGAGACCGGCGAGAGCGTCGTCGGGACGGTCGATCGGCGCTACGACTACCTCGACGCCGTGACCCCCGTCCCGCGGACGCCGTTCGAGCCGTTCGAGGCCTGCGGGCTGGAGCTGACCCTGGTCCCGGTCGACCACCCGCCACTGGTCTGCTACGGGCTCGCCATCGAGGACCCGGAGACGGGCGCGAAGCTCTCGCTGTCCGGCGACACGAACTACGGGGTGCCCGAGGACTCGCGCGAGGCGCTCCGGGACCCGGACCTGCTGCTGGCCGACGGTATCGTCCCCGAACACCTCTGCGAGTACCACCCGCTCGGCGGGAACCACGAGGTCGACGGGGAGTTCATGACCTTCGGCACGAAGCACATGACCTTCGAGGGCGCCCGCCGCCTCGGCCGGGACCTCGACGCCGACGAGACCCGCGTCGTCCACGTCTCCCACTTCGTCCCCGCGGAGGAGGCGTTCGTCGAACCGCTGGCCGTCGACGGGGAGCGCTACGTGCTGTGAGGCCCCCGGCGGCCGGGAGTGTACGTGTCCTGCCGCCGGCCTCGGACTCTAACTCGCAGATCCCGAGAACAGGTCCGGAACTGAGACCGCAAAACAGCCGACTGACCGGGAAGATACGGGTTCAGCTCTATTGAAACCCTCGGAGTCTGATAGTACTGGTCCGCAGGATATAGGGGTATGCAGCAGCTCTCGCTCGGGGGCTCTCTTGGGGAACCAGCCGTCTGGGTCGGCGCGAATAATCACCGATACACGCTGTTGAGACGATCCACAACGGCAGCTGTACCACGAACAGGACGGCTGCCGCTGGGGCTGCAGAAGTCCTCTGGGCGGTCGCTCTTGTCATCACGACGTTCACTATTCCTCCCTTCGCTGATATGGCGCTCGCATGGCGGATGCCCGCCGTATTCGTGGCCCTCGAAGGCGGGAACAGACTTTCGGACAACGTGAGCGGCTGAGCATATGCCAGAGAGTGTTCCCGAGAACGCAGGGCTGAACACGCGCGGTATATCCGTTACTCCGATAGCGACGACTCCCTCAGGAGTCGTTCGGGCGAGTGACCGACTTAGAGCGTCCATTCATACGAGACCGTCTCTGACATATGCTCGTATCGGGTGGCCACTAGCTGTCCGGATCAATCGATCATAGCTAGAACGGTAACTCCGACGATCGCAGAGAGGGTCCAGAGGACGGGCAGTGGAATATTACTTACCACCCCGTACGACTGGATCAGAATCCCTAGTCCGCCTCCGAGGACGACGAAGACGGGAAGGGACGCTTTCACTCGTCGTGGGTTGTTCCACGCCGCAAAATCTGTCGAAAGGAGACGGGACCGGAGCTTGGCACGTATGTCGGACACGTTCCGTGTGTTGTGAGTCATCCTCGGTTAAATCTTATACCAGGCAAGACGGCGTCCGAAGCGGTCCTCCACATAGACCGCGAAGACGGCCTTACAACCCGCCATCGCGACTGATTTCAGCTGTAGAAGTTGAGCGACTGGACACAGGTAGCGAACACAGCGATCTGGTCTGTTTCGGTCACCGTCTGACCCATCCGCCCGGGATCGATTCGTACTGATAACTACTGGTCAGTCCATCGGGTCTGGTGCTGCTCCTTGATCGGGCTACCAGACCAGCGCCGAACCGAGAAGCCCCGCAAAGGCCATCGTCTCGAACAGAGCAGTAGCGAGTAGCCAGCCGGGTGCTTGCTCCCCCCCACGATGTATCTCACCCTGCCGGGACGCGACTGCGATTCCGAGCATTACCAGGAATCCACCGAGCGCAACCATACAGAGAGACAGGATCCACGCCTTACTGGAGGGGAGACTGATGACCGGCTCACCGGTGACACCCGAGTACTGAACCATCGTCACAACTCCGAGGACCGCTAACGAATAGGCCACGACCACTGCTCGGGTAGGTCGCTCCATAGCTGAAGCCAGACGGGATGTATACTACTAGTTTTGCACTGACCGCTTCGCTGTCCGGCCCGTGACACCGCTGCTACGTTTGCGCCCTGTATGCAGCAGGACTCCTGAGGACCTATCACCGGTTCAGCGTTTCAACAGGAGTATAGCTTCCAATCGAGAGTGGATGCGCCGCGCGAGCGAAACGGGCGCGGGTCCATCGTCCGCATACCGCGCCGAAGGCGCGGTTTCACTGCTGCCGAGCGAGTGATGAGCCGGCCGAGGGCCGGCTCATCCGAGCGAGGCAGCAGCCTTTTTTCCGAACGTTTTTTGACAAGCGGTTCGCGCAGAGTGCCGTTCGGGAGAGCGAAGCTCTCCCGCAGCCTCTTGGAGAGCGGAGCTCTCCAACGGTCGGCGAATCCTCGATTCGCCTCGACAGCAGAATCTTCGATTCTGAGGACGGCGAGGCCGGCACACAAGCGAACCCGCAGCGCAAAAAAGCTCGTCTTATTGCTCGATGATGCTCTCCTCGACGGCCTCGCCGAAGTGTCGTGCCACGGGTTCGTAGCAGACCAGCACCTCGTCGCCCGCCTGCAGGTCCGTCACGGCCTTCCGGCCCTCGCTGGTGGCGACCTTGATCGTCTCGGCGTTCTGGAGCAGCGTCTCGATGACGTCCGTCCCGCCGTCACCCTCGACCTCGGCCTGGACCCGGAACATCGGGCGTTTCTCGATCTTCGAACGGCCGACGATGGTCTCGCGGGTGTTGCCGGCGGTGTCGACGATCTGGACCTCGTCGCCGCTCCGGAGCTCCGAGAGGTAGTTCGTCTCGCCGCCGGCCGTCCGGACGTAGGCATGGACGGCGCCCGCGTTCACCCGGAACGGCCGGCTGGCCACGTACGGCGAGTCGGCGGTCTCGGCGTGGACGAAGAACAGCCCCCGGCTCATCGAGCCGACCAGCATCCCCTCGTCGTGCTCCATCAGCGAGCCGGTGTCGACGCAGACCCGGTCGGCGCTGCCGACCTCCTCGACCGCGGTGACCGTCGCCGTGACGAGGTCCAGCGACTCGCGGTCGGTGGCGTCGCGGGCGTCGACGGTCCGGCGGATCTCGTCGGGGTCGTCCGTATCGAGCAGGACGGCGTCAGCGCCGAGTTCGAGCGTCTCGAACGCCGTGCGGGCCTCTTCGGCCGTCTGGACGCCCGCCACGAGGTCGGTCTCCTCGCCGATGCGGGCGATGAGGTTCTCCAGCGGGATGATCGACCAGTCCTCGCCCACGACGATGGTGTAGTCGGCGTCGCGGGCGGCCTCCTCCGCGAGTTCCTCGTAGCCCGGGCCCAGCACGCGGACGTACGAGCCGGCGGGACCCTCGGTCCGGCGGAGCGTCGTCAGGTCGGCGCTCCCCGAGAAGTCCGACGGCAGGTCGACCGTCCCATCGCCCTCACCGTGTTTCCCGACGATGACGGCGTCCGGTTCGGCCGCCTCCTCCTCGGCCTCGTCGATGACGTGGACGTCGTCGCCGGCGAAGGCGGCGACGTCGACCCGGCCGAGCTCCCGGACCTTCGCCACGTCCGCGCGGTCGACGAGGACCCAGTCGACGCCGGCCTCGAGGCCGGCAGTGATGCGGCGTTTGCGCTGCTCCCAGTCGCCGACCGTGTCGTCGGCCTTCAGCCAGACGGCGCGTGACATATGTCGGCGGGTCGACTGGCGGCGGTTTAACCGTGGCGGAAGGTGCAGTGCCAGGGTCCTACATCTGATAGTGATCGATTCTCCACCGCCAGCGACGCCGGAACCGTGTAGCAAGCCCCCGGCCGGCCCCTTCCATTCCCGCCCCGATTCATTGCCTCGGCTGGGCGCGAACCGAGCCAGCACGGTGTGTGCTCGTCCGCCCTTCGAGGTCGCGTCCACACCGTGCTGGCTCGGTGCGTGCGCTCTACCGTCCATCCCGCGTTCCTGGTGGAATCGAAGGGCGAGCGCTCTCGGCGAAGCACGCCGACGCAAGCACCGCAGCGACCGCAGGGAGCGAGGAGCGCAGCGAGGCGCGCGAGTCGAGAGCGCGAGGGCTTCGTAGATTGATCCGTTGTCACTGCCGTATATTCAATCGGGGCGCCCATCTGGCAGCTTGTTCCTCCAATACATATCGAAAACATCAAATTCCTACCTTATGGCCTCATCGTCCAAGTCATCGGCCGGGGCTGCCGGTTCCATCCTCCATTTCCCGTCCACCCCCGAAGGCGAGCCATGAGCGACGACACGACGGACCTGTTCAGCCCACTGGAACTCCGGGGCACGGCGGCCCGCAATCGGGTGATGGTGTCGCCGATGTGCCAGTACTCCTGCGACGGTGACGGCCTGGCGACCGACTGGCACCACGTCCACCTCGGGTCGCGGGCGGTCGGCGGCGCGGGCATCGTGATGGCCGAAGCGACGGCCGTCTCGCCCGAGGGCCGCATCACGCCCCACGACCTCGGCATCTGGTCGGACGAACACGGCGAGGCGCTCGCGGAGACGGCCGAGTTCATCGGCGACCACGGCGCACTCGCGGGCATCCAGCTCGCCCACGCCGGCCGGAAGGCCTCCACGGAGCGGCCGGCCGATGGCGGCGAGCCCATCCACGACGAGCGCGGCTGGACGACGGTCGCGCCGAGCGCGACCCCCTGGCCCCACGACGAGGACGCGGGCGGGCCCGTCCCCACGAAGCGGCTCTCGGTCGAGGACATCCAGGGCATCGTCGACGACTTCCGCGCCGCGGCCGAGCGCGCACTGGAGGCTGGCTTCGACATCGCCGAGGTCCACGGCGCGCACGGCTACCTGCTCCACGAGTTCTGCTCACCGGTGACCAACGGCCGCGAGGACGAGTACGGCGGCGGCTTCACCGGCCGCACCCGCATCGTCCGCGAGGCCACCCGCGCGGTGCGGGAGGTGTGGCCGGACGACAAGCCGGTGTTCGTCCGGCTGTCGGCGACGGACTGGCTGCCCGACAGGCACTCGTGGACCGTCGAGGACACGGCGCGGCTGGCGCCGCTGCTGGCCGATGACGGCGCGGACCTCATCGACGTGAGCGCGGGCGCCATCGACCCCGCACAGGAGGTCCCCGATACCGGGCCCCACTACCAGGTGCCGTACGCCGAGCGCGTCCGCGAGTCGCTCGCCGAGGCCGGCGCGGACTGCGCCGTCGGCACCGTCGGCGGCATCACCACGCCGGGGGGCGCCGACGAGGTGATCCGGAACGGGCGCGCCGACCTGACCATCATGGCCCGCGAGCACATCCGCGATCCGTACTTCACGCTCACCGCCGCGGAGGAACTCGGGGAACTCGACCGCGTCGAGGTGCCGCGCCAGTACTACCGGGGCTATCCCAACTGAGTCGGGGGGTACCGGCGTGCGATGGGGTTCGCCCAGCAGGCGGCGCCGCAGTGGCGTCGTCGGCGACGGACGAGGGGGAGTCGGTTATCGTTCTACTGCCGACGTTCCCCGATTACTCGGGGTACAATCAGCGTAAGCCGGACTTCTGCGGTAGGAACGGCTGTCCCCGACCGACCCCGACGGTCCGACTCAGAACAGCGACAGGTCTCCCGTCACCTTGTCCACGATGTTCTCGGGACCGGGGCCGACCGCGAGCGCGGTGACGGTGCCGGGCTCCAGCTGCGTGTGGCCGGCGTCCCGGACCAGCGAGTACGGGAGCCCCTCGCGCCGCGCGAGGTCGGCCAGCTCCTGGAGCTGCGATTCCGACTCCCCCTTCAGGACGATCTTCTTCCCGCCCTCGCCCTTCCACTCGCGCTGGGCCGTCGCGTCGGTATCCTCGTACGCCCGGAGCGAGGCGTGCGCGACCTGTGCGGCGAGTTTCCCCTGGCCCATCCCGATGTCCGTGCGGGCGACGATGGCCTGTTTCATACCCGGGTTGGGAGGGCGACCGGCTTAGGGCCGACGGCTCCCGGTCACCTCAGAGCACCACGAAGACGCCGAGCGCGATCAGCACGAGGGCGATGCTGTACTTCAGCCCCGTGAGCACCTGGTTGTCCGAGAGCTTCCCGGTGATGAGCCCGGTACCGATACCCTGGATGATGGCCGAGTGGAAGAACAGCGTCCGGTAGGCGGCCACGGCGTCCCCGGAGATGGAGACGGGCCCGGCGTCCCCCGAGACGAGGCCGCTCCCGGTGATCGGGCCGAGGAAGCTCTCGTTGATGATGACGATGACCGCCAGATAGACCAGGAAGCCGATGATGACGACGGCGGTGTACGAGGAGAGGGTCTGCTGGCGGTCGCGGGCGAGTCGGTAGCGGTGGCGAGTGTCCTCGGCCGCGATGTCCAGCACCCGGTGGAGGTCGCCGGTGGAGCGCGAGCCCTCGGCGAGTATCTTGCAGGTCCGGGTGAGCTGGGAGACCTGAAGCCGGTCGGCCAGCCCCAGCAGTGCCCGCTGGATGTCGTTGTTCCAGCGGATGTCGTTGCTGACCTGCCGGAGCTCCGTCGAGAGCCGCCCGGAGAGGTTCCGGGCGACGAGGTCCAGGCCCTCGGTGAGGCCGACTCCCATCTGGTTGGCGCTGGCGAGGATATCCAGCGCGTCGGGGAGCCGCTCGGCGATCTCCCGGTCGCGGCGCCGTGCGAGTTCGTGGAAGATCGACAGCGGGACCGCGACGGCGAGGAACGGCGCGATGACGAGCAGGGCCGTCGTCGACACCGGCTCGGCGATGAACGCCTCGGGCGTCGGCTCGGCCAGCCCGGTCGTCACGAGGGCGCCGATACCGAGGAGCGTCAGTGGGACGGTCAGCAGAAGCGTCGCGATGGGTTTCGCCCGGAACAGGGCGGTTGGATCGGCGAGCCGCTCCTGCAACCACTCCTTCCGACGGATGCGGCGGAACGTGTCGAAGTAGGGGTGGGCCTGCACGCCGCCGTCGGGGACGGCCGCCGAACGGTCGTCGAGCTGGAGCTCGTGGGAGGGCTGCTTGTACGGCTCCGAGAGCACGGAGATGGCGACGAGGAAGCCGGCCATCCCGAGCGGCACGACGACGTAGACGATGAGCGCGAGCGGGAGCGTGCCGACGTTGCCCAGCAGGCTCAACATCATCATCGTCACGACCACGAACAGCGGCGCCGCGACGAACGCGACGACGAAGATCTCCGAGAGCGTCGCCAGCGCGTCGAGGAACGACTGCTGCTCGGTCCGGGCCCGCTCCATGTACTTCTCGCTCTCGTCCTCGAGGAACGTCGTCAGCTCACCCCCCGAGTCAAGCACCGAGAGGAGGTCGTCGAAGAACTGTTCGAGGTTATCGCTCGGCGTGAGATTGCGGGCGTTCCGGATGGCGGTGAACAGGTCGTTCCCGAACACGTCCACGTCCCGCACGATCATGTCGAACTCGTTCGCGACCTCGCCGTAGGTGTTCTCGGCCTCGGCCATCCGCCGGAGCACCGCCGTCAGCCCCATCCCGCCGAAAGAGAGGGCGTACATGTAGACGATGGCGTGGGGCAGCGTCACGTCGAGTTTGCGCCGTCGGACATCGACGACCGCCGAGGGGTACCTGTACCCGACGACCCAGGCCATAGACCCCGACAGCACCCCGAGCGTGGTGACACTACCGACGGCCGCGACGACGACCCGGTTCTCGTAGACCGCCTGCGCGAACGCCGTCGGCACGAGCGCTGGGGCGTCGATGCTCGCGAACGCGCCCGTCTGCGCCAGGACGATGGCCAGCGTGAACCCCGTCAGCGCGCCGACGAGGCCGGTCCCCACCGCGTACGCCGCGATGCGCGTGAGGTAGACGTCGTAGGTGATGCCGAACCGAGCCTGGTTGAGCCGCTCCTGGAGCTTCCAGTGGCGGTCCGGGCGGGTCTTGAAATAGGCCCGGACCGGGCCGAACTTCTCCGTCAGGACCTGCTCCCGGACGCCCGTCCGGACGGCCGGGTCCGTCCCCGGGACGTACTGGTCGGATTCGTACTCCGGCACCGGCGGGCTCTCGGCCGTCCCGCCGTCGGGGGCCGTCGTGTCGGCGGTTCCCCCGTCCGTCGTGGGGTCGTCCCCCTCGGTCACGACGCATCACCCTCGTCGGCGTCGGTCACCTCGTCCTCGTCGGCATCCCCGGGCTCGTCCTCGGTCGCGGCCACCTCGCCGTCGGCCGGGTCCGTCCCGTCGTCCCCGTCGGCGTCCGTCGCCCCGGCCGGGTCGCTCTCGACGACGTCCGTCTCGACCGCCGCCGTCCCGTCGTCGGCTGGCTCCGCCTCGCCGGGGCCGACGGGGTCGAGTTCCTCCGGCATCTCGCCGAGTCCCTCCCCGGCCTCGAACTCCTCGGCGCTCCGCACGCCCGCGCCGTCGCCCACAGGGTCGGACTCGGTGGGCGTCGCCCAGGGGTCGGCCCCGGCCGGCCGGTCGACCTCCCCCGGCTCCGCACCGGGGACGGCCGGCTCCGGCTCGCCCAGTCCACGCCGACTGGCCTGGAGGTCACCCAGCCCGTCGCCGTCGCGGATGGCCTCCATGACCTGCTCCTGGTCGCTCATGAACGTGTGGATGACCCGGGCGACGTCCTCGTACCAGGTGATGTCGTTCTCGACGAGATACTCCAGCACCTCGACGCGGCGGTCCAGCTCGCGGTTGAGCTGGGCCTGGTCCCACCCGCGGTCGTCGGCGATGTCGTCGAGGACCCGGGAGTCGAACATCTCGTTGTAGTCGTCCTCGGCGGCGTTCCACTCGAAGACGTCGTGGACCGAGACGTCGTCGACCTCGCCGCGCGAGAGCAGCTCCGTCACGCGGGCGTTCCGGCGGACCCGCTCGTCGTCGATCATCACCTGCCGCTGGATGGAGACGATGTCGAGCTCCTTGACCATCTGCGTGGGGACCCCGAGCGGGTCGTTCTCCAGCCGGTTGATGACGCCCGTGACCGACTCGGAGTGGATGGTGGTGTAGGCGGTGTGGCCCGTGGCCATCGCCTGGAAGAAGGTCAGCGCCACGTTGGCCTCGGTCCGGATCTCCCCGACGAGGATATACTCCGGCCGCTGTCGCAGTGCGGTCTGGAGCTGCTCGTACATCGTCACCTCGCCGCGGCCCTCCTCGGTGACGGAGTCGCGGGTCAGCGACTGGACCCAGTTCTCGTGCGGGAGCGAGATCTCGCGGGTGTCCTCGATGGAGACGACCTTCGACTTCTTCGGGATGAAGAAGGAGACGGCGTTGAGAGAGGTCGTCTTCCCGGAGCCGGTACCGCCGGCGAACACCAGCGAGCGGTTGTTCTCGATGGCCAGCCAGAAGTAGGCCATCTGCTCGATGCTGAACGTCCCCCAGTTGATGAGGTCGACCGGCGTGTCGGGCACCGAGGAGAACTGGCGGATGGTGAAGTTCGGGCCTCGCGTTGCCACGTCGCCGCCGAACGTGAGCTGGACGCGGCTCCCGTCGGGGAGCGAGGCGTCGACCAGCGGGTTCGAGACGGAGATATGCTTGCCCGCCCGCTGGGCCATCCGCGTGACGAACGAGAGCAGTCCGTCCCGGTCGAACTCCACGTTCGTGTCCATGTCCCGGTGCTCCCGGTGGTAGACGAAGACGGGGACCCCGGCGCCGTCACAGGAGATGTCCTCGACGGCCTCGTCGCGCATGATGGGGTCGATACGCTCGTAGTCGACGAAGTCACGCTTGAGGTAGTACAGCAGCTTGTGGTGCGAGATCGGGTCGAGCGCGGCCGTATGCTCGTCCATCAGCTCCCGGGCGCGTGCCTCGAAGGTCTCGTCGAGCGCCTCGCCGTCAGCGACGTCCTGGTACATCAGGCTGTCCCGGAGCACCTTCGACAGTTCGTCGAGGACGAACGCCTCGTACTCGTCGAGCACCGGTTCGGTGACCCGGTAGCGGCGCTCGTTCGACCCCTGCTCCTCCAGGACGGAGACGTAGGCGAACGGTTCGTTCACCCAGTAGCGCTCGATCTCGTCGTGATACTGCAGATACGAGAAGTCGAGCAGTCACCGTCGGATGGCCTCCTCGTCGGGCGGCGGCAGGTCCTCGTCCTCGGTATCGTGGAAGTGGTCGAGCGCGTCGGCCAACACCGACGTGCGGGTCGGGTGGTCGCGGACGGCGTCCGGGACCGGCGGCGCGCTGGCGAGCGACTGCGGCGTCTCGGCGGCGGCCGACGACCCGACGCTCAGGCCATCGGCGAGATACGCCCGGACGCTGACCACCAGCCCGGCGACCCGCCCCATCACCGACTCGAACGTTCCCCTGTCACTGGCCCGTCCGCTACCACCGCGTGTGCTATCGTTACCCCCCATGTGCTACTCCCTAGCAGAAGCATCGTATAAAATGTTGTCACGCGGAACCGGGACGCAACGCCGTCAGTCATGGGGCAAGCCGCCCCATCTGGGTGGACGCCCCGGGTCGTCGCCGGCGGCGACCCCCGCTCGGCGGCCGCCGTTGCACCCGACCGGAACCCTTTCGTCGTCGTCGCTCCCGCCTCCGCCCGTGATACTCTCCGACGCCGACATCCTCCGACGCCTGGAGAGGGGGGACCTCGTCGTCGAGCCGCTCGACGACATCGACCTGCAGGTCCAGCCCGCGAGTGTGGACCTCCGGCTGGGACGGGAGTTCCTGGAGTTCCAGCGGACTAACATCCCCTGCATCCACCCCAACAGCGAGGCCGAGGTCAACGAGTACGTCCACGAGACCGTCGTCGAGGAGGGCGGCGAGTTCATCCTCCACCCCGGCGACTTCGTGCTCGGGACGACCCACGAGCGCGTCGAAATCCCCGACGACCTCATCGCGCACGTCGAGGGGCGCTCCTCGCTGGGACGGCTCGCGGTCGTGGTCCACGCGACAGCCGGGCTCTGCGACCCGGGCTACCGGGGGCAGATCACGCTCGAGCTCTCGAACCTCGGTAACGCGCCCGTCGCGCTCACGCCGGGTATGCGCATCTCGCAGCTCACGTTCACGGAGCTGACCTCGCCCGCCGACCGACCGTACGGCAGCGAGCGCGGCTCGAAGTACCAGGACCAGCAGGGCCCGCAGGCCTCGCGCATCGAGGGGGACCGCGAGTTCGGCGGGGACCAGTAGCAGATGAAGTTCATCGAGGAGGTCGTGGTCGAGGAGTTCCTCCCCACCTACCGGTCCCTGCTGGCTGCCGACCTCCGGGACCGGGGGTTGACCCAGAGCGAGGTGGCCGACCTGCTCGGAATCAGCCAGAGCGCCGTCTCGAAGTACGCCACCGGGGCCGTCGAGGTGAACGGCCGCGTGGCCGGGGACGAGCGGGTCCGCGAACTCGTCGCGGGGGTGGGGCAGGGGCTGGCGTCCGGGGAGCTCTCGCGGGTCGGCGCGCTGGCCGAGGCGGAGGTGCTGGTCCGACAGCTCGAGCAGGACGACCTGCTCGCGAAGCTCCACGAGGCGGCGTTCCCGCCGCTGGCGGAGTACGAGGGGGGCTTCGACGTGCACGACCCCGACTCCGGGCTCCGGGCGAGCGAGCGGGTACTCTCCTCGGTCCGACAGGGGCTGCGGACGCTGGAGGAGTCGCCGGCCTTCGCGGCGCTCGTGCCGGCCGTCGGCTCGAACCTGGTGGAGGCGCTGCCGGAGGCGACCCACGTGGAGGACGTGGCGGCGGTCCCGGGGCGCATCCTCGACGTGAAGGGCCGGGCGGCGGTCCCGGCTGACCCCGAGTTCGGCGTCTCCGTCTACGTCGCGAGCGTCCTGCTGGCGGCCCGGCGCGCCGGCCACGAGGCGCGGGCGGCCTGCAACGTCCGCTACACGCCCGCCATCGTCGAGGCGCTCGCGGGCCTCGGGCGCGACCCCGTCGAGTTCGACGCCGTCGGTGAGGCGGCGGGGGCCGGCGGGGCCGGACAGGGCGACGCGGACGACATCGACACCGCCGTCGCGGACGCGCTCGCTGGCGCCCCCGACGCCGACGTCCTCTACCAGACCGGCGGGTTCGGCGTCGAGCCCATCGTCTACGTGCTCGGTCCGGACGCGGCGACCGTCGCCGGGCGCGTCCGGGACCTCGCCGAGCACGTCCGATGAGTTCGGTCGCGGCGTTCTACGGCGACAACGCCGCGCTGTACGACCGCATCGCGACCCTCCCACCCGTCGGCCGATGGCGCGCCCGCGCCGTCGCGGCGCTCGACCTCGACCCGGGCGACACCGTCGTCGAGATGGGCTGCGGGACCGGCGCGAACCTCCCGTACCTCCGGACGGCTGTCGGTCCGTCGGGACGGGTCGTCGGGGTCGACCTGACGGGGCCGCTGCTGGAGCGGGCCCGCGACCGCATCGCCCGTGAGGGCTGGACGAACGTCCACGCCGTGCGGGGCGACGCCACGGTGCCGCCCGTCGCGGCCGCGGACGGGCTCCTGGCGACGTTCGTCGTCGGGCTCCTGGCGGACCCGGCGGCCGCCGTCGGGGACTGGTGCGACGTCGTGGCGGCGACCGGGGGCGGTCGGCTCGCACTCGTGGACGCCACGGCGAGCAGCCACCCCACCGGACGGCTGCTGAACCCGGCGTTCCGGGCGTTCGTCGCCGCCGGCGCACCCTCCTCGTCGCCCGGGGACGTGGTCCGGGCACTCGCGCCGGGGAGCGACCTCGACGCGCCGCTGCGCGAGCGTGTCGGGGCGTCGCGACGGGCGCTGGCCGCGCGGGCCACCGACCGGCGGTACGAGACGATGGGAGTGGGGTTCGTCGGGGTGCTGTCGGGGACCGTCTGAGCCGCCGCCGTCTCAGTCGTCGGCCGGCGTCGGCGTGGTCGACACCGCGGGCGCGTCGACGCCGAGTTCGTCGAGCGCGGCCTGGGCGGCGCGTTTGCCCGAGAGCAGCATCGCGCCGAACGTCGGGCCCATCCGCGGGAGCCCGTGGGCCGTCGCGACGGCCATCCCGCTCGCCACGAGGCCGGGGTGGACGACGCCGGTGTGCTCGACGACGGCGTCCTCGCTCTCGGCGACGTGCATCGAGTCGTGGCCCGGGGAGTCGTGGCCGGGGGCGCCGTAGGACCCGTCGTCCGTCCGGTCCATCCCCGTGGCCCGTTCCTCGGCGCTCGCGATACCCTCGGCGTCGAGGACGCCCCGCTCGTGGAGCTTCGACAGCGCGACCGCCTCGTGGCCCGTCGCGTCGATGACGAGGTCCGACTCGACGGCGACCGGGTCGACACAGGTGATCTCCCGCGGGAGCGCGTGGACCGGCGTCCAGTTCATCACGACGCCGCCGACGCGGTGGCCCTCGGCGGCGTCGGCCCCCCCAGTGGGTCCTTCCCGAACGACGAGGTCCGTGAACTCGGTCATGTTCTGGACGTTGACGCCGGCGTCGCAGGTGGCCTTGATGAGCCCCGAACACGCCTCCGGCCCGCCCGCGACGTGGAGCCCCTCGGCCTCGTCGCTCTCCTCGTGGTCGACGTCCAGCTCGTCGAGGACGCGGTCGGCCGGCTCGCGGATGGTCACCTTGTTCATCAGGAAGCCGCCGAGCCAGAAGCCGCCGCCGAGGTAGTTGTTCTTCTCCAGGAGCAGCACGTCGACGCCGCGCTCGGCCAGCTCCTTGCCCGCCATCAGTCCGGAGGGGCCGCCGCCGACGATGATGACGTCGGACTCGGTGAACTCCATGAACTCCTCGTGCCACTCGCCCGCGATGGCCCGGGTCACCTGTGCCTCGCTCGCGTCGGTGAAGCCGTCGAACTCAGCCGTGTTCTGCATACCACCAGATTGTATTCACGAGTGGTAAATAGTCGTTGGGGCCGCGGCGACCCGGACGGTCGCGCCGCTGGTGTACGGCCTCCGTCGGGAGAAGCGGGGTCCGGGACGGTCAGTCCAGGTCGCCGCTCCGGATGGCGTCCTCGGCGGTCCCGAGCGCCGTCTCGGGATCGAACCCGTCGATGACGTCGCGCAGCGCCGTCTCGGGGGCGTCGCGCAGGTCCCGGGCGTGCTCGGTGATGTTCGGGATCGCCCGGATGACGTTGTCCACGATGGGAACGCTCGCGGACTGCGCCGAGCGCGAGAGCGGGTTCAGGTCGATGACGAGCTCCGTCTTCCCCATCGCGGCCAGCGCCTCGGCGCGGTCGCCGTCCTCCAGCGGGACGAGTACGACGTCGGCGCTCCCGATGCCGTCGGCGTCGACCGTCGCGCGCTCGTGGTCCAGTCCGGGGATGCGGCCGTCGGCGGACAGGCCGAGCACCGCCTCGGCGCCGTGCTCGCGGAGGTGGTCGGCGATGCGCTCCATCCGTTCCGCCGTGCGATTGAACAGGTTCACCTCGATGTCGGCGCCGGTCGCGTCGGCGAGTTCGACCACCTCGCCCGGACAGAGCGCGGCCACGTTGCCGTTCACCGAGACGACAGCCTGGTCCGCGAGGCGGAAGTGGGCGGCGGCGACACGGGCCGCCTCGTCGGCCGAGGGGATGGTGCGCTCGCCGAGGAGGTAGTCGTAGGCCTCCCCCCGGCCCTGGGCGATGAGGCCCTGTTTCGAGGTGATCCCCTTCTCGACGCCCGCCTCGATGCGGTGGCGGGTCAGCAGCGACTCGTACCGGGGGTGGCTCTCCGGCACGTCGACCTCCGTCATGGGCGCCGATGGGTGACGGGGGGTAAAAAGGCGTGCGTCGTGCGGCCAAGCGCCGATCCGCACCGAGTCGGTGGCCCGGAGGGGCGGCGAAACGGTATCACTGTAACTACCGTTGTCCCGTTGTTCCTTCAGACGTTCGGACGATATCGGCGGTTCGTTCGAGTTGTTCGGGGCGTTCGAGTGGAATCAGGGTCGGTCGCCGACCAGCCACGTCCGAGCGCACGCCCGGGGACGACACCGGCGGGTCGCCAACCGGGGTCGCGGGCGGCTGCTGGACCGTCCCGGTCCCCCCGAACTCCGCGCCGGGCGGCGGCGCCGGCGCGACAGACGTGCGTCTGACGGGGTGTGGATGTCTGACGCATGTTTAAGAGGTGGCAGGGACCGAATGGGTGTATGACCGGCAACCGGGTCGAGGAACTCGAGGCGAAAGTGCGCTCCCTGGAAGCGACCGTCGACGGCCTGACGGACGAACTGGTCGAGTGCAAGGAGCGCATCCAGCATCTGGAGGCCGAGGTCGAGCCCGAGCCCTCGGGCAGCGACATCATGGCCCCGGAGCCGACCGGCAGTCAGCCGGGAATGGGCGAGGAGGCGCCCCAGGAGAAGGTCGACGAGGCGGTCGAATCAGCCGACGAGGCTAAGAACGAGGCGAGCGACGGAACCGACGAGGACTCCGCGTCGGACGACATCATCGTCGCCTGAACGCGGGGCACGAGCGCCCCACATGCATATCAAAGAGCTCGTACTGGACGACTTCAAGAGCTTCGGCCGGAAGACGCGCATCCCGTTCTACCGGGACTTCACCACCATCAGCGGCCCGAACGGCTCGGGCAAGTCGAACATCATCGACGCCGTCCTGTTCGCCCTGGGACTCGCCCGGACCTCGGGCATCCGCGCCGACAAGCTCACCGACCTCATCTACAACCCCGGCCACGAGGGCGAGTCCGACGACTTCGACGGTGAGCGGGAGGCCAGCGTGGAGGTCATCCTCGACAACAGGGACGACACGCTGGACCGCTCGCAGGTCGTCTCCGCCGCGGGCACCGAGGACGTCGGCGATGTCGCGGAGATCGCCATCCGCCGGCGAGTGAAGCAGACCGACGAGGAGACCTACTACTCCTACTACTACCTGAACGGCCGCTCGGTCAACCTCTCGGACATCCAGGACCTGCTCGCGCAGGCCGGGGTCACCCCGGAGGGGTACAACGTCGTGATGCAGGGCGACGTGACCGAGATCATCACGATGACCGCGGGCCGGCGCCGCGAGATCATCGACGAGATCGCCGGGGTCGCCGAGTTCGACGCGAAGAAGGCCGACGCCTTCGAGGAGCTGGAGACCGTCGAGGACCGCGTCGAGGAGGCCGACCTCCGCATCGAGGAGAAGCGAAAGCGGCTCGACGAGCTCGAGGACGAGCGCGAGACCGCGATCCAGTACCGCGACCTGAAGCGGGAGAAGGCCGAGTACGAGGGCTACCTGAAGGCCGCGGAGCTGGAGACCAAGCGGACGGAGCTGGCGGAGACCCGCGAGGCCATCACGGGGGCCGAGGCGGAGCTCGAGACGCTCCGCGAGGAGCTGGACAGCCGCCAGGGGAAGGTCACCCGTCTGGAGGACGAGCTCGCGGAGCTGAACCGCGAGATCGAGCGGAAGGGTGAGGACGAGCAGCTCGCCATCAAGCGGGAGATGGAGGAGATCAAGGGTGAGATATCCCGGCTCCAGGACAGGATCGGGAACGCCGAGGAGCGCATCGAGGCCGCCGAGAACGAGCGCCGGCAGGCGTTCGTGCAGATCGACCGGAAGAACGAGGAGGTCGAGGACCTCGAGGAGGAGATCCGCCGGCTGAAGGTCCAGAAGTCCTCGCTGAAGGCCGACAAGGTCGAGAAGCGCGAGGCGCTCGACGAGGTCGAGGCCGAGATCGAGGCCATCGACACGGAGTACGACGAGCTTCGCGACGAGCTGGCCGAGCGACGCGCCGAGCTGGACGGGCTCAAGGACGAGAAGAACGAGCTCCAGCGCGAGCAGGACCGGCTGACCGACGAGGCGCGCCGGCGCTCGAACGAGGAGCGCGAGAAGCGCGAGGCCATCGAGGCCGCCGAGGCCGAGCTGCCGGAACTCCGGGCCGAACTGTCGGACCTGGAGGACGAGCGCGAGAAGGCCGGGCGGAACCGCGAGACCATCACGGAGGTCGTCGAGGACCTGAAGCAGGAGAAGCGGTCGCTCGGCGACGACCTCGACGAGGTCGAGGACGCGCTGAAGGCAAAGCAGTCCGAGTACGCGGAGCTCGAGGCCAACGCGGGCCAGGACGGCGAGGAGTCGTACGGCCGGGCCGTGACGACGGTACTCAACGCCGACCGCGAGGGCGTCCACGGGACCGTCGGCCAGCTGGGCGGCGTCCCCGGCGAGTACGCGACCGCCTGCGAGACCGCCGCCGGCGGGCGGCTGGCCCACGTCGTCGTCGACGACGACGGGGTCGGCCAGTCCTGCATCGAGTACCTGAAATCCCGCGGCGCCGGCCGGGCGACCTTCCTCCCGCTGAACCAGATGGACCGGCGTGGGCTGCCGAGCGCCCCGGACCTGCCGGGTGTGGTCGATTTCGCGTACAACCTCGTCGACTTCGACCCGACCTACGCCGGCGTCCTCTCGTACGTGCTGGGCGACACGCTCGTCGTCGAGGATATGGGGACCGCCCGCGACCTGATGGGGGACTACCGCATCGTCACGCTGGACGGCGAGCTGGTCGAGAAGAGCGGGGCGATGACGGGCGGCTCCTCGTCGGGGTCGCGCTACTCGTTCACCAAGAGCGGGAAGGGCCGCATCGAGCGGGTCGCCGAGCGCATCAACGAGCTGGAGGACCAGCGCCGGGAGCTCCGCGAGGGGATCCGCGACGTGGAGGACCGGCTGGAGGACGCTCGCGACCGGCAGTCCAACGCGACCGAGCAGGTCCGCGACGTCGAGAGCGAGATCGACCGCGTCGAGGGCGAGATCGCCGACACCGAGGCGCGTATCGAGGGACTGGAGGACGAGCTGGACGGGATCGAGGCCCAGCGCGAGGAGGTCTCCGCCGAGATGGACGATATCGAGGGGCGGATCGCGGCGAAGACGGAGGCCATCGAGTCGGTCGAAGCCGACATCGCGGCGCTGGAGGCGGAGCTGGAGGCCTCGGAGATCGCCGAGCTGAACGCCGAGGCCGACGAACTCCGCGAGGCGATCGACGACCTCGACGACCGGATGGACGATATCGACGGCGAGCTGAACGAGCTCGGCCTGGAGAAGCAGTACGCCGAGAGCGATATCGACGATCTCCACGATACCATCGAGACGGCACAGAACCGGAAGGCCGAGGCCGAGGCCGCCGTCGAGGAGCTGGAGGCCGAGGTCGACGAACAGGAGGACCTGCTCGCCGAGAAGGAGGCGGCCGTCGAGGAGCTGGAGGCGGAGCTGGCGGAGCTGAAGGGCGAGCGCGAGGACCTGAAGGACGACCTCCGGGCGGCCCGACAGGCGCGTGACGAGCAGAAGGACGCCGTCGCCGGGGTCGAGTCCGAGTGCTCGGAGCTGGAGTCCGAGGCCGAGCGGCTGGCATGGGAGGTCGAGGAGCTGGAGGGCGAGGTCGGCGACTACGACCCGGAGGAGATCCCCGACCACGGGTTCGTCAAGGGGCAGATCACGAAGCTGGAGAACCGGATGACGGAGCTGGAGCCGGTCAACATGCGGGCCATCGACCAGTACGAGACCGTCGAGGACGACCTCGGGGACCTGCAGGAGAAGCGCGAGGTCCTGCAGGAGGAGGCCGACGGCATCCGCGAGCGCATCGAGGGCTACGAGGAGCGCAAGCGCGAGGTGTTCATGGAGGCCTACGAGGGCATCGACGAGCATTTCCAGCGCATCTTCGCGAAGCTCTCGGACGGCTCCGGGGAGCTCCACCTGGAGGACGAGGCCGACCCGTTCGACGGCGGGCTGACGATGAAGGCACAGCCGCGTGACAAGCCGGTCCAGCGGCTGGCCGCGATGAGCGGCGGCGAGAAGTCGCTGACCGCGCTCGCCTTTATATTCGCCATCCAGCGGTACAACCCGGCGCCGTTCTACGCACTGGACGAGGTGGACGCCTTCCTCGACGCGGCCAACGCCGAGATGGTCGGCGAGATGGTCGACGAACTGGCCGGCGAGGCCCAGTTCGTCGTCGTCTCCCACCGGGCCGCGCTGCTGGAGCGCTCCGAGCGCGCCATCGGCGTGATGATGCAGGACGACAACGTCTCCGCCGTCACGGGAATCGACCTCTCCGAGGAGGGTCCCGACGCCGACGGCGACGAGGTGGTCGCGGATGACTGAGGACGATATCCCGCTGGACATCACGGGCCACGACGACCGGGCGCACCCGGACGGGGAGGATGACGACCCCGGGGCGGAGGCGGACACCGGGGTGTCGAGGGGCGAGCCGTCGGTCGAGACGCCCGGGGTGGGTCCCGAGGACGACGCGGCGGGGACCGGGACGGGCCTCGGCGGCTTCTCGGTGGCCGACGAGGTCGACGCGGTCGCGGAGAGCGACGTCGATGTCGACGACGACGGCGTCGAGCCGGTCGAGCTGCTGGTGCGGCTGGCCGACGAGAGCCGCATCGACCCCTGGGACATCGACATCGTCACCGTCACCGACGCGTTCCTCGACGAGCTGGACGACGCCGACATCCGCACGGGCGGGCGGGCGCTGTTCTACGCGAGCGTACTCCTGCGGATGAAGAGCGACGCGATGCTGGCCGACGACGAGGACGAGGCGTGGGCCGACGAGCGCGAGCCCTGGGAGGTCGCCTGGGAGGGCGGGACGGCCGGCGACCCGATGGACGACGAGCCGGCGGTCGACCCCATCGACGGGCTGGAGCAGGAGATGGAGCGCCGGCTCGACCGGCGCAACGCACGGGGGATGCCTCGGACACTGGACGAACTGGTCCGGGAGCTCCGCGAGCGTGAACGGGACTCCTGGTGGAAGGAGTCGCGCAGCTACGACACCAGCGACTCCCCCGGCGGCTACGCCCGCGGCACCCAGACCCTGGACTACCGCGCCGGCGACGACGTCCGGATGGACGACGAACCCACGGTCGAGGACGTGACCGGCACCGCCCACGACGAGCAGATGGAGGACGTCATCACGGACGTCTACACGGCGCTACGCGAGCGGTACGACGGGGGACGCGCGGAGGTGCTGTTCGCCGAGGTGGACGCCGCCGGCGGCAGCCGCGTGCAGACGTTCCTCGGACTGCTCTTTCTCGCACACCGCGGGCAGATCCGGCTCGAACAGGACGAGACGTTCGGCGACCTCTGGGTGCAGGACCCCGCCGCCGTGGAGGGGAGCGAGGAGGCCGTCGCGGATTAGAGCCGCCAGTCCCGCTCCCCGGTCGCGTCGACCGTCGCCGCCAGCGCGTGCAGGACCGGGAGCACGCTACTCACACCGCTTGCGAACGCAGCGAACGTCTCCCGGAGGTCCTCGAGCGCGTCGTCCGGGTCGTCGACGCCGGCCGCGGCGAGCGTCCCGGCCGTCACGGTGAACGGTGCCGGTGGGCGGTCGAGGAGCCCGTCCACCGTCCCGTCCGCGGCCGCCTCGGCCGCCGCGAAGCCCGCCGACGAGTCGCCGGCCGCCGCGCGGAGCGGTTCGAGATCGGCCCACACCCGCTCCAGATACGACGGCCACTGTGCGGCACAGCGGTAGATGGAGGGGAGGAACTCGGTACCGTGGTACGCGTCGATGTCGGCGACGGTCTCGGGCGCGGCGTCCCGTGCGGCGTCGCTGTCGAGGACCGTCACCCGGGCGCCGCGGTCGGCGTCGAGCCACGCCGGCGCGGGCGCGGTCGCGGCGTGCCCCCCGCGCGGGGCGTCGAACGACCCGGAGCACGCCCGGTCACAGACCGCGAACAGCGCGGCCAGCCGCGGCGCGACGGTATCGAACGTCGCCAGCTGGCCCCGGAGCGTCGCGAACGCCGACGGTGAGAGGCCCACATCGCCGGGGTCGTACGTCGGGAGGCCGGGCCCTTCGGCCGTCCCCTCCAGCGCGTCGAGCACGCGGTCGCGGTACCGCACGGAGAAGTCGGCGAACGCGCGGGTCTCGAAGGTCGGCTTCACCGCCGCCCAGAGATGCCGCGCCGCGAGCGGCCGGTTCGCGACCAGCGCCCGCCAGATGCTGTTGACGATGGGTGCCCGGAACGTCGCCATCACGTCCTGGTAGAGCCCGCGACGCCAGCCGGTCGCGTCGGCGAGGTGGAGCTGCTCGGTCAGGTCCATGTCCGGTCCCCGGGGCGGTGGGGCTTAGTGGTTGGTCCCGTCCACGCCGGGCGGGTCGGTCACGGAACGCCCGTCGGGTGGTCCGGGGGACACCGGGACCGCGTTTACCGGGAGTTCGAACGCGTTATCGCCGCCATATCCGTCATATTTCGCCGATACATCGGATATCCCGGCAGGAGCGGTGCCGCTACTGCGTGTCGAGGTACTCCCCGGCCAGCAGTTCCAGCGGCTCCCGCGTCCCTGCAGGGATGGCCTCGACGGGCGTGGTGATGGCGCCCGCGAGTGCCGACCCGCAGTCGCAGTCGCGCTCGGCGGGCAGGTCGCGGATGGCCCGCTCGAGGACGGCGTTGATGGCGCCCTCGTTCGCCGCGGCGTTTGCCTGGACCTCCGCCAGGGTGACCGACTCGTCGCGCCAGACGTCGTAGTCGGTGATGCCGGTCAGCGGGACGTAGCAGAGTTCGGCCTCGCGGGCGAGGTTCGCCTCCGGGACGGTGGTCATCCCGATGACGTCCCAGTCGTTGGCGCGGTAGAACTCGCTCTCGGCGCGGGTTGAGAACTGCGGCCCCTCGATACAGACGTAGGTCCCATCCTCGACGAGGTCGGCGTCGGTCGCGTCGCCGCAGGCCACGAGGTGCTCGCGCATATGTGGGCAGTACGGCTCGGCCATGGAGAGGTGGGCGACGACGCCGTCGCCGAAGAAGCTCATCGGCCGGTGTTTCGTGCGGTCGAAGTACTGGTCCGGGACGACCAGCGTCCGCGGCGGCAGGTCCTCGCGGAGGCTGCCGACGGCGTTCGTCGCGAACACGCGGTCGACGCCGACCTGTTTCAGCGCGTGGACGTTCGCCCGGTAGGGGAGGTCCGTCGGCGACAGCTCGTGGTTGCGGCCGTGCCGCGGGAGAAAGACGACCTCCTCGCCGGCCAGTTCGCCGACCGTCAGCGTCCCGCTCGGCTCACCGAAGGGCGTCTCGACGTACCGTGTCGCCTCGTTCTCGAGGTCGAGTGCCTCGTACACCCCGCTGCCGCCGATGATTCCCACGGTCATACCGGGACACGCGGCGGGGTGCCACTTGAGTTCCCGTGTCCGCGGGGTGGCTCGTGCCGGGGCCGCGCCGGCGCCCCGACCGGGTAGTCACGCTCTTGTCCCTCGACACGAAAGGTTACGGTAATGAACGACCCCGCCGACCTCGACGTGACCCTGGTGGACGGCTACGTCGACGAGCCGGCCCACTTCGGCGTACCCCCCTACATCTCGACGTATCCGCGGTACACCGCCGGGGCGCTGGTCGACGCCGGGGTCCCCCGCGATAACATCACCTACCACACCATCGACGCGCTCCGCGAGGAGCGGTCGCGTTGGGCGGACGTCGCCGAAGCCGACCTGCTGGTCTACATCGGCGGGATGACCGTCCCCGGGAAGTACGTCGGCGGGACGCCCGCGGAGCCGGACGAGGTGCGCGAACTGGCGTGGACCGCGGACGGGACGAGTCTCATCGGTGGCCCGGTCCGGTTCGGCGTCGGCGAGGCCAACGAAGGCGCGACGGAGACCGCCCGCGACGACCTCGACTTCGACTTCCTGGCGATGGCCGACGTCGAAGCCGCCGCCTACGACCTCGCACACGGCGGCATGGAGGGGTTCGAGGACCGCTACCGCTCGAACGAGGAGATCGGCCGCTGGGCCCGCCAGGGCGCGTTCGTGGTCGAGGAGCATCCCAACCACCCGGACTACCTCATCGCGGAGCTGGAGACCTCGCGGGGCTGCCCGTACCGGTGTTCGTTCTGCACGGAACCGATGTACGGAGACCCCTCCTTCCGGAGCGTTGATAGCGTGACGGGGGAGGTCGAGGCGTTGTACGGCAACGGGGTCCGGGATTTCCGGCTGGGGCGACAGGCCGACATCCTCGCCTACGGCGGCGACGGCGAGCGCCCGAACCCCGAGGCGCTCCGGGCGCTGTACGGCGGCATCCGGGAGGTGGCGCCCGACCTCGACACGCTCCACCTCGACAACATGAACCCCATCACGGTCGTCGAGTGGCCGGAGAAGGCCCGCGCCGGCATCGAGGTCATCGCCGAGCACAACACGCCCGGCGATACGGCGGCGTTCGGGCTGGAGTCGGCGGACCCGCTGGTGCAGGCGGAGAACAACCTGAACGTCACCGCCGAGGAGTGCTTCCGAGCGGTCCGCATCGTCAACGAGGCCGCGGGCTGGCGCCCGGGCGGGGACCGCGAGACGGCCCCCAATCACGGCCCCGAGGCCGCGCGCCGGCTCCCGAAGCTCCTGCCGGGCATCAACCTGCTCCACGGGCTGAAAGGCGAGCGCGAGGAGACGTACGAGCACAACCGGCAGTTCCTCCAGCGCGTGCTCGACGAGGGCCTGATGCTTCGCCGGGTCAACATCCGACAGGTGATGGCGTTCGAGGGGACCGACATGGCCGAGACGGGCGCCTCCGTCGCACACGCGCACAAGGAGCAGTTCAAGCAGTACAAATCCGAGATCCGCGAGACGGTCGATAACCCGATGCTCCAGCGCGTCGCGCCGCCGGGGACGGTCCTGCCGGACGTCCACCTGGAGTACCACCAGGACGGGAAGACGTTCGGCCGGCAACTCGGGACCTACCCGCTGCTCGTGGCGGTTCCGGGCGAGCGCGAACTCGGGCAACGGCTGGACGTGGCCATCACGGACCACGGCTACCGCTCCGTGACGGGCGTCCCGCACCCGCTGGATATCAACAGCGCGTCGATGGACGAGTTGGCGGCGATCCCGGGTATCGGCCGGCAGCGCGCCGGCGACATCGTCGTCAACCGGCCGTTCGAGTCGGCGACCGCGGCGTCCGACCACGTGGAGACGGACCTCTCGCAGTTCGCGACGGCGCGGCCGCCGGCCGGCGCGGACTGACACGAACCCCGAGCGGCGGCGAAACGGCCACCGCCCTCTGCGAGGTCCTCGACCTCGAGTGCCCCATCGTCGAGGCGTCTATCGGGAGCGCGACCTGCCCCGGACTGGCGACGGTCGCCGACATCGGCGGGCTAGGCCATCTCGCGGCGGTCCGGCGGCTCGTCGCCGAGGCCGCGCTGGCACGACCCGGAGAGGAAACCACTTAGGCCGTCGTGACAACCCACGGACGATGAGCACCGGCACGGAGGTGAGCGTCGTCCTCCCCTCGTACAACGAGGCGGACACCATCCAGCACACCGTCGAGACGACGCTGGAGACGCTCGCCGCCTTCCTGCCGGCGGGGGCGTTCGAGGTCATCGTGGCCGAGGACGGCTGCGAGGACCGCACCCCGGAGATCGCCGCCCGGCTGGCCGACGCCGACCCGCGGGTCCGGCATTTCCACAGCGACGAGCGGCTGGGCCGCGGCGGTGCGCTGGAGCGGGCCTTCCGGGCGGCCGACGGCGGGACGCTGGTCTACTTCGACACCGACCTGGCGACGGACATGGCCCACCTGGAGGAGCTGGTCGAGAGCGTCCGGTCGGAGGGGTACGACGTGGCCACGGGCTCGCGGCGGCTGCCCGGCCGGAAGCAGGACCGCGACCCCGAGCGCGGCGTCGCCTCGACCGGCTTCAACACGCTCGTCCGGCTCTTCCTCCGGTCGGAGCTCCACGACCACCAGTGCGGGTTCAAGGCGTTCGACCGGGAGGCACTGTTCGCCCTGCTGGACGACGTGGCCGACGAGCACTGGTTCTGGGACACGGAGGTGCTGGTCCGGGCCCAGCGCGCCGGCTACCGGGTCAGGGAGTTCCCCGTCGACTGGACGCCACAGGGCGACACCAAGGTCGACCTCGTCCGGGACGTGTTCGGGATGGGGAGCCAGATCCTCCGGGTCTGGTGGGAGTTCGCGGTCGCGCCCCGCATCACCCGTCGGGTGACCGTGGGCGTCGGGACGCTGCTGGTCCTCGCCGCCGTCGCGCTGATGACGGTCTATCTGGACCCCTCCGAGGTCCTCGACCGCATCGCGGCGGCGGACCCCCGGCTGGTGGGGCTGGCGGCGGTCGTCTACGCGCTCTCCTGGCCGCTCCGGGGCGCGCGCTACCGGGACGTCCTGGCCGAGCTGGGCTATCGCGAGAGCGTCGGCTTCCTGACGGGGGCCGTCTTCATCTCACAGACCGGCAACCTGGTCTTCCCCGCCCGTGCGGGCGACGCCGTGCGAGCGTACGTGGTGAAGACACGGCGGGCGGTACCGTACCCGACGGGGTTCGCGTCGCTCGCGGTCGAGCGGGTGTTCGACCTGCTGACCATCGCGGGGCTCGCGGGGACGGTCCTCGTCGCCTTCGCGCTGGCGGGGCTGGACCCGACGAGCGCCGGGGGCGGCGACGTGGCACGGAGCGGCCGGACGGCGCTGGTCGTCGCCGCCGGGGTCGGCGTCGTGGCAATCCTCGCCGTCCTCGCCATCGTCCTCTCGGCGCGGTCGGACCGGAACCTCGTCCGGCGGGCGATGCGGGCGGTCAGTACGGACTCGTACGCGGACTGGGTTGCGGGAATCATCGAGCAGTTCGTCGGCGACATCCAGCGGGTGGCCGGCGACCGCGGCGCCTTCGCCCGGGTCGGCGCCAGCAGCGTCGTCATCTGGTCGCTGGACGTGGTGACGGCGCTGCTGGTGTTCGCGGCGTTCGAGCCCGCGCTGGCCACGGGCCGGCCGGTGCTGGTCGTCGCGGTCGGGTTCTTCGCCGTCAGCGTCGGCAACCTGGCGAAGGTGCTCCCGCTCTCGCCGGGCGGCGTCGGCCTCTACGAGGGCGCGTTCACCCTGCTCGTCGTCGGGCTCACGCCCGTCGCTGCCGGAACGGCGCTCGGCGTCGCCATCATGGACCACGCGGTCAAGAACGTCGTCACGCTCATCGGTGGGGTGGCCGCGACGCTGCTGCTCAACGTCTCGCTCACGACGGCCGTCGAGGAGTCCCGGGAGGTCGACTCCGACGAGACCGCGGCGCGGGACGACTGAACGGACGTGGAGTTACCGACGGGACGGCCGACCGCGGAACGACATACATGAGTTATGATACGACCGGTGACACCGATGTAACCACAGCCGGGAGTCGGCCCAGAGGAGCACGTTTCGTCCCTCTCCGTCATCCGGTGGCGCGAGGCCCCACCTGTTGCCACTGATTGTTCGACGCCGCTCGGGAGCGGAGTATCGGCGAACGGATAGGTCGGGCGCCGGGCGTCGGAACTCGGTACTACTAAATACGAGTTTCCGGTAGTGTATACGGTACGAAGGCGACGGGGCAGCGCTCGTCCCGCGCGACGCACGGCCTATCACCAATGAGTGAACGAGTCAACACCCGCGAGTGGGACCCGACCCAGGAGACGACCGAGGAGACCGACGAACAGCACGGCTGCCCGGAGTGCGGTGGGAACCTGGCGACCGACACCGAACACGGCGAGACGGTCTGTGAGGACTGTGGTCTCGTCGTCGACGAGGACAGCATCGACCGTGGGCCGGAGTGGCGCGCGTTCGACGCCGCCGAGAAGGACCAGAAGTCCCGCGTCGGCGCGCCGACGACCAACATGATGCACGACAAGGGGCTGTCGACCAATATCGACTGGCGCGACAAGGACGCCTACGGCAACTCCCTGTCGAGCAAGCAGCGCCAGAAGATGCAGCGCCTCCGGAAGTGGAACGAGCGCTTCCGGACGCGCGACTCCAAGGAGCGCAACCTCAAACAGGCCCTCGGCGAGATCGACCGGATGGCCTCCGCGCTGGGGCTCCCGGACAACGTCCGGGAGACGGCCAGCGTCATCTACCGCCGGGCCCTCGACGAGAACCTCCTGCCCGGCCGCTCCATCGAAGGGGTCTCGACGAGTGCGCTCTACGCCGCCGCCCGGCAGGCGGGCGTCCCGCGCTCGCTCGACGAGGTCGCCGGCGTCTGCCGCGTCGAGAAGGACGAGATCGCCCGCACATACCGCTACGTCGCGCGCGAACTCGGCCTGGAGATCGCCCCGGCGGACCCGGAGAGCTACGTGCCCCGGTTCGCCTCCGACCTCGACCTCAGCGAGGAGGCCGCCGGCCGAGCGCGCGAACTGCTGCAGTCGGCGAAGGCGGCCGGCATCCACTCGGGGAAGTCGCCCGTCGGCCTGGCGGCCGCCGCGGTCTACGCCGCCTCGCTGCTGACCAACGAGAAGGTCACCCAGAGCGAGGTCGGCGAGGTCGCCGACATCTCGGAGGTCACCATCCGCAACCGCTATCACGAACTGCTGGAAGCCGAGCAGGGCCTGACGATGGCCTGATACGGCCGGTATTACCTCCGAACTCCCCGTATTTCCCTGATGTTCTCTGATTAGTCTCCGAGTCTCGGGTATATCCGTGGGGCCGGCCGGTACAGCCGTCGTCTCGACGCGTCGCCAGTACCGACGAGGGGACTCACGAGGCTCCCGGCCCATGGGGTGCTGGAGGTTCGCCGTTCCCGTTGGTCGGGCGGGCGCATCCTGGCGGTCGGGTCGGGGGGCCGCCGAGAGATGCGCGAGGGCGTCGAGCGTGGTTCCATCGTCGCAGGTACGTCGTAGCGGCGCGGGCTTCGCGGGCGGTCCTATCGCCGTTGTAGGGGTTCGGTGCCGTGGCCGGGTGTCCCGTCGGTGGGGTTCAGTTCCCGGAATCGCTTGCCGGCACCACGTCAGGCGTTCCCACGGCGAAGCCCGTGTCAGAACGCCACAGAGCCGGCGTAGAAACGCTATCCTTTTAGGTGCGGGTTCGGTATACCGGCACAGTCTAGTGGCCCGGCGTGGAAGCGCCATGGCATGACACGCAGCGTGCTCGTGCCGTCGTCACTGGTCCGGGAGGCCGAGGACAAGCGGGCTGCGACCCGCAAGCTCGGCTACGTCGCCCGCGCGGCGGCGGTGTTCCGGGTCGACCGGCTGGTGGTCTACCCCGATCCGCTCGGGGAGCCGGACGCCAGCTGGGGTGACGGCGGGTTCGTGCACACCGTACTCGCGTACGCCGCCACGGCCCCCTACCTCCGAAAGGAGGCCTGGGGCAGGCGGGGCGAACTGGAGTACGCGGGCGTGCTGCCGCCGCTCCACCTGGGTGCACGGACCGGCTCCGGATCCGACGGTTCGGGGTCGTCAAGACAGGGCATCGTGACCGAGGTCGGACCTGAGGAGCGCGTCCGGGTCAATTGCGGCCTGCAACACCCGATCTCCCTCCCGGTGCCGCCAGAGATGGCGGTCCCGAGCGAGGGGGAACGCGTAACCATCAGGGTTTCCTCGCGCGAACCGGTTCGCGCCAAGCTCGTCGACGAACCCCAGCCGGGGTTCGACGTCGAACGCGCGGGCCTCGCTGCAACGCTCGCTCGAGCCGACGCCGGCGTCCGCATCGCCGCGTCCCGGTTCGGGGCCGAGCTCTCCGTCGCCCGACTCGACTCGCTCCAGGCGGAGCGGGAGTCGGCCGGCGGCTGGACGGTGGCCTTCGGCGCCCCCGAACGGGGGCTGCCGGAGGTGCTCGACGTGGACGTCGAGGCCGTCCGGGCAGCGCGTGAGGGAACTCCGAGTGAGACTAGTACCGTGGCCGTGGCCGGCCACACCGACACCGACGACGCACCCGCGGCGGGTGCATCCACCGAACCGCGCGACCCGCGGTTCGACCTCTGGCTCAACACGGTCCCCGACCAGGGTAGCGAGACGGTGCGAACGGAGGAGGCGATGTTCGCAACGCTCTCGCCCCTGCGTCTCCCCCGCGAGTAGGGGGTTCGGGGGCGTCGACTGTCGCGATGTGCGAGGAGGGGCGCCCACGCGGCGCGTGGCGACCCACACCTCGGCACCGACACCGGGCGCCCACCAGACAGTGGACGGAGGAGAACACACATGCCACAACCAAGCAGACCACGCAAGGGTTCGATGGGCTACAGCCCGCGGTCCCGGACGTCCAGCGAGGTGCCCCGCATCTCGACCTGGCCCGAGGACGGCGACCAGCCCGCGATTCAGGGGTTCGCCGGGTACAAGGCCGGCATGACGCACGTCGTCATGATCAACGACGAGCCGGATTCGCCGCGCGAGGGGATGGAGGAGACCGTCCCCGTGACGGTGGTGGAGACGCCGCCGGTGCGAGCGGCCGCCCTGCGAGCCTACGAATCGACGCCGTACGGACAGCGACCGATCACCGAGGTGTGGGCCGACGCCGAGGACCGGCACGAGGACCTCGAGCGTGCGGTTTCGGGCCCGGACGAGATGGACGACGCCGACCTCCGGACGGCCCTCGACGAGGGTCGCGTGGACGACGTGCGTCTCATCACGCACACCGTTCCCGGCGAGCTCGCGAGCGTCCCGAAGACCGAACCCGACGTGATGGAGACGCGTGTCGGCGGCCCGGCCGTCGAGGAGCGTGTCGAGTTCGCCCTGGACCTCATAGCGGAGGGCGGGGCCCACGACGTCACCGACGTCTTCCGCGCCGGCGAGTACGCCGACGTCGCGGGCGTCACGAAGGGGAAGGGCACCCAGGGCCCGGTCAAGCGCTGGGGCGTCCAGAAGCGGAAGGGCAAGCACGCCCGCCAGGGGTGGCGCCGACGCATCGGCAACCTCGGCCCGTGGAACCCCTCGCGGGTCCGCTCGACGGTCCCCCAGCAGGGGCAGATGGGGTATAGCCAGCGGACGGAGCTGAACAAGCGACTCCTCGCGCTGGACGAGGGCGAGATGGCGCCCGACGGCGGCTTCGTCAACTACGGCGAGGTCGACGGGCCGTACGCGCTGGTCAAGGGCTCCGTGCCCGGGCCGGACAAGCGGCTCCTGCGTCTCCGCCCCGCGGTCCGCGCGACGAAACAGCCGCCCCTCGACCCCGAGGTGCGGTACGTCTCGACGGAATCCAACCAGGGATAGATCATGGAAGCAACAGTACGCGATCTGGACGGCGAGGACGCCGGGAGCGTGGAGCTGCCGGACGTGTTCGGGACGGTCCACCGACCGGACCTCATCAAGCGAGCCGTGCTCGCCGCCCAGGCCAACCGACGACAGGACTACGGTACCGACGAGTTCGCGGGCCTCAGGACGCCCGCCGAGTCCCCCGGCTCCGGCCGCGGGATGGCGCACGTCCCCCGACAGAACGGCGTCGCCAAGCGCGTCCCCCAGACGGTGGGCGGGCGCCCGGCGCATCCGCCGAAGGTCGAGAAGGACCGCACGCTCGATATCAACGACAAGGAGCGCCAGTTCGCCGTCCGCTCGGCACTGGCGGCCACGACCGACGCCGAACTGGTGGCCGAGCGCGGCCACGAGTTCGACGAGGACGTCGAGCTCCCGCTCGTCGTCTCCGACGAGTTTGAGGACCTCCAGAAGACCCAGGCGGCCCTGAGCACCCTGGAGGCCCTCGGCGTCGCCGACGACGTGCAGCGGGCCGACGACGGCCGCAAGATCCGCTCCGGCAAGGGGACGGGTCGGGGTCGGAAGTACAAGCGGCCCAAGTCCGTGCTCGTCGTGACCAGCGAGGAGCCGTCCCGCGCCGCCCGCAACCTGGCGGGCGTCGACGTGGCGACGGCCGACGAGGTCAATGCAGAGGACCTCGCGCCCGGGGCCCACCCCGGTCGCCTGACGCTGTTCACCGAGTCCGCGCTCGCGGAGGTGGCCGGCCGATGACGGGGGATGTCGTCAAGCACCCGCTCGTCACGGAGAAGGCCATGAACAAGATGGACTTCGAGAACAAGCTCCAGTTCGTCTGCGACATGGACGCGACGAAGGGCGAGATCTCGGCGGAGGTCGAGGAGCGCTTCGACGTCCGCGTCACGGGTGTCAACACCCAGAACACGATGCAGGGTCAGAAGAAGGCGACCGTCACGCTCCACGAGGACGACGACGCACAGGACGTCGCGTCCCGTGTGGGGGTGTTCTAGATGGGGCGTCGCATCCAGGGCCAGCGGCGTGGGCGCGGGACGCCCACGTTCCGTGCGCCCTCGCACCGGTACAAGGCGGACCTCTCCCACCGGAAGGTGGAGGACGGCGACGTGGTCGCCGGGGAGATCGTCGGCATCGAGCACGACCCGGCGCGCAGCGCGCCGGTCGCGGACGTCGAGTTCGAGGACGGCGACCGCCGTCTGGTGCTCGCCCCCGAGGGCATCGCCGTCGGGGACCGGCTCCAGGTCGGCGTGACCGCCGAGGTCGCGCCGGGGAACACGCTCCCGCTGGCCGAGATCCCGGAGGGGGTCCCGGTCTGCAACGTGGAGCGCCAGCCCGGCGACGGCGGGAAGTTCGCGCGCGCCTCCGGCGTCAGCGCGGACCTGATGACACACGACCGCAACGCCGCGGTCGTCCAGCTCCCGTCGGGCGAGGTGCGACGGCTGAGCCCGGATTGCCGCGCCACCATCGGCGTGGTCGCCGGCGGCGGCCGGACGGAGAAGCCGTTCGTCAAGGCCGGCAACAAGTATCACAAGATGAAGGCGCGCGGTGGGAAGTACCCCACCGTCCGGGGCGTGGCGATGAACGCCGTCGACCACCCGTTCGGTGGCGGCGGCCGCCAGCACCCCGGCAAGCCAAAGAGCATCTCCCGGAACGCCCCGCCGGGACGCAAGGTCGGTGACATCTCCTCGCGACGAACGGGTCGCGGGGGCAAAGGGGGTCGAGACTGATCATGAGTTCCGAATACCAGATCGGCCGCGACAAGGACGAGGAGTTCACGTTCCGCGGCCACACGCTCGGCGAGCTGCAGGAGCTGTCGCTCGACGAGGTCGCGGAACTGCTACCCGCCCGCCAGCGGCGGAGCATCACCCGAGGGCTGACGACCGAGCAGGAGAAGCTGCTCAAGGACGCCCGCGAGGCCGAGGAGGAGGAGACGGCCAACGACCCGCTCCGGACGCATCTGCGTGACATGCCCGTGCTGCCCGAGATGGTCGGCCTCACCTTCGAGGTGTACAATGGACAGGAGTTCAGCCGTGTCCTGGTCGAGCCGGAGATGCTCGGTCACTTCCTCGGCGAGTTCGTCCTCACCCGAACCTCGGTCGAACACGGCCAGGCCGGTATCGGCGCGACCCGGTCCTCGAAGTTCGTGCCCCTCAAGTAAACAATGGGAATCAGCTACTCGGTAGACGTCGACCCGGACGCAACGGCGAAAGCGATGCTCCGGGAGCGGCACATGAGCCACAAGCACAGCAAGGAGATCGCCAAGGAGATCAAGGGGATGACCGCAGGCGAGGCCGTCGACTACCTCGAACAGGTCATCGCCGGCGAGCGTTCGGTCCCGTTCAAGTCGCACAACTCCGGTGTCGGTCACCGGAACGATATCGACGGCTGGGACGCGGGTCGCTACCCGGAGAAGGCCAGCGAGGCCTTCCTCGACCTGCTGGAGAACGCCACGAACAACGCCGACCACCAGGGGTTCGACGGCGAGACGATGCGCATCGCGCACGTCGCCGCCCACAAGGTGGGCGAGTCCCCGGGGCGCAAGCCCCGCGCGTTCGGACGCGCCTCCGAGTGGAACACCCCGCAGGTCGACGTCGAGATGGTCCTCGCCGAGACCGATGGGGATGATAACTGATGGCGGACGAGCATCAGTTCATCGACAACGGCCTCGAGCGGACCCAGATCGACGAGTTCTTCCAGGACGAGCTGTCCCGAGCGGGCTACGGCGGCATGGACGTCGCCCAGACCCCGATGGGAACACAGATCGTCCTCAAGGCCGAGAAACCCGGGATGGTCATCGGGAAGGGCGGGAAGAACATCCGGAAGATCACCTCCGAGCTCGAGTCGCGGTTCGACATGGACGATCCGCAGATCGACGTCCAGGAGGTCGACGAGCCGGACCTGAACGCCCAGATCGTCGCCGACCGGCTGGGGAACGCCCTGGAGCGTGGCTGGTACTTCCGGAAGGCCGGCCACACGACCATCGACCGTATCATGGAGTCCGGCGCGCTGGGCGCCGAGATCATCCTGAGCGGGAAGGTAACCGGCGCCCGGTCGCGCGTCGAGAAGTTCAACCGCGGCTACATCAAGCACAACGGCGAGCCCGCCGAGACCGTCGTCGACGAGGGGCAGGGCGTCGCCGTGATGAAGCTCGGGACCATCGGCGTCAACGTCAAGATCATCCCGCCGGACGCGGAGCTCCCCGACGACTTCGAGGTCTACGAGGACGTCGAGGTCGAGGACTACATCGAGGAGCCCGAGGACGGCGTTGAGGACCTACTCGAGGGCGAGCCCGAGGACGGCGACGCACCCGAGGCCGAGCCCGAACCGGCCGACGACGAGGCCGCCGTCGACGTCGAGGAGGTCATCGAGGAGGAGGTCGAGGAGGAGCCCGAGCCGCCCGTCGAGCCCGAGGAGGGGATCGAGGAGGAGCTCGAGGAACTCGAGGAGTCCGTCGAGGAGGAGGCCGAGGACCTGATGGAGCAGATGCCCGACGAGGCCGACGAGGGCGCGCAGGCACCCGCCGACGAGGGTGAGCAATGACGGTCCTGCACGTCGAGGAGATCCGCGACATGACGCCGGCCGAGCGGGAGGCGGAGCTGGAGGAGCTCGAGACCGAGCTGCTCAACGCGCGGGCGGTGCAGGCCGCCGGTGGTGCCCCGGACAACCCCGGGCGCATGCCGGAGCTGCGGAAGGCCATCGCGCGCATCAAGACGATCCAGAACGAGGAGGACGACTGACGATGCCGACCCCCGAGACGCTCCCGCGACACGAGCTCATCGGCCTGCCGGTCCGCGTCGCCGACGCCACCCACGACGGGTACGTCGGCCTCGGGGGCCGCGTGGTCGACGAGACGACGCGGACGCTGGCGGTGGACGGCTCGGGGACCGGCGTGCGGCAGGTCCCGAAGGCGGCGGCGACGTTCGAGTTCCGCCTGCCCGGCACGGGCGATGACGCCCCGGCGCACGGTGCGCGGGGGGCAGACCAGTTCGTGACCGTGGCCGGCGAGCGACTCGTCGCTCGCCCCGCCCGACGGACCGAACACAGAGGTGATTCGATATGGCGCTAGGACTGAACGCAGCAACACCAGAGGCGGCCTGTGCCGACCCCAACTGTCCCTTCCACGGGGAGCTCTCCGTGCGGGGCGGGGTCATCGAGGGACAGGTCGCGTCGACAGACATGGACAAGACCGTCGTCGTCGAGCGGGAGTACGACGTGACGGTGCCCAAGTACGACCGGCTGATGAAGCGCCGGTCGCGGGTATCCGCACACCACCCGCCGTGCCTCGACGTCGAGGTCGGCGACACGGTCCGTATCGCAGAGACACGACCGCTCTCGAAGACGAAGAGCCACGTCGTGATCGATACCAAGGAGGACGAGGGCTGATGGAGGCGCTCAACGCCGACGTCACGCCCGGCCTCGAGAAGGGCTCGCTCATCCGGTGTGCGGACAACACCGGGGCGCGCGAGCTGAAGGTCATCAGCGTGTCGGGCCAGTCCGGCACCAAGAACCGGCATCCGAAGGCCGGCCTGGGTGACAAGGTGATGGTTTCGGTCACGAAGGGCACCCCGGAGATGCGACGGCAGGTCATCCCTGCAGTCGTCATCCGGCAACGCAAGCCCATCCGCCGTCCCGACGGGACGCGGGTCAAGTTCGAGGACAACGCGGCGGTCGTCATCGACGACAACGAGGACCCCCGCGGGACCGAGTTGAAGGGCCCCATCGCCCGCGAGGTCGCCGAGCGGTTCGGCTCCATCGCATCAACCGCGACGATGATAGTATGAGCAAGCAGCCATCCAAACAGCGGACACGACAGCGACGTGCGCCGCTCCACGAGAAGCAGAAGCAGGTCCGTGCCCACCTCTCGGAGGAGCTCCGGGAGGAGTACGGCACGCGGTCCGTCCGCGTCAACGCGGGCGACACCGTGGAGGTCCAGCGTGGCGACTTCGCCGGGGAGACCGGGGAGGTCGTCGACGTCGACCTCCGCGACGCGGTCATCAACGTCGAGGACGTGACGGTCGAGAAGGCGGACGGGGAGGAGGTGCCCCGTGACCTCGACGCGTCGAACCTCGTCGTGACCGGTCTGGACCTGGAGGACGACCGTCGCGAGGAGCGGCTGAACGAGACGGAGGGTGACGGATGACGCGCCACCAGAAGCGGCTCTCGGTGCCCAACTCGTGGCCGGTCGAGCGCAAGACCTCCACGTACACGGTCAAGGCCGACGCCGGCCCGCACGGCGAGAGTGGGGTCCCCCTGCTCATCGTCCTGCGCGACGTGCTCGGCTACGCTGACTCCCGGAAGGAGACCCGGTACGCGCTCGAACAGGACAACGTCCTGGTCAATGGCGAGCCCGCCAGCGACGAGGAGCGTCCCATCGGGATGTTCGACATCGTGGAGTTCACCGAGCGGGACGAGCACTACCGGGTCTTCCCCGACCAGGGCGGGCGGCTCGCGCTGACGGCGATCGACGCCGAGAGCGCCGGCTCCCGGCTCGGCAAGGTCGTCGGCAAGACCCAGGAGCCCGGGGGCGACACGCAGCTCACGCTGCACGACGGCGCCACGCTCCGGACCGACGACGGGAGCATCTCGACGAACGACTCCATCGTCGTCTCCAACGACGACAGCTCGATCGTCGCGCATTTCCCGTACGAGGAGGGCGCGCTGGTGACCGCCGTCCGCGGCAGTCACGCCGGCGAGATCGGCCGAATCGACCGGATTCAGGTCACGCCCGGCTCCTCGCAGAACAACGTCCTCATCGAGGGCGACGACGGCCGCTTCGAGACGGTCGAGGACTACGTCGTCGTCATCGACGAGAACTTCACCGACGAGGAGGGCGCGGCCGAGCCCGACGTCACCGCCACCGACGAGGACGAGGCGGACGCCGGCACGGAGGACCTCGGGACCGACGCCGATGCCGACGAGGACGAGGAGGTGACCGACGATGAGTAGCGACGCAGCAGGCGAGTTCCACGAGATGCGCCGCCCGCGCATCGAGAAGGTCGTCGTCCACATGGGTGTGGGCGAGGGTGGGCGCGAGCTGGCCACCGGCGAGGAGATCCTCGCCGAGGTCGCGGGCCAGGAGCCCGTGCGAACGACCGCCAAGGGCACCATCGCCGAGTTCGGCGTCCGCGAGGGCGACCCGATCGGCGCGAAGGTGACGCTGCGCGACGACGCGGCGCGCGAGTTCCTCGAGAAGTCGCTGCCGCTGGTGGAGCTGGCCGAGCGCCAGTTCGATGCGTACGGCAACTTCTCGTTCGGGGTCGAGGAGCACACCGACTTCCCGAGCCAGGAGTACGACCCGAGCATCGGTATCTACGGGCTGGACGTGACGGTCAACCTCGTCCGCCCGGGCTACCGCGTGCGCAAGCGGGACAAGGCATCGAGCGACATCCCCCCGCACCATCGGCTCGACGCGGCGGACGCGGTGGCGTTCATCGAGCAGGAGTTCGACACGGAGGTCAACGAATGAGCGAGAGTGAAGCAGAAGAGCAACCCACCGGCGAGAACGCTGCAAAGCGTACCGGTGCGCTGCACGCCTGCCAGCGGTGCGGGCGCGAGCAGGGCCTGGTCGGGAAGTACGACATCTGGCTCTGCCGGCAGTGTTTCCGGGAGATCGCCCGCAGCATGGGGTTCGAGAAGTACAACTAATGGCAGGCAACGATCCACTGGCCGCCGCGCTGTCGGGCGTCGACAACGCCGAGCGCGTCGGCCACCTGACGCATGAGGTCGAGCCCGCCTCGAACGAGATCGGCTCCGTGCTCGAGGTCTTCTACGACCGCGGGTACGTCGACAGCTTCCAGTACGTCGACGACGGGAAAGCCGGCGTGTTCGAGGTCGAACTGAGCGGAGCCATCAACGAGTGTGGCGCGGTCAAGCCACGCTACTCCGCAGGCGCCGACGAGTTCGAGCGCTGGGAGAAGCGATTCCTCCCGGCGCGGGACTACGGCGCGCTGGTCGTCACCACCTCGCAGGGGGTCATGTCCCACTACGAGGCGCGTGAGACCGGCATCGGTGGCCAGGTCATCGCCTACGTATACTGACAATGACACGAATCGAACTACCCGTACCGGAGGACGCAAGCGCCTCGATGGACCGGCTCGACCTCACGGTCGAGGGGCCCAACGGGAGCGTGACGCGCAAGCTCTGGTACCCGGATATCGACGTCTCGGTCGATGGCGACACCGTCGTCATCGAGGCCGAGGCCGAGGACGCGAAGACGAACGCCACGGCCGGCACCTTCGAGTCCCACGTCCGGAACATGTTCCACGGCGTGCTCGAGGGCTGGGAGTACGAGATGGAGGTCTTCTACTCCCACTTCCCGATGCAGGTCGCCGTCGAGGGTGAGGAGGTCGTCATCTCGAACTTCCTCGGCGAGAAGGCGCCGCGCCGGACCCCGCTCCGTGGCGACACGGAGGTCGAGGTCGACGGCGAGGAGGTACGGCTCCGCGGGAGCGATATCGAAGCGGTCGGTCAGACGGCCGCCGACATCGAGCAGCTGACCCGCGTGAACGACAAGGACGCCCGTGTGTTCCAGGACGGGGTCTACATCACCAGCAAGCCCTCCCGAGGTGACGCCTGATGGCCGACGACGAGGAGGCAGAGGAGGAACTCGAACGGATGGATGAAGAAGAGCCCACGGACGACGAGGAGGAGTTCGAGTTCGACAACGAGGAGTCCGCGGACACCGGGTCCGAGGATGCCGAGGGCGAGGACACGTCCGCGGACGCGGAGGACGAGTACACCGACCTGACCGACATCAGCGGCGTCGGGAACGCGAAGGCCGCGGCCCTCGAGGGCGCGGGCCACGAGACGATCGACGACGTCCGCCGGGCCTCCCAGGAGGAGCTGGCGGAGGTCGACGGCATCGGCAACGCGCTCGCCGCGCGCATCAAGGCCGACGTCGGTGGGCTTGAGGTCTCCGAGGAGACCGAGGCCGAGGTCGAGGCCGAGGAGCCCGCGGAGACCGACGAGGACGTGGAGACGGAGCTCCGTCCCCGCGGCCTGGTCGATAAGACGCCGGACCTGGACGAGGAGGAGGAGCGGCTGCTGGCCCAGCGCAAGCGCGTTGGCAAGCCGCAGTTCTTCCGCCAGGACTACCACAAGAAGAAGCGGACCCCGACCTCGTGGCGCCGCCCCCGCGGCGGCCTGTCCAAACAGCGCCGCGGCGTGAAGGGCAAGGGCGCCACGGTCGAGGCCGGGTTCCGGACGCCGAAGGCCGCCCGCGGCAAGCATCCCTCCGGCTTCGAGGAGGTCCGCGTGATGAACGTGGACGACCTCGAGGGTGTCGACGGGTCCCGCGAGGCGGTCCGCATCGGCTCCACGGTCGGTGCCCGGAAGCGCGAGCGCATCGAGGAGGAGGCCGAGGACCGCGACATCCGCGTCCTCAATCCGACCTACGAGGAGGTCGAGGTAGAGCAATGACCGACCTGAAAGCACAGAAGCGACTGGCCGCCGACGTCCTCGACGTGGGCAAGAACCGCGTCAAGCTGGACCCCGAGCAGCAGGGCGAGATCGCCGATGCCATCACGCGCGACGACGTGCGTGAACTCATCGACGAGGGCGCCATCCGCGTCGAGCCAAAGGGGGGCAACAGCCGCGGTCGTGCCCGCGAGCGTGCCGAGAAGCGCTCGTACGGCCACCAGAAGGGCCAGGGCACCCGCAAGGGGACCGCCGGCGGTCGCAACGACGAGACGGCCGAATGGCGGAGCAAGATCCGCGCGCAGCGGCGCCGCCTCCGCACGTATCGGCAGAACGGCGAACTGGACCCCACCGACTACCGCCAGGTCTACCGCATGGCAGGCGGTGGCGAATTCGACTCCGTCGCGGACGTGGAGCGCTACGTCCGCGAGAACTACGACGTTGGAGGTGACGACTGAATGGCGACAGGACCACGATACAAGGTGCCGATGCGGCGTCGGCGCGAGGCCCGAACGAACTACCACCAGCGGTTGCGCCTGCTGAAATCCGGCAAGCCGCGGCTGGTCGCTCGAAAGAGCAACCAGCACACCAGGGCGCAGCTGATCGTTCCGGGGGCGCAGGGTGACGGCACCCTCGCGTCGGCGACTTCGAACGACCTGCAGGAGTACGGCTGGGAGGCCCCCACGGGCAACCTGCCGGCGGCGTACCTGACCGGCCTGCTGGCCGGCAAGCGCGCCATAGAGGCCGGTCTGGAGGAGGCCGTCCTCGACATCGGGCTGAACACGGCGACGCCCGGCAACAAGGCGTTCGCCGTGCAGGAGGGCGCCATCGACGGCGGCCTCGAGGTGCCGCACAGCGACGACGTGTTCGCCGAGTGGCCTCGCACGCGCGGGGAGCACATCGCCGAGTACGCCGCGTCGCTGGACGAGCCGCTGTACAGCGGCGACTTCGACGCGACGGAGCTGCCGGACCACTTCGATACGGTCCGCGAGACCATCATGGAGGACATCAATGAGTAACGGCTGGGAACCCCAGACACGACTGGGCCGGAAGGTGGCCGAGGGCGAGATCAGCGACATGAAGACCGCCCTCGAGTCCGGGCTCCCGCTGAAGGAGCCCGAGATCGTCGACCAGCTCCTCCCGGGGCTGGAGGACGAGGTGCTGGACATCAACATGGTCCAGCGGATGACCGACTCCGGGCGCCGGGTCAAGTTCCGGTGCGTGGTCGTCGTCGGCAATCGTAACGGCTACATCGGCTACGCTGAGGGGCGTGACGACCAGGTCGGCGGTGCCATCCAGAAGGCCATCGGTATCGCGAAGCTGAACATGATCAAGGTCGAGCGCGGCGCCGGCTCGTGGGAGGACCGCTCCGAGCGGCCCCACTCGCTGGCCCGCAAGACCGAGGGGAAGGCCGGCTCCGTCACGGTGGAGCTCATCCCCGCCCCCGAGGGGCTGGGCCTCGCCGCGAGCGAGACCGTTCGGCACGTCCTCGAGCTGGCGGGCATCGAGAACGCCTGGACCAAGAGCCACGGTAACACCCGAACCACCCTCAACCTCGGCAAGGCGACCTTCGGCGCGCTGGAGAACGCCGCGAAGGCACGCGGTCCCCGCGCGCTGCGCGCCGAGGCCGACACCGGCGGGGTGAGCGACTGATGCGGGCCTTGGTCCAGCTCCGCGGCGAGGTCAACCAGGGCCAGGGCGTTCGGGACACGCTGGGGATGCTGAACCTCCACCGTGTCAACCACGCGACGCTCGTCCCGGAGACGGAGACGTACACCGGGATGGTGAACAAGGTGAACGACTGGGTGGCCCACGGCGAGCCCTCGACCGAGACGGTCGAGGCGCTCGTCCGTCGGCGCGGCGAGCCCGCCGAGGGCGATGCTGACATCGACGACGAGTGGGTGGCCGAGCACACGGACTACGACGACGTCGCGGCGCTGGCCGAGGCGCTCGCCGCCGAGGAGACCAAGCTCCAGGACGAGGGGCTCTCGCCGACGCTGCGGCTCCACCCGCCGCGTGGCGGTCACGACGGCATCAAGCATCCGGTCACGGAGGGTGGCGTCCTCGGCAAGCAGTCGACCGAGGAGATCGACCGGCTTCTGGAGGCGATGAGATGACATCCAAGAAACGACGACAGCGCGGCTCCCGCACGCACGGCGGGGGTTCGCACAAGAAGCGACGGGGCGCCGGCCACCGCGGCGGCCGCGGGCGTGCCGGCCGCGACAAGCACGAACAGTACCTCTACCCGCCGCTGGGCAAGTCCGGCTTCAAGCGCCCCCAGAAGGTACAGGAACAGGTCGAGACCATCAACGTCCGCGAACTCGACGAGGACGCGGTCGTCCTGGCCGCCGAGGGTGTGGCCGAGGAGACCGACGACGGCTACGAGGTCGACGTCCGCGATGTCGTCGAGGACGGCCACGATGCCGACGCCGTGAAGGTCCTCGCGGGAGGGCAGGTCCACGAGTCGCTCACCGTCCACGCGGACGCGTTCTCCGACGGGGCCCGCGAGGCCCTCGAGGCCGCGGGCGGCGAGGCGGTCCTCACCGAGCGCGGCGAGGAGCGCCAGGCCGAGGCGGCAGCCGAGGAGGCCGAAGAAGATACAACGGACGAGACCAACGGGAACTAACGAATGAGCTGGAAGGAGACCGCCGAACCAGTGCTCACGCGGATGCCCGGCGTCGAGCGGCCGGAGGGTCACGTCCCCTTCCGGCGCAAGCTCGCATGGACAGGGGGCATCCTCGTGCTGTACTTCTTCCTCACGAACGTGTTCATCTACGGACTCGCGAGTGGGGGCGGCAACGACGCGTTCGGGCAGTTCCGGACCATCCTCGCGGGCGGGCAGGGAACCGTCTTACAGCTCGGAATCGGTCCGATCGTCACCGCATCCATCGTGCTGCAGCTACTCGGCGGTGCCGACCTGCTCGGCCTGAACACCCAGGAGAACCCGCGGGACCAGGCGCTCTACCAGGGGCTCCAGAAGCTGCTGGTGGTCGTCATGTGCGTCCTGACGGGGCTACCGATGGTCTTCGCCGGCGGGTTCCTGCCCGCCAGTCCGCAGCTCGCCCAGCAGCTGGGCATCGGTCTGACCGGCGTGCGGTGGCTGATGTTCGGCCAGATCCTCGTCGGCGGTCTCCTCATCCTGTTCATGGACGAGGTCATCTCGAAGTGGGGCGTCGGCTCCGGTATCGGCCTGTTCATCATCGCCGGCGTGAGCCAGCGCCTCATCGGCGGCTTCTTCGGCGTGCCCGGCGTCACCGCGAACCCGGGGTTCTTCTACAACTGGTACACCATCATCGTCGGTGAACAGCAGCTCGGGGCCGTCCTCTCCTCGCAGGGCATCCTCAACCTGCTCATCGAACCCGGGCAGATCCTGTTCCTGTTCACGACGGTCGCCATCTTCGCTGTCGTCGTCTACGCCGAGTCCGTCCGGGTCGAGATCCCGCTCTCGCACGCCCGCGTCAAGGGCGCACGGGGCCGGTTCCCGGTCAAGCTCATCTACGCCAGCGTCCTGCCGATGATCCTCGTCCGGGCGCTTCAGGCCAACATCCAGTTCCTCGGGCGCATCCTCAACTCCCAGTGGGCCGGGATGCCCGCCTGGCTGGGCACCTACGCGACCAGCGGCGGCGGGACCGCCGAACCGGTCGGCGGGCTGTTCTACTTCCTGGCACCCATCTACAGCTACCAGGACTGGATGTGGTTCCTCGGGACCACCTCCAACCCGCCGAGCATGATTATTGGCCGGGTGTTCGTGGACCTGTTCATCATGGTCGTCGGGGGCGGTATCTTCGCCATCTTCTGGGTCGAGACCGCGGACATGGGCCCGGAGGCGACCGCCCAGCAGATCCAGAACTCGGGGATGCAGATCCCCGGGTTCCGGCAGTCGCCGGGCGTCATCGAGAAAGTGCTCGAGCGGTACATCCCGCAGGTGACCGTCATCGGCGGCGCGCTGGTCGGGCTGCTGGCCGTCATGGCCAACATGCTCGGGACCATCGGCGCCGTCTCCGGGACGGGCCTGCTGCTGACCGTCTCCATCACCTACAAGCTCTACGAGGAGATCGCCGAGGAGCAGATGATGGAGATGCATCCGATGATGCGGGAGGTCTTTGGCGACTGACAATTCGACGAAGTTCAGTCCGCTAAACGGTTCTCCAATCCGGTTTCCCTCGACTCTCTCACCGGATAGCTGCCACCCGATCGGCGCTCCGCCGTCCACCGAGCCGAGGAACGAGAGCCCTGTTCTAGGTAACGGTCTCCGGTGACCGGATTACGAGTTTGAGACTACGGGGTCCTGCGAGGGCCGATCCAAGGGGTGAACTAACTGACGCGACCGTGGCCGACTCGTGTCCCGAGTCGACCAGCCCCGGGATACGTGCCTGACAGCTGCCAGGACCGTTGTGACCGATACGGAGGCTACGTTCAGCAGAGCGGTCCGACGGACCGCACTACTGGTCGCACGAGGAGGTGTTACTCGAGGAAACGGGTACTGACTGTCAGCAATCGCCGGAGAACGAGCGTGACCGGGACGCGAACAACCTGCTGCCACTGATGGCTCAAGAAGCGTTTCTCTCCACTGGTGTCACAGTAGCATCCGGTTGGTACTCGTACGTCACTCGAACCTGAGCCGAGTCCCTGATAACTCCGTTTAGCAGATAGTCTCCCCACGACTTCGCGCTAACGAGTTCGTAGGACAGATCCGCTGACAGGAGCCGGCGTGTATCGGCATCAACCACGATTTCGCCTGAGGGGTTCGTCAGGTGAACCGTCTGCTCACCGATGTTCTCAGTTCTCACGAACGACGACGATGGTTCGTAGAGGACGACTGTGTTATTGCGCCGTGTCTCGGTCCCGACCCGCTCGTACTCAGGGACCTGCAGATAGGTCATCACTAGCGAACCGTTCCACCACTCCTCGGGTTCCGGTTGCTCTCGTGCCGCTTCAACGACCGCCACTCCCTCCGACCGGTTCACGATCTCCGAGTCGCTGTGCGCGTCCACGACTCGGTCCACGACGGACTCGTTCGCGGCTTCAACCCGGTACACGGACTCCTCCGAGCCGTTCCAGTACCGGACACCGGTAACGGTAGCGAACGTCACCTCTGTCCGGATAGCTCCCCGTTCGGAAACGGCTATCGAACGCTTTTCGACTACATCCCCTTCCGAGTAGAACGTCCCCCCGGACTGCCCCGTTGCGACCGTCGGACTGAAGCGGTCAGCAGTCGTCGTTGCTGGCGGGCCAAGAGTGAAACTACCACCGAAGCCAACGGCGAGGAGCCCTGCGACGGCAACGACTGCGATCCTGTATCTCACGTACTAGCGCTCAGCCGAATCTGATAAAGCTCTGATGACCACCCACTGATGCGACCCGCGCAACCCGTCGTTTCCACGTCTGAGATACGCACCCGCTATTCGGCAGGGCGCTCGGGAAATGCTACCTCCACGGACAGTACAGCCCACGGAGGACAGCGACGCCGGAGTGGCCCCTCTCGCTTCGTAGATGCAACGCTACCAGTTCCGGACCTGTGTACACGCTGGGTAGCAGATCCGTGAGCACGCGGCAGGTCTTCGGGGACCAGCCGCCGGGTGCTCGTTCGCCGAGCGGCCCCGCAACTTCTGCGTTCGACGTCCTCGCGGATAGTCGCTGATGGACTGACGCTCGGCCACGCGTCGGGCCGAGGGCGCTTACGCGCTCGGGCCCAGCTCCGTCTCGCCCTCGGGGTCGGGCAGGGTGATGGCGTTGGTGAACGCGCCCTCGTCGTGCTCGTGCTCGTACTCGCGGATGGCGTTCATGATGATCTCCACGATGGACTCGCGCGACCAGCGCGCGGTGTTGAGCGACAGGTCGTAGAACGAGGTGTCGGTGACGTCGACGCCGTAGGCGCGCTCGAAGCGGCCGATCTCCTGGACCTCGCGCACGCGCATCTCGGACTCCATCTCCTCGCGGTCGGCGGTCCGGTCCACGCGGATCTCCTCGGGGGCGTCGAGCCAGATCCGCATGTCCGCGCGGTTACCGGCCAGCCAGCCGGCCAGCCGGGACTCCAGCACGAACCCCTTGTTCGAGGCGCCCCACACCTCGGCGACGCGCTGGAGCCGGCGGTCGATGAGGCGGTCGATCTCCGGGTCCTCGTCCGCCTTCGCCGAGAACTGCGTGAGGCTCATCTCACGCTCCGCGGCGAGTTCCCGGAACACCTCGCCGCCGTCGACCCGCTGAACCCCGAGTGTCTCGGCCAGTTCCCGGGACGTGCTCGACGCGCCGCTGCCCGGCGGCCCCGACACCGTGATGAGGAGGTTGTGCTCCATACTGGAACGCGAGGGGGCACCCGCCTGTATATTACGGTACCGCGGCGTCGGCCTCCCGGTTCGCCGGCAGACCGAAACCGTTGGCGCTGCAAAGCCCGGCCATGCTCGCCACCGATCCCGCCGACCGGCGGCGGTTGTTCGCCCGCGAGGTCGCCGCCCACCGCTCGCGCGACGACGGCGTGACCTTCGCCGCCACCAGCGCCGGGGGCGGCTGCAGCCCGCGCCTGGCCTACGGCGACCGCATCGTCTCGATGGACCTCTCCGATGCGGCCGTCTCCCGGCGGGCTGCCCGCGACGCCCTCGACGAACTGCTGAGCGAGTTCCCCGTCTTCAAGCTCAAACAGCCCGAGACCCGCCGCGCCAGCGGGGGGGAGGTGTACGTCTCCGCGCTCGCCGACGCCAAGCGCGTCGCCGACTTCCTCGAGGCCTGCTTCCGGGACGTCCACGGGCTCGGGCCCGACTACGAGGCAGCCGTCGAGGTCGGCGACGGCTGAACCGACCCCGGTCGGCCGGCGGGCCGGATTCCGGACGGACGCCGACCGCCCTCCACCCGCCTCCTGGGGACGGCGGCCTCCGTCCCCGCCGTCGGCCGGTATGCTGACACGACGAACGGTACTGGTCTGGGGTCTCCGGCTGGCATCGGGAGCGACGAGGAGACGGCGAACCCGAGTTCGGTGGCGCGGACGGCGGCGAGTGTGCGAAGCCCGGTTCGCTCGTCCAGCGGCTCCCTGGCGGGGTGGGCGTCGCCTCCATCCGGGGCGTCCGCATCGGGTGCGAGACTCCCGCGTCCCGTTCGGGGCCGTGATGCTGGAGCGGTGAACGGGCGCAGTTGGGCAGTATATCTCTCGAATCGTGGACGATAGACGGATATGTCGCCTGTATCGTGTCTGTTCCCGATTTTCCACCGTTCTACTTCATCTCGTCGGCGTACGCGTCGGCCAGTCGCGTCGGCTCGGGGAGCTTGTAGTCGCCGCCACAGCGCGCGACGACGCCGACGGCGGTCTCGGCGCCGATCCGGTGACCGGGGCTGACGTACAGCGGGTTGATGCGCCGGGAGTCGGGGAACTGCCGGCTCTGGTATACGTACCCGATGACCGTCCCGACCGGGGCGTCGACGTCGTCGTCCTCGCGGACCTCGATGGGGACCCGCGCGGTCTCGGGGAGCGCGTCGACGGAACCGCGGGGGGTACCACAGAGCAGCGACTTGGCGACGCCGACGCTGGGAACGTCCAGCGCCGTGCCGACGTGGGTCGCGAGCCCGGCCTGCCGGAAGTGGAGGCGGCCGCTGCCGTCGAACAGTGCCAGGTCGGGGTCGTGGTCGAGCGTCCCGAACGCCGCGAGGATGGGGCCGGCCTCCCGGAAGGAGAGCAGTCCCGGGACGTACGGGAAGTCGACCTCGACGGCGGCGTGGGTGCGTTCGACGACCTCGCCCCCGCGCCAGCAGACGATGGCGCTCACGGCCACCGTCGGGTCGCGGTCGGTTCGGAACGCCTGGTCCACGCCCGCGACGACCGGCGCCTCGGGGTCCCCGTCGCCGACGCGGGCGGGGTCGAAGGGGAGGTCGTCGCCGAAGACGGCCGCGTCGGCGATGTCGCGCTGGAGCGCCTCCATCGCCGCGCGAGAGAGGCTCGGGTCCGGGTCGAAGCGGGCGGGAGGCTCGCGCATCGGCCGGGTGTTGGCGGGCCACGGGCAAGGAACCTGTCGTCCCGCGCCGGACGAACGCGACGTGGGGGGAACGCTTAATCGGTGACGTGTGCAAGCCGGCGTATCAGGGGCGACTCAGGGATGGGAGTGGAGTGGGGTCGCGACTCGGTGGGAATCGAGGGGCCGCCGTCGGCCCCGGAGTGCTGCCTGGCGCTCGTCGCGATCGGGTACGCCGCCGCGGCCGCCGCCGTCACGCCGCGACCGCCGGCCGAGGGGCTGGCACTCTGGCTCGTCGACGCGGCCGCGACGGTCGGGCTCGCGGCGGTGGCACTGGCGGCAGCGGTGGCGCTGTGGCGCTCGACCGTGTCGCGGGCGAGTCGGTGGCGCGTCGCCGGCGGCTATCTCGGCGGGCTGGCGGCCGCGACGACACTGCTCGCGGTCGCGACCGCCGCCACCGCGGCCGTCCCGGCGCTTTCGGCCGCCCGACCGCCGCTCGGCCCCGAGACGCTACAGCCGGGGTCCGGGCTGGTCGCCGTCGGGAACGTCGGGGGCGTGGTCGGACTCCTCGCCGGGCGACGGTGGGCCGGACGGACGGCCCGGCGGCGGGCCCCGTCGCTGCTTCTGGACGACGCCCCGGCCGCGGTCTGGCTGTTCCGGCCGGACGCCTCCGAGTCGCTCTACGTCAGTCCGTCGTACGAGCCGCTGTTCGGCCAGTCGACGGAGACGGTCGGCACCGACCCGTCGGCCATCGTCGAGGCGGCCCATCCCGAGGACCGCGGGACGCTGTCCGCGGCGATGAACCGGGTCGCGGACGGCGATACCGTCGACCTGGAGTTCCGGCCGGACGCGGACACGGGGGCCGGCTGGGTATGGCTCTCGGGCTGGCCAGTCCGCCGGGACGACGAGGTGGTGGCGGTCGCCGGCGTCGCCCACGACATCACGGACCGTCGCCGCCACCGGGAGCAGCTCGCCAGCCTCCACGACGCCACCCGCCGGCTGTTCCGCGCCGGGACCGTCGCCGAGGCCGCCGACATCGCGACCGAGGCCGCCGAGGCGGTGCTCGGCCTCCCCGTCAACACCGTCTGGCTGTACGACGAGGCGGCCGACGAGCTGGTGCCCGCCGCGACGACGGAGGCCCACGACGCCGGCGAGCGGTCGCTCCCGATGTTCCGGGCCGGCGACAGCCTGGCCCGCGAGGTGTTCGACTCCGGGGAGCCACAGGTGTACGACGACGTCCGCTCGGCCCCCGGCGGGACCGAGGTGGTCCCGACCCGGAGCGAACTCGTCATCCCGCTCGGCGAGTTCGGCGTGTTCATGGCCGGCTCGACCGGGGCCGACCAGTTCGACGCCCGCCAGGTCTCGCTGGCGAAGGTGCTCGCGGCCAACGTCGAGGTGGCGCTGGCCCGCATCGAGCAGACCGACGAACTCCGCGCGAGCCGGCGGGAGCTAGAGCGGCGCAACGAGCGCCTCGACCAGTTCGCCGGCATCGTCAGCCACGACCTCCGGAACCCGCTCGCGGTGGCCCGGGGCTACACCGAACTCCTCCAGGAGGACGCCGACTCCGAGCACGTCGCGACCGTGGAGGAGGCCCTGGCGCGGATGGAGGCGCTCATCGAGGACCTGCTGACGCTCGCTCGCGAGGGCGAGGCCATCGACGAGCTGGAGCCGGTGCCGCTCGGCGACGTGGCCCGCCGGTCGTGGGGGAACGTGCGGACCGACGGCGGGGGGCTCGTGGTCGAGACCGAGGATGTCATCCGAGGCGACCGCGACCGGCTCGCACAGCTGTTCGAGAACCTCTTCCGGAACAGCGTAGAGCACGGCGCGATGGACGACGGCGTGACGGTCACGGTCGGCACACTGCCGGACGGGTTCTACGTCGAGGACGACGGCCCCGGCATCCCGCCCGGCGAGCGCGACGACGTCTTCGATGCCGGGTACTCCACCGCGGACGACGGGACCGGGCTCGGGTTGAGCATCGTCCGGACCATCGCCGACGCGCACGGTTGGTCGGTTTCGGTCACGACGGGCGCGGACGGCGGCGCCCGGTTCGAGCTGACGGGCGTCGACCTCGAGTAGCAGCCGTTCAGAACGGTCCGCGGCCGCCACCGCCCCCGCCCCGTCGCATCCCGCCGCCGAGCTGGAGCTCGTCGGCGGGCCCCCTGACCTCGCCCTTCACGTACTGGCCGTAGGCCAGTCCGAGGACGAGCCCGGAGAGGTGGGCGATGTGGGCGACGTTGCTGAGGGCGTTGGTGGTCCCCAGTGCGCCGAACACCGACAGTCCGGCGTAGCCGAACGTGAGCAGCCAGATGGGGACGGGGAGGATGAAGTAGAGGTACACCTTCAGGCCCGGGTTCAGCACCGTCAGGACGCCGAGGATGGCCATGATGGCGCCGCTGGCACCCAGGACGCCCGTGACGGGGTCGCCGATGAGGAGGCCGAAGGTGATCTGGCCGAGCCCCGCGAGCATCCCGGTGACGAGGAACAGCGCGGCGAAGCGCTTCGAGCCGAGCCGTCGCTCCACGACGGGCCCGAAGAAGTACAGCACGATGCCGTTCCCGAGGATGTGGAAGAACGTGCTCGGGGAGTGCGAGAAGACGGAGGTGACCCAGGTCCAGACGTACTCCGGATTGTCGGAGGTGAGCACGAAGATATCCCGGAACGCCCCCCGGCCGAGGGTGAACAGCACGACGAACTCCAGGATGAAGACGACGAACATGATCGCGAGGAACGTATACGAGACGTTCCCGCGGACGTAGCCCAGCGGGCCGCCCGTGCTCGTCGCCGACGAGAGGCGGTCGGAGAGGCCGCCACCGCCGCCCCGGGTGTCGTCGTTGACGCTGTCGTCGAACCCGGAGTCGAACACGCCGTCGGGGTCGTTCCAGTCGTTCAGTCCCGTACAGGAGTGGTTCTCGGGCAGTCGGTGTTCGGAACAGTAGTTCCCGCCACACCGGTTACAGCGGTACGGCATGTCTACGTGCTTCCCACACACGTCGCAGGAGGCCATTATCAGAGAGGTGGCGAGGCCCACGCAAAGGGGTTGGGGTCCACGGCGCGTCGTCGACACGGGCGCCCCGTTCGGGCGGAGTCGTCATGCGTCCGTCAGACGGCCGTCGTGCGCGGCGGCGGGGTTTATTTTCCGTGACTCGCAACGAAGCCGCGTGTCACTTCGCTCGGACCCGCTGGACCGGCTGCAGATTCCGGACGGCACGACCGTCGAGGAACACGACCTCGTGGCACACGGGGACGTGGTCGTCGGCGGCCAGTCCACGGTCGAGTTCGGAGTCCGCGGGCGGAACGTCTACGCCGGCGAGCGGGTCCGCTTCGGCGGCGACATCGAAGCCGACGGGGAGTGCCGGCTGGACGTCTGGTGCGACGTCAAGGGGAACGTGCTCGTCGGCGACGACGCCTACCTCGGCGAGCGGGTCCACGTCGGCGGCCAGCTCATCGTCTCGGGCGACCTCGACATCGGCGACGACGTCGACATCGAGAAGGGGTTCGAGGCGAACGGCTGGATCGTCATCCGGAACCCGATGCCGACGGTCGTGTTCCTGTTCATCTACCTCTCGCAGCTGCTGCGGCTCGGCCGCGACGAGGACGCCGAGGAGGTCGTCGACGAGTTCCTGACCGACGACCGCGAGCACGAACCCGTACTGGTCCCCCGCGGCGCGCGGGTCTCGGACGACGCCTGGAAGGTGTCGACGCCGGCGACGGTCGGCGCCGACTGCCGGCTCCACGGCAACGTCCGGGCCGAGTCCATCGAGGTCGGCGCCCGGACGGAGCTGTTCGGCTCGCTGCGCGCGAAGGGCGACATCACGGTCGCGTCCGACGCCGTCGTTCACGGCGACGTGACGACCCGCGGCGGCGACGTGACCATCGCCCCCGGTGCCCACGTCCGCGGCGACGTGGCCTGCGAGAACCTCGACCTCCACGACGACGCCGAGGTCGACGGCGCCATCCGCGCCCGCGGCGCGATGAACATCGTCCGCGACGAGGCGGCCGACGCCGCCGCCGACCCGACCGAGGTCGTCCACGACTCCATCCCCGCCGTTGACACCGCCCCGGACCCGCGGGACGTATCGACGAACGCTACGTCCGCCGTCCGCCAGGTCGACGAGACGGACGACGAACTCGTCCCGGCCGTCCGACGTGTCGATGAGCCGGACGAGGAACCTGCGGAGGAGGCGTCGGGGAGCGAGGGGGACGGCGACGACCCGGACTACAGCACCTCGGCGCCGGAACCCGCGACGAACGGGCACGGCCTGTCGAGCGCCATCGCCGAGGCCGAGAGGCGGTAGGACGTGGGTGGCGGAGGGGGTGCGAGGTCGGTGGTATCCGCCCGTTGCTACCGATAGCAGGGTACCGTCATCAGGCGAGGCTCTGGACTCCGGTGATGAGCCCCTCGAACATCCGGACGAGACCGGCGATGACCGAGTCGAAACCGGGCGCGTTCGTGATGTCGGTCGGCGGGGTCTGTAAGGCCGCCGCCGGTGCAGCCGTGAGGACGACCAGCACGAGCAGTCCCCCGGAATCGCCGGAGTGGGCGGCCTGCGCCGGTCAGTCCTCGACGGGGCGCCCGTCCTCCGTCGGGGGGGCGACGTGGTCGATGTAGTCCTCGACCGACGGCTCGGTGACGGTCACCCGGACGTGGATGTCGCCCAGCTCCGCCGGGTCGCCGACGGCGAAGTTGACGACCCCCTGGAAGGCGGCCTGCTTCTTCAGGTCGAAGGAGAACGTATCCCCCCGGCGGTCGGCGAGGAACTGGCCGCGCGCGGTGTCGAGGATCTCCTGGTCGTGCAGCAGCTCCGAGAACGTCTCCATGCCGTGGGCCTCCCCCAGGAGTTCGCCGTGGCCCTCCGTGACGTCGGCCTCCGGGAACAGGTTGGTGACGGCATCCCGGACGCGGTCGGTCACCTCCGTCGGCCTGACGGGCGCCGTGATCTGGACGTCGACGCTGTACACGTCGGTCACGTGGCATCACCGTCCGTCCCCGCGGCCTCGGCGGCCTCGGCGCCGGGGCTCTCGCGCCAGTCGTAGCCCTCGTCGCCCGGGACGGCGTCGACACCGTCCTCGATGACGCTCCGGGCGCGGTCACGGAGGCGCTCCAGCGAGTCGACGTTCGCGACGACGAGGTCCGCGCGGTCCATCGCCCGGCCCATGCCGAAGCCGAGTTCGCGGGCGTCGCGCTCGGCCAGGGTCTCGCGGTCGGTGTTGTCGCGGCCGCGGTCGACGACCCGCTCCTCGCGGACCTCGTATGGGGCCTCGACGCTCACCAGCGAGAAGTCGTCGCCGAAGGCGTCCTCGAAGGCGTCGACCTCGACGTCCGAGCGGAGCCCGTCGACGAGCACGGCCGCGGCGTCCGTCAGCGCCTCGCGGACCAGCGGCAGTGACCGCTCGGCGATCGCGGCGGGGCCGTGCTCCTCGCGGAGCGCCCGCGCGACCGCGCCGTGATGGTCGGCGGGGTCGAGCCCGCGGTCGCGGCACTCCGCCCGGATGACGTCGCCCATCGTGACGACCGGGACGCCGACCTCGCGGGCCACTGCGGCGAACTCCCCCTTCCCACTCCCCGCCAGCCCGACGGTTCCGATGACGCGCATTGGTTGCCCGGCCCTTCTCGGGGTCCGGGGTTAACGGCTACGCTCCGGGTCGCGGCGCCGCGCGTCCCCCGGAGCGGCGCACCCGGGCTTTAACGCGGCGGCCGCACGTACGCCGCCCATGTCCAAGGACATCGTCCACACCGACGACGCGCCCGCCGCGGTCGGGGCGTACAGCCAGGCGACCACGAACGGCGACCTCGTCTTCACGGCCGGGCAGATCCCCCTCACGCCGGACGGCGACCTGCTCGACGACGCGCCGGTGGCCGCACAGACCGAGCAGGCGCTCGACAACCTGCTCGCGGTGCTCGGCGAGGCCGGGGCGACCGCCGGGGATGTCCTGAAGACGACCGTCTTCCTCGCAGATATCGACGAGTTCGAGGCGATGAACGAGACGTACGCCAGCTACTTCCGCGAGGAGCCGCCGGCGCGGTCGGCGGTCCAGGCCGGCGCGCTGCCGAAGGGCGTCGCCGTGGAGATCGAGGCGGTCGCGCTCGTGGAATGAGACCGCTGACGAAGTCGAGCCTCCTCTGGGGTGCCCTCGGCGCACTCACCTTCCTCGCGGGCGTGCAGGCGCTCCAGCTCCTGACCTCGGCGACCGTCTCGGTCGCGGTCGCGCTGGGTGTCGCGGCCGTCGTCGGCGTCGTCGCGGCCGGCGTCTCCCACTGGCTCGAACGGCGGCTCGGGCCCGCGTTCGCGGCTCGAACGGAGGAAGGCGGGCCGACGACCGGGGAGAAGGAACAGCCTTAAGCGCCGCAGTGGGCTACGCCAGACCGAGCCGGGATGGCCGAGTGGTAAGGCGCACGCCTGGAAAGCGTGTTCCCTCTGGGATCCAGGGTTCAAATCCCTGTCCCGGCGTTCTCGCGACGAGACACTCCGTTCCGGAGGGCCGCCGGTGTGTCGAACATCTGCGCCCTCGGGACGGGTCGGCGCGGGTGGCCGGGCGGGCGGGTAGCGCCGTACCTATATCCGCCCCCGCCGAGGCTCCGCCCATGTCACGCCGGGCCAACTACGCGCTGGTGAACGTCATGTCGCAGTTGGGGGAGACCGCGGACGCCCTGGACACCCCGTGGGCGGAGTTCGCGGGGAACGCGACGGCACCGCAGGGGTTCGAGGTCCCGACCGACGACCCGACGGAGGCGTTCGTGCAGTTGCAGGCGTACGACGTGGGGACGTTCGGCCACGAGATCGTCGTGAACGGCGAGCCGCTCTCCGGGTTCGACATCCCGCCGTCGCCGGGCTGGCAGTGCTGGATGGACTCCGTGTCGGGCACCTCGCTGACTGGCGGCGAGAACACGCTGCGGGTCCGTCGGGACGACACCACCGAGGACGCGTTCGTCGTCGGGACGGCGACGGTCCACTGGAAGGAGCCCGTCGACTGAGTACATAAACCCCGGGCAGCGCGTCCCGGCGGGTGGCGACCACCCCGTGTGACAGCGTGGCGCACGAACCGCGGCTTTGGGGCCGTCGTACGGTGTTTTCCGGCGTTAACCCGCGCGCTCCGGCCGACATCGGGAGCACCGTCGGACCGCAGCGATTATATAGAATCACATTCAATCACGAGATGACCATGAGCCAGCAGCGAATGCAGGGACAGCCGATGATCGTTCTCGGCGAGGACTCCCAGCGGATGAAGGACGAGGACGCGCAGGGCCACAACATCGAGGCGGCCCGGGCGGTCGCCGAGTCGGTACGGACAACGCTCGGCCCGAAGGGGATGGACAAGATGCTCGTCTCCTCGATGGGTGACGTCACCATCACGAACGACGGCGTCACCATCCTCCAGGAGATGGACATCGACAACCCGACGGCCTCGATGATCGTCGAGGTCGCGGAGACACAGGAGGACGAGGCCGGCGACGGCACCACGACGGCCGTCGCGGTCGCGGGCGAGCTCCTGAAGAACGCCGAGGACCTGCTCGAGCAGGACATCCACCCGACGGCCATCATCCGTGGCTTCCACCTCGCCAGCGAGGAGGCCCGCGCACAGGTCGACGAGGTCGCCACCGAGGTCGACGCCGACGACACCGAGCTCCTGACGAAGCTCGCCGAGACCTCGATGACGGGCAAGGGCGCCGAGCAGCACAAGAGCCTGCTCGCGCAGCTCATCGTCGACGCCGTCGGCGCCGTCACCGTCGAGGCCGAGGACGGTTCCCACGTCGTCGACCTGGAGTTCGTGAAGATCGAGACCCAGACCGGCCGCTCCGTGAGCGACTCCGAGCTGCTCCACGGCGCCGCCATCGACAAGGACCCGGCCCACCCGGACATGCCCGGCGAGGTCGAGGACGCCGACGTCCTCCTCGTGAACGAGCCCATCGAGGTCGAGGAGGCCGAGGCCGACGCCCAGATCAACCTGGATTCCCCCGACCAGCTCCAGGAGTTCCTCGACAAGGAGGAGGAGCGCCTGCAGGAGAAGGTCCAGCAGATCGCCGACGCGGGCGCCGACGTCGTCTTCTGCCAGAAGGGCATCGACGACCTCGCCCAGCACTACCTCGCCAAGGAGGGCATCCTCGCGGCCCGCCGCGTCAAGAAGTCCGACCTGCAGTTCCTGAAGGAGGTCACGAGCGCCAACATCGTCTCCGACCTGGACGACTTCTCGGGCGCGGACCTGGGCCACGCCGACGTCACCCGCGACGACGAGGACGACATGTTCCTCGTCGAGGGCGGCGACGACGCCTACGGCGTCACGGTCGTCATCCGCGGCTCCACCGACCACGTCGTCGACGAGACCGAGCGCGGCATGGGTGACGCGCTCGACGTCGTCGCCAATACGGTCGCCGACGGTCGCGTCCTCGCCGGCGGCGGTGCCGCCGAGGTCGAGGTCGCGCGCCGCCTGCGCGACTTCGCCGACTCCGTCGAGGGGCGCGAGCAGATGGCCGTCGAGGCCTTCGCCGACTCGCTGGAGCTCGTCCCCCGCGTCCTCGCGGAGAACGCCGGACTCGACTCCATCGACACCCTGGTCGACCTGCGCGCCGCCCACGCTGACGGTGACGCCCACGCCGGGCTCAACGTCTTCAGCGGCGACGTGGTCGACACGTTCGACGCCGGCGTCGTCGAGCCGGCCCACGCCAAGGAGCAGGCGCTCTCCAGTGCGACGGAGGCCGCCACACTCGTCCTGAAGATCGACGACATCATCGCCGCCGGCGACCTCTCCACCGAGGGCGAGGAGGAGGAGGGCGGCCCCGGCGGCGGCGGCATGGGCGGCATGGGCGGGATGGGCGGCGGGATGGGCGGGATGATGTAAACGCGCTTTCCGGCCCGGACGTCCCCACACCTGCCTTCGGCGGGCGCTGCGTGCCCTCGTGCCGATGTCTCCGAAAGTCGTGGATCTTCGGGAGGCCGGGACGGCTCCGCCATCTCGAACCCAACCGCGCTCGCTCCGCTCGCGCGGATGCAGCCGATATCCGTCCCGGTGCGCTGGGATTCCTGTCTTCTATCCGGCATTATACGCAATTCAGCCTACCAGGGCCCAAACTGTAGCAATATCCGGTAGACACCCCGGCCATCACACTCATAACCGACCACGGTCGAGGGGAGGTATGCGCAGTCTCACTGAACTGGTCCCCTGGCGGTATCTGGCGGCGGCCGTGGTCGTGCTGTTGCTGGGTGTCGGGGTCGGGTTGGTCGGGACCTGGCAGCTGCTGGTGGCGGTCGCGGGAGGCACCACGCTCCTGGCGCTGCTGGAGGTGGCGCTCCCGTATCTGGTGGCGCTCGCGGTGCTGGCGCTGGTCGAGGTGGTCGTCGTGGTCGCGGCGCTGGTGAAGGTGGCCCGGGCGGTGTCGAGTGAGGACATCGATAGCGACCGGCTGCGGGCGACCGTCGAGCGGATCCGGCGGCGGCTGTCGGTGTAGCTGCGGGCAACTGTGGCGTACCCGATGAGCTAACGGGCCGGGCGGCGAAGGACCGCGTATGTCCCCGAGCCTCACCCTCCACCGGGCCGACGAGGCGGGTGCACTGGACTACGTGGAGCGACTGCTCTCGCGGGCGGACCTGCCGACCGCCGACGTCCGCGAGCAGGCGGGAGCGTTCCGGGTCGCGACGGTCGCGGGCGAGCGGGTCGGCGTCGGTGGTGTCGAGCGCCACGGTCGGGACGGGTTGGTGCGGTCGGTAGTCGTGGAGCCGTCGGCCCGGGGCCAGGGGGTCGGTGCGGCGCTGGTGGCGGCGCTGGCCGACGAGGTGAGGGCGGCGGGCGTCGAGCGGCTCTTCGCGCTCACGACGGACGCGGCAGCGTTCCTCGCGGCGCAGGGGTTCGAGCCGGTGGCCCGTGAGTCGGTTCCCGAGCGGATTCGAGGGACGGCCCAGTTCGCGTCACTGTGTCCGGATTCGGCGACGGTCATGCGGCGGTCGGCGTAGCGCCGGATGGCATCGGTGAGTCCGACAGTCTGAAGCGCCTCCCAGGGCTGTTCGGGAGTATGGACTACCACGAGGCGGCGAACTTCCTGTTCGACCTTCGCCGGTACTCCCCCCGGGCCGGCGTGGCGTCCACGGAGCGCCTCCTCGCGCAGGTCGGCGACCCGCACGCCGCCGTCCCGTGCGTGCAGGTGGCCGGGTCGAACGGGAAGGGCTCGACCGCCCGGATGGTCGAGCGCTCGCTCCGCGAGGCCGGCCTCGACGTGGGGCTGTACACGTCGCCGCATCTGGACGACCTCCGCGAGCGGATCCTCGTGAACGACCGCCGAATGACGAAGACCGCGGTGTGCGAGTTCGCCGAGGCTGTCGAGGGGTACATCACCGAGCGGGCGGGCGCGGGCGAGTCGCCGACCTTCTTCGAGACGGTGACCGCGATGGCACTGTGGGAGTTCGCCCGGGCGGACGTGGACGTAGCGGTGCTCGAGGTCGGCATCGGCGGGAAGCACGACGCCACCAGCGTCGTCGACCCGGTGGCCAGTGCCGTGACCAGCGTCACGCTCGAACACGCCGACGTCCTGGGCGATACGGAGGCCGAGATCGCCCGCGACAAGGCTCACGTCGCCCCCACCGACCGGCCGCTCGTGACCGGCGTGACGGGCGAGGCGCTCGCGGCCGCCCGGACGGTGGCCGACGAGCGGGCGGGCGTGCTGACCGTCGGGACGGCCGAGGGGGCGGACGAGGCCGACGACCGCGAGACGGCCCCGGACGTGACCGTCGACTACCACGGCCGCGAGGGTATCGAGGGGGTGGCCACCCTGGCGGGGCCGGACTGGTCGCTCGACGCCCGACTGGCGCTGCTGGGCGCCCATCAGGCCCGGAACGCCGGCGTCGCGGCCGCGCTCGTCCGCCAGACCCTCCACGCGCTCCGCGACGGGGACCCGGCAGTCGACGTCGACGCCGCGCTGCGGACGGGCCTGCGGAACGCCCACTGGCCCGGCCGGTTCGAGGTGCTCTCGCGGGACCCGCTGGTCGTGCTCGACGGGGCACACAACCCCGGGGGCTGCCGGGCGGTCGCCGGGACGCTCGCGGAGTTCGAGGACTCGTTCGACGACCTGCGGCTCGTCGTCGGCGCGATGGCCGACAAGGACCACGCCGGGATGGCTGCCGCGCTCCCGCCGGCCGCGGTGTACGCCTGCCGGCCGGACGTGGACCGCGCGGAGGCGACGAGCGCGCTCGCGGCCGCCTTCGAGGCGAGCGGGAAGCACGGCCCCGTCGACCAGGCGGGGAACGTCCCGGGGGCGCTGGCGGCCGCGCTCGACGACGCCGACGGGGACGACGCCGTCCTCGTCACGGGTTCGCTCTACACGGTCGCGGAGGCCCGGACCCGGTGGACCCGGCTCCACGTCCCCAAGCGGGTCGAGGACCTGCCGACCGCCGAGGCGACACTGCGGGACGCGAACGTCACCGGGCCGGGCGTCTGGCGGATGCGGGGCAAGACGGTCCACCGGACGCTGAAGACCCGCGTCCGGGTGCGGCAGGCGGAGTATCTCAAACAGGAGATGCTGTCGCTGGGCGGGGAGTGCGCCACCTCGGGGCTCTCCCGGCAGGACGAGGAGCCGGTCGACGTGGTGCTGTCGGGGACGCTCGCGCAGTTCAACCGCCTTGTCGAGAAGCTGGACGGTCAGCCGTACGGCCTCTCCGAGCTGGGCGAGGAGTTCCGACAGCGGCTCGGCATCCGGACCGACCCCGACCGCGCGGCCCGCGAGCAGGGCTACCCCTGGGGCGACGGCACCGCGGTCATGGGTATCCTCAACGTGACGCCGGACTCGTTCCACGACGGGGGCGAGTTCGTCGCGGTCGACGACGCCGTCGCCCGCGCGGAGGCGATGGTCGAGGCCGGCGCCGGCATCGTCGACGTGGGCGGCGAGTCCACGCGGCCGGGCGCCGAGCCGGTCCCCGCCGAGGATGAACGCGACCGGGTCGTCCCGGTCATCGAGCGGATCGCCGACCTGGACGCGATGGTGAGCATCGACACCCGGAAGGCGTCGGTCGCGGAGGCGGCCCTCGACGCGGGCGCCGACCTGCTCAACGACGTCTCCGGGCTGGAGGACCCCGCGATGCGGCTGCTCGCGGCCGAGCGCGACGTCCCCGTCGTCGTGATGCACTCGGTGAACGCGCCGGTCGACCCGGACGTCGAGGTTGCGTACGACGACGTCGTGGAGGACACGCTCGCCGGGCTGGTCGAGCGGGTGCTGCTCGCCGAGAAGGCCGGGCTCGACCGGTCGCAGATCCTCGTCGACCCCGGCCTGGGCTTCGGGAAGCGCCGCCACGAGAGCTTCGAGCTGCTGGGCCGGCTCGACGAGTTCCGCGCGCTCGGCTGTCCCGTTCTCGTCGGCCACTCCCACAAGTCGATGTTCGAGCTGGTGGGGTCCGGCCCCGACGAGCGGCTGGCCCCGACGGTCGCCGCGACGGCGCTGGCGGCCGCCCGCGGCGCGGACGTGGTCCGGGTCCACGACGTGGCGGAGAACGTCGCCGCCGTCCGGACCGCGGAGGCCGCGGACCAGCCCGACGACGTCTGACCGAGGGGCGAAGCAGAAGCGATACAAACCCGGCGCGGTCTACCTCAGCCAATGGCCTCCGCCCGGTACTCCGTCGGCTCGCTGGCGGTCGCGGTGCTGTTCACGCTCCCGTGGGTCGGCATCTGGGCGACCGGGTCGGTGGGTGCGCTCTCCACGCTCCTGCAGGTCGTCGTCGCCGGGGCCGCCGTCCTCGGGGCCTCCTTCCTGCTGGCGTGGGGTGCCGAGACCGCGGAGAAGGACGTCCCGCGAGCGTTCGCGCTCGCGGTGCTTGCGGTGCTGGCCGTCGCCCCCGAGTACGCCGTCGATGCGCTGTACGCCTTCCAGGCCGGGCGCGGGGACGCCGCCGCGGCCGACCTCGCGGTCGCGAACATGACCGGGGCCAACCGCATCCTCATCGGCTTGGGCTGGTCCGGTATCGCCCTCTTCTCCATCTACAAGGCCCGCACCTCCGGGGACACGGCCGTCGACACGAGCGGCGACAGCGTCCTCTCGAACGCCGTCAAGCTGGACAAGAGCATCGCGACGGAGATCCTCTTCCTCACCGCCGCCACCGTCTACGCCTTCCTCGTCCCGTTCTCGCTCGGGCTGGGCGACGGCCCCGCTCGGGGCATCGACATCGTCGACATGGTCGTCCTCGTCGGGCTCTACCTCACCTACATCTTCGTCATCGTCCGGGGGGACGTCGAGGAGAGCGAGGCCCACGTCGGCGTCCCGGCCTACCTCCAGGGGTTCGCCACCCGCCTCCGCGTGCCGGCAGTCCTGGCGCTGTTCGTCTGCAGCGGCTTCCTCATCTTCACCGCGGTCGAGCCGTTCGCCCACGGGCTGGAGGAGCTCGGCCTCCAGTTCGGTATCCCCGAGTTCTTCATGGTCCAGTGGTTCGCGCCGCTGGCCTCCGAGTCGCCGGAGCTCATCGTCACGGCCTATCTGGTCAACAAGGCCCGGACCACCGCGGCGTTCAACGCGCTCATCTCCTCGAAGCTCAACCAGTGGACGCTGCTCATCGGGACGCTCGTCGTCGTCTACAGCATCGCGCTCGGGCGGTACGGCGCGCTCCCGTTCGGCCAGAAGCAGGCCGTCGAGATCTGGCTCACCGCCGCCCAGAGCTTCTTCGCCCTGGCCGTGCTCGTCGACTTCCGCATCTCCGTTCAGGAGTCGGTCGTGCTGCTCGTGCTCTTCCTCTCGCAGGTGGTCGCCGAGTTCGTCCTCATCCGGACGCTCTCCGAGGCAGCCGCCGAGAGCGCCAGCATCACGCTCCTGTTCGTCTTCACGGGCGTCTACATGGTGCTGGGCCTGGCCCTGTTCTCCCGCCGCCTGGGCGACGTCAAGCGGGTCGCGTCGCTCAGCCGCCGCCAGTTCAACGGGACGGCCGACGCCACCGAACTCAAGGCCGACGACTGACCGACGGCGGGCCGTCGGCCGGGAGCCGGCTGCCGTCCGAGAGTTCAAGTAGGGGAACGCGGCCAGAGCGCCTACCGTGCTCACGGCACTCCGTTCCCCGTCCGTCACGCTCGCCGCCGTCGACGTCGCCGGCGTCCGGGTCCTCCTCGACCCGCCGCTGGCGGTGACGGCGCTGGCGTTCGTCGCCGGCGGGGTGCTGCTCGGGACCGTCAGCGGACTGACGCCGGGGCTCCACGCGAACAACATGGCTCTGCTGCTCGCGTCCGCGGCGTCGAGCGTCCCCGGGCCGCCGCGGCTCGTCGGGGCCGCACTGCTGGCGACCGGCGTCGTCCACACCTTCCTCGACGTGGTGCCGGCGCTCGCGCTCGGCGTCCCGGACCCGGCGATGGCCGCGTCCGCGCTCCCGGGCCACCGGCTCGTCCTGGAGGGCCGGGGTCGCGAGGCGCTCCGGCTCTCCGCGCTCGGGAGCGGCGTGGCCGTGCTCCTCGCCGTCCCGCTCGCGATACCGGTCACGCGGGCGATGGTGGCCGTCTATCCGACGCTGCGCGCGCAGTTGCCGCTCGTACTCGGCGCCGTCGCGCTCGTCCTCGTGCTCACCGAGCGGGACGGGACCCGGATGCTCGTCGGCGCGGGGTCGTTCCTCGCGAGCGGCGCGCTCGGCTGGGCCACGCTGGATATCGACCCGGCGGCACCGCTCGCGGTCGGTGGTGTCCTGACGCCGCTGTTCGCCGGCCTGTTCGGCGCGCCCGTCCTCGTCGACGCGCTCGGCGGGAGCGGCGTCCCCCGGCAGGACGACGCGACGGTCGCGACGGCACCGCGGACGGTCGCCCGACTCGGCGCGGTCGGGGCGCTCACGGGCGCCGTCGTCGGCTACGTGCCCGGCGTCTCCAGCGCGGTGGCCGCGACGGTCGCCCTGCTCGCGGTCGGCGGGAGCGGCGCCCGCGGCTTCGTCGTCACGACGAGCGGGGTCAATACGGCCAACTCGATATTCGCCAAAACTCAGTAATACTGTGTACAACAATTTCTGCTCCGAGAATTAAAAAATCTTGCGGACTAGATTATTCAGATTGCCCGCCTTAGCCCACTATACTGCGGGACTCGGGCAATCGCACGCAGGGTGGTCGAATCTCGTCACCGAAGTGGTGCACTCAGTTTCGGACTCCACTAGACAGGCGGATTAGAGGGAACCTAGTTCTTTTGATAGATTATATTTTTTATTAAGCAGTCTCTGATGGCTCCTACAAAACCACTCGGCCGACCTCTGACTGTAGGCAGCATATAGCTGGGGTAATGGTCGCTCCCCCGATTGTCATAGTATTTCTGCAACCAGCCATATGCGCTCGGTGGTCTGTGAGAGTCTTCAACGAGTATGACTCGTATCTCGGAAACAACCTCATGGAACTCGCCCGATTGTCATAGTATCGACTGAGTGGTTACAGAGGTAATACACGGTAGACAAAACAGGCAGCAGAGAGAACACAGTGGTGTGTGGTCGACTTGACTGGAAGAAGCTGGGCCAAGCCACATACATAAACTGGTAGTGATGGCCGCAGTACTCTTCAATTGGTAATTTAGGCTGAAGACAAACACTATACTGCTGGATTCCTACAGTTATTTTACGATGGAGGATAATCAAACCGCAGAAGATGTCAAACGGAGAAGGCTCTGGTTAGCGGCATTCATTCTGGGTCTGGTGCTGATGTTTTATTCTCCACAGCCCGGCGGGGCGATTGGCGGGGCTCTATTCCTGATATCAATGCCAGCAATGGCAGTGTATTCGCTCAGGCTGAGTTCCGTAGATGACAAGCAAAGAGCCAAAAAAGAGCGCAAAGAGGAGAAAAAAAGGAAAGAATCAGAGATAGATAGAGTAATCAAAGAAGTGCCAGGAATGTCGTCCTCTGGTTTAGATATGGCGAACAAACATATCTCTGCAGAAAAATTCCGCCACAAACACCTAGAAATATTGCCTTACTTATCTAACGACGAGAATATTCTCGCAGTGCAGAACGGTTCTTTGTATACCGGAAAAGGTTCAAAGAAAAGAAGAGAAACTGTATGCCTGACGGATAAGCGTATTATTTTCGGAGAGCAAGATTTGAAGTTGGATGACATTTCAAAGGGAATATTTTACGATTCCGGATTAATAGGGCCAATCGGATACTCATTATTAAGGACTTCAGAAGGAGCAGAAATGTACTATCGCTTGGATAGACGCGAATTAAATAATCTGCTCAAGAAACATTCAGATATAAAGTTAATTGAAGAGAATTTTTATATACCAGCTCTACCGGGGAGTCAAGATGCGAAGCTTATTCTGCCCGGTGTTACCACAACATCTGGACAGATATCGATTCAAGGTCAGACAAAAGGAAAGTCTCGTGGCGATTTTTTCGAAAGCTATAAACAGGAAACTGAGATGCACGGGGAGTTTAAAGAGGAAGAAGACGAATTTGAGAGCATGATAAAGAAAATTTATGTGGACTCAGAGAAATTATTATTGAAGGCTCCTGGCCCTTCTGGAGATATTGCTGAGTTCAGTATTGATTTCGATATCATTGATAGAGCTATTTATATTGAAAACGGCTTTCAAGTATGGTCAGACGTTGGGCAGTACAGAATCAAATTGTCGGACCACATAGAGCCAGATTATATACGCAATATGGTAGATTTTATTAATCGAGGTGGGCAAGAAAGCTCAGGGACCAGTGAGGAGAAAGGCAAGAAAGTTGACGAAAGTAGTGAAGATGGCATAAAAAATAAATTACAAGAATTAGATAATCTGCACGAATCAGACCTGATTTCTTCGGAAGAGTATGAACGTAAGCGACAAAATATTATAGAAGATTACTAATCGTATCTCTCCAAAAACTTTTGGCCAATTGGGCATTTTCTAACTGTCGGCTCTACATATATCTTATTGTCTTTGTATTCGTCCCACTTCGACCGCATGCAGTCAGAAACTCTGAAATATTCGTCAGGTTTCTCTCTCGTGAGTTTGTCCGTTACAATGCCGTATACAACAGTGGCCAACCGGAAGAAATAATCCCTGCCGCCATTTATTGTTTGTATACCACATATACCGACTGATAAGCTCTATTCGGCCCGATTCCGATTACAAACTAGATGTATATTCACTACTTGAGTATCTCCCTCTATATCCGAGATGAACCCATGCGGAATGCTTATTCAATTTAAGTGGGTCGACCGACACAATCATTAATTGAAGTCATGACGAATACAAGAGATACTACAATTCGTGTCGCTGAATCAGAGAAAGAGAATATAGTCAAAGTAAGAGAACAAAAGTTCGATGTGCACGTCCCTCTCGGATTTGTAGTTGGCCAACTTGCTAAGGAGGCAAAGAATGAATAAGAAAATTGAAAAACTACTCCTCCGACTGCCGACAGTAGAAGAGGAGATATCTAACGAGGCAGGTGTTCAAAAGATTGCTCGCTACTTGCTGGAATACTACCTCCAGAGTGAGGGAATCCCCGAAGAAGAGTTGTGGGAGGGACATACCTCGACAGGTATGGACGCATACAGCGAGGCATGTGGAGAGTATGATGGAGCCATCGGGAATTCGGTATCGCTTGAAGATAATCCCTTCGTCGGTTCCCACCGTGACCTGTAGGTTGGCCAATGCCGGAAGAGGAGTTGGCCGAATTGAGTGCGAGCATTTGGGCCGACCGTAACGACATCTCATTTAACGGACAAACGTGGGGTGAATGGGCCGATGACTTCGGAGAGTGGCTCTCAGCCAAGCTCCCTCTACGGAAGAATCGTACAAGCACGCCGAGATTCACCGTACAGAAGGCGAACTACAGATACGCGAGAGTGAAATCTGCAGCACGATACTGTTTCGAACACTTCGACCGACCACATACCGTCTGGTTGTCGCTTACAGCTCGCTCACGGAAGAGAGATGATTGGGTCAACCCAGCTATCCACGATGCAGAGTTTCGCTCAGGAGCCGTCAAGCAGGCTCTGTATCGGTCGAGGAAGAAGGCAGGAATAGACGACTACGCAGGAGTCTGGCTACATGCTCCCCGTACTGAATGGTACTCTCACAAACATATCGCCCTCTGGGTGGATGGAAATGTTGCCGAGGAGGACTTCCACCCAGTAATCAAGTCACATGTCCACAATCACCGATATGCTGACAAGAGTCATCACCAGTACGGCGATGCGATATCTATCCGTTCTCCGGACGAATATGCGCTTGCGACACCGGCTGGGTCAAGCCAGTCGAATAGGGGAATCGATGCTGAGAGAGGCCAAACAGCAGGATTGACCAACGAGGTCGGCGACAATATTCCGGTCCTCGGAGCCAACTCGGATATCCGTAACTGCTCCCAAGGTGCCTTCATGTGGGCGACGATGCTGTGGGCACTTGACCGGAAGTACTGGCAGCCGTTGGGTGAATTCAAGAAGTATGCCGACCGGAAGAAGGAGTGTTACGGTTGACCCAAAGGCTCGCATAAACTATTTTTAATAAGAACATTATTTAGGAGTATGGCGAGTGAGGGGGTAAGGAGTCGACTAATTTCTACGTTAGGTGTATTTGCTGCAATTGGTATAGGTATTGGCCTGACACTAATTGGAATTATTGCTCAATTTGAATCAATTTTGGCTAGTGCAATATTAATAGTGATTTTTATGTTAATACCTCTTCTCCTGAGCCCAATTATTTCAGTTTTTGCTACAATAACACAGGGAGAACCGGAAGATAAATCCAATCTGGAAGTTTTTTCTACTAGCTTAGCGGGTGTTTTGATATTAGTCGTAATAATTTTAATATCTGTGCAGGTTGGGGTAGCAGTCATCGCTGACCAGAATACTACCCAAGCAGATGGTGGAACTGGGCAGACCTCATCGAGTAATGTAGGTGGGAGTATTGACTTCGGACAGGTGTTTTATGCAGGTGTAATTATTACCGTACCAAGTGGTATCTCTTCAGTCATCGCCCATAATATTAGCAAAAATGAGAGAAATGATTTCTTGGCGGCGAGAAGTATAGATATTGATAAGGAAAGTTTCGATGTGCCTGAAGTCGACATTGGCAAGAGAGAGATAGCTATCATCACAGTCGCTGGAATCCTGTTACTGTTTGGGAGTATATTAACATTTCCGGCATTTTATGGATATCCTATGAATCCGTTCATAAGTCAAGTTTATGAGGATACTCGGGTGGATGTACAAGATACCGAGGTTTATATTTACGTTGACTTTGAATATTCTGGGGAGGGAACGCGCGAATTTGACCTCAGTATTATCTATAATCCTGACACCTCTGATAAGGTAGTCAGAGAATACACAGTATCAACAAGTGATTCTGGAGTTGGACAAAATTTCCCGGCATCCCATGAGAACAGCTTTGATATCATGGTGAAGCTCAATGGAAATACTATCCATCGTCAAACGTATTAAGAGTTCAACTTGACCTGGGCCCTTTGTTTTCGAATGCAGAGAGTGTGCGTTCTTCGTCTCTATGCAGATACATTTCAGTAACCTCCACTGATGAGTGCCCTAGTGCATCTTTCAATACATACAAATCCCATTCATTATCAATTGCTGCCATAGCAAAACTATGACGCAATATATGAGCAGTTACATTCTTCTTTTTTTGTCCAGACTTATTCACGTAGGCGACTGATTGAATACCTGCGTTCTCAGCAGCCGTCTTAACGACGGTATTGAATTGTTGTCCGGAGATATGCAGGCTTCGATTGGACGGGAATAGGTAGTCGGACTTACCTGCCATAGCAACAGTCGGTCTCACGTTATCCACCCACCGGGTCAGGAGTACGTCGAGACTGGGTTGATATCTGACCACTCGCTTTTGTCCGTTTTTTGCGTTTTCTTCGCGCACAACGACTCTCCGAGTCGTTTGGTCTACGTCGTCTATCTTCAGGCGAACCAACTCCTTCCTGCGTAGGCCTGTCTGGAACCCGAGCCGCACAAGTAGCTCGTTCCGGGTGGCAGGTTGAGGGACGTTATCTGCGAGTTTCCGTATCTGGTCCGGTTTGAGGTACGGTACGTCATTTTCCGATGTGTACTCTCGCTCTTTCTCCTTAGACCTAATTTCCTCCCACTCAGTTAAGCTGATATCCTCGATAGGACTCTCCGAAATGTCAACCTCAATACGCTCTCCATCAAGCCTGATTGCTTGACCGTAGAACTCGGATAGTGCCGCTCTGCGTACTCTAATCGATGAAGGAGAATAGCCGTCGTCCAACATATCATCTACCATATCTTCTACATCTATACTGCTTGCCTCGAACACAGTTAGACCCACACCGTCGTTTAGCCATTCTCTGAATTGCCGCACATGCCGTTTGTATTCGCGGAAGGTTGATTCCCCCTTCTTTCTCTCAAGTCGCTCGAGAACCTTCTGACAAGCTTCTTCAGTTTCGTCAGTCATTCTCTTTTCCACCAAGCTCTTGTATCCCCATCGGATACTGATACTACCAGACCAGTGTTCTTTTCCAACCGGTCTAACGGGTCAAGAATTACACTCTTGTCCTCTGCTCCGATTTGAGACGCTAACTCTTCAGCAGTAACTCCCCATTCTCCCTGACTCTTTCCACGAAGCTCTTCTTCTTGAGGGACCGGAAGCAATTCAAGTAAGAGTGTTTGCATGTCGAACTTCTCGGTTGCATCTTTCTCTCGTTGTAAGGACTGGACTTTCGTGTTTACGTCGTTCACTTGCTCAGATAACTCTCTCATTTCCTGTAATACCTCACCTATCCGCTCATCCTCTGGCTGGCTTGAGCGGACGGTAGCAGGCGTCTCAGAAGCCATCTCCTGCGATACTGAGTACCGAACGAGGTGGGAGAGGTTCGCTACTTCCTCATGTTCCTCTGCGTACTCTTCCCACTCTCCCTTCGTCTCAGGGTCTACGCGAATGGTTACAGTCTCCCAATCTGTCATAGCATATCACACGGTTGCTCGTACATAGTTTTGTTGTACACAGTGGTACTGAATTTAACCAAACTCGATATTCGCGCTGTTCGCCCTGGTAGCGCTCGGCGTTCCGCGCACGGGCGTGCTTGTGGCACTGGAGGCCGCGGAGACGCCGCTCAACCTCCCGCTGCTGGTGGCGGCCGCCGGCCTCGCCGCCGTCGCCGGCTTCTGCATGGTGCCGCTGCTGGGCGACCGGTACCTCCGTCGGCTCCGGACAGCCGACTACACGCGGCTCTCGGCCGCCGTGCTGGTCGGGCTCGCGGCCGTCTCCTTCGTCTTCGCCGGCCCGGTCGGCGTGGGAACGTTCCTCGTCGCCGGCGCGCTCGGGCTGGTTCCGGCCCGGCTCGGCGCCCGACGGTCACATCTGATGGGCGTGCTGATGGGACCGCTCATCGTGGGCGTTTGATGCGGAAACGGATTGTATACTAGTTGTAATCTCGATGGGCGATGAAAACGAAGCATAATCGAGCAAGACGGGGCATTACTCGTCGCTCGCCGCGAGGATGTCATCGCGCATCGCGTAGGCCAGCGCCTCCGCCCGCTCGCGGCTGGGGGCCTCCGCGTACACCCGGACGAGCGGCTCCGTCCCCGATTCGCGGGCGAGTACCCAGCCGTCGCCGAAGTCGAGCCGGTGCCCGTCGATGGTCGTCACCTCGGCGTCGGCGGCGGCCGCGTGGGCCTCAATGGCCTCCAGCATCGCCTCGCGCTCGTCGTCGCTCGCGTAGCCGACGTTCACCCGGACGTTCTCGTAGCCGTCGAACGGCGCGACGATTTCGCGGACGGTCCGGCGGCCGCCGGATACGCCCTCGATCTCCCCACGACCGGCGAGCAGCTCGCAGAAGCGGGCGGCCGTGTACGCACCATCCCGAGCCAGGCGGTACGGCGGGAAGAGCACCCCGCCGTTCCCCTCGCCGGCGACCGGGACGTGCGTCCCCTCGGCCTGGAGCGACTCGATGCGCGTGATGATGTTCGTGCTCCCGATGGGGGTCAGCTCGAGGTCGGCGCCGGCGCCGCGGGCGGCCTCGACGAGCCGCCGGGAGACGTTCACCGCCGAGACGGTGGCGTCGCCGGGGTCGAGGTCTGCGGCGGCCAGCGCCGCCAGCGTGGCGCCCCCCTCGACGGGGTCGCCGGCACCGTCGTAGAAGATCGCGCGGTCGGCGTCGCCGTCGTGGGCGATACCCAGGTCGGCGTCGGCCGTCCGGACCAGTCGGCCGAGGTCGCCGAGGTTCCCGGGCACCGGCTCGGGGTTCCGGCCGGGGAAGTGGCCGTCGGGGGTCGCGTTGACCGTGACGACCTCGCAGCCGAGGTCGCGGAACAGGTCCGGCGAGGTGAGCGCCCCCGCACCGTGTCCGGGGTCGAGCGCGACGGTCAGGTCCGCGTCGGCGATGGCCTCACGATCGACCGCCGCGAGCACGTCCGCGGCGTACCGTCGAGTGGCGCCCTCGACGCGGCGGCTCCGGCCGGTTCGGTCCCATGCGGCGTACGCCGGCCCCGTGGGGCCGTCGGCCCGCATCGCCCTGACGTTGGCCTCGACGCGCTCGAGAGCCGCGCGGTCCAGCTCGATGCCGTCCGCCCCGACGAGTTTGATACCGTTGTACTCGGGCGGGTTGTGGCTCGCCGTGATCACCAGCCCCGGGACGCCCTCCTGCTCGGCGTAGGCCTGCAGTCCGGGTGTGGGAAGCACGCCGAGCCGGTATACGTCGAGTCCGACGCTGGTGAGGCCGGCCGCGGCGGCGTCGGCCAGGGTCCTGCCCGTCCGGCGAGTGTCCCGGGCCAGCGCAGCGACCGGGCGGTCCGGTCCCGTCGCCCCCTCGCGCCAGACGGCGCCGGCGGCGCGCGCGACCCGGCCGACGAACGCCGGCGTAATCAGGTCGCCGACCACGCCACGGACGCCGCTGGACCCGAACACCTCCATCACGTGGGTGTCCGGCCGGTCACATCAAAGGGGTTCCGGACGACCCGTCCGCCCCGCGGGCCACGGCAACCGATTTGAGCGTGGCCACCCGCGAGTCGGTATGGGCGATGACGATATCTCCATCGACGAGAAACGCGTTTACGGCGACAAGACGGGGACGACGGTCCTCTTCGTCGCCACTGGCGCCGGTCTCGCGCGGGTCGAGATCTCCGACGACCTCGTCGGCGAGTTCGGCCTCGTCCACCGGGGCGGGGTCCGCGACGTCGCCGGGAGCGGGGGGCGGCTCGCGGTCGCCACCGACGACGACGTGCGGCTCGGCACCGGCGACGCGTTCCGCCCGACGGGGTTCGGTCCTGCCGCGGCGGTCGGCTGGCACGAGGGCGCGCTCCACGCCGCCGGCGACGGGCGGGTCGCACGGTTCGGGCCCGACGGCGACCCGGCCGTGGGCGGGGCGGACGAACCCGTCGCCGGCGACTGGTCGACCTGCTGTGAACTCACGGACGTGCGCGCGCTCGCTGGCGACATGGTCGCGGCGGCCGACGGGCTGTTCCGGCTGGACGGCACCCGACTCGGGCTCGCGGACGCCCGGGACGCCGCACCGGAGGTCCCGCTGGCGGCAACCGGCGATGGGCTCTACTACCTCGGCAACGGCTGGATGGACGCGCTCCCCGGCAACGTTCGGGCCGTCACCGCGGCACCGGACGGGCGCGCCCACGCCGCGACCTCGGATGCACTGCACGTGCGCTCCTCAGCCGCGGACGGGTACGGTCCCGACGCCTGGGCCGAGGTCGACCTCCCGGCCGCCGGGCACGTCGTCGATGTCGCCCACGGCCCGGACGCGACCTTCGCGGTCACCGCCGAGGGGACGGTCCTGGCGAACGCGGGCGACGGCTGGCGCGACCGGTCGCTGGGGCTCCCGGACGTGCGCCGACTCGCCGTCCCCGGCGTGGGGCTCGGTTGACCCGACGGCGACGGAAACGCTTGTTACCCTGCACGCGGGAGTCGCGCCCATGATAGTTCCAGGGTCCGGGTCGCAGTCGCTCGCGGCGTCGCTGGCCGACGCCCTCGACGAGCCCCTGGCCCCCGTCGAGTTCGAGTGGTTCGCGGACGGGGAGCTGCTGGCCCGCGTCCCGGAGTTCGACGGGGGTCGTGCAGTCGTGGTCGCCGCGACGGACTCCAGCGACGCCCACGTCGAACTCCTCCAGCTACAGGACGCCGTCGCCGAGCGGGCCGACGAGGTCGTGACCGTACTCCCGTACATGGGGTACGGCCGGCAGGACGAACGGTTCCAGGCGGGGGAGCCGGTCTCCGCGCGGGCCGTGGCCCGGGCCATCTCGACGGGGACGGACCGCGTGCTCGTCGTCAACCCGCACGAGCCGGGCATCGGGGAGTTCTTCGACGTGCCGTTCGAGGCCGTCGACGCGGGCGCCCGGCTCGCCGAGCCGCTCCCCGGGGACCTCCGCGAGCCGCTGTTCCTGGCGCCGGACGCCGGCGCGGTCGACCTCGCCGCGACGGTCCGGGACGCGTACGGCGAGGGCGCGACCGACGCCTTCGAGAAGCACCGCGACCACGAGACGGGCGACATCGAGCTGTCGCCGACGGCCCTCGACGCCGCCGGTCGGGACGTCGTGCTGGTCGACGACATCGTCGCGACGGGCGGCACGATGAGCGAGGCCATCGCACATCTTCACGAGGGGGCCGTCGGCCGCGTCTTCGTGGCCTGTGTCCACCCCATGTTCGCGGCCAGCGCCCGGACCAGACTCGCACGGGCGGACGTCGCCGGGCTCTACGGAACGGACACCATCGAGCGGGTCGCCAGCCGCGTCAGCGCCGCCCCCGCGGTGGCCGAGCACCTCTGATTCCGTCCGGCGACACGAGGGTGTTCGCCACACCAAAGACACGGGTTAAGTGGGTCCGGCTCCAACAGATAGCTATGAGTGAGGCTACCGACCTGGAGGAACTCGAACGCGGCACGGAGCTCGTCAAGCGCGGGTTCGCGAAGATGCAGAAGGGCGGCGTCATCATGGACGTCGTCAACCGCGAGCAGGCCCGTATCGCCGAGGACACGGGAGCCGTCGCCGTCATGAACCTCGAGGCGGTGCCGGCCGACATCCGCAAGCGCGGCGGGGTCGCCCGGATGGCCGACCCGGCCAGCCTCCGCGAGATCGCGGACGAGGTTTCCATCCCGGTGATGGGGAAGTCACGCATCGGCCACACGAAGGAGGCGGAGATCCTCGAGGCCGCGGGTGCGGACATGGTCGACGAGTCCGAGGTCCTCACCCCCGCCGACAACGACTACCACATCGAGAAGGACCAGTTCACGACCCCGTTCGTCTGTGGCGCCCGGAACCTGCAGGAGGCGCTTCGCCGCATCGACGAGGGTGCGGCCATGATCCGGACGAAGGGCGAGGCCGGCACGGGCGACGTGAACCAGGCGGTCACCCACCAGCGCAACATCAAGTCCGCCATCCGCGAGATCACGGGCAAGAGCCGCGAGGAGCGCGAGATGTGGGCCCGCAAGCACGAGGCCCCCGCCGACCTCGTCCACAAGACCGCCGAGATGGGCCGGCTCCCCGTCGTCAACTTCGCAGCCGGCGGCATCGCCACGCCCGCGGACGCCGCGCTGATGATGCACCACGGTTGCGACGGTATCTTCGTCGGCTCCGGCATCTTCGGAGCGGAGAACCCCGAGGCCATGGGCCGTGCCGTCGTCGAGGCCGTCAACAACTGGGACGAACCCGAGCGCCTCGTCGAGATCGCCACCAACGTCGGCGAGGGGATGAAGGGCGACTCCAACGTCGATATGCCCGAGGAGGAGAAGCTGCAGGGTCGCGGCGTCTAACAGGAGCCTCTACTCGGGCGGGAAAAACTCGTCTCAGTACTTGTAGTTCGTCGGGATCTCGCTGGCGATCTCGGTAAGGTCGACCGACGCCTGGGTGTACTGCATCACTTTCTGCATGTCGCCCTCCAGCTCGAACACGCCGGACATCATCCCGTCGACGGCGCCGATGTCGCCCTCGTTGAGGTCGATCCAGTCGGTGTAGGCTCCCCGGAGGGCGAACCCGGCGTCGACCTCGTCCGGGTCGTCGACCTCGTGGGTATCGGTCACGCCGCCGTCGTGCAGGCCGACGAAGAAGTGACGGGTCTCCGGGAGGCGGTCGTCGGCCTCGTACACGTAGAGGAAGTCGCCGTTGAACTCAACGCCCCAGCCGGCGCCGCTCTCGGAGTACTGTTCGCTCTCGTTGACTCGTCGCTCGTACTCCTCGAACCACTCCTCGCTCGGGAAGTCGATTTCGTCTGCCATGGTACGGCATAGCGGTGGCGAGGTCACGGATTAAAACTTCGGCCCGGTATGCGACGCACCGTTTAATCGTGAGTGCTCGGTCGACCGGCGGGCGCGCCGCCACCGTGGCTGGACCTCACGGGAGTGGCCCGTCAGCTGTATAAACAGCCGGAGAGCACCCACGCAACGCTTTATCAACTGGAATTTAAAAACCGTGGTAGATACGCCGTGACGCAGACGAACGTGCGCGGCCGTGCCGGGGTCGGTGGGAATCCGGAACACGGCACGAACGACCGGGTGGTGCTGGCGTCCCTCGTCGGCCTCGTGGTCGGGGTCGTCGGGACGCTGGTAGCGGCGGGCGGTGTCGGGGGCCCCAGTAGCATCGAGGGGCTCCTGACCGCCGGCTCCGGCATGGCGGTGGGTAGTGCGACGACGGAGCGGACGGGCGGCAGCAAGCGGCGGGCCACGATGTACGCGGCGTTCGCCGGCGCCATCGCGGGGGCCGTGACGACCTACGCCGTCTCGGGCTTGCATCTCCGGTACATGGGCACCGTCATCCGGAGCGGCTCCCCGGCCCGGGGGATGTTCCTGTTCGGCGTCGTGGCGTTCGTCCTGACGGGGCTGTACGTGGTCACCGCGGCGAACGTCGTCGGCCGCGGGAGCGGGTTCGTCCGCCGGAACGCGACGACCGGCCTCGTCTTCGGGGCCGTCCTCGGCGGGGCGTTCAGCCTCCTCGTGGTCCCCGAACTCGTCGGCGAGACGCCCCAGGGTGTCGACCCGGCGCCGACGGTGGTCGTCCTCGGCTGGGCCGTCTTCGGCGCCGTGATGGGGACAACCTACGCCGGCGTGCTCTCCGAGGGCGAGGTCCTCCCGGGCTATCTCCGCCGGACCGGGGCCCGGGCGGTCGTCAGTTCGCTCGCCGGGATCTATCTCGGCGGGCTGGCGCTACTCGTCGTCCGGCCGCCGCATCTGCGCTTCGTCGGGACCGTCCTCGCGAGCGGGACCCAGCAGCGGGGTCTGGTCTTCCTCTTCCTGGTCGGCCTCGTGCTGGTCGGTCTCGTCTCGCGGCTCGCCGGTCGGCGGGCGATGGACGCGCCGGTCTCGGCCGGCGTCTTCGCCGGCATCGGGATGACCGTCTTCGGGCTGTTCGCCGTTCCGGTGCTGGTGAGCGCCATCGGCGGCTGGTCACTGGCGGTGCCGATCGGCTACTTCCCCATCGCCTTCGGCTACTTCCTGCTCGGCCTCGGCACGACGGCGACGTACGGTCTGCTCCGGCGGAACCGGGTCGACCTGGTCGTCGACGTCCGCAGCACGGCCGGGCTGAAGGGGCTCCTCTCGGGTGGTGCCGTCGGCGGCGTGCTCCTCTACGTGCTCGCGAAACCACACCTGCTCTGGCTGGGGACGCTCCTCCGGAGCGGGACCCCGGGACGCGGCTTCGTCGCCTGGTTCATCGTCTGCCTGCCGCTCGCGGCACTGCTCGCGGTGGTCCCCGGGCGGCGGTTCGACGCGCGGACCAGCGCGCTGGACGCCGGCACGACTGGGCTCATCTACGGGGTCGGTTTCGCCATCGTCGCCGGCATCGCGCTGGTACCCACCGTCATCGACGGCGTGACGCCGCTCCAGGCGTACCCCGCGCCGTACGTCGGCGCCGGGCTACTGGCGTACGTGACCGCCGGCTTCGTCTTCGCGGCGGTCTACCGCGACAGCCTGCCGCTGGGCCAGCCCCGGACGGACTTCAAGTCGGTCGGGGCCGGTGTTCAGTCCCGGACCGTCCGGGCGGCCCTGTTCGGCTCACAGTTCGGCGCGCTCGTCGGCGGCCTCGCCATCCACCATCTCGGCGGCCCGGTGTACATGCGGTATATCGGCTCGCTGTTCGGCATGGGTGGTTCGTTCATTACGGCGTGGGCGGCGTGGCTCGGGCTGGCGTTCGTGTTCGGCGGTCTGTTCGTCGCGTTCGTCCGGAGCAACCTGGACGACTACGTCAACAGCCTCATCATGACGTCCTCGCGCAACCAGGGGCTCCGCCAGCTACTCCGGCCCGCGCTGAAGGGCGCGGCCGTCACCACCACCTCGGCGGCCATCGGCGTCGCGTACGGCGTCGCGCTGGCGGTCGTGTTCGGCGCCGTGGGGCTGCCGCTGCTGGTCGAGAACCTCACCGTCTTCTCGATGGGGCCGGCCCCGAACCTGGACGGCGGAACGCTGCTCGGGCTCGTCCTCTACGGGAGCTTCCTCGGCGCCGGCTACGGGCTCGTTATCGAGTTCTGAGCGGGCGCTAACAGTTGTTCTCAACCCCCATTCGTCAGCAGACCGGTAACTACCCGTAGCCATCGAGTTAGCAGATATACTGCAACTCCGGGGATTCAAATACCAACAGGCGGCAGGCACCCCGTGTCCTGACGAGTCGCTCCGGGCCCCCGACCCGGGCCGGCGGGCCACCGCCGGACCGGTTCCGTCAGCGCGATGCACGGCCCGGAGTGCGGTCGCATCGCCTGCTCGCCCTCTCACCGCTCCGTCGTCACCTCTGCGCCCGTGTTCCGGGGCCGCGTGACCAGCACCTCGCCTTCCGCGTCGGCGGCTGAGAGCGCCTCGGTGGCGGCCTGCCGGGCCGCGTCGGCCCGGGTCGCATCCGTCAGCGCGTAGACGGCCGGGCCCCACGAGGACTGGCCGACGCCCGCAACCGCCGTCGACGTCCGGAGCGACTCCACGACCCGGCCCGCGGGCGGGCGGTAGACTCCGCCCTGCTCGTCGGCGTACCAGGCCCCGTTGAGCCGCCCGAACTCCGCGACCGCGTCGCCGAAGGCATGGAGCCGCCCCTCGGCGGCCGCGGGCAGGAGCCGCCGTACCGTCAGCGCCGCCAGTTCGTCGGCCACCGACGGGTCGGCCGACTCCACGACGGCGCGCATACTCTCGTCCTCGGCGCTCCCGTGCCGACCGGATTCGGCGTCCGGTAGCACCAGCACGACGCGCCAGTCCGCCGGGAGCGGGTGCCGCGCCGACACCGGCGGGACCGTCCAGTCGCCCTGTGCCGGCGGCTCGGTGGTGAACCGCTCGGTCGGGTGGCCGGCGTCGAGAACGAAGCCGCCGCGTTCGAACACCGCCACGCCGACGCCGGAGCGACCGCCCCGTCCCATCGCCGGGGCCCGTTCGCGGGGGCGAGGCTCGTGGCCGTGTGCACGGGCGATCGCCGTCAGCGCCGTCAGTGCCGTCGCCGTCCCGCTCCCGAGGCCGACGTGGCGCGGGAGCGCGCGCTCGACCTGCACCTCCGCCCCGGACACCCCGAGCAGGTCACACGCGGTCGTCGCGTGGTCCCGGACGACCGCCGTGGCGGCTTCGGCCACGCCCTCGCCGGTGGTGCAGCGCACCCCCTCGGTCGGAACGGCCGAGAGGCGGACGCGCGGTTCGGCCAGCGACAGCCCGACGCCACCGTAGAGGCGCTCGTGGGCCAGCGAGAGGTTGCCAAAGCCGACGTGCAGTCGCGCGCCGGCCTCCACCGTAGCTCGCATCATCAACCTTTGAGCTGCCGCCGTCAAGCCCGTTTCGTCTCCACGGCGGCCGGCCCTCTCGCGGAAGTTAAACCCGTGCACGACAAGGGACTGGTATGAGTAAGCAACACCCCCGACGCGGCGGGGAGGACGACAACGCGGTCGGACCCGACGACGAGAAGCCCGAGAACCTCCGCTCCCGGGAGGTGACGGAGGGGCCCGAACGGGCCCCGCATCGCTCGATGTTCCGCGCGATGGGGTTCGACGATGAGGACCTCGCGTCGCCGATGGTCGGCGTCGCCAACCCGGCCGCGGACATCACTCCCTGTAACGTCCATCTCGACGACGTGGCCGCGAGCGCCGTCGACGGCGTCGACGACGCCGGCGGGATGCCCATCGAGTTCGGTACCATCACCATCTCGGACGCCATCTCGATGGGGACCGAGGGGATGAAGGCCTCGCTCATCTCCCGGGAGGTCATCGCGGATTCGGTCGAACTCGTCTCCTTCGGCGAACGGATGGACGCGCTCGTCACGGTCGCTGGCTGCGACAAGAACCTCCCCGGAATGATGATGGCCGCCATCCGGACGGACCTGCCCAGCGTCTTCCTCTATGGCGGCTCCATCATGCCCGGCGAGCACGAGGGCCGTGACGTGACCATCGTCCAGGTGTTCGAGGGGGTCGGCGCATACGCAGAGGGCGAGATGTCCGCCGAGGAACTGGACGACCTGGAGCGCCACGCGTGCCCGGGTGCGGGCTCCTGTGGCGGGATGTACACCGCGAACACGATGGCCTCCATCAGCGAGGCGCTCGGGCTGGCCCCGCTCGGGTCGGCCTCCGCGCCCGCCGAGGACGCGGAGCGTTACGAGGTCGCCGAGCGCGCCGGCGACCTCGTGCTGGAGTGCATCCGGGAGGACCGCCGCCCGTCGGACATCCTGACGCGGAAGTCGTTCGAGAACGCCATCGCGCTCCAGACCGCCATCGGCGGCTCGACCAACGGCGTCCTCCACCTGCTCGCGCTGGCGGCCGAGGCCGACGTCGAGCTCGACATCGAGGACTTCGACCGCATCAGCCGTCGCACCCCGAAGATCGCCGACCTCCAGCCCGGCGGCGCTCACGTCATGAACGACCTCCACGAGGTCGGCGGCGTCCCGGTCGTCATCCGACGCCTGCTCGACGCGGGGCTGTTCCACGGCGACGCGATGACCGTCACCGGCCGCACCGTCGCCGAGGAGCTCGAGGAACTCGACCTGCCGGCCGAGGGCGGGATCGACGCGGAGTTCCTCTACACCGTCGACGAGCCGAAGTACCCCGAGGGCGCCATCAAGATCCTCTCGGGCAACCTGGCGCCCGACGGCGCCGTCCTGAAGGCGACCGGACAGGACGAGTTCCACCACGAGGGGCCCGTCCGAATCTTCGAGGACGAGGAGGACGCGATGCGCTACGTTCAGGAGGGGCATATCGAGTCGGGTGACGTCATCGTCATCCGGAACGAGGGGCCACAGGGCGGGCCGGGGATGCGCGAGATGCTCGGCGTCACCGCGGCCGTCGTCGGCGCCGGCCACGAGGACGACGTGGCGCTCCTGACCGACGGCCGGTTCTCCGGCGGCACCCGGGGCCCGATGATCGGCCACGTCGCCCCCGAGGCGTTCGTCGGCGGCCCCATCGCGGCATTGGAGGACGGCGACGTCGTCACCATCGACATCCCGGACCGCACAATCGAGGTGGACCTCTCCGACGAGGAGTTGGCGGCGCGGCTCGACGAGTGGGAGCAGCCCGAGCCCTCGTACGGTGGCGGCGTGCTCGCGAAGTACGGGGCCGCCTTCGGCTCCGCGGCGAACGGCGCCGTCACCAACCCCCGCGTCCGACGGACCGACTGAGGCCGTAGCCGGGCGACCCGTTGCCCCGGGGCTCCCGCTCCGCATCGCACGTCCGCGCGGGCGAACGCGACCGACGACGCCAGCAGCGCGCCGGCCCCGCCGACCCGCTCGTACGCCCTGATTCGCCCGGTAGCGTCCTCCCGGGTCCCGTAGCGGTCGTATGCCGTCCTCCCCACCTCGACCGTCCTCTACTCCGCCCGCTCGTAGCTCACATCCGTGCTCGACGTTCGCTCGTGGCTCGGGGTCCCGACGATATCCGTTGAGCGGTGCCGTGGCGCATGCGGGTGTCGGACGCGCGGCTCGACGGCGGGCGGCGAAAGAAGAGGTCGCGAGCCGTTCAGCGACGTCGGTGGGCGAGCAGTGCCGCGGCGACGAGCGCGACGAGCGCGGCCGCCGCGCCGAAGCCGGGCTGTCCGCCGGTGTCGGTTTCGCCGCCACCGCCATCGCCGCCGTCACCGCCGTCGGCCGTCGGGGTCGGCGTCGGCGGTTCGAGCTCGAGGTAGCGGTACGCCCGCTCGGTGTCCATCTCCGGGAACGAGCGGTCGTAGGTCCCGGGCATGTTGACCGTGGTGTCCTCGTCGACCACGGAGAGTTCCCGCACCTCGCTCTCGGAGGCGTTGGCGCTCACGGCCCCCTGCGCGTAGACGTACTGATTCAGGGCGCCGGTCTCGTTCTGCTGGCCGACGACCCGCGTGATGCTGAGGTCGAGGCGACCGGACTGCTGGAGCACGTCGCGGAACGCCGCCATGTCATCGAACTTCGCGCCCGCCTCGACCGTGACGTTCCCCTCGGTCACGGTGATGTCGGTGCGGGCCTTCTCGAAGCCGGCCTCCCGGAAGGCGCGGACGAAGCTCCGGGCCTGCGCGACCTCCTCGTCCTCCTCGGCGCCGGCCTCGGTCGTGTTGAGGAACTGGTCGACGGCATCGCTGACCAGCCCCTCGCGCTCGACCGTGAGCGAGCCGTTGGCGACGACGTTCTCGCCGTCGGTCTCGGCGGAGAGCGAGTACTCCTGGCTGCCGACGGTGATGTCGCGGCTCTCCAGTTCCGCCACGTAGGCCTGCCAGTTCTCGGTCCGGGACTGTGCCTGGAGCTCGATGACCGCCTGTGACTGGGACTCGAGCGTATGCGTGGCGCTCAGCGAGTAGCGTCGCGTCAACTCGGCGTCACGCTGAGCCTCGATGCGGGCCCGGACGTTCTCCAGCTGTTCGGAGTCGAAGCCGACCTCGCCCTCGGGGGGCGAGTAGGCCGCCAGCGCGTCGAGGCCGCTCAGGAACGCGTCGTTGTAGTTCTCCAGCTGGATGTCGGCGCTCCCCGCGACCGACTGCTGACCCATCCGGTAATCGACGCTGGCGCGCTCGATCGTGAGGGCGGTCACGTTCGTCGCGATGGCCGAGGCCTCGGCCCGCGTCAGATTGAACTCCTCGGAGTTGGCGAGCTGGGACGCAGCCACGCGTTCCAGTCCCTCGTCGACGCCCTCGTACTCGATGGTGTACGAGACGTCGAACCGGTAGACGCCCCGTTGGCTGGTGTTGGCGAACGAGTAGGAGTCGAGCGTCACCGTCGCGCTGCCGCCGAGCCCCTCGGCGACACTGGCGTAGCGCTGTTCGATGGTCCGGCGGGCGCGATCGCTGGTGTTCCACTGCTCACGCGAGAACTCCCGGATGGTCTGGTTCTGCCTCGCCTCCAGCGTGTACGTCCCCGTCCCCTCGGTCAGGGTGAACGACTGCTCCTGGGGCTCCCCGAGTTGGGTGCTGGTCTGTGCGGAGAACTCCCCGGACGCGTCGAACGAGTTCGGGGCGACGGTCGCCTGCAGCGAGGTGTCGGCGGTTTCGATCAGCCGGAGCGACGGGGCCTCCTGCGTGTTGACCGCCAGCCGGCCGCTCGCGTCGAACCGGCTGTTCTCCGGCGTCCGGGCGCCGTCGATGGTCAGGCTCAGGTCGTCGACCGCCGTCGGCCGGGGTGCCGTCAGGTCGCCCTCCGCGCTGAACGCGCTCGGTTCGAGCCTGGCGGTGACCGACCCCGTCGCGTTGGGAGCCTCCTCGGGAGTGGTCACGATGAGGGCGTTGAAGATGCCCTCTCCGACGTCGAGACCGTACTCCGCCTGCGAGAGCTCCTCGCTGGCGTTGCTCTCGTCGCCGTAGAGGAGGATCACGTCACCGTTCTCCCTGACGAACACCTCGTCCGCGGGGTCGAGCGTTTCGTTGCCGGTACTGTCGTCGTCCTCCTGGAGGGACCGCTGGGCCGGGGCGTCGTCCGCCGCCGCGACGGTGCCGGCGCCCGCGCCGACGGCCACGCTCGTGACCATCAGCAGGGCGACCAGGGCGGTCACCGCCCGGCGCCAGCGTCCCGCGGAGGGTGTCTCGTGAGTCATGTTGTCACCTGTCTACCGTATGTCATCGCGGGTCCCACGCTGCGGCCGCGTCGGTGGGTAGGGCGCGGGGACCGGCGCTCTGAGAGCGCACTCGTCCACCGGTTCTTACCGTCGCTACATAAACGTTCGTGGAATCGGACTGCCCGACCGGTGAGTCGGGCCGCGGCGGCGACGGCGGCTTTTTATCGCCGCCGCCCGCGGATGAACTGATGAGTGAACACGAGGGGGAAACGGTGTACATCGTCGCACAGATCGCGGTCGAGGACTGGGACACCTACCGGTCGGAGTATATGCCGACGACGTTCGACCGCATCACCGCCCACGACGGCGAGGTGCTGGTCGCCAGCGAGGCGGCCGAGGAGCTCGAGGGCGACTGGGCGGGCAACTGGACCGTCGTCATCGAGTTCCCGTCCGAGGACGACGCGTACGCCTTCATGCAGGACGAGGAGTACGTCGAGGCGATGAGCGCGCGCCACGAGGCCGCCGCGTGGAGCGACATCGCGATGCTCCCCGGGTTCGACGGCTGAAACGACCCGCCGCGGCCCGGCACCGACGCGCCACTCGTCCGGGCGGGGCGGCGTCGCTACGCGCTGGGCCGGTGATACGACAGGGGACCGCAGTATGAGTGGTGGGCGGATAGCTGGGTTACGCTACCCTACCTGCCAGAGCGGCCCGGGCTGTAAGGCCCTGGTAGCGCACTGGATCAGGACTCCGTCTGTCCGGAGCGCTCCGGGCTACTTGTACCTTCCCGAAGCGGGGCGTCCCCGTCAGGTCGCCTCGCGTTCGGGGAGTACCGTAGCGGAGGACCACGTGCGGACCGCGGGACCGCACGCTCACGGTGTCGGTTCGGAAGTGGGGCCGCCGGGACACGACGTGGTCGCGTCTCGAGGTACCGACGGTTCGAAGAGTCGAGCGGGACCGCCGAGAATTGAACTCGGGTCATACGGACCCCATCCGCATAGGATACCACTACCCCACGGTCCCTTGCGTGTCGGCGAACGCGGCTCCGGGTAAAGAGGGTGTCGTTTCGTCGCCCCGTCGCGGTAACGGGCCGCGGCGAGTCGGCCGGTCACGCGGTCCCGAGCCTGCCGTTAGGGACGCTCGGTGACCGTATCGCGACGCTGGTCGAGGACCTGAGCGCCGGGCCGGCGGATCTCGCGGGGGCCCGTCCCCTGCCGTGACCCTTCCCGTGGTCCACGTCCACGGCCGTGCCGTCGTGCTTCCGGTCCTGGATCGGGTGCCGGAGCGCCGCGGCGCCGAGCCGACGCCGGCACCGGCGCGGGAATGCACGCTCGCGCCCGTCGGGTTCACCGCCATCGTGGCCGGCGCCACCGTCCGCGGCGAGGGCCCGGCGAACCTAATCGCCCGCCCGGTTCGAGCGACCGAATCCGTCCAAATACTGATAGCGGCGCCCCGTCAACCGTCGCGAACGGTGAGCGAGTCGAGCATCGTGGAGTTCGGCGCCAGCATCTCGTTCGGTGGGGAGGCCGACGATGCGGGGCAGGCGCGGGTCACGCTTCACCGCGACCGGCTGGTCCTGACCGGTGACGCGGCGACGCGGCGGATCCCGCTCGACCGCGTCTTCGACATCGCACAGGACGTCTCCCCCCTCGCCGATCCGGACGCGACCGAGACGGTCACGGTCGCGTTCATGGGGAGGGGGCACAAGCAGTTCGTCTCCGTCGAGGGACGGGCGGAGACGCTGTTCCGGTTCCAGCACGCGCTGTTCCGGGTTCTGCTCGACGAGACGCCGCTCACGGTTCGACATACCGAGGGGGGGAACCAGAAGCTCTCACGGTCGGATCTCGTGCTCCGGGTGCGCGCGACCCGACTCCGTGCCACCGACGGGGACGCCGACCCGGTGTTGACGATTCCGCGGGACGCCCTCACGAAGTTCAAGAGCCAGGCCGGAGCGGGCGACTCCCGGCCGACCATCTCGCTCTACTGGCGCCGGGACGGTCGGCCCGCGATGACGACGGCCCGGCTCCCGTCGCCCCGGCAGTTCAACCTGTTCGGCCGGTATCTCCAGTCGCCGTTGCGAATGCAGCCACCCGATCGGAACGAGACGTCCCCGGACGGACCGGTCGAGACGCTCCTGGTCGACGACGAACCGGACGTCCTGGAGCTGTCGGAGGTGTTCCTTCGGCGCCAGTCCGACCGGCTCGCGATCACGACGACCCGACGGCCGGGCGATGCCCTGGAGCTGATCGACGAGGGGTCGTTCGACTGTGTCGTGAGCGATTTTCGCATGCCCGCGATGGACGGGGTCGAACTGCTCCAGCGGGTGCGTGACTCGCATCCCGACCTCCCGTTCATCCTCTTTACCGGGAAGGGAAGCGAACACGTCGCGAAACGGGCCATTCTGGATGACGTCACCGACTACGTGGAGAAGGGGGACGGGGTGGACCCCTACGTGGTCCTCGCCGACCGCATCCAGCGGGCGGTCCGGTGACCGACGGGGGTCGGTGGTGTCGGCTCACGTGCCGCCCGGGTCGGGAGCGTCTACACGAGCACGCGCTCGAGGTCGACGACGGTCCCGCGCTCGGCGTCGGGGTCGCCGACCAGCCGCCCGAGACAGACCGCCGCGCCGCTGGGGACGTACCCCGCGACGAGGGGCGCGTCCTCGCCCGTGCCGGGTTGTGGGTCGGCGCCCTCGTCCATCCCCTCGCGGGGCGGTTCGACTCCCAGCACGCCGGGGGCGTAGACGGGTGCGCCGGTCGCCACCGCCCGGGCGGCGCTGGGAGCGACGGTCACCCGCGGGAGGTGGGTGAGCACGCGCTCGGCGGGCTGGACGACCGCCCGGAGCGGCCCCTCGTGGCCGTCCTCGCGCCAGACGGCCAGCGCGTCGACGTAGTCATGCATCGTCCGGAGCGTCGTGTCGTCGAAGCTGCCCGTCCCCGTCCGGCGGAGGGCGCCCATGTTCCCGCCGGTCCCGAGTGCCAGCCCGAGGTCGTGACACAGCTTCCGCACGTAGGTGCCGGCCTCGCACTCGATTCGCAGGAGCGCCCGGCGGTCCTCGCGCTCCAGCAGGTCCAGTTCGTGGACCGTCCGGGTCCGCAGCCGCCGGCTGACGGCCGACTTCCGGGGCGGCTTCTGCAACAGCGGCCCCTCGAACTCGGCGACCGTCGCGTCGGTGTCGGCGGGCGCCGGGCGGTGGAGTTCCAGCACCGCGACGTACTTCTTGACGGCGTCGTCGAGCGCCTGCGCCAGCCGCGTCGCGTCGCCGAGCAGCAGCGGCAGACAGCCCGTCACCTTCGGGTCGAGCGTGCCCGCGTGGGCCGCACGGTCGACGGTGGCCGGCGCGTCGTCAGCCGCTCCGCCGCCGGCCCCGAGCGCGTCGGCCGCGAGGTCGCGTGCCCACGCCGCGACCTGGTGTGCGGAGGGGCCCGGCGGCTTGTCCAGATTGACGACGCCGAACGCGAGCAGTTCGGGGACCGAGCGGGCCTCGGGCGCCGGTCGCAGCGGCGCGTCGGCGTCGCTCATCTCAGAACTCGTACCGGACGCCCTCGACGGGCGTCTTCCCCTCGTCGCCCTCGGGCGAGTACGCCTCGACGACCACGCGGAGCGCGTCGACGACCCCGTCGGGGTCGAGCCGGGCCGTGTTCAGCACGAGGTCGTAGATGGAGAGGTCCGCGATGTCGATGCCGTAGTACTCCCGGTAGCGGCCGGCCTCGCTCTCGGCCCGGGCGCGGGTCTCCTCGTGGGCCCGGTCGACGGACTTGTCCTCGCGCTCGGCGATCCGCTGTGCTCGGACCGCGAGTGGCGCGTTCAGCCACATCCTGAAATCGGCGTGTTCGCCGGCCATCCAGCCCGCCAGCCGCGACTCGAGGACGAGCGCCTCGCGCTCCCGGGCGGTCTCGCGGAGCCGCCGGTCGAGGTCGCGGTCGATGGTGTCGTCCTCCTCGGCCGCCCGGTTGAGCTCCAGCGGCGTCATGCCGCGGTCGTCGGCGAGCGCCCGAAAGACGTCACCCCCGCTCACGTGCTCGTACCCGAGCGCCTCGGCGAGCCCGGCCGCGGCAGTGCTCTTTCCACTGCCGGCTGGGCCGGAGATGGTAATCAGCATGTGTCTCTTCCGTCGCAGCCGTTCAAAATCGTTGTCCTTGCGGGGACCCTTTGGGGCCGTGTAGCGAGGTCACACTGTCGCCGGGGCTCGGCCGAGGCAGTTCATCGACAGATCCCGACGTCCCGCGGCGACCTCGTCGGGAGCTCCCCCCTCGGAATCCCCGGTCGCGCGACCCGGCGGGGCGATGCAGGCACCGTGGCTCCGAGCGCGAGGGCTGCGGCGGCATCCACGTCGCTGCCGGTCGCTCGGAGGATACGTCAGTACTTGCCGTATTGTACATGAAACGGTGGTGTTCGAACGCAATACCGGCTATATTATCTCAACGTCCGCCCCTCTATCACGGATTCGGGTATACGATATATAGCTGAGGCGGATGCCGGATACGCCCAGTACCCCGGACACGCTCGGTCCCGGCACCGTTTTCACCGTCGGCGTCCGCGACCAAGCGATGGCAGACGACGACCCCGGGCCGGACGAGGCCCATCTGCGCGCACTGGAGGAGATGTACCACGAGGCACCGTGCAACGACCGGCTGGACCCGACGCTCTCCATCGGCACGGCCGAGGCGACCGTCGAGTTCGAGGTCGACGAGTCGACTCACCACGCCGCCGGCGGGATGCACGGCTCGTACTACTTCAGGGCGCTCGACGACGCGGCCTTCTTTGCGGTCAACTCGCTCGTCGAGGACGTCTTCTGCCTGACGACGGGGTTCGACGTCCACCTCGAACGGCCGATGAGCGAGGGGACGGTCCGCGCGGAGGGGGTCGTCGTCAACGCGAACCCGAACCAGCTGCTGGCGAGCGCCATCGCCGAGGACGACGACGGCGACGAGATCGCCCGGGGGACCGGCCGGTTCGCCCGGAGCCGCGTGGAGCTGGACGAGTCCGTCGGCTACGAGCGGGACTGAGGGGCCGTCATTAACCCGGGCGTGCCAACAGGGAACAGAGTTTTACCGGGCGGCACCACGTCACACGCTCGCATGAAGTACTACCGGCAGGCACCGCTCCGGCACGTCGGTGACGTCCCGGCGATGGGGGCCGAGCGGTACGGCGAGAAGCGCGCCCTGGAGTACCGGGGGCAGGAGTACTCGTACGCGGACCTGGACCGGCGGGCCGACCGGGTGGCGTCGGCGCTGGTCGAGCTGGGCGTGGGGCCGGGCGACCGCGTGGCGATGTACATCGCCAACTCGCTGCAGTTCCCGGAGACGTTCTTCGGTATCGTCCGGGCGGGCGCCGTCGCCGTCCCGCTCAACCACCGGATGGACAAGCCCCGGCTGGCGTACATCCTCGAGGACGCCGACGTCGATCTGCTGGTCGGGTCGGAGGTGTTCCCCTCGGTGGTCTCGGACCTCGCCGCGCACGTGGAGACGACGCTCATCCCCGGCGGCAACGAGGACGCCGGGCTGCTGGACTACGACGAGCACGTCGACGGGGCGAGCCCGGAGTTCGACCGCCCGGAACGGGAGTTCGAGGACGTCTGCCTGCAGTGCTACACCTCCGGCACCACCGGCGACCCGAAGGGGGTGCTGACGACCCACGAGAACGTCCTGACGACCGCACGGTCCTACACCAAGACCGGCCCCGGCGACCCGGAGGAGAACACGGCGCTGCTGGTGCTCCCGCTGTTCCACATGTACGGGCTGAGCGTCGTGCTCATCAACGGGCTGTACAACGGCGCCGACATCGTGCTGAAGACGCTGCCCGTCGCCTCGCAGCTGCTGGGGGCCATCGACGAGCACGACGTGACGGAGTTCGCCGGCATCCCGGCCATCTTCATCGAGATGCTGGCGGCGTACGAGTCGGACCCGGACGCGTACGACCTCTCGAGTGTCGAGACGGTGGGGTCGGGCGCGGCGCCGCTGGCCGACGACACCCGCGACCGCGTCGAGGCGATGTTCGGCGCCCAGCTCATCGAGGGCTGGGGGATGACCGAGACCACGCCCGCGGGCACCACCAACACCGTCCGCGGGGTCATCAAGGGCGCCGGCTGCATCGGCCGGCCGAGCCCGGACATGGAGATCAAGCTCGTCGACCCGACCACCGGCGAGACCCGCGTCCCGGCAGAGTGTCTCGACCCGAAGGCGCCCGTCGACATCACCGACCACGTCGATTTCGACGACGAGGCGTCCTACACCGGCGAGATGGCCGTCCGAGGGCCGCAGGTGTGCCAGGGCTACCACGACCTGCCCGAGAGGAACGAGGCCGTCTTCGACGAGGCCGGCTGGTTCTACACGGACGACATCGCGCGGGTCGACGAGGACCGCTTCCTCTGGATGGTCGACCGGGCCGACGACATGATCATCGTCGGCGGGGAGAACGTCTACCCCGCCGAGGTCGAGAACGCGCTGTTCGACCACCCGGAGGTCGCCGAGGCCGCGGTCGTCGCCGCCGACCACGAGGTGAAGGGCGAGGCGCCGGTGGCGTTCGTCGTCCGCGAGAGCGGGGCCGACCCCGAGGCGGTGACCGAGCAGGCGGTCCGGGAGTTCGCGCTGGAACGGGTGCCGACGTACGCCCATCCGCGGCGGGTCTTCTTCGTCGGCGAGCTCCCGCGCTCGGGCACCCGGAAGGTCCAGCGCTACAAGCTGGTCGAGGCGGCCGCGGAGCGGCTCGACGGTCCGCTCTCGCCCAGCGGGGAGCTGTAAGTCCCCCGCTATCCCGGTGATTCCACTCGCAGCCGCGTCCCCCCGACAGTATCCAGCTAACCTGTCGGATTCCCATTCGCGGCGTCCGGTTCACCGAATACATCCGACAGTGCTCCCTCGCCCACGAACCGTGGTCCGTAGGGCTCGCGCCCCGGGAACCCCGCGACGCGCTCGTGCAGGGCGTCGACGAGCGCCGACGGGGACAGCGTCCGCTCCGTGTCGGCCCGGCGGTCGTAGAGCTTCAGGTCGCCCCCCTCGGCCTCCCGGTCGCCCACGACCGCGACGAGGGGGACCCGGTCGGCGGCCGCGCGGTCGAACCGCTCGCCGACGGGGGACGGGCGGTCGTCCACGTCGGCCCGGAGGCCGGCGTCGGCGAGGCGTCCGGCGAGGGCGGCGGCTCGGTCGCGGTGGCCGGGTTCGACGGTGAGGAACCGGACCTGCGTCGGCGCGAGCCAGGCGGGCGCCGGGTCCGGAAGGGACCGGCGGACGTCGTCGGGTGCGCCGACGGGCGCACACTCGACGAGCAGCGGCGCGTCGCCGTCGGCGAGCGTGAGGTCCGCACGCGAGGCCAGTTCGGGGTCGAGCCGGACCCGTGGCGCGACGGCCGCACGGTCGGTCTCGGGGTCGCGGAAGGTCAGGTCGACCGCCTCGCCGCCGCCGTGTCGGGCGAGGAGTACCGGACGGTCCAGTGCCGCCGCGAGCGCGTCGAGGCGGGCCGGGTCGGCGTCGCCGCCGGCCCGGCAGACCGGGACCGCCGGGTGGCCACAGTCCGTCAGCAGGTCGCGGGTCAGCGTGGCGAACGCGCGGAGTTCCGCCCACGCGCCGTCCCGGTCGCCCGCGACGGCGTGGGCGGTCGGGACCGTCGCGCCGCCGTCGGCCGTCCGCTGCGGGCCGGCCTCTGCGAGGCGGACCGGGCAGTCCGCCCGCGAGAGCGTCGCGTCGCGGAGGAGCGAACAGACCCCGAGCCGCGTCGAGACGCGCAACGCCCCGTCGACGCCCGCGTCGGCGCCGGGCCAGGGCTCCCCGACCGCGCCCAGCAGGTCGGCGACGGCCGACGCCCCGAGGTCGAACGTCGCGGGCGTCTCGACCGGCGTGGCGCCGTGGTCGCGGAGTCGCGCCCGGGCGTGCGCGACTGCCAGGTCGTGCACCAGCCGCCCGTCCGGGCTGAGATGGCGACCGCCGAGGTCGTCCCGCGCGGCGAACGGGCCCGCTGGCGGCGTCGGCCCCGTACCGGTCGCCACCGGGAACTCGGCCGCCGCCTCGCCGGCCGTCAGCCGGTCACAGGTCGACCGCGTCGGGTCGTCGAGGGCGACCGCGTCGAGCGAGCGTCGGTCGCCGTCGGCCGTCAGCACGGTCCAGTCCGGGGCCGCCCGGGCGTCGCCCGGGGCGGGCGACGCGTCGAACCGCGACACCGTCGCCCCGAACGGGTGGCCGGCGGTCTCCAGGGCGAGCGCGTGATGCCAGCCGACGGGGGCACGCACCACGGTCAGGTCGTCGGCGAGCGCCCCGGCCAGCGCGCGGGTACATTCGACGGTCGTGGCGTGGTCGGCCGCGCGCTCGCTCAGGGCCGGACACGGGTAGATGAGCGCCCGCGAGAGCCGCAGGTCGGCGGCCCGGTCGGCGAGATGGATGGCCGTCCGCCGGGCGACGGTCTGGGGGTCGCTGGCGTCGGTGCCCTCGACGGCGACGAGGACCGCGAGGCAGTCGTCGAAGCCGCCCTCGCGGGGGGCCGGAGGTCGCCCCTCGGTGTCGGGCGTCGGGGCCTCGGGCTCCGGGGCGTCCTCCGCGGGCGGCGCGGCGACCGCCTCGAACGCACAGTGGTCGGCGTGGATGTCGAGGACGCGCACGTCCGCAGGGTCGGCCGGTCGCGGCAAAGCGGTTGCGGGGCGGCCGATGGGTCGTGGACCCGGGCGCCGTCCCGACCCCATGGCAGTCGTCGTCGGGCCCACGCTCCCGGAGCCGCAGTTCGGCCGTATCGAGGCCGTCCGGGCGACGCTTGCCGACCGGTTCGGCCTCGACCGCTACGTCAACCCGTATCCGCACGTGACGCTGTACGGGCTGGACGGGCTGGCCGACACGCCGGCCGTGCCCGACCTGCACCGGGACGCCGTCGACGCGCTCGCGCCCCTCGGGCACGCGCCGACGGACTACGACAAGCCCGCCGTGGTGGTTCCCGCGCGTCGGGCTCGCGCTCCCGCTCGGCCCGGAGCGTGCCGGCGAGGTCGTCGGGTGCCCGCTCGACGACGCGACGTTCGGCCGGACGTTCACCGTCGACGGCGTCTCCGTCACCCGACTGTCCACGGCGGGGGACGAGCACGAACTCGTCGCGTCGGTCGGCCTGTGAGCGCCGCGACGCCGTCTCCCCGTGGGGTTAAGCCGCGGGCACTCCTGAGCCGGGCCCATGAGCTTCCGTGAGATGGACGCGGGCGGCCACGAGCACGTGGCCTACTACCGCGACGAGCCGACGGGGCTGCGTTGCATCGTCGCCGTCCACGACTCGCGGCGGGGCCCCGCCGTGGGTGGCACCCGGATGCTGGCGTACGACGACGAGGGCGGGGCGCTGACCGACGCGCTCCGGCTCTCGCGGGCGATGGCGTACAAGACCGCCGCCGCCGAACTGCCGCTGGGCGGCGGGAAGGCCGTCATCATCGGCGACCCCGCCGAGAAGACCGACGACCTGCTCCGGGCGTACGGGCGCGTGGTGGATTCCTACGGCGGCCGCTTCGTCACCGGCGAGGACGTCAACGTCGACGTCTCGGACCTGCGCGTCGTCGAGTCGGTCACCGACCACGTCGGCGGGACGGGCGGGGGCGATGGGACCGACGTGACCGCGGCCGGCGTCGTCCACGGGCTCCGGGCCTGCTTCGCCGAGACGGACGGTGACGACTCGCTGGCCGGGCGGCGGGTCGCCGTCCAGGGTGTCGGCAAGGTCGGGCGGGCGCTGGTCGCGCGGCTGGTCGACGCCGGCGCCGAGGTGATGGTCGCGGACGTGGACGGGGCGGCGGTGGCGGCCGTCGGGGACGAGTTCGGCGTCGAGTCGGTGGCGCCCGACGCGGTCTACGACGAGCCCTGCGACGCGTTCGCCCCCTGCGCGCTCGGGGGCGTGCTGAACGACGAGACGATACCCCGGTTGCGCTGTGACGTGGTCTGCGGGTCGGCCAACAACCAGCTCGCGGGGCGCCGACACGCGGACGCGCTGGCCGAGCGGGGGATCCTCTACGCGCCGGACTACGTGGTCAACGCGGGCGGGCTGGTCTCCGGGGTCGTCGAGCTGGAGGGCGGGGACCCGGCGGCCGCCCTGGAGCGGGTCGGGGCGGTCCGGGGCCGGCTGGCGACGATGTTCCGGACGGCCCGCGAGACGGGCAGCACGCCGCTCGCGGCCGCGGACCGGTTCGCCGAGGCGCGGATGGCCGAGGGCGGCGAGCGGCAGCTGTTCTGAGCACCCCGGGGGCCGGGCGGGCCACCGTGGCACGGCGTCACGCCGTCTCTAAACCTTTATCCGACGCTCCCGACTCCCTCCGGTATGGTAGCCGTCACGCTCCCCGACGGGTCCGTCCTGGACCTGGAGGACGGGGTCACGGTCGAAGAGGTCGCGTACGAGATCGGACCCGGGCTCGGGGCGGCCACAGTCGCCGGCGTCGTCGACGGCGAGCTGATGGACCGGCACGCGCCGCTCGAGACGGACTGCGAACTCGAGATCGTCACCGAGGACTCCGAGGAGTACCTGCGGGTGCTGCGCCACTCGGCAGCGCACGTCTTCGCACAGGCGCTCCAGCGGCGGTATCCGGAGGCAACGCTCACCATCGGCCCGCCGACCGACGAGGGGTTCTACTACGACGTCACCGGCGTCGACCTCGACGAGGACGACCTGGATGCCATCGAGGAGGAGATGGCCGACATCGTCGCGGCCGACTACGACATCGAGCGCGTCGAGCGCTCCCGCGAGGAGGCGTTCGAGATCTACGGGGACAACGAGTACAAGCGCGAGATCTTAGAGACCGAGGCCGCCGGCGAGGAGGAGGTCTCCTTCTACGTCCAGGACGACTGGCAGGACCTCTGCCGGGGCCCCCACGTCGACAGCACGGGCGAGGTCGGCGCGTTCGAGCTACTGAGCGTCTCGGCGGCCTACTGGCGCGGCGACGAGGACAACGAGACGCTCACGCGGGTCCACGGGACGGCGTTCCCCTCCGAGTCGGATCTGGAGGAGTACCTCGAGCGCCGCGAGCAGGCCAAGGAGCGCGACCACCGCAAACTGGGCAACGAGCTGGACCTGTTCTCCATCCCGGACGTGACGGGGCCGGGGCTCCCGCTGTACCACCCCGCCGGGAAGACGGTGCTGGACGAGCTCTCCGACTACGTCCGCGAGCTGAACGAGCGGTACGGCTACGAGTACGTCGAGACCCCGCACCTGTTCCGCACGGAGCTGTGGAAGAAGTCCGGCCACTACGGGAACTACCGGGACGACATGTTCCTGCTGGACGTCAACGACGAGGAGTACGGGCTCAAGCCGATGAACTGCCCGGGGCACGCCTCCATCTTCGAGCAGGGCTCCTGGTCCTACCGGGATCTCCCCGTCCGCTACGCCGAGGACGGCAAGGTGTACCGGAAGGAGCAGCGCGGCGAGCTCTCGGGGCTCTCGCGGGTCTGGGCGTTCACCATCGACGACGGCCACCTGTTCTGCCGGCCGGGCGACATCGAGCGGGAGGTCGACAACGTGATGACCGCCATCAACGAGGTTCTGGGGACGTTCGATCTCGACTACAACGTGGCGCTCGCCACGCGCCCCGAGAAATCCGTCGGCAGCGACGAGATCTGGGAGCGTGCCGAGTCACAGCTGGAGTCGGTGCTCGAATCGTCGGACCTCGACTACGACGTCGAGCCCGGCGACGGCGCCTTCTACGGCCCGAAGATCGACTTCGGCTTCGAGGACGCGCTCGGTCGGGAGTGGGACGGCCCGACGGTCCAGCTGGATTTCAACATGCCCGAACGGTTCGACCTGAGCTACATCGGCGAGGACAACGACGAGCACCGGCCGGTGATGATCCACCGAGCGCTGTACGGCTCCTACGAACGGTTCTTCATGGTGCTCATCGAGCATTTCGACGGGAAGTTCCCGCTCTGGCTCGCCCCCGAGCAGGTCCGGGTGCTCCCCATCTCCGACGACAACCTCGGCTACGCGCATCGGGTCAAGAACGACCTGGAGGAGGCGGGCTTCCGCGTGACCGTCGAGGACCGCGACCAGACCATCGGTCGGAAGATCCGCGCCGCCCACGAGGACCGACTGCCGTACATGCTGGTTGTCGGCGACGACGAGGAGGCAGAGGACACGGTGTCGGTCCGCGACCGGAAGGAGCGCGAGTCCGACCCGGTCGGCCTGGAGGCGTTCCGGGCACATCTGGTCGCGGAGCGCGAGGAGAAGCGGACCGAGCCGGACTTCGTCGACTGAGTCAGGGCCAGTTCGCGTCCACGCCGACGAGGTCGGCCGACAGCGCCCAGAGCCGGGTCGCGGTGTCCTCGTCGCGGGCGCTCGGCGAGGCCCGCGCCGGTCGCTCCTTGTTGAAGTAGCGCCCGTTGGCGTCGACATCGCCCGCGAGCGTGGCGAGCGCGGCGCCCCCGTCCGCCACGCTGTCGCTCACGCCGGGGACGAGGTCCAGGCTCTCCCAGACGAGCGAGCCCGGGAAGGCGAGGTCGCGGCCGACGCCGCTGCCGGGGATGATCCCGGGGTGGAAGCAGTTGACGCGCTGGTCGTCCCGGACCCGGCGGGCCAGCTCCGTCGTGAACAGGACGTTGCAGAGCTTGGAGTTGGAGTAGAGGGCGAAGCCGCCGAGCCCGGTCCGCTCGGTGACGCCGGTGGCCTGGCCGAGCCGGCGGAGCGGGGCCAGCTGCTTGGCGCCTGTGATGCCGGGAACGCCGGTGCGGCCGTTCCCACGGATCTCCTCGAAGTCCAGGTCGCCGTTCCGGTGGGCGACCGACGTCGTGGTGACGACGCGGCCGTCATCGGCCAGCAGGTCGACGAGCTCGTGCGTGAGGAGGTAGCCCGCGAGGTGGTTGACCGCGAAATGCAGCTCGAACCCCTGCTCGCTCTCGCGGTAGTCGTTGATCGCGAGTCCGGCGTTGTTGCAGAGCGCGTCCAGCCCGTCGACCGCCTCGCGGACCGTGTCGGCGAACGCCCGGACCGCGTCGAGGTCGGCGAAATCGGCGCCGTGGAACGCCGCCGTCCCGCCGGCGTCCTCCACCCGTGCGACGGTCTCGGCGCCGGCCGCCTCGTCCCGGCCGTGGACGAGCACGTGCCAGCCCTGCTCGCCGAGCCGGACCGCGCCGTCCCGTCCGATCCCACTCGTCGCCCCGGTGATGAGTGCCGTCGGCATGCGTGTTCTCCGCGAACGCGTGGAACGGTTTGACTGTTCCGTGTTCGTTCCACCCCCCACGGACACGGTTCGAACCCCACGGTGGCCGGTCGCGCCACCCGCGACCGACGGAGGGAAGTCACCCGGGCCCCAACAGACGTGCAATGAGTTCCCTGGGGACCGGTGAGGGCGAGGGCGAGCCGGACTGGCGGGCCGGGCTGGACGCCGTGGACGCGGCGCTCATCGACGGCTACCAGTCCGGCTTCCCCGTCGCCGAGGAGCCGTTCCAGTCCGTCGCCGCGGACCTCGGCGTGCCCGAGGCGGAGACGCTGGAACGGGTCCGGGCGCTCTACGACCGCGGTATCTTCCGGCGGTTCGGCGCCGTGCTCAACCCGCCGGTCGTCGGGTCGTCGACGCTCGCGGCCGTCAGCGCCCCCGAGGACCGCTTCGACGAGGTCGCCGGGATGATCAACGGCTACCGGCAGGTCAACCACAACTACCGGCGTAGCCACGAGTGGAACATGTGGTTCGTCGTCACCGCGGGCAGCCGGGAGACCCGCGACCGCATCATCGCGGAGATCGAGGCCGAGACCGGCTGCGAGGTGCTCGTCCTGCCGATGCTGACGGATTTCTACATCGACCTGGAGTTCCCGGTCGTCAACGAGGACCGCTTTGCGCGCGAATCACTGCAGGAGACGGCGGTCGACGCCACCCGTATCTCCGAGGAGGCGACGGCCGACCTGACGGACGTCGAGCGCCGCCTCCTGCTGGAGATCCAGGACGGGTTCCCCCTGACACGGACCCCGTACCGCGATATCGCGGCGGCCATCGACGCCCCCGTCGACTCGGTCCTGGCGGCCGTCGAACGGCTCCTCGGCGAGGGCTGCATCAAGCGCGTCGGCTGCGTGGTCAACCACATCGTCACGGGGTTCGACGCCAACTGCATGGTCGTCTGGGACGTCCCCGACGACGAACTCGACGCCCGCGGGGAGGCCGTCGGCTCGCTGCCGTACGTGACGCTGTGCTACCACCGGCCCCGGCGGCCGGACCAGGACTGGGGCTACAACCTGTTCACGATGGTCCACGGGCGCGAGGCCGCGGCGGTCGACGCGAAGGTCGACGAGCTCGCTGTCGACCACCTTCCGTTCGAGCACGAGCGGCTCTACTCCACCGAGACGCTGAAGCAGACCGGCGCGCGCTACGACGACATCGTCTCCGGCGACTGAGCCGGGAGCGGACCGGGCGGGACGGCGACGGGGCTATCCGGGGCAGTCGCGAGGAACCGCTCCGGTCGGGTGTCGTCGCGAGAGAAACCGGCCGGAGGTCGACGGGGCCGTGCCTACCGCCAACCGTCGAGGTCGAGGGCCTCCTCCGCCCGCATCGAGAGCCATGCCCCGTCGCGACAGATGGCCGCGATTACGAACCGATCCTCGTCGACCGAGGACATGACCTCGCAGTCCGGAGCTAGTGCGGACGCCCGCGCAGTGTCGGGTGCCATACTGTGACAGTAGATGACAACCGTATATAAATATGCCGGATAAGACCGCCGCTATCGGGCGGTCCGGACCCGGCAGTTCCGTCGTGTGGCGGACGGACGGCCGATCCTCCGGAACGCGTGGGTCAGGTTCCCACGGTTGGTGAAACGGCCGTTTCATCTTGCGGTGGATACTAGAGGCGCCGCGCGGAGTTATCGCATACGGCACGCGGACAGAGCGTACCGGCGTCCGACCGCGGCGCGGTCACGCGCCGACGTCCGGCACGACCTGTCGACACACTACGATACACGCCGCCCCAACGACAACCAACATCCATGACCGAGAACGATAAGTCACGTCGAACGTTTCTGAAAGCAACTGGTGCCGCCGCCCTGACGGCGGGTATCGCCGGCTGTTCCGGCGACGGTAGCAGTGAACCGACCGATGCCAGTACCGAGACCGGTACCGGAACCGGTGAGCAGACCCCCGTCGTGAAGGAGCGGACGGAGATCGTCCCCGGCTCCACCGCGGTCGAGAAGACCGGCGAGTACTCCTTCCGGATCACCCTGCGCGAGCCGTTCTCCTTCGCGGTGCCGGTCCTGGCGTATTCGGCGTTCTCCATCGTCCCCGAAGGAGTGGTCGGCGACATCCAGGGGTACGACGGCGACATGAGCTACGAGGAGTTCTCGACCAGCAACCCCGTCGGCGCCGGTCCGTTCCGGTTCGAAACCTGGGAATCCGGGGACGGCGGCGAGTTCGCCGCGACCGCCTTCGAGGACTACCACGGCGAGGCGGCCGACTTCGACCTGCAGGACGCCATCATCACGTCCCCGACGGCCCGGTTCAACTACTTCCTCAACGAGAACGCCGACGTCGCCGGCATCCCGACGGAGAAGTACGAACCGAACAAGGTCGACCTCCCCAGCGGGGCCGGCCAGCGGACCGGGAGCTACGGGCCGTTGCAGAACGACAAGACGGTCAACATGGCGCGGACGCCGACGATCAACACCTTCTACGTCGGGTTCAACATGGAGAAGGTGCCGAAGGCGGTCCGCCAGGCGATGGCCTACGTCGTCAACCGCGAGTCGTTCGTGGAGAGCGTCTTCAAATCCCGCGGTGCGGGCGCCTACAACCTGACCCCCACCCAGATCTTCCCGGGCGGCGCCAGTGCGTACCAGGAGCACTGGCAGGGCTACGACGGCGGCGACACCGGCGGCAGCGGCTTCGACGGCCTGAGCGGCTACCCGTACAGCCCCAACCAGAACGACGTCGCGGCCGCCAAGCAGGTGATGCGCGAGGCCGGCTACGGGCCGGACAACCGGTTCGAGCTGAACTGGCTCCAGTACGAGAGCGGCACCTGGAAGCAGATGGCCAACACCATCCGCTCGCGGCTGGAGGCCGCCTTCATCGACATGAACATCAGCTCGGCCGCGTTCGGGCCGCTGCTCTCCCAGTCCGAGAAGGGCCAGCACGAGGCGCTCACGCTGGGCTGGATCGCCGACTACCCGGCGCCCCAGAACTTCCTCCAGCTGGTCGACCCGCCGAACACGGTGTACGACGCGGAGGGCACGCAGCCCAACGGCGCGCGGCTGTTCTGGTCGGAGGACGCCATGGCCGACGAGAACGTCCGCCAGTTCATGGTCGACCAGTTCGACCGCATCCAGAACAACCCCGGCACCTCCGAGGAGGCCAAGCAGACCCGCGCCGACGCCGCGGTGAAACTGGAGGAGGGGCTGTGGGCATCGGCCGCCATGATTCCGATCTATCACCGTACCGACGACCTGTTCTGGTACGACACGGTCGACTACGACGCGCCGGGCGCTATGGGCGCCTCGCGGTCGAAGATGGTCAACGCCGCCAGCGGCGTCAAGGGCGGCACGGTCAACGGCATCTCGGCGACGTTCAACTCGCTGGACCCCATCGCGTCGGGCAACACCGCCAGCGGCGGGAAGATCATGGACATGTTCGACGCGCCGTTCAACTACCCGAACGCGGCACCCGAGGCCGAGCCCCTGCTCGTCGAGGACTTCGAGGCCAACGATGAGCTGACGCAGTACGAGTTCAAACTCAAGGAGGGCGTCCAGTTCCAGGGAGACTACGGCGAGGTCACCGCCGACGACGCCGTCTACTCCATCCGGCGACTGGTCGAGTCCTCGAACTCGACGAACACCTACTTCCCGCTCTCGGTTCTGAACATCGACCGCGAGGAGCGGACCGTCACCTACACCGAGGCGCCCAGCGGGGAGTAACCGACCCCCGGCCGATAACCGCCTTCCCGTCCGTCCCGCGGATTTGAAGTGCGCGCGCCTCCGACCGACGAATATGTTTCGTTACGATGCTTGCATACGAACGACGTCACGCCCGTCCACGTTCAGCCGGCGGTCGACCCTCCCCCGCCCGGCCGGCCGTCGCCGGCGATCGGGCAGTCCGGCGTTTCGACCGCCGACCGGCGGGTGAGCGGCCGTGAACCGCTCGATCTACCTCCTGAAGCGGATCGCGCTGGCGCTGCCCGTCATCCTGTTCGGTCTGACGGTGACGTTCCTCATCCTCTACCGGGGGCCGCTCGACCCGGCGAACGCCATCCTCGGACAGGACGCCGCGCCCTCGGACGTCCGGCGCCTCCGCGTCGCACTGGGCTATATCAACCCCGACGGCTCGCCGGTCCCACTGTGGCAGCAGTACTACGGCGTCATGTCGGACCTGCTGCTGTTCGACTTCGGCAACTCCTGGGCGGTCCAGCGGAACGTCTCGGTGGCCTCGATCATCGTCAGCCGGATGCCGGCGACGCTGTGGCTCGGCTTCTGGTCGGTGATGGTGGCGCTGGTGGTCGGCATCCCGACCGGGTTCTTCGCGGGGTTGCGCGCGAACAGCCTGAGCGACTACGTCGCCTCGGGCGGCGGTATCGTCTGGCGGGCGATGCCGAACTTCTGGCTGGCCGTCATCCTGGCCGGCAGCCTGACCGCCGGCGGCCTCATGTCGTGGTACCGGCATTTCCCCTGCGGTCCGAACGAGAACCCCTGCGCCTGGCGGACCGACGTGGTCACGACCCCGAGCGAGGTGTCGAACCTGTTCTCCACCATCGACCTGTTCACCGGGGTCCCAGTGCTGGAGATGCTGTTCATCCCCGTTCCGAACGGGTTCAACCTGCTCATCGCGTTCAAATGGATCCTGCCGGCGGCGCTGGTTCTCGGGTCGGCGTCGATGGGCAACGAGATCCGGATCGGTCGGACCGCGGTCCTGGAGAGCATCAACTCGAAGTACGTCGAAACCGCGAAGGCCAAAGGGCTCTCGCCCCGACGCATCATCGTCAAGCACGTGGGGCGGAACGCCGCCATCCCGCTGCTTCCGGTCATCATGGGCGAGTTCTACCTGCTGATCGGCGGCTCGGTTCTGGTCGAGAAGGTCTTCTCGATCAACGGCCTCGGGAACCTGTTCTTCCGGGCCATCATCGTTCCCGATATCCCTGTCGTGATGGCGCTGGTGTTCATCTTCGTCCTCATCAACGTCTTCGTCAACATCACGCAGGACCTCCTGTACACGGTGATCGACCCACGAGTAACGCTGGAGGACACTGGCTAACATGGCAAGCAGCACGAACACACAGAACGCGGAACCGCTACGGCGGGACGACTCGACGGTTCTCTCCCGCATCGCCGACAACCCGTGGCCGGCCGCCAGATGGGTCGCGGTGATGGGGGTGCTCGTACTCCTCGAACTGGGGGCGCTGCTGGGCGGGTTCCTCAACGTCGTCGAGGCGCTCCTGATCGCCGTGACCGGGCTGGCCGAGGTGACGGTCGGGCTGGTGTCGTCGTCGCTGGCTGCCGGCATCCTCGGGTTCCAGCAGTCGGCGGCATCGACCCTCTCCGGGCTCCGGGCCGACACCGAGGGCATCCCGACGCTGCTCAGTCGCGACGTCATCCCCAACCAGGGTTACCAGCCCGGCGGGACGGGCGCCTGGGAGGGACCGTTCCTCGGGCTGGAACCGGCGTACGCCTGGGCCCTCCGGCTGGTACTCGTGCTCGCGTACGCCCTCGTCCTCAGCTACTGGCTGTTCCGGGGCTGGCTCGTCTTCCGGGAGCATTACCGGCAGATGGAGTGGTCGCCTACCGACGACGTGGTCGACAAGCTCCGGACCCACCGCTGGGGACAGTTCGGTATCGTCATCCTCGTCCTGTTCCTGACGATGGGACTGTTCGGCCCGGCGATGGGGCCGACGACCGTCGAGCAGAACATCCTCTCGCCCTACACCGAGGACAGCCGCATCGAGTACTACAACGCCGAGAGCGGGTCGGTCGAGACCGTCTTCGCCGGCGAGGCGAACTTCAACGCGAAGTCCATCGGCTCACAGGACAGCAACGTCGGGCCGATGACGTACGACGACTACGGACGGTTCCACCCGTTCGGCACCCTGACGAACGGCCGCGACCTGTTCACCTTCATGATGGGTGGCGCCCGTATCTCGCTCATCGTCACCGGCATCGCCATCGGGCTGGGGACGCTCCTGGCCGGCGGACTGGCGATGGTCTCGGCGTTCTACAGGGGGAGTATCGACCTGGGCGTCCTGACGCTGGCCGACGGCATCGTCTCGGTGCCACGGTTACTGTTGCTAATCATGGTGAGCGCGGTGTTCGCCAACACCTGGCTGGGGAACATCTTGGACGGCGGATTCCTGTTGGCGGTGGTGTTCGGGTTGACGATCTGGCCGTTCCTCTGGCGGGCGGTGCGTGGACCCGCGCTCCAGGTCGCGCAGGAGGCCTGGGTCGACGCCGCCAAGAGCTTCGGCCAGCAGCCCTCGATCATCATGCGCAAGCATATGTTCCCCTACATCATGGGCTACCTGCTCATCTACGCCTCCATGTCCGCCGGCGGCATCATCATCAGCCTCTCCGCGCTGTCGTTCCTGGGCAACGGGCTCGGAATCAGCCCGCCGACCCCGGCGTGGGGCCGCGCGGTGTCGCTGGGACAGGGGCTCGTGTCCGGGCCGTCCTGGCACATCTCGTTCATCCCCGGGGCGATGATCGTGCTGCTGGTGACCGGGATGAACGCGTTCGGTGACGGCATCAGGGACGCGATCGACCCCGAGAGCGACACGGGTGAGGGCGGCGAGACCACCGCCGCCGGGGGTGGTGGCTGATGGCCTCACAATCACCGCCAGACGCCGATGCGGACCCGAGCGCCGACGGCGACATGGCGGCCAACGGCGAGGAGCCGCTGCTGTCGGTGTCGAACCTTCAGACCGTCTTCTACACCGACAAGGAGACCATCTACGCCGTCGACGGGATCGACTTCGACGTCAAACGCGGTGAGACGGTCGGTATCGTCGGGGAGTCCGGCTCGGGCAAGTCCGTCACCGCCCGCTCCATCATGGGGCTGATCGAATCCCCCGGGAAGATGCTCGAGGGCTCCTCCATCAGGTTCGATGGGCAGGAGCTGACCGAGTTCTCCGCGGAGGAGTACCAGGCGATCCGGGGCAGCGGCATCGGGATGGTGTCACAGGACCCCCAGCAGTCGCTCAACCCCGTCTACACCGTCGGCAACCAGATCATGGAGGCCCTCGAGGTGAACCGGGGGATGAGCGGCGAACCGGCCCGCCAGGAGGCTATCGACCTGCTGGAGGCGGTCGCCATCCCGGACGCGGCTCGCCGGCTCGACGAGTACCCCCACGAGTTCTCCGGCGGGATGCGCCAGCGGGCGGTCATCGCGATGATGCTGGCCTGCGACCCGGAGTTCCTGATCTGCGACGAGCCGACGACGGCACTCGACGTGACCATCCAGGCGCAGATCCTCGAACTGCTGCGCGACCTCCAGGCCGAGCACGGCCTCTCGATCATCTTCATCACCCACGACATGGGCGTCATCGCCGAGATCGCCGACCGCGTCAACGTGATGTACGCGGGCGAGATCGTCGAGCAGGCACCCGTCGAGGAGCTGTTCGCGGACCCGAAACACCCGTACACGCGGGGGTTGCTGGAGGCGATTCCCGGCCGGACGGAGCAGGGCGAGCAGCTCCGGACCATCGAGGGCGACGTGCCGACGCCGAACGCCCCGGCCGAGCACTGCCGGTTCGCGCCGCGGTGTCCGGTGGCGTTCGACGCCTGCGAGCGGATTCCGCCACAGCCGGTGACCGTCGAGGACGGGGACGAGCACACCGCGTCCTGCCTGCTGTATCCCGAGGGCGAGACCGAAGCGGAGCGGGCCGAACACCACCGCGCAGCCGCCGGCGAGCGACGACGCGGCCGCGCCGAGAGCGGGGGGGAGCCATGAGCAAGGTCACCGAACGAACCCAGACAGAGGGCGGCCGGGAGACGCTGGTCAGTGTCGAGAACCTGAAGAAGTACTACGGCGGCGAGGGGATGTTCGCCGACCCGCCGGTGAAGGCGGTCGACGACGTGAGCTTCGAGATCCGCCGCGGCGAGACCTTCGGGCTGGTCGGGGAGTCCGGCTCCGGCAAGAGCACGCTCGGTCGGACCCTGGTCCAGCTCGAGCGCGCCACCGAGGGCCGGGTGCTGTTCGACGGGCGCGACGTCACGACCCTCTCGGGTGACGAACTGAAGCAGTGGCGCCGGAACGCCCAGATGGTGTTCCAGGACCCCGAGTCCAGCCTCAACGACCGGATGACGATCGGCGAGATCATCATGGAGCCGCTCAGCGCCCACGGCTGGAAGACGAAACAGGACCGTCGCGAGCGGGCACTGGAGCTGCTGTCGGAGGTCGGGCTCCAGGAGGAGCACTACTACCGCTACCCCCACCAGTTCAGCGGCGGCCAGCGACAGCGCATCGGCATCGCCCGCGCGCTCGCGCTCGAACCGGAGTTCGTCGTGCTCGACGAGCCGGTCAGCGCCCTGGACGTCTCCGTCCAGGCGAAGATCATCACCCTGCTGGAGGACCTGCAGGCGGAGTTCGACCTCACCTACCTGTTCATCGCCCACGACCTCTCGGTCATCCGGCACATCTGCGACCGGGTCGCGGTGATGTACCTGGGGAAGATCATGGAGCTGGGCGAGACGGGGGAGCTGTTCGAGAGCCCGGCGAACCCGTACACGCAGTCGCTGCTATCGGCCATCCCGCGGCCGGACCCGACGGCCGACCGCCAGCGCATCACCCTGCCCGGCACGCCGCCGAGCCCGCGGGACCCGCCGGTCGGCTGTCAGTTCTCGACCCGGTGTCCGGCGAAGATCTATCCGGAGGAGTACGACGACCTGAGCGACGACGTGTGGGACGCCATCGAGCGGTTCCGCGAGGTCGTCCGCGAGCGGTCCCGGCAGGAGCTGGGACTGGTCGACCAGGCGCGGCTCCGGCTGGGCCTCTTCTCGAAGTACGACGACATCGACGAGGCCGTTGCGGACCTGTTCGGCGGCCTGGACGCGCCGGAGGCGGTGACCGACGCCATCGAGAGCGCCCGCGAGCAGGTAAAGGCCGGCAACCCCGACGCGGCCCGCGAGGCACTGTTCGACGAGTTCAACGGCATCTGTGACCGGGAGCGTCCGGTCCTCCAGGGGGTCTCCGACTCCGGGCAGCAGAGCTACTGCCACCGTCACGCCCCCGAGTACGAGCCCCCCGAGACGGTGCTCCAGCGACGCAGCGATGACGAGTGACCGGGCCCTCTGGGCCATCGACTTCGCCGCCTGGGTCGCTGCCGTTTCGGGGGTCGTCGCCGTCGCGGTCGGCGTCCCGACGCTGCTGGTCGGCGGACTCGCGCTCGTGAAACAGGCCCTGTTCGTCGTCGGCGTCCTCATGTTCGGCATCGGGAGCTTCGGCATCCAGCCCACACCCTCCTACAAGGAGGATAAGCGCGTGACGGTCGAGGGGGGTGGGGAGGCCGACTTCGAGGAGCGCATCCACGACACCCTCCCGGTCGAGGAGCGGCTCCCGTTCGACGACCGGGTGAGCCGGGACGTCAAGCTGTTCGTCACCAGCCTCGTCGTGCTCGGCGTCTCGCTGCTGCTGGAGCTGGGGCTCGGCGTGCCCGGGTGACGGTCGTAGTGGGGGCTCGGAGCGACGGGAGGGTCCTGCGTTCCTAACGATCTGCTCGGTGGGTTTTCGGACAGCGATACCGACAGCGACCTGCTGAAAACCCCCCGCCCGCTCAGTCCCACCCGGTTCGCCGTTCCCGGGTCGCGTCCGCACCGTGCCGGCTCGGTGTGTGCGCCCCGTGGGCCAGATGATCTCGGGCGGGAATGAACTGGCCGGCCGTTATCGGCGCGCAGCGCCGATTGCTCGGTGGACGGAGTCCACCGGTGCTCGACCCGGTGAGGCGACGCGAGCGACCGAGGAGCGCAGCGAGCCGCAACCCGTCGAGCGGCCAGGGGCTTCCGACCCGTTCCTCTCGACGAGGAGTTTCCCGGGCTATCCGGCAAACTCGTCCTCTATCCTACGTATGCCCCGTCGCGGGTGACACACCATTTATTCGCGCAGCCGTCGAACGCGGCGTATGGTCCGCCTGAACGCCGACGAATCGAACCCGGACGAGCTCGAACGCATCGCCCGCGGCGCCGACGCGGCCCGCGAGGGGTGGAAACGGACCCTCGAGGAGGCCCGGGCCATAGCCGACGCCCGCGAGGAGGAGGGGTACGAGACGCTGACCGTCTTCGCCGCCGACACCGCCCCGGTCGCACCCGAGGCCGGCGAGCGCGACTACTGGGGGCTGAGCTATCTCGTCGGCAGCAGCGACGCCGAGGAAGCCGCCGCGTTCCACGAGCGCACGGCGTTCGACGAGACGGCCGTCTACCAGAACCAGGGCCAGGGCGGTAACGTCTTCATCGCCACCGAGTGCATCGACCTCGAGGCCGGGGCCATCCTGCTCATCGTGGGGGCCTACCGGATGCGCCTGGCGCCCGACCTCGTCCGGACCGCGACCGAGGCGGGGCGGATGTTCAGCCACATCCGCCGGGGCGACGGGACGGTCGTCGCGAGCATCGAGCACGAGGACGCCGAGTCGTTCTTCCCGGACCCGGACGCGTTCTACGCCTACGAGGTCGCCGGCGAGCCGGCCGACACGCTGCCCGACCCGACGGGGGACGATGCGGCCCCGTCCGACCCCGAGTAGTCGAGTTACCGAGCCCGTTCGTTCTCGGATATGAACGTTCTCGGAAAGACCTTTCCCTTCGAGCCAAGAAGTCCGGATACGTCAGTTACGTCACCCGTTCGAGACCGGGAGCGGCAGGCGGTCACTGAACCGTGCCGGCAGCCGCCCCACCGGGTGACCGCCCCCAGGGACGATGCGCCGTCCGGCGTCGGCCCCGTCAGTTCCCGCTCGTCGCGTTGTAGGTGACGAGCGCCCGTGACGTGACCGTCACCGTCCCGCCCTCGAACGAGGTGGTGCCGCCACCACCGTCGCCGGCCGCGGCGGTGAAGGCACGGGGACCTTCGACGCGGTACGGCCGGACGCTGGTCTCGGCGGTCTCGACGCTGGCGACGCCGGTGATCGAGAGGGCCGTCCGGTTGGCGGCGGTCTCGGCCTGCTCGCGGCCGGCGGCGACGGCCTCGTCGAGCGCCTCGTTGCGGAGGTCACGCCGCGTCTCCTCGGTCAGCGTGTACTCGACACCGCCAACGCGGGTGGCCCCGTTCTCCAGGGCCGTCACGACGGTCGCGCCCGCTCGCGAGGTGTTCTCGAGCGTGACGGTGAAGGCGTGCTGACCGCGGTACTGTGGCTCCTCGGGTCGGCGCTCGGGGTCGTGCCGGTAGTTCTGCTGGATGCCGTACCGGGAGGTGACGACCTGTTCCGCGTCGATGCCGGCCTCGGTGAGCGCCTCGCGGAGTTGTGAGGCGTTCGCCGCGAGCCGGTCGCGGACCGTGGCGACGTCGTCGGAGCGGGCAACGACGGAGACACGGACGACGGCGCGGTCCGGCTCGGCCTCGGCGGTGCCGCTCGCAGTCACCCGGATGGTCCGGTCGGCGTCGCCGTCCGGCGCGGCGTCGGGGTTCCGGTTCGTCCCGTCGTCGGGGGAGGTCAGTCCGAGCGGGGCGCTACACCCGGCGGTTACGAGGAGCGCCGCCAGGGTCAGCGCGGCAGCGGTGCGTCGCATGCACCCGGGGCTGAGAGGGAGGACGGGAAGTGTCTCCCCGAATGTCAAACGGCCGTTTGACCGTGCATCGGGTGGGCCGACGGGTCGTCGGCCGGCGGGGGGAGTCGGCCGCGACGCTCGACGGTGACGTAGCGGACCTCGACGGCCACGTCGTGCCCGACGGCGGCGTCGATGCGGTCGTCGAGCGCCCGCACCAGTCCCGAGGTGTCCGTCCCGGGCGGGACGCCGACCGTGACTGTCACCGCGGTCGGGCGCTGGAGGACGAGGAACCGCTGCTCGTACGCGAGCGAGGTGTCGAGCCGCTCTGCGGCCTCGTAGTCGGCGACAAGCGTCCCATCGATGGCGGCCTCGACGGCGTCCTCGGTACGGACCTGCTGGTAGGAGTCGTAGGTGATGCCGCCGAGGAACACCGACAGGACGGCGATACCGACCACCAGGGCGCCGACGCGCTTGGCCGTCGCGAGGCGGGCCCCCCGCGCCCGGAAGAACCCCTCCGGCGCGTAACCAGCGTAGTAGAGCACCACGAGCGCCGCGAGTTCGATGGACAGCAGGTTGACCAGGGTGAGGACGCCGGCCGAGAGCGCGACCGACTCCAGCCCGAAGGCGATGCCGATGCCGACGGTGGCGGCGGGCGGGATGAGCGCGACGGCGATCATCACCCCGACCAGGGCGCTGGAGACGCCGGTGGTGAGCGAGACGGCGCCGGCGGTCCCGGCGCCGAGCGCGACCGCCAGCGAGAGGAAGTCCGGCGAGAGCCGCTCGCCGATCTCGTCGATCGTGCGCGGGTCCGCGACCTGGATCAGGTTGGTCGCCTCCACGAGGGTCGCGAACACGGCCGCGGCCAGCACGGACAGCACGATGCCGAGCACCTGGAAGGCCACGCCGCGCCGGAACAGGTCGGCATCGTCGATGACGGTCCCGACGGCGGCGGCCATCGAGGGGCCGATGAGCGGCGCGATGACCATCGACCCGACGACCGTCGCCGCCGAGTCCAGCAGCAGGCCCGCGGTCGCGACCACCGCGCTGACGACCGTCAGTGTGACGTACGTCGAGGGGGTGGAGGCGAGCTGGTCGGCCGTGCTCTTCAGCTCCTCGCGGGCGATGCGGTCCTCGCTGGGGGCCTCCTCGGCGAACCGATCTGCCAGGGCCTCGTACTGGCGTGAATCGATAGTCTGGGCCTCAGTCACGACCGTGATGGCGTCCTCGTCGACGCCCACGTCGCGGAGTCGCTCGAGGACGGGTTCGACGGCGCTCGTCGGCAACGGGAACGTCACCAGGTGGGTGTAGCGGTCGCCGGCCGCCTCCATGACGGTGTAGTCGACTCCCTCCTCGTCGAGGACGGCGACCACCGTGCCGTACGTCCCCGGCGGGAGCGAGGCGTGGACCAGTCGCACGGCCGGCCTTGTGGCGGGATTCGGGATAAGTGCTCGTGGTCCGTGGTCGGTGCTGTCCGGATACGGGCGGTTCCGTCGGACGGTTCGCGATCCGATGGTGGTCGCGTACCGAACGCGGAGAGTCGGTTCGGCGGAGCAGTACCGGTCCTATTCGGACTCGGTGAGCGTCTCGACAGGGGCCGGTCGGGTCGAGAGGTGGGTCTCCCCGAAGCCGGATCCGTAGTTGAGACCGTAGCCGAGCAGCCGATCGGCCCCGATGTGTCCGGTCCAGATGAGCGCGACCAGAACGGCGGTAGACACGTCCAGCCAGAGCCCTGCTGCGCCGAGCATCGCCGGACCCGTGTACGTGTGTGCGATGTTGTAGCCCCGGCTCCCGACCCGGGGCCCAGCCAGGTAGCCGACCATCGCGATATCCGGGGCCAACGCGAGGGCTGCCAGCAACCAGAGCGGCCCGTCCAGCAGGAAGTATCCCCAGAGTGTGAGTGCTAGTACGGCCAGCCCCTCGGTTCGGAGGAGCGTGCGCGGGTCGGTCCGTTGGACCCCCTGTCGCCTGCTCCCGGTAGTGTTCATACTGCTCATCTCGCGTATTCCTCCTGGTTACTCTGGCGCATCCGTCCTGAGGGTGCCGGATCGGTCACGGAGGAACACGCGGTAGGTGATCCCGCCGGTCAGGAGCGCGAACGCGGCCGTCCACAGTACCACCGAACCGGTGTTCACTGCCTCGCCAGTCGTCGGGAGCACGAGTGCGGTCATGACCGCACCGACGAGCACGCTCAGGAGGGTGACGAACCCGTTCAGACATCGCTGGAGTTGTGGGTCCATAGTTCGTATACGTTCGTTGAGATGATAACGGTACTGGGACACGTGAACGCACGACTCAGGGGTGTTCCCCATCGGGAGGCCCTGCTACCGTCAGTGGTATGATCCGGGCGACGTATCCGCCCCGCGCGGTTCGCCGATCGCGAGCCCCGAGGAGACGAGTGAGAGTATCGATGAGGGGATCGGATACCGGCTCAGGTGTCCGCGGAGGTCGAGGCGTCGACCGGCCGCGTCTTCGGTGTCACGGTCCACACCTGTGGGGCGCCGGCGAGCTGGAGATACAGCGAGTGCAACTGGAGAATCCAGCCGAAGGCGATCCACAGGTAGGCAATGGCGACGACCCCGACGATACGGCGTGGTGTCGCCGGTTCCGGGGTCACCGGATCGCGGAAGACCGCGTACGCGAGCGACACGGCGCGTTCGGGGACGAGAAAGAGGGTAAGTGCGACAACCACGGGCAGCGATAGGCCGAGCGAGACGCCGAGGGCGAGGGTCGGGAGCGCAAGTGCCGGGAAGATCACGTACACCGGCGCACTCAACGCGAGGAACAGCACCCACGACAGTCCGAGGGTCCGCCGTGGCCCGAGATGCCGCCACGAGCGGAGGACATCGCCGAGGTTGCGGCCGGCGACTTGCGCCCAACCGCGGGCCCACCGCTCGCGTTGCCCGAACAGCGACGTCCACGTCCCCGGGATCAGCTCGCGCGCCACCGTCTCCCGAACGTACGTGATCTCCCAGTCGGTCTCGAGATACAGTCGGACCGTCAGGTCGATGTCCTCGGTGAGCGTGTCGGTCGAGAGGCCACTGACGTCCGGGAGGACCTCCCGGCGAAGCACCGCCGCCGATCCCGCGAAGTGGGCCGCCCCGAGGACGTCGGCGTCGAAGGGATGGTCGAGCCACGTGCTGTGCTGGCGTTCCGCGCTGATGAACCGGGACAGTCGTGAGGCGTCGGTACCGGTGGGCACCTTCCGCCCCTGGACGATCCCGATTCCGGTTGCGCCGTCAGGATGCGCAGGGCGCGGGTAACGAACGCCGGGCCGACCGTCTCGTCGGCGTCGAGAACTAAGGCGTACGGCGTCTCGACGTGGTCTCACACCGCATTCAGGTCGGCAGCCTTCGAGCCGCCGGTCGCCTCGACGACCCGAACGCGATCCGGGTAGTCGTCCCGAACCGCGTGCATCAGCGCCTGGGTGCCGTCGGTCGAGCGGGCCGCCGGCACCAAGAGGAACGGGAGCGGGGTGAGCGCCGTGACGTTCTCCCGGAGCGACGCCGAGAGCGCGTTGACCTCGTCCATCGCCGTGACAACCACGGTGACCTCCGCGTCCTCGAGGGATACGGGGACGGTCTGCGTATCGTCGCGGCCCCGACGCCATCCGTGGACGAGTGTTCCGTAGTTCAGCGCCACACCGAGGACGAGGAAGCTCACGAACGCACCGAAGACCGGCGGGAGCAGCCACGGTGCCGCGACGAAGACGCCGAGCAGGAACCCGTTCACGATGACGAACAGGGTCAGCACGTGCTGGGCCACGGTCATGACGGGGCCATCAAGCCACCGAAGCACGGGCGGAGCCCGCCGGGGGACACCGAGCATCGAGAGCCCGGTGATCGCCGCCATACCGGTCACTGTCGCAAGGAGACGCCTCTCGGGCGATCGGAGCGTCAGCGTCCCTGTCGGTGTGCTCAGGGCCATCGCGATCGCGCCGAGGATGCCGACGACGACCGCACCGAGGAGCAGGGCCTCCCAGCGCCGGCGATCCGTCTCGGCTCGGGGAGGAACCGTCTGCGAGGAGAGCGTTCGCGCCCAGAACGCGTTGAGCAGCAGCGACGCGAACCCACTCGCGTACAGTACCAGCCCTGCGCGCGGCACGGTCGGCCCCCACGAAACGGTGAGCAGGGATGCCGCGAATATCGACCCATGACTCAACCCCAACGTCACGGCGCGAGCACGGAGGTTGCGCCTGGCTGTACGGACGTCGGTAGTGAGCAGGAGTGCTTGGAACGCGGTGGCGAGCACGACCAGCCGGACCGCGAGCGGGATCGGGGTCGCCCACGACGGGACGTCGGTGGCGACCGCGACGCCGACAACGAAGGTCAGCCCACCGGCGATAACGACGATGAGATGGAGTGTCTCCGCCGTCCCACCCGCCGGAGCCGTCCTGATCTCCGTTGACAGCGAGCAGAGCGCGAGGGCGCCACCGCCAACGGCGAGCAGCGCATAACCCCCGGGTCGGGTGCTCGGACCCAGCCCGACGCCGATCATCCCCAGGAGCGCGACAGCGAGCGACAGGGCCCAGACGGTGGAGTACAGACGCTCGGTAGACACGATGCGGTCTGGCTGGGATTCGAACCGGCTACTTACGGGAATCGACTGCTCCTGATGGGCCGATCGGTCGCAACTGCGTTCTGGCTCGCATAGTTATCACTTCCATTATGTTTCGAGTGCTAATAAACCATATCCACGCCCGTGCGACGGCTTGTCCCGGTAGCGGGCTGACCGAGACCGCCGCTGGGAGCGTCGTGTCGCAGCTTGGCACGCTCGTCACGGCGGACCGAACCCGTGGACGTGATTCGAACGGGTGAGCGGACAGCTCGAATTCGCGTTCCGGACGCCGGTTGATGCCGCCACGGGATGCCCGCCCCGTCTGCAGCACAGCCACGACGACCCATCAGCCGTCGGAGATTCCAGCGGGGAAGCGTATCCGAACCTCCGGAGCAGCCCCGCGACGAACCCACTCGTCCCGAGCACCCCGCGCCGCCCGAAACGCCTTCCCCGGTCGACCGCGAGGAGGGCGTATGCGCATCGCGGTCCCCAACAAGGGGCGACTCCACGAGCCGACGCTTGCCCTGCTGGAACGCGCCGGGCTGCACGTCGAGGACGGTAGCGACCGGAAGCTGTACGCGGACACGGTCGACCCGGACGTGCAGGTGCTGTTCGCCCGGGCGGCGGACATCCCCGCCTACGTGGCCGACGGGGCCGCCGCGGTCGGCGTGACCGGGCTGGACCAGGTCCGCGAGCACGGGGCCGACCTGCCGGAGCTGCTGGACCTCGAGTTCGGCCGCTGCCGGCTCGTCCTCGCGGCCCCCGAGGACGGCCCCGTCGCGTCGACGGCGGACCTCGACGGCGGCACGGTGGCCACGGAGTTCCCCCGGGTCACGCGGACGTTCTTCCGCGGGACCGCGGTCGACCCGGAGATCGTCGAGGTGTCCGGCGCGACCGAACTCACCCCACACGTCGACATGGCCGACGCCATCGTCGACATCACCTCCACGGGGACGACCCTGCGGATGAACCGGCTCGCCGAGATCGAGGAGGTGCTGGCCTCCTCGGCGCGGCTGTTCGCCGACCCGGACCGGGTCGGGGACGGGAAGGTCCAGCAGCTCCGGACGGCTCTCGGGAGCGTGCTGGCGGCGGAGGGCAAACGCTACCTGATGATGAACGTCCCGGGCGACCGGCTCTCCGAGGTCGAGTCGGTCATCCCGGGGATGGGCGGCCCGACGGTGATGGAGGTCGACAACGGGGCCGACGACGGGGACGCCGTCGCGGTCCACGTCGTCGTCGACGAGCGGGAGGTGTTCGAGACCATCACCCGCCTGAAGGAGGCCGGGGCGAGCGATATCCTCGTGACGGAGATCGAGCGCCTCGTGGAGTAGCCACGTGGTCGCGTGACGGAGGAGGGAAGGCTTACAAGCGCATGGAACGGACGACTCCCTGATGGATGACGAGGGGGCGGACCGGTCGCCCGACGACCCCGAGCGGGCGTCCGGCGACGAGTCCGACACCGTCGAGGAGCCGGGAAGCGGTGACACCGGCTCCCCCGACGCCGCCCCGGACACGGATGGGCCCGGGGGGACGGCAGATCCGACCGTCGAGGAGTCCAACGCCGAACCGGGAGCCGACGGGGGGACCGCGGCGCCCGACGATGGGACCGACGACGCGCCGGACGAGGAGGGCGGTGAGGCGGTCTCCCAGGCCGATCTCCCGCCGGCCGGCGACCCGGACGCCGACTACGGGCCGGACGGCGAGTGGGAGGACCCGTTCCCGGACGTGGAGACGGAGCCGCCGGAGGTCGAGTTCGACGACGAGGCAGACGCGGCCTATCCGGCGAACCCGAACGTTCCGGAGCAGGACCCCTCGTTCGACGACGGCGGGGCCGAGGCCGTCGACGCGGCCGCCGGTGAGACCGTCGGGCCGGCCGAGTCCGACGGCGGCTACGCCGACCCCACCTCGACGACGACCGTCGAGGGGGGCGGCCTCCAGGACGGTCCCGAGACGGACCAGGAGATGCCGCTGGCGGACCACATCGAGGAGATGGTCCGGCGCCTGGGCGTCGTCATCGTGGTGCTGGCGGTCGTCTCCGCGGTCGTCTTCCCCTTCGCCGAGCGCATCATCAACTTCCTCTGGTTCTCCTACCTGCCCGGGTCGATCGGGCAGTGCCCGGCCAACCCGGACATCTCGCAGGGGGGCGCGGCCTGTGCGCGGGTGTACAACCCGCTGGCGCTCATCTTCGCACGGCTGAAGACGGCCACCCTGGCGGGGCTCATCGTCTCGCTCCCCGTCTTCGTCTACGAGACGTACCTGTTCATGCGGCCGGGGCTCTACCCCACCGAGCGGCGCTACTACCTCGCCAGCGTCCCGACCAGCCTCGTCCTCGCGGCGGCCGGGGTCGCCTTCGCGCACCTGCTCGTCCTGCCGGCCATCTTCACCTACTTCGTGTTCTACTCCGAGGACGCGACGGTCATCGCCTTCGGCCTCACGGAGACGTTCGACCTGATGGTGCTGATGCTGGGCGGGTTCGCCATCATCTTCCAGATCCCCCTGTTCGTCAGCCTGGCGCTGATGATGGGGCTGGTCACCCGGCGGTGGATGGCGACCAAACGGCTCTACTTCTGGGGTGCCTTCGCGGGCCTGGCCTTCCTGTTCAGCCCCGACCCGACCGGGATGGCACCCATCATCGTCGCCGTGACGATGATCGTCCTCTTCGAGGGAACGCTCCTGCTGGCGAAGTGGACCGGGCGGAGGTAGGGCGACCCGTCGTAGCTACGCGATGACGAGCCACGCGCCGAGGACGACGAGCGCGCCCAGCGCGGTGCTTGCGACCGCGTGGAGCCGGAGGCGGTCGAGAAGGTGGTGCGCCTCGCCGTCCATCTCGTCGAGGCGCGCCACCCGGCCGACCTCGCCGCCGAGTTCGCACTCCGGCAGGAAGTCCATCGCCACGTGGAGGAAGACCCCGGCGGCGAAGCCGAAGACGGCGGCGCTCACGGTCGTCGTGAGGGGCGGCTGGACCACCGCGACCGGGATGGCCGCCAGGGCGACACCCGCCGCCGGGAGCAGGAGGACGGAGACGCCGCGACCGGCGTGGCGGAGCCGGCGGGCCGCGGCGTAGCCCGCAGGACCCTTATGTGAGACGATGGCGAGGCCGAGCAGGAGTCCGGGGTCCGGGAGCGCGGCGTAGATGACCCCGATGATGAGCCCGGCGGCCAGCGAGTGGGCGGCCAGTTCCGCGGCCGCGGAGTTGAACCGGTCGACGTGCGCGAGACGGTGGCTGGCAGTGTGGGAGGCGTAGCCGGTCAACAGCCCGGCGGCGACGCCGAAGCCGCCGATCTTCGGCGCGAGGCCGAACGCCTGCGGCAGCAGGAACACCGCCGCCGAGGTGACCATCGCGCCGGCGGCGAGCCCGTAGCCCCAGACGAGGCCGAAGGCGTCCCGCGTCCGGGCGGCACGGCTCCCCATGACGGCCGCGCCCGCCATCGCGACGAACGCGACCCAACCGATGACCAGTAGCTTCCACAGCCCCATCGTGACGCCGAGCGCGGAGACGGCGAGGAACCCGACGAAGCCGGCGAGTCCGACCGTCGACACCCCGTCCATCCGGTCAACCACCGACTCGTCGCTCCGCGTCTCTGCACTCATTCTGATAACAAATCAGACGCTTTCGTTAATAGCGTTGTCGGTGTCGTGAGTCGGCTGTTAATAACCGGGCGGGCCGGCGTCAGCGGGTCGCCTTCTTCCAGGTGCGCAGGTCCAGTACCTCGCCGTCGAGGTCCTCGGCCGGTGCCTCGACCGCCGCCCAGTGGAACATGTCGGCCACCTCCTCGGGGTCGCGGCCGGGACCGTCGCCCGTGAGCGTCGTGGAGAGCTGGCCGGGGTCGACGACGCCGACCGTCGCGTCGAGTTCAGCCGCGAACTGGCGGGCCAGCGCCTCCGAGAGGGCCTTCGAGACCGCGTAGCTCCCGAGTCCGGGTTTCGGGTCGCGCGCGATGCTCCCCGAGGGGACGAGCACCCGCGCGTCGTCGGCGAGGTGGGGCACGGACTCCCGGATGGTGGCGAACACCCCTCGGCCGTTCGTGCGGAGGTGGTCGTCGAACGTGGCGTAGGACTCCTCGGAGATGGGGGTATCGCCGGGGTCGCCGTGGTAGACGCCGGCGTTGGCGAAGACGACGTCGAGGGGGCCGCCCTCGCGGGCCACGGTCTCGGCGAACCGCTCGACGTCGAACTCGTCGCGGACATCGGCGCGCTGTGTCGTCGCCTCGCCGCCCGCCTCCACGGCCTCGGCCGCGACCTCGTGCAGTGCCTCCTCGTCCCGGGCACAGATGGCGACGTGGGCGCCCGCCGCCGCGAACCGGTGTGCGACCGCGGCGCCGAGTCCACGGCTGCCACCCGTAATGAGTACGTTCATCACCGGACCAACGACCGACGCGCTCATGGCCGTTTCCCCCGCGGCAGCCCGTGAGCCAGGGGCGGGCCGACGGCCTCGACGAGCGGGGCGAAACCGCCGTGACGGACCCGAGGCGCCGCGTACGCGAACCCTTTTGCGCGTCGACACCGTACATACGGCAGTCGAATGCGTCGCCTGCCCCCGATTTCGCCCCCCCGCGTGGGGTTGGTCCTGCTCGTCGTCGCCCTCGTACTCGCGCCGGTCGTCCCCGCCGTCGGCGCAGGGGCGATGGTCCCGGACGCCCGGCTGACGATATCGGACGTGTCGACCGCGCCGACCGCGCCGACGGCGGGCGAACCGGTGACGGTGAGTCCGACGGTGTCGCTGTCGGCCGGGAGCGCCGCCACCGTCGAGATCGAACGCGTCGAGCTCCGGAACGACTCGACGACGCTCGCCCGCGCCGTGGGGCCCGGGTCGCTCTCACAGGGGGACTCCCTGACGGTCGGTCTGGTGACCGAGTTCACCGACCCCGGCCGGAAGGACCTGACGCTGGTCGCGGTCGGGAACTCGTCGACGGAGAACGAGACCGTCCGGATCGAGCGACCGCTGTCGCTCGTCGTCCGTGACGCTCCGCCCCGGCTGGAGGTGACGGCCCCCGGCCCGGTCGCTGGCGTCGAGGGCCGGGTCGCCGTCGAGGTGTCGAACCCGAGCGCGAACGCCATCAGCGACGTGCAGGTGACGCTGGAGGACGACCGCGCGGTCCGGAAGCGCGCCACGGTGCCGACGCTCGCGGCCGGCGCGACGACGATCGTCAACCTCTCGATGCGGCCGAGGACCGGCGAACAGCCGCTGGTCGTGAAGACGGCGTACACGACGTCGACAGGGGTGCGTGACGTGACCGAACGCCGGGTGATCGTGGACGCGGTGCCGCTGCGCGAGGACGTCGGGGTCTCGGTGACACGGGTCCCGCCGCCGGAGCAGCAACAGGCCGACGGGGGGGTCGCCTCGCTGCTGGGCGGCGTCGGCGGGCTCGCCGGGGCCGGTGGGGGTGGCGGCGGTGACGGCGCGCTGCAGCAGGAGGGCGGCGGCGAGGGTACCGCCGACCGCGTGCAGGTGGCGGTGACGAACTTCGGCAACGCGCCGCTCGAGGACGTGGTCGTCCGGCCGCGTGCGGGCGACCAGCGGCTCCCCCGCGGCTTCGTGGGCCGGCTGGCCCCCGGCGAGGAGGGGACCGTCGTGGTCGACCTCTCGGGAGTCGAGGGGTCGGCCACGGTGGTCGCGACCGCGAACTACACCGTCGCGGGGACGGCCCCCGCCGGCCTACGCGACGCCGACGTGGGCGAGGCCGACGCCCAGGTCCGCGAGGGGAGCGCCCGGGGGACCTTCCAGTACCGCCAGCCGACCGGCGAGGTCCGCGTGACCGACGTCTCCCTGTCGTTCACTGACGACGGCAGACTCCGCGTCAGCGGCAACGCCGGCAACATCGGGACCGCACCGGTCGACGGCGTGGTCGTCTCGATGGGGAGCAACGAGCACGTGTCGCCGGCCTACCCCGGCCGGAGCTACTTCGTCGGCACCGTCGATGGGAGCGAGTTCGCCCCCTTCGAACTGACCGCCGACGTCGACGCCGAGAACGCCACCGAGGTCCCCGTCGAGGTGACCTACGTCGTCGACGGCGAGGAGCGGACCCGGGTGGCGGCGCTCCCGTACGACCGGAGCCTGGAGCCGCCAGGGGGCGACCGTGGCGGCCCCCTCTCGCTGGGGCTCACGCCGCTCGCAGGACTGGGCGCGGCGGTCGCACTGCTCGTCATCGGCGCGCCGCTCGCCTACCTCCGCCGTCGATGAGTGGACGCGACGCGCCGGCCGATGGGACGGCACCCGGCCGGAGCGACGACTCGACGCCCAGCGGCGCGGCGGGCGGCGACACCGCCAGGACGGGAACGCCGCTGGAGCTGGTAGACGTGGTGAAGCAGTACGACTCCGGCGCGGAGACGGTGCGGGCGCTGAAGGGCGTCGACTTCGCGGTCGAGCGCGGCGAGTTCGTCTCCGTCATCGGCCCCTCCGGCTCGGGGAAGTCGACGATGCTGAACCTGCTGGGCCTGCTCGACGTGCCCACCTCGGGCGAGGTGCTGCTGGACGGGGTGGACGCCGCGACGTACGACGACGCCGAGCGGACCGACGCCCGCCGGGAGTACATCGGCTTCGTCTTCCAGTCGTTCTACCTCATCGACGCGCTCACCGCGACGGAGAACGTGACGCTGCCGACGGTGTACGAGCGTGACCCGGAGGCCCGCGCCCGGGCGGAGGACCTGCTGGAGCGGGTCGGCCTCGGCGACCGGCTGGACCACCGGCCTACGCAGCTGTCGGGCGGGCAGAAACAGCGCGTCGCCATCGCCCGCTCGCTCATCAACGAGCCCGCCGTCGTGCTCGCCGACGAGCCGACCGGGAACCTCGACCAGGACACCGGTACGGCGGTGCTGGAGGAGTTCGCGGACGTCTGCGAGCAGGGCGTCGCCGTCGTGACGGTCACCCACGACCCGCTTGTCAACGAGTTCGCGGACCGGGTGGTCGAGCTCACCGACGGGGTGATACGGGATGTCCGGTGAGGACGAGGGGGCAGGCGCTCGATCGGGCGCGGACGGGGCCGAGGGTCGACTCGGCGTGCTCGCCCGGTTCCCGTCGGTGTTGATGGCCCGGCGGAACCTCTCGCGCAACCGCCTGCGCTCGGGGCTCGCGGCGCTGGGCATCGTCATCGGGGTGCTGGCCATCGCCACGCTGGGCATCTTCGGCAACGTCCTCCAGCTGTCGGCGACGAACGAGCTGGGCGGCATCGGCAACCAGGTCATCGTCAGCCCGAACGAGGACGCCGGCCGGGAGACGCTCTCCCCGCGCGACGTGGCGACCGTCGAGCGGGTCGCCGAGGGTCGTGGCACGGCGGTCCCGCTGGTCACCGACGGCGCCATCGTGCGCGCGCCGAACGGGGAGACGTTCGCCCAGCTCTACGGGCTGGACCGGCCGCGGGCGCTGTTCACCGCGCGCGAGGGCCGGGTCCCCGAGTTCCACCGCCAGGGCGCCCTGGTCGGCGAGTCCGTCGCCGACCGACTCGGGGTCCAGCCGGGTAGCGCCGTGGAGATCGAGGGCCAGCGGTTCCGCGTCATCGCGGTGCTGGCCGAGACCGACGACATCTCGCCCATCCAGCCGTCGAACGCAGTCGTCCTCCCGCGCGACGCGTTCGCCCAGAGCGCACCCAGTCAGGTCGTCGTGCAGGCGGGCTCCGGCGAGGACGCCAGCTACGTCGCCGGGACGGTCCGCGAGCGGCTGAACGCCCGGGAGCAGCGGGTGAGCGTGTTCGAGCTCTCCAGTATCCTCGACCGGATCAACGAGTTCTTCGGCCTGCTGAACGCCTTCCTCATCGCGCTGGGCGCGGTGTCGCTGATCGTCGCCGGCGTCGCCATCTTCAACGTGATGCTGATGTCGACGACCGAGCGCCGCGGGGAGATCGGCGTTCTCCGGGCGGTCGGAGTCCAGAAGGGCGACGTCCTCCGGACGCTGGTGGTGGAGGCGGCGCTCCTGGGCGTGCTCGGTGGCCTCGGCGGCGTTCTGTTGACGCTGCTGGCGGTCGTCGCCCTGCTCCAGTTCACCCCCATCGGCGCGGACGTCGTCTTCGACCCGAGCAACGGCGCCTATCTGGTGGTCGCCTTCTCCTTCGGCGTCGTTATCAGCCTCGCCTCGGGGCTCTACCCCGCGTACAAGGCCGCAAACGAGGAGCCGGTCGACGCCCTCCGGGACTGACAGCCGCCGCCTGTGGGACCGGGCGTTCGGCACCGAGGCCGGAGCAGCGCCACGGCGTGACGCCGGTGACGCGTCGGTCCGGACCGCGCCACGGTCCGGAGCCGCGAGGTCGCCCCCGGCCCGCTCGCGACCCGGACGTCCGGGCCATGGCGGGGCAGCTCCACCCCGGGTGGCCCACGCAGTAGGCGGCGAGGAACGGGTCCATACGGACACCCCGAACGCGTCGGATGCGGCGATAGAAGTCGGGGGAACCGTCGTATCCGGAACGTACGTCCGATATCCGCACTGATGACGACGAACCCACGACGTTGGGCGGAAACCCACGCCGACGCGGGCCGCCGCTCGGCGCCGGGGGCGCTCCGGGTGGAGGGGCATCGTTATCAGCGCGGGCGCCGTCGGTCCGCCGTGGACGGAATCGACGCGAGTACGGTGCTTTACGCCCCGCCGGAGGCGGTGTACGAGTTCATCGAGGACTTCTCCGGCTACACGGACTACTCCCCGCATCTGGACGCCGTCCATCAGGACGGTGACGGCGACGTCGGCACGGACTACGAGATCGCGGTCTCCTGGTGGCGGCTCTCCTACACCTCCCACACCCGCGTGACGGCCACGGACCGGCCGAACCGCATCGACTGGCGGACCACCCGTGGCCCCAAGGCGCGGGGCTACTGGGGAATCGAGCCACAGGACCCGCCGTCGGGCCGGGACCACGCCACCCGGCTCCGCCTACGCATCCAGTTCGACCCGGACACGTTCGGGTCGGTGCCGCTCGCGGGGTGGACGCTCGACCGGCTGTTCGACCGCGTGCGACCGCTCATCGTCGACGAATCCGAGCGGATCGTGGCCGCGATGGCTCGCGATATCGAGGGGGAGTCGCGGGCCGTCGACCTGGAGGTCCATCGCGGGCCCGAGAGCCTCTGAGCGCCGCTGGAGCGGAGGGATACGGGGAGGGTGCCGGCAGCGAAGAGGTCGGTGGTAGTGGGGACGTAGGCCCGGGCCGGTGGGGCCCGGACGTACATGGCAGCGGGTAGTGTCCTCCGCGCCGGCAGCCAGGTTAGCGGCCACGATCTACCGTCAGTTACTCCTCACATAGTCGGCCGGTTTACACGAGACGGCGACGCGATCCGGCGGCGTTCCGACGACCCCGCGGTACCGACCCGGGGGCGCGACGGGCGGGACCGTCCGAGGTACTCAGTCGTCGGCGTCCTGCATCCGGTCGCCGAAGTCCCAGCTGTACAGCCGCGACGGGTCGATCCGGATACGGACCTCCTCGCGGTCATCGTCCAGCAGCCGGTCGCCGAGGGCGTTCTCCGTGCCGCCGAGGTAGCGGTCGAGCAGCGCCCGCAGGAGCGACTTCTCCGTATCGGGTTCGAGCGTCGCCGTCCCCGCCCCCCGGACGCCACGGTACGGGGGGTCGTTGGTCGAGACCTCGAAGGCGACGTCGTCATCGTGCTCGACGTAGCGGATCACGTCGGCGTCCGCACCTGTCGCACACCAGAGCGCGTCGTCCCAGGGGAGGAACCAGAGCGAGAGCATCCACAGGCCGCCGTCCGGCGTCCGGCAGGCGAGCCGAACCGGCACGACCGTCTCGGCCAGGAAGGCCGTGGCCTCGGACCACGACCAGCATCCGGTGACGTTCACGCGCCTCCGTACGGGCGCCCGCCGCAACTACCTTCCGGCGGCCGGGGCGGCCACGTCAGTCGAGCCGGCCGGGTCGGTCCCGCTCGGGGAGGGACTCGTAGACGAAGTAGCCGACCACGAGGAGGACGAACAGGGCGGTCGCCGACATGGCGCCCACGCCGCTGGCGAAGCCCGGCGTGTTGCCGAGGGCGAGCAGCCCGACCCGTACCGCCCCGCCCCCGAGCCAGGCGACCGACGCCAGCACCACGAGCAGCATGAGCGTGACGACCGGACTCCGGTCCTGACGCTTCATACCCGAGTATACGAGCGACCGGGATTAAGCGTGCCGTCCGAGCGGACGGCGGGGTGGAACCCCCGGTGCGGGTCGAACGGCGCTCACCCGGGCCCGTCGAGCGCCGGGAGCGACGCCATCCCACCGAGGTCCAGCCCGCGGACGAGACTCGCGGCCGCCGCCAGCGGGTCGCGCGTCTCGGTCGAGGGGGGCGAGCCGTCGAACAGCGGCGCCAGGAGCGCCCGGCGGGGCCCGGGGCGCTCGAACAGGCCGTGACAGTACGTCCCGGCGGCGTTCCCTCGGGCGGCGCTGGCGGGGCCGACCGGCCGCCCGACGGGGTCGAGTGCGGTCGTCTCGCCGGCGTGGATCTCGTAACCCGAGACCGTCGGCGGGCCGTCCGGGCCGACCCCGGCGGCCGAGAACGGGCCGGCCGGCGTCAGGTCGTGCTCGGCCCGGGTCACGCGCTTGTGGGGCGCAAAGCGCGTGACGACCGGGAGCAGGCCGAACCCCTCGACGGTGCCGTCGGCGTGCGTGCTCTCGTGTTCGACCCGTTCGAGCCGCCGTCCGAGGAGCTGGTAGCCGCCGCAGACGCCCAGCACCGGCCCGTCGAAGGCCCGGAGTTCGTCGCCGAGGCCGGCCTCGCGGCAGGCCAGCAGGTCGTCGACCGCGTTCTTCGTCCCGGGGAGCAGGACGGCGTCGGCGTCCGCGAGGCTCGCCCCGGGCGGCCGGAAGGCGACCCGGACGCCGGGAGTCCGGGCCAGCGGGTCCACGTCCGTCGCGTTCGAGAGCCGGGGGAGCCGGACGACGGCGACGGTGACCGACGCGTCGTCGGGGACGCCGTCGTCCCCACCGCGCCGCGCGCGCTCGTCGCGGGCCGGCAGCGAGAGGCTGTCCTCGTCCGGGAGCCCGGGGTCGTCGTACGGGAGCACGCCGAGCACGGGGACGCCGGTCCGGTCCTCGAACGCCTGGATGCCGGGCGCGAGCAGCGACCGGTCGCCCCGGAACTTGTTGATGACCGCGCCCGCGACCCGCTCGCGGACGTCCGTGGGCAGGAGCTCCAGCGTCCCGACCAGCGACGCGAAGACGCCGCCGCGCTCGATGTCGGCGACGAGCAGCACCTCGGCGTCCGTCGCCCGCGCCGTCTCGATGTTGGCGAGGTCGCGGTCGTGGAGGTTGATCTCGGCGATGCTCCCGGCCCCCTCCGCGACGACGACGTCGTGCCCGGCCGCGAGCCGGCGGTGGGCCGCGACCGCCGCCTCGCGGGCCCGCTCCCAGTGGTCCTCGTAGTAGGAGTCGGCGCTGTAGTGGCCGACCGCGACGCCGTCGACGATGACCTGGCTCTCGCCGTCGCCGCGGGGCTTCAGCAGCACCGGGTTCAGGTCCGTCGTCGGCGCGACGCGGGCGGCCCGGGCCTGGGTGTGCTGGGAGACGCCGATCTCCCCCCAGGTGCCCCCGCCGCGCTCGCCCTCGGCGCCCGCCCAGGCTGGCCCGTCGTCCCCCTCTCGGACGGGCGCGGGCCGGAGCGCGACGTGGGCGTTGTTGCTCATGTTCTGCGCCTTGAACGGCGCGACGTCGACGCCGGCGTCGGCCAGCGCCCGGCAGAGGCCCGCGACGACGGTGGACTTGCCGACGTGGCTGGCGGTGCCCGCGACGAGCAGGGTGTGGGCGTCGGGGGTTTCGTCGCCGGCGGTCATCTACAGCGCCTCCACGAACCGGTCGAAGGCGCCGCTTGCCGCGTGGACGTGGGCGTAGGTCCCCAGCGTGCAGTGCTCGACCAGGCCGTCGTGGTCGCCGTCGATGCCGTCCCCCCGGACGGTGTCGAACGCGAACCGGGCGTCGCGGCCGAGCGTCGCCGACGAGTAGTGGAACTCGTGGCCGCGCAGGCGCCTCCCGGCGGGGGCCGTCAGCGCGGCGCCGTCCCGCGGCTCGAGTTCGACGTGGTCCAGCGCCTGGTAGCGGTCACACATCTCGACCTCCGCGGGGAGGACGCCCGCCATGGCGTGCGTGCCGTCATCGGTCGTCAGCGACTCGGCCAGCGTCATCAGCCCGCCACACTCGCCCAGGATGGGGAGCCCGTCGGCGGCCCGAGCCCCGAGGTCGTCGAGCGTCCCGCCCGCGGCGAGGGCGGCCGCGTGGAGCTCGGGGTAGCCGCCGGGGAGGTAGACGCCGTCGCAGTCGGGCACCGGGTCGCCCGCGACCGGCGAGAACGTCGTGACCGTCGCGCGGTCGCCCAGCCGCTCCCGAGTCGCCGGGTAGCAGAAGCGGAACGCCGCGTCCTGGGCGACGGCGACACGCTTGCCGGTGGCGTCGCCGGCCGCGGGCCCCGTCTCGGGCTGCCGGGCCTCCCGTGCGAGGTCGAGCAGCCGGTCGGCGCGGACGTGCGCGGCGGCATCGGACAGCGCCGCGTCCGGGAGCGGGTCCTCGTCGCCCATATGGAGGCCGAGGTGTCGCTCGGGGACCTCCAGGTCGCCGGAGGGGGGGATGCGGCCGAACCAGGTCAACGCGTCGGGGAGCGCCTCGCGGACCCCCTCGGCGTGGCGGCCGCCGTGGGCGCGCTGGGCCAGCACGCCCGCGACCTCGATGTCGTGGCCGGTGTGGGCGGCGTACTCGCGGAAGCCGAGCGCCGTCGCCGCGACGCTCTCCATCCCGGCCTTCGCGTCGACGACGAGCACGACCGGGAGGTCAAGCGCCGCGGCGGTGTCGGCGGTCGAGGAGACGGTGCCGTCGTACAGGCCCATGACGCCCTCGACGACCCGGAGGTCACCGTCGTCGCGGTGGAAGTTCCGGCGGACGCCCGCCTCGCCCTCGAGCCACGGGTCCAGCGTTCGCGACGGATGGCCGGTGACGGCGCGGTGGTGGCTCGGGTCGATGAAGTCCGGCCCGGCCTTGCCCGCGCGGACGTCGACGCCCGCGTCCGCGAGCGCCCGACAGACCGAGAGCGTCGCGACCGTCTTCCCGACGCCAGAGGACGTCCCCGCGAGGACGAACCCCCTCATTGGTCCCCCCCGTCGGCGTCATTCGTCCCCCCAGCTCCGGCCGCCGGCCCGCCGTCGGCCGTCGCGTGGCCCGTCCCCACGTCGGCCAGCAGGCGGTCGTAGACGACCCGGACCCGCTTGCGGACCGCGCCCATGTCGAGACCGGCGTCCGTGGCCAGCGCCAGCGCGCCGCCCATACCGACGCCCTCCTTCGCCTCGCCGCGGGCGTACGCCCGCATCGCGGGGTGGTCGCGTCCGTCGAACGCCGGGTCGGTCACCCGCACCGTGGCGTCGGCGGCGTCGGACAGGCCCCGGAGGTCGGCGCTCCCGTCGGCGGCGACGAACGCGGTCGTCGCGAGCGTCAGGTCGGCGTCGACGCCGGCGTGTCGGGCCAGCAGCGCCGCCGCCGCCTGCTGGGTGCCGCCCGCCAGCGTCACGTCGGCACCCGCCGCGGTCGCGCCCTGCACCAGTCCGAGGGTCGCCGCCAGCGTCGGGTCGCCCATCGTCCGGACCGCGGCGACGGGGGCCCCGGAGCGGTCACCGGGGTCGAGCCCGCTGGCGTCGAGCCCCTCGCGAACCACGCGCCGCTTCAGGTCGAGTGGGTTCGCCGCCAGCGACGACGAAACCGGCGCGCGCTCGCCGAGCGCCGCGAGGACGCCGAACGCCGTCGTGGTCCCACCGGGAACCGTCTCGGCCAGCCACAGGTCGTCCGTCTCGTCGGCGAGCGTCCGCCCGTGCTCACGAGCACGGTCGACGATCCCGTCGGCGTCCGGGACCGCCTCGGCGTCACGGACGTCCGCGCCCGGGCCGTCGGCGACGGTCGTCGACGCCGCGCCGGTCGGGGCCACGAGGCCGGCGTCGACGACCGACGCGTCGAACCCCAGTCGCTCGCGCACGGCGCGGGTCACGACCGCCGGGGTCGGGCAACCGGAGGGACTGACCGGGACGACAGGGGCCGTCGTGGGGGACCCGTGCAGGAGGATCTCGGCGTCGGCGCTCGGTGTGTGGGCCATCAGCGCCGGGTCGGCGCCCGCGGCGCTGATGCCATCGATGCGCGCGGTCTCGGTCCCGCCGGCGACGAGGACGAACCGGGTCATGGGCGCCCCCGTGGCCCGTCGGTCGCGTGTCGAATCACTACGTTTGTTCTGTGGACAAACGAACTTGAATCCGTCGGCAGGCGGGCGCCGATACCCCACCACCAGCTATATGTGGCACGCACACTCACGCAAGTATACAACCCGACTTGGTGTAAACCAAGCGAGCTTTCAACAGTGACACGGACTACCGACGCGCTGGTGCTGGTCGCACGGGAGTCGCCGGCGGCCGCGGGCGTGCTGGGGACCCACGCCCGCCGGCTGCGCGAACAGGAACTGGCGGACGCGGTCCACGTCGCCACCTGGGTGGAGGAGCCGGGCCGCGAGTTGCGCGCGCGGTTCGCCAGCGTCGAGGCGGACCGGGTCTTCGTCGTCCCGGTGCGGGCGGCCCACGCCCGGGCCACCACGGACGGCGTGCCGACCGCGTTCGACGCGCTCGACGGGGCCGTCCGCTACTGCGAGCCCGCGGGCCCCTCGCCCGGCGTGACGGACGCGCTCGCCGCGCGCGCGGCCGAGCAGGTCGAACCGGGCCGGGACGCCTCGCTCCTGCTCGTGGGGCTGGGTAGCGGCGACCAGCCGTTCGAGCGCCAGGCCGCCGACTACCACGCCGCGCGGCTCCGCGAGGCCACCCCGTACGGCCAGGTCACCAGCGCCTTTCTCCTCCAGAACCCGGCCGTCGAGTGCGCCCGCTACCAGCTGAACAACGACCGGGCCGTCGCGGTACCACTGCCGCTGGTCCCCTCGGCCGCGACGACCGACCGGATGCCCCGGAAGCTCGAGCTCGACCGCGGCGGGCTGGCCTACGCCGACCCGCTCGGGGACCACCCCGCCGTCACGGACGCCATCGCGGCCCGGGTGGCCGAGCGCCGCGCGGGCGAGGACGGCCCCACGGTCTCGTTCGAGGACGAACTCGCTGCGGAGGCCCAGCAGCTCGCGACGGACGGCGACGGGCGGTCGCTGTAACCCGGATATTTCCTCTCAGCTCCCCGTTTCCGTCGGATATGGGGAGAACAAGCGCGTAAAACAGGGCCCAGTACCGTTATCCGGGTCGCTACGCCCGGCGCACGACCAGCACCGACAGGTCCGAGAACGGCGTGTCCTCCCGCCCCTCTCCGCCCGCGTGCTCGGCGAGCGCGCCGAGCGTCGACCGCGTGACCGCCTCGTCGTCGTGCGTGAGCCGCTCCAGCACGAGCGCCGGGAGTGTCGGGGCCGCACCCGCATCGAGCAGGTCCGCGGCGATGTCGCCGGGCATCAGGTCGAACGGCCGGGGCAGCACGAGCAGGTGGCGGTCGCCGACATCGCGCCGGAGCCGCTCGCGCGCCTCGGTCAGGTCGCCGCGGCGGTGGAGCGTGACGAACGTGCTCTCCTCCATCGGCGTCCGGGCCCGCGAGGCCGCGAGCTGGAGCGAGGAGATGCCCGGGACGACGCGAACGGGTCGGTCGACGTGGCGCTCGACCCGCCCGACCAGCTGGTAGCCCGAGTGGTTCGGGTCACCCATCAGGAGGGCCGTCCCGCGGGCGCCCTCCCGGACGCGGTCGGCGAACGTCGCCAGGGTCTCGGCCTGGTCGCGGTAGCCGCATTCGAGCACCTCGCCGGTCGCGTGCTCGCGGACCACGTCGACGACCGTCTCGAAACCCACCAGCACGTCGGCCTCGCGGACGGCGCGCCGGGCGCGGGGAACCAGGTACTCCGGGTTCCCGGGCCCGACGCCGACCGCGAACACGGGCGGGTCGTCGCCGTCCTCGGTGCTGGCGTCGGTCTGCCGACCGCCGGTACCGGCCGGCTCGGGTGCTCGCGCGGCGAAGGCGGTCGGGTCGTCGAAGCCGTCGTCGGACGGCTCCGGGTCCTCGGCGTCGCTCACTGGCCGTCCTCCGGGTCTGCCGCACGGTCGTCTCGCGGGTCGCTGGCCTCGCGGCGCTGCCGCTCGTCGGGGGCTTCGCCCCCGCTCTCCCCGCTCGACCGGCTCGCGGTCGCTACCGAGACCGCCCCCTCGCGAGCGTCGCTCGCCACGTGGACGAGTTCGTTCGTCAGACCCGCGGCGAGGCCGCTGCCGCCGCGACGCCCGACGTTCGTGATGGCGGGCACGCCGTGCTCGTCGGCGACCTCGCGGAGCCGTTTCCGGGAGTCGGCGGCCTTCACGAAGCCGACGGGCGTGGCGACGACGGCGGCGGGCCGCGTGCCGTCCTCGATGCAGTCGGCCAGGGCCAGTGCCGCCGTCGGCGCGTTGCCGACGACCGCGATGGCGCCGTCGTAGACGCCCTGCCGGTCGAGTTCGAGCACGGAGGCGGCGGTCCGGGTCATCCCCGTCTCCGCCGCCAGCTCCGCCCCGTTGCCGATGGCCTTCCGCACCTCGCAGGAGTGCCCGCGGCCCGTGATGCCGGACTTGACCATCGTGATGTCCGTCACGATTGGTGCCTCGGCAAGCACCGCGCGGGCGCCGGCGCGAGCGGGTTCGGACTCGTCGGCGCCGGTGAACCGGACGAGATGCTGGAACTCGGGGTCGCCCGTCGCGTGGACCGCCTTCGCGCGGAACCGGTCGGCCAGCGTCTCCTGCGGGACCAGTTCGTGGACCCGATCCATGCTCGTCTCGGCGATCTCCATCGCGTTCTCCGTCGTCGCGCCGAGGTCGGCGTACGCCTCGACGCCGTCGTCGGCCGCAGCCCCCCCGTCGGTCGCCGTCTCCTCAGTCGTCATCGCTGGTCACCTCCGGGGTCGTGCCGCCCGCGTCACGCGCCTCGACGGCCCCGTCGGCACGGAGGTTGGCGTCGCGCAGGTCGTCCAGCATCGCGTCGTCGGCGTCCCAGAGGCCGCGCTCGGCCGCCTCCAGCAGCGTGTCCGTGATGGACTCAAGCGCCCACGGGTTCACCTCCTGGAGCCACTCCTGGCGCTCCTCGTCGAGCGCGAACTTCTCGGCCACGTCGTCCCAGAGCCCGTCGCTGATGACGCCGGTGGTTGCGTCCCAGCCCAGCACCACGTCGACCGTGGTCGAGAGGTCGCCGGCGCCCTTGTAGCCGTGTTCCTCCATCGACTCCAGCCACGCCGGGTTGAGGACGCGGGCCCGCATCGCCTTGCGGACCTTCTCCTCGTTCGTGTAGACGTCGACCCGCGACGGGTCCGAGGTGTCCCCGACGTAGGAGGCGGGCTCCTCGCCGGCGGTCTCGGCGACGGCGGTGATGAAGCCGCCGTGGAAGGCGTACCAGTCCGAGGAGTCGAACTCGTCCTGCTCGGCGGTGTCCTCGATCTTGACGGTGGCCTCGACGCTCCCGAGGCGGCGCTCGAAGGCGTCGTGGGCCTCGCTCACCGTCCCGCGCGAGCCCATCGCGTAGCCGCCCCACTGGACGTACACCTCCGCGAGGTCGCTTCGGTCGTCCCAGTTGCCCTCGTCGACCGCCTTGTTCGTCCCGGCGCCGTAGCCGCCGGGCCGGGTGGTGAAGACGCGCTGTTTGGCGGCCGAGCGCGCGTCGTCCGGGTCCAGCCCGTCGGCCGCGAGGTCCTCGGCCTCCTCCTCGACGTGCTTCCTCACGAAGTTCATCTCGTGGGGCTCGTCCAGGTCGGCCACGAGGTCGACGGCGTCGTGGACGACGCCGGCGGCCGCGGGGAAGGCGTCCCGGAACAGCCCCGAGACGCGCGTGGTCACGTCGATGCGCGGCCGCCCCAGTTCGTCGAGCGGAATCGCCTCCACGTCGTCGACGCGGCCGGCGTCGGTCCAGACCGGGCGAACGCCCATCAGCGCGAGCACCTGGCCGACCGTCTCGCCGCGCGTGCGGACCGTCGGGGTGCCCCACGCGACGACGCCGACCTCCTCCGGGTACTCGCCCTCGTCTCGCGGCTCGCTCCGCTCGCCGCTCGACCGTTCGGCGGCGCTTCGTGCCGCCTGCTCGTCGTGGTGTCGCTCGGCCACGCCATCGGCGACCTTCTTCCCGGCGTCGTAGGCGTGCTTCGCGGGCACCTTCCGCGGGTCCAGCGTGTAGAAGTTCCGCCCCGTCGGCAGCAGGTCGGCGCCGCCGCGGGTGGGTGCGCCGCTCCCGCCCGGCGGGATGTACTCGCCGGCCAGCGCGTCCGCGGTCCGCGGAACCTCCTGTCGGGCGCCACCCACCCGCGGCGCGGCCTCCTCGCAGATGAACTGCAGGGCCTCGCGGAGGTCGTCGTGGGCGCCCGGCCGCGCCCGGGCGTCCCCGAGCGGGTCGATGTCGACCACGAGGAGGTTCAGGTTCGTCTCGCCGGGGCCGGCCTCGGCCTCCGAGGCGGGCAGGTCGAACTCGTGGGCCGCGAGGGTCTCGACCAGTTCACAGCAGGTCTCGTACACCGCGTCGGCGGCCTCCGCGTAGGTCGTCCCGAGGTCGTCGTCGTAGGCGCCCGGCGCGTCGAGCATCCGGTCCGGGTCGACACCGAGGGTGCCGGCCACGCTGTCGCGGAGGCTCGGCGCGCCCGGGTTCTCCAGCCGCGTCAGCGCGACCAGATACTCGACGAGGCGGTCGCCGGCCGGGGGCTCGCTCATCGTGTGCAGCCCCATCCGGATCTGTGTCGTCTTCACGTCCGTCAGGTAGTCGTGGATCCGCGCGACGAGGTCGTCGATGTCGGCCTCGTCACCCGCCACCTCGCCCGCCGCGAGCGTCGTCCCCGCCTCGTCGGGGCCGCGGACGTCCGCCTGCTCGTCGATCTCGCCCGCGATACCGAGTTCCACCGCGAGGTCGGCGTCGTCGACGGCCGCCCGGATGCGCTCCTCGAGGGCCTGCCCCTCGTCCGGGCGCGCGCCGGTCGTGCCGGCCTCGCGGTACTCGCTGGCCAGCTCCTCCAGCTCGGCCAGTTCGTCGTAGGTCCCCGCGTTGGCCATCGGCGGGGTGAGGTAGTCCACGACGGCGGCGTAGGAACGCCGTTTCGCCTGCGTCCCCTCGCCGGGGTTGTTGACGATGTACGGGTAGACGTTCGGGAGGTCGCCCACCAGCGCGTCGGGGGCGCTCTCGCCGTCCAGGCCGACCGTCTTGCCCGGGAGCCACTCCAGCGAGCCGTGCGTGCCCAGGTGGACGACGGCATCGGCGTCGAACTCGTGGCGGAGCCAGCCGTAGAACGCGGCGTAGTCGTGGGGCGGCTGGAGGTCCGAGTCGTGGTAGACCTTCGAGGGGTCCATCCCGAAGCCGCGCGGGGGCTGGACCGTGACGAGGACGTTCCCGAACTCGACGCCGGGGATGGCGAACGGGCGCCCGGGCGGGTCGCCCCACTCCGCGACGACGTTCTCGCGGAACGAGGGGTCCATATCGGCGAACCAGTCGGCGTAGGTGTCGGGGGCGACCGTGTCGACCGAGAGCTCGCGCACGTCCTCGGGCGCGACCCAGCGGTCATCGAGCGTCAGCTGGGCGGTCAGGCGCTCGACGAGCGCCTGGCCGCTCTCCGGAAGGGGGTCGGCTCCCCCCCTGCCGCCGAGGTCGTAGCCCCGGTCGTCCAGCTCTTCGAGCAGGTTGACCGTGCTCGCCGGCGAGTCGAGGCCGAACGCGGTCCCGATGCCGTCGTCGCTGGGCGGGTAGTTGTGGAGGACGACGGCGACCTGCTTGTCCGCGTTCTGGGTATGCCGGAGCCGGGCCCAGTTGACGGCCAGGCTCGCGGCGTGGCTCACCCGGTCCTCGATCGGGAAATGCTGTTTCGGTGCGGTACCGATGCCGGCCTCGTCGTCGGTTCGCTCCTTCCCACTGATGGGATGGGTGATGACGTTACCGTCGAACTCCGGGAGCGCGACGGACAGGGCGAGTTCGAAACCCATCACGCCCGTATCGCTGGAGTCGTAGCGTGACCGCGAGCGCATCGTCGTCACCGTCTGGATGACCGGTACGCCGAGCCGGTCGAGGAAGACGTCGCCGCCGCCCTCGTCGTCGGCGCTGCGGCCGCGCTCGTCCATCGAGAGCGAGAACATGAACGACGAGAGCATCGCGTCGACGATGGGGTCGCCCGTCTCGTCCGTCAGCCAGTTGTCGACGACCCACTCGGCATCGTGCTGGTCCGGGTCGTCCTCGGCGGGGTTGCAGAAGACGGGAAGCGCGTCGGCCCCCTGCGACTCGATGGCCCGGACCTGCGCGTCGACGTAGCGGAGGTTCTCGTGGGTCCAGTGGGACTCGTAGAACCAGACGCCGACCGTCGGCGTGTCCGGGTCGAGCGTCGCGGCCAGTTCCTCGTAACTCGCGCCCGGGTGGTCGGGGTGGTAGACGCCCTCCGTCGGGAGCGGGACGGGGTCGTCGTACTCGCGCGTCTCGTCGCCGAACCGGTCCACCAGGTAGCGGATGCAGTTGGCGACGTTCGCGGTGCCGCCGCGGTCGAGGTAGTCACAGACCCGCTCGCGGGTGTCGCCGTCGACGCTGGTGTCCTCGATGGCGAAGGCGTCGCCGGTCGCCTTCACGACCAGCGGGACGCCCGCCTCGCGCAGCCGCTCGACCGCGTGCCCGTAGCCGGGCATCGAGTCCTCCGCGCCGTGGAGCCAGAGCACCACTACGGTCGCGTCGGTCAGTTCGTCGACGAACGCGTCCGCGTCCTCGGGGCCGTCGAGGTCGCTCTCGGACCGCACGATGAGGTCGGCGTCGACCTCCGCGGCCGCCCGGCCGACCGCGCCCAGTTCGTTCTCCGTCGCCGTGTACAGGCCGATGGTAGGCATAATGTTGTTAAACCTCCGTTGCAATCGGACAACTATGGTTGATTTCGCCCGCAACAAAAGCCTATCGGGGGGCAAACCCCCCGAAGGTGACGAGGGGCCGTCTCTTACCGACGTCGTCGGGCAGGAAGAGCTCAAGCGGGCTCTACTCGCAGTCGGGGCGAGCGACGCGCTGTCCGGGCTACTGATCCGCGGCGAGAAGGGGACCGCCAAGTCGACCGCCGTCCGGGCGCTGGCCGACCTACTGCCCGAACAGCGGATCGTTGCGGACTGCCCGTTCGGCTGCCACCCCGAACCGGACGCGGACCCCGCCGCGCCGCCACAGTGCCCGGACTGCCGGGCGCGGGTCGACCCGCCGGTCGGGACTCGTCCGACGCCGCTGGTGACGCTCCCCCTGGGCGCGACCCGGGACCGGCTCGTCGGGACGCTCTCGGTCGCCGACGCCCTGGAGGGCGAGGCGACGTTCGACCCCGGGCTGTTGGCCCGGGCGAACCGCGGTGTCCTCTACGTGGACGAGGTGAACCTGCTGGACGACCACCTCGTCGACGCGCTGCTGGACGCCGCCGCCAGCGGTGTCAACCGGGTGGAGCGGGACGGCGTCTCCGTCCGGCATCCGGCCGCGTTCACGCTCGTCGGGACGATGAACCCGGAGGAGGGCGACCTCCGCCCGCAGTTCCGCGACCGGTTCGACCTCCAGGCGACCGTGACCGGACTCGACGACACCGACGACCGGGTACGGGTGCTCCGTGGGGCGCTCGCGCGGGACCGCGGGGAGGCGGCGTCGACCGACGAGACGGCGGGCGCCGACGCCGACCACGCCGCCGACCTCCGGCGGGCCCGCGAACGGCTGGCCGCCGACGAGGTCCACCTCCCGGACGAGTTCGCCGCGGAGGTGGCCGAATGCTGCCGGGACGCGGGCGTCGACGGCCACCGGGCCGACATCGCCACGGCCCGCGCCGCGCTCGCCGTCGCCGCGCTGGACGACCGCTCCCGCGTCCTCGAACCGGACGTGCGCCGAGCGGCCGAGCTCGCGCTGCCCCACCGGCTGCGCTCGACGCCGTTCGAGGACGCCCCCGAGCCCGAGGACCTGCTGGACGAGCGGTTCGACGACGGCGAGGACGGAGCGGAGGGGAGCGACGGGGCCGACGACGGCGAGGGAGGGCCGACGGAGGACGGAGGCGACCCCGGCACCGACGGCGGGCAGGGGGATGGCGACGGTGAGACGGGTGGCGACGGAGACGGCCCCGGGGGTCGGGGAGCAGGTCCCGACGAGCACGGTCCCGAGGCCGACGACCGGGACGGGGGCAGTCCGGACCGTGAGGCGGGCGCGGACGACGCCGAGGAGCCACCGGACGGTCCGACACCGACACCCCGGGACGGCGACGCCACGGACGAGGGGTACGAGGCGCCGAGCGCGGAGCCGGAGCGTGACGACGACCCGACCGACCCCGAAGGGGACGACGAGGCAGCACCCGCGACCCCGCTGCTCCCGGGCCAGGCCCGCGCCGAGGCGGGCGAGGCGCGAGCGCCGGATCTGCCGATGCCCGACGCGCCCGAGGCGAACGACGGGGCCGGTGCCGGGTCAGCGACTGCCCGGGGCGGCGAGGGAGGCCCCAGGGTGCGGACGCGGCGCGCGGACGCCGACGGCGACGATGGGGTCGACGCGGCGGCATCGGTCCGGGCAGCGGCGTCGGCCGGGCGCGAGGGCGTGACCGAGCGCGACCTCCGGGCCTCCGTCCGGGCGGGCGACGCGACGACGCTCGTCCTGTTCGTCGTAGACGCGAGCGCGTCGATGCGGCCGGCGATGCGGGCCGCGAAGGGGACCCTGCTGGAGCTGCTGCGCGAGTCCTACGCGGCCCGCGACGAGGTGGGCCTGGTGACGTTCGCCGGTGACGGCGCGGAGGTGGTGCTGCCGCCCACCGACAGCACGAGTCGGGCGGCACGACACCTGAAGGAGCTGCCGACGGCCGACCGGACGCCGCTGCCCGCCGGGCTGCGGACCGCGAGCGAGGTGCTAGCGCGCGCGGACCCGACGGCGAGCGCCGTCGTCCTCGTTACCGACGGCCGGGCGAACGCCACGGACGGGAGCCCGACCGCGACGACCCGCGAGGCGGCCGCCGCGCTCGGTGAGACGGCCGACCGGACGCTCATCGTCGACGCCGGCGAGGGGCGCGGACTGGTCGACACGGTGGCCCGGGCGACCGAGGCGACCGTCGTCGGGCTCGACGCCCTCTCGGCCGACCGGGTCGACGCCGTCGCGGGGGCGGCGAGCACAACCAGGGAGTAGTTCGCTCGAAAGTTTTACAACCTGGCTTGTCCTGTTGCAAGTGTAGTTTCCAATGTCGCAGTCAGCCCCGCCCGCCTCGCGGGCATCGACCGTCCAGGACCGGATCGCCGCCGCTCGAACCTCGCTGACCGCCACGCAGCTGGCCATCGGGACCGCGCTGGTCGCCGGGCTCCTCGTCCTGCTGGTGTTCGCGGGCGAGCCGGCCGTCCACGAGTCGCTCCACGACGCGCGCCACGCTGCCGGTATCGTCTGTCACTGATGCTCGCCGCGTACGCGCTCCGCGGGCTGAAGGCCGGCCTCGTCGCGGGGCTCACGTTCGGCCTGTTCGTCGTCCTCGTCGCGTCGCCGCTGGTCGCCGTCGCGGAGGAGCGTGCCGGCCACCACGACACGGGCGGGGAGCACGGCGACGAGCACGCGGCCCACGTCGCCGTCGGGCCGGCCGAACTGCCGGCGTCGGCGCTGTCGACCGTCACGAACCTCCTCGGTGGCGTCGGCTGGGGTGTCCTACTCGGCGTCGGCTTCGGCGTCGCGTACTACCTGCTGGAGCCTGCCATCCCGGGGGCGGGCGACAGCTCGATCCTTCTGCTCGGTGCGGCCGGGCTGGTGACGGTGTCGGGCGCGCCCTGGCTCGCGGTGCCCCCGCAGCCGCCGGGCGTCGAGGGGGCGCCGCTCGAGGCGCGCGGCCTCTGGTACGGCGCCGCGCTGCTGGCGGGGGCCGCGGCCTGTCTCCTCGGCGGCGCCCTCTACGGTCGGTTGGCGGACGCCGGTCGCGACCGGCGGGTTGCCGTCGCCGTGGCCGCGCTGCCGCTCGCGGCGCTGCTCGCTCTGCCGGTCGTCGCCCCCGCCGTCGGCGGCTCGGGCCCGCTGGTCGCGGCCTACCGGGGTGTCGTCCTCAGCGGGCAGGTCGGCCTGTGGCTCGTCCTGACGACGGTCTTCGCCCGGCTCCACCGCCGGGGGCTCGACCGCGACGCGACCGTCACCGCCGGCCCGACGGTCGCGCCGAGCGACTGATCACGGGCGAAGCTCACCCGTACTTTCCTCACGAATCTCTCCCGTCGAACGGCCCGAACATCGGGAATCGGACGGCTACGCCTCGAACAGATGCAGCCGGTAGGCGCCGTGTTCGACGCCCTCGTCGTGGTAGACGACCGGCTCCTCGACCGCCGCGACCAGCCCGTCGGCGGTCGCCGCACAGGTGGCGATACCGTCCGTCGTCCTGGCCCCGGTCGGACCCTCGGCGAGGGCGACCTGCTGGACCGCGTGGGTCGTCGCGTCCCGGTCGCGGAAGTGCTGGGAGGCAGGGACCGCAACGTGGGTCCCGTCGGTTCCGATGCCGGTCGCGAAGCCGCCGACGGAGGCCGTCCATCGCTCCGTTCCGTCGGGGTCGACCCCGACGGCGGTGTGCTCGCGGGGATGACGCGCGGCGGTCTCGCGGCCGTCCTCTGGGTACGTGTTGCCGGTGACGAGGAGCGCCCCCATCGCGGTCGCGTGGACGTGGTTCGGGTACGCGTAGACGGTGTCGCTTCCGCCCTCGACCGCCCGCTCGACGGGCCGCGCGAGGTCGAGCCGCCAGCGCACGTCGCCCTCCCGGCCCAGCGCGTACCCCCGGTAGTCGGCGTGGCTCGCCAGCACCGGCCCGTCGGGGGTCAACGAGACGTCGCCGACGCGCCGCTGCCCGGGTGGTCCGGCCATCGCGTCGGCGGGGTCCCAGCGCAGGCGCTCGGTGCCGTCGGCCGCCTCGAGGACGACGAGGCCGTCGTCGTGCGCCTCGGGGTCGGGACAGCGGTTGTAGGCGACGGCCACGCGCCCCCCGGCCGCGTCGACGGCGATGGGCGAGGCGGCGGCGGCCTGGCGCCACGCGACCGTACCGTCCGGGGTGAACGCGTAGACGACGCTCTCGAACTGCCGCGGCGAGGGCTCCCCGGTACGCTCGTACCGCCGGACGGCGACGAACGCGCGGGGCTCGCCGTCGACGGTCGTCGTGGCCGCGCTCACGACGAACGGGAGGTAGAACCGCGACTCCCGCTGTGGGGCGCCGACGTCGGTGGCGGCCTCGTGGCGCCACCGGGGGTCGCCCGTCGCAGTGTCGTGGTAGCGCACCGTCCCGGCGGCACCGCGCTCACCGGCGAGCACGCCGTTGCCGAACGGCACGAGGGTGACGACGCTACCCGCCATCTCGGGCACGTGGCGCCAGCGCTCGTCGCCGTCCGGTCCGACCGCGACCAGCGAGCCGTCCGCGAGCCCCGCGACCGCCAGCGGGCCGTCGGCACCGTCGACGAGCGCGACGGCCGACCGCCGGCCGGCGTGACGCGAGCGTGCGGGGTCGACCTCGGCAAGCGGAACGGTCGCGGTCGGTGTGAGGTCGTCGTCGACCGTGGGGTCAGTCGTCGTCATCGACGGGGAACGCCTCGTGGAGCAGGTGATGCGCGTCGTCCATGCCCGCGAGGACGGACTCCCCCTGTGCGGTGAGCCGGCGGACCGCGCGCTCGGCGTCCCGGACCGCGACGAGCCGCCCGCGGAGGTAGTCGTACCGGTCCGTCGTTTCGTCCGCCGCGGCGACCTCCTCCTCCAAGTCGACCAGCGCGGCGTCGAGGTGGCGCTCGATCGCCGCGAGGTCGTCCGCCTCGGCGAGCGCGCCGATGGGGCCCTCCAGATGCCCCTCGAGTTCCTTCTGGGCGTGCTCGCGGGCGCTCCGGTCGGTCGTGCCGAGGACGTTCATCAGGCCGAGTCGCAGGGCTTCGAGTTCGTGACAGGTCATGGTTGTATCGTGACAGTGGGTCGGTGGGCGGGCGGTGCTACAGCGTGCCGTCGACGAGGTCGCTGACGATGCGGTCGCGGTCGAGGTGGTCGCCGACGACGCGCTCGGCGTCCTCGGGGTCGACATCACCGTACCAGACGCCGTCCGGGTAGACGGCGACGATGGGACCGTCGCCACAGCGCCCGAGACAGGAGGTGCGGGTGACACGCGCATCACAGGCGTCCGAGTCGCGGACGCCCTGGCGGAGCCGTTCGAGGACCGCCGGCGCGCCGTCCGCGGCGCAGGTCGTGTTCGTACAGACCGCGACGTGCTTGTCGGGATGGTCGTGGACGTGTGGGTCGTCGTCGACGTCCTCGCGGTCGGCGTGGGTCTCCAGATGGGTGAGCGCGCGCAGTTGGGCGCGGGCGCCGCCGACGTCCCGCTCGTAGCCGTCGAGTTCGACCTTGTACTTGCAGGTGTCACAGGACATCTCGACGCTGTCCGTGCGGGCGGCCTGCCAGCGGTCGCCCAGGGTGTCCAGCAGCCGGTCGTCGGTGCCCAGCGGGTCCCCCGCGGCGGCGTCGACGTACGGGTAGTCGGCGTCGAACTCGTCGGCGCCGTCACGGATGCGGCCCGTCAGCACGCCGTCGCCGAGCATGTACGGCAGCACGACGACCGCGTCCGGGCGCGATTTGGCCGTCCGGTGGAGCGTCTCGGAAAGCGTCGGCTCCGTGACGCCGATGAACGTGGGGTCGACGCGGGTGAACTCGCGGCCCTCGTGGAGCAGCCGCGCGAGCTTGTGCACGTCGGCGTTGGCGTCCGGGTCCGAGGAGCCCCGCGCACAGAGCGCGACCGCCACGTCGTCGCAAGAGCGGTCCACGCCCAGTTCGGCCTCGACGGCGGCCGCGCGGTCGTCCAGCAGGTCCACCAGCGCCGGGTGGACGCCGAGATGCCCGCCGACGTGGAACGTCGCCTCGGGGTGGTCCGTGCGTGCCTGGTCGACGGCCAGCGGCACGTCGTTCTTGACGTGGCTGGCGGCGAACAGCGACAGCTGGACGACCGTCACCTGCGAGACGCTGGGGACGAGGCCGCCGAGCGCCTCCGGGATGGCCGGCTCCGCGAGCTCGAGGAAGCCCGCGTCGACGGGAATGCCCAGCCGCTCCTCCAGCATCACGGCCAGCTCCCGGACCTGCTCGTTGGACTTCTCGCGGCGGGAGCCGTGGCCGACGAGGAGGATCGCCTCGTCGTCCAGCCGGTCCGGCAGCTCCGGGCTCTCCGTCGGACTCGGACCCGGCGGGGCGTCGCTCATGCCGGAACACCTCCTGTGGACGGTCGCCGTGGCACTCCCCTCGACCCGAACCGGGGGCTCTCGGGACGGCCTCGCCCGGGCAGGGTCGAGCGCGCGGCCCCTTCCGGTCCCACCCGACGTGGCCCGCGGCGATGGACGCATCTCCGTGCCGGAGCGGCGTGTCTCGGACGTGGCACGGTCAGTCACCCCCCGCGTTCGAGACGCTGGCGGCGCGCTCGATGCTCCGGAGCAGTTTCGTCCGGCGGTCGTCGGCGTAGAGGCCCGTCGCGTCGCTGCCCTCGTAGACCCACTCGCCGAAGGCGGCGGTGTCGGTGTCGGCGACGCCGAACCAGTAGCCGCCCGACGAGGTCTCGGAGAGCTCGTCGCTCCCGAAGCCGTGGTCGGCGAGCGCCTCCCGGACCCACTCCAGCAGCGGGCGGGCCTCGTGGACGAAGGAGACGCCCACGACGCCCTCGGACTCGCGGAAGCAGACGGTCCCCGCGGCTTCTATGAGTCCGCGCAGTAGCTGCCGGTCGTGGTCGGCCAGCGCGTCGAGCCGGTAGCCGCCGTCGGTCCCGTCGATGGGGAGACCGAACGCCGCGGCGGCGCGGTCGGCGGCCCCGCCGAACACCTTCACGGTGTACTCGTCCTCGACACGCGCGAGCGAGGCGTCGTGGGCGTACGGCCGCTCGACCGTGCGCTCGCCCGCGAGGCGGCCGTCGTCGCCAGCGATGGCCGCGAGCCGGCGGGCGACTGACTCCTCGGCGGCACGGACACGGACGCGCTCGCCCGTGAGGTCGCCGTCGCCGGCGACCCGGCCCCAGAAGTACGCCGTCTCGGGGTGGGCCGCGAGCAGGTCCCGTGGCGGGTCGTGGTCCCCGGCCGCGGGTGCGTCGCTCATCCGGATACCCCCGTAATCCGCGCGATTACCAGGATGTTCGCCGGAGTATCCGCGGAAGACCGATGTTCCTCGGTCATTCCTCCACCTCCACGGAGATCGCGCTCGGCGGGCAGGCCCGAGCGGCGCCCTCCGCGGCGTCGAGGCGGTCGTCCTCGAACGTCGCGGTGACGCGGTCGTCCGTCCGCTCGACCGACACGGCCTCCTCCGGGTCGAAGCCGGCGAGGCCGTCGTCGGCCTCCACCAGCCGGTCGTCCCGGACGAGGCAGGCGAAGATGCCGTCACAGGCCGTCTTGTCGACGGTGACGCGGTATCTGTCGGTCATCAGTAGTCGTACTTGGTCTCGTAGCCGCGGGGCGTGACCATCCGCCCGTCCTCGACGTACGTCTCCTCGTTGCCGACCAGCACCGTCGTCGTCATGTCGACGAGGTCCGTCTCGCCGAGCGCGTTCAGCTCCGAGAGCTCGACGATCTCCACCTGTTCGTCCTCGCGGCCGGCCCCGTGGACGACGCCGACGGGGACATCGTCGCTGCGGTGCTCCAGCAGGATGTCACAGCAGGTCTCCCAGTTCTCCCGGCGCTTGCGGCTCCACGGGTTGTAGACCGCGATGGTGAACCCCTCCGGCGCGACCGCGTGCAGCCGGGACTCGATCTCCTCCATCGGGGTGAGGTGGTCCGACAGCGACACCGTGACCGTGTCGTTGACGAGGGGGGCGCCCAGCCGCGCGGCACAGGACTGTGCCGCGGGGACGCCGGGGACGACCTCGAAGTCGACCGCCGAGGGTGTCGTGCCCTTCGACTCGACGATCTCCAGCGCGAGCCCGCCCAGCGCGTAGACGTTCGGGTCGCCGCTGCCGACGATGGCGACGTCGTTGCCCGCGAGTGCGCGGTCCACCGACTCCTCGGTGCGAGAGACCTCGCCGCACATCGGCGTGTCGTAGATGTCGTCGGCCTCCTCGACGATCTCGTCCGGCAGCAGGTCGATGTAGGTCGTGTAGCCGACGATATGCTCCGCTTCGAGGAGCGCCGCCCGCGCACGCTGGGTCATCCCCTCGGCGTGGCCCGGGCCGAGTCCGACGGCGATGAGCCGGCCGGGGTCGCCCTCGAAGTCCTCCGCCGTCGCGGCGACCTTCTCGTCGGTGGTTTCGCTCTTGGTCTTTGCACCACAGCCCGACGAACTCGACGCGTCGGAACTCGCGCCGCAGTCGCTGCTCGTGCTCTCCTCTGTCGTCGACGCGCCACACTTGCTCCCGGTCGACGCGTCGGTAGACGCCTCGCTCGCGCTCGTCGCGCCGCAGCTGCTCTCGGTCGTGCTCGATGCCTCGGTCGTGGTGTCGGTGTTCTCGGTACTCATTATCAGAAGTCCTCCACGTCGCGCCCGCCGCGGGGCGTGACGAGGTAGTCGCGGTGGTCGTTGCTCCAGACCTCCGTCTCGTGGGTGCCGACGAGGATGGAGGTGCCCATCCCGCCGACCTCCTCGTCGTGCTCGTCGGCCTCGCCCAGCGTGGTGATGGTGAACGTCTCGTCCTCCAGGTTGCGCCCGGCCTCGCCGCGCCCGGCGTCGTTGACGATGGCGACGGGCACGTCGTCGGCCCGCTCCTCCCGGAGGGTGTCGATGGCGCGCTCGTAGTCGCGCCAGCAGTTGTAGAGGACGACGACGAACCCCGAAATCGCGGCGGCCCGCAGCTTCTCCTCGATCTCCGCCCAGCCGCGCCACTTATCGGAGAGCGAGACGGTGCAGAAGTCGTTGGAGAGCGGCGCGCCGAGGTTGCCCGCCAGCCCCAGGGCCGCCGTGACGCCCGGAACGATTTCGATGGGCACGTCCGTCGCGCCCTCGGCCTCGGCCATCGTGAACACGAGGTCGCTCTTCCCGTACACGTTCGGGTCGCCGCCGGAGACGTGGGCCACGTCCTCGCCGCGGCGGACGCGCGCGAACGCCTCCTTCGCCAGTTCCACCTGCCGGCCCATCGAGGACCGGACCAGCTCGCCGGTCGAGCCGTCCGGCCGCTCGAAGACGCCGTCCCCGTCGACCCGGTCCTCGGGCGGCAGGGTGCCGTCCTTCCGGAGGAACTCCTGGTAGAGGTTGGAGGCGACCACGCAGTCCGCGGTCCGGATGACGTCCCGGGCGCGCTGGGTCATCTCGTCGGGCAGGCCGGGCCCGATGCCGACGACGTACAGGGTGCCGTACTCGGACTCGGGGACGACCTCGCCGTCGAGGTCGAACTCCTCGGCGGCGTCGGCCGCGTCGCCCTCGGCGTCGGCGCTCATCGGCCGACCGCCACCGTGACGGCGTCCTCGTGGGAGCGCTTCTCGACGAGCAGGTCGTGCTCGCGGCCGCCGGCGATGGCCGACGACTCCGCGATGCCCGGCCAGCCGATGAGTTCGCGCGAGCGCGACGGGGTCGGCCCCTCGAACTCCTCCAGCGTCTCCTTCTCGAAGGAGACGACGCCGAGGTCGAGGTCCTCGGCCGCTTCGAGCAGGCCTTCCTCCTCGGCCTTCCGCGTGCCCGTCGCGACGAACTCCACGTCGCTCAGGTCGTAGTCCGTCCCGTCGAGCGCCGCCGTCCAGGCCGCCTCGAACTGTTCGGCCTCGGCGCCCGCGACGCTGCCGGTCCCGAGGACGACACCGTCCTCCGAGTTCCGCTTCAGGACCGTCAGTTCGTCGTGGGCCAGCACCGCCGCCGGCCCGTCGAGCCGGGCGACGGGCCCGAGTTCCTCGTCCAGCACGGCGAGGTTCGTCGCGACCGTGCTATCCCCGTTGACGACGTGGGCGTCCAGTGCCTTCGCCTGCTCCTCGACGCCCTGCTTGCCGGCAGCCTCGCTCGCGGTGGTCATCGCGGGCACCGCGCCCATCGAGGCGAGGTCGTCGGCCACCTGGTTGGCCCCGTGGTGGCCGCCCGTCAGCGGGATGGCCCACGTCAGCGCCTCGTCGACCACGACGACCGCGGGGTCCTCCCACTTGTCGTCGAGCAGGCCGGCGGTCTTGCGCATCGCGATGCCGCTGGCCATCAGGCCGACGAAGCAGTCGTACTCCCCCCAGTGCTCGGCGAACACGTCGCCGTGATATTCGAGGAGGTCGATGGCCTCGTAGCGGTCGCCGATGCCCGCGCGGATTTCCTCGGCCACCTCCCACTTGCGCTCGAAGGCGACGATGGCGATCTCCTCGGCCACCTCGCCGTCGCTGTCCGGGGTCGAGCAGCCGTGCCCGGAGTCGTCGCTCGATTCGTCGGTCGTCCCGCTGTTGCTGTCCGTGCTCATGTGGATATCGTACTCACCGTGGGTCCGCCCGCGCCGCTCGGTGCGCCACCCGCCCCGGGTGGGAATGGAAGGGGCCGCCGGCTCGACTCCCGCGGCTCGCTGCGCCCTTCCCTCGCTCCCTCCGGTCGCTCGGTGCAGTGCTTGCGTCGCCGGGGTTCGTCGAGCCGGCGGGGGCTTCCGGAGCAGTCCCGTCGCTGGTTCCGCAGTCCGAGCCGGTTCATCAGTCCGCCTCCACCTCCTCGCCGGCGTCGTCAGCGGAGTCGTCATCGGGACCCCGGTTCGCCCAGCCACCGTACAGGTAGGAGCGCTCGTAGTCGCCCGCTCCCACCGCGTCCCCGATGACGACCATCGCGGAGGCGCGGTAGCCCGCGTCCTCGATCTCGTCGCCGATGGTCGCGACCGTCCCCGTCAGCACGTCCTCGTCCGGCCAGGAGGCATGGTAGACGACCGCCACGGGCGTCTCGGGGTCGATACCCTCCTCGACCAGCCGGTCCATCGTCTCCGGGACCGCGTGGGTGCCGAGATAGATGCAGGTCGTCACGTCGCCCATCTCGACGAAGTCCGCGATGTGGTCGTCCTCGGCGTCGAGGGTCTTCCCCTGCGGCCGGGTGAAGGCGACGTGGTTGGCCGCGCCGTTCAGCGTGAGCTGGGTCCGCAGCGTCGCCGCCGCGGCGAACGCCGAGGTGACGCCCGGGACGATGTAGGTGGGAACCCCCTCGCTCTCCAGGGCGTCCATCTGCTCCAGGGCGGCGCCGTACACCGCCGGGTCGCCGCTGTGGAGCCGGACGACGGTGTCGCCGGCCTCGTAGGAGTCCCGCATCAGGGGGATGAGCTCCTCGAGGTCCTTCCCGATGGAGGAGACCGTCTCGGCGTCGACGCAGTACTCCGCCAGCAGTTCGCTGTTGACCAGCGAGCCGGCATGGACCACGAGGTCCGCGTCGGCCAGCAGGTCGCGGCCGGCGACCGTCAGCAGCCGCGGGTCGCCCGGCCCGGCGCCGACGAAGGGGATACCCCTCTGGTCGTCGCCGGCGGTGTGCTCGTACAGGCGTGGGTCGCGCCCCTCCGCGCGGGCCGCCGAGGCCGCGTCGATGGCCGCCTGTGGGTTGGCCGCGGCGTCCGCCGGGGCGTCTGCGTCGTCGCTCATCGGCCGGTCACCCCCGGCCACTCGTCGCCACAGCCCTCCGCGACGGCGCGCTCCTCCGTGGCGACCCCCCCATCGGCGACCGTCTCCCCGCTCGTCGCCTCGACGAACGCGTCCGTGGCCTGCTCGACGCGGGCCTCCGGGCGCTCGGCGTAGGCGAGCGTGTAGTAGTCCCGCTCGTCGATCTCCGCGGGGTCGTCCGTGACCAGGGTCTCGCCCTGTTCCATGAACAGCCGGCGGCCGAAGGTCACCTCGTAGCCGGCCTCGGTCAGGCCCTCGTGGGTGGCGGGCGCGTCGGTCACCTTGAACAGGACCATCCGGTCCGGGCCGGTCGGGGCGGCCCCGCGGGCGCCCTCCCGGAGCGCGATGCTGGACCCGGCGGCGACCTCGACGCCGAGCGCGGTCGCGAACGCCGTCAGGGCGCTCACACCTGGCACCACTTCGAGGTCCACGTCCGGGTGGAACGCCTCCAGGGTCCGCCGGAGGTGGCCAAAGGTGGAGTAGACGTTCGGGTCACCCAGCGTGACGAACGCGACGGTCCCGTCCCGGGCGCTCGGCGCGATGGCGGCCGCGGCCTCGCGCCAGGCCTCGCGGAGTTCCTCCTCGTCCCGGGTCATCGGGAAGTCGAGGTCGCCGATGCGCTCCCCGGGGACGTGCTCGGTCGCGACCGATCGGGAGAGCCGGCCGGGGGAGTAGACGACCTCCGCCTCCTGCAGGACCTCGCGGCCCCGAACCGTGACCAGGCCCGCATCGCCGGGGCCCAGGCCGACGCCGTACAGCGTCATGCGCCCCCCACGATGCAGTAGACCGGGTTATCGGAGTCGAAGCTCGTCGCGCCCGCGAGTTCGTAGCCGTGGCTCACCTGGAACTGGCAGACCTCGTCCAGCAGGTCACGCTCCCGGAACGCCCGGACGGCGTCGCCCGCGACCTCCAGGCGGGCGACGTTCATCACGACCGTCCCGACGCCGGTCCCGACGGCGTGGTCGAGGATCGCCTCGTAGTTGCGGCTGCCACCGAGGAACAGCGTGTCGGCATCCTCCGGGAGCCCGCCCGGCGCCTCGGCCTCGCGGAGCGTGACGGGGGCGGCTGACGGGGGCTCCGCCTCGACGGCGCCGCCGTCCGCGGCGGTCGCCTCCGTCCCCTCGACCGGGACACCGTTGGCGGCGAGGTTCTTCCGGGCGGCCGACAGCCGCTCCGGTTTCCGTTCGAGCGCGGTCACGCGGCCCGCTCGCCGGGCCAGCCCGACCGTCACGGCACCCGTGCAGGCACCGACCTCGACGGCGTGGTCGTCCGGCGACGGGTCGAGCTTTGCGAGCGTCACGGCCCGGACCTCCGGCTTCGTCGGTCCGGCCTTGGCGTCGTGGGGGAGTCGTACCCGTGACATAGAGGACACAAACGAGGCGGACGATAAAACAATTGTGCTTGTTTTAGATAAACCAGAATCGTGATATGCTCGTCCGAGCTGGTCCGAAACGGCCGGATGGCCGACGCGAGTGCAAAATTACTTGCACTCTGCGGCCGAACCCCGTTCTATGAGCGGCGACGATGCGGCGGCCGAGACGACCGGCGCCGGCGACCGTGCGGGGGTGCTCCGCAGCAAGCGCGACGCGACGCGCTACCAGATTCTCGTCGAGATCGCCCAGCGACAGCCGGCGGTCAGCCAGCAGGAGGTCGCCGACGCCATCGGCGTCACCGCCCAGGCGGTGAGCGACTACCTCCAGGGGCTCGTCGCCGAGGACTACGTCGAGAAGCACGGCCGCGGGCGCTACGAGGTGACCAACGAGGGCGTCGACTGGCTGATGAGCCGGACCGAGGCGCTCCGGGACTACGTCGGCCACGTCTCCGAGGACGTGCTCGGCCGGGTCGAGGTCGACACCGCCCTCGCCACCGCCCACATCGACGAGGGCCAGCCCGTCTCGCTGTCGATGCGCGATGGCGTCCTCCGGGCCACCCCGGGTAGCGCCGGCAGTGCCACGGGCGTCGCGGTCACCACCGCCGACACGGACGAGGACGTCGGCGTCACGGAGTTCGAGGGGCTCGTCGACTACGAGTGGGGCGAGGTCCGGGTCGTGAGCGTCCCCCGCGTCCACGAGGGCGGGAGCGGCGCCGTCGACCCCGACGCGCTCGCCGAGCGCCGGACCGACATCGACCTGCTCGCCGTCGCCGGCACCGAGGCCCTGGCGGCCGTCCGCCGGGCAGGCCTCGACCTCGACATCCGCTTCGGCGCCCCCGCGGCGGTCGCCGAAGCCGCCCATCGCGGCCTGGACGTGCTGGTCGTCGCCTCGGTGACGGAGCTGTCGGCCGTCACCGACGCCCTGCGGGACGGCGACCTCGGCTACGACGTCATCGACGGCGAGACGCTGTAAGGGGACGTTCACTCGTGGGACGGCCGGCGGTGGCAGGGGCGGTCGCAAGCCCTCGCGCTCTCGACGGTGCCCGGACGGGGGACGCACACGAGCGAAACGCGCGGCGAGGCCTGGCACCCCGAGAGCGCGAGAGCTTCGGAAACGGTCAGATCGCCGCCATAGCCCGCGCCGAGAGGGGGAGCAGTCGGGCCCTCGGGCACGTCAGCCGGGCCGAAACCCTCGCAAGGCCCGCGGTAACCACGTGATGCCATCACCCGGCCACGACATCGGACCCTGACGACGGAAGCACCCGGGAGGAACGGTATCGGCCGCGTATCACCGTTACCCTGGACCACGAACAGTTACCACCCCGGCACCCCACAACCCGCATATGACCGAGTTCTCGTCGCGCGTGGAGCAGGTCTCCATCAGCGGCATCCGCGAGGTGTTCGAGGCGGCCGGTGAGGACGCTATCAACCTGGGGCTGGGCCAGCCCGACTTCCCGACGCCGGACCACGCCAAGCAGGCAGCGGTCGAGGCCATCAACTCGGGCGAGAGCGATGCCTACACGTCCAACAAGGGCACGCTGGAGCTCCGGGAGGCCATCGCCGAGAAGCACGCCCGGGACGGCGGGCTCGACGTGGACCCGGCGAATGTCATCGCCACGGCCGGCGGGAGCGAGGCGCTCCACATCGCCATCGAGGCCCACGTCGACCAGGGGGAGGAGGTGCTGGTTCCGGACCCGGGGTTCGTCTCCTACGAGGCGCTCACCCACCTCGCGGGCGGCGAGCCGGTACCCGTCGAGCTGCGCGAGGACCTGACGATGGACCCGGCCGACGTCGAGGCGGCCATCACCGACGAGACGGCGGCGTTCGTGGTCTGCTCGCCGGCCAACCCGACCGGCGCCGTCCAGTCGCCCGCGGACATGCGGGAGTTCGCGCGCATCGCCGACGAGCACGACCTGCTCTGCATCTCCGACGAGGTGTACGAGCGCATCGTCTTCGAGGGCGAGCACCGCTCGCCGCTGGAGTTCGCCGAGTCGGACAACGTGGTCGTGGTCAACGCCTGCTCCAAGAGCTACTCGATGACGGGCTGGCGGCTGGGCTGGGTGACGGGGAGCCACGAGCGGGTCGAGCGGATGCTCCGCGTCCACCAGTACTGCCAGGCGTGTGCCTCCGCACCCTCCCAGTACGCCGCCGAGGCCGCGCTCGCGGGCCCGCAGGCCCCCGTCGACGAGATGGTGACGGCGTTCGAGGAGCGCCGGGACGTGCTGCTCGACGGGCTCACGGACATGGGGCTGGAGGTTCCGACGCCGAAGGGGGCGTTCTACGCGATGCCGCGCGTCCCGGCCGGCTGGGTCGACGAGGTCATCGAGCGCGGGGTCGTCGTCGTCCCGGGCGAGGCCTTCGGCGCGAACGGCGCCGGCCACGCCCGCATCTCCTACGCGACGGACATGGCGACCCTGAAGGAGGCCATCGAGATCATGGGCGAGGCGACGGCGGCCGTCCAGTAGCGCGCCGCTCCGAGCCGGCTCAGCGCACCTCGATGCGGACGCCGCGGCCGCCGCGGGCCCGCGCCTGACCCGAGACCGTCACCTCGCGGCCGCTCCGGTCGGCCAGCCGCTCGACGCGGCGCTCCATCGGCGGGTGGGTCGCCAGTAACCGCGTGAGCGTCCCCTTCTCGTCGCCGTGGATGGCCAGGTCCGACAGCAGTCCGTCCGCCGGCTGGGCGGCGCGGTCGATGCGGAGCAGCGCCCGCCCGAGCGCGACCGGCTGCCCGGTCACCTCGACCGCGCGGTCGTCGGCCGCGAACTCGCGTCGGCGCGAGTACGCCCGCAGCGCGAGCGTGAACACGAACAGGAGCACGACGACGCCGGCGGTAGCGACGGTGTAAGCTCGCCTCGTGGCGGTCGTGATCTCCCGGGGCGACCCCCCGCGGAGGTAGGCGAGCGCCCGGGCGACCCCGACCGCGAGGATGACCAGCGGGAGCAGCGCCACGACCGCGAGCCCGGTCACGGTCCGGACGACGCTGCTGCCGAGTGTCTTCACCAGCGCGTCGCGGGTCTCCAGATGCGCGAGTTCGTGGGCGAGGATGGCGTCCAGTTCGGGCTGGCTCAGCAGCCGGAGCAGCGACGGGTCCATCACGATGAGCCCGTCGCGGGGGCCGCCGAGCGCGAGCGCGTTCGGCATCCCCATCCGGCCGACGGCGAGTGGCGGCGGGTCGATATCCATCTCGGCGGCCAGCGCCTCGACCCGCCGGTAGAGGTCCGGCGCCCGGGCCCGTGGCAGCTCGGTGGTGTCGAGTTCACGCCGGAGGGCCGCCACACCACCACGATAGCTGACGTAGCCGAACGTCAGCGCCAGTCCCAGCACCACGAGCACGGTCGTCGCCGGGGCGGGTCTCCGGGCCCACAGGTCGAGCAGGCCGCGGTACACGACGAACGCCGCCGTCGCGTACAGGACGAGCACGGCGAGCCCGACAACGGCCATCAGCAGTCGCAGTCCGGTCCCCGGGTCGAACGAGGACCGGGCGGTCGCCGGCGCGCTGTCGGGCGAGCGAGGGCCACTCCGGGACACGCCCACGCGTATGGGACCTGGAATCAAGATGGTTGTCGTGGGGGTGCCCGGGGGGCGCCTTCCGGAGGCCTGGGGCCCGAGACACGACCCGTTCGCGGGGCTACGCGTCGTCCCCGGGCCGGGTGTCGACGACGGTGCCGACGCCCTTGGACTGGCCCTCGCGGAAGACGAACCGCTGGCCCTCCTCGACGAGGTATGGGCGGAACTTGAACCGGACGCGGGCGTTGCCGGTGTCGCCCGGCAGGAGCTGGCCCGCTTCCGGGTAGATGGCCGCCGCCTCGCTGACGGTCTCGAGGTGGACGACCGGCTCGTACCCCTCGTCGATGCGGGTGGGGTGGTTGAGCACCATCACCTCGGCCTCGAACTCCCGAACCGGCTCGGGGTCGGCCGAGCGGGGCAGCAGGACCATCCCGCGCTCCACGTCGGCCTCGCGGACGTTCTTGAGTGCGATACCGACGATGCGGCCGGCCTGGGCCTCGTCGACGCGGTGGTAGTGCATCTCGATGGAGCGGACCTCCACGTCCCGGAAGGAGCCGTCCTGCATCGGGCCGAGCAGCAGCTCGTCGCCGGCCGACACCGTTCCGGAGCGGATGGTGCCGGAGGCGACCGCGCCGACACCCTTCACGTTGTAGCTCCGGTCGATATACATCTGGAAGCGGTCGGCGGCGGCACCGCCCTCGGTCTTGGGGAGCCGGTGGAACAGCTCGTCGAGGACGGGCAGCCCCTCCATCGTGACGGCACTGGTCGCGACGACGGGGACGACCTGCTCGGAGATCTCCTCGATGGCGGCCTCGACGCCGTGCCGGGCCACCGACAGCGGCGTCCGGTCGGCCCCGCGGAGGAGCCGCTCGATCTCGCGCTCGACCTCGGAGAGCCGCTCGTCGCTCACCATGTCACATTTCGTGATGGCGACGATGGTCGGCAGCTCCGTCGCGAGCAGGATGCCCAGGTGCTCGCGGGTCGTCTTGGTGGGGCCGTCGTCGGCGGCGACGACCAGCAGGCCGTAGTCGAGCTTCTGCCCGACCAGCCCGCGGATGGTGGTGCGGAGCCACGGCTCGTGGCCGACCGTGTCGACGAAGCTGACGAGGCGGTCGGCCCGCTCGACGACGCTCGCGCGGTCGGCCTTCCGGTGGGGGTTGTCCATCCGGACGGGGCCGGCCTCGTCGTCGAAGCCGTAGACGCCGTACGAGAGGTCCGCGGAGAGTCCCCGCTCCATCTCGTGGGGCTGGACGTCGAGGAACGACCGGGTGCCGCCCTCGCCGTCGTCGGGTTCGCCGGTCACGAGCGAGCCGACCAGCGTCGACTTCCCGTGGTCGACGTGGCCCGCCGTCCCGACGACGATATGCTCGTCGTCGGTGTCGAGGACGGCACCCTCGCGGACGGTCGCCATGCCGACGATGCCGCGGTCCCCCTCGCCGTCCGCCGGGGTCCCGCCCTCGCTGGCGATACCCGCCGTGGTGCCGTCCTCGCCGACGCCCCAGGTCGACACGTCGTCGATGTGGGCCCCGGCCTCCTCGGCGAGCAGGCTGAGCACGTCCATCGACTCGGAGAAGGCGTCCGGGCTGATACCGGCGATGCCGCCGTCGTCCGTGACGCCGACGACGTAGGTGGCCTCGCCGTCGCCGGAGAGCACGCGATGCCGGAGCTGTGCCGCGAGGGACTCGAGCCGGCCGTCGGAGAGATGGACCTCGCGGGTGAGCCGTTCCTTGAACTCGACGCTGCCGCCCTCCTCCTCGCCGCGCTCGATGGCGCGGTCGAGGGCGGCTCGGTCGGCTGACATACGTGTACGCGTACCACCCGCCCCGGCAAAAGCCTCCCGAACGCGTGCCGCCGGGAGCACGGTGGACCATCACGGTCGTGTCGCGGCGTTGCGAGCCCGGCGAACGGGGTCGTGGCGCTGCGGGAGTAGGGGGAGCGGACCGCCGTTACCGGCGCCTGAAACCGAGATTCAGGGCCAGACGAGGCCGCGAAGGCTGGTCAGCGTCTCCGGGGAGTCGAAGGGCGTCTCGTCGTGGGCCATCGGCCGGAGGCCGTCGGCGCCGTCGAGCTCCGCCTCCAGGCCGCTGCGGTCGGTCGTGTCGTAGCCGGTGACCGTCCAGGGCGGCCAGACGGTCAGCAGTTCGAAGCGGGTCCCGGACCATCGCGCGTACACGTCGGCGGCGCCATCCCGGGCGACCAGCGCCAGGTCGCCGTCGGTCGCGCGCATCGTCTCCACGTAGTCCGTCAGCGACGCGTCCGCGCCGTCGGTCATCGCCTCGAAGACGTTGCGGACCGGCTGGTGGTCCGAATGCGCGAGCAGTACGTCCCGCAGGTCGTCTCGGTCACTCATCACCCGTGTGTTCTGTTGCCACGCACATAACCGCCGTGGTGGCGGCGCTTCTCCGGGGCCGGGCGGGCCGTCACGGCTTTGCCGGCGGCGGGCCAGCGACCGGCATGGACGGCTCCCGGTTCGCGGCGGTCCTGCTCGCGGTGCTCCTCCTGACCGCCGGCTGTACGACCTCGGCGCCCGGCGAGGTCGGGGGCGATGGCGGCGCCGGGAGCCCGGCCGACGCGGACCTCCGCGGCGCCCAGACGGCCGGCAGCGTCACCGTGACCGTCACCCGGGTCGTCGACGGTGACACGCTGAAGGTGGCGTACGACAACGGCACCGCCGACACCGTCCGGCTGCTGGGGGTCGACACCCCGGAGGTCCACACCGAGACGACGCCCGAGGAGTTCGCGGGCGTCCCCGAGACGGCAGCCGGGCGCGCCTGCCTCCGGCGCTGGGGCGAGACGGCGAGCAGCCACGCGAAGGACAGGCTGGCCGGCGAGGAGGTCACGCTCTACTTCGACGCGGCCGAGGGCCGTCGGGGCTACTACGACCGGCTCCTCTCGTACGTCGTCCACGACGGCTCGAACGTCAATTACGGGCTCGTCACGGACGGCTACGCCCGGGTGTACGACTCGCAGTTCACCGCCCGCAACGCGTTCTACGACGCCGAGTCGACCGCCCAGGCGGAGGGCACGGGCCTCTGGGAGTGCGCCACGGCGTCGCCGCCGACGGGGACCGCCACCGCGTCGCCCGACGGCGGTTCGACGGACGGCCGGCTCCGGGTCGTGACGGTCCATGCCGACGCAGAGGGGAACGATAACGACAACCTCGACGACGAGTACGTCACGCTGGGGAGCACGGCCGAGACGGGACTCGACCTCTCGGGCTGGACCGTCACCGACGAGGCCGGCAAGACGTACACCTTCGGCGACGTGACACTCACGCCCGGCGAGCAGGTCACGTTACACACCGGCAGCGGCACCGACGGCGACGGTGACGTCTACTGGGGCCGCGGGGGCGCGGTCTGGAACAACGGCGGCGACACCATCACCGTCCGCGACGCCGACGGGACCGTCGTCGCCGAGCGGTCGTACTAGCCGCCGTCGGGGTGGTTACGTGCCCACTTCCGGGGGGCTTTTCGTCCGCATCCGCGTCCCTCGCAGCAACCGCCGCGATGGGATACGAGCTGCCGCCAGTGCTGGGGACGGAGGGTGTCGGGGCCGGGACGAGCGTGCTGCTCGCGGGACCGCCCGGGACCGGGAAGCGCGAACTGCTGTGGGCGGTGCTCACCTCGGGCCGAGAGGGCGGCTCGGTGCTCGTGACGATGACCGACCCGGTCGACGCGCTCGGCTTCGGGTTCGAGCGCGCCGGGCCGGACGAGCCGGAGGGCCACGCCGTGGACGCCAGCGGCGACCCCGACCGGAGCGCCATCGACGGCCGCTCGGAGCCGAACGAGCGCGTCGAGGCCGTCGAGGGGCCGGACGGCTCCACCGAATCGGGCTGTCGCTCTCCAGCCGGCTCGACGAGCTCTCGCCGCCGAACCCGAACCGCCGGGTGGGCGTCGACGGCGTCGCGCCGCTGCTGGACGCCGTCAGGACGGTCGATTACGACCTCGTCAAGCAGGCGTTCGACACGGTCCCCGGGACCCGGGCGACCGACGGCGGGTACGCCGTCCACACGGTCGAGACCCCGAGGTGGCCTGGCACGAGCGGCAGCCGGGCGGGGACTGAGGACGGGCCAGTCCTCACCCGGGCCACCCCGTGCCCGACCGTAACCTTTCAACCCGCGCCCGGCGAACCGCGGGCCATGTACGAGCGCCTGAAGGGCTTTCGCGACTTCTTCCCCCCGGAGATGGCCGCCCGCCGGGCCGTCGTCGACACCGTCGAGGACGTGGCCCGCCGGTACGGCTTCCGCGAGATCGACACCCCGCGGCTCGAACCCGCCGAGATGTGGACGGACAAGGCCGGCGACGACATCGTCGACGAGCTGTACGCCTTCGAGGACCGCGGCGGGCGCCACGTCACGCTCACGCCGGAGCTCACGCCGACGGTCGCGCGGATGGTGGTCGACCGCGGCCAGGAGCTGCCAAAGCCGATCAAGTTCTTCTCGACGCGGCCGTTCTGGCGGTACGAGGCGGTCCAGCAGGGCCGGTTCCGCGAGTTCCACCAGACCAACGCCGATATCTTCGGGACGAGCGAGCCGACCGCCGACGCCGAGGTGCTGGCCTTCGCCGGCGACGCGCTGACGGAACTCGGGCTCGACGGCGGGGACTTCGAGTTCCGCGTCTCGCATCGGGACATCCTGGGCAACCTTATCGAGTCGTTCGAGTCGGACGTGAACACGCGCGAGGCCATCCGCGCGGTCGACAAGCGCGCCAAGGTCGACGACGACGAGTACCTCGGCCTGCTCGCCGAGGCCGGACTGAGCCGGGCCGACGCCCGGTCGTTCGACGACCTCATCGCCGACGACGATCTCGACGCCGTCGCCGAGGCGGGCAACGAGGCGGTGAACGCCGCGGTCGACAACCTCAGAGCGGTGCTCGACGCGGCGGCGGACTTCGGCGTCCGCGAGCACTGTGAGGTCTCGCTGGCGACCGCCCGGGGGCTGGACTACTACACCGGCGTCGTCTTCGAGTGCTTCGACTCCACCGGCGAGGTCTCCCGATCGGTCTTCGGCGGCGGCCGCTACGACGACCTCATCGGGTCGTTCGGCGGCCAGCCCACGCCGGCCGTCGGGGTCGCCCCCGGTCACGCGACCCTCCACCTGCTCTGTCAGCGGGCCGGCGTCTACCCGGACGAGGCCGTCAGCACCGACTACTACGTCCTCTCCGTCGGCGACACCCGCCCCGAGACGCTGGACGTGGCCCGGGCCCTCCGGACGCGGGGCCACGTCGTCGAGACCGACCTCAACGACCGGGGCTTCGGCTCACAGCTCTCCTACGCGGACGGCGTCAACGCCGAGACCGTGGTCGTGGTCGGCGAGCGCGACCTCTCGGAGGGGAACGTGACGGTCAAGAACATGGAAAGCGGCGACGAGACGACCGCCCCGTTCGACTCGTTCCCCGGCGAGCACGAGCGGCCGACGTACGACGACTTCGTGTAGCCGGGCCGACACCGACCGCGGTACCATGCCGGTCGGCACCGTGATGGGGCCCGGTCGTCGCGCCGAAACCGCACGCTAGAGGATGTCACGCCCTTATATTCCTCAGTCGGACCTAGCCGGGGGCAACTCCTTAGTGGATATTACCATTATAATTCATAAGGGTTTTATTCGCCCTCGCGCCACGGTGGGACAGAGCACGGGCGTTACGCCCGCTCAGACAACCAATGGCACACGACAACGACGGTACGGACGAGGTCGCAAGCCGCGTCCAGAACACGGAGTCCATCGTTCGGGAGGTCGACAACCACGCCGCGCGGGAACTGCGTCGGAAGTTCGAGGAGCAGGACTTCACCTTCGCACCCGGTCTCTACCACGCGCTCGACGCACGACTGGCCGAGATGGCCGGTCTCGACGCCGCGTACATGTCGGGCTACTCGACGGTCCTGGGCCAGTTCGGCTTCCCGGACCTGGAGATGGTCACGATGACCGAGATGGTCGAGAACGCAAAGCGCATCGTCGAGGCGACCAACCTGCCGGTCATCGCCGACTGTGACACCGGCTACGGCGGCATCCACAACGTCCGCCGCGCGGTCCGGGAGTACGAGAAGGCCGGCGTCGCCGCCGTCCACATCGAGGACCAGACGACGCCCAAGCGCTGCGGGCACATCGCCGGCAAGAAGATCGTCCCGCGCGACGAGGCAAAGGCCCGGTTCGAGGCCGCCGTCGACGCGAAGCAGGACGAGAACACCATCATCATCGCCCGGACGGACGCCTACGGCTCCGCCAACGGCGACTGGGAGGAGCACCTCGAGCGCGGCCGGATGTACGCCGACGCCGGCGTCGACATCGTCTGGCCCGAGATGCCGGACCCGTCCCGCGAGGACGCCGTCAGCTACGCCGAGACCCTTCGCGAGACCCACCCGGACGTCATGATGGCGTTCAACTACTCCAGCTCCTTCGCGTGGTCCGAGGAGGAGGACGCGCTCACCTTCCAGGAGCTGGGTGACCTGGGTTACCAGTACATCTTCATCACCCTCTACGCCCTGCACAGCGGTGCGCACGCGGTCTACGAGGACATGAAGGCGATCGCGGAGAACGACGAGGAGGCGCAGTTCGACCTCGAGGGTCGCTATCTCGGCCACGAGACCGAGAGCCACCACGAGCTCTCCTTCGTCTCGCGGTTCCAGGACATCGAGGCGCAGTTCGACCCCGAGGCCAAGCAGCGGATGGAGGAGTCCGCCGGCTTCACCGAGGAGGAGTCGGACCCGCTGACCTCGAACGACGACGACTGATTCCGTCGTAACTCGCGGTTCTTCGCTGCTGTTTCTTCGACTCGTCGGATGAAGACGAGCTTGCCCGTCAAATCCCCGTATTCGACGGTTACACGCCAATCTCGGCCCCAACTGCTCTGCCAGTCGACGCGCCGGCGCTGGCGCGAGCGGTTCGGGGCCACTCGCGACCACGCCGGAGCGGCCGGCCCGCGGACCCGGAACCTATGCCCGACGCCACCCTTCCGTCCGATATGTTCGACCAGGACGACGCGGACCCGCTGGTGCGGGCGCTCGCGGGCCGGGCGTTCGCCGACCCGTTCCCGTGGCGTTTCCTCAGCCGCATCGCGGAGATCCCGAACCGGCTCGGCGGCTCGCCCGGCGAACACCGGGCGGCGGAGTTGACGCACGTGGCACTGCCGGGGACCCCCACGGTCGAGGAGTTCCCGACCCAGCGCTGGGTACGGGGCCGGACGGACCTGACCGTCGCTGTCGACCGGTCGGACGGCACCGTCGAGCGGGAGTTCGAAGCCATCGCGCTGCCGTACTCGCCCGGCGGCACGGTCGAGGCGCCGCTGGTCGACGTGGGCTACGGGACCCAGGCCGCAATCGAGGCAGCGGCCCTCGACGGGTGCGTCGCGGTCGCGAGCACGGACAGCCCCGCCGACGGGCGGTTCGTCCACCGGATGGAGAAGTTCGGGCACGCCGTCGACGCGGGCGCGGCCGCCTTCCTGTTCGTCAACCACGTCCCCGGCCAGCTGCCGCCGACGGGGTCGCTCCGGTTCGGCGGGACGCCGAGCGACGTGGAGCTCGGAACCGCCGACGCCGGCGCGGCGTCGATTCCGGGCGTCGGCGTCTCCCGGGAGACGGGCGACTGGCTGACCGATTACGCCACGACACCCGGGGCCCCCGCCACCGCCCGCCTCCGGGTCGAGGCGGCCACGGAGCCGGGCGAGAGCCGGAACGTCCTCACCCATCTCGGCCCCGATACCGACGAGCGGGTCGTCCTCGTCGCCCATCTCGACGCACACGACATCGCGGAGGGGGCGCTGGACAACGGCGCCGGGCTGACGGTCGCCGTGACCGCCGCGCGGCTGCTGGCCGCCGTCGCCGACGACCCGGCCGCCCCGGACTCGGGGCTGGAGCGGGGGGTGACGGTCGCGGCGGTCGGCTGCGAGGAGACGGGGCTGCTCGGGGCCGAGGCGCTGGCCGACCGGCTCGACGCCGCGGTCGGGCTGGACCGCGTCCACGCGGTCTGCAACGTCGACGGTGGGGGCCGGGCGCGGGACCTCCGGGCGTTCACGCACGGCGCCGAGGCGATGGAGTCCGTCGCGCGCGAGGTCACGGACGCCGTCGGTGTCCCGTTGCACCTCGAGCGGACGCCGCACTCGTTCAGCGACCACTGGCCGTTCCTGCGGGCCGGGGTGCCGGCACTCCAGCTCCACAGCCGGTCGCCGCCGGCCGGCGGACCGGGCGAAGGCCCCGGCGGCCCGCGCGGCCGGGGGTACACCCACACGCGGGCGGACACGCGGGACAAGGTCGACCGGCGCGACCTCCGGTCGCATGCGGTGCTGACGGCGCTGCTGGTGCGCGAGCTGACCCGGCGGGACCTCCCGCGACGGGCGCCCGAGGCGGTCGCGGCCGACCTCCGGGAGGCCAGCGCGGAGCCGGGGATGCGCGCGGCCGGCGTCTGGCCCGAGCGCTGGGACTGACGGCCGAGGACAGTTGCCGGCCGGGCGCTCGGCCCGGCCGATGGCCCTCCGCACCGTCACCCGCTGGCTCCTGCTGGTCCTCGCCGGCTGCACGGCCGGCCTCCCGGGGGCGGCGGTCCGTCCGACCCGGCCGCCACGGCGACGCCGAGGCCCGGTGCCTCCGTCCACCACGGGATGACAGCGGACGTCGACATTCAGGCGTTCCAGGCCCCGCCAGTCCGCGTCGTCGCCACCGGGCACCCGACGAACCGGGCCCCCGTGGACGGGACGTTCGAGGGCAGCTTCACCGCCGAGTCCGACGAGGGGGCCGGCGCCTTCGAGGCGGACACGACCAGCCACGCCATCGTCTCCGTCGACGGCGGGACGGCATGGGACCGGACCGTCCGCCACTGCGAGGAGTGCGGACCCCGTGTCGGCGAGGACGGGAACGTCACGACCGAGGGGCACGCCGTGACCTGAAGCGCTGCGGCGAGCTACGGGTCCCGCGAGGCCCCCCGGCGCAGTCGGGCGGCCACCCGCGCGCCGGTCGTCCGTTCGACCCGACGGCCCTCGAAGACGGTCCAGGCGGTCGCCGCGGCCTCCTGGTCGGTGCGGAAGTCAAGGTCGTAGTCGACATCGACGAGCACCAGCGGCTCGGGCGGGGCGGCGGCGACGCCGTCGGGCCCCGGGAGCGGCTCGTCGTCCAGCACCCGGTCGACGAAGGCGGGGTCGCGCTCGCCGGCGCCGACCGAGGCGACCAGCGACGCGAGCCGCCGGACGCACTCGCGGGGGAAGCCGTCGGCGCGCGCCCCCAGCAGGAGGTACGAACCGTCGCGCTCGGCCGACAGCGACAGGTCCCGCCGGGTCCGGTCGCCGCGGGGGTTCGCGCTCAGGTCGTGGAGGTCGACGTCGCCCGACAGCCGGTCGCAGGCCCCCCGGACGGCGTCGTCGTCGGCTTCGGGCGCGTGGAGGTGGTACTCGTAGGTGCGCTCGCGGGCGTCGTGGGTGGCGTGGAAGTCGGGCGGGACGTCGGCGCTGGCGTGGACGCGCACGTCGCCCGGGAGTTCACCGCAGAACGCCCGCGGCGTCAGCCAGTCGGGCGCGTCGAAGGCGACGGTCTGGGCGACCGCCGAGACTCCCCGGTCCGTCCGCCCGGCGGCGGCCCATCCCGGCGGCGTCTCGCGGCTGGCACCCGCCGGGGCCGGCGGCCCCGCGAGCACGTCCAGCCGGCAGAGCGCGTCGAGCAGCGTGTCCTCGACGGTGTCGCCGTCGGGCTGTCGCTGGAACCCCCGGTAGCCGGTCCCGTCGTAGGCGACGCGGTAGGCGCGCCGACCGGAGGTGGCCCCGTCGGCCGCGGCGTCGTCGGTCACGCCTCCCCGTTCGGCGACGGGCGGCAAAAACCGCTGGGGCGCCTGCCGCCAGGACTTTGCCGCGGGCCACCCTGGCGCCGTCCGTGCAGGCTGTGCTCCCCGCCGCCGGCCGCGGCACCCGGATGGGTCCGCTCACCGCGCGACGGCCGAAACCGCTGGTCCCGGTCCGCGGCCGGCCGCTGCTCGCGCACGCGCTGGACGCCGTCCGGCCCGTGGTCGAGAGCGGGGCGTCGGAGACGCCCCGGGCGAGCGGCACCGCCGTGAGCGGCGCCGTCGTCGTCGGCGGCGACCACGGCGACCGCGTGCGCGACCGGTTCGGCGACAGCGACCGGGGGCTGCCGCTGACGTACGTCGAGCAGCCCGAGCAGCGCGGGCTGGCCGACGCGCTGGCGTGTGCCGAGCCCGCCGTCGAGGGCCCGTTCGTCCACCTGAACGCGGACAACGTCTTCGGTCCCGACCCCGGCGGGGTGGCGAACGTCCGCCGGCTGGTCGCCCGCCAGCGGGCGACCGACGCCGACGCCGTCCTGCTCGTCGAGCGGGTCCCCCCCGAAGCCGCCCGGCGCGTGGGCGTCGTGCGGACCGACGGTGACGGTCGGGTCGTGGACGTGGTCGAGAAACCCGACGACCTCCCGCCGGAGGCCCACGGCGCTCGCTGCACGGGCGGGTCCGGGCGGCTGGTCCAGACCGGCCGCTTCGCGTTCTCCCCGGGCGTCTTCGATGCCTGTCGCGCGGTCGGACGGGGCGACACCGGGGAACGCGAGCTCTCGGATGCCATCTCCCGACTGGCGCGTGAGGGCCGCGTCGAGACCGTCCGGCTGCGTGGCTGGCGCCGGAACGTCAACACCCCCCGGGACCGCGCGGCCGTCGAGGCCCGGCTGCTCGGGGGGAAGGCGTCGGGCGACCCCCACCGTTGACCCCGCAAACCACACGACTGCAGCGGGACGCGGTGGCCGCGGGATTCAAGCCGTCCCGTCTCCAACCGAGGATATGGACCCAGCGGTCCTCCGGGACGACATGGTCGACAGCCTCGAACACGAGGCCAAGCGGTGCGTCCGGTCGGAGGCCGTCAGCGTCGCGATGCGGGCGGTGCCGCGGGAGGCGTTCGTCGACGACGAGCGGGCCGCCTACGCCGACCGCGCGTTCGAGCGCCACGGCACCCGCGTGCTGGCCCCCTCGACCGCCGCGCGGCTGCTGGAGGCGCTCGTCCCGGAGCCCGGCGACGAGGTGCTCGTCGTCGGCGCGGGCGTCGGCTACACCGCCGCGGTCTGTGCCGAGCTGGCCGGCGCGCGCCACGTCCACGCGGTCGACATCGACCGGCGACTGGTGTACGACGCCCGGTCGAACCTGGCCGAGGCGGGCTACGGCGAGGTGCTGGTCGACTGCCGGGACGGCGCCGACGGCCTCCCGGAGTACGCCCCGTACGACCGGGTGCTGGTCGAGGCGGCGGCCATCGAGCCGCCACGGCGGCTGGTGCGCCAACTGGCCGATGACGGCCGGCTGGTGCTCCCGCTGGGCGGCGGCGAGCAGACGCTGACCGTCGTCGAGCCGACCGCCACCCGCGGCTACGAGACCGTCGGCCGCCGGGGGACGACGGCGTTCGCCCCGATGCTCGTCGAGGGCGAGCAGGCGACCACCGTCGAGCGCAACCGGACGGTGCGGGAGGACCGCGAACACGCCGAGCGGGCCGCCGAGCGCCGGAAGGGCTGGGAGCAGGAGTGGATCGACTGGGACCGGGAGCTGTAGTCGCCGACCGGAGCGACAAGCTACTTACCGACCAGCCCCCGAGAACGGATAGATGCACGACTTCGTCGTCGTCGGCTGTGGGCCGGCCGGCGCGCGGTTCGCCCGGAGCGCGGCCGAGCGCGGTCGGGACGTGCTCGTCCTCGAACAGGGCGAGGTGGGGGAGCCGCTGGCCTGCTCCGGTCACGTCTCGCTCGACGTCTGGGACTACGTACCCGAGGACGACCACGAGACGCTGTTCCAGAACGCCATCCGGGGGGCCCGGTTCCACCTCGGCGGCGCCGACTCACCCGCCCACCGGTTCCACCGGGACGAGCCCATCTCGAACGCGGTCGACCGGGTGGGGCTGGACCGGGCCCTCGCGCGGGCCGCCGCCGACGCCGGCGCCGACGTGCGCGACCACCACACCGTCACGGCGGTCGACGAGCGTCGGGACGGCGTGACCGTCACCGCCCGCGGCCCGGACGGCACGGGGCGCCACGAGGCCCGGATGGTCGTCGGCGCCGACGGCCCGCGCTCGCGGGTCCGGGACGAATGTGGCCTCCCCGAGCCGGACGAGTTCCTCCACGGCGTGCTCGGCTTCGACGAGGACCCCGACGCCGAGGAGTTCGTCGACGTCCACCTGACGGTCCCGCGCTTCTTCGCCTGGCGCATCCCGCGGGGCGATGCGGGCGTGGAGTACGGGCTGGCGGTGTCGCCGGGCGAGGACGAGCGCGCCCGGTTCGAGACGCTCTGCGAGGACTACGGCGTGACGCTGGACCGGCGCTGCTCCGGGCTCATCCCCGTCGGCCCGCCCAAGCGGGTGACGGGCCGGCGCTCGCTGCTCGTCGGCGACGCCGCCGCCCAGACCAAGCCGTTCACCGGCGGGGGCATCCTCTACGGGATGCGCGCAGCCGACCACGCCGCCCGGGCCGTCGACCCAGCCGACCCGGGGACGCTGGGTGACTACGAGCGGACATGGCGCGAGGACCTCCGCACGGAGCAGCGCCTGGGCCACCTCGTCCGGGCCGGCTACGACGCTCCCGGGCCGGTCAAACGCGCCGGGCTCCGGGCGTTCTCCGGGGAGATCGGCGTCCACATGGACGAGCCCTCGACGCTGTTCTCCAGGGCACAGTTGCGCGCGCTACTGCCGATGTAGGGGGCCGGGACGCGCGCTCAGGACCGACACGGCCGGCGGCTGGAACCCGTCGGCGAGTCGGTCGGGGATGGGGGGCCCGTCACCCGGCGACTGTCGCGGGAGTCGTCAGTCGCGCCGGCGGAGCAGCAGCGCCGACAGCAGCAGGCCGAGGACCGCGACGGCGGGCGTGAACCCGGGGAGCCCGACCGCCGGCGTGGCGGTTTCCGTCTCGGTCGGCGTGGCGGTCGGGGTCGGGATCGGCGTGGCGGTCGGGGTCGGGGTCGGCGTGCCCGCGTCGGGGTCGAACCCACGGACGGTCAGGGTGTTCGAGCTGAGGCTGCCCGACTGGGCCTGGACGGTGTGGTTGCCGGACGACTCGACGCGGAGGCGGAACTCGCCGTCGGCCCCTGTCTGCCCGAGGCGCTCGGAGTCGTAGCTGATATCGGCCCCGTTGACCGGTTCACCGTACGCGTTCACCACGGAGACGCGAAGTCGGTTCCCGACGAGGACGCGCGTGCTCTCGGCCGTCAGGTTCAGCTCCGGCGTCCGCTGGATCGTAGCGCTGACCTCCCGGTTCGACTCGCCGACGCTGAGCGTCCGTTCCGCGGTCTGGTAGCCGTCCTTGGTGACCGAGACCTCCTGCGCCGTATTGACGGGGATGGTGAACGTCACGCGACCGTTGCTGGTCCGCTGGGTGCCGATGTCCTCGATGGTGACGGCCGCGTTGGGGACGGTCCGCGGGTCGTCGAAGTGGTCGTCGAACACGCGGAACTCCACGTTGACGCTCCCGCGGCGCATCTCGTACGAGCGGATGACGTTGCCGGTGACGGAGAGGGCGGTCTCGTTGCGGAAGAAGCCGGGCTTGCGGAAGATGACCCTGTAGTCCCGCTGCTCGACGGTGCCGGTACTGAACCGGCCCGCCGCGTTCGTCTGGCCCGTGACGACCACGCGCTGTCCCTGCCGGACGAAGACGGTCGCGTTCCGGACGGGCTGGTCGTCACCGTCGGTGATCGTCAGCGTCGCGGACCCCCTCCGTGCGACCTCGACGGTCACCGCCTCGGCCTCGGCGTCCGTGACCCGTTTCGGGAAGTTGCGGACGTACCTGTCGTCCTGGACGGTCAGCTCCACGTCCGCGCCGCGGGGCACGTCGATGAGCGTCCGACCACTGGAGGTGGTGGTCGCGGTGGCGTCCCCGCCGTCCCACGAGGCGTTGACCGTCGCCCCACTGACCGGGTCGCCGTCCTGGTTCACCACGGTCACGTCGAGCGTTGCCTGCTCCTGCGTCGCCACGGCGGTGCCCACGAACGGGGCTGTCGCCGCGACGACAAGGACCACACTGAACAGTACGGCGCGTCGCATACCGCCACCCTCGATGGGGAGGTGTAAATATCCGCTGGCTTCTCCGGTCCCCAGTGAAACAACCGGAAAAGCGGCTCAAGACGGCGGTTTCCTCACGAACACCGTGCACCACGAGCCGGGAGGGGCGGCGCGACGGCCATGTCGGTGACCGCACTCCGGCCGTGGGACACGGGCGGCCGGGGTGGCGCCGGCAGGCGTGGGTCGTGCCGGAGCCACAAGCACGAAACGCTAAGTGGGTCCGATGGCAACGGGCGAACAGGAATGTGGGGCAGCCGCGACCGGGACCGGACACAGGTGACCTGCATCGCCTGCGGCGAGGAGGTACCGCGCACGGCGGCGCGGGAGTACGACAAGCACGGCGACCGGTGGGAGCGCGCGGACAAGCAGTTCGAGTACCTCTGCAAGGAGTGTCACAGCGACCTCTGCCACCAGCCGCGTGGCGACCTGGAGGCGGTGCTGGTCGAGAGCGGCGCCGGCGAGAGCGACCGCGAGGCGTTCCTTGGCCGGTACGCCGACCTCGCGACCGGCGACGCGGAGCCAGGGGACGAGGACGAGGCCGAGGGCGGCCGCGAGCGCGAGCGGTAGTCGTCGCGGCCCAACAGGACTAACTAGCCGTTTCTCCTACGACGTGGCATGAGCGACACGGACGCGGACGCGCAGGCCCAGGCCGGGACCGCCGAGGGGCAGGGGCCCGTCCGCATCGACGACGAGCTGGCGGCCGAACTCGAGCGCAAGCGCGAGTCACTGTTCGAGGAGTTCGAGCTCAACGACGAGTTCCCGAGCGAGGTGCTCCGGGAAGCCCGCGAGCGGACCACCGACACCGACGCCGAGATCCGGGACGAGCTCGACGAGGACTACCGCACGGACTGCCGGGACCTCACCACCTGCACCATCGACCCCGCCGATGCCCAGGACTACGACGACGCCATCTCCATCCGCCGCGACGAGGACTACTACTACCTCCACGTCCACATCGCGGACGTCACCCACTACGTCCAGCCGGGCAACGCGATGTGGGACGAGGCCGTCGAGCGGGCCAACACCGTCTACCTCCCGGGCTACACGATGCATATGCTGCCGCCCGTCCTCGCCGAGACGGTCTGCTCGCTCGTTCCGAACGAGGACCGGCTGGCCCACACCGTCGAGATGAAGATCGACGCCGAGACCCTCTCGAACGAGTCCATCGACATCTACAAATCGGTCGTCCACTCCGACGAGCGGCTCACCTACGCCGAGGCCGAGGCCCGCCTCGACCAGCCCGACGCCGACCTCCACGAGGAGCTGTCGCTGGCCTACGAGCTCACCGAGTCGCTCCACGAGCAGCGCAAGGCCGACGGCTCGCTCGTCCTCAACCCGAAGCGCGACCGCGCCCACACCATCATCGAGGAGTGCATGCTGAAGGCCAACAAGGCCGTAACGCACGAGCTCCAGTGGGTCCGCGGGCTGGAGGCGATGTTCCGGGTCCATCCCCAGCCCACCCCGGAGGAGTGGGACGAGGCGCTCCAGGAGATCCAGGACCTCGACGGCGTCTCCATCCCGGGCGAGGCCTGGGACGACCCGCGCAAGGCCGTCAACGCCACGCTGGAGCAGGCCCCCGGCCGACAGCTCAACGACATCCAGTGGGCCGTCATGAAGGTGATGCCCCGGGCGAAGTACATGGCCGACCCGTTCGGTGGCCACCACGCGCTCAATTTCGAGATCTACGGCCACTTCACCTCCCCCATCCGCCGGCTGAGCGACCTCGTCAACCACTGGATCATCTACCGGAACGAGACGCCCGGCGATCACGCGCTCCCGTCGCTCTGTGACCACGCCTCCTCGAAGCAGAAGGACGGCGAGACCGTCGAGCGCATCTACAAGGACTTCCTGCAGGAGGTCGGCCTCGACCCGAGCGCCGTCAACAACCGCGGCATCGAGGTCGTCGAGGACCCCGGCCCGGACGCGGACCTCGACCGCCGGAAGAGCGAGGTCAGCCCGGAAGCGTTCAACTGAGGCGAGCGTCGGCCGTGACGGCAGCCGCTATCGGCGCGTCGGGACCGGAGTCAGGAGAACGTCGAGGACGCTCGGTCGCGGCCCGGAGTCCGACCACGTCGGATAGCGACCGCGGACATCGGGCGACCGACTCCCGAGTCCCTCGGGGCGGTCGACCGCCGCGCAGTCCCCGGTATCCGGGACCGGTTCCGGGCCGGAATCGGTTGTCGCGTCGTGGTGGTTCAGGGCGTGTGGCATCGGGGGGTCACTCGTCGGATCGTTCCGTGGGCGGTTCGTCGCTCCGTTCGAGGGGGTCTCGGTCGGGGACACGTCGCCGGTTCCGGACTCGCTGTGAACGGATCCGGTCGGCGATGTCCCGCCGGTGGGTGGAGGGGTTCAACACGGGGGGTCAGCCGGCGGCGTCCGCCGGCATCGGTACGTCGAACCCCCGGATAACGGCAGTCACGGAGGCTCAAAGAGGCCTTTGAGTGAGTCAGGTGCTCGTGGTCCACCCCCTGATTCCCCCGGCAGTCAGAGGTCGTGAAGCGTCCCGTTTTCAGTTATCGGTGGTCCTATCGGGTAATCCACGTGTTTGATCACATATAGTCGGGATACCGGAGCTGGAACCGGAGTCGGTCGCCGCGGAGCCCGGTCGTTTCCCGGTCGTCGAGGCCGTTTCGCCGCCGTATCCCGGGTCGGTCCGGGTGCAGAACCGGGACGACGCCGCCCACGAGGTGTGTGTGACCGTCGACCGGCGCGGCGGGACCGTCCACGATGCGACGTTCGACCTCGGCCCGCGGGAGCCCCGCGAGTGCGGCGGCCCCTGCCGCCCGTCGGGAACAGGTGGACTGCGAGTGGGCCGGGCGCGGCCCCTTCACGGTGACCTGTACCGTCGACGGGGAGTACACGGCGACAGCCGGGAGCAGCACACGCTGGTCGGTGGCCCGGAGCGGCAGACGCGCTGTGACGGGGCGACGCTGACCCGCTGATTACCGCGCGTACACCGGCCCGCCGACCAGCGACGGGAGCGCGACGCCGTCGTCGGGCGTCACCGCGAGATACGGCCGGTCGGCGGGCCCGAACACGTCGACGACGCGGCCGACCGTCTCCAGGTCCTCGTCGAGCACCATCGTCCCGATGTCGAGGTGGTCGTCGTCGGGGCAGCGGACGACCGCCAGGCCCTGCGCGGTGCGGACGACCTCGCCGAGGCGTCTCATCGGTCCATCACTCCCGCAGCGCCGCCAGATACGCCGCGACCGCGCCAAGCAGGTCGGACTTGGTGGCGTCGTCGGCGTTCTCGACGAGCACCCGCCCCCGGGGCTCGAACTCCCGGGCGTAGGTCACGTCGCGCTCGACCACCGCGTCGTAGCCGACCTGCTGGACGGCCTTCGCCAGCTCGTCGACCGTCGGCTCCTCGACCGCCAGGTCCATCGGGACCCGGCGGCCCTCCCCGCGGGTGTAGTCGGCGTCGAAGTACGCGGGGTAGAGGACGTTCTCGACCATACCGGTGGGAGTCGGGGGGAGGGTAAATGGGTTTCCGATACCGACTGGCTCCCGCGGAACGGACCGCTCGACCGCGGCTGGGGGTCCCGCACCGGAGGGTCGACCCGCGGCCGCGGGGGGAGGTGCGCACGAGGGCGCCGGAACGAGACGGGAGTCCCGCGAGTTCGGATAGCTTTTTACGCGTCTCGCCCCCGGCGTCGGTATGGGACTCGACGAGGACTCGCTCGACTATCACAGCAGCGACCCCCCGGGGAAGCTGGAGATCTCGACGACGAAGCCGACCAACACACAGCGGGACCTCTCGCTGGCATACTCGCCCGGCGTCGCGGCGCCGTGCCGGCATATCCGGGACGACCCCGACGACGCGTTCACCTACACCGCGAAGGGGAACATGGTGGGCGTCGTCTCGAACGGGTCGGCGGTGCTCGGCCTCGGCGATATCGGCGCGCAGGCGTCCAAACCCGTGATGGAGGGGAAGGGCGTCCTGTTCAAGCGGTTCGCCGATATCGATGTGTTCGACATCGAACTCGACCAGGACGACGCCGAGGCGGTCATCCAGTCGGTGTCGGCGATGGAGCCGACGTTCGGCGGCATCAACCTGGAGGACATCAAGGCGCCCGAGTGCTTCGAGATCGAGGAGCGACTCCGCGAGGAGATGGACATCCCGGTGTTCCACGACGACCAGCACGGCACCGCCATCATCAGCGGCGCGGCGCTGGTCAACGCCTGCGACATCGCGGACAAGGACATCTCGGAGCTGGAGATCGTCTTCTCCGGCGCGGGGGCCTCGGCCATCGCGACGGCGCGGTTCTACGTCTCGCTCGGCGCCCGGCGCGAGAACATCACGATGTGTGACTCCTCGGGCATCATCACCACCGAACGCGCCGAGACCGGCGACGTCAACGAGTTCAAACAGGAGTTCGCCACGGATCGTGCGGCCGGCGACCTGGCGGACGCGATGGACGGCGCCGACGTCTTCGTCGGGCTCTCCATCGGCGGCCTGGTGAGCCAGGAGATGATCCGGTCGATGGACGAGAACCCCATCGTGTTCGCGATGGCGAACCCGGACCCGGAGATCGGCTACGAGGAGGCAAAGGCGGCCCGCGATGACACCGTCATCATGGCGACCGGACGCTCGGACTACCCGAACCAGGTCAACAACGTGCTCGGCTTCCCGTTCATCTTCCGGGGCGCGCTGGACGTGCGCGCGACGGAGATCAACGAGGAGATGAAGGTCGCCGCGGCGGAGGCACTCGCGGAGCTGGCCCGCCAGGACGTCCCCGACGCCGTCGTGAAGGCGTACGGCGACGAGCCGCTGCAGTTCGGCCCGGAGTATATCATCCCGAAGCCGCTCGACCCCCGCGTGCTGTTCGAGGTCGCGCCGGCCGTGGCCGACGCCGCCGTCGAGTCCGGGAGCGCCCGGAAGGAACTGGACCGCTCGGCCTACGTCGAGCGGCTGGAGGCCCGGCTGGGCAAGTCCCGCGAGATGATGCGGGTCGTCCTCAACAAGGCCAAGAGCGACCCCAAACGGGTCGTCCTCTCGGAGGGGGACGACGAGAAGATGATCCGCGCGGCCCACCAGCTGACCGAACAGGGGATCGCCGAGCCCGTCCTCATCGGCGACCGGGAGGGTATCTGGGCGACGGCCGAGCGGCTGGGACTCGACTTCTCGCCGGAGATCGTCGACCCCGAGGAGGGGAACCTGGACCCGTACGCCGAGCGGCTCCACCAGCTCCGGCGGCGGAAGGGTATCACCCGGCGCGAGGCGGACGAACTCATCCAGGACGGCAACTACCTCGGCAGCGTGATGATCGAGATGGGCGACGCCGACGCGATGCTGACCGGGCTGATGCACCACTACCCGTCGGCGCTGCGGCCGCCGCTGCAGGTCATCGGGACCGCCGACGACGCCGAGTACGCCGCCGGCGTCTACATGCTGACGTTCAAGAACAGGGTCGTCTTCTGCGCCGACGCGACGGTCAACCAGAGCCCCGACGAGGACGTGCTCGCCGAGGTGACCAGGCAGACCGCCAAGCTGGCGCGCCGGTTCAACGTCGAGCCGCGGGCGGCGCTGCTGTCCTACTCCGACTTCGGCTCCGTCGAGAACGAGGGCACCCGCAAGCCCCGCAGGGCGGCGCGGATGCTCCACGCCGACGACGAGGTCGACTTCCCGGTCGACGGGGAGATGCAGGCCGACACCGCCGTCGTCGAGGAGATGCTGGAGGGCGACTACGAGTTCGCCGGTCTGGACGAGCCCGCGAACGTGCTCGTCTTCCCCAACCTCGAGGCCGGCAACATCGCCTACAAGCTGCTCCAGCGCCTCGGCGGTGCCGAGGCCATCGGCCCGATGCTGGTCGGCATGGACCAGCCGGTCCACGTCCTCCAGCGCGGCGACGAGGTCAAGGACATCGTCAACCTCGCTGGCGTCGCCGTGGTCGACGCACAGAACAGCTGACCACACGGGGCGACCCGAACCCCGCCACGACGATGCGTTTACGACGGGCGCGCCTGTATCCGAACATATGAGTTCTGCCGACGTCCCCGAGCGCAGCGAGATCGACGAGCAGCACAAGTGGGCCCTCGAGGCGATGTTCGCCAGCGACGAGGCGTGGGAGGCGGCGTTCGACGCGGTCCAGGCGAAGCTGGACGACCTGGCGGCGTACGAGGGCCGGGTGACCGAGAGCGCCGAAACCCTCCAGGCGGTCCTCGAGACCCGCGAGGAGATCATGCGGGAGGTCGCGAACGTGAGCGCGTACGCGCGGATGCGCAGCGACGAGGACACCGCCGACCAGCAGTACCAGGCGCTCTCGGCGCGGGCGCAGTCGTTGTCCGCCGACGCCTCCTCCGCGGCGTCGTTCATCGAGCCGGAGCTACAGGCCTGCACCCGCGAGGAACTGCAGGAGTACGTCGAGGCCAACCCCGAGCTGGAGCGGTACGAGCACTACTTCGACGACGTGCTGCGGATGAAGCCCCACACCCGCTCGGCGGAGGTCGAGGAGCTGCTGGCGGACCTCTCGGAGGTGACCGGCGCCGGCGGCGAGGTGTACAACATGCTGACGAACGCGGACATGGAGTTCCCGCCGGTCGACGAGCCCGATGGGGGGCAGGTCCGGCCGACGCTGTCGAACTTCACGACGCTGCTGAAGCGCCGGGACCGCGAGTTCCGGCGGGACGTCCACGAGACGTTCTACGGGGAGTGGGAGACGGTCCGCAACGCGGTCGGGACGGCGTACAAGAACAGCGTGAAGGCCGATATCAAGCTGGCCGAGGCCCGCAACTACGAGACGGCCCGGCAGGCGAGCCTCGACGACGCCAACATCCCCGTCGAGGTGTACGACAACCTGGTCGAGACCGTCGAGGACAACATCGGGACGCTCCACCGGCACGCCGACCTGAAGGCCGACGCGCTCGGCGTCGACGAACTGCGGAGCTGGGACCTGTACGCCCCGCTCGCGGAGGGTGACGTGGACCTCTCATACGAGGAGGCCCGCGAGCACGTGGTCGAGGCGATGGCGCCGCTGGGCGAGGACTACCAGAACCGGGTCGCGGAGGGGCTGGATTCGCGCTGGGTCGACGTGTACGAGACCGCCAACAAGCGCTCGGGGGCCTACTCCGGCGGCACCTACGACAGCCAGCCGTACATCCTGATGAACTTCCAGGACGACATCGCCTCGATGTACACGCTGGCCCACGAGCTGGGCCACTCGCTGCACTCCGAGCTGACGAGCGAGCACCAGCCCTACGTCTACTCCGGCTACGAGATCTTCGTCGCCGAGGTCGCCTCGACGGTGAACGAGGCGCTGTTGACCGAGCACCTGCTGGAGACGGTCGAGGACGAGACCTTCCGCCGGCACGTCCTCGACGAGTATCTGGAGCGGTTCCGGTCGACGCTGTTCCGGCAGACGATGTTCGCGGACTTCGAGCACCGGACCCACGAGCTCGTCGAGGGGGGCGAGGCCATCACGCCGGACGTCTGCGACGAGATCTACGCCGACCTCAAGTCGACCTACTACGAGCCGATGGCGATGGACGAGGGCATCGAGCGGGAGTGGATGCGCATCCCGCACTTCTACTACTCCTTCTACGTCTACCAGTACGCGACCGGCATCTCGGCGGCGAACGCGCTGGTCGACCGGATCCTCGAGGAGGGCGAACCCGCCGCCGCGGACTACCGCGAGTTCCTCGCGAAGGGCTCCCGGGAGTACCCGCTGGAGCTCCTGCGGGGCGCCGGCGTGGACATGGCCTCGCCCGCCCCCGTCGAGCAGGCCATCGACGCCTACGGCGACCTCGTGGCCGAGTTCGAGGGGCTGGTGTAGGGTCGAACCGGCGGGGAGCGGCGGTCCAGCCGGGCGATTCCGCCATCCGCGGTGGCCGTGTGAGCTTGTAGCGACCCAAAGACACTTCTAGGCAGCGCGCCCAACTTTTCATTACCAGATGTCGCGTAGTCCCTCACTACCTGATCAACCGACGCTCGACCTGGACCCGGAGATGGGGCCCGACGAGCGATTGGCCGCACTCGAGGACCACTTCGCCGAGGTCACCCGCGTTCACCAGGAGCTGACCAGCCAGCTCGACGCGGCCCGTGACCGACAGTCCGACCTCCGGGAGGAGGTCGACAAGCTCCAGCGGGAGAACGAGGCGCTCAAGACCTCCTCGCTCTATCTCGCGACCGTCGAGGAGATCGCCGACGACGAGGTCGTCCTCAAGCAGCACGGCAACAACCAGGAGGTGCTGACCGACGTCTCGCCGCGCCTGGCCGACAAACTCGAAGCCGGCGACCGCGTCGCCATCAACGACTCCTTTGCCATCCAGACGGTGCTCGACACCGAGAAGGACGCCCGGGCACAGGCCATGGAAATCGACAGTTCGCCGTCGGTGACCTACGCCGACATCGGCGGACTCGACTCCCAGATCACGGAGGTCCGGGAGGCCGTCGAGGACCCCCTGACCAACCCCGAGGTGTTCGACACCGTCGGCATCGAGCCGCCGACCGGCGTCCTGCTGCACGGCCCGCCGGGCACCGGCAAGACGATGCTGGCCCGGGCCGTCGCCAACCAGACCGACGCCACCTTCATCAAGATGGCCGGCTCCGAGCTCGTCCAGAAGTTCATCGGCGAAGGGGCCCGGCTCGTCCGGGACCTGTTCGAGCTGGCCGAGGAGCGCCAGCCCGCCATCATCTTCATCGACGAGATCGACGCCATCGCCTCGAAGCGGACGGAGTCGAAGACCTCCGGCGACGCCGAGGTCCAGCGGACGATGATGCAGCTGCTCTCCGAGATGGACGGCTTCGACCAGCGGGGTGATATCTCCATCATCGCGGCGACCAACCGCTTCGATATGCTCGACCGCGCCATCCTCCGGCCCGGCCGCTTCGACCGCCTCATCGAGGTGCCCGAGCCCAACGACGAGGGTCGGACGGAGATCCTCAGGATCCACACTCGCGAGATGAGCCTCGACGACGACGTCGAGCTCGCGGCGCTCGCCGACACCACCGAGGGCTACACCGGCGCCGAGCTGGAGTCACTCTCCACCGAGGCCGGCATGTTCGCCATCCGTGACGACCGCACCCAGGTCCGGATGGTCGACTTCGAGGACGCGATGGAGAAGATCGACCGGGACGACGACACGGCCGGCACGCCCATCGCGTTCCACTGAGCGGCCCGTTCCCGTAGCGGTCCGCCCGAGGCCACGCGGGCCGAGCCGGCAGCCGCCCCGACAGTTATCCTCCGGATACCGCTGATACCAGCGACGTTCCGGGATAATATCCGCTTCTCGTCGACAATCGCCGTACTCTCGTCGATGAATCGCCCGTTGACGAACAGGGGCGGGGAAACCCCCATGGGTGGTGAGTGTGCGCGGGCAGTCGTCCCCGGACGGGGGACAACGCTGATTGTGCGGACCGTCCAACAGTTCAGCATGTCAGATGACGACCCGGGCGAGCGGGAGTGGTCCGACCGCATCGTCGGGGCACGCATGGCCGTCGATAGTGAGTTCACCAGCCAGATCGACCGGTCGGTGTTCTCCCGGCAGGAGTGGGGGCTCGTGATGACCGCCGTCGAGTTCGACATCGAGAACGCGGCCGACACGGAGGCGGCCGAACTGGTGGCGGACACGGAGAGCCTCCGTGACGTCATCCCGGAACTCGAGCGCGCTCGCGAGGCCCAGGCGGCGATGGCGAGCGGGCAGGAGCCCAGCAACGGTGGCAGCGGTGGGCTGGTCGACAACATCAAGAACGCGCTCGGGTTCGGCGGCGACAGCGCGGAGGGGATCGACGAGGAACAGCTCCAGGAGGCAGAGCGGCTGGCCGACGCCTATGCGGTCGAACTGCAGGAGTATCTCGAGACGAGCGGCCGGTGGGTCGAGATCCGCGAGGCCTACCTCGACGAGTAGGCCCGTGACGGGGAGAATCGCGGCCGGCTACAACCGCTCCAGCACCGCCGCCGTCACGTCCTCGGTGCTGGCGTCGCCGCCGAGGTCGGGCGTCCGGGGCCCGTCGGCGAGCACGCCCTCGACGGCGGCGTGGACCGCGGCGCCGGCCTCGTCGTGGCCGAGGTGTTCGAGCAGCATCGCCGCCGAGACGATGGTGGCGGCGGGGTTGGCGACGCCCTGGCCGGCGATGTCGGGGGCGGTGCCGTGGACCGGTTCGAAGAGGGCGTTGTCGGCGCCGATGTTGGCCGACGGGAGCAGGCCGAGGCCGCCGACCAGGCCGGCAGCGAGGTCGCTGAGCACGTCGCCCGCGAGGTTCGGACAGACGACCACGTCGAACGCGGTCGGGTCGAGCGGCAACCGCGTCGCGAACGCGTCCATCAGCACCCCGTCGGCGTCGAGGCCGCGGGCCTCGGCGACCCCGACCACGGCGTCCCGGAAGCGGCCGTCGGTCTCGCGCATCACGTTGGCCTTGTGTGCGACCTGGAAGCCGTCCATGTCGCGTTCCTCGACGTAGTCGCAGGCGAAGCGGGCCAGCCGCTCGGAGGCCGAGGTGGTCGTGACGCGGGTCAGCGTCGAGAGGTCATCGGAGAGCCGGTCCTCGTGGCCGGCGTAGACGCCCTCCGTGTTCTCCCGGAGGAAGACCACGTCCGTCTCCGGGCGGAGCGCGTCGACGCCCGGGTAGGCCCGCGCGGGCCGGACGTTGACGAACGAGCCGACGGCCTCCCGGAGCGGGAGGATGACGTCGGCGGCCGTCTCGCCGGCGGCACCGAACAGCGTCGCATCGGCCGCCTGGACGGCGTCGTACGTCTCCCGTGGCAGCGCCTCGCCGGTCTCGGCGAGGACGGCGTCGCCGGCCTCGGCGTGGGTGAACGTGAAGTCGGCGTCCACGGCCTCGAGCACCTCGACCGCGGCCGGTACGACCTCCCGTCCGATGCCATCACCCTCGATGACGACGATATCGGTTGTCATGCCCGTCAGTGGGTACGGCCGGCGAAAGAGGGTGTCGGTCCGCGCGACGGCGGCCGAGGAGCGTGACGTCGAACGACGGTAGCGGGCTACGAGATGTCGGTCGATGGCCGCTACACGTATACATCTGTGCGAGGAAGACCCCGCAACGATGGATAGCGCCCGTGCGGGGGGAATCACCGTGCTCCACGTCGAGGACGATGGGACGTTCGCCGACCTATCGGCGGAGATGCTCCGGACGGTGACCGACGGCATCGAAATCGTCACCGCAGGGGACGCCGACGCGGCGCTCGCACGGCTCGCGGAGGAGCCGGTCGACTGCGTGGTGAGCGACTACGACATGCCGGGGCGGGACGGCCTGGAGCTGTTGGCGGCCGTCCGGGAGACGTACCCGGACCTCCCGTTCATCCTCTTCACCGGGAAGGGGAGCGAGGAGATCGCCAGCGAGGCCATCTCGGCGGGCGTCAGCGACTACCTCCAGAAGGGAAGCGGCCAGGACTGCTACGAGATGCTCGCCAAGCGCGTCCGGGACGCGGTCGACCGGTACCGCACCGAGGAGCGCTACCACAACCTCGTCGACACCGCGCCGGTCCCCGTCCTCCTGTTCGGCCGGGACCGGCGGCTCCGCTACGCCAACGGTGCCGCCATCGCGTTCCTGGGGGGCGACTGCATGGGCGACCTGGCCGGCGAGCCCATGGTCTCATTCCTCCATCCGGAGGACCGGGAGCAGGCAGTCGAGCGGTTCGAGAACCGCATCCTGGAGGGCGAGGCCGCCCCGGAGATCGAGTACCGCGTCCGGACAGTCGAGGGCAAGATCAAACCCGTCACCCTGGCGACCGCGCCGGGACACTACCGGGGCGAGAAGGTCGGACAGGTCGTCATCCGGGCGACACCGGAGTGAGACCGGGAGGGCCCGCCCGCCGGGGGCCGGGTAGGAACCCCATCGCGTTCGTCCCGTTCGACCGGCGGACGGAGCCGGGGCGTATATTCGTACGGGACGCACCGTCCGTCGGAGATATCGCTACGTCGATCCGTAGCGCTATCATATCGATAGAGAGCCGAGGCCTCTTTGGAAACAGCCGTTCGCGGCGTGCCGGCGCGGAGCGGTCAGTTGCCCGTGGCGTAGGGCAGGTTCGCCGCCGTCTCGGCGATGGACCGCTCGTTGGCCTTCATCAGCGCGGTGGTGTCCCAGATGCCGTCGACCAGCGCCTTCCGCTGGGCGTCGTCGACGGTGACGCCGACCTCCCGGCCGCCGTAGCGCACCGTCTCGGCGGCCACGTCGATCTCGATCTCCCCGTCGGGGTTGTCGTCGACCCACTGCTGCAGGTCGTTGATCGTCTCGTGGTCGGCGGTCAGCGTGGGGATGCCGAGCGCGAGGCAGTTACCCGCGAAGATCTCGGCGAACCCCTCGCCGATGAGCGCGTCGATGCCCCAGCGCATCAGCGCCTGCGGGGCGTGCTCCCGGGAGGAGCCACAGCCGAAGTTGTTGTTGACCACCATGACGTTCGCGTCCCCGAACCGCTCCTCATTCATGGGGTGGTCCTTCTCGTTGTCGTCGTCGTCGAACCGCAGGTCGAAGAAGGAGAACTGGCCGAGGCCGTCGAAGGTGACGACCTTCATGAACCGCGCCGGGATGATCTGGTCCGTGTCGATATCGTTCCCGCGGACGGGGATGCCGGTCCCCGTCACGTGGTCGACCTCCGGGATCTCCTCGGTGGGGTCGCTCATGCGATGGTCACCTCCCTCAGGTCGCGGACGTCGGTTACCTCGCCGGTGACCGCCGCGGCGGCCACCATCCGGGGGTTCATCAGGACGGTCCGGCCGTCCTTGCTGCCCTGCCGGCCGACGAAGTTCCGGTTGGAGGAGGAGGCACAGGCCTCGTCACCCTCCAGCTGGTCCTCGTTCATCCCGAGACACATCGAGCAGCCCGCGTTCCGCCAGTCGAAGCCGGCCTCGCGGAAGATATCGGCCAGCCCCTCCGCCTCGGCGGCGCGCTGGACGCGCTGGCTGCCGGGGACGACGAACGCACGGACGTCGTCGGCGACCTCGCGGCCCTTCACGACCCGCGCCGCGCGGCGCAGGTCCGGGAGCCGTGCGTTCGTACAGGAGCCCAGGAAGGCGACGTCGATGTCGTACCCCGCCATCGTCTCGCCGGGCTCAACGCGCATGTGTTTCTGGGCGCGCCGGGCCGTGTCCTGCTTGTCCGCGGCCAGCGCCTCCGGTTCGGGGATGGGGTCGTGGATGCCGACACCCTGCCCGGGCGTGGTACCCCAGGTGACGACGGGGTCCAGCTCCGAGGCGTCGATAGTGACCACGTCGTCGTACTCCGCGTCGTCATCGCTCCGGATGGACTCCCAGTACGGCATCAGTTCGTCGAACTCCTCGGGGTGCTCCTGGAAGTAGTCCGTCTCGCGGAGCCAGTCGTAGGTGGTCCCGTCCGGGTTGACGTACCCCGCACGGGCGCCACCCTCGATGGACATGTTGCAGATGGACATCCGACCCTCCATGCCCAGATCCTCGATGGCCTCGCCGGCGTACTCGTAGACGTAGCCGACGCCGCCCTCGGTGCCCAGGCGGCGGATGATCTCGAGGACGATGTCCTTGGCCTCGACGCCCTCCCCGAGTTCGCCGTCGACCTGGATCTTCCGGACCTGCTGCTTCTCCATCGCGACGGTCTGGGTGGCCAGGACGTCGCGGATCTGCGAGGTCCCGATGCCAAAGGCCAGCGCGCCGAAGGCGCCGTGCGTCGAGGTGTGGGAGTCACCGCAGACGATGGTCTTGCCGGGCTGGGTGATGCCCTGCTCCGGCCCGATGACGTGGACGATACCCTGGTTGCCGGTGGTCGGGTCGTTGAACTCGATGCCCGCGTCACGGACGTTCTCCTCCAGCTCGCTCATCATCTCCTCGGCGGCGTCATCGCTGTACGGGCGCGACTGGTCCGCCGTCGGGACGATGTGGTCGACCGTGGCGTGGGTCAGGTCCGACCGCGCGACCTCCAGGTCGCGCTCGCGGAGCATGCCGAACGCCTGCGGACTGGTCACCTCATGGATGAGGTGGAGGCCGACGAACAGCTGGTCCTGGCCGTTCGGCAGGGTCGTCACCTTGTGTCGGTTCCAGACCTTGTCGTAGAGGGTGCCCTCGCTCATCGCTGCTCCTCGCGGCCCTCGTTGCCCCGCTCGTAGACGCCGTTGGTCCCCTCGGCGTCCCCCGGCGGGGTGTGTTCGATGTCGCGCAGCTCCTCGCGGTCGGCGTCGGCGTCCGCATCCGTGTCCGCGTCCGCCTCTACCTCGGCCTCGGCCGCCTCGCCGGCCGCGGCGTCGGCGTCCTCTCGCTCGGGGTCCGTGCCGCCGTCGGCGGCGATGGTCCGGCCCCGGTCGTAGGTCTGAGTGGCGCCGAACGCCTTCCCCGTGAACGGGTTGGTGTGGTCCAGTTCGCCCAGTGTGGTCGGTGCGTCCTCGGTCTCGGTCTCGGGTGTATCGGTGTCCTTCGTCATCGTTGTCTCAGTCGTCCGCTGGTGTCTCGGCCGTCCCCTCGTGCTCCTCGCCGTCCTCGTCCTCGCCCCACGCGAACAGCCCGCGCAGGTCCTCGCCGACGGCCTCGATCTCGTGGTTCTTCTCGGCGTGGCGGAGCTGCTTGTAGGAGGGTCGGTTCGCCTGGTTCTCGTTGATCCACTCGCGCGCGAAGGTGCCGTCCTGAACCGCCTCGAGCACCGCCTCCATGTTCTCGCGGGCGTGCTCGTCGACGACCATGTCGCCGCGGGTGAGTCCACCGTACTCGGCCGTGTCGGAGACGGAATCCCACATCCCGCCGAGCCCACCCTCGTACATCAGGTCGACGATGAGCTTCAGCTCGTTCAGACACTCGAAGTAGGCCATCTCCGGCGAGTAGCCGTTGTCGACCAGCGTCTCGTAGCCGTGCTTCACCAGGGAGGTGACGCCGCCACAGAGGACGGCCTGTTCGCCGAACAGGTCGCTCTCGGTCTCCTCGCGGAACGTCGTCTCGATGACGCCCGCCCGGGTGCAGCCGATGGCCTTCGCGTAGGCCAGTCCGACCTCGTGGGCGTCGCCGGTCGCGTCCTGATAGATGGCCAGCAGGCCGGGCGTCCCCTGGTCGTGCTCGTAGTTTCGGCGCACGAGGTGGCCCGGGCTCTTCGGCGCGACCATCGTCACGTCGACCGACTCCTTGGGCTCGATCTGCCCGTAGTGGACGTTGAACCCGTGGGCGAACTGGAGCGTGTCGCCCGGTTCCAGCTCGTCCTCGATCGCCTCGTAGACGGCGGGCTGGACCGTGTCCGGTACCAGCACGCTCACCAGATCCGCCTCGGCGGCCGCGTTCGTCGGCGTCGTCACGCGCAGCCCCTCGGCCTCGGCGGCCTCGCGGGAGCTGGACCCGTCGCGCAGCCCGACCACGACGTCGACGCCGGAGTCGTGCAGGTTCAGCGCGTGGGCGTGGCCCTGGCTCCCGTAGCCAAGCACCGCGACCGTGTGGTCGGCCAGGACGTCGGTGTCGGCGTCCTCGTCGTAGTAGACCGTCGTGGTGAGCCCCTCCTCGGGGTCGTTCGTGCTCATTCGTGGGTCACCTCGTCGGCATCGCTCTCGGCCTGCCCGGTTCCGTCAGTGTTCGCCTCCTCGCGGCCGTGGTTCGCGGGCGCGGTCACGGCCGGCTCGCGGTTGGCCGGCACGTCGACCGCCGGCTCCCGGTTGCCGGGCGCCGTCACGGCGGGGCGGTCGGCGTCGGCGGCCGGCGCGTCCTCATCGTCGTTGGCGGGCGCGCGTACCGCCGGGTCGTCGGTCCCGTCGGCCGCCGCGCCGCTGCCGTCGGTCACGGCGATGGCGTTGTTGGGCGCGGTCGCGGTCTCGCCGCGGGCCAGCGCGGCCTGCCCGGTCCGGGCGATCTCGCGGATGCCGAACTGCTCGAAGGCGTCGATGGCGTCGTCGATCTTCCCCTCGTCACCGGTGAGCTGGACGGTGATGGTCCGGGGGCCGGCGTCCAGCGTCGTCCCGTCGTACATCCCGGTGATCGCGTGGACCTTGTCCGGCTCCTCGCCGTTCACCTTCACCAGCACCAGCTCCCGGGCGACCGGCTGGCCGTCCAGTTCGCGGGCGCTCACGACCGGGACCAGCTTGCTCAGCTGCTTCTCGATCTGGTCGATGTTCGGGTCCGGCTCCTCGACGACGATGGTGATGCGGGAGTAGTCGTCCTCCTGGGTGGGGCCGACGGTCAGTGACTCGATGTTGAACTGGCGCCGGCTGAACAGCCCCGAGACGCGGGACAGCACGCCCGGCTCGTTCTCGACCAGCGCGGTCACGACCGTCCGCCGGGGCTCGTGCTGGGCCTCGGCGTCCGGGTCGACCCGGATGCCCTGCGAGTTGCGGCGGCCGGTGGGACGCATCCGCTCCTCCGGCTCCGGCCCATGCAGGCCGCCCTTCCGGTCGGCGCCGTCGCGCTCGGCGCGGGCCCGGGATTCGAACTCCTCACCGCTCATAACTGGTCCTCCGACAGCGCGAACTCCCCGTTGTCGCCGCCGCTCGGGACCATCGGGTAGACGTTCTCCTCGGGGTCGATGTGGACGTCGACGACGCTCGGGCCGTCGTACGCAAGCGACGCCTCGACAACCTCGGGCAGCTCCTCGTACGTGTCCACGCGGAACCCCTTCGCGCCGAACGCCTCGGCCAACTGGTCGAACTCCGGCACCCACGGGTACTCCGAGGCCATCCGGCGCTCCTCGAAGAACGCGTCCTGCCACTGCCGGACCATCCCGACCGCGGCGTTGTTGAGGACGACCACCGTGATGTCCATCTCCTCCCGGACCGCGACCGACAGCTCCTGCAGCGTCATCAGGAAGGAGCCGTCGCCGTCGAAGCAGACAACGTCCTGCTCGTCCTCGGCGGCCAGGCGCGCGCCGATGGCTGACGGGAGCCCGTAGCCCATCGTCCCCAGCCCGTGGCTGGAGACCCAGGTCCGTGGCTCGGTGAACAGCCAGTACTGGGAGGCCCACATCTGGTGCTGACCGACGCCGGTCGTGACGATGGTATCGTCGTCGGTCGCGGCGTCGTACGCCTCCACGGCGAACTGGGGCTTGACCGGCTCGTCCTCGGGCGCCGAGTAGTCCATCGGGTACTCCGCCTTCCACTGCTGGCAGGTGTCCCGCCACGCCGCGCAGTCGGGCGCGGTCGGCATCGCGTCGTGGACCTGGGTGATGACCTGTGCGGCGTCGCCCAGCAGCGCGCGGTCGGCCTCGACGTTCTTCGATATCTCGGCGGGGTCGATGTCGGCGTGGATAATCTCGGCGTCGGGGGCGAACGTCTCGACGCCGCCGGTCAGGCGGTCGTCGAACCGCGTCCCGACCGCGAACATGCAGTCGCAGTTCGTGATGGCCATGTTCGCGTAGCCGGTGCCGTGCATCCCGGCCCACTCCAGGGAGAGTTCGTGGTCCTCCGGGAACGCGCCGATGGCCGGCATCGTCGTGATGACGGGGATCTCGTGCTCGAAGGCGAACTCGCGGAGTTCGGCGCTGGCGTCGGCCTTGATGACGCCGCCGCCGGCCAGGATGACCGGCCGGTTGGCGCTCGCGAGCGCGTCCGCGGCCTCGCGGACGGACTGTGGGTCGGCCCGCTCGGGCGGGTCGTAGGTCCTCGGCGTCTCCGGCGCGCCGGGCCGGCGCTCGGTCTCGCCGTTGGTCACGTCTTTGGGCAGGTCGACCAGGGTCGGCCCCTGGCGGCCCTCGGCGGCCAGCGCGAACGCCTCGCTCACGTCGTCACCGACCTCGTCCGGGCTGGACGCGAACGTGTTCTCCTTCGTGATGGGTCGGGTGACGCCGATGGTGTCGGTCTCCTGGAAGGCGTCGCTCCCGACGAAGTCGGTTGGGACCTGGCCCGTCAGCGCGACGACGGGGTCCGAGTCCATGTTCGCGTCGGCCAGGCCGGTGACCAGGTTGGTCGCGCCCGGGCCGGAGGTGGCCATACACACTCCGGGCTCGCCGGACACGATACCGTACGCGTCGGCCGCGTGCGCGGCGCCCTGCTCGTGGGCCATCGTGATATGTGTCATCTCCGAGTCGTACAGCGCGTCGTAGACGGGCATGATGGCCCCGCCCTGGACGCCGAACAGGTACTCGACGCCGGCGTTCTCCATCGCCTTGACGACCGTCTCGGCGCCGGTCACGGCGCCGCGCTCGTCGGGTCCGGTCGTCTCGTCGGGCGTCGCCTCGGTCTCGGTCGTCGGGGCAACCGGCTTCGGCTGCTCCTTGCTCATGGTCGATACCTCCGTCGGTCGGGTGTCGGTGGCGTGTTTCTGTCGTACATCGGTGGTTGGCTCGTAATCGCGGCGGTAGCACACGAACGTGCGCTACTGGTCGTGAACTGTGACAGCGTCGATGGAATGGGTGATATCGGGGCTAGGCGGCCCCTACAATACCCAGGATCGAAAGAAGGCGCCGCACGGTCGCACCGCTCCCCTGCCACGTGTGGCCGGGAGCGACACGCCGTGTCACCACGTCGGTTGTAGTGTGCCGGTCGCGTAAAACGCTGTCGTGTCACGGCGGCCCACACGGCGGGCATCGGGGCGCTCCCGGCCGGACGCGGCACTATCGATGCTCGTCGGCGGCCGCGGACGGTGACACGGCTCTCCGGACGCGGCGGACCACGTACCGCTCTCGCGGATGGGGCGAACGGGCGGGCGGTCATCGGCCTAGAGCCGGACCTCCTCGCGCGTGACGCCGACGTCGCGGGCGAACTCCTTGAGGTGGGCCATCGTGACCCGGCCCTGCTCTGCGCCGTGGTCCTTGACTCGGCGTGTCACCTCGCGCACCTCGTCGTCGGTCGGGGCGAAGCCCTCGTCCTCGAGGCGCTCGCGTACCGAGTGCTGCCCGGTGTGCTTGCCCAGCACGAGTTCGCGCTTCGCGCCGACCATCTCCGGCGTCATCACGCCGGGCTCGAAGGTGTCGGAGTTCTCGATGACACCGGCGGCGTGGATGCCGGACTCGTGGCTGAACGCGTTCGAGCCGACGATGGGCTTGTTGGCCGGCACGTCGATGCCGGACTTCTCGGCCACCAGCCGCGACAGCTCCACGATGCGGGTGGTGTCGATGCCCGTGTCCACGTCGTACAGCGACTCCAGGCTCATCACGACCTCCTCGTAGGCCGCGTTGCCCGCGCGCTCGCCGATGCCGTTGACCGACACCTGCGACTGGCTCGCGCCGGCCTCGTAGCCCGAGATGGCGTTCGCGGCGGCCAGCCCGAAGTCGTCGTGGGTGTGGACGTCCACGTACACCTCGTCGCCGCCGACCGCCGTGGACGCCTCGTTGGCGGCGGTCACGACGTTCTCGACCATGTCGTAGAACCGGCGCGGCGTCGCCACCCCGCAGGTATCGGGGATGTTGATCCAGTCGGTACCCGCCTTCGAGACGGCCCGCACGACCTCGTCCAGGAACGCCTCGTCGGTCCGCGTGGCGTCCATCGGCGAGAACATGCAGGTCGCGCCGGCCTCCTTCACCCGTTCGACCGCGTCCACGGAGCGCTCGACGGCCTCCCCGCGGGAGGCGTGCATCGAGTCCTCCAGCTGGACGTCGCTGGTCGAACAGAAGACGTGGACCATCTCCACGCCGGAGTCAAGCGCCGCCTCGATGTCCTTGTCGACGACCCGCGCCAGTCCGCAGACCGTGTTGCGGGTGCTACCGGCGATGTCGCTCACGGCCGCGAACTCCGCGTCGGAGTTGACGGGGAACCCGGCTTCGATGACGTGGGTGCCCATCTCGTCGAGGACAGCCGCTATCTCCCGCTTGTCCTCGTACGAGAACGACGTGCGTGGCGACTGTTCACCGTCGCGCAGCGTGGTGTCGAAAACTCGTGCGTCGTTTATCTCTCCAGTGGAATCAAGCGTGCCCTGGAAGAACTCGACCCGCCGACTCGGTCGACGAACCCTCAGTATTGCCTGTCATGGCTACCTGCTACTGGACACTCCCGGCTATTTAATACTGTCGTCACGGCAGGGCCTGCCGGCCGAGCGGGACGGCCCCGTAGAACGGCGTTCAGCGGCCGTCAGCGTACGGAACGGGAGATGCGGGCGGGACCCCCTCGGTCGGCAGTGCGGGCGGGTCCGACCGCGCCGACCGCGACCCGGGCATACGTTCCACCAGTTCCGGGTCGAATAGAACTCGCACGCGGGCCCCTGACCGCTCCCGGGTGGACGGACGTCCGGACCGGCGCCGGCGGGCCGTCCCAGCCGTATCAGTGGCCCTCCCCGTGGTGCCCCAGCTTTTTGCTACCGCCGCCTCTCCGGCCGGATATGAGCGACGATGACGAGGCCGCGGGCGGGCCGTTGAGCGACCTCGATCTCCAGGCCGCCGAGGGCGAGATCGACGACCCCCAAGCTAGTGCCTTCGACCGCGTCGAGTTGGGCGTCCTGGACGGCAGTGTCGACCCGGAGGAGTGGGTCGCCGCCGTCAACGGCGGCGCCGTGCTCGTGCTCGACGTGGAGGGTGACCTCAACGAACTCGCGGCCGGCTTCGCCCGCGACGTCCGCGAACTGGGCGGTGAACTGATGCATTTCCGGGGCTTCCTCGTCGTCTCCCCGCCCGACGTGGAGATCGACACCGGTCGGCTCTGAGCAGGGGCTGGCGATTCGATGCGTTCGTTCCGGCGCCGTTCCCGGACCGCTGACGACCGCCACCCGTTCGTCGCGGGGGGTGCTCCGGTCCCGTCCCGGGTCGTTACAGCCCGCCAACGCCGGCCAGCGCCTCGAGGTAGACGGCCACGTCGAGCGCGAGCGCGAACCCGACCAGCCCAAGCACTGGAACCCATGCCGACCGGGTCCGCTCGTAGCCAACGATGGCCAGGCCGAGCGCGGCGACCCACAGGCCGGTGTCGACGAGTTCGCCGGGCGTCGTCAGGCCCGTCGCAGCGCCGACGAGACCGACGGCCGACAGTACGAACGCGAGGAGGTGGGCCACGCCCAGTGTGTCGGTGTCGAGCGAGACGCCCCCCGCGTCCGTCCCGACCCGGCCACAGAGAACCCCTACGCTCGCCGCGAGCGCGACGCCGAACACCAGGGTCGCGCCGAACTCGACGGCGCCCCCGGCGGTGAACTGCGGCCCGGCGGGGTCGAGCGGGAGAAGCCGGAAAGCCCCCACCAGCAGGGTAGCCACGACCGGGGCGTCCCCGGAACCGACGAGCGCGCGCACGCGCTCGGGGACCACCACCCCGAACAGGACACCGATACCCACACCGAGGAGCGCGGACGGCAGCCCCGTACTCCAGACGAGGAGCGTCACCGGTGCATCGGGGCTCACGGCGCGGTTCAACAGCGAGCTCAGCGGCGTGCCGGCAGCGTTCCCGGCCACTGTCGTCGCGGCGACGAGCACTGCCGGCCCGACGACACCTGCGCCCGCAGCGGGCCATGACCCCTCCCGGGGGAGTCCCGTGGGAATCGTGAGGCCGCGATAGCGCGCGTACGCCAGTGCGCCGCCGGCGAGCCCCAGCAGGGAAACCGCGCCAGTACTGACGACGAGCGGCCACGGTCTCGGGACGGCCCCGGCGGGAACCCGGGCGACCCTGGCGATGGCCGCACTCCAGACACTGATGCCGACGACGGCCGCGAACAGGGCCGCGAGCCCCGTGGCAGTGGCGTCGTCGAAGCCGGCGCGCCCTCGCGTCGCGAGCCATCGGCTGTTCGACATCGCCTGCCTCTCCGTTCAGGAGGGGCAAATAGCTGTCCCCGACCGGGGACGGCACCAACCGCACGGCCCGGCGTCGGTCGACACCTCGGAACGGCGGCCCGTCGGAACCGACGGGGGCGTCGTCCGGGCGGCGGGCGGCATTAGCCGGCGTCGTCCACGGCGTCCTCGACGACCGCTACCACCCGTTCGACCAGCGCGTCCACGTCGTCGTGCTCGGCGTACACCCGGACGTAGGGCTCCGTCCCGGAGGGCCGGACCAGCGTCCAGCCCCCGTCGACCTCCAGCCGGACGCCGTGCTCCGTATCCGTCGCCGCGTCGGGGAACGCCGCGGGGAGAGCCGTCTCCAGGGTCGACATGGCCGCCGCCTTCCGGTCGTCCGGGCAGTCGACGCTGACCTTCCGGTAGGGGCGCTCGGTGATGGGCGCACGTAGCGCGTCGAGCCCCTCGGCGGCGACCAGTCGGGCGAGCACCGCCGCGCTGGCGACGCCGTCGATCCACGGGCCGAGGTCGGGGTGGATATGCTTCCACGGCTCGCCGGCGAAGACGACTACCGTCTCGGAGTCGCCCTCGGAGCGGGCGGCGGCGATGCCCTCGTGGAGCGCGCCGAGGCGGACGCGTTCGACGCGTCCGCCGGCCGCGGCGACGCGCTCGTCGACCCGGGCGGAGCTGTTCGGCGTGGTGACGACGACCGGGTCGCCGGCGTCGCTCGCGCGGGTGAAGTGCTCGGCCAGGACCGCGAGGACGGTGTCCTCGTGGACGACGTCGCCGTCGTCGTCGACGACGACGATGCGGTCGGCGTCGCCGTCGTGCCCCATCCCGAGCGCGAAGCCGGCCCCTTCGCCCCCGCTCGCGGCGTCGGCGACGAACGCGCGGAGGTCGGCGAGGCTCTCGGGCGTCGGCTTGGACTCGCGGCCGGGGAAGTGGCCGTCGACGTTCCCGTTGAGAGTGACGACCTCGGCGCCGAGTTCCCGCAGCACTGCCGGCGCCGCGCGGGCGGCCATCCCGTTGCCGGCGTCGGCGGCGACCCGGAGGCCGTCGAGAGGAGTGCCGTGGTCGCGGGCGTAGTCGATGACGGCGCGCCGGTAGTCCGGCAGGACGGCGGCGTGCTCGACGTCGCCCCACTCGTCCCAGCCGACCGGGCGGTCGCTGGCCGGGGCGGCGTCCGCGGCCCCGCCGCCCGTTCCCCGCTCGGCGGCGAGGAACCGCTCGACCGCGCCCTCGGCGTCGCTGTCGTACTCCTCGCCGTCGCGGAACAGTTTGAGGCCGTTGTCGGCCGGCGGGTTGTGGCTGGCCGTGACCATGATGCCGTGACGGCCGCGCGCGGCGAAGGCGAGTGCCGGCGTCGGGACGCGGCCGACGCGGACGACGGACGCGCCGCCGGACTGGAGGCCCGCGGCCACCGCCGACGCGAGCGCCGAGCCGGTCTCGCGGCCGTCGCGTCCGACGACGAACGTCGGGGCCGCCGCGTCCGTCTCGTGCGCCGCCGCACGGCCGACCCGCAGTGCCAGCGTCGGTGTCACCCGGTCGCGCGTGTCGCCGCGGATGCCCGCGGTGCCGAAGAGGTCCATGTCCGGGCCAGGCGGGCAAGGGGCTTCAATCTCCGCGGTCCCGCTCGGTTCTCCGGAACTCGGCACCCCGGGACGCGACCACGTGTGTCCCGGCGGTCCCGTCCTCCCGATGAGGGCAGTCTTTTGTACGGGGCGTGGCGTATTACCGCTTAATGGGAGTCCGGCCACCGCAGAACGACGACGGCGACGAGCCCGAGACGATCAGCTTCGGAATCGCGGCCCTGGACGCCCACCTGGAGCGAGCGGACGTGGAGTTCCCCGTCGGCGCGGAGACGCTGCTCGAGGAACTCGGTGACCCGGAGGTCGCGTACGACGCCGCGGGCTCGACGGTCGCGCTGTCGGACGTGCTCGACGAGATCCACCTCCAACAGTTCGAGTCCGAACAGGAGCTGCTGAACGCGCTCCACCCCGTCTTCGAGGCGTACCGCGAGCGCGCCGGCAACAGCATCCTCGGCCAGCTCCGCGCGCTGCTCCCCTTCTGACGCCGCGAGCGCCGAGCGTCACCCCTATCGGCACGGCCCGCCTCCGCCGCGGTATGACGGAGTACACCACCGTCTCCATCCCGAAGGACCTGGCCGGGCGCGTCGAGGAGACCATCGAGGGGACCTCCTTCTCCTCGACGAGCGACCTCGTCCGGTTCCTGCTGCGGAGCATCGTCATCCAGCACCAGCAGGCGGGGGAGCTGACGGAGGCGGAGTTCGAGGAGATAACTACCCAGCTCCGCGACCTGGGCTACCTGGAGTAGCGGCCTCAGGGCGGCAGCGACTCGACCGGCGGCTCGACGTCGAGCAGTTCGAGCGGCCGTCCCCGGCCACGGCGGCCGAACGCGGCGATGTCGGTCGGCTCCCACGGCGGGACGCCGATGAACACGACCTGATGGAGGTCGTCCGTCTGCCGGACCGCGAGATGCCCGTCGGGGTGGGAGACGAACCGGCCGTTCGAGGCCGGTGTCCCCAGATTCATCCCGAAGACGGCGGCGACGGAGCCCCCGGTCCCGGGCAGGTAGAAGTCGGTGAACACGGGCGTCCCGGCCGGCAGGTCGAGCGGCGGCTCGAACTCGCCGGCGGGCGTCGTCGTCAGCGCGATGGTGACCTCGCTGGGCGACCGGTCCTCGGCGATGTCCAGCAGCGCCGTCACCAGGCCGACCGTGGCGTAGACCGGTCGGTCGCCGGACCCGTCGCCGGCCGTCCCGTCGGGGCCATCGCTCATAGGCTCTCTTCGCGCCGGACTCGTTTAGTCGCCGTGGTCGGGTCGCGGCCGCGATTCGGCGGGGGCCCCCGGGCCGTCAGAAGATGGCGTTCTTGACCGTGCTGATGTAGAGTCCGGGCGCGTTACTCAGCGAGCGCCGGAGCGCCGTCCGCATCAGGTCGTCCGCGTCGTCAGCGATGCCCTCACCGTGGCCGACCAGCAGCCGGTCCACGTCGAGGCGCTTGAGCTTCTTCGGCGGCGTGAACCGGAGCGCCGGGTGGACGCCCAGGTCCTCGCCGGGGGCACAGTAGTACTCGACGGTCCCGAACACCTCGGGGAGGACCAGCACCGCCGCCTCGGCGTCGTGCAGCCCGGCCTCCTGCCAGAACGTGTTGTCGATGACCCGGCGGACCTCGTATGAGGTGTCCTCGACCAGCTCCGACAGCGCCGTCGTCGGGGCGTCGAGGTCCCCATCGACGCCGCTCATCCACTCCGGGACGCCGACGGGGACGTCGTGGCGGTTCGCGACCGCCGCAGCGTCGCGCTTGTGCCGGTCCAGCAGGACCGCGACGCCCGCGACGTCGCCCGCGCCCGTCTCCTCGCCGAGGTCGGCCAGCCACTCGTCGAGGTCGGGCACGTCGACGGGGTCGACGACGAGTAGCCCCGCGTCGGTGGCGATGGCGTGACTGGCGCGCTGCATCTCCTCCTCCGGATAGGGGATCCAGCTCCCGCCGCCCGCCCAGCGGTTCGCCTCGTTGACCGCCCCGGCGCCGGATGCTTTCATCGGCATACGCCGGGATTCACCCTGACACCCGTTAAATGGTCGTCTCCGGGCAAGAAGAGCGGGTCGGCCACGCGGCGCGCCGGGGTCGCCGCGACGACCGGAGCAGCAGGACCCGCCCGACCCCGTCGACGGCGCGCACGCTCTCGGGACGCGCGTCCGGCGCCGGGGGGCTCCGAGGCGGCACGGCGGACTTTTCTCCCAGCGGCTCCCGACCCCACGCATGGCTGACCCAGCAGACGAGGCCGACCCGGACCCGCTCGACAGCGACTACGACTACCGCCAGGTCGCGGTCGACGACCTGCCGGACGCACCCAGCCCCTCGCACGGCAAGCGCGAGGTCGACGAGGCCGTCGGTGCGACGGCGTTCGGCTACAACGTCATCCTCGCCGACCCCGGCGAGGCCATCCCCTGGGGGTACCACTACCACCCCAGTCACGAGGAGGTGCTCCACGTCATCGAGGGGGAACTCCGCGTCGAGACCGCCGAGGGCGAGCGCCGCGTCCGGGCCGGCGAGGTGCTGTTCGTCCCGCCGAACCACCCCCAGAAGGCGGTCGCCGTCGGGGACGAGCGGGCGCGCGTCGTCGCCGTCGGGGCGCCGAAGGACGCCGACGCGGCCGTCGTCGTCGAGGAGTGCCCGGCATGCGGGGAGACGACGGAACGCGACTACGAGGCCGTCGAGGCGGACGGGACGACGGTGTACGTGCTGTCGTGCGGGGGCTGTGGCGCCGAGACCGACCGGCTCTCCCCTGGGCCGGCGGACTGAGCAGCAGCTGTATCCGCGTTGTATCTTCTACAACCGATGGACGAACTCCGTGATGGAATCATGGACTATATATAGTATTAACATCTGAATTTGGATTATTGTGCCGAATTCGATGGCGAAACGCGGTCGGAGCCGGTCGGTTCCCGGACGGGCTCCCGCGGTCGACGGGGACTCACGGTCGCGGGGCTGTCGTCACCGTGCTCGATGCCGAAGCCGGCCGGGGAGCGCGACTCGTCGAACACGGCGCCCGTACTGGCGACGGTCACGCGAAGGGTGTCCCCGGGCTGGACGTAGCGCTGGAAGTCGACGAGCCCCCCGGAGACGGTGACGCCGCCGGGAGGTCACATCGTCTCCAGGATGTCGAGCACCCGCGCCTCGGCCTCGCGGTCGGGGCCGCGGTCGCCCTCGAAGCCGCGCTCGCGGACGTGCTCGACGGTCGCGGCGACCGCCTCCTCGTGCGCCGTCGACCGCCAGCCGAGCGTCCGCAGTTTCGTGGTGTCGAGCACGTGCGGGTACGGCCGGTAGAGCGGGAAGTCCTCGTGGGTCAGGTCGCCGGCCGCCAGTTCGCGCTCGCCCGCGTGGACGACCGTGGGGTGGCTCCCGCAGGCGTCGGCGACGAGGTCGACCCACTCGCCCAGCGTCGGCAGGTGGTCGTCACCGACGTTGTACGCCTCGCCGGGCTCGCCGCGGTCCAGCAGCGTCACGACCGCGTCCGCCACGTCCTCGACGTAGACCAGATGCCGGAGGTTGGTCCCGTCCCCGGGGACGAGCACGCGGTCGGCGCCGTCGACGCGGTCGACCCAGTAGTCGAACCGCTCCGTGTAGTCGTGTGGCCCGTAGACGATGGGCGGGCGGAGGCTCATCGCGTTCACGCCGCGCTCGGCCGCCACGAACACCTCGCGGTCGGCCTCGGCCTTCCGGTTGCCGTACGTCTCCCAGGTGTCGTCGGTGGCCTGCTCGTCGGAGCACGGGTGGAGCGCGGTCTCGCCCTCGCGCTTGGGGACCCGCTCGGCACCGTAGGCCGCCCCGGAGGAGATGAACACGTAGCCCTCGACGTCGGCGAACACCTCGCAGGCGACCCGCACGTCGCGGGGGTAGTAGGCCACGCAGTCGACGACGACGGCCGGGTCGACGGCATCGCGGGCCCTGCGGAGGTCGTCGTCCTCGCGGCGGTCCCCCTCGACGCGGTCCACTGCGGACCCGAAGGGATGGTCGTGGGTGCCACGGTTGAAGATCGTCACGTCGTAGCCGGCGTCGGCGAGCGCCGCGACCGTGTGGCGCCCGATGAACCGGGACCCACCGATGACGAGCGCGTCGGCGTCGGTCATACCGGCCGCTCGCCCGGGCGCGGCAAGTCGGTTTCGACGGGGGGCGACGACGGGCCGGGAGCCCGTGGCAGCCCGAGCCGTGGACGAGAGCGGTGAGTAACGGCTAAGTTCCAGGGGCCGAATCCGCAGGATATGCGACGGCGTGCGCACGCTATGGCCCGCACGGAGCCGAGCGGTGCGTCCGTCCGTCCGTTCTCGATGGCCGGGAAGCGCAAGCGTCCGCTGTAGGCTCGGCGGCGGCGTGGCGCCCCGTCCCGGGCCGACTCCGGTCGTATAAGCTACAACTACATAGGGGAGCGTCCCGACGCTTCCGCCACGAGCGGCTGTGAACCGCCGGCCGCCGGCGCGTGCAGCCACAGACACACCACACATGACCCACGACAGCTTCCACGGCGTGTTCCCCGCGATGACCACGCCGTTCCACGAGGACGAGAGCATCGACTTCGAGACACTGCGGGCCAACGCCCGCCGCCTGGAGGCGGCGGGCGTCGACGGCGTCGTCCCCGTCGGGACGACCGGCGAGTCCGCGACGATGACCCACGACGAGCATATCGAGGTCGTCGAAGCGGTCGTCGAGGCCGTCGAGGACGTGCCCGTCATCGCGGGCAGCGGCTCGAACAATACGAAGGAAGCGCTGGAGCTCTCCCGCCGCGCCGAGGCCGCCGGCGCCGACGGGCTCCTGCTCATCTCGCCGTACTACAACATCCCCGAACCCGAGGGGATGGAGCACCACTTCCGACAGGTCGCCGACGCGGTCGACCTCCCGCAGATCATCTACAACGTGCCCGGTCGGACCGGACGCAACATCGCCGTCGAGACCGCGGTCAATCTCGCGAGCCACGAGAACGTCGTCGGCTACAAGGCCGCCAGCGGGGACATGGGTCGCATCTGCGAGGTCATCGAGCGCACCCGGACGGAGCAGTTCACCGTCCTCTCCGGCGACGACGGGATGACCCTGCCCGTGGTCGCGACCGGCGGCACCGGTTGCATCTCCGTTGCGGCCAACGTCGAGCCAGAGCGGACGGTGGCGATGGTCCACGCGGCGCTCGCCGACGAGATGGACCGCGCACGCGAGCTCCACTACGAACTGGGGTCGCTGTTCCGCGCCCTGTTCGTCCGGACCAACCCCATCCCCATCAAGGAGGCCATGGCGATGCGGGACCACCACCCGCGGACGATGCGCTCGCCGCTGTCGCTGCTGGACGACGACAGCCGCGAGCATCTGCGCGAGGTGCTGGCCGACCTGGAGCGCACCGACGCCGACACATGAGGGTCGTCGTCACCGGTGCGACCGGCCGGACCGGGGGCGAGGTGGCCCGCGAGGTCGCCGGGCGGGGCCACGAGCTGGTCCCCGTCTCGCGCGAACCCGCCGGCACGGTCGCGGGGGCCGACCTCCGACCCGCCGAGGACCTGCCCGCACTGCTTGCCGACGCCGCGGTCCTCGTGGACTTCACCGTCCCGGTCGCCAGCGTCGACTACGTCGGGCACGCGGCCGAGGCGGGCGTCCCGGCCGTCGTCGGCACCACCGGGTTCGACAGCGGTGGGATGTCGGCGCTCGACGACGCCGCCGAGTCGGTCCCGCTGCTGAAGGCCTCGAACTTCGCGCGGGGCGTCCAGGCGCTGCTGAACGTGGTCCGCGAGGCCGCGACGGCGCTCCCCGGCTACGACGTGGAGCTGACGGAGACGCACCACAACGGGAAGCGCGACGCCCCGAGCGGGACCGCGACCACGCTGCTGGACGCGCTGGACGACGCCCGCGAGGAGTCGCTCGACCGGACCCACGGCCGCGAGGGCGAGGACCCCCGCGAACCGGGACAGGTCGGGGTCCACGTCCGGCGGGCCGGCAACGTCCGCGGCGAACACGAACTCATGTTCGCCGACAACGACGAGGTGCTCACGCTGACCCACCGTGCCGAGTCCCGTGGCGTGTTCGCCGCCGGCGCCGTGGACGCCGCGGAGTGGCTCCCCGGTCGGGCGCCGGGGCGCTACGAGTTCGGGGACGTTATCGGGGACGGGGACGACTGAACGGGTATGAGCACGCTGGAATCCGACGTTCGGGACCTGGCCGACCGCTACGACGCGGGCGCCATCGACGAGGTCGGCCGCGAGGAGCTGGACACGCTGGACGCGTTCCTGACCGCCCTGGAGTCCGGGGAGGTCCGCGCGGCCGAGCCCGCCGACGACGGGTGGGCGGCCAACGAGTGGGTCAAGCGTGGCATCCTGCTCAACTTCGGCCTGCGCGACATCCGGGCGTTCGACCACGGCGGCGTGGCCTACCACGACGTCCTGCCGCTGCGCGGGACCGACGACCTCCCGGAACGGGGCACCCGGAACACGCCCTCGGGGACCGTCATCCGCCGGGGTGCCTACGTCGGCAGCGACGCCATCATGATGTCGCCGTCGTTCGTCAACATCGGCGCCCACGTCGGCGACGGGACGCTGGTCGACTCCTGTGATACGGTCGGCTCCTGTGCGCAGATCGGCGGGGACGTGAAGTTGGGGGCGAACACGCTCATCGGCGGCGTGCTCGAACCGGTCGAGGCCGAACCCGTCGTCGTCGAGGACGGCGTCTCGCTGGGCGCCGGCTGCCGGGTCACGTCGGGGTTCGAGGTCGGCGCGAACTCCGTCGTCGGGGAGAACACGCTGCTCACGCCGCGCATCCCGGTCTACGACCTCGTCGAGGAGGAGGTCATCTACGGCCGGCTCCCGCCGGAGCGGCGGGCGTTCATCCGCTACGTCGAGTCCAGCGTCGGCGAGCACGACCTGTTCGACGGTGGCGCCTACAAGCCCGCCGTCGTCGCGACCCACGTCGAGGAGTCCACGCTGGAGGCGACCGAGCGCGAGGACGCGCTCCGGGACAACTGAGAGTACGTTCCATGAGTCATCCAGAACGATACAGCGACGGCGGTCAACGGAACGCCGGAAGCCCTCACGCTCTCGACCCGGGGGGCTCGCCCGTCCACTGCAACAGGGGTTCGGATGTCGCACCGGGCAACACACCCAGCCGCGGAGGGGTGTGCCATGGCTGACGGCGAGGGCTGGCCGACGAGCACGGACAACCCGGCGGTGCGGCGGCTGTCGGACTGGCCGGCCGAGCCGCTCCGGGACCTGGCCGACGAGTTCGGGACGCCGCTGTACGCCCTCGACCTCGACCGGGTGAAGGCGAACACGGGGCGGCTGCGGTCGGCGTTCCCGGAGGCTGACCTGAGCTACGCGGTGAAGGCGAACACGACCCGGCCGGTGCTGGAGACGCTGGCGAACCGCGGCGTCGGCGCCGAGTGTGCCGCCGCGGGCGAGGTGCAGCGGTCGCTGGCGGCCGGCTTCCCGCCGCATCGGGTCCGGTACACCGCCGTCAACCCGCCGGCGCGTGATCTGGACTACGTCTGCGGGCTGGACGACGCGGGGGGGATGATTCTCACCGTTGGGGCGATGGACACCCTCAACCGGGTCGCGGAGCGAGGGTTCGACGGCCGGCTCTGTGTGCGGATCAACCCCGGCGTGGGGGCGGGCCACCACGCGAAGGTGTCGACCGGCGCGGAGCCGAAGTTCGGCGTTCCGTACGACCGGGCCGCGACGGTCGCCAGGCGGGCCGCCGACCGCGGGTTCGAACTGGTCGGCCTCCACGCCCACGCCGGCAGCGGCATCGCCGGCGACGACCTCTCGGACCACCGAGAGCTCGTCCGGCGGATGGGCACGCTCGCCGCCGACGTCGAGGACCGCCTCGACTTCGTCGCCGTCGGCGGCGGGTTCGGCGTGCCGTACCGCGAGGACGACCCCGCGCTCGACCTCGACGCGGTCGCTGCGGCCACGCGGGAGGCGTACGCCGAGGGGTGGCGCGGCGGCGCGAACGACACTGCGCCGCCGCAACTGGCCATCGAGCCGGGACGCTACTTCGTCGCGGACGCGGGCGTCCTGCTGACCACGGTCAACACGGTGAAGCCGACGCCCGAGACGACAGTCGTCGGCGTCGATGCCGGGATGACGACGCTGGTCCGGCCGGCGATGTACGGCTCGTACCACGCCATCCGGGGGCTGGAGCCGGACACGCCGCGTCGGGAGCTCGTCCCGTGTGACGTCTCCGGGCCGGTCTGTGAGACCGCCGACGTCCTCGGGCGGGACCGCTCGCTGCCGGATCCGGCCCGCGGCGACCTGCTTGCCGTCGGCAACGCCGGCGCGTACGGCTACGAGATGTCGAGCAACTACAACTCCCGGCCCCGACCGGCCGTCGTGGCCGTCGAGCACGGCGAACCCCGGCTCGTGGCCCGGCGGGAGACGCTGGCGGACGTGACGCGGTTCGAGGCAGAAGCGGAGGACTCTTGAACGCGTCTCTCCACCAGCGGACAACGAGCGACGTGCGACTCACTCTCACGGGTCGTCGTCTCCCACGCGAGAACACGATGGTACGTATCCAGAAATACCACGGAACGGGCAACGATTTCGTCGTCGTGGACGCCGCCGAGCAGGTCAGCGACCGGCGGGCGTTCGCGCGAGCACTCTGCGACCGAACGGCCGGCGTCAGCCACCCGGACAGTCCCCGTGTGGGGGCCGACGGGGTGCTGTTCCTCCACCTGGAGGCGGAGTACGCCACCCCGCGCGTCGTGATGACGCTCGTCCAGCCGGACGGGTCCGTCGCCGCTATGTGTGGCAACGGCGCACGCTGTGCGGCCCGGTGGGCCGCCGAGCGGACCGGCAGCGACGAGGTCATGATCGACACGCAGTCCGGAACGCGGCGTGCGGTCGTCTCGCGAGACGCCCCCGACGACGGCAACCGTAGCCACGGTGACACCCGTGGGTTCGCCGACGAGGTCACCATCGAGATGGGCCGTCCCCACTTCCTCCCCGGGGACGTGCCGGTCCGGGCGGCCGACCCGCTCGTGGCGGAGCACGTCGAGGGGCTCACCGTCACGGCGGTCGACACCGGCGTCCCGCACGCGGTGGCGTTCGTCGACGATGTCGACGCGGTCGACCTGTCCGCCGTCGCCCCGCCGGTCCGGCACGCCGACGTCTTCCCGGAGGGCGCGAACGTCACCGTCGCGACCCGGACCGTGGACGAGGAGCCGGCGTTCCGCCAGCGCACCTTCGAGCGCGGCGTCGAGGGCGAGACCGACTCCTGCGGGACGGGCGCGGTTGCCATCGCCGCCGTCGCCCACCGCCTCGGGCGGCTCGGGACCGGGGAGACGGCCCGCATCTCGCCACCGGGCGGGGATCTGTTCGTCACCGTCACCGACGACGACGCGCTCCTCCGGGGACCCGCGGCCTTGGAGTTCGAGGCGTCGATCCCACAGCCGGGGCTGGGCCGGGACGCGGACATCGACGTCGAACTGACGGACGCGGGCACTAACGCGGGCGACTGAACCCGTGCCCGTCGCCCGATTCGACCCGCTCGACTTCCACGAGCGTGCCGTTCGAACCGCCTCCCACGAGACGGTCGAGGAGATGCGGGACCTGCTGGTGGGGACGCTCGCTGACGCCGGCGTCGAGCCCCGCGTCGACAGTGCCGGCAACACGCTGGCAACCCGCGAGGGCGACGCCGACGGGCCACATCTCGTCCTCAACACTCACATCGACACCGTCCCGCCGCACGTCCCCTTCGCGGAGGCCGAGGACGGCGCGGTCGTCCGCGGTCGCGGCTCGTGCGACGCCAAGGGACCGTTGGCGGCGCTGTTGGCAGGCTTTCTCGGTGCGCCGGTCGACCGGGGGCGGTTGACGCTGGCTGTCACGCCGGACGAGGAGACCACCTCCGCCGGCGCGGCCACACTGGCCTTTGGCGACGACCCGCTCCGGGCGGACGGCTACATCGTCGGCGAGCCGACGGATCTCGACGTCTGTGCCGCCGGCAAGGGCCGCTTCGAGGGGACGCTTACCGTGACCGGCGAGGCGGCACACGCCGCCGAGCCGGAGTCGGGGACGAACGCGCTGCGCGCGCTCGCGCCGCTGCTGGCGGCCATCGACACGTTCGACGACGACCGGGGGCCGGGCACGGGCCCGCGGCTGGGCGCGCCGACGCTGACGGCCACCACCGTCCAGGGGGGCGAGGCGATCAATCAGGTTCCGGCGACGGTTCGCGTCGGCATCGACCGGCGGAGCGTCCCGCCTGAGACGGCCGACGGGTTCGAGCGGGCACTGAACGAGCACCTCCGCACGGCCGCGCCCGCCGACGCCGGCGTCGAGTTCGCGCTGACCGAGCGCGAGACGCCGTTCCTGGAGGCGTTCGCGACCGACGCCGACGAGCCGCTGGTCGAGGCGCTGGCCGGGGCATCCGGTGGCGACGTGCGGGCCTTCGGTGCCGCCACGGAGGCCTCCTACTTCGCGGCCGACGCGCCGACCGTCGTCTTCGGGCCGGGCGTCCTCGCGGACGACGAGGGGGCCGTCGCGCACGCCGAACGCGAGTACGTCCGCCGCGAGGACGTGACCGTCGCCGGCGAGGCAGTCCGGGATGCGGTCGCGTCGCTGCTGGGGTAGGGCGGGCAGGCGGTGCTGTGGTCGGGACCGGCGCGCGTCGCACCACGCGACCGCGGCCACGCGCCGGGCATCGGTCAGCGCATGGGCGCGATGCTCCCGGGTTCGTATTTGAATCTACGCCGGGAGAGTCACGGGCGGCCGGATGGCGCTGTTTCTCGTAGGTTTATCGAACACGCACCGTACCGCCGTCCCCGTTCGATTATATCCCGTATTCGGTTCGTATCCGTAGAACAGCGGCGTAATACGGACGGCGGGACCCGCCCGAACCGTCGTTCCGCCTGGGGGCGGTCGCGCTTTCCCGTGGACCGGACGGCGGACGAGGACGACGACTCAGCCGTCGTCGGGCAGGTCCTCGACCGCGCTCCCGAGGTCGAACCCCCCGTCCCCCTCGTCCGTGTCGTCCGACGACTCTGCGGCCGGGTCGGGGGTGTCGGGCGTCGGCTTCGGGGTCCCGTGCCCGTCTAGCGGCTCGTCGGGGCGCGACAGTTCGTAGGTGTCCCGGACGGTATCGGCCACCACCCCGCCCTTCTCGACGACGAGGTAGACGACGACGTACGGGTCCGCGGGGTCGAGGACGAACGCCTCGAACGGCGGGTCCTCCCCCTGTGCGAGGCGGTCCAGCAGCGGGTCGAGCGGCTTCACGCCGTCGCGGAACTCCCCGAACAGGTCGCGCTGGCCGGACTGGTCCGCGAACGTGTAGACCACGCCGGCGGGGTCCCCGTCGGTGGTGTGGGTCACCCGGGAGTTCATCGCCTGGCCCTCCCGCCGGGCGGCCTCCCAGCAGGACTGGGCCGCCTCGAACACGGGGTCGGCGTCGGTGACGAACGCGAACAGCGACCGCTCCAGCACGTCGAGGCTGCGGAGGGCGGGGTCGTCGCCGGTCCAGTCGAAGTCGGCGTCGACGCGGTAGCCCGGCCGCAGGGCCCGGACACGGTCGACCAGATCGCCGTGGCCCGCCCACGGGACGTAGGTCGGGTCGCCCGCGGGGTCGATGAACAGCCACTCCTCACGGTCACGCGTGCTCGCGAGCACCCGGTACGGGCCGTCCAGCAGCGGCTCGTCGTCGTCCGCGTCGGTGTCGGCGCGTCGCACCGGCTGCCGGCCGTCGTCCGGGTCGGGCGCGTCCGGGGCGTCCGGGACCGTCGGTTCCGTCACGAGCAACGCTTCGTCCGCAGCGGACATATGCGCCCCGGCTTCGACCCGCCCGCACGAACGCAATCCCCTTGCGACCCGCGGCCGAGCGCCACGGTATGAGCTTCCGCGAGGACCTGCAGGCCCGTATCGAGGCTGTCGACAGCGTCGTGTCGGTGGGGCTGGACCCGGACCCGGACCGACTCCCCGACGCCGTCGCCGATCACGACCTGCCGCGCTGGGCGTTCAACCGACGGATCATCGACGCCACCCACGAGCACGCCGCCTGCTACAAGCCGAACGCCGCGTTCTACGAGGACGCCGACGGCTGGCGGGCACTGGCCGAGACCGTCGCCTACGCTCACGGGAAGGACGTGCCCGTCCTGCTCGACGCGAAGCGGGGGGACATCGGTAACACGGCCCGCCAGTACGCCGGCGTCCTCGACGCCGACGGCCTCGACGTCGACGCCATCACCGTCAACCCGTACCTCGGCCGGGACTCGCTGGAGCCGTTCCTGCGCGCGGACGCTGGCGTGGTAGTCCTCGCGCGCACCTCCAACGACGGCGGCGCCGACTTCCAGAACCTGCAGGTGGGAAACGACAAACGCCTCTACGAGTACGTCGCCCAGCGCTGTGCCGAGTGGGACCGCGAGTCGGCCGCCGACGTGTTCCTCGTCGTCGGCGCCACGACCCCGGACGAGTTAGAACGCGTCCGCGAACTCGTCCCCGACCTCCCCTTCCTCGTTCCGGGCGTGGGCGCGCAGGGCGGCGACGCCGAGGCCGCCATCGAGCACGGGCTCGCCGACGGCGTCGGCCTCGTCAACTCCTCACGGGGCATCATCTTCGCGGGTGAGGACGTAGGGGCGGGGAGCGTCCCGGACGGTCAAGCGGCGGAGTCGCGAGACGCGCGCGGCTACTTCGACGCGGCGGGCGACGCGGCCAAGCGCCTGAAGCGCCGGCTGAACGAGTACCGGGCGTAGCGCTCCGCCCGGGAGCCCGGTGCCGGTCAGTTCGTGACGAGTATCTTCCCGACGGCCTCGCGGTCCTGCATCGCGGCGAAGGCGTCGCCGGTCGCCGCGAGCGGGTAGGTCGCCTCGACCTCCGGGTCGAGGTCGCCCGCGGCGACCAGTTCGACCAGCGTCTCCAGGTCCCCCTGGGTCCCCATCGTGCTCCCGATGACGCGCTTGTGTCCCAGGAACAGGTCCGGCACGTCGATCTCCGAGCGGCCGCCGGCGGTCCGGCCGCAGACGACCATCCGGCCACCCCGGCGCATGAGGGTAAGCCCCAGCTCCGTGTACGCGCCGCCGAGGTGGTTCAGCACCGCGTCCGGCGTTCCGACGGCACCGACCGCGTCCCGTAGCTCGTCCGGGTCGGTCCCCTGGACCGCGTGGTCGAGGCTCAGATCGGCCAGCCGGTCGAGCTTCGCCGCCGACGAGGAGGTGCCGACGGTCCGCGCGCCGAGCACAGCCGCGAGCTGGACGCTCGCGACGCCGACGCCGCCGGTCGCGCCCGGGACGAAGACGAGGTCGCCGGGGCCGACCTGCGCCCGCTGGAGCATCCGGTAGGCGGTCATGTACGCGGTCGGGAGCGCGCTCGCGGTCGCCGTGTCCACGCCGTCCGGGAGCGACACCAGCCGGTCGGCCCGGACACGTGCGGTCTCGGCGAGCCCGCCGTGGAACAGCGAGAAGCGCTCGCACTGGTTCTCGGGGCCCTCGCGACAGAACCGGCAGGTGCCGCAGGTCTCGTTCGGACAGAGGACGACCCGGTCGCCGGGTTCGACGTCGGCCCCCTCGCCGGCGGCGGCGACCGTGCCGGCGACATCCAGCCCGCTGACGAACGGCAGGTCGTCCGTGTCGACCATCGCCGAGTCGCCCTCGAGGATCCAGAGATCGTGGCGGTTGATGGCACAGGCATCGACGTCAACGGTCGCCTCGCCGGGGCCCGGCTCCGGGTCCGACTGCTCGATCAGCGACACGCCGTCCGGTCCGATGAGTTCGGTGAAGGCTGCGGCACGCATCGACCCCGCGTTGCAGCGGGCCGTGGATAACGCTGTGCCCGACCGCTCAGAACTGGTAGGTGTCCACGCCGTCGGGGCCACGGCCGCGGTCGGAGCGACCCCCCTGGCCGCCCTCCCAGCTGCCGTCGAGCTCCGCGTAGCATTTCACGCAGAGCCCGCTCCCCTCCTCCAGATGTCGTTCGCAGACGAGTCGGCCACACCGGTCGCAGCCGTCGGCCATCTCGCGCTCCTCACAGACCTGACAGAGACCGGAGACGCTCATGTGTGCCCGTAACACGCCGAGACGTTTCAACGCTCGGCCGCGCCAGGTGTGTCGGATCTATCGGTACTCGCCCACGTGATACGTTTGTTGGGCGGATAGACAGTCGACTAGCGTAATACGACCAGTATCAGGGCTCGAATCGGAAACCGGGCTGAGGAGGGGTCGACGGGGCGCCGCAGCCCCGCTGGACGCCCCCGGGGTCCGTCGTCGTCGCGGTGCTGTCGTTGAACCGGTAGAGCCAGGCCACCGAGCCGGCAATCAGTGCGGCGAGGCCCCCGGCACCGGCCGTGCCCTCCGCCGTCAGCTCCCGGACCGGGCCGTCGCCGACGAGGACGACGCCGCGCATCCCCTGCTCCCCATAGTTCGAGCAGGTGTACTTCGAGAGGCCGTCGCCGTCGAACGCCACCGCGTACACGTGCCCCGAGGCGGCGAGCGTCTCCGACTTCAGCCCCAGGTCCGGGTCGAGCACGTCGTAGGCCCTCGGGCCGACCCACTCCCAGCGGACGGTCGTACCGGGGTCAATGTGGATGGCCGCGGGTTCGAAGGCGAACGGACCGCCGTTGCCCGCCGCGCCGACCTCCACCGTGACCTCGTCCTGGCCGCGCTTGTCGACCACGCCGTCGTAGTTGTCCGTCTCCGCCAGCCAGCCGTCGAACGTCCGGGCCGGCTCGCCGCCGGCGTCCGCACTGTCGCCGTCGCCGCCGCTCCCCGCCGCAGCCGGCGTCGGCGTCGCCTCGGCGACCGTGACCGGTTCACCGCCGGCGACCACGGCGCCCTTCATCCCCATCGCCTCGTGTGGGGCACAGTAGTACGTCGTCACGCCGGCGCTCTCGGGCGTCCACTCGAAGGTGTGGCCGGCCTCTGTGACGAGATCGGACTCGAAGCTGCCGTCCCTGGCGACGACGTTGTGCGCCCCGCCCTTGCCGGTCCACTCTCAGACGACCGTCGTGCCGGGGTCGACCCGGACGGCCGCGGGGCCGAACCCCCAGGCCCCGTCGTTGGCGTCGGCCCCGACCGTGACGGTCACCTCGTCCCGACCGCGCCTGTCGACCACCTCGGTCGCGTTCGACGTGTCCGCGAACCACTCCGTGAGGTCGGTGCCCGGCTGCGCGGCCGCGGGGCCTGCCAGCGCCGTCCCGGCCAGTGCTGCGCCCGTCGCACCGAGCACCTGGCGTCGCGTCGGCATCGTGATCACCCCTCGTAGCCCGCGTACTCCATCAGGTCGCGGAAGATGGTGGTGTTCATCGCGTCCTTGTACACCAGGCCGGTCAGCATCCCGCCGGGGTAGCTGCCCCCGTTCCGGACGTGGTCGATCTTGTGACAGTGCATGAGGTAGATGCCGGGGTCGGCGTCCGCCTCGAACTCGACCGTGTAGCGGTCGGCGGGCGCGACGTTCTGGACGTCGCGCTCGTAGCGAGCGGCCTCAGGGATCGTCCCGCCGTCCTTCTCGACCACTTCGAACCGGTGGTTGTGGATGTGCAGCGGGTGGGCGTTGAACCCGGTGTTCACCCAGTGGACCCGGACGGTGTCACCCTGCTCGGCGATCATCGGCGAGCCGTCCTCCGGGTGAAGGGTCCGGGGGGCACACTTCCCGTTGACCGTGAACACGTCCGGCTGCCGGTTCGTGATGTCGTAGCTGGCGTCGCCGCCGGCGTACTGCCGGGAGAGCCGGCTGTCCCACTCCCGGACCGTCATGAACTACTCCTTGTCCGCGGGCTCGTACCCCTCGGGGTCCACCCGCAGGATGCCGTACATCCCCATCTCCACGTGCCACGGGGTCTGGTAGTGACAGTGGTAGATGTGGGTGCCCGGCGTGTTCGCTGGGATCTCGTACGTGTGCGACGCCCCGGGGTCGACGGTGATCCCCGTCGTCGTCGGCACCCCGTCGTCCTTCCATGCGGTCTGGGCGCCGTGGAAGTGGATCGTGTAGGGCATCGACATCGTGTTCTCCAGGGTGACCTCCACCGTCGACCCCTCCGTCACCCGAAAGATGGGCCCCGGGACACTGGCCGGGCCGTCGTCGGCCTGCCAGGCCCAGACCTGCGGCAGCCGGATCGGGGCGCCCATGTTCTCCAGCGGATGGGCCTCGTGGGCCGCCGCTTCCGCCTTCAGCGTCACCTGGTTCCCCTGCTCGTCCAGGTCGACGACCTCCGGGGGGTCCATCGTCGGGAGATCGCTCCCGAGCTGCTGGCGCCCGCTCCCGGCGTCGACCTCCTGCACGTCCGGCTCGCTCAGGGCCGTACAGCCCGCAGCCGCGACCGTTCCGACGGTCCCCGTCGCCGCGAGGAACTCCCGTCGCCCGATACCGTCGCCCGGCGCACCGGTATCCGGTGTCATAACGGGTGGACCTCCGACCCGGACGGTAAAAGCGGGAGCCGCTGGTTCCCAGCCGCTGAGAGGTGGTTTCGCCGGTTCTCGGGTCGTGGGAACCGGGGCGAACACGTTCGATGGTTTATGAGTCGCGGCCGCCGCTCGACGGGACGGACTCGAAACGTTGACACGGCGGCCGGGCGCAGTCCCCCCGTGCGCTACCGGAACGTAACCCTATTTCTCGTCCTGGCGGCGGCCTGGGGGTCGGCGTTCATGGCTATCAAGGCCGGACTCGCGCCGGACTACTTCGGGCCGGCGCCGGTACTGTTCGCAGCCGTCCGCTACGACGTGGCGGGCGTGCTGATGCTTGGCTACGCCGCCTACGCCACCGACCACCCCCGTCCCGTCGGGCTTCGGGAGTGGGCCGCCGTCACCGTCGGCGCCGTCCTCCTCATCGCCGGCTACCACGCCTTCCTCTTCATCGGCGAGACCGACCCCGCCGTGACCAGTGCCGGCGCCGCGGTCATCGTCTCCCTCTCCCCGGTGATGACGACCGTCTTCGCCCGGGCCATCATCCCCGATGAGCGGCTGACCGCGGTCGGCGTCGTCGGCCTCCTGCTCGGGCTGGTGGGTGTGGTCCTGCTCGCGCGGCCGGACCCGGGGAACCTGCTGGCCGGCGGCGTGGTCGCCAAGAGCTTCGTCTTCTGTGCCGTCCTCTGCTTCTCCTTTGGCTCCGTGCTCACGCGCTGGCTCGACGCCGGCCTCCCCATCGAGACGATGGAGGCGTACGCGATGGTCGGCGGGGCGCTGCTGATGCACGGCATCAGCCTCGCCATCGGCGAGTCGCCCGCAGTTGCCGTCGACGCCCTGACGGGCGCAGGGTCGCTGGGCGCCATCGCGGCGGTGGGCTACCTCTCGCTGGTCGCCAGCGCGGCCGGGTTCCTCATCTACTTCGACCTGCTGGACCGGCTCGGACCGATAGAGATCAACCTCGTCTCCTACGTCGCCCCCGTCTTCGCCGCCGCCGCCGGGTTCGCCTTCCTCGGCGAGGTGGTCGACCTCCTGACCGCGGTGGGCTTCCTCGTCATCCTCGTCGGGTTCGCGCTCGTCAAGCGCCGGGAGATACGCCAGGAACTGCCGGCGCTCCGACGCGCGGTCACGCGGAGCCGGAGCGACTGACCCCGGTGTGCGGCGGCGACACCCGACGACGGTGGACTGATACCGGCGCCGTGCCTTCGGCTGGCTGTGTCCGGGAACCGCGACGGGGGGTGGCTGACGGCGGTCCGTCGGAGCCCCCGCGCCCGCCGACTGCTGGTCGTGCTCGCGGTCTGTCTGCTGGTGGGCGGGTTTCTGGCCGTCGTCGGGCCGCGGCGGGTGGCGATGGAGCTGGCCGGCGCGGACCCGGACTGGCTGGCGGCCGCCGCGGGCGCGGCGATACTGTCGCTGCTCATCTGGAGCGAGGCCCAGCGCGTCCTGTTCGTCGCCGCCGGCGCCGAGGTCGGGCCCGGCCGGTTCCTGGTCGGGTACGTCGCGGGGAACTTCGCCAAACGCACCGTCCCCGGCGGCCGGCTCGGCGCCCCGGCGGTGATGGCGTACGCGCTCTGCCGGGAGACGGACCTCCCGTACGAGCGCGGGCTCACCGCCGTCACCGTCGGCTACGCGGTCGGGTTCCCGGCCGCCATCGTGGTCCCCATCGCGGCGCTGCCGCTGGTGACCGCGACCGGGACCGAGGGCGCCGGGCCGGCCCTGTTGCTGGCGATGGTCGCCATCGTGGTCGTCATGCTCGGCGCCGGTGGGCTGGTCGCGGCCCGCCCCGGACCGGCGGTCCGGCTGCTGCACGCCCTCGCGCGCGCCGGCCGGGCGACGCTGGGCCGACTCTCGGCACGGGCCGGGCGCGCGATGGCCGCCGAGCGCGTCGACGAGGCCGTCGCGGACGCCGGTGAGACGCTCCGCGTCCTCGGCCGCTCGCGGACCGCGTTGGCCCTCGCGTTCGTGTTGACCGTCGCCGGCTGGGTGGCGGGGGCGCTGGCCCTCTCGGCCGTGCTGGTCGCGCTGGGTCACCCCGCCGCGCCCGCCGTCGCCGTCCTCGCCGTCCCGCTGTCGACGCTCGGGGGCGTCGTCCCCCTGCCGGCGGGGCTGGGCGGCGTCGACGCCACGCTCGGGACCGTCCTCGTGGCGGCGCTGGCCCTCGACCCCGTGGCCGCCGGCATCGTCGTCCTGGCGTACCGGCTCGCGAGCGACGGGGTCATCGTCCTCGTCGGGGGGCTGCTCACCGTCGTCCGGGCGGCGACCGGCCGCGACCCGGCGGTCTGAGCCCGCCGGTCAGATGCCGAGGAACTCGAACAGGCCCAGCGCCAGCCCCGCGAGGACGACCTGGAAGGAGAGGCTGCCCAGGGCCGACAGCCCGACGAACAGCCGGTCGTCCATCTCGGCGAAGCCCGCCGGGACGGTGAGCATCCCGCGGGTGAACAGCAGCGAGTTCGAGACGGGGACGACCAGCGGGCCCCAGCGGTCGAACCAGCCGTCGAACCGCTCCAGGCGCGACTCGCTCACCCGGAACCAGGGCCGTTCGAGCAGTCGCTCGCGGCCGCCGCGCTTGGCCAGCAGGAAGAGGAGGTACTGGCCGACCGTGGCTCCGAGCACGGCGATGCCGAGGATGGCGGCGATGTCCTCCGGTGACCGGCCGACGGCGAACAGCGCGGCCGGGACGAGGCTCTCGCTGGGGGCGAAGTAGAGCAGCATCGCGCCCTCCAGGACGAACAGCGCGAACATCGCCGGCATCCAGTAGCGCTCGTTCCCCAGCAGTCGACGGGCGAACGCGGCGTCCCGCGAGAGGAACAGGTAGATCCCAGCGGCCGCGATGGCGAGGAACAGGACGAACACGCCGTAGTCGAGGACCCACCGCCCCGCCGGGGAGCGTGTCTCGGCGTCCGTGGCCATCAGTTGTCGGTAGTCGACCGCCCGGCGAGTATAGGTCTTCCGTCATGCGGCATCGCGCCCGGGCACCGCCGGACCGTCCGGACCCCGCGGTGACGGTCGGAATCCGGGTTTCGTCGGGAATCCACGGGACCGTTCGGCGAACGTCCGGTCACCCCCGGCTGAATCCCACAGCGTGCGTACTCTGTGGGAACCGCCCCAGGGAACCGGTTACACCGACGTAACGGCAACCACTATGCCGCCGCGCCGACTACGAGACGTATGACCAAACGGCACGTCCGCCTCCCCGTGGAGGCCGAGGAGGGCCTACAGGCGTTCCTCGAGGGCGTGGACCAGCGGCTCTCGGACCCGGCGGAGGATACCTGTGCGGTCGTCACGGAGACGCTCGTGGACCTGTTCGGCGACCGCGACGCCTACGACCGCTGGCAGGCGGGCGAGTCGGTCTCGCCTGCCGAGCGCGTGCGGCTCCAGGGATACGACCCGTGCAACGCCACCCTCGAGAGCGAGTACTACGCCGAGAAGGACGAGGACGTCTTCCAGGAGTCGAAGTACCTCCAGTGGCTCTGGCGCCAGTTCGACGCCACGCCGATGGCCGATAACGTCGAGTTCGCGCTGCGCTTCCGGCGGATGCTCGCCGATCACCTCTTCGCCGACTGTGGTGACAACTGCCGCTTCTTCAAGGGCATCTCCATGACCTACGGCCACAACATCGAGGTCGGCGACAACGTCGTCGTCCACGACGACGTCCACCTCGACGACCGGGGGAAGCTCACCATCGGCGACCGCGTCTCCATCAGCGACGGCGTCCACGTCTACAGCCACGACCACGACATCGTCGACCAGACCGAGGTCGTCAACTACCACACGGTCATCGAGGACGACGCCCGGGTCACCTACGACGCCGTCGTCCAGGCCGGCTACGAGGTCGGCGAGAACGCCGTCGTCGGCTCGCGGGCCGTCGTCAAGGACGACATCCCCGCCCACCACATCGCCGTCGGCACGCCCGCGCGGAGCGTGAAGGTAAAGCCCGGCTGGGAGTCCGTCGCCCGGCCGGTCGAGGAGGACCACGAGGACCGGAAGGCCGAGCGGGAGATCCCCCACGAGCTCCCCGACGACTTCGAGCGGTTCGACGAGTTCCAGCGCGACCTCCAGCCGCCGGGCCACGCCGACACGGACGCGGCCGACGACTGAGGGCGACTCACCTGTCCAGCCCGTGGCGCCGCACGTCCCCGCCGGCCTCGCACGTCAGCCCCGGGCCGCCGGCACCGGGACGGCCGGTGGGTTCGGCGTCCGTCGGAACGGGCGTCGGCGGGGCTGTGGGAGGGCATAGCTATCCGGGCGACGGCCGACTGGAAAGACCTCCCTGGTGGGTCCGGTCAGTCCCCCCCTCCGCGTCCATCGCCGCGCTCCCCACCGCCCACGCCGGAGAACCAGCCGTCGCGGTGGCCCTCGCGGACCAGGACCAGCCCCGAGACGACGCCGACGAGCCCGGCGAGGACCTCGCCGAGCCCGACCCAGGACGGGAAGACGAAGCCGAGCCATGAGTCGACGGTTGCGACGGTGTTCCCGTTCGACGAGCGGCTCTCCAGCTCCCCGCCGGCCGGCACGTCGTCGGGTTCCTCGGCGAGTGGGTCCTGCGACGGGCCCAGGCGGTCGGCGTCGTAGACGATGCCGCGGTCGGCGGCCATCGAGTGCGACCAGACGACGCTGCCGTTGGGGCCGACCTCGAGGACGCGGAAGTTCCGCGAGTCGACGACCAGCGTGTTGCCGTTGGGCAGGCGGTCGGCATCGCGCGGCCAGGCGAGCTTCTGCCCGGAGCCCGTCCCGTCGTACTGCCAGACGATCTCCTCGGTCTCGGCATCGATCTCGACGACGCGGTCGTTCTCGGAGTCGGCGACGAGGAGGTTCCCGTGTCGCTCCAGCCGGTTGGGGTTGTGCTGCTCCTCCATCACCTCGTGGCGGGTTGGCGCGCCGACGGCGTCGACGATCTCGCCGGTCTCCCGGTCGACCTCGATGGTGGTGTCGAAGTTACGGATCGACATCTGGAAGTTCCCGTTCTCCAGGCGGTCGACGTCGTTCATATGGGTCCAGTCGCTCTCCGGGCCGCTCCGGCGGAACTCCGCGCGCTCGTCCTCGGGCAGTGGGGCGACGTACTCCTCCCAGAACGGCGTTCCCTCGGTCAGATGCTCGGTCGCGTTCCACTGCCAGGTCACCTCCCCCGACTGGTCGACGGTGAAGGTCCGGTCGTTGCCCATGTCGATGATGGCGGTCTCGCCGGTGTCGAGCCGGTCGGCGTCGTGGACCTCGTGGTGGGTCGGGTAGGCGTCGTACCAGGAGTGCTCCCAGACGACCTCGTTGGTGTCGGGGGTCACCTCCACGACGCGGTTGTAGATGCAGCCGTTCTGGCCGGCCGGACGCTCACCGCTGTAGTACTCGTCGGGACAGCGGACGTTCTCGGCGAGCGGGGTCTGCCCGAGGCTGACGAGGACGTTGCCGTTGTCGAGCGCCTCGGCGTCGAACACGTAGGCGTGTGGTGGGTCGTACGTCCAGGTTCGGGTGCCGTTCCGGGCGACGGTGAACACCTGGCCGTTGTCCTCGTCGAACCAGCCGTACGCCTGGACGGTGATGAGCGTCTCGCCCGGGTAGGCACCCTCGCCGCCGTCGGGGGACTCGGGAGCCGCGGGGGGCGCGGTGGCGGCCTGCCCGACGAGCAGGGCCACCGACAGCAGGAGGACGACCGCTGGGACCAGCAGACGGCGGTTCATACGCCGGGGTACGCGTCGGGGCGGATATGGATGACGGTCACCGGTGGCCCCGCGGCCCGGCCGTCACTCCATCGCGACGTACGTGCGGGTGTCCTCGACGCCGTCGATGCCCTGGACCGAGTCCGCGGAGACCGCCTTCACGTCGGCCGGCGAGTCGACCGAGAGCGTCGCGATGAGGTCCACGTCGCCCGCGACGACCGCGGCGTCGACGACCCCGTCGATGGCCTCGACCTCGCGGAGCAGCCGGTCGGCCTCGCTGGTGTGCGCCTTCACCATGACGTAGGCGCGGACCATCCTCACTCACCTCCGGCGGCCGCGGCGGCGACCTCCGGCGCGTCGCCCCCGACGATGAGCTGGCGGACGTCGCCGAGCACGTCGAAGCCGGCGATGACGACCACCCGGTCGCCCTCCTCGAGGGACTGGTCGGCGTTCGGGAGCTCCATCGGCTCGCCGGCCTTGCCGAAGGCGAGCAGGCGGGAGTTGGCCGGCATCTCCAGTTCCGAGAGCGTGTACCCCCGCATCGGCGACTCGGGGGTGACCGTCAGCTCGACGAGCTGCACCTCCTGGGCGACGTCCGCGATGGCGTGACTGTTGCCGCCGAGCAGGGCGTTCTTCGCGACCACGGCGCCCAGCCGCTCCGGGTAGATCACCTCGTCCACGTCGCTGGCGTACTTCCGGATGACGTACTCCCGGTAGTCGTCGTCCGCCCGGAGGACGGTCCGGACGTCGTACTCGTCGGCGATCATGCAGGCGGTGAAGTTGACGACGAGGTCGCTGGTGAGCGCCGCGAGCCCGTCGATCTCGTCGAGGTCGAGCTCCAGGAGGACCTCCTCCCGTGAGCCCTCGCCCTCGACGACGGCGAACCCCTCCTCGCGGAGGCGCTCGACCTTCGACCGGTCCGCGTCGACGATGACCACGTCGTGGCCCTCCTCGCGGAGCACGCGCCCGGTCCGCATCCCGACGCGTCCGGCTCCGACGATGACGAATCGCATGCTCGTCCGTTTGCCGGCCGGTGGCAAGTAGCTTTCTCCGAGCGGCGACCGGGCGACGGCGCCGTCAGGCCGCCCGGCGGACGCCGAGCAGCAGTAGCACGGCCCCGGCCATACACCCCGTCGGCAGCAGCCAGGCGGTCGTGTAGCCCGCCGTGTCGGCCAGGTAGCCGAACGCCGGCGGCGCGGACATCCCGCCGACGTTGATGACCGTCTGCCCGGCCGCCGTGGCGGTGCCGATGTCGTCGTCAGCCACCAGGCCCGCGAGACAGGAGTAGAACACACCGGTCGAGCCGAGCACGGAGACGCCGATACCGAGGAGGACGGCGGTCGCGACGAGCGGTGAGTCCACGCCCGTCGCGAGCACGCCGAACAGCGCCAGCGCGACCGCGGCCTGGCCCAGCGCGACCGTCGCGGCGCCGCGGGCCCCGCCGAGCCGGTCGGCCAGGTCGCCCGCCAGCACGCGGCCGACGCTGCCGGTCACCTGCGTCGCGCCGAGGACGAGACCGCCGAGCGCGACGGTCGCGCCGACGCCCTCGTCGACGTAGAGGACGACGTAGCCGAGCGCCGCGAAGATGGCGGCGCCGATGAAGAAGCCCGCCGCGACCAGCAACCGGTACGCGCGGCCCCCGCCCAGTGCCCGGCGGTCCGGGAGCGCGAGGCCGCCGCTCCCGGGTCGCCCGTCGTACGAGAGCGCGAACCCGGCGGCCGCGAGGACGGCGAGCGCCGCGAGCGCGCGGAACCCGTCGCCCCACGCGAACAGCGCGGTGGCCGCGACGCCGGCGAAGACGACCGACGCCACCCCGCTCCCGGCGGTGACGCCGACCTGTTTGAGCCCCATCGCCAGGTTCGCCCGCCCGGACGGCGCGCTCGCCCCGATGGCCCGGTTGGTGGCCGGCATCGCCGTTGAGTAGGCCGCGCCCAGCAGGGCGGCGCCGGCGAGGAGGGCGCCGTACGTCGGGGCGACGCTCGCGACGACCGCGGCGACCGCCAGCCCCGCGAGGCCGGCCAGCATCACCCGGCGCTCCCCGAGGCCGTCGACGAGGGCGCCGCTGGGGAACAGTGACAGCGTGTAGCCGAGCAGCCCGATCGTGAGGACGAGCCCGACGGTGGCCCCGGTCAGGTCGAACGCAGGCTTCAACAGCCCGGTCGCGGCGAAGAGACTGTAGTAACAGGCGCTCGCGGCGGTCTGCCAGCCGGCGACCGCCGCAACGGGACCCCAGCCACGGGTCGTCCCCGCGTCGGTCGCGTCGGGCGCGGCCGTCTCGGTGCCGTCGGCGGTGTCCGTCGCCACGTTCGAACTCGGGGCAAGCGCCGGGAAGGGCTGTCGATTGCGGGCGCTCCCGGCCCGCCGCGTCAGTCGTCCGCCGAGAGCGGCGTGTCGTCAGGCGTCGTCGGGGCGGGGCTCTCGCCGTCGTCGAACGGGTACCAGGACTGCTTGGCGTCGTGGAGCGCCGGGTCGACGTAGTCCGTCTCCTCGGGCTCGACAAGCTCCGTGACGGCCTCCGTCCCGGTGGCGTCGACCCACTCGCGGAACGACTGGCCGGGCTCGCGGTGGGCCGCGAACGCGCCCAGCAGGTTGGCGAGCGCCCCGGGCACCTCGTCGGCGGGGACCCGCTGGCGGATCCAGTCGACGAACGCGGGGTCCTCGCCCATCCCGCCGCCGACGCCGATGTCGAGCGCCTCGACCATCTCCCCGTCCTTGCGGCCGCGCATCCCGAGCAGGCCGATGTCGGCGGTGTTGGCGTGGCCGCAGTCAGCCGTGCAGCCCGAGAAGTGCATCTTCACCGTGTCCACGTCCTCTGGCAGCTCGACGTTCGCATCGAGCCAGCGGATCATCCGTGCCTGCCGGGCCTTCGTCTCGGCCAGCGCGAGCGAGCAGAACTCCGTCCCCGTGCAGGCCATCCCGCCGCGCTCGAAGACGCTCGGCTCCGGCGAGTACGTCTCCAGCAGCGGCTCCTCGAGGAACTGCGCGAGGTCCGCCTCGGGGACGTCCATCACCAGCGGGTTCTGCCGGCGGGTCAGCCGCACCTCGCCGGAGCCGTACGCCTCGGCGAGGTCCGCCAGGGCGCGGGCGTCGTCCGCGGGCATGCGCCCGACCGGCACGTTCAGCCCGACGAAGTAGCGCCCGTCGTGCTGCTCGTGGACGCCGACGTAGTCGACGGGACCCTCCGGCGTGTCCGCGCCGTCGCCGTGACCCGCGTTGTAGGTGTAGGACTCGCGGCAGTCCTCGCCCGCCCGCGCCAGCTCCCAGTCGACGTACTCGGCCTGGAGCTGCTCGCGGATGGCCTCCGTCCCGCGCTCGTCCACGAAGAACCGCGCCCGGTTCTTGTTGCGGTTCGTCCGGTTCCCCTCGTCGTGGTAGAGCTCGACGAACCCCCGCACGAGCTCGACGGCGCGCTCGGGCGGGACCCAGACGTCCAGCGGCCGCGCGACGCGGGGCTCGTGGCCGCCCAACCCGCCGCCGACGCGGACGTTGAACCCCAGCGTCGCCTCCCCGTCGACCGCCTTCGTCGCCGGCTCCAGCCCGATGTCGTTGATAGCGTCCTGCGCGGAGCCGTCTGGGATGCCCGAGATGCTGATGTTGAACTTGCGGGGCATGTTCGCCAGCGCGTCGTCGTCGCGGATGGTCGCCTGGACCTCCTCGAGGATGGGCGCCGTGTCGATGACCTCGCGGGCGTCCGTCCCGGCGGTGGGGTTGCCCGTGATGTTCCGCATCGTGTCCCCGCCGGAGGAGCGCGTCGAGAGGTCCACCCCCTCCAGGCGCTCCCAGATCTCCGGGACGTCCTCGAGCTTGATCCAGTGGAGCTGGACGGACTGGCGGGTGGTGAAGTCGAGCCAGCTCTCCCCGAACTCGGGGTTCTCGACCGGGCCGGCGGCGTACTCGTCGGCCACCTCGGCGAGCGCGCTGAACTGCCCCGGTTCGAGGATCCCGTCGGTGCCGGTCAGCCGCAGCATGAAGTAGCTCTCCTGGCCGGTCCGCTGGTGGAAGACCCCCCAGAACTTGAACCGGGAGAACCACTTCTCGCGCTCGTCCTCAGGGATGGAGTCCCAGCCCCGCTCGGCGAACTCCAGCAGCTTCTCACGGACCTCGTCGCCGTAGCAGCCCTCCTTCCAGTCCTCCTTCTTGTGTGTCATCGCGAGTCACCCCCGTCGGTCCGCCTCGCTCCCCCACGTGGCTCGGACGACGCCTCCTCGCCCCCATCGGGCACCGGGACCGCGTTGGGCTCGCTGTCGGACGCCGAGTCATCGTCCGAGTCGGTTGCCGCACCGTTCGTCCTGCGTGCCGCGAGTTCGTCGGTTATCTCCATCGTAACTGTAGAATCCGCGTTCCTATCGGTCTGTTCAGCCTGTTCGTCGGGGAAGTCGCCCCGCGTGTCGATATCCCGGACGGCGCCGGGGGCGACGGGGACCGGGACCGGGTCGACCCGCGTGAGAACGTCCCGGAGCGCCCGCGACCCTGTCGCCAGCGTCCGTTCGGCCGCCTCCCGCGCGACGGTCGCCCGGTAGACGGCGGGGAGGGGCTGCCGGCGCCCGTCGACCAGCGCGACGGCGCCGTCGGAGCCCGGGTCGGCGCCCGACCCGCCACTCGCGCCCTCGTCGGTGGCGCGGTCGAAGAGGGTCGCGACCGTGGCGGTCCGGAGGAACGGCTGGTCGCAGCCCGCGACCGCGACGCGTCGGCCCCGTGCCACTCGGAGCCCGGTCAGCAGGCCGGCGACCGGCCCCTCGTCGGGGACGGGGTCGACGGCGAACCGGACGGGCAGCCGGTCGTCGAGGCCCGCGAGCGCGTCGGCGAGCGCGGCGCGCTGGTCGGCGCGGCAGTTGACCACCAGCTCGTCGATGGTGGGTGCGAGCGCGGCCGCGACGTGACAGACCAGTGGCGCGCCGGCCAGGTCCGCGAGCGCCTTGTCCGACTCGCCGAAGCGGGTCGACCGGCCGCCGGCCAGCAGCAGTCCCGTCCGCGTCGGACGGCCCGGCACGTCGCTCACTCGGCCACCTCCGCGGGCGGCTCGGCGCCGTCGGCGTCGCCGACGCGGTCCTCGTCGGGCTCGGCGACCGCCGCGGCGTCGCCGTCCCGGGGCTCGACCCGGACGGCGCACTGCTTGAGGTTCGGCTCCGCCGAGCGGGGGTCACGCTCCGGCGTCGTCAGGCGGTTCGTGGCCGGGTGGTGGATGGAGAGCCAGACCAGGTCCTCCGGCACCGCCTCGTCGGGGTGGAGGGTGACCTCGACCGCCCCGCGGCGGGAGACCAGCCGCACCTCGCGGTCGCCCTCGGGCGCGACCGCGGCCATCGTCCCCGGTGCGACCCGGGCGACCGGGGCCACCGGCTCGCCGGGCCCCGACCCGTCGCGGGTCCGGACGCCGGTGTTGTAGGCGTCGGCCTCCCGCCCCGTGGTCAGGACGAGCGGGTACTCGCCGTCGGTCGGCTCGGCCTCGTGCGTCTCGACGGCCGTCGAGAACCGCGCCCGGCCCGTCGGCGTCGGGAACGACCAGTCCGGGTGCGGGGCGTCGGGGTGGGCGGGGTCGTCGGCCGGCTCCCCGGGCGTCGCGTCGCCGCTCGCCCCGGCGTCCGCGGCCTCGTAGTAGCGGTAGCCTCCGCTGTCGCGAGGGTCGGGCGCGGGCCACCGGACCGCCCCCTCGGCATCCAGCCGGGCGTAGGAGAGCCCGGAGCAGTCCGCGTCCGTGTCGGCGGTGAGGTCACAGAACTCCCGGAAGACGGCCTCCGGGTCGAGCGGCGGCTCGCCGAGCAGCCCGGGACAGAGCCGCGCCCCCACCTCCGCGATGATGTCGAGGTCCTGCCTGACGCCCGACGGCGTGTCCGTGGCGGCCCGGACGCGGGAGACCGTCCGCTCCATGTTCATGACGGTCCCCTCGGATTCGCCCCACGTCGCCGCGGGGAGGACCACGTCGGCGTGCTCGACGGTCTCGGAGTGGAACGCGTCCTGGACGACGAGGAACGCCTCGTCCAGCTGGTCGGCGACGGCTCCGGCGTTCGGGACGCCGGCGACCGGGTTCGTGGCGACCGTCCAGACGACATCGACCTCGTCCGCGACCGCCTCGAGCGTCCCGACCGGACCGGGACCGGTGTCGTCGGGGAGGCGGCTCGCGGGGACGTTCCAGTCGTCGGCGATAACGGCTCGCTCGGCCGGGTCCTGGAAGTCCCGGTGGCCGGGCCAGCTGCCCTTCGAGGAGCAGACACGTGTCCCCATCGAGTTGGCCTGGCCGGTCAGCGAGAACGGCCCCGTACCGGGACCGAGGTTGCCCGTCGCGAGACAGCAGTCGATGAGCGCGCTCGAGGTGGCGGTCCCGTCGACGGACTGGTTGACGCCCATCCCCCAGTAGACCAGCGCCCGGGCGTCGAAGGCGTCGGCGAGCGCGTCGACGTCGGCCATCGGGACGCCGGCCTCGGCGGCCGCGGTCGCCGCCTCGGGGAGCTTCGCGCACAGGTCGTCGAAGCCGGTCGTGGCGCGGTCGACGAACGACCGGTCCACGTCGCCGCGGTCGACGATCCGCGCGAGGACGGCCCGCGCCAGCGCCAGGTCGCCGCCGGGGTCGACGGCGACGTGGCGGTCGGCGAGGTCAGCCGTCTCCGTCGCCACCGGGTCGACGACGAGGAGTTCGCCGTCCGCGGCGGACTCGCGGATCCAGCGGAACATCACGGGATGCGCGACAACTGGGTTGGCCCCCCAGACGACGTGGCGCTCGGCGCCGGGGATGTCGTCGTACGTACAGGGCGGCGCGTCGCTGCCGAAGGCGTCGTAGTAGGCCGTGACCGCGCTGGCCATGCAGAGCGTGGTGTTGGCGTCGTAGTACCGGGTCCCGATGCCGCCGCGGGCGAGCTTGCCGAGGGCGTAGGCGGCCTCGTTGGTCTGCTGGCCGCTCCCCAGGACGGCGACGGAGTCGGGGGTCCGGGCCATCGCCCGTCGCATCGCGCCGACCGCCTCGTCGAGCGCGTTCGCCCACGTCGTCGGGAGCAGTTCGCCGTCGCGTCGGACCAGCGGGCGGGTCAGCCACTCCCCGTCGGGGTCGGCCGACTCCCGGGTGCCGCGCTGGCAGGCCAGCCCCTCGCTGACGGGGTGGGTCGGGTCGCCACGCGCCGTGTCGATGCCGTACCCGTCGTCGACGGCGCGCTGACGGTGGCCACACCCGACCGCGCACCGCATACAGGTCGTCGAGACCCACTCGCTCATCCGGTCACCCCCGGCGGTAGACGGGCGAGGATGCGATGCTCGTCGAGTCGTTCGCTGAGTCCCTTTGCGAACATCACGTATTCACGTCTAAAATAGATGGAGCAGGCATACATACCCGTTATCGTTTACGAACATGTACAAATCGCTCCGATAAGATGTGGACTGCGGAGTCCTTGGACGGATATAATGAATCGGGTATCCTCACACGTCCAGAACCGGACCGGCAGCCGCGACCGAACTGGATGGATGCCCATCAGCGGGCGAGAGGCGGGGAGGCCGGACGCCCGACGGCACCGGCGGTCGGGCGGCGTGTGCGCGCCCCAGCACGCGGGGTGCCGGGATGGCGACGCCGTCACGGGCGGTGGGAGGTCGCGGAGAGCGGGCCGACCGTCAGTCCGATGCGTCGTGTGCGTGGCGCTCGAGTTGCGCCAGCGAGAGCTCGTCGAGGACGGACTCGTTCGTGGCCGCCAGGACGACCGGGGGCGCCTGGCCGGCCTCGGCGGCCTCCAGCCAGCGCGGCACACAGACACACCAGCGGTCACCCGGCGAGAGCCCCGGGAAGTTCATCGACGGCCGCGGCGTGATGAGGTCGTTCCCCTGGGCACGGCTGTACTCCAGGAACGCCTCGGTCATCACCGCACAGACCTCGTGTCGGCCGGGGTCGCGCGGCAGGGCGTGGCAGTCCCCGTCCCGCAGCGCGCCCGTCATCGGGTCCGTACTGCAGGGCTGTAGCGGCTCGCCGTGGACGTTGCGCTCGTCGTCCGGAGGCTCGGGAGGCACGTGCGGGGGTGGGGCCGGCAGCGCAATCAAACCCCCGGGCTGTGCCGTCGTGGCGCCTGCCGTGGCCGGAACCGTGAGGCGTGTGGCGCCCCTCCCCTCGACCGTGACGGACGGCGACGGCTACCAGCCTCCCTGGCTGGAGACGCTCGGATCCATCGTAGTCGTCTACGGCACGGGCACACTGCTGTACGTCCTACTGACCACCCTGTTCTGATCTGGGGCCCACCGGCCGACTACACTGGGACCCGCACACACGGGACAACCTCTTTGTCGACCGCCCGCCCGGACGACTCATGACGAACGTCTTCCTGACCGGGTTCCCGGGCTTCCTGGGCTCGGCGCTGGTTGAGCGGTTGCTGGAGCGCCACGACGAGGGGACCGTCACCTGTCTGGTCCAGCCGAAGTACCGGAGCAAGGCCGAACAGCGGGTCGACGGGATCGACGCGGCGGTCGACGCCGACGCGACCCAGCGGGTCGCGTTCGCCGAGGGCGACATCACGGACCGCCACCTCGCCGTGGACGACTACGACGGGCTGGCGGACGGAACCGACCAGGTGTACCACCTCGCGGCCATCTACGACCTGACGGTCGACCGCGCGCCGGCGAAGGCGGTCAACATCGACGGCACCCGGCACATGGTCGAGTTCGCCGCTGCCGCCGACGCCGACCGCCTCCACTACGTCTCCACCGTCGTCGTCGCGGGCGACTACGAGGGCCGGTTCACGGAGGAGATGCTCCAGGAGGGTCAGTCGTTCCACAACTACTACGAGTCGACCAAGCACATGGCGGAGGTCGCGGTCCGCGAGCGGATGGACGAGGTCCCGACCACCATCTACCGGCCTGGCGTCGCGGTCGGCGACAGCGAGACCGGGGAGACCCAGAAGTACGACGGCATGTACGCCTTCGTCGAGGGGCTCGTCGACCAGGGCGACAACGCCGTCATCCCCGCGCCCCGGGGGGCCAGCGAGGGCGAGTTCAACGTCGTCCCCCGCGACTACATCGTCGACGCCATCGGCTACCTCTCGGGCATCGAGGAGAGCGAGGGGAGGACCTACCACCTCGCCGACCCCGACCCGCTCACGACGACCGAACTCGTGAGGGCGCTCGGCGAGGCCGCCGACAAGGACCGGACCGTCATCGTCCCCTACCCGAAGGGCATCCTGAAGGGGCTGCTCGAGTCGCTCAAGCCCGAGTCCGAGCTACTGCGGAGCGGCGGCCTGGAGTACCAGACCTGGCCGGCCAGCTTCGACTGCTCGAACGCCGTCGAGGACCTGGCGGGCTCGGGCATCGAGTGCCCGGGGGTCGCGGACTACGCGGGGACGCTGGTCGAGTTCTACCGCGAGCACCCGGACATCGGGACCGAGGGGATGAACTGAGGCCGGGGTCACGCCCGGATGGGGCCGGACGGTCGATGGCGCCGGTCCGCCACAGACGGCGCCCTCGCGGACGATACGGACCGGACCGGCTCGCTCGCGCCGTTCGCACGGCATAAGTGGCCCGACACCGAGGCGGTGGTATGCAGGTCGGGTCGCGGACGCTCATCATGAACCCCGTCAGCGGGACCGGCGACCACGCCGAGTTGGTCCAACAGCTGGCCCGCGGGAAGGGGTTCGCCGTCTGGGAGACCGAGGGCGCGGGCGACGGGCGGGCGCTGGGACGGCGGGCCGGCGAGGAGGGCGTGAGCGAGATCGCCGTCTGCGGTGGCGACGGCACCATCAACGAGGTGCTCCGCGGGCTGAACGCGGCCGACCATCTGGGCGAGGTGACGCTGAACGTCATCCCGGGGGGGACGGCCAACCTCCTGGCGGGGACGCTCGGCATCCGCGACATCCGTCACGGCTTCGACCTGACTGACAAGGGGGAGATCCGGGCGCTGGACGTGGGGATGGCCGACGGGGAGCCGTTCGTGGTCTCCTGTATCGCGGGCTTCCCGGCCGACGCCAGTACGGCCGCGTCGGGCGAACTGAAGGATCGGCTCGGCACGCTCGCGTTCGTCGTCACGGGCATCAAGGAGGCCGTCGAGTTCGAGGGGCTGGAGCTCCGGCTGGACTTCCACGGCGGTGGGCGGAGCGATAGCTGGGCGGGCTCGGCGGTGACGGTGCTCGTCGGGAACGCCCGTCGCTTCATCGAACAGGGCGGGCAGGCGGACATGGAGGACGGCCTGTTCGACGTGGCCGTCGTCGAGGACGTGCCGGCGGGCAGCCTGGCCGTCGAGGCCGCCATCCACCGGCTGCTCGGTGAGGGGACCGACTCCGTTCATCACTTCCAGTCCGCGCAGGTGACCGTCACCAGTGACGAGTCGGTCACGTTCTCGCGCGACGGCGAGATCGCCGAGCACGGCCGGGTGACGATGTACACCCGACCGCGGGCGCTGGATGTCCGTGTCGGACCGGAGTACGAGCCACAGCCGAACTGAGCCGGCGGGCGGTCGTCAGTCGGCGGTGGAGGGGTCCGCGGCGGGGCGGGCATGGCGGTCGTGGACGGGCAGCGTGACGGTCAGCACGCCCGTGTCGGCGTCGTAGGCCGCGCGGATGTCGTCCGGGCGGACCACTGGCGGGAACTGGAACGACGCCTCGTAGGAGCGGTCCGCGCCGGTCGCGGCGACGGACAGGTAGCCGCCGCCCCAACTGACGTCGAAGGCGTCGGCCTCGTAGCCGGGCAGGTCGAGTTCCAGGACGTAGGCCCCCGGGTCGACCCGGACTCGGGCGTTCTCGTCCTCGGTGAGGCCGGCGCGCAGCAGCCGGGCCGGGAGCGAGAGCGCCCGTAACAGCGCCCCGGCATGGGACCGGTCGGTCATGCCCATACCAAGCCGTGCGACCGGTGTAAGGGTTCCGGACGAAGCGGATACGTGCGCGATATCTCGCCATGTAGCGGATGTTATCCGTGTATGTTCGATATCCATCGAGAAACGCCGGAACAACCACGGAACCATCGGCAACACGCGCCGCGGGGCGGGACGAGCGGGCGAGCGGGTCCGGGTCACGGTCGGGCGACGGGACGGTCGCAACCGGGCGTCCCTCGGCATCGTCCGGCGGCTGGAGCGGGCCGCCGGGTCGTCGCACTGGCCCCCAGGTGCCTGACCCCGACGCTTATAACATGGGGGGTACACATCCGCCAACGAGAGGCATGGCCAAGGACACGGTCCGCTACCCCGACAGCGTCGTCGCGGAGATCGAACGGGTGGTCGACGAGCACGAGCTGGAGTCGAAGTCGGAGTTCCACCGGTTCGCAGCGGAGTTCGTCCTGAGCCTCATGGAGGAGGAGTACGAGACGGAGTCGTTCCAGTTCGGGGAGTTGGCCGACGAACTGGGGCTGGACCCCGCCGGGTCACGGCCCCGCGCGCTCTCGGACGGCGCGGTCCCGTTCATGGACGCGTTCGTCACCGTCCGCAAGCACGGCCTCCGGGGGGAGTACGAGACCGCCGAGTCCTACATCGACGACCATTTCGACGGGATGGACCAGGCGAGCCTCCTGCTGGAGGAGGTCCTCGGCCGGTACCGCGACCCGGGCGACCCGGAGGAGTAGCCGGGGGACCGCCCTCAGGCCGCGTTCGAGAACCCGGCCGGGTCGACGCTGGTGGCCCGCCCCGGTAGGTCCGCGACACAGATCCGGCAGAACCGGTAGTTCGGCTCGTTACGGGCCCCACACTGCGAGCAGACGATGGCCCCCTCTTCGCTCCCCGACGGCCCGGTGTCGACCCGGCGGTCGGCGGTCACGTCCGCGGCGTCGGCGGCCGTGTCCGTATCGCCGGCTCGCTCCACCGACCGGGACCGGCGGAGGTAGACGTACGCCAGCGTCCCGAGATGCAACAGCAGGACGGCCCCCAGCAGGCCGTAGACCTGCGGGTCGTACATGGCACGTCACAGTACGCGCTACGGGATAATAAACCGTGCGAACGCACCGCACGACCCGACCGCTCGTCGGGCTCGACCGGTCGAACGCGCCGGAATCCGCCGTCGGGCGGCGCCGCCGGGGGCGCCCGGGAAGGGGCCCCAAACTATTCCCGGGAGCCACTGGGCCGGGGGCGCACCTGAGTCGGGACGTGCGGTGTCGACTCCGTGCCGGGCGGTCGAACTGCCGGCGGCGAGCGCCGACCGGGGGTGTTCTCCGGGGAGTCGTCCGTCGGCCCGGCCACGGCCGCGCCCTGCGCCGGCGCCATGCTCGTCGGCGAGGGGCTCACCCAGCGGGAGGTCGGCGATGTCGCCGGCATCTCCGAGGTCACCATCCGCGACCGGTACACGGAGTTGCTCGAGGTCGCCGGGGTCATGACGGACGGCGAGCTGGCCGGCGTCGGCTCGGGCTAACCCGCCGGTTCAGGTGGTGAACCCGCCGGTCCCGTCGTGCTCCTCGAGCACCCACTCCAGCTCCTCGATGGCCCGGAGGATGGCGACCTCCGCCTCGTCCTCCATCGCCGAGGACGGCGGGTCGTGGCTGTCGTACTCGGCCTCCAGTTCGGCGATCCGCTCGCGGATTGCCGTCTCGTCGCGCATACCGGCCCCTCCGGCGGGCGCGGCTTGACGGTATCGGTGGGGCGAGCGCTCAGAGCCAGTCGGAGAAGCAGTCGGTGCCCTCGCTCAACTCGATATACTCGAGCTGCATCGCGCGGACGGCCTCGTGGAAGGACTCGCCGTGCTCGAGGCCGGCCCGGACCCGGTGTTTCTTCCAGGTACTCGGGGCGATGCCGCCGAGTCGGCGCTGCTCCAGCGGCGCCAGCCAGCGGTCGGCCTCGGGCGCCGCGAAGCCGAACTCCCGGAGACCGCGCCGCGCGACCGAGAGCAACTCGCCGAGCGCGCGGTCGGGGTCGTCCGTCCGCTCGCCGTCGGCGGTCACCCAGGCGAGGTCGGCGCCCGGGCCCTCGGCGGCGGCGTCGTAGAACGACTCGCGGGCGGCCTCCCACGGGAGGTCGAGCAGCGGGTGGTCGGTCGCGTCCAGCCCCCGGAGGGCGCCGGCGACGAGCGCCTGGCAGGAGACGCAGTCGCGGACGGTGGGCTGGGTGGGGATGGGTCGGAACTCGATGCGGACCGAGCGGTCGTCGTTGCCGTCGGCGGGACCGCTCCCGTTCGTCGGGTGGTCACCGCCGAAGACGGGCCGGACCCAGCGCCAGAAGGTGCCGTGCTTGTGGGCGAATTCGGGGAACCGATTGCGGTAGGGCGCGTCCTCGGACACGTCCTCGGGGTCGGTGCAGAACGGCGCGAAGGTCGCGTCCTCGGCGACCGCGGCGACGGCGCCCTCGACAGCCGTCACGTCCTCGGGGACCCGGACCTTCCGGACCCCGGGCGGGTTGATGCTGTCCTCGTAGACGGGGACGCGGAGTTCGTGGGGGCCTGCGAGGACGGTCTCGGGGTCGACGTCGGCCGGGTAGAGGTCCGCCGGAAGGAACGGGCTGTTGGCCGTCAGCGCCACGGTCGGCCCGAGGATGCGGGTGGCGTAGCGGAGGTAGCGGTCGAGGGCGGCGGCGGCGGGAACCTGCAGGTGCGGTTGGATGGAGGTGGCGAGTGACTCCACGAGGATGGACGGGAACCGGCGGTCGACCCCCGGGAGGTCCAGGGGGATGCCGTCGTCCATCCGGCGACGGGTGTCCGCGTCGAGGGCGTGGTAGCGGGCCTTGCCCGTCATGTTGGCGGCCAGCCAGACGCCGTCGCGCTCCTCGCCGGCGGAGAGGTAGTCCGCGCTCCCCGCCGCCGGCGGCACCGTCCACATCGAGTCCAGCACCGGGCGGACCCGGTCGCCGGAGCCGTGCTCGGCGATGGCCTCGCGGGCGGCGGCGGCGGCGTCCCGCAGGCGCCGGGCCTGCCGTTCCAGTCCGGCGGGCGTGAGCACGTCGGGGGACGTGTTGAGCTCCAGGTTGTGCAGGCCGAGTTCGGGGGCGAAGCCGCCGGCCTCGGCGGCGCCGTTCGGCACCGTGTGGAGCCGTCCGTGCGTGTCGACCGTGTACGCCTCGACCTCCATACCGACGGCGAAGTCGGCGTTGTCGAGGGCGCCCGCGGCGGCGTCGGCGGCGATCCGCTCGGCCTGTGTAGCGACCCGCTCGTCGAACCGGTCGTAGGTCGCCTCCGCCAGCGACCGCCGGATGGCCGCCAGCAGCGGCTCCCCCTGCTCGACGTCGTCCACCGCCCCGTCACGGGCCTCGCCGTCGTCCATGTCCGAGCCCACGACCCCCGGGCCTAAAGCACCGTTCCCTGTGACCCGGCGGGTCGGACGGTCGCCCGCTTCCGCGGGGGTTATGTCACCGACACCCCGACCGGGCGGGTGTGCAGCAGGGTGTCGAGGCCGTGGTGACGGCGGTCTGCGAGCGGGTCCTGGAGGCGACCCCGGCGGCCGTGACGGCGCCGGCGACGGGCAACTCGAAGCGGACGGCGCTGGTGGGCCTGCGCGACGGCCGCGAGGTGGTCGTCCAGTACCGTGCCCGCGAGCGGCCGCTGGACGCCGAGGTGGCCGTCACGCGGGCGGTCGCCGGGCGGACGGACCTGCCGGCCGCGCCGGTGCTCGCCGCCGGGACGCTGACCGACCCCCCGGTGTCGTACTTCGTCACGCGGCGGGTCCCCGGCGACGACCTCCACGAGCGGTTCGCCGGCCTCCCGGCCGCCGACCGCGAACGCCTGGCCCGGACGCTGGGCCGGCATCTCGCGGCCGTTCACGAGGCGTTCGCGTTCGACGCCCCCGGGCGGGTGGCGGCCCGCGGCGACGACCTCGTCGTCCCCGGGCCGCGCCCGGCGGAGGCGTTCTACCGGGAGTACCTCGACCGGGCGCTGGCGGACTGGCCCGGGAGCCTGCGGGACCTCGAACCCCGCGTCGAGGCCGTGCTCGCCGACCGTCTCGGTGGTCTGCCCGCCGACGACATCCGACTGTTCCCGTGGGACTACCGCCCGGGCAACGTCATCGTCCGGGACGCCGAGGGCGGGCCGGAGGTGGCTGCCGTCCTCGACTGGGGGGAGCCGCTGGCGGCTCCAGCGGGGCTCTCGGCGGCCAAGGCCGAGTTCACGCTCGCGGACTGGTACGTCCGGGTGGACGCGGACGTGCGGGCACTCCGTGAGGCGTACCGCGCGGGCTACCGCGAGGTCCGCCCGTTCCCCGAGGCCGGGTTCGGCGCCTTCCGGCTGCTCGGCATCGCCGACTCGGCCGCCGACTCCAGGGGCGAGGTGACCCGGCCGCGCTACCCGGTCGTCGACGCGGAGGCGGCCGTCGCGTTCCACCGGGACCGCATCGAGGCGGCGCTCGACCGGCTGGACTGACCGGACGGTGCCCCACCGACCGGTGGGTTTGAAACGGGACGGCCGCCAGAAACAGGGTATGTCAGGGTCGGAACTCGCTCAGCGGGTGCGCGAGACGCTGGACGCGGACCGGGAAGCCTTCGACGCCCGCGTCGAGTCCGAGGTCGAGGACCTCAAGCGGGAGGTGGAGAAAGGGACCTTCGACAACTCGCAGGCCATCGTCGGTCTGGAGTACGAGTTCTACGCGGTCGACGCCGGGACGGACGCGCTCAAGCGGGTCCCCCGGCGCCTGCTGGAGTATATCGGCTTCGAGAAGGAGCTCGGGCTGCACAACGCCGAGATGCAGACCTCGCCACAGCCCTGCTCGGCGTACGGGCTGCGCGCGACCGAGCGGGAGGTGCAGGCGAAACTGGAGGCCGCCCAGGACGCCTGCGAGCCGGACGGGATGATACTGGTCAGCGACGGGATGTGGACGGTGCCGCCGGTCGGCGAGACGGCCTCCTCCTACCTGGCCGACAGCATCGAGGAGGACGGGGTGGTGCTGGCGACGAACATGAGCGACGCCGTCCGCTATCACGCGATGGCCAACACCGGCTTCAAGTCGAACATGTCGCTGGACGCCCGGCACGTCCACCTGGACGCGCGGACGGTGATGCCGGAGAGCCTCATCACCTCCATCCAGCCCCACTACCAGATGAGCCAGGCCGCGGACCTGCCCGAGCGGTTCCGCTACGCGCTGCGGGTCGCGGGCCCGCTCGTGGCGCTGGCGGTCAACTCGCCGTTCTTCCCGCCGGACCTCTACACCACGGACGACGCCGAGCGCGTGCTGAACGAGTGCGCGATGGAGAACCGTATCACCGTCTTCGAGTCCGTCCTCAACCCGGACGAGGACCCGAAGGTGACCTTCCCGGAGGACGTACACGACATCGAGGGGGTCATCGACCGCATCGCGGCCGACCGGACGGTCGTGCCGACCCTGCAGGAGGACGCCGGCCGGTTCGACGACCGGTTCGCCCACTTCCGTCACAAGCACGGCACCTTCTGGCGCTGGGTGCGGCCCGTGCTGGACGGGCCCTCCAGGCCGGACGCCAACGCCCGCATCGAGTTCCGGCCGCTCCCCGCCCAGCCGACCGTCCGGGACTCGATGGCGTTCCTCGCGGTCTTCGCCGGGCTGATGGAGGCGCTCCCCCGGCGCGAGCACCCGCTCCGGTCGCTCCCGTGGCAGGACGCCCGGGACAACTTCTACGCCGCCGTCGAGGACGGGCTGCAGGCGGACATGACCTGGGTGACGATGGAGAGCGCGGAGACGGCCGACCTGGACACCCTGTACACGGAGCTGTTCGACGCGGCCCGGGACGGCCTGGAACTCCGGGGGCTCGACGACGCCGAGGTGGACCGCTACGTCCGGCCGCTGGAGCGCCGCTGGGAGGCGGGGATGACGCCGGCCCGGTGGAAGCACCGCGAGGTCCGCCGGCGCGTCACCCACGGGGTCCCGCTGGGCCAGGCCATCTGGGGGATGCAGGCCGAGTATATCGACCGCCAGCGCGGCAACCTCATCGAGGGCTGCTTCACGGAGTGGCTCGACTGAGGCCGCGCGGCCAGCCGGGGCCAGGTCAGCCCGTGACGCTCTCGCTGGTCGACGCCCCCAGGTATCCGGGCGCAGCAGGACGGCACAGCGGCTGTTCCCGCCGCTGCAGGCGACCGGGCGGCCGTCCGGCGTGAACAGCGCCCGACTCCCAGCCGGACCGCCGGGCGTCCGCACCGTGACGCGGTAGGCGATCTGGCCCGCGCAGCGGGGCTCGCCCGCCGGCTCCTGTGTCCGGAACTCCACACGGGTGGTGGCGAGCGCCGACCGGGCGGGGGAGGTCCGGACGGCCGACACCGAGAGCTCCGTCCGTGGCGAGTCGGTCTCGATGGTCCCGGCGACCTCGACGATCCCGTCCGGGCCGTCGCGGGTCCGGGAGAACGCCTGCAGGTCGCCCCGGCAGCCGCGGTCGGTCACCTCGATGGCGGTCACGGTCGGCTCCTCGTTGGTCGGAGGGGTGTGAACGGGCCGACGGCGGCCGCGGCGGCCACCGCGACGCCAGCCAGTGCCCCACCGGCCAGCGCCGGCAGTAGCCGGGCGCGCGGGTCGTCGGGGAGGGCATCCGGCATCGGGAGGGGCTGACGGCAGGCGGACTGTTAGATCGGGCCGCCCCGGAACCGGCACGCACTTGCCCGTCCTCGCCGCAGTCCCGCGCATGTACGTCGGACGCCTGCTCGTGGTCGGTCCCGACCTCGCGGCCTACCGCGTCTCCTCACGCTCGTTCCCGAACCGGCAGGCCGTCGTCCGCGAGGCCGGCGGGACCGTCACGGTCGAGCCTACGCCGGACGCCCCGCCCAGCGACAACCCCTACATCTCCTACAACTGCCTCCGGACGGTCGACACCCCGGCCGGCGAGGCGGTCGCCATCGGCAACGGCTCGCACGTCGACCCCGTCGCCGAGAAGCTGGGCCTGGGCTACCCGCCCCGGGACGCCCTGGTGACGGCGCTACACGCGCTCGACTTCGAGAAGGACGACTACGACACCCCACGCATCGCCGGGGTGCTCGGCCCGGACGCGGCGTCCATCGGCACCGTCCGGCGCGACGCGCTTCTCGTCCGCGAGGTGGCGGAGCCGACCCTCGTCGCCACCTACGAGGAGGACAGCCCAACGGCGTTCGAGTTCGGGGCCGACGACGCCGCGGCCGCGGCCCGCACGGCCTACGACCTCGAGTTCGAGCACGCGGTCTGTGCGGCGGCGGTGACCCGCGAGGCCGACGAGTTCGACGTGGCCGCGGTCACGCCCGGGTAGTGCGCCACCGTGGAGCCATGGGGCCCGCAGACCACCGCGTGTGACGCGCGTCTGACGTTTCCACTGTTTCGACTGCGGCCCCTCACTTCGACTGCAACCGGCGGTCCGTCGCCGACTCAACCGTCGGTCGGTGTGTCCGGCGCGCCCCTCCTTCGGGTGGAGTCGTGGAACGGTGACACGGCCCGCGCCGGGTTCATATCCGCTCGCCGCGGCCCTCCGGGTAGATGCGACTGGGCGTCATCGCGGACGTGCACGCGAACCTGGCGGCGCTGGAGGCCGTCCTCGCGGCCCTGCCGCCGGTCGACGGCCTGGTCTGTGCGGGCGATATCGTCGGATACGGCCCACAGCCCGCCGCGTGCGTCGACGCGCTGCGGTCGTGGGGGGACGGCGACCGCGACCTGCTGGCGATCCGCGGGAACCACGACCGGGCGGTCACCGCGGGCGTCGACCCGGACGACGGGATGGCCGGCGCCGGCGTCCGCCACGCCCGGGCGGAGCTCGGCGCTGACGCGCTGGCGTGGCTGGCCGACCTGCCACCCGGTCTGACCGGTCACGGGGACTGTCTCCGGGTCGCACACGGCCATCCCGCCGACCCGGACCGGTACGTCTACCCGTCACTGTTCGACCGGTCGCTCCTGGCCGACGAGCGGGTGCTGGTGCTGGGTCACACCCACATCCAGGCGCGCGAGCGGTTCGAGCAAGCCGGGTGGGCCAGGGTTCGACGCCGGGTCGTCCTGAACCCGGGGAGCGTCGGCCAGCCACGTGACGGGGAGCCGACGGCCGCGTACGCGACGCTGACGCTCGATCCGGAGCCGGCGGTCGCGCTCCACCGGGTCGACTACGACGTCGAGCGGACGGTGCGGGCGATCCGCGACGCCGGACTGCCGGCAGCGGCCGGCGAGCGGCTCCGGAAGGGGGTCTGAGTCCCGATGGACGTATGACTCTGCTACCCGTACGTTCGCCCAGGAATGTCGGAGGAGCGTGACGTAACCGGTCGGCGGGCCGAGGGGCGCGAGCGGGGGCTGGCGGCGCTGCTCGACGCGACCCGCGAGCTGATGATCGCCGAGGACGCCGAGACCGTCGCTCGGACCGTCGTCGAGGCGGCCAGCGACCGGCTGGGGCACGAACTCGTCGGCGTCCACCTCCTCCCGGACGCGCCGCTGACCGAGCGGGCCGCCACGGCCGCCGAGTCGCCACACGTGGCGCTGGAGCCGGTCGCCTGGACGGACGCGCTGGTCGACCTCATCGGCCGGGACCCGCCGCCGGATATCGAGCCCGGGTCGGGTGTCGCCTGGGAGAGCTTCGAGCGCGGCGAGCTCCGCGTGTTCGACGACGTCAGGGCGGCCAAGGCGGAGCTGATGGACCCGGACACGGCGTTCCGGAGCGAGCTCCACGTCCCGCTCGGGCGCTACGGTGTCCTCATCATCGGCTCGGCCGAGGTCGCCGAGTTCGACGACCAGGACGTCTACTTCGCGCGTATCCTCGCGGCCAACACCGTCGCCGCGCTGGACAATCTCGCCGCCCGCCGCGAGGTCGAGCGCCGCGAACAGGAGCTCGCCCGACAGAACCGCCGGCTGGAGGAGTTCGCCGACGTCATCGGTCACGACCTCCGGAACCCGCTGTCGGTCGCCAGGGGCCGCCTGGAGCTGGGACTGGAGAGCGGCGACCGCGAGGAGTTCGAGCGGGTCGACGACGCGCTCGACCGCATCGAGGCCCTCGTCGACGGGCTCCTGTCGCTCGCCAAGGAGGGCCGGGCCGTCGGGGAGACGACGACGGTCGACGTGGCCGCGGTCGCCGAGCGGGCCTGGAGGAGCGTCGAAACCGAGGGGGCCACGCTCCGGACCACGCCCGCCCCCGGCGTGGCGGCCGACGCCGACCGGCTCCGGCAGCTCCTGGAGAACCTGTTCCGGAACGCCGTGGAACACGGTTCCGCGACCGACCCGGCCGGCCTCACCGTCAGCGTCGGCCCCCTGGATGACGGTCCAGGGTTCTACGTGGCCGACGACGGCGTCGGCATCCCCGACGGGCTGGGGGAGTCGGCGCTCGAACACGGCGTCTCCGGCGCGGACGGGACCGGGCTCGGCCTCGCTATCGTCCGGACCATCGCCGAGGCACACGGCTGGGCGGTGGCCGCGGAGACGGGGGCGGACGGCGGCGCCCGCTTCGAGTTCCGGACCGACGAGCAGGCACGATAGGGGGTATTATCCACCAATACGGCGTATAATCGGTGGGGTTCGCGTATAGCTTCGTAGATCGCTGGATAGGGAGTCAGAACGGCGCTACGACCGGAACCGCGACTGGATGATCTCCAGGGCCGTCTCGCGGTCCGCCCAGTCGACGAAGACGGCGACGGAGGTGGCCGAGGTGACGAGGTCGTGGACGGTGAGGTGGGCCTCCTCCAGCGGTTCGACGATATCGCGGAGGATGCCGGATTCGGCCGGGAGCTCCCCGCCGGTGACCCGGACGACGGCGATGTCGTCGTCGACGGTGACCGAGGAGAGCACGTCGTCCTCGACGACCGCGTCGTGGAGGAGGGTCTCGGCGCGCTCGGCCATCTCGTCGTCGACGTAGAACGTGACCGAGTCCATCCCGCTGGCGACGCAGTCGATGTTGATGTCGGCATCGCCGAGCGCGCCCGCGAGCTCGGCGAGCACGCCGGGGGAGTTGCGGATGGCCCGGCCGGCGACGGTGACACAGGAGAGTCGCCCCTCCCGGAGGTCGATGAGGTTCTGGAACTGGCCCTCGATGCTGGTGCCGCCGGTGAGCAGGTCGCCGTGCTGGTAGTGGACGACCCGGACGTCCATCTCGACGTCCTTGTACGAGAGCGCCGACGGCGCGACCACCTCCGCGCCGCGGAAGGAGAGGTTCCGGAGTTCGTCGACGGAGATCTTGCCGACGTTCCGGGCCCCCTCCACCACGCGCGGGTCCCCGGTCATGACACCCTCGACGTCGGTCACGATGACGACCTCGTCGGCGGTCATGTAGTTGCCCATCATCACGGCCGTCGTGTCCGAGCCGCCGCGGCCGAGCGTGGTGACGTTGCCGTCGTGGTCCTGTGCGAGAAAGCCCGTGATGACCGGGACGACCCCGTCCATGCGGTCGGCGAGCTTCTTCGCGCGGCGGCGGGTCTCCCCGACGTCCACCTCGCCATGTGAGTCGGTGATGACCGGCCAGTCCTCGTGGCCGGGTTCGAGGAACTCGGCGTCGACACCGCGGGCCCCGAGCGCGGCCTTCAGCATCCGGACGGAGGTGCGCTCGCCCATGCTGACGATCTCGGCCTCGTCGCTGTCGTCGGCCTCGAAGGTGATGGCGTCGAGCAGGAAGTCCGTCGTGCTGCCCATCGCGGAGGCGACGACGGCGACCTCGTGGCCGGCCTGGACGGCGGCGGCGATGGAGTCGGCGGCCCGGTTGACCCGGTCCCCGTTCCCGAGGCTCGTCCCGCCGAACTTGGCGACGACCCGCATCAGTCCGCTCGCCCCTCCGTATCGTGCGCTACGTGCATACCTCGCGGTACCTCCCGACCCGGGATAACCCTGTCCCTGAACCGAAGGCTTGCCGTCAGCGGGGTCGGAGAGGAGGGGTCCGAGACCGGCTGCAGCCGCCGTATCGGGCGGTCAGCGGTCGTTCTCGGGCGCCTCGGCGCCGGGTTTCGGCCTCTCGGGGGGGCGGGCCTCCGGGCCGACGGGCGCCGGCGTCTCGCCGTTCCGGTGCTCGGCGTCCGTCCCGTCCGGGTGTGCCGGCGGCCCGTCCGCGTCGGCGGCCTCGCGGCGGCGCTGGCGGGATTTGGCCTGCTCCTCCTCCGGGTCGAAGGTGACCATCCCCAGCCCGGAGGTGTACTCGTAGGCGTGCCACTCGGGGATGACGAGGACACCGTTCAGCTTCCGGATGCGGGCCTGCTTGATGAGCGTGTCCGGGATGATCTCCTCGTTGAGCCGCATCTCGACGATCCCGTCGGTGACGTAGCCGAGGTCGTGGGGGAACTCCTCGCGGCCGCCGGCGATGGTCGCCCCCGCGAACACCGGGACGAACCGGCCCTTGCAGACGTCGGCGCGGAGGTCCTTCACGAAGTCGTACGCCTGGACCGGCTGGACCAGCGTCCCGAGCTCGGTGAGCGAGTCGATGAGCACCAGCCCCTCGCCGACCATCTCGCGGGCCTCGAGGGCGTTGTCCAGCTTGTTCCGGACCTCACCCAGATCCGATGGGTCGCGGGTGGTCGTGGTGGCGTCGGTCGCCGCGTCGTACAGGTGCTGGTTCCAGTCGTCCATCCGGTCGAACATGCGGTCGCGGTCGGACAGCCGGTAGGTGAAGCAGTCCACGATGTGGAGCTGGCCCGACTCCAGATACGGGAGGACGTTCCACTCCAGCGTGAGGAACTGCTGGACGATGCTGCCCGGCGGTTCCTGGAAGGAGACGACGACGACGGGTTCGCCCCGCTGGAGTGCCCGCCACACCAGTTCGGCGTGGACCGCGCGGTCGCGGCTCCCGGCCTCGCCCGCCAGCAGGACGAAGGCGTTCCGGGGGAACCCCTGCGGGAGCGACTGGTCCAGCGCGGCCACCCCCGGGCGGATGCGCCGGTGGCCCGCGCCGGCGCCCGCGTCGAAACCCGCTCGCGACAGCGCGTCCATGCAGGCCTGCGAGCAGCAGCGGAACTCGTCGCCCTCGTGCGTGGTCGCGACTGGTTCGGTAGGGACCGGCAGCCCGCAGAAGTCACACCGCTCGTCCGCCCGCCCGGCGGCCCCGACCTCGGCATCGGGAACGTCGGACGGCTCCGACGGCTCCGGGTCACCCCCTGGCTCCGTCTCCGACCCTGCCACCTCGTCAGCGGTCGACCGGCGCTCGTCGGTCATGTCCACTGTTTGGGGGTCCAGCGTAGAAGGGGGTTGTGGTCCTGCCGCCTCGAACCGCTTCTCGGCCGATTCCAGCGCCCTCGTGCGGTTCCGCTACCTATCACCAAAATGGTATGAACGGCGGAGTCGGGGGACACCGCGCCGTCGGGACGAGTGGCCCCGTGGCGGCGAGCCCCGTTGGACCGATGGGTTTACCCGCCGAACGAGCCCATCAACCGGTAATGCCCAGCGGGAGCTACGACCCAGACACGGTCGAACCGGCCTGGCAGGACCGGTGGGTCGACCACGGCACCTACGCGTACGACGCCGTCGACGACCCGGACCTGTCGTTCAGCATCGACACGCCGCCGCCGACCGTTTCGGGGGACCTGCACTGGGGCCACGTCTACGGCGCCACCCTGCAGGACTTCGTCGCCCGGTTCGAGCGGATGGCCAACGGGGGGGTGTTCTTCCCCTTCGGCTACGACGACAACGGCATCGCCAGCGAGCGGCTGACCGAGGACGAACTCGACATCGAGCACGCCGACTTCGAGCGCCACGAGTTCCAGCGCAAATGCCGCGAGGTCTGCGCCGACTACGAGGCCGACTTCACCGAGAAGATGCAGTCCCTCGGCGTCTCCATCGACTGGGGCCACACCTACCAGACCATCGAGCCCCGGGTTCAGCGCATCTCCCAGCGCTCGTTCATCGACCTCTACGAGCAGGGCCGGGAGTACCGTCGCCGCGCGCCCACCATCTGGTGTCCGGACTGCGCAACGGCTATCTCGCAGGTCGAGACCGAGGACGACGAGCGCGGCAGCCACTTCCACGACATCGCCTTCGAGGTCGTCGGGAGCGACGAGTCGTTCACCATCTCCACCACGCGCCCGGAGCTGCTGCCGGCCTGCGTCTCCGTCTTCGTCCACCCCGAGGACGAGGAGAACCAGCACCTCGTCGGCGAGTCCGCGCGGGTGCCGCTGTTCGGCCAGGAGGTCCCCACCATCGCGGACGAGCGCGTCGACATGGAGACCGGCTCCGGCGTCGTCATGTGCTGTACCTTCGGCGACCAGACCGACATCGAGTGGTACCAGGCCCACGACCTCCCGCTGCGGATCGCCATCGACGAGACGGGGACCATGACCGAGCAGGCCGGCGACTACGCCGGCATGCCCTCGGACGAGGCCGGCGAGGCCATCGTCGCGGATCTCGACGAGACCGGCGCACTGCTGGACAAGCGCGCCATCACGCACACCGTCAACGTCCACGAGCGCTGCGCGACGCCGGTCGAGTTCCTCGTCACCGAGCAGTGGTACGTCGAGATCCTCGACAAGAAGGAGGAGTACCTCCAGGCCGGCCGCGAGATGGACTGGTACCCGGAGAAGATGTTCACCCGGTACAGGCACTGGATCGAGGGGCTGGAGTGGGACTGGTGTATCTCCCGGCAGCGCTCCTCCGGCATCCCGTTCCCGGTCTGGTACTGCGACGACTGCGACGAGCCCGTCCTCGCCGACAAGGCCGACCTCCCGGTCGACCCCCTCAGCGACGACCCGCCGGTCGGGAGCTGTCCGGAGTGTGGCCACGAGGAGTTCACCCCGGAGGACGACGTCTTCGACACCTGGGCCACCTCCTCGCTGACGCCGCTCATCAACGCCGGCTGGGCCGAGGGCAAGGACGACCCCGCCTCCGACGCGATGGCCCGCCCGGAGCTCTACCCGATGGACATGCGGCCGCAGGGCCACGACATCATCTCGTTCTGGCTGTTCCACACCGTCGTCAAATGCTACGAGCACACCGGCGAGCCGCCGTTCGACTCGGTCATGATCAACGGGATGGTGCTGGACGAGAACCGCGAGAAGATGTCCAAGTCCAAGGGCAACATCGTCGCGCCCGACTCCGTGCTGGCGGAGTACCCCGTCGACGCCGCTCGCTACTGGGCCGCCGGCTCCAGCGTCGGCGACGACCTCCCGTACAAGGAGAAGGGCATCGTCGCGGGCGAGCGGCTGCTCCAGAAGCTCTGGAACGCCTCGAAGCTGGTCGACGAGCTCGCGCCCGCCGAGTCCGTCCCGGACGAGCGGCCCGACCTCGCCGCGCTGGACGAGTGGCTGCTCGCACGCCTGGACGAGGAGATCGAGCGGGCCGCCGAACACCTCGAGGACCGCGCGTTCTCGAAGTACCGGGACTCGCTTCGCTCCTTCTTCTGGCATACGTTCTGCGACGACTACCTGGAGATCGCGAAGGGCCGCATCCGCGAGACGGACGACCCGAGCGCCCGCTACACGCTCCGGACGGCCCACGAGCGGTTCCTGAAGCTGTTCGCGCCCGTCCTGGCGCACGTCACCGAGGAGCTGTGGCACGAGATGTACGCCGACGCCGACCCGGTCGGCGCGACCGTCGAGGCGGGTACCGACGACGCGACCGCCGCGGACGGCGGCGCCGCCGGGATCGTCGACAGCGTCCACACGACCGACTGGCCCGAGCCGCTCGGCCTCGACGCCGACATCGCGGCCGGCGAGCGCGCCCTGGAGGTCGTCGGGGCGCTCCGGAAGTACAAGTCCGAGCGTGACCTCGCGCTGAACGCCGGGCTCGGCCGCGTGCAGGTCTACGGCGACGTCGCGGACTACGTCGACGACATCGCCCGCGCGATGCACGTGGATGAACTCGAACTGCTCGAGGAGGCCCCCGCCGTCGAGACGGTCGTGACCGGCATCGACCTGGACTACTCCGTCGTCGGGCCCGAGTTCGGCGGCGACGTCCCGGATATCGAGGCCGCCATCGAGGGCGGCGAGTACGTCCTCGAGGACGAGGGCGACGACGCCGTCCTCCTGGCCGGCGAGTTCGAGCTGACCGCCGAGATGTTCGATGTCGAGCGCGAGCGCCGCTACGACGGGGAGGGCGACCTCCTAGAGACGGACGGCGCCGTCGTCATCGTCGGCTAGGTCGGACGCTCACCCCGCTTGATGGGAGGGGTCGCTACCCGAGATTCCGACAGTCCCATGCGAGACCAGCAGTGCCGATACTGCGACGGTAGATCGGCTACTCCCGGTAGAGTCGGCAGATCGTAGCAGTATCCGGGATATACGCGCGCCGACGGGGCGCGTTTCACCGCTGGCGGCCGCAGGGAGTCGGCGGCATCTCGTCCGAACGTCCGTCCGCCGAGCGGTTCGCGGCAACGCCCGCGAGCGGATGCCTGGCCGGCGGAGCCAGTCCTCGCGGGCGGCCGAGGGTCGCCGAGGACCCCCGAACCACGGGGAAGCTCGTCAGAACCGATCGATATCCGTCCCCACCGAGCAGACGTACTCGCCGGTGGCGATCTGCGGGAGGCGGCGGGTGCGCCAGAAGACGCCGGACGTGTCGGCCGACACCTCGCTCTTCACGTCGCCGAAGGTGTCGGTCACCTGGAAGAGGGTGTCACCGCGCTCGACGCGGTCGCCGAGGTCGGCGGTGAAGGAGACGAGGCCGCCGGCGGGGGCGCCGTACTGCTCGAAGCCGGTGGCGCGGGTCTGCGGGTCGGGGTCGTGGGTGCCGTCGAGGAGGTCGTAGTGGGTGAGGACGTTCGTGACGCCCTGGAGGCCCAGGCGGATGGACTCCTCGTCCCAGCCGACGGAGCCGCCGAGTTCGGGGTCGATGGTGGGGATACCCTCGTCGGGGGCCGCACGGGCGAGCTGACCGTCGGGCCCCTTCTGGTCGAGGATGTAGCCGCAGCCGAACACCTTCGCCAGCTCCAGGCAGTCCCGGTGGAGCCGGTGGCGGGGGCCACAGCGTACCCGCGTCTCGTTGATCATGCGACTGGTCGAGCCCTGGTGGAGGTCGAGGACGAGGTCGGCCCGCGTGGCGGCGTCGAAGGTGGCGGCGGCGATACGCTCGCTGGCGGTCCCGTTGGCGTTGCCGGGATAGGCCCGGTTGAGCTTGGTGTCGTCGATGGGGTTGCGGTGTTCGGCCACCTGGAACCCGTAGTGGTTGACGATGCCGACGATGAGGACGGTGCCGGCGAGCTCGTTGGGGTTGATACGGGGGTAGAGCCGCTGGATGACGCCGAGCCCGTTGAGTTCGTCGCCGTCACTGACGGCCTGGATGTAGAGCGTCCGGCCCTTGGAGGCCCCGTTGACAACGGCGACCGGGAGGCCGACCTCGGACCCGTCGCGGGCCTCGCCGACGGCTAGGCGACCCGTGTCCTTCTCGCCGGGAGCCGCGCTGGCCGTCCCGAGGCTGGTCATGCAATCTAGTCACCCTCGGCGCGTTATTAGGAGGTTCGGTATCCGCCCACCCTGCCGGTACCGGACCGGAACGGCTTCCCGGTCCCCGGTCCTCCGTCCGGCCATGGCCGACCCCTCCGACTCCACCGCGACCGAGCCGCCACCGGACGACGTGCCCGACAGGCCGGGCGTGGCCAACGTGTTGCAGGCGCTGAACGTCCGCCGGAACGCGGCCGTCGGCTTCGCCGTCGGCGTCGCGTTCACACTGTTCGTCGTCTACGTCTACGTCATCGTCCCGGACCGGTCGTACTCGCTGGGGCTGTGGGCGACGCTGGGGTTCGTGCTCGCGGTGGGGACCGGGCTGCTCGTGACCGCGGTACTCACCGCCGGCTCCGCGGTCCGGCGGGCGCGGGAACTGGAGTAGCCCGGACGACGACCCGTCTCAGCCCGCGTCCGGGGGCTCGTCGCCGGCCAACTCGGCGAGCCGGCCGGCGCCCGACCGCGTCCCCTTCGCGACGAACCGGTCGCCGGCCTGGAGCCGGGTCTCGGGACCGGGGGAGACGACCCAGTCCGAGTCGCCGGCGGTCGCGGTCTCCTCGGGGCGGCCACGCCGGACCGCGATGACGCGCATCCCGGTCTCGGTCTCGACGGTCGCGCTCCCGAGCGTCGCGCCGTCGAGCGCGCTGCCCGGCGAGACGGTGTAGCGGACGATGACCTCGTCGGACTCCCAGACCGCCTCGGCGATGACCGGGTGGGTGCCCAGGCCGCGCAGGACACCCTCGCTGATCTCGACGGCGGCGTCGGAGATGACCTCCGTGGCGGTGGCGAGGTGGACCAGCCCGCGCAGCGCGACGGGGTCCTCGACCTCGGTGGCGGCCTGGAGGATCCACGCCTCGAACCGCGACTGGAGCGCGTCGACCTCGGCCTCCAGTTCGAGCACCTCCTCGGCGAGGGCCTCGCTGTCGTACAGCACCGAACCGTACGCCAGGTCGACCGCGAGCTCGCTCATGTCCTTCATCAGGACGACCGAGTCCATCGCCCGCGCCAGGTCGTCGGTGGTCGACTCGCTGTGCGCCGGCCGCTCGTAGGGCTGGCCACAGAGCCGCTCGTGGACCGTCGCGAGCCCGTCCTCGGCGCCGCGGAGTAGCGCCACGTCGCCGGCCTCGAGGCGGGTGTCGTTCGCGGGGTTGAGCAGCCAGCTCCCCTCCCGCCGGATGGCGATGATGCGGACGCCGGTCTCGGTCTCGATGTTGGACGCCCCCAGCGTCGTCCCCGCGAGCTGGGAGTCCGGCGACACCCCGACGGGGACCAGCGCCTCCACCGCGTCCGGGAGCGCCGTCCGCATCGACTCGGGCAGGCCGACCTCCTCAACGACGACCTTGGCGATGTCGCCGGCGGCGTCGCTCACCTTCTCGGCGGCGCCGACGACCCCGAGCACCGGCGCCAGCGCCTCGGCATCCGCCGGGTTCCGCGCGGCCATGAGCAGGCTCATCCGGGCCTGCATCTGCAGCACGTCCATCCGCTCCTCCAGCCCGAGCACCTCCTCGGCGACCTCGGTACTGCCCAGCAGCACCGCCGAGTACGAGAGGTCGATGAGGAGCTCGGCGGTGTCCTTCATCTCCGCCAGAACCTCCTTGACGCTCACGGGCTCGTACTCGACGTCCATGCTCGGGGTTGCGCGGCACCCGACTAAAAACGTTCGCGGGCGGGTCGACCCGGGTCGACGCGAGGAGCCGCCCCCAGCCGGCGGTCCCGTCAAGTACGCCCGGTTCCAGGCGGCAAGGCGTCTAAGTCCGGAGCAGCGGACGGACGGGTGAACGTGAACGCTCGTCGGTCCCGGCCCACCGCTCCGCCAGCCCCCGACGGTCGTTCGGGGTGGGGCTCGTGAGGCGTCCCCGCGAGATCGCCCGGCTGCTCGTCGCGGAGCGGCGCCGCGCCACCATCGTCGTCGTGCTGATCGCGACGCTGATAGTCGGCGCCGGCGCGCCGGCCGTCGAGCTGTCGACCTCGCTGGACCAGTTCCGGGGCGGGACCCAGGCGGCCGCCGAGGACGACTTCGTCGAGCGGGAGATGTCCGGCTCGGTCGCCGGCGTCGAGCAGTCGCTGCTGGTCGTCCGTAACGGGAACGAGTCCGCGGCCAACTCCGAGCGGAACCGCCTCAGCAGGGCGGCGTTCCTGACGAACCTGCGGATACAGGAGCGGCTGCTCGCCAACGGAACGGTCAACCGGACGCTGGTCGCCGAGCAGAAGCCCATCTCGATGGCGAACGCCGTCGCCATCATCGCCATCCGCGACGAGCAGGGTGTCCCCATCGACGAGATGCGCATCGAGCCGCGGCCGCCGCTGGACGCCCAGCGGGCCGCCGTCCGGAACCTCTCGGCGTTCCAGCGCGACACCTACACCTCCTACGCGGTCAGGCAGGTCCTGTCCGACCCCGAGCACACCTGGCCGGACGGGGGCGGCTTCGCGTTCGTCCCGCTGAGCTACGAGGCGAACGGCAAGACCGCCCCGGCGACCGGCATCGTCCTCTCGCACGACGAGGACGCCGACCCGAAGAACCTGACCGCCGCGCAGCTGACGGCCGAGCGCATCGCCAACGACGAGCTGTCCAGCTCCGAGGAGAGCGCGGTCATCGTCGGGAACGGCGTCATCAACGCCGAGCTGCGGCAGTCATCGCTCGATAGCCTCGCCATCGTCGGGCCGTTCGCGCTCGGGCTGATGATGCTCGTCCTGCTTCTCGCCTACCGTGACCTCGCGGACGCGGCGCTGGGGCTCGTAGGCGTCGGGATGGTCCAGCTCTGGACCTTCGGCTTCATGGGCTGGTTCGGCATCACGTTCAACCAGCTGTTCGTGGCCGTGCCGGTCCTGCTGATGGGGCTCTCGGTCGACTACGCCATTCACGTCTTCATGCGCCACCGCGAGGAGCGCCCGCCCGGCGCCGACCGCGGCGCGGACCCCCGGGCCGACCCCGAGCCGCGGGGGGGTCCCACCCGGACCGACGGGGGCGATGGGGAGGACGGGGACCCGGACGACGGCGGGTTCGTCTTCGGCGAGGACGGGGCGGGCGACGAGCCGGACGGCGACGACGGTCCGGGCACCGGGGGCGACGGCGTTGCGGGGGCCGCTTCGACACCGGGCGGGCGTGACCCGGACCCGTCGGGCGGGCACGCGGTCGGCGGGGGTGGCAGCGTCACGGACACGATGACGGTCGGGCTGGCGGGCGTCGGGACCGCGCTGACGCTGGTGACGCTGACCACGGCGACGGGGTTCCTCGCGAACTTCACCAGCGGCGTCGGGCCCATCCGCGAGTTCGGCGTCGTCTGTGCGGTCGGCATCGTCGCCGCGCTGGTCGTGTTCGGGGCGTTCGTCCCCGCGATGAAGGTCGAGGTCGACCGGGCGCTGGAGGCCCGTGGCCGGGACCGGCGGCAGGCGGCCTTCGGCACGACCGGCCGGTTCGAGTCGTTCCTGGGCGCCATCGTCGGCTTCGCCCACCGGACGCCGTGGCTCGTCGTCGGCGCCGCCGTGTTGCTGACTACTGCCGGCGTCGCCGGCGCCGTGCAGGTCCCCAACGACTTCGAGCAGGACGACCTGCTGGTCGACGACGGGGACGTGCCGCCGTGGACGTCGGCCCTCCCGCCGGCCCTCCAGCCGGCGAACTACACCGCCAAGGAGAACCTCGACTACGTCGAGGAGGCCGGTTTCATCTACGACGGTACGTTCACGCAGTACGTCATCAGGGGCGACGTGACGGATGACGACGCGCTGGAGCGGACCCAGCGCGCCGGCGACCGGGTGAACGACACCGGGGTCGTCCTCCAGCTCCCCGACAGGAGCTACGCCACGCGGACGCCCGTCCGCGTGATGGACACCGTGGCCGACCGGAACGAGTCGTTCGCCGCGGTCAAGCGACGGGCCGACGCGGACGACGACGGCATCCCGGACCGGAACCTCGCCGAGGTGTACGACGCGCTCTACGAGACCGCCCCGCAGGCCGCCCGGACGGTCGTGGCCCGCGAGGACGGCGAGTACGTCGCGCTCCGGGTGAAGATCCCCGTCAACGGCAGCTACTCCGAGCAGGTGGTGACCGAACGGGTGCGCAACGCCTCCGCGCCGGTCCAGGGCGACGGCCTCCGGACCACCGCCACCGGCCAGCCGGTCGAGAACCAGGCCGTCGCCGCGCAGCTGCTCGACACGGTCAGCCAGGGGCTGGCCATCACCCTCTCGGTCGTCCTCGTCATCCTGATGCTGGTCTACCGGCGCACCGAGGGGTACGCCTCGCTCGGGGCCGTGACGCTGCTCCCCGTCGGGATGGCCGTCGCGTGGATCCTGGGGACGATGTCCCTGCTCGGCATCCCGTTCAACGTGATGACGGCGCTCATCACGTCGTTCACCATCGGGATCGGGGTGGACTACGCCATCCACCTCTCCGAGCGGTATATGCAGGAGCTGGAGGCCCAGGGCGAGATGGTGGGTGCGCTGGAGACCGCCGTGCTGGGCTCGGGCGGCGCGATGCTCGGCTCGGCCATCACCGACATCGCCGGCGTCGGCGTGCTCGCCTTCGCCATCCTCGAGCCGCTCCAGCAGTTCGGCGTCATCACCGCGCTCACCATCGCCTACTCCTTCGTCGGCGCGGTCGTCGTCCTGCCGGCGCTGCTGGTGCTGTGGACCCGGCGCTACGGGCCCGACGGCGCCAGGGGCCGGGGAGGCCGCTCGGCGGAGCCGATGAGCGTCGACGACTGATACGCCCTCGGACACGGCCGGCAGGCGCCCCCGACCGAAACTCACAGGCCGCTGCCGCGTGAGGCCCCGTCATGTCCGAGCTTCACTGCCCCTCCTGTGGCGCCGCGTACGCCGACCGGTGGCGCTGCGAGTGTGGCGCGCCACTGGACTACGAGCAGCCGCTTCCGGACGCGGACACCCCGAGCGATGCCACGCTCGACCTCACGCGGGGGCTGTGGGCCTTCGACGCGTTCCTGCCGGTCGAGCCCCGCGTGACGCTGGGCGAGGGGCCGACGCCGCTGGTCGAGGCGCCCGAGTGGGGCGCCGGATTCAAGCTCGACTGGACGCTCCCGTCGGGGTCGTTCAAGGATAGAGGTGCGACGGCGATGCTGTCGCGGGCGGCCGAACTCGGCGTCGACCGCGTGGTCGAGGACTCCTCGGGCAACGCCGGCGCCGCGGTCGCCACCTACGCCGCTCGTGCGGGCATCGACTGCCGGGTGTACGTCCCCGCGGACGTGAAGCCGGGGAAGGTCGAGGCCATCGAGCGGGCCGGCGCCGAGGTCGAGCGGGTCGAGGGCTCCCGCGAGGCCGTGACCGAGGCCTGCATCGCGGCCGTCGAGGCCGGCGAGGGCTGGTACGCCAGCCACGCGTGGAACCCGCAGTTCTTCGCCGGGACCGCGACGCTTGCCTACGAGATCGCCTGGCAGCGCGACTGGTCCGTCCCGGACGCGGTGGTGCTGCCCCTGGGCCATGGGACGATGTTCCTGGGCGTGTACCGCGGGTTCCGGGCGCTCCGGGACGCGGGCTGGACCGACGGGATGCCGCGACTGCTCGGGGCACAGGCCGCCGGCTACGCACCCGTCGTCGAGGCGCTGCACGGGGGGGCGGCGGCGGCGGGGGACAACGACACCGCCGACGGCATCCAGATCCGGGAGCCGGTCCGGTTCGAGGAGATACTGGCGGCCGTCGAGGCGACAGACGGGGACGCCATCGCCCTCGGCGAGGCGGCCGTCGAGCGGGAGCTGGATGCGCTCCACCGGGCGGGCCTCTACGCCGAACCGACGTGTGCGGTCGCGCCCGCAGCGCTACGCGAGTACAGAGAGCGGGGCGTCCTGAACACGGACGAGGACGTGGTGGTCGGGCTCAGTGGGAGCGGCCTAAAGGGAATATAACCCACGGAAATCGGACGTTCGGCCCGTAGCGATACGATAATCCGGAAACATCGCGATCGGAGTCGGAACACGGGCTCCTGTATCAGTTCGCCGTCTCGGCGGCCTGCCGGAGGTCATCGATGATGCGGCCGGGGTCCTCGATGCCGACCGGGAGCCGGACGAGGTCGTCCGTGACACCCGAGGACTGCTTCCCTGTCTCGGTCGGTTGCTGGTGGGTGGTGGAGGCGGGGTGGATGATGAGCGTCCTCGCGTCACCGACGTCGGCGAGGGGGCTGGCGAGCTCCGTCGACTCGACCGTCGTCCGGGGGGCCTCGTAATCGCCCGCCAGGCCGAAGCTGATCATCCCGCCGTACCCGCCGTCGAGGTACTCGCTGGCTGTGTCGTGGGCCGGGTGGAATTCGAGGCCGGGGTAGTTGACCCAGGCCACGTCCGCGTGCTGGTCGAGGAACTCGGCGACGGCCATCGCGTTCTCGCAGTGGCGCTCCAGCCACAGCGGGAGCGTCTCGAACCCCTGGGTGGGCTGCCAGGCGTCGAACGGGGCCTGCTGGTTGCCGAGGTCGCGGACCCACGGGCGATGGCCGCGTACCTGAACGCCTGCTCGCCGAACGTCTCGGCGGAGTTGACGCCGTGGTATGCCGGATCGTCGCCCGCGATCTCGGGGGAATTCCCGGCGTGGCCGGCCCACGGGAAGGAGTCGCCGTCGACGACCACCCCGCCGACGGCGGTGCCGGACCCGTGGAGCCACTTGGTCGTGGAGTCCCGGACCGAGTCCGCGCCGTGCCCCGGGGGTCGGCAGAGCGCCGGCGTCGCGAACGTGTTGTCCGTGAACAGTGGCGTGTCATGCTCGTGAGCGATGTCGGCGACACGCCGGACGTCCAGCGTGTCAAGCGCCGGGTCGTGACTCCCCGTCGTTCGACGGGGTGCGTGGGGTAGGTGTACGTGCCGCCGTACAACGAGGAGGCCGGGACGATGTGTTCGCCCGCCGAGGCGAGCAGGAACGTCGTCAGGCCGAGCGCGGCCATGCCCGAGGAGGTCGCGGCGGCGCCCGGGCCCCTGTCGCAGGGTCGGGCTCCTGGCCGACGTGGAGTGAGTCGGTCAGGAGCTGTCGGCCGTTGTCCGGGTCGTCACCCACACCGGTCCCCCGATGGGGGCGGCTCCAACGCAACCCCGGAGCGTATCGGGGTCGGCGCCAGGTCACGCCGCCTTGGACTCCGACTCCCGCCGGCGCGGGAACCGCTGCTCGGCGACGGCGAAGACGAGCGTGCTGAACACCCCGAGGAGGGTGCCGCCGGCGAGCGCCGCCGCCAGATACGGCAGGTCCGCGAACGACAGGTCGAGGAAGAAGGCGCTCACGCCGTGGAGGACCACCGCGATGGCGATGACGTAGAACGGTGCGTTGAGGTAGCGCCAGCGGAAGCCACCGGCCATGTACTCGTCGGTGATGCGCCCCAGCGAGGCGATGACGCCGGCGGCGGCGAACCACTCGACGGCGCCGCTGACGAGCGCCGAGACCGTCCGCCCCGGTCCGAGCTGGCCACCCGCCGTGGTGCGGATGGTCTCGACGGTCTCGACCCCGGTGACGCCGCCGACGACCAGCAGCGCCGCCGCGACCACGGAGGTGACGAGCGTCACCCGGCCGGTGAACAGCCCGGTCCGGGTGCGCTCGACCACCCGGTCGATCACCTGCTCCATCGCCAGCCCACGCGCGAGGACGTACAGCCCCAGTAGCCCGGAGACCAGCCCCAGCGTCGAGCCGGGGAGCCCCAGCTGCTCGGCCAGGATGGCGACCGGGTAGATGAGCAGCAGGATGCCCAGCGGGACGAGGATGGTGCCCCGCGTCTCGGGGTCCGACAGCACCTGCTTGAACGTGTAGTACATCGATTCGAGGTCCTGTGCCTGGCGGACGACGACGCGGCGGACGCCGTCGATGGGGACCCGCGACCGGATGACGGGGATGACGGACTCGTCCTGCGCGCCGTCGGTGACGACCAGCGCGCGGACGTCCTCGCCGGTCGCGAGCGAGGCGAGCACGGTGTCGACCTCGTCGCCGACCTTCCGGTTGGCGGCGACGTCGCCCCGCTCGGTCCCCGTGACGACGGCCACCTCGACGGTCTCGTCGGTGATGCGGTCGTGGAGGTGACACCCCTCGAAGCAGACGTTCACGTCGGAGTCCTCGGGGTCGGCGGTCGCCAGGTCCACGGCGGCCTCCTCGACGGCGGCCCGGCCGATGACCGGCGTCTCGTGGGCCGTCTTCCGCCCGAGGTCGTCGTCGAGGTCGACACACAGCACCAGCAGCACGGTCGCCCGGCGATAGGACGTGGTGGGTTAACTCGCTTGCGGGTGCTCTGGCGGTGGGCGGGGCGCATCACCCCGGAGCGCGGTCGCGGTTCCCGTCGCGGCCCGGTTCCATCGGTTTGACCTTCCGGCGCCGCTAGCAGCACAGTATGCGACGGCGAGCACTCCTCACGACGGCTGCGGCCGGTGCGACCGGGCTGCTCGCCGGCTGTTCGTTCGGCGACGGCGGCGAGGGCGGCGGGGGGCCGGCCGTCGCGGACACGGACGGGGAAGCCGGGACGCCCCCGACCGACGACGGGCGGATGAGACTGACCTCGTCGGCCTTCGGCGACGGCGCCCGGATCCCGTCCCAGCACGGCTGCGACGGGATCGGCCTCTCGCCGCCGCTCTCGGTCGGCGGCGTCCCCGACGGGACGGAGACGCTGGCGCTCATCGCCGACGACCCGGACGCCCCGACCGGCGAGCCGTTCGTCCACTGGCTCGTCTGGAACGTGCCGGTGACGCTGCGGACGTGGCCAGGTGGGGTCACGCCCAACGAGCGGGCCACGGACCTGGACGGCGCCCCGCAGGGAACGAACAGCGGTGGCGGCCTGGGCTACTTCCCCGCGTGCCCGCCGAAGGACGACGGCCCGCACCGCTACCGGTTCACGATGGTCGCGGTCGACGACCGACTCCCCCTCGACCCGGGCGCGGAGCGGGCCGCACTGGAGTCGGCACTCGACGGGAGGACGCTGGCACGAGCGCGACTCGTCGGTACCTACGAGCGCGATTGAGCGGAGTCGGGCGGACGGGGGCATCCCCGGGTCGGTGGCGGCCGGCGGGCCTCGGCGTCCGACGCGGGTCAGGCGTCCATCCAGCCGCACTCCCCACAGGTCGCGATGTCGCTGACGATGGCCGTTCGGCCGCCACAGTACGGGCAGTTGGCCGCCGGGACGTCCTCGAGCGGGTCGGCGTCGGAGTGTTCGGTGGTCGCCATGGGTTCAGAGGCGGAGGGCCGAACGGTCGACGATCGATTCCTCGCCGAGGCCGGCCGAGGTCGGAGTGAACTCGCACTCGAAGCAGCTGTAGAGTCCCTGCCCGTTGAGTACGGTCGCGCCACACTCCGGGCACTCGTGACCGGTCCCGAGGTCGTCCGTCGTCCCGAGTACCGCATTATCATCCGCGGGGTCCGTGATTGCCATACACACCACCACTCCATCGTCACTGTAAAGCGTTTCGTGGATATCAACTAATACGCCACAAAGTCCTATGAACACATTATACATCTCGCGATTGCTTTGTCTCCGTCATCCTAAGCCCCGATTCCCCGAGGAAATGTACGGTATCGGGTCTGCACTCGACGGGCGGTCGGTTCCGTGCCGGCCGGGCGGTGTGTGGTCCCCCCGCAGGCCGACTGCCGAGACACACGACTTTTTACCTCGCTCCCGCTATGGACTGTAGACACACGATGATCTCCGAGGGGTGCGAACAGTGCGCGAAGGGCGGGAAGATGGTACTGTTCGTCTACGGTTACTGCGACCAGCGCGACTGCTTCTACTGTCCCCTCGGGGAGAACCGGAAGAACGTGAACCAGGTGTACGCCAACGAGCGTCCCGTCGAGTCCGACCGGGACGTCATCGAGGAGGCAGAGCGGATGGAGGCGCTCGGCACTTCCATCACCGGGGGCGAGCCCCAGGAGGCGATGGCGCGCACCACACGGTATCTCTCCCTGCTGAAGGAGGAGTTCGGCGAGGACCACCACACACATCTCTACACGGGCATCACGGGCGGGCGCGAGAACATGCGCCGGCTGAGCGAGGCCGGCCTCGACGAGATCCGCTTCCATCCGCCGTTCGAGCAGTGGGGCGACCTCCACGGGACCGAGTGGGAGGACATCCTCCACATCGCCCGCGAGGAGGGACTCACCCCCGCCTTCGAGATCCCCGGCATCCGCGCGGAGCCCGAGTTCATGGAGTTCCTCGACGAGGGCGCCGCAGACTTCTGCAACATCAACGAGTTCGAGATGTCCGACGGGAACTACCGCCGGATGCAGGAGCAGGGCTTCGAGCTGAAGGACGGCCACATGAGCGCCGTCGAGGGGAGCCACGACATCCTGGAGACGATGGGCGACCACGAGCGAGTCTACTTCTGTACGAGCGTGTTCAAGGACGCCGCACAGCACCGCAACCGGCTCAAGCGGATGGCCCGCACCGTCCAGCGCCCGTTCGACGAGATCACCGACGACGGGACCCTGGTCTACGGCAAGACCTGGCTGGACGAGCGCGATCTGGAAGCGCTGGGCGTCCCCGAGGAGTTCTACACCGTCAAGTCCGATCACGTCGAGATCGCGTGGTGGCTGCTGGAGGAGATGGTCGAGGCGGGCGACGTCCCCGAGGGCGAGGTCGTCGAGCAGTACCCCACCTACGACGGGACCGTCGTCGAGCGGACGCCGCTGGCGTGAGGTTAGGCCATCTGGTCGGGGCGTCATGCTGACGTCGAATGCCGTGCGCTTGCCGCGATACCATCGTTACAGGCCACCGGCAACGAGGACACCGCCGAGCACCAGCAAAGCAAAGAGGGCTAGCACCAGTAACACTCTCTTGAAACCCCCCTTCCGACTGGAATCTTCCTCGGTTTCGTTCGTGGCTACACTCGGTGTCTCAGTCCCGGCCCTGATGCTCCCATCCGGATTCGGGTCCGGCCCGAGCGCGGGTCCTCGTCTTATCTGCCGCCGTACGACGGTCGGGAGTCGAGGTTCATCGGTTCCGGAGCCTTCGTCCCGCTGGTCTCCTGTTGTAGTTCTCAGCCATCTGCTGGTCGGAGGACGTGGTGGCCACAGTTGCGACACTCGGCGGGGGTCCCCGTGTGGACCCGTTCACAGCGGTCGCACACCCATCCCTTGACCGTACACCACGACCTACTCCGTTGGATATAGACATCTACCCCGGCGCTCTCCGGTCCACCGCGCCCGGAGCGGACCACTAATCAGCCACGAAGACCAATACGGAGCCGATGCGGGAGTTCAAACACGATTACTGCCTGGCATGAAAGATTACAAGCGCAAGCAGCTCCTCGAGCGCGTCGAGCGCGAGGGGTCGACGCTCGGCGCCGACATCCCCGACGAGATCGAGGTTCAAGGAGAGACGGTCGATCTCCACCAGTTCGTCTTCGAGATCAAGCGTCGGGACAAGGTGCCGCCGGGCGAGCGCGAGCGCGTCGAGGAAGCGAAGAAGAACCTCCGGCGCGAGCGGCTCCAGCGCAAGCAGCGTATCGAGGACGAGGAGACCGGGATGACGTTCGAGGAGGGGGAGGAGCTGGTCGAGTCCATCATCGGCATCGACCGGGCGCTGGAGGCGTTGCAGTCGCTGGGGCCCTCGAGCATCGAGCAGGAGGCCCAGGCGAAGGAGGCCGCCGACAAGAAGCGGTGGATGAAGTTCCTGAAGCAGGCCCTCGGGAAGGAGGATGATACCGGCAAGCGCGGCGGTTACTGAGTTCTGCCCGGTTTTCGGATATCAGGACGAGTGTATCTCACGTACCTGGCCGCTCCATCGGTTTATTCGAATAGGATCGAGCGGGTCGCAGCGGACTCAGTCGTCGGCGGGCAGGGGCTGCTCGGCCGAGATCATCTCCGCGGCCCGCTCCGCGATGGCGATGGTGGGCGCGTTGGTGTTGCCGCCCACGAGCGTCGGCATCACGCTGGCGTCGACGACACGGAGCCCCTCCAGCCCGTGGACCGAGAGCGAGTCGTCGACGACAGCCATGTCGTCGTCACCCATCTTGCAGGTCCCGACCGGGTGGTAGACCGTGTGGCAGGTCTCGCGGATGTGCTCGCGGATCTCCGCATCGGTTTGGATGTCCTCGCCCGGCCAGACCTCCTCCCCGCGGTACTCGTCGAGCGGGCTCGCCGCCGCGATGTCGCGGGCCTCCCTGACCCCCTCGACGAGCACCTCCATGTCGCGTTCCTCGGTGAGGTAGCGCGGGTCGATGGCGGGGTCGTCGAACGGGTCCGTCGAGTCGAGCGTGATGCGGCCGCGGCTCTCCGGGCGGAGCTGCGTCGCGCCGATGGAGAAGCCAACCCCCTCCTCGGGGTTCGACAGTCCGTGGTCCATGAAGTAGACGGGCGCGAAATGATACTGGAGGTCCGGCGCCGGCTCGGACTCGCTCGTCCGGGTGAACGCCCCGCTCTCGCCGATGTTCGAGGACGGGGCGGGCTCCTCCGGGCCCGAGGTTCGCTCGTGGACCACGAACGCGAACAGGTGGTCTTGGAGGTTCCGGCCGACGCCCGGCAGGTCGGCGACCACGTCGATGCCGTGCTCGGCGAGGTGGTCGGCCGGGCCGACACCCGACAGCATCAGGAGCTGCGGGGAGTTGACCGCGCCGGCGCTGAGGATGACCTCGGCGTCCGCGTCGGCCTCGTGCGTGTCCCCGCCCTGTTCGTAGGTGACGCCGACGGCCCGGGAGCCGTCGAACCGGACCGCCGTGACCTGCGCGCGGGTCTCGGCGGTCAGGTTCGGCCGGTCCAGGGCGGGCCGAATGTAGGCCGCCGCGGTGCTGTGGCGCTGGCCGTCCTTCTGGGTGACGTGGTAGTGGCCCGCGCCGGCCTGTTGGGCACCGTTGAAGTCGTCGTTGCGCTCGATACCGGTCTCGACCGCTGCCTCCACCATCGCCCCGGAGACGGGGTGGGGGTCGGCCGGCTCGGCGACGTTCAGAGGCCCGCCCGCACCGTGGAACTCGTCGGCGCCCGGCTCGAAATGCTCGGCCTGCTTGAAATACGGGAGCATCTCCTCGTACCCCCAGCCCTCGTTCCCCAAGTCGGCCCACGTGTCGTAGTCGTGAGGATGCCCACGGATGTAGATCATCGCGTTGAGCGAACTCGACCCGCCGAGCGTCTTCCCGCGTGGCCAGTAGAACTCACGCCCGCCGAGGTCGTCCTGTGGCTCCGTGTAGTACTCCCAGTCGGCCTCGCTCTTGAACAGGTGCGGGAACATCGCCGGGACGTGGATCTCCTCCTTCTCGTCCGGAGCGCCCGCCTCGAGCAACAGGACGTCCGTCCCCGCGTCCTCGGTGAGCCGGCTGGCCATCGCACACCCGGCCGAACCGGCACCGACGATCACGTAGTCGTAGGCTGGGTTGTCACCCATAATACATGCTATCACCCTACGCTATCATAAAACCAGTCTACCATTTACTGACGGGTAATTCAAATAGTGGAGCTCTGGGGCGGCCCGAACGACCTGGCCCGGGGTCGGGCCCACCCGGGGGCTGGGGAGCGGTGACGAGCGCGCCCGGTCGTGACGGCGGCGGCAGTCCGTCACCCGTCCGAACTATCACGCCGGAACCACTCCGTTCGGACAATGACACAGAACGCCGTCGTCGCCGACCTGCTCGAGGAGATGGCCGACCGGCTGGAGGCGATGGACGTGGAGTACAAGCCCCGCGCCTACCGTCGCGCGGCCGAGAACGTCCGCGGCCACCCGGCCGACGTCGCCGGGCTCGCGGCCGAGGGCGAGGCCACGGTTCAGGACATCGAGGGCGTCGGCGACGCCATCGCGGCGAAGCTCGTCGAATACGTCGAGACCGGCGCCATCGAGGAGCTGGAGGAGCTGCGCGCCGAACTCCCCGCCGATATCGAGGCGCTCACGCGGGTCGAGGGGGTCGGCCCGAAGACGGTGGGGGACCTCTACCGCGAACTCGGCGTGGAGACGCTGGACGACTTAGAGGCCGCCGCCGAGGCCGGCGAGATACAGGAGGTGAAGGGTTTCGGCCCGAAGACGGAGCAGAACATCCGGGAGGGCATCGAGTTCGCCCGCGAGAGCCACGGCCGGGCGCTGCTGGGCGAGGGCCGCCCGCTCGCGGACCGTGTCATCAACCACCTGGAGGCGACGAGCGCCGTCGAGCGCGCCGAGCCCGCGGGCTCGCTCCGGCGCTGGAAGCCAACCGTCGGCGACGTGGACGTGCTGGTGGGTAGCGACGACCCCGAGAGCGTGTTCGACGCGTTCACCGGCTGGGACGGGACCGACCGCGTCATCGAGGCCGGCGAGGCGAAGGCGTCCGTGCGGGCCGACGGGCTCCAGATCGACCTGCGGGTCGTCGACCCGGCGGCGTTCGGCGCCGCGCTCCAGTACTTCACGGGAAGTCGCGACCACAACGTCCGGGTGCGCAACCGCGCCATCGAGCGCGGCCTGACGATGAACGAGTACGGCGTCTTCGACGTGAGCGACGTCGACGAGGCCGAGCAGCGGGACGGCGAGACCACCCGGAGCGAACGGCAGAGCCGCGAGCGCGAGGACGCCGGGCCCCGGGCCGGCGACCGGGTCGCCGGGGCGGCCGAACGCGGGATGTACGCGGCCGTCGACCTGCCGTGGGTCCCGCCGGAGCTCCGGGAGGACCGCGGCGAGGTCGACGCCGCCGCCGCGGGCGACCTGCCGGACCTCGTCGAGGAGCCCGACGTGCGCGGCGACCTCCATCTTCATACGGAGTGGTCCGACGGGAACGGTACCGTCGCGGAAATGGCCGAGGCCGCGGCCGCGTTCGGCCACGACTACATCGCCGTCACCGACCACGCCACGGGACCGGGGATGGTCGGCGGCGTCGGTCTGGACGACGAGGAGCTGCTGGAGCAGGTCGCCGAGGTCCGCGAGGTCGCGAGCGATGCCGACGTGGCGCTGTTCGCCGGCGTCGAGGCGAACATCGACGCCGAGGGCGGGCTGAGCGTCGGCGACGACGTCCTCGACGAGCTGGACTGCGTGGTCGCCTCGCCACACGCCGCGCTGGACGGCGACGGTACCGACCGTATCGTGACGGCCATCGAGCACCCCGCGACGGACATCGTGGGCCACCCGACGGGCCGGCAGCTGAACCGGCGCTCGGGGCTGGACCTCGACTTCGAGACGGTCGGGAAGGCCGCCGCCGAGGCGGGCGTCGCCCTGGAGATCAACGCCAATCCCCGCCGGCTGGACCTGCGCGGCGCGGCGGTCAAGCAGGCCGTCGAGCAGGGAGCGACGGTCGTCGTCGACACCGACGCCCACCGCCCGGAGAGCTACGCCTACATCCGCTACGGGGTCCACGCGGCCCGGCGGGGCTGGGCGGAACCCGCGGACGTGCTGAACACCCAACCGGTCAGCGGCGTCCGGCGGTTCCTCGACGGCTGACCCGACGGCCACAGCGGGGCCCGCGGCCCGCGGACCGCCCCGTCGCCGCCCGACGATGCGGGAAGCCGGGCTGGACCCTTGCGTTACATATCAACCCCTCCGACTACCCGGGGTCCGAGTCATTCGGTACAGGAACGGACGAGATGGAGAGACGGCTGCAGGAACTCGAGGACCGGCCCGACCGGGCCGTGGTGGTCGCGGACGGGGACGCCCGAGTTCACATCAGGCAGGCACAGCAGCGCGCGGTGGGGCGGCGAACGGCGTGGGAGCGGAGGGGGTGCACCGACGCGGGCGGCGGGGTTGAGACACCTCAGGTCCGCCAGAGCGTCCCGAACGTCTCGAAGAAGTCGGCATCCGACTCCGCGAGCTGGTAGTCGATACCCAGCCCGCGTGCGCGGTCGGCGACGTCCTGGATGTGGCCCCGGAGTCGGGCCCGGTACGAATCGCGACGGCGGGAACCGACGTGGGTTCGGACCGAGGTCGTCGTCTCCGGGTCCTCGACGACCACGTCACCACTGACCGGGAGGTCGCGCTCGACGGGGTCCAGCGTTCGGACCAGTATGACCTCGTTGTCGCGAGCCAGCGTAGCCAGCCCCGCCTCGACCGCCGCGGCTGGCGCCAGACAGTCGCTGAGCACCAGCACCAGCGACCGGTCGTCGATGCGGTCGGCGTACGCCTCCAGCGCGTCGTCGAACGCTCCCTCCCCCGCCGGCTCGCGGGCACCGAGATCGTCGACGAGGCCGAGCACCTCCCCACGTGTCGACCGCCCCCGGTCGAGCCGCTCCGGTCGGTCGTCGAACACGGCAAACCGGAACGTGTCGTGTGCGCGGGCGGCGAGGTAGGCGTACCCGATGCCCAGCTTGGCCGCCAGTTCGAACTTCGGGGGCGCCCCGGCGCCGGCAAAGCCCATCGAGCCGCTGCTATCGAGCAGGACGTGCAGGGTCCGGTTGCGCTCGGCCTCGTATTCGGTGACGTAGAGTTCGTCCGTGCGGGCGAACAGTTTCCAGTCGATACGCCGCGTATCGTCCCCGGGGGCGTACCGCCGGTAGTCCGCGAACGTGAGCCCCTCGCCACGCTCTCGGGTCCGCTGCTCGCCCTGGTAGCGCGAGGTGACACGCTGATCGCGCGACTGCGCGAACCGCTCCAACTCGTCTATGAATCCGGGGTCGATACTCATAGGAGCTCGCCGACCGCCTCGTCGGGGGTCATCCCGTCGCGCTCGGCCCGGAAGTCCACGACCACCCGGTGTCGGAGCACCGGCCGGGCCATCCGCTCGATGTCGGCCTCGCTCACGTAGGCCCGCCCCTCGATGAGCGCCCGGGCCTTCGCGGTCACCACCAGTGCCATGCTCGCCCGCGGAGAGGCGCCGTACTCGATATGGTCGGCCTCCCGGGTCGCCCGGACCAACTCGACCGCCCGCTCGCGGATGTCCTCGGCGATGGGGACCTCGCGGGTGAGCCGCTGTGCGTCCCGGAGCTCCTCGCGGGTGAGCACCTGCTCGACCGGGATGGCCTCGTCGACCCGCCCGGTATACCGGTCGACGACCGTCAGCTCCTCGTCCACCGAGGGGTAGTCGACCAGGATCTTCAGCAGGAATCGGTCCATCTGGGCCTCCGGAAGCGGGTAGGTCCCCTCCTGCTCGATGGGGTTCTGCGTCGCCATCACGAAGAACGGCTCCGGGAGCGCGCGGGTCTCGCCCGCCGCGGTCACCTGGCCCTCCTCCATCGCCTCCAGCAGCGCGGCCTGGGTCTTCGGCGTGGCGCGGTTGATCTCGTCGGCCAGCACGACGTTCGCGAAGACCGGTCCCTGCTCGAAGACGAACTCGCGGCCACCCGTCGCGTCCTCACGGATGATCTCGGTGCCGGTGATGTCGGAGGGCATCAGGTCCGGCGTGTTCTGGATCCGCGAGAACGAGAGGTCAGTGACGTTCGCCAGGGTCCGGACGGTCAGCGTCTTCGCGAGCCCCGGGTTCGACTCCAGGAGTGCGTTGCCGTCGGCCAGCAGACAGGCCAGCAGTTCGTCCAGCACCTGCTGCTGGCCGACCAGCCGCCGGCCGACCTCCTCGCGGACGGTCGCCAGTTTCGTCTGCAGGGCATCGACATCGAGTTCGGTCTCGGTGGTGTCTTCGGTCATGTGTCTCGTGTCCGTATGCGTCGGTCCGGGGCCACGGGACCCGCCGCGACGGTCGGTCGTCCCGGTCGGGGTGGTCGCCGCCGGCTCATTCGTCGTCGTCCTCCCTGATACGGAGGTTGTACTCGCGGATGATGTCCGCGTTCTGGACGTCGTCGGGAGCGTCGTAGCCGGCCTGCTGTGCCTCGTACGACCCCTCCGGCACGTATCTGTCAGACTCGTATGACCGGTTGCTCGTCGGCGTGTCGTCGTCACCAGCGCCGCCCTCGGTCCCGCTGATGACCAGTTCCGTCTCGTCGCTGCCGTCGCTCACGTTCGTCTCGGCACCCAGCACGCTGTCGCCGTCCTGAAGCCCGGTGTACGAGTTGTTCCCGTCGGCGGTCGTCCCGTTGGCGGCCGGGCCGTTCGTTCCACCGTCGCCGTCGACGACGGGACCGAGGCCGATTCCGCCGGCGGCCACGCCGACGGTGGCGACCGAGAGCACGACGACGAGGACGGCCGTCGCCGCGACGCGGCGTACGGGCACCAATTCGGCACTCGAGGCCGCCCGGAGTCGCTCCAGAACGTCCGCATAGAGCCGGCGCGCGACGACGCTATCGGCACCGGCGGTGGCGGCGTCGCGAGCGGTCCGGAGCGCCTCCCGGAGGTCCGGGTTGGCCGCCTCGAACCGCTCGACCGGCGGCCGGCGGACCTGGAGGGCGAACTCGCCGGTGGCGACGACGAGTCCCAGCCCGGCCGCGGCGGCGAGACCGGCCCACTCCGGACCCGGAAGCCGGGCGCTGACGAGCGCCAGCACGAGGTTGGCCGCCAGGAGGACGACGACACCGTCGACCAGTGCCGGAACGGCGGCGGCCTTGAGCGACTCCCGCCGGATCTCCTTGACCGCTCCCTCGACGGCCGCCCGTGGGTCTTCAGCGGTACTGTCATCTCCGTCCGTCCCGTCGGCCGTGGCGTCGGTCACGAGTCCGACCCGTCGCTGCCGTTGTTCGACCGGCACTCCTCGAGTTCCCGTTCCAGCCGTTCGTTCTCTCGTCTGAGCTGCTCGTTCTCCTGTCGGAGCTGCTCGTTCTCCTCCTGGAATGCGTCGCGCTCCGCCTCCAGCTCCTCGGTCGTGGTCTGCAGTTCGCTGACGCTTCGCTCGAGTTCGTTTATTTGGGACTCCAACTCCTCGGTCCGAGACTCGAGTTCGCTGCGCTGGCTTCGCAGCAGCTCCACCCTCGACTCCAGGTTGTTGCGCTCGACCCGGAGCGAATTACGCTCCGATTCGAGCTCGTCGGCCCGCGAGCGGGCAGTCCTGAGCGACTCACGGGTATCGACCAGCTCGTCCTCGGTCTCCCGGAGCCGGTCCTCGGTCTCCCGGAGCTGCTCGGTCACCTGCCTCAGGTCGGCCTGACGGGTGGCGATCGTCTCGTTGATCCGCTTCAGCCGCTGCTCCGCGTCCGCCAATTGGGACTTCTTGGCCTGAACCTCGGACTCCAGTTCGGCGTTCCGGTCGCGCAGCTGTTCGTTTCGGTCCTGGAGGTCCTCAACCGACTCCTGATAGAACAGCGTCGCACCGGCGGTGCCGGCCATGGAGACGCCGACTACGAGGACGAGGACCAGATTGATACCGTCGCCGAGCGACTTCATGCGTTCTCGGTGCCACCGGGCACACAAATCTCTTCGGTGGGAGCGCTGGCCGGCGGTTAGTCGTCCGCGGCCGCGTCGGTCGGCGTCCGGCGGTACTGCCGGTAGCGCGAGAGCCGCCGGGCCGTCACCTCCAGCAGGAACAGGAGGAGCCCGACGGTCACCAGTAGCCACCCCCACTCCTGGCGGACCTCGCGGGTCCGTTCGGCCGACTGCTGGACCGTCCGTGCGATGGCCGCCGCCTCACCCTGGTCGAATCGCTGGCCCCCCGTCCTCCCGACCAGCTCCGCGACCGCGTCCGACTGTCCGTAGGCACCGTACTCGCGGGGGTAGTTGACAGCGAGTCGCGCGTCGAGCACGTCGACGAAGCCCGGTTCCGACGGTCGCAGCGTCGTTTCGTAGGTCCCCGGCTCGACCTGGCGGAATCGGGGCGCCGCGGTCGGGCGCTCGTCGCCGACGTACCGGACGGTCACCCGCTCGCCGACTCTGCCGTCGGGTGCGGCGACAACGCCCCGTCTCCCCCGTTCGGGGTCGCCGATGACCCAGTTGACAGACTTCGACAGCAGCAGCGAGTCCGGCTCGGTCAGCAGTCCGCGTAGCGTCCCGTCCCGCCCGTAGGCGGTCACGGAGACGACCCGGCCGAGCCCGTAGCGCCACTGCGCCAGCGCAGGTGTCCCGTCGCTGGTCGCGACGAGCAAGTCCGCACCGGACTTCACCGACACGTCGTTGGCCATCGCCGGGTCGGCGGTCGGCTCCACCCCGGCCGTGATGAACTGGTTCCGGTTGACGACGGTGAGGCCGTCGCCGCTGAACGACCGCGAGTCACCGCCGAACAGCAGCCGCAGCCGGTCGGTCTCGTCGGCACGGAAGTACTGCCCGCCCGTGGCGTCGGCGACGTCCGACAGGCGGTCCTCATCGATGCGCTCCCCGACGCCGATCGACACCACCTGGACGCCCTGTTCGTTGAGCTCGCGGGCGACGCCGCGGGCGGAGACGTCCTGGCTCCGGCCGTCCGAGATGACGATGACCGTTCCGGGACCGTTGAGCAGGTCGGCGGCCCCACGCAGGCCGACTGCGAGGTCGGTCGCGCCGCCGCTGTCCAGCCGGCGTACCTTCTCACGGAGCTGCTCGCGGTTCGGCCCGAGCGGCACCACCTCGTTGATGCGGTAAGCCCGGAAGTTGAACGCGGCCAGCCCGACCTCGTTCTCGTCACCGAGCTGTCCGATGACGTTGAGCGTCGCCCGCTTCTGGACCGTCATCCCCTCCTCGGCGCTGCCCGAGACGTCGACCAGCACCACCAGCCGCGTCGTCCGGCCGTCCGTCTCGCCGGTGCTCACGGGGAGCACCGCGCCCAGCGAGGAGTTCCCGTAGCCACCGCCGTCGTACGCGCTGCGGCCGCCGACCGCCACCAGTCCCGTGCCGTCGATGACGGCACGCTGGAGCGCGGTCACGTTGCCCGCGGTCGCGGCGGGTTGGTCCTGGAGCACGACCGCCTGGTACGGGCGCAGGTCGTCCGGGATCGCGGGGCGGCGCGTCACGTTGTACAGTTCCTCAAGCAGATCGCCGAACGGGTACGCGCCCTCGGAGACGTAGAGAACCCGTGGCTGCGGGACGACGCGGACGGTGCGACGGTAGACGTCGTTCCGCCCGGTCCCGTCGTCAGCGCCGACCCGAGCGACCAGTTCGTGGGTCCCCACCTCGTCGAAGGTGTAGCTGAACTCCGCGGTGTCGGCGCCGTCGACCACCTCGGTGAAGACGGGCGTCCCGTCGACCTCGACCGTGACGGGCGCCGAGTCCTCGATGGCAACGCCGCCGACGCGGACGACGAACCGGTTGTCGATGCCGACCGAGGTCTTCGGAGGGGCGGACAGGGTGACGTACCGCTCGGTCCGCGTCGAGGAGAGGTCGACCGTGTGGACGGTCGCGTTGGCCTCTGTCACGACCTCGCCGGCCGCCGCCAGTGACCGACCGTCGGTCACCCGACCGTCGGAGACGAGCAGTAACGAGGCGTTGCGCTCAGCGCTCGCCACCACCGCATCGCCGACCCTGGAGGTGGCGCCGGAGCCGACGACCGATCGGCTGACCGGCACACCCTCCGCTTCGATGGCCGCGGCGAGTGCATCGATGTCGGCGTCCGTGACGGCCATCGAGTCGGACTCGTCGGCCAGCAGCCGTACCCGTGGCTCGCCCGGGGTCTCCCGCGCGACCGCCGTGTACGGGCCGGCCGCGGCCGTTACCAGCAACACGACTATCGATGCCCGCGCCAGGAGCAGCCCGATGCGGCGCCGGCGCCCCCAGTCTCCACCCTGGCCCGTCCGGACGGCCAGCGCGACGAGGAGCGCCAGCGCGACCGGAATCGCGAGCAGAGCGAGTGGGAGCTCCAGCCCGACGGTCACGCCGCGGACGGTCGCCTCGACGGCCTCCGTGCCGGGGAGGTCAGACTGGGTCGGCGCGAGCGCCACGGTGGACGCCCCCGACATCAGAGGTCACCCCGGCGGCGCAACAGCGCCACCTCGGCCAGTACCGCGCCGACTGCCACGAGCGCGACGCCCGGTGAGAGGTCGAGTGGCCGCTCGACCGTCTCCTCGCGTTCCCCGGCGATCCCGTCCGGGCCCGACGAGAGGGCCGGGGCCGAGACGTTCGATTCGGCGTCGTCGAGCAGGGAGGCGCTCACCCGCCGGTCACCCGCCCGGTAGTGACCGGCCGCGTCCAGTCGGACGGCGCCGTCGACCGTCCGCTCCCCGTCCGGCCCGACGACGGTCGTCCCGTTGGCGACCGACAGGCGCCCCCCGGTCCGCCGGTTCGTCTCGTCAAGCGGGGCCCGGCCGGCCGCCTCGAACACCAGCCGCTTCCAGAGGACGGGATACTGGTAGTTGAACTGGAACTCCGACTCGTCGGAGAGGTAGCCGTAGTACAGCGTCCGGCCCTGACCGAGTCGGCCGCGAGCCAGTAGCGGCGACCCGTCGGCCGTGACGACCGCCGACGAGCCGTTCTTCAGTACGGCCGTCGGCGCCACTTCCGGTGGTGGGAAGCTGATGCCGCGGGTCAGCCGGTCCGTCCGCGACCGGAGCGTCGGGCGCTCGGTGCGACCGGTCGGCTCGACCGGCAACAGGGGGCCGTAGCCGACCTCGCCGAGCTGGTCCTGGGCGACGATGATGGTCCCGCCGCCCTCGCGGGTGATCCGGGCCGCGGTCTCGCGCGTGCTCTCCAGCAGCCGGGTCCGGTCGACCGTGCCGAACACCACCACGTCGTACGCGGCGTCCACGGCGGTCGGGGGCTCGGCGACGGTCACGTCGACCGTTTCGGGGACCGATAGCGCGGTCCGGATGAACCGGTCCCTCCGGGGGTTGCTCGTGACCAGCAGCACCCGGACGGTTCGAGCGTCCGGACCCGCGACGTGGAGCCGGTCGTCCACGGGGAACCGGTCGCCGGGAGCCAGCCTGACGGTCGCGTCGCCGACCGGGACCGGCAGCGTGACCGTCCCGACGTCGCCCGGGTCCAACGCGACCGTCTCCTCGGCCTCGCCCAGCCGGACCGTCCGCTCGACTGGCCCGTCGGCGTAGCTCTTCACCGACACCGTCACCGTCGACCGCTCGTACTCGGCGTCGACGATACCGACGTTGGGGACCGACCCGCCGACGGGTCGGAGGTCGACCCGGTATCCCCGGCCGCGGGCGGTCTCGACAGCCTCGCGCCAGCCCGCACCGGCGAAGTCGCTCACGACCACCACACGGGCGTCCGCGTCCGCGACCGCGGTGGCCGCCGAGATCGCCGCCCCGAGGTCGCTGGCAGCGTCCGTCCGCTCGACCCTCGCGAGGGTTCCCCGTGCGTCGGCGGCGGCGCCGCGCTGGAGCCGGACCCGTGGGGTCGTGCCCGCCGTGACGACCGAGGTCGACTCCGAGACGGACTCGCGGGCGATCTCACGCGCCGCCGCGAACCGACTCCCGCCGGCGTCCTCGACGGCCATGCTGGCGGAGGTGTCCAGCACCACGACCGTCTCCGCCGTCGTCGCCGTCCCCGTCGTGGTGATGTACGGCGAGGCCAACGCGAGCGCGAGCAGCACGATGACGACCACCTGCACCAGCAGCAGCAGGTTCCGGCGGAGCCGGCGGAATGCGGGGCTATCGACGCCGCTCTCGTCGGCTACGACGAGGAACTCCAGCGTCGGGAGTCGGAGCCGGCGCGGGTCCGGCCGCACCAGATACAGCAACAGCAGCGGGACCACCGCGAGGAGGGCGAGCAGACCCAGCGGGGTCAGGAACACGTCGGCGAGACCAGCCATCGGGAGACCGCTCGGCCCCGACCGACAAACCCCTTGTGACGTGGGGCGCTCGCCCCCCGGGCGTCGTCAGTCCAGCGCGACCGTCCCGCCGTCGGCCGGAACGACCACCTGTTCCCGGGCGCCAGCCTCGGCCAGCGCCGTGGTCAGGTCCTCGCGGGTCGCGAGGCAGTGGTTGATGGCGTCCATGTGGTCCGCGACGATCGTAGCATCGGTCCACTCGCGGAGCGTGAGCACGTCCGCGGGCGTCATCGTGATGGGGTCACCCTCGACGAACTGCGCGGCGCCGGCGTTGGCGACCACCACGTCGGGCTCGTGGGTGTCGAGCGTCTCCCGGACCGCCTCGTACGGCACCGTGTCGCCGGCATGGTAGACGGTCGGCTCGCCCGGCGCCTCGAGGACGAACCCGGAGACCGGCCCCATCCGCTCGGCCAGCTCGCCGTCGCCGTGGCGCGCGGGCGTCCGCGTGACCGTCAGGTCGCCGAGCATCGCCGTGCCGTCGACCGGCCGCGGATCGAACCCCTCGTCGCCCAGCTCGTCGGCGTCCGCCGGCTGGCAGAGCGTCGGCTGCCCGTCGGGGAGCTGGTCGCGGGCCGCGTCGTCGAGGTGGTCCCGATGGAGATGCGTGACCAGCAGCGCGTCGTGGGCGAGCGGGGCGTCCGGGAGGGCCACGAGCGGGTTCCGCCGGTCGTTCGGCGAGTTCGGGATCGGCGGTATCCCGCCGGGCGCGGCGAGCATCGGGTCCACCAGCAGTGTCGTGTCCCCGAGCGTCAGTCGCAGCGTCGCGTGTCGCAGGAGCTGGAGCGTGGCCATGCGCGACGGTCGCCCGGCGAGGGCAAAGCGGTTCCGCCAGCCAGCCTCGCGTTCGTCCGGGGGTCGAGCATCGGCAGGGACGCACCGACCCTCGACCGGCCCCTGTTCGGGAGGTGAGCTTATATACCGGCACGACGCACGCCCGGATGATGAGGAACGCCGAGCTCAGCACCGACCCGCTGGCCGTCCTCCGCGAGGAACTCGGGGCCGCGCTCGACGCCGCCGAGGACGACGAGGCGTCGTACCACCTCCGGGAGGCGATGCAGCACGCCGTCGCGGTCCGCGAGACCTGGCCGGACGAGCGGGGCCGGACCGACTGATACCGGTCCCGGCGGCTGTGGCGCGGCACTCGTTACAGCCGACCGGCTCGTGTGCTGTGCGTCCACGGCGAGAGCGCGGTCCCGGCGTCGGGTGGACCCCGACCGGTCGGGGGGCCGGGGCCGTCGTGCCACTCAGTCGTCGGTGGAGGCGGCGAACTCGGAGCCGCTGGCGCCGGTGTCCGGGCCGACCGACTCGGGCAGGTCCTCCCGGACGTCCTCGGCGCCCTCGCTGAGGACGCGCGAGTAGGCCTCGGGCATCACCTTCACGAACTCGTCGAGCTCGGCCTCCCAGTTGTCGAGGACGTACTGGGCGCGGTCCGAATCCGTGTGAGCCGCGTGGTTCTCGACGAGGCGGCGCATCATGCGCCGGTCACGCTCGTCCAGTTCGCGGGTGGTGTCGACCATGCCGTAGTTCACCCGCTCCTCGAAGTCGCCGTCGCGGTCGAGCACGTAGGCGACGCCGCCGCTCATCCCGGCGGCGAAGTTCTTGCCCGTGTCGCCCAGGCAGACGACGACCCCGCCGGTCATGTACTCGCAGCCGTGGTCGCCGACCGACTCGACGACCGCCTTCACGCCGGAGTTCCGGACGGCGAACCGCTCGCCGGCCTTCCCGTTGATGTAGGCCTGGCCCTGGGTCGCGCCGTACAGCGCGACGTTACCGGTGACGATGTTCTCCTCGGGCTCGTACGGGGCGCTGTTGGGCGTCTGGATGATGAGCTTCCCGCCCGAGAGCCCCTTGCCGACGTAGTCGTTGCCGCTGCCGGTCAGCGACATCGTCACGCCGTGCTTGAGGAAGGCGCCGAACGACTGGCCGGCGACGCCGTCGAAGTCCACCCGGATGGTGTCCTCCGGGAGGCCCTCGAGCCCGTGCTCGGTCGAGATGTGATGCGAGAGCGTCGCCCCGACGGCGCGGTGCTGGTTGCCGATCTCCATGTCGAGGTGGGTCGGGTCGCCCGTCTCGAGGGCGTCGCCCAGCTCGTCCATGATCGCCCAGTCCAGCTGCTCGTCGACCTCGTGGGTCTGGGGCTCGGTCTTCCGGCGCTGGTCGCCCGGCGGCTGGGCGATGACCGAGGAGAGGTCCAGCTTCCGGGCCTTCTCCTGCTCCACGTCCGTCCGCTGGCGGAGGACCGACGGGCGGCCGATCATCTCGTCCAGCGAGGTGAAGCCCAGGTCGGCCATGATCTCGCGCAGCTCCTGCGCCATGAACGTCATGTAGTTGATGACGTGGTCGGGCTCGCCGGGGAACCGGGCACGCAGGTCATCGCGCTGGGTGGCGACGCCGACCGGGCAGGTGTTCTCGTGGCACTGCCGGGCCATCACGCAGCCCGAGGTGACCAGCGAGGCGGTGCCGAAGACGTACTGCTCGGCGCCCAGCAGGGCGGCGATGGCCACGTCACGGCCGGTCTTCATCCCGCCGTCGACGGTGACGCGGATGCGGTCGCGCAGGTCGGTCGCGCGGAGCATCTGGTTGGCCTCGGCCAGCCCGAGCTCCCACGGCAGGCCCGCGTTCTTGATGCTGGTCTTCGGGCTGGCGCCGGTGCCGCCCGAGTGGCCCGAGATGTGGACCACGTCGGCGTTGGCCTTCGCGACGCCGGCCGCGATGGTGCCGATGCCGGCCTCGGAGACCAGCTTCACGTTGATGTCGGCGTCCGGGTTGGCCGCCTTCAGGTCGTGGATGAGCTGCTTGAGGTCCTCGATGGAGTAGATGTCGTGCAGCGGCGGCGGCGAGATGAGCCCCACGCCCGGCGTCGAGTAGCGGACGTGCGCGATCATCTCGTTGACCTTCATCCCGGGGAGATGGCCGCCCTCGCCGGGCTTTGACCCCTGGGCCATCTTGATCTGGATCTCCTCGGCGTTGGTGAGGTAGTCCGAGGTGACCCCGAACCGGCCGGAGGCGACCTGCTTGATGTTGCACTCCTTCTCGGTATCGAACCGTTCGGGCGGCTCGCCGCCCTCCCCCGTGCCCGAACTCCCGCCGAGCCGGTTCATCGCGATCGCGTTGTTCTCGTGGGCCTCCGGCGACAGCGAGCCGAGACTCATCGATGCCGTCGCGAACTTCTGGACGATCTCCTCGACCGGCTGGACCTCGTCGATGTCGACGGGGTCGCGGTCGGAGTCGAACTCCAGCAGCCCGCGCAGCGTCTGGAGCTGCTCGTTCTGCTCGTTCATCAGCTCCGCGAAGTCGCCGTAGCGCTCGTAGTCGGCGGTGCGGACCGCCTGCTGGAGCGCCCCGACGCTCTCGGGGTTCCACTCGTGATAGATGCCGTCCGAGCGGTGCTCGTACTCGCCCTGCCGCTCGAGGTCGGCCTCCTCGCTCCAGGCGACGTGGTGGCGCTTCTCTAGGTCCGCCTCCACGTCCTCGATGTCGATGCCGCCCGTCCGGGCGGTGGTGCCCTCGAAGTACTCGGCGACGAAATCGGAGTCGAGGCCGACCGCCTCGAAGATCTGGGCACCCTGGTAGGACTCCACCGTCGAGATGCCCATCTTGGCCATCGTCTTCAGCATGCCGTCCTCGACGGCGTGGATGTACGCGTCGATGGCGGCGGCCTCGTCGGCGCCGTCCGGGCCGGCGACGAGGTCGGAGATGGACTGGAAGGCCAGGTACGGGTTGACCGCGCCGGCACCGTAGCCGACCAGCGTCGCGAAGTGATGGACCGCACGCGGGTCACCCGACTCCAGCACGAGCCCGACGTGGTTGCGTAGTCCGTTCCGGACGAGGTGGTGGTGGGTGCCGCCGACGGCGAGCAGGCTGGGGATGGGGACCCGGTCCTCGCCGGCCGCGCGGTCCGAGAGCACGAGGATGTCGTGCTCCTGTGCGGCGGCGGTCGCCTCCGCCCGCAGCCCGCGCACCGCGGCCTCCAGGCTGGCCGTCTCCTCGGGGTCGTACGTGATGTCGAGGACGGCCGAGGAGAGGCCGTCCGCCTCGTCGAGGTCCTTGATGCCGGCCGTCTCGGCGTCGGTCAGGACGGGCGAGTCCGCGACCAGCTGGCGGGCGTGCTCGGGCGTCTCGTCCAGCAGATTGCGCTGGGCGCCCAGCCGCGTCTCCATCGACGTGACGACCTCCTCGCGGATGTAGTCCAGCGGCGGGTTCGTCACCTGCGCGAACAGCTGCTTGAAGTAGCTGAACAGCGGCCGGTTGAACTGCGAGAGCACCGACAGCGGCGTGTCATCGCCCATCGAGCCGACGGGGTCCTTCCCGTCGCTGGCCATCGGCTCCAGCAGGTGGTCCATCTCGTCGTACGTGTAGCCGTACATCGCCTGGTGGGCCCGGAGCCCCTCGACGTCGTCGCGGGGCGCCTTGTCGTCGGCGTCGGCGATGTCCGGGAGCGAGACCTGCTCGCGGTCGACCCACTCGCCGTACTGCTCGTCGAGCAGGCCCTCGAACACCTCCGCGTCCGGGACGACCCGTCCCTCCTCGGGGTCCGCGAGGAACAGCTGGCCGGGCTGGAGGCGGTCCCGACGCTCGATCTCGCTGGGGTCGTGGTCCATCGCGCCGGCCTCGCTGGCCATCACGAGCGTGTTGTCGGTCAGGACGTCGTAGCGGCAGGGCCGGAGCCCGTTCCGGTCGAGGACGGCGCCGATGCGGTCACCGTCGGTCGCCGCGACCAGTGCGGGGCCGTCCCACGGCTCGACGAGCGAGGCGTGGTAGTCGTACCACTCCTGGCGCTCCTCGGGGACGTGGTTGCCCTCCTTGCGCCACGCCTCGGGGATGAGCATCCGCAGAGCGTGGGGCAGGTCACGGCCGCCCTCCATCAGCAGTTCGAGCGCGTTGTCGACGGAGGCCGTGTCGGACTGCTCCGGGTCGTCGATGATGGGCTTGATCTCCTCGATGTCGTCGCCGAAGTCGGGATGGGAGATCTCCGTCTCCCGGGCCCGCATCCAGTTGATGTTCCCCTGGATGGTGTTGAACTCGCCGTTGTGGATGACGTTCCGGTACGGGTGGGCGAGATGCCACGCGCCGAGCGTGTTCGTCGAGAAGCGGGCGTGGACCATCGCGAACGTCGACCCCATCCGCTCGTCGGTCAGCTCGGGGTAGTAGCCGGCGAGCTGGTCGGCCTTCAGGAGGCCCTTGTAGACCAGCGTCTTGCGGTCCAGCGAGACGATGTAGAACCGCTCGGCGCCGGTCGGCTGCTCGTCCTCGAGCCGGTTCTCCAGCGACCGGCGACCGACGTACAGCGCGCGGTCGAAGGCGTCCTCGTCCATCGGCTCGGCGGGCCGGACGAACACCTGCGCGACCTGGGGCTCGCTCTCGACGGCGGTCGCGCCCAGCATCCCGTTGTCCGTCTCGACGGCCCGCCAGTGGAACGCCTCCAGTCCCTGCTCGGCCAGCTCGGTCTCCACCATCGACTGGAGGCTCGCGGCGGCCTCGTCGTCCTGCGGGAGGAAGACGGAGCCGACGGCGTACTCCCGGGCGGGCGGGAGGTCGACCTCGAGCTCGTCGCGGAAGAAGGCGTCGGGGATCTGGATGAGGACCCCGGCACCGTCGCCCGTGTTCTCCTCGGCGCCGGTCGTGCCGCGGTGTTCGAGGTTCTCCAGCAGTTCGAGCCCGTCGGCCAGTACGTCGTGTCCGCCCTCGCCGTCGAGGTCGAAGACCACGCCGACGCCACAGTTGGCGCGGTCCTCGTCCGGGTCAACGAGCAGCGACTCGCCCGCCTCGCTCGCGGACCCAGATGTGTGTTCCTGCATGTCAACACCTCGCGTCAGACGACGTAAGAGGATTTCTGTTAAGGACTAATGGTACACTAACCGCAACTAAGGAGCATAATACACTACCGCCTGATGCTAGGTGTTTGGTCATGGCTCGCTGGTGCGTGATACTATGTCATGGCTCCGCGGGAAAGAACGTATCGTCTGCGCCCCGTGAGCGGCCGAAAGGACCACGCCGGCAGCGGTTCTCGCCGGGGCGACAGGTCCCGGTCAGGAGCGGGAGGCGGGCCCGGCGGCTGGGCGTGGGCGTGCGAATCCGGTCCGGGAGGGGACGGAATACCGATGGAAATCGGCCCATCGAGAACTCGTTGCCACGGTAACGGTATTATACCGGGTTCCAGTCGGTTATGGGACCGATAGTCGGTCAGAACGAGTGATGGACGACGCCGGTCCGTCCCCGTGTCGCGCCACACTGCGCCACAGGTGCGGGGGCACCGCTCCGAGCGGGGCGACACCGTCCCTCCGCAGGGGGTTGCGAGGAGCGGCTCCCGTGGCGCCCGCCGGCAGCGTGCGCGAGGAGGCTCGAGGGGGAAGAGTGCGTCTCAGTCGTCCGCGGGCGTCGGGGCGCCGGTCTCGCCGGCCGCGGTCGCCGAGGGGCCGGCCTCGACGGCCTCGATGAGCAGCTCGGAGACGTCGACGATCTCGATGTCGTCCTCGTAGTCGCCGGTCTTGCGGCCGTCCTCGTACATCGTCATGCACATCGGGCAGGCGACGACGAACTTCCCGACGGCGCTCCCGGCCTCCGTGTCGTTCAGCGCCTCGCGGATGCGCTCCTCGGAGGCCTTCTCCTCCTCGTCGTGCTCGAGCCAGAGGCCGCCGCCGCCGCCACCGCAGCAGTAGGAGTTGTCGCGGTTGCGGGGCATCTCGTGGAGGTCACAGCCCGTCGCGCGGATGAGCTCCCGGGGGGCCTCGTACTCGTCGTTGTACCGGCCGAGGTGGCACGGGTCGTGGTAGGTGACGGTGTAGTCGAGTTCGGTGCCCTGCAGGCCCAGCGCGTTGCGCTCGACCAGTTCCTCGACCACCTGCGTCCAGTGGAGCACGTCCACCTCGCCGTCCTGGTTCCAGGCCTCCTCGACCTCGAACGGCATCATGGGGTCGTCGGCGAACTCGTCGAAGTCGACCTCCGGGTACTCGTTCTTGAACGTGTTGTACGAGTGGGGGTCCGTGCAGACGATCTTATCGAAGTCACAGTCCCGGAACGACTCGACGTGATGGCCCGCCAACTCGACGTAGAGGAACTCCTCGCCGACCCGGCGGATGTCGTTGCCATCGTACTTCTCGTCGTCGAACAGGATACCGAAGCTGACGCCGGACTCCTTCAGCAACTTCGCGAGCGAGCGGGCGACCTTCCTGTTCCGGTCGTCGTAGCTGGGGTAGTCACCGACGTACCAGAGGTACTCGACCTCCTCCTCGCGGGCGTCGGTGACGTCGAAGTCGAGTTCCTCGGTCCAGTCGGCGCGCTTGCGCTGGCTGTTCCCGAACGTGTTGCCCTTCTGCATCACGTTCTGGAACACCTCCTGCAGGCTGGACTGGATGTCGCCCTGGTCGGTGAGCTGTCGGTTGAGCCGGGTGAACGATTTGAGATGCTCGATCTCGACCGGGCAGGCGTCCATGCAGGCCATGCAGGCCATACAGGACTCCATCGTCTCGGCGGCGATGACGTCGCCGTCCTCGGCGATGATCTCCGTCTCCTCGGCACCGGCGTCGACCGCCTCGCGGTACTGTTTCAGGTCGAGGATGACGTCGCGGGGGTCGAGGTTGCGCCCGGAGGCGTTCGCCGGGCAGACCGAGGAACAGCGGCCACACTTCGTGCAGGCGTCCTGGTCCAGCATCTCCTTCCAGGAGAACTGGTCGATGGACTCGGCGCCCGTGTCCGCATCGAGGTCCGCGGGGATGCCTGGCAGGCGCTGGCCGGCCTTCTCGTCGCGGGTCACCACGTTCGCGAACGAGGAGATCATGTGGAACGGCTTTGCGTACGGGATGACGGCGATGAAGACGAAGGCGAGGATGGCGTGGGACCACCAGCCGACGGGGTAGAGGGTCCCGGCCATGGCGACCGAGCCCGCGGGGTCCATGCCGAACGTCTGGAAGGTCGCGTTCAGCACGTCGGCGACGAACCAGCCGACGAACGAGACCCGCTCGAAGCCGATGAACTGGACGGCACCGTTCTCGACGCTGGCGGTGCCGAGGATGCGCAGCCCCTCCTGGAGGTAGCCGCCGACGCCGAGCAGGAACAGCGACCAGACGAGGAAGGCGTCCTCCCAGTCGGTGTGCTTGCCGTGGAGCCGTTCGTTGCGGGAGACGTAGCGCCGCCAGATCGCGATCCCCACGCCGACGACGAACAGCAGCCCCATCGCGTCCATCACCAGCGAGTAGGAGAGATAGAAATCACCGATGAAGAAGGACTGGCGCTCGCCGGTCAGCAGCGCCGTGGCGTTGCGGAAGACGTCGATGTCGATGGCGAGGATGGTGGTCCCGATGAGCAGCGTCAGGAAGCCCCAGAGGATGAACGCGTGCATCACGCCGCCGACGATGTCGCGGTTGAACTGCTTCTCGTTGGAGCCGACGATCTTGGCGGCGCTCGCGATGCGCCCGGGAAGGTCGTCCAGCCGGTCGAACCAGTCCTCGGTCCCCCGACGGTACCGGGCGAACCGCTCGTACACCCCGTAGGTAAAGACGAACACCGTGACGATCGCGAGGTAGTAGAACACCACCTCGCCGGTGTGGGAGATCTTCCAGAACGTCGGCCGGGTGGTGACCCCGGACTCGACGCCGGCCTGGAGTAGCGTCGACATCATACGGCGTGAACGGAGGGCAACATGCTTAACTCTTGTCAACCGCTCGCACCCGTCCCGTTGCCGGCTTTTAGCCCGAATCCGGGGTCGGGTTGCCAGTGTAAACCCGGCACCGGCCGGGTCGTCCATCACCTGGTGCCCGGCCGGCCGTGGTCTCCGCTCGGCCCACCGCTCCGGGCGGGCCCCGGCGACCGTCCGGCCCACCCGGTTCGCCCACAGGCTTAAGTGTCGTGCTCGGCTGGGAGCGACTCGCATGGACGAGAAAACGGAGGAGCTCCGGGACCTCTTCGAGGAGGTGACCGGGGAGGACACGGTCACGGAGACCCAGGAGGAGACGCCGGGGTCGCTGGCGGGGGAGGACGAGGACGACCTGGCCGAGGGACTGGCGGCGGCCGTCGCGCGGATGCGCGAGACATACGACTTCGAGACGGAGCTCTCCGACGCGGAACACGCCCGGGTCGCCCGGGGCTACTACGAGGGCGAGGACGACACCGATATCGCCGAGGCGCTGGACGTCGACCGACGCGAGGTCGTTCGGGCCCGCCTCGACGTCCACCTCGTCCGGGACCGGGACCGCGACGCCCCGTTCGACCTGACCGACCTCCGGGAACTGCTCAACGAGGACCGCTCCACGGGCGATATCGCGGCCGAACTGGACGTCTCGCCCTCCACGGTCCGGCGCTACCGGCGCGTCGTCCGGACGGAGAAGGAGATCCGCAGCGTCTCCGCCCGCTACCAGGCCGACTTCGAGGACGTGCTCACCGACGCCGGCATCAGCCACGACATGACCCGCGATATGAAGGAGGACGGCCTCGAGGACGCCACGGATGGCGCCGAGGCCGAGAGCAACATGTCGCTGTGAGGGCTGGCGCCGTGGGTCGGGCCCCTGCGCCCGTCGTGTCAGCCGCCGGGCGGTCGTCACATCGCTGAACCGTCGGCCGTATTCGTATAACCGGGCTAACCGCCGGGTACAAGAATTCTGTCCAGATTTGTGAACATATACTCCATATCGAAGCGCTATCGCCGAGTCACGGCACCGTGGCGGCTCAGAACTCGTGGAGCGCGGACTGCTCGCGTGCGGCCAGCACGTCCTCGCAGGTCGACCACGAGTGGCGGGCGCAGTCGGGCAGGTCGCCCTCGCGGTCGACGTACCGCGTGAGGAACTCGCGGGTCGACGGGTCCGAGGGGTAGCCCGAGCCGAGGTCGGCGTACCGGTCGGAGAGCGCCGCGACGTGGGCGTCGCGCTCGACCTTGGCGACGACGGAGGCCGCGGCGACCATGGCGTACGTCTCGTCGGCACCGTGTTCGGCCCGGAGCTCGACGTCGGCGTCGAGGCGGTCCGTCACCCGGCGGCCGAACCGGTCGGCGTCCGTCTCGCCCCCGTCACAGATGCCGCCGTCGCCGTCGCGGACGACCGCGGCGAGGGCCTCGGCCTGCGCGGCGACGGTCAGCGTGTTCATATCCGTGTCGGCGTCGGCCCAGCGGCCGCGGCCGTCGATGCGAGCAGGTGGGACCTCGGCGACGCCGATGTCGACGCGGTCGTCCTCGCGGAGCTGGGCGGCGAGTTCGCGCCGGTGTTCGGGCTGGAGTCGCTTGGAATCGTCGACGTCGGCGGGGATGGCGACGGCCGGCGCTCGGACGGCGGCGGCGAACATCGACCCCAGGACGGGCCCTTTGCCGGCCTCGTCAGCCCCGAAGCGCATACCACGGGGCGTGAGCGCAGCCGTAATCAAGATTTCGCGTCCCGAGGTCGCGGTCGGACGACCCACGCGTGGCGTGAGTCCCGCCAGTCAGCGGTCGGACCCGGCACCGTCGACGTCCGCATCCGTGTCCGGGGCCGTTGCGCCCGGTTCGACGGGGGCGATGGCGTCCGCCGTCGCGGCCCGCTCCATGACGACCACCGAGGCCTGGTCCGCAGTGATACCCTCCGTCCACTCGTCCGGGTCGCGGCCGCCGGCACCCGCAGCGTCGCTCTCCGCGAGGAAGTAGTCGGGATGCTCGAACGGCTCCGCGACGCCGGTGACAGCCATCACGTCCAGCGCGGTCACCTCGGCGTCGACGCCGAGCAGGTCCGCCAGCGACGGCTCCGTGCGGCCCTCGTCGCTGCTGACGAGTTCCTTCACGTAGAGCCCGCCGTCGCCGTGGACGACGAGCGTGGCGTGCTCGCCGTCGGTCGTCGCCCCGGAGATGTCATGGACCGTCCGGGTGCGCACGAGGTCCGCGCGGCGGTGGTCCACCCGGTTCGGGGTGCGCTGCTCGACCGTCGCCCCCCGCAGCCCGTCGAGTGCGGCCTGCAGGTCCTCCTCCGTCACGGCCTCGTCGAAGGTAACGACCATCCGGTAGGTCTTGGTCGCCTCCAGCTCCTTCACGTGCTCGACCATCCCGTGGGTCCCGTAGCGGAGGCCGACGACCTCGATATCGTCGGAGGCCTCGTTGATCTCCGCCTCCAGCGTCGAGAGGTCAGTCCGGCGGCGGTGGGGGGCCTCGACCTCCAGCACGAACGGGCGGCCGGTGCCGACCATCAGCGCGTCGACGTCCTCGCGCCCGGCGCCGTGGAAGACGCCCTCGCGGCCACGATGGGCCTCCACCAACGTCGGCGCGACCTCCTGCTCGACGCTGGTGCGGTAGCGATAGCCGGTGCCGTCGCACTCCGAGCACGGCCCGACGCCGTGCTGGCGGCCCGACCCGCCACACGCGGAGCAGGGCCACTCCGTCTGCGGGACCATCCGCCGGAGCTTCCGGTAGCGGCCGTAGACCGCCAGCGAGTTGATATCGACCTCGACGGTCGTCTCCGCGCCGACGGCCACGTCGAGCGTGACCTGTACCTCCGGCCGGCCGAACTCGACCTTCGCGCCCGTCCGGGCGCCCACGCGGCGCCCGACCTCGCGGTTGAGCTCCTTGCCCAGGTCCTCGCCGTGGGCGCCGTCGATGGGGTCGAGCCCGGCCTCCTCGCGGAGCAGCGTCTCGTTCTCCTCCAGCAGCGGCGGCACCCGGCTCCCGAGCTGGTACGTGTCGAACTCGATACCCTCCAGTTCCGCGACCACCCGCTCGGCGAGGGCGTCGAACTCGCCACAGAGCCCCTCGCAGACCCAGCAGTCGGCCACGTCCGGCGGTTCGTACGGCGGCTCGAACGCCTCGTCGTCGGCCAGTGCGAGCGTCGTCCTGAGTGCCCGGCCGCGCTCCTCGTTGCGCAGCCCGAAGCTCCGATCGGCCACCAGCCGCCCGAGGCAGGCATCACAGACCGGCCCCGAGGCGACTGCCCGACGGGTGACGGCCGACACGTCCACGTCCGCGTCACCCTCGTCGCCACCGGCGTCCGCGTCGGTCATGGGTCCTGCTGGTCGTGGGCGGCGCTTGTGCCTTCCGACTATGTCGTGGGCGTGGAGGTTGGCAACAGTCGGACGTGGGGCCCTATCCCGACCCCCCGTCACCCGCGTCTCGTACGAGCTCCTCGGCGCGGTGGCGCAGCTCCGCGGTCATGTGGAGGCCCCGGTCGTCAAGTCGTCGGACGAGTTCCACCCCCTCCGACGCCGGGAGTCCTCCATTAACGGCCCGGACGATGGCACCGATGGTCCCTGTGACGGTCGCGCCAAGCCCGTCCGCAACCGTCCGGAGTCGCCGGTCGTCGGAGACGAGCGCCACCGAGGTATCCGCGTCGCGAGCGGAGAGACATGCCGCGACGAGTTGGACATCACCGGACAGTTCGTCCTCGCCGAGGAGCTCCGCCGCCCGGTCGAGGTGGGGCCCCTCTTCGGGACAGTCCGTCCCGATGTCGTGCGCCTCACGGAACCGTTCAAGATTGGTCCGTGCCGGTTCCGTCGTCACCTCCTGGCGGACGGCCGGACAGCAGACGAGCGTGCCGTCGAACGACGTCAACAGGCCGAGTTCGCCCACCGGCCCCAGTCCAATGAGTACCGTCGCGTCGAGGAGTATCCTCATAGCTCGTGGGCGGCTGCCGCGTCGTCCGCGAGGTCGTCCGGGGTGAGCTGTGTCGTCAGGTTCCGTTCGCGGGCGATCTCGAGCCACTCGGCGACGCTCACGCCCGCGAGTCTGGCGGCTTGGTTGACGCTCACCTCGCCGGACTGGTACTGCTCCGCCGCCATCCTGACTCGGATATCGTCGAGTCCCTCTCGGAGAGCTTTCCGGATGACCGAACTCTTGTCCTCATCGAGCAGTTCGGCGACGGCCTCCAGATCGGCCTCGTCCTCCTCCGGAATCCGTGCGCTAATCGATCCCATGTATGCATTGTACTACGTTGCATTACAAGTAGCTTCGGACGGCGGTGGGCGTGGCGAGGCGGTCGCAGGATACCAACCGGAATGCCTACACCCGGCGGTCCGCCACGCTATCACAGATGCGAGCGGCGCTCCGCGTGGCCGTCGTCATCGGGCTCATCCAGGGGGTGTTCGAGTGGCTCCCCGTCTCCAGTGAGGGGAACGTGGCCCTCTACCTCACGGTCGTCGAGGGGCGCCCCGAGACGGCGGCCGTCCAGTACGCGCTGTTCCTCCACGCGGGCACGGCGCTGGCGGCGGCGCTCTACTACCGTGGGGAGATCCTGGCGGTCCTCCGGACGCTGCCGCGCTGGCGGCCGGGTGGGGCCTTCGCCGACCGGGAGCGAGCCGACTGCAGCTTCCTGGCGGTCGCGACGCTCGTCTCCGGGGGCGTCGGTATCGTCGCCTATCTCGCCCTGGAGGCGGTCGTCTCCGCGGTGGCCGGCGGTGCGTTCGTCACGCTGGTGGGCCTCCTGCTCGTGGGTACGGGCCTCGTCCAGCGAGCCGCGAATCGAGGCGGAGCCGCCCGAGCCGACGGCGGCACGCCGGCCGAGGCGGAGGACGCGACCCCCGCCGCGGGGCCCGGGACTGCGCTCGGCGAGCGCGAACGCGGAACGCTCCCCGACGCCCTGCTGGTCGGCGCCCTCCAGGGACTGGCTATCCTCCCGGGCGTCTCCCGGTCGGGCACGACCGTCTCGGCGCTGTTACTGCGCGGGTATCGCGCGGAGGCGGCCTTCCGGCTCTCCTTCCTGCTCTCGATTCCGGCGGCAGTCGGCGCGGGCCTGCTCGTCGTCCTCGACACCGGCGTCTCGGGGGTCGAGCCGCTCGCGGCCGCCCTGGCGCTCGGGACGAGCGCCGTCGTCGGTTACGCCACCATCGACGGGCTCCTGCGTGTCGTCCAGCGCATCGCGTTCTGGCTCGTCTGCCTCGTGCTCGGCGGTCTGGCCGTCGTCGGGGGCCTGCTGGCCGGTGTCGTCTGAGCGGCTGGCCTCAGTCCGTCCGTTCCCAGAGCAGCCGCGCCTCACCGTCCGGCGTCGGCACCGTGTTCTCGCGCTCGTCGTAGACGGTCCACTCCCCCGCGTCGACGCCGTTGCTGACGTCGATGATCTTGCAGACCGTCGGCTCCCCGGCGGTGCTCCACCAGCGGGTCGGCTCGGCGTAGCAGTAGAGCTTCGCGCCGTCGAAGACGATACTCTCGATGGTGTAGCCGGTCACGCCGATGGCCTCCGTCCCGAGCCGGGCCTGCCGCTCGACGCCCATGTAGAGGTCGGTCACCCGCCCGTCCTCGGTCAGCGCGAGTCGCAACCCGCCGTCGTGTTCCGTGACGTCGACGCTCGGCATGTTCGGAACGACGGGCGGCGTGTTCATAGTGTCTTGGCGCGGCGGCGCTCGGCCGGCCCCGTCGCCGGCCGCCGCCGGGAGTCGCTGGGTATTCCAGCCTCCAGCCCGAATCCCTGGCAATGCAGGATGCCTACAAGGAGTTGATGTTCCGCAGCTTCAAGGACGCGATGGATATCGTCGCCGACTACAATGAGTGGGCCGGGGACGCCTTCGACGAGCAGGTCCCGGTCCCGCCGCAGGCGGTGCCACAGGTCGCGATGGCGCTCTACCAGAGTCGGATCCGCGAGCGGGTCGGGAACGGGAGCCTCGATTTCCCCGAGTTCGACGGTCGGATGTACGAGTGATCTAGTTCTCGCGGCGACGGCGCGTCAGGAGGAGGAAGCCGGCAAGCAACGCGACCGTGCCAGCGACGGCACCGAAGCCACAAGAGTGACCTGATTCTCCCGGAACCGGTGCAACGCCGGACAGTAACAGTCAACCCGGGATTCAAACGTCGAGTCCGACAGGTTTGCCCTGCTCCCACTCGACAGCAAGGACAACCCCCTGGAGCGATTCGGGTCGCTGTTCTGCGACAGCAAGCGGGTGTGAATCGATGAACTGCGCCCGCTGGTGCTCGACAGCCGTCGCCTCATCGTTCACCTGCAGGTGTACCGGCCCGGGGTCATCGTGTGTATCGTCCTGATGCCACCCGACGAGTAGCCCCCGCTCCGGTTCGATCCAGTCGAGCTAGTAGTATTCGGACGGCTTAGGGGTTTGCAGCCGGAATCCGATCTCGACCCGCGAAGTCGTCACCGGGTACTCCGTATCCCCGGGGACCTGCCGGGAATCTACCTCGCCGACGACCCGGTATGGGCCTGCTTCCCGCGGTTCAGCACGCCGACGACGGACGTTCTCGAACGTCCCGCTGAGACGATTCTCGACGCGGTCGTGGAGGCGCTTGCTCCGTAGATCTGCCCGATTTGCGAGGAAAACGAGCATCAGGCGAATCTCGAGGACGTGTCGGTCCCCGGTGAAGAGAGTTCGACGACAGCATCGTACAGGTGGAGGGCGTGTTTCACGAGCCCGAGTTCCGTGTTGATGGCCTCCCACGTAGCGACCACGTTGCGACGCCCGCGGAGCTCCGCAGCCGAGAGCTCCTCGCTAGCGAGCCGTTCCCGGAACTCCTCCAGCGACCTGACATCGAACTCCGGCATCAAATCCTCCCGCTCTTCCTTCAGCTCCGTGAGCTGCTGCTCCAGCTCGTCGCGTGAGTTTGCGGCGATCAGGTCGGTCACCTCGTCGAGGAGCATCCGCACGGGGTTCAGGTCGTACGCCTTCGTCCCATCGACGGTTGTCTCGGTTACCCAGTCGTCGCTCCGTAGTCGTTGGAACTCATCGTTGGCTGTTGCGCGGGAGACGTCCGCCCGGTCTGTGATTTCCTGCACCGGCGTTGGTTCGTCCAGCAGCTCGATGACGTGCCGGACGCGCTCGCGTCCACTCGTACTCTCCGTCCACGACCCCTGACTCGACTCCGCCATTGTACCGGCGATTGTGCTGAGTGGTTCAGATAATCTGCTTTCGCTCAAATATTTGCTGACGGGTGGTAGTAGATGGTCGTTGTGTCGAGAACTGAGGGGGAACGCGGTCTCAGCAGCGCTCATCGGAGTTGCGACATCGGCGCTCGTCCACTGCTGAAGCCAGATCTCTTCGAGAGGGTCGCCTCGCTAACGACCCACTCGCGGCACTACCGAATTGGAAGTGTCGAAAGGGACAAGTCATCGTTGCAGTAACGATTACCGCGATAGTAACCTTCCACGACAGAGAGGCCGAACTCGAGGTGCTCGAAACCGCCGTCGAATCGTCCGGCCACGACCTGTACGTGGTGTACGGCCGGCGCCGCGTGGGCAAGACGGAACTGCTCAAACGGTTCTGTGTCGACCGACCCCATATCTACTTCTTGCCGGCACGGGGGGCAGAAGCCAGACAGCGGGAGAAGTTCGTCGAACAGATTGCTGGCCATTTCGACGAGCGTGTCCCCCGTATCGACGGATGGGACGAGGCGTTCGAACATCCGGGCGGGAAACTCGGCGAGGAGGAGTTCGTGGTGGTCATCGACGAGTTCCCGTACCTCGTCGGGGAGAACGGCTCGGTCCCGTCGTGCGTCCAGTCGTTCACGGACGAGCAACTCCAGCAGACCGAGTCGATGGTCGTCCGCTGTGGGTCGGGCGTGAGCACCATGGAATCGGAGGTGTTCGGACACGAGAGTCCGCTCTACGGGCGTCGGACCGGGCAGATCGATCTCCAACCGTTCAGTTTCGGGCAGGCCCGCGAAGCGATCGCGACCGGCTATACGACACCGAATGAGGTCGCAGGAGCGACGGCCGTCGATTCCGGCCCCCTCTCGAAGTACCTCCGGACGCTACAGCGACTGCGCCTGGTTGAGCGTGAGGTGCCAGTCACGGCATCCCAACAGAAATCGAAGCGGTCGCGCTACCGTGTCGCCGAGAGTTCCTCCGGTTCTGGTTCCGCTACGTCGAACCGAATCGGTCGAGTATCGAGGAAGCACCCGAGATGGTGTACGAAGGGACGATCGAACCGAGCCTCCCGGACCACGTTGCGACGACGTTCGAGGACGTGTGTCTCGAAGCCGCCTGGGAGGCCGTCCGCCGGGGCCGATCCGACCCGTACTCCGAGATCGGCCGCTGGTGGTACGGTGAAGACGAGATCGACATCGTCGGACTGGCCCCGAGCGACGACCGCATCCTCCTCTCGGAGTGCACGTGGACAGCGGCGCCCGTCGGGCACGACCTCGTTGCTACTCTCGAGGGGAAGGCGGAACGCGTCCGATGGGGCCCAGCAGATTGGGACGAGCGATTCGCGCTCTTCTCGCGGAGCGGGTTCGCCGATGGGCTGACTGACCACCTCGGGGAGGAGTGGTCGCTCTTCGGGGTGGAGGAACTCGCGGAACTCTTCGGCGCACCATCGAGGTGGGTCGGAGCTGGGTCGCCCTCGCCGATACGGTGGACCTACTCGTTTTCCACGTCGGCTTCGGCGTCCGCTTGGGATTCATGATTCACTGATTCCGCAGAGGTAGCTTCCCCATCGGTGGAATCAGTGTCGAATCTCCTGTACGGAGAGAGCAAGGGGACTGCAAACGCCAATATCCCAACACTCGGGACTCCTCCATCGGGCAGAGGGAGCTGTCACTCGTCCCAGAATGCTTCGATTCGTTCGTCGAGACGGGTGAGTACGGTGGCGAGTACGTCCCGCCATTCGTCCGGGTAGTCCCTGTTCTCGCCCGGTGTCGGCGCATCCGGTGGCGGGTGGAAGTGCTCGCGGGTGTTGTGGTCGTTCGGGTGACGGTCCCAGCGGCACTCCCAGGATTCTCCCGTCCGGTATTGCTCTGCGTAATGGATGCTGAAGTCGTCCGTCTGGAACCACCGAACCCGAAGTGACGCACGCGTGACCCCGTCGGGAAAGTACCCGAGGTCGTAGTCCGCGACGACGGCATTCGGTGCATACGTGGGGCGCGTTTGGATATCGTCGAAGCGGGCGCTTCGAGTGAGGTGTGCGGCGATCCGGTCGAGAAGTTCAGCATCGATCGGGCCGGTGCGGGGTGGGTCGTCCGCGTTGTCAGGCATCGATGTGGCCGGGGGTGCCACCGGCGGCTGGCCGGTCACGCCGCGCAGCGTCAAGGAGGGCCGCTCTGCGTTCGAGGGTTTCCCACTCGGAGAGTGCCTCCCACGCGTCTTCGGTTGCCATCTCCTGGCTGGCTTCGACGAGAGAGACGTCGTCGGGGTCGTCTGCGTCGAACTGCTCTCTGTAGTCGTCGATCTGGTCAATGGTGTCTGAAAGCGCCTCGACGATCTCCTGTTCGGAGTAGTCCTCGCGGATGCGGTCGATGCGTCGCCACTGGAAGTACGCGTCGTTGCGCTCGTATCGGACCGGGCGACCATCGTGACGGTGGACCAGTCCCATCTCGTCGAACCACTCCAGGTAGTCGCGTGCAGTCCCGGTATCGCAGTCAGCGAGAGCAGCGATATCGGATACCTTGATAGGGGTGTGAAGCCCGGTGACGACATCGAGAAGTCGCCCGCGGATCGGTCCGCTCTTCAGCAGCGAGTCAGCCGACTCGAATTCGTCGAGGTCCGGCGGTGATTCGTCGCCGGTGTACGCGCCGTCCGGAATGTCAGTAATGTCCACTCGTGACACCTCGTTGCCAGTAATGTAGGACTCGAAACGAAATATACCTGTCGCCCACTGAACTATTTCTGCTCTACGCGGCGTCATCGAGGACCCAAGCCCCTCGTTTCCGTACCTCACGGCCGACTGGCGGTGCTTCGCTGAGTCTCGAGGGGAAGGCGGAACACGTCCGACGAGGTCAGACCGATGGGGACGAACGATTCGCGCTCTTCTCGCGAAGCGGGTTCGCCGATGGGCTGACTGACGACCTCGGGGAGGAGTGGTCGCTCTTCGGGGTGGAGGACCTTGCGGGACTCTTCGACGCACCATCGAGGCGAGGCGGAGTTGAATCGCCGTCGCCGATGTAGTGGCCCTACTCGTTTTCCACGTCGGCTTCGGCGTCCGCTTGCGATTCCTGAACCGCGAATCCCTCGGGAGCGTCATCCTCGTCAGTCGAATCAGTGCCGAACATCCCACCATCATTCGCGGGCCGCACCGTGACCGAAACATCCGCCCGGCCGTCGGCCTCCGTGACCGTCACGTCGGTCGGCACGTCGAACGCCCGGGCGAACCCCCCGGCGAGGAACGAGGCGACCGGGTGGTCGAACCGACCGACATCCCCGTACGCCGGGCCGGAGATGCCGACGGTCACGCGCTCGCGGCTGGCGTCCACGTCCGCGCCGTCGACGAGTTCGAACTGCTCGATGAGGCCGTCAGCGAGCTGCTCGGCCAGCGTCCCCGGCCGCTCCGCCAGCGGGCCGGTCAGCGAGCGCTCGAACTCCTCGAACAGCGTGTCGCCGGTCGGGACGAGCGCCAGCCCGCGGCTCGTCTCGCCGATGACGAACCCCGGGTCGAGAGCATCCTCCTTCGGAAGCGTCCCCGCGCCGTCCGCGTCGGCCTGCGGGACGTACAGCCGCACGTCGTCGGCCACCGCTCTCGGGACGTAGACGGGCTCGCCGAGCCCGAGGTCGTCGGCGAGGGCGCGACCGTTGTCCGCGAACGCCCGATAGATCGCCTCGCCGACGCTGACGGCGATGAACCGCTCCGGCGTGAGGTAGTAGGTCAGCAGCGCGCCGAAGATGCCCGTCGCGCCGAGCGCGAACAGGACGGTCCGGGCGCCCGGGAAGAGGATACCTGCCCCGACCGCGACCGCGCCGACCAGAGCGAGGCCGAGCGCCGTCCGCCGGTAGTTGCTCCGGCGGGCTCGGGTGTACTCCTCACGGAGGCGGCGGTTCTCCTCGCGCAGCAGGTCGACCTGCGCGGCGAGCGTCACGCGGTCCGGGGTGGCCTCGTCGGCGCCGTCGCTGTCGGCAGCGGCTGGCTGCTCGGTCACGTCCGTGACGGCCTCCGACATGGCGTCGTTGTTGACCGGGTCGCCGTCCTGACGCATAGTAGTTGGCAAACGGCCCGTATGACTTCTGACGACGACCGTCCCCCTCCGAAGTTAGTAGTAGCCGAGTGCGGCGAGCTGGTCCTTGGTCCGGTCCGTAACGGCCTGGCCCTCACGCGGCTCACGAACCGTCGCCGTACTGCCGGTGAACGCGGCGTCGACGGCCGCTCGGTCGGTCGAACTGGTGGCCTCGATGTGGCCTGCGCGGCGAATCAGTGAGTCAGCACTCTCCTCTCCCCAGTAGTACCGCTTGCGAACGGCGGGTCCTTCGGCGTTCGTGTAGACACAGCGACTCGGTGCGGTGTACGGATCGATCGGATCGCAGTGTCGCGCGAAGCGGTCGCGCAGATCGCCGGTCACCGGCTGTTTCGTCGCGACGACGGTCTCAGCTTTGAACCCCTGCTCGGGGGGCCGTCCGTCCGCCCAGCCACGTGCGACCGCGGGGAACCGCGTGAGCGCGGCGGGGTCGTGAATCCGCTCGCCGTCGGCACCGCCCGGCGGCCGGACGAGGAGCGGCACGTGGAGCAGTTCCTCGTGCATCGGGACGATATGGGCGACCGCAGGCGGTTCGCCGGCGAGTCGGCCCGGCTCCCCGAACCCCTCCCCGTGGTCGCCACAGATCACCACCAGCGTCTCGTCGAGGACGCCGTCGGCCCGGAGCCGCTCCACGACACGCTCAAGGATCGCGTCGGTCTGGCGGATCCCACCGTCGTAGAGCGATTCGAGGCCGGCGAGCTGCCAGTACGGGCGCTCCCCACTGTGGAAGGCCCACTCCCAGCGCACGTCGAGCTCGGACTGCAACGCACGAGCCCGGTCGTCGCCCCACAGGTCGAACGCCTCCCGAGGCTCGTATGGTCGGTGTGCGTCCATGAGGTTCAGGCAGGCCGCCCAGGGCCCATCGCTGTCGCGCCGCCACTCAGTGAATCCGTCCGCGTAGTAGAACCCGTCCGGCCCGTGGTTGATCGCCGCGGTGTCGTAGCGATCGGGCGGCGCGTCCGGAACGTCTACGACCGTCCGGAACGCCGCGCTGAGGCCGAAGGCGTCCCCGGTGAGGAACCCGTTCTCGGAGAACACCCCGGTCGCGTAGCCGGCGGCGGCCAGGTCGTCGAAAACGGTGTTCCCGGGGCGCAAGGCGTCGTGAACGGTGACGCCGTGTTCATGCGTCTCGAGTCCGGTGAGGAGGCTGACGTGACTGGGCAGCGACCAGTTCGATGGGGCCCGCGCCTGCGTGTAGGTCCGGGCCTCGGTCGCGAACCGGTCGAGGAACGGTGTCGTCGCCCGTGGCGCGCCGTGTAGCGAACAGTTCATCGCCCGCACCGAGTCGAGAACCACGAGCAGCACGTTCGGTCGGGATTCGCTTCCCATGGTCGAACGCAGAGCCCCGCGGTATTGAAACTATCAAATACTAGTTTATTTGCGTGCAGTTCCCTTCGGTGGGGTCTGTACTATTATTGAACAATATTGAGGCGTTGCAGTAGTGTCGAACAGGACCAGCGTATCCGACCGAGCCTGAACCACGTGGCGATTCTATCAGTGACGGGGCAGTCGGGTAGTACTGATAGTGGCGGGTCGCGAGTACGCGACGGATCGAGTTCGGGTCGTTTGGCCCGGTCAGACCGCGTCGTGGCTGGGACCGGAACGACCGAACCGTACTGGGTGAGGGGGAGCGGGGGAGCACCGCTCCTCCGATGGATGGGATCCACATTCGGGCACGGCGAACCAGCAGACACACGTCCTGACGCGAGTCCGCCCCGAATCGGTGTGTAGCACGGCGGACAGGCCGGATGTGGTCGAGACGGGGGATGTGCCGTTTGGACACCCCCGGTGTTCAGGCGAGTTCCGGCCCAGCAACCTCTCCAACGCCGGCCTCGCGGACGCCGACCTCCCCGACGGCACTGAACGGTGGCCGCAACGCGTCGCCCCGACCGCTTATTCGCCTGCTGATCGCCTACGTCGCCTCACAGGGTCCCATCCCGGTCGATATCTGGTTCCTCGGGACCCGCACCCGATCGGGATCCGGTTCGCGTTCGCGGTCTCCGGCATCATCGCGGCCACCGTCGCCACCGGCTGGTTCGAACTCGGAACGTGGCGTGGGACGGACCTCAGCGGCTCCTCGAATGACACCGACCGATCCGTCGAGGGCGCCACGCAGGGTGAGGGCGGCGACGAGACGGAATCGGGGACCGCTACGAGCGAGGCGTGACCGTCACCCCGACCGGTCGAGCGTCGGCGGTCGGGGGGAGGCCGAATCCACGATAGGCGAGACGAGTGTCTCGGGGCGCGACACAGAGCGGGTTCGTTTTAGTGATTGCCGACTGACAGACACCCTGTGACCTCCATCCTTCAGAACCCGGTTGTACACTACGGCGTTCCGCTGTTCAACGCCGCTATCGTTGCGGCTATCGCACTCACACTGCTGGACGGGACCGTCCGGTTGGTCGCACTTGGAATCGCCGCACTTGAAGTGGTCGTCGCGCCACAGATCCTCAAACGCGCGGGATAATCATGACTGCTCACGAGGCCTCGAGACGGCAGCCACGGCTATGGCAGGATGCCAGCAGCACTCGCCAGGGGCACCGTCCGCCAGTCGACACGGCAGCAGCCACGGACCGCAGCTGACCAGTGCCAGACAACCAGCATGTCGACACACCGGAGGCCGCAACGACTGTCGCCGAGCAGTACCTCCGCCGCGAGCGGCCGGCGAGCGCACTCGTCAGCGTCGTCGTGGTCGCTGTGTTCCTCGGAACCTTCCACGCGACATCACTGCTGCCGGCGATAGCGGTCGGAGTTGGTCTGCTCGCCCTCGTACGTGCCCCCATCATTCGACTCGAAGGCACGGTCCAGCTCCGAACCGAGGAGACCGTGGGCGCCGTCGCCGCCGCCTTCAGTGGGCCGACGCCGCCGGTGCTCCCGTTCCAGTGGGGAATCGCGGACGAGGTCACCACCGACGGGTCCACGGCAACCTACCAGATATCGTATCTCTTCGGGATGCGTACTGTCGAGATGACGGTGCGGACGGACACGACGACCCGCGACGATGGGGTGCATGAAGTACGGGTGGCGGTGGCGGCGAACGGTGCCCCCTGGTCGACATATACAGTGACCATCGACCGACACGACGACCGGACGATGGTCGAGTACACGTACGAATCAGATCGACGGATCGGCCTGCGACGCCTCCCACAACGGCGTATCGCCAAACGGTATCGTGACAGCGCCCTCCGAGCACAGGGATACACAGTTCTGGACCGGACGGAAGAACATGGGATTCGCAGCTGAACGGAGCCACACTGTCGACGCCATCGTGAATCCCCCGGCCCGATTCGTGATAGGACTCCGGGAGGCGCTTCTCGGTGGCGTGTTCGCTATACAGGGGAGCCGCGCCGTTTACGCCGCGGAGGATGTCACACCCCTGCGCCACGCTGACGATACTGATACCCACCGAACCCCAACAGTGGGAAGAAGACGATGCCGATGAACGCGAGTCCAAGCCCGAACCCGATTCCCCGGCCGAAGGACCGCGCCACCCCGGCATGAATCTTGTACACCGCGTAGATGTTGACCACCGGGACGAGCAGCAGAACCAGCCACCACCACGCGTTCTCCCCGATCTGAAGCATCACGTAGAGATTGTAGACCGGGATGATCGCCTTCCATCCTGCGTGGTCGGCTTTCTCGAATACCGCCCACGCCCCAGCGATCTGTATCACCGTGAGCAGTAACGAGACCAGGAGGAGGAGGAGTGCACTTCCCTCGACGGTGGCGTTCTGAAGCGGGACGGCTAGTATCTGAAGGGGAAGCATGTCCACGATTTAGCGCCGGTGTCGGATAAAATGCCCAGCGTGTGTCTCAGGCTCTGCAACAGGGTCCTACGTTGCCCGGACGAGTTGCCGTCGGTGCTGAAGCGTGGACACAGGTACGCCCTCACGTAGCGTCTGAACAGGGCCCAGGGCAGGGACTCACCACCATCCTCGATAGCGGGACCGTTCCACCCGGATTGGGGGGCCATTCAGAGTCCACGCTCTGCAAACGCCGCCCGTGCCCGTTCGTATGTTGTCTCACCACCGTCCGTGTAGAGCGACGGGAGGTTCACGCGACGTCGATAGGTCTTTGCTTCGTCGGTATAGGTGATGACGAGTCGAGGGCGGGTCAGTCCCCTCGTGCCAGCTGTTGCAGAGACGTTCTCGATCGTGTCGAGTCGGATCCGGTCGGGTGATCGGAATCCACGTGCGCGATCCGCCAGCTTGAGCACAGCTAGCAACCCAGCGACGACAGCCAGAGACAGGACATCGCCACCACGAATCGCGCTGACAACCCACCAGCATCCGATCGGGAACGCCAGGACGTACCCGATGAAGATTCCGCTGTGCCACCAGTTCCCGTTCTGCCAGTAGTCCCGGTACAGCGACTGAACGTACCCGGAGAACGACGCCTCAAACTGCACCGCATCCTCGGTGAACCGCGCTGTGCCACGCTTCGTCCGAACGGATTCGATGGAGGGCATACGACGCTCTCTCGACTACTCAGGGAGGTCAGCGTAGAGTCGGGTCATCCCACATTCCGGACAGAGGAACGCAGCTAGCGCGGTGTGATGCCCGACACCGAGGCGGTCGAGAATACCGCCGTCTCGTTCGGTCTCGACATAGAGGTCTCCGACCCCTTCAGCAGTCACCGTCGTCGGTTCCATCTGGACAGCACAATCCGGACACTGATGATCGCTCATTCGGCTAACACGCACCTTTGATCGTGTGGGCTAAAAAGGCGAGGGGCAGAGTCTCACGCCAAGACACACCGATACTGGCACGACGCTACGCGTCCTGTTCCCCGGCCGGAATCAACCTCTCGGATGGGTTCCGAGGAGTCGTGTGGTGCCCGGGACGCTCCCAACAGGACGGGAGCCTCGCGACCAGCTCAGGCTGGGCTACGCTGTACGGAACTCAATTAGCGGTCGTTTCGATCTCACCGAGCCCCTGGAGTGTCCCGATGACGATCGGCTCCTCGCCGTCATCGGCGCCGAGGAAGACCGCGACGCTCGTGTCCTCGGTATCGGACACCGACACGGTCTCCGAAGCCTCACTGACCCCCTCGATCGAGTCGTCAAGGGAGACAGCCATCTCGTACTCGCCGGTCGTGGTGAACACGTCGTCGTACCGCGCCGCGGCGGACCCGGACTCCGTTCCCGTCTGGTTGGTCTCGGTCTGGTTCTGCGCCGCCTCCTGTGTGAGCAGATCGAAGGTCTCGTCGAGAACCTGTTCACCAGCCGGGTCGGTGACAGTGACCGTCCCGCTGACACGCTGGTCGGAGTTGTTGACGACGTTGACCTGCTTGAATATCGACGAGGCGACGAACTCGGCGAGCCTGGCACAGCCGGCCGTCGCCGCGAGCGCCGTTGTCGCCGTCGCCGTCAGGAGCCGGCGTCGACTGGTGCTGATATCCATACGCCGTCTTCACTCCACCATCGCAAGTACTCCGTGACCCGTCTCTAACTTGAAAACACGACGCGATCCTTTATTACCCGTCATGCGGTCCGGAACGGAGAAACACCATTTCGCAGGAACTGTATTTCGAATTTTCATGGCGGCATTTCTTGTCGAGTCGCATTATTCTCCCAAAAGTGTCATCTCTATGGATATATCCGGTGATTCTGCCATAGAAACGTGGAGTGATTAATCAGAATACACTTCTAGTAAAATAACAGGCGGACGACTCCCCGAGACGCGCCGCAATCGTCCCACCCTCACCACCGAGCGGAAGTAACTGCTCGACGCTAACATCACCGAGTGGCGAACTGCACACAAGGTCAGCAGATCGGATGGCGGAACGGGTGAGACGCGGAACACCTCCCCTGAAGACCTCGCCTCCGACGAGGTGCGGACGGAGGCGCGTCTCGGGAGTCAACACCAGTCCAGGGAGTATCGGTCGCGACGCCTCCATGGCGGTGGTTTCACGCTCAGACAATCGTCCCTGTGATTGTATCCCTCGGCGTGCCAGTATTCGACGTGATAGGTGGTTCGCAGGTGGCTGACCGGGGGGTGTCGCCGACGGTTGGCGTCACGCTCATGGTCGCCATCGTGGTCGTACTCGCCGCGGTCATCGCCATGATGGCCCTGGGATTCCAGGACAGACTGCAGGATCCCTCGCCACAGGGCGGGTTCACCACCGAAGTGAATCACGACGGCGATGGTAACGCCGGCAAGCCGTACTTCGAGTTAACCTACGAGGCCGGTCCCACTGCGGACCCGAGCCGCATCATCATCAAGGACAGCAGCGGCAACAGCGTGACCTGGAAGGACGTGTGGACGACTAGCGGCGACGTGCGTGCCAGCGAGTACATCCACATCGACGGCTTCGGCAGCGACGGAGCGCTGAACCACGTCTGCAACGAGGGGCAGACCTTCTACATCATCCACCAGAACGAAGCGGGTGAAACCATCGTCACGATCGAGTACGAGATACCTGTCACCCCCGACCCCTCGAACGCACCATCGGGCTGGTGTTGAAGCCGCTGGACCGGGCGAGGCGTCCCCGACGGCCTGCGTTACGGACTCCCTGTGGGTATCAGTGGGCTTGTGATCCGTGTCGGATCCCGGACTCACGCCTCGGAGCCCGTATCTCGAACCGCCTTGCCCGGGCAGCTCCGACTCGGGTTGTGGATGTGGGTCCCGTCGCGTCCATCTCTTTCGACCAACAAACGGGCCGTGATGCCCGCGATGCGATCGAGAGGGCGATCTAGATCCGTCTGAGCGCCGCCCAGAGCATGAGCCCGACCGGCAGCAGGAACATCGGTCCAACGCCGATGGCGAGCCCGATCAGTTGTGCGGTGTCGACCCTCGGGCTGAAGGCGAGACCAACGGGAACAGCCAGAAAAAAGAGGGCGAGCAGCACGGCGGCGGCGATGACGGTAGGATCACGGTCCGGGCGAACGGGGTCCGCCACGGGGAGTTCGAGTGTCTCGATCGTGGCGTCGAGATCAGTAACCGGGCCGAGCTGTGTGTCACGGTCGTCGGGGTCAGCCCCGGACACGTCGAGCGTGCCGGTGTCGAGCAGTCGATCCGGAATCGCGTTGCGGATCGAGAACGCCGCCGAGTCCACCGGGGCGGTCCACTGGACAGCCCCGAGTGCCGTATCGTAGGCCACGAGCTGCTCCTCGTACCGGCGGTACTCGATCGTCCCGTATCGCAAGTAGTAGCTCCCGATACGCGCGCCGGCAACGACGAGGACGAACGCCAGACAGAACACGAGCCAGACCGGTCCACCGGTGAGTGCGGCGAACGCCAGCCCGACCAGGATAGCGAACGTGGACCGGTGAGCGAACCCGAACGCGACCATCGGGAGGCTGCCGAGCAGGACGGGGGCCGCGTCGACGGATACCCGTCCACGGACGGGTCCGTCCGGGGTGTCGATATCCGGCCGTGGCTCGGCGTGCCTTCCGTCGAACGCCCCGTCGAGGACGGACGGCACCGGGAGGTCCGTGTGATCAGTGACGATCCGATAGAGCGAGGTCGCGGTCTTCACGAGGACGATGCCGGCGAGGAGGACCACCCCACCGGAGCGATCGCCGGCGCTGGCGAGCAGGCCCACGGTGAGCGTCACGAAGCCGAGCTGTAGGGGTTCACGCAGGATTTCCTGGGCGGACACGTCGACGTATCCCCGCCTGGCGAGGTAGTCGGACAGGAACTCATGCAGCTGTGTGATCACCAGTCCGACACCGCCAACGAACAGGGACAGCGACGGACGGATCGCCGGCTCGGCCGTCAGCCAGTAGAGGGCGCTCGCCGGGAGGACGGCGACGGTCCAGAACCCGAGTATCGACGCCGCGAACGGAACGTTCCGTGGATAAACCGCGGGCAGCCGGGAGACGGGACGCCAGCCACCACGCTTCTCCCGAAGCTCGTGGAGCGGCTCGATAGCGGGGAGCCCGGGCGAGCCACGTTCGGCGAACAGCGCCTTCGCTGCAGCCAGCAACACCGTCACCAGTCCTTCGATCCAGTAGAGCAGCAGCAGGGAGTAGACGTTCCACCCGAGTGCCAGGACGCCGACCAGCGGCACGAGGTTGGCGACGGCCGCGACCCTACCGACGCGATGTTGCTGCCACTCCGTCGGCGGCTGGACGCGCATCGATCAGTCGAGTCGTGGACGCGAGCTCCTGCAGCGTTTCATGCCGGCGTGGACGACCGCCCTGCGCTCATCGGCGCCCCCGGGCGAGTTCGGGGGCGGTGGTCGCCGGCACGGCGATATTCGAGGTCGTAGACGGCACGTTCGCACCCGTCGGACTGGATCGCCTGCGCGCAGCGAGGACCACGAGCGCGCCGGCGGCGAGGCCCGACGACGGGCGCAACGTATTCCGGGCTCGTCAACTCCGACCGGGACCTATCGGAGGGCACGTGCGGTGGCACCGTCGTGGAGTATCGGGGCTGTCCCCAAGAATACTGCTGTCGGAGCTCTCCCACGGCGATGGTCGTAGAGTAGGCTTTTCGAACTCCATCGACACACCGACGAGGACCGGCTCGTCGGTGACCCTTCGCGGCCCCTGCTGTGACATCGTCCTCACCCCGCGCTGCGGACACGAGCGAGAACGCTGTCGAGCGGACCACCGTACACCAGTCTGCTCCCGGCCCAGGAGGTCACGACCCACGTGCTGAGGCCGATACCGGCGGCGACGGTATCCGGCAGCATGCCGGCCGTCGCACCCCACAGGAGACTCCCGCCGACGCAGCCCACGACGAAGACGGCGGCGAACGTGAGGTGGTGTGGGAGACGGTTCGTTTCGTGTGCGTGACCGAGACTCACCACGCCGACCCCGAGGAGGAGCCACACCGCGACGAGCGCGAACGCCGTCGTTCGTCCCCGACCGTCGGCAACGAGGCCACCGACGAGAAGCACGGCGCCCGTGGCGATAGCGAGGCTGCGGCCGGCCGTCCGGAGCCATCCGAGTCGGGCCATCAACTGAACCCCGGGTGTCGCCACGGAATTCCATTGTGGTTTGTCACGCTGAGGTCCCCACGACCCCGCGGCGTGACTCCGACCCGTCGGCGTGAGCACGCGGGGGCGATCACGCTGGGAGCCCGGTGACAGCAGCGGATCTCGACCGAACCGTGCGATGGCGACCCGCGCCGCACAGGGTTTATGTCGAATCGCACGAAGCCCGGAACATGCCCTCCATCCGCGACGTTCGACCCCGACTCCTCACGCCGGAGAACGCGGGTCTTACAGTCGCCGTCGCCCTCTCGATCGTCGGCGCGTACGTAATACAACTTCGCGTCAGTGCGGGTGTCGCCGCGTTCCTGGGACTGGTTATCCTCGGCGTCTCGACGCCGACGACGCTCACGTCACACGACCTGTTGGGGACACGGTTCACCGCCGCGGTCGTCCGCACGGGCGCCGCGTGTACCGCTACGTTCGTCATCTACGTCGGGGCATTAATGTTTGTCTCTGGATGGGATGGGGGGTTCCTCGGTGCTGCAGTGGCGTTCGCCCTGACCGCACTCGGGGTTGAGGCTACCGCTCGTACACTCGAGTGAGGGCTGGAATCGCGAGCGGCAGACAGCACCCACATACTGGTGGACCGCCATACTGGCGACCGAGATGGAACTCCCCGTGGGAATCACGACCCTCCACCTCTCACGGAAGGGCGTGTACCTGCTGGTCCTCGCGGTCGCCTTCCTCGGGGCCGGCGGGTACAGCTACGTCCAGCAGGGACAGGCGGTCGGCGACGCCGTCCCCGTGCAGGCGACGGTCGACAGCGCACAGGTGGAGCGGATGGATAGCCGGCGAAGCATCGACTACGAACCGGAGATCGAGTACACGTACGAGTATCAGGGCGAGACGTACACGAGCGAGCAGGTGTTCCCCGGGCCGACCATCCGCACCTACTCGGATCGGTCGAAAGCGGAGTCCGTGGTCCGGTCGTTTGAGCCGGGGACGACGGTCCGGGCGTACGTCCGCCCGTCCGCTCCGGGCGACGCGTTCCTCATCAGGGAGCGGACCCCGTGGCCGACGCAAGCGCTCGCCATCGGGAGCGTCCTGCTCGGCCTCGTCGTGCTCGCTGGCCTGGGGGAGAAACGTCCGGGCCGACACGAACTCCGCCCGGAACGCGAGGTGCGGTCGCCGCCGTCCCGGACGTGGATCGAGCGCAACCACGAGTCGCTCCGCCGACTGTCGAAGTGGGCACTCCTTGTTTGCTTCGTGGCGTTCTGGCTCTCGATGGTCGGACTGGCGGTCGGCATCCTGAGCCTGAGCGAGGGGTCGGCACAACCGGTCGAGGCCGACCTCCTCGGACCGGTCGGCGTTCCGCTGCTCGCGGCGGCCGGCTTCTGGCTCGGCATGATTCTCTCGCTGTGTCTGTACGGCGTCCAGTCGTTCAGCCGGTATCGACGGCTCCGGCGGCGGCTCTCCGAGCCGAGGCCGCCGAGCCCGTTCAGACATCCGAGTCGGCTCGTCTCGATACTCGGGACCGAGAGCGAGGCGCTACCCGAGTACGGACGGCGCGTTCGAGTGACCGGCTGGGCGTTCCTGATCGCCGCGGCGATGACCGTCGTCCTCGTGCGAGTGCTCTATACGGCAATCTGAGCTGTACCGGAGCGACTGCCACCCTGAGACAGGGGGCCCCGTCCGAGATGTCACGTAGCCAGCGTGACATCCTGTCCTGCAATAACCCCGCTCGGCCAGTACAACACCCGGGCTATCGGGCCACAGAAGAGCGACACCGAATGAGGAGGCTGACCGACTCGCGCCGTCCACTCGGCAGCGCTGTGTCGACCTACTCACCAGTTGTCAGTAGTGGCCTGACCGAGAAAGCGGGTTGTACCACACGCTATCATACTACATCTTCTCGCCTTCGTCCAGAAAATGGCCGTCAGGCAAAAAAGTCGAATCCACAACGATGTTATTGTGTAGCATTGCCAATACAGGGTATGGAGAGCCTGGAGCGGCCAGTCAGTGAAGTAATGACTGAACCGATCCGATCAGTGCCACCGGAAACTCCGGTGAGTGAGCTGGCCACGATCTTACTGGAGGAATCGATCGGGTCAGTCGTCGTCGCAGAGGCCGATGGGATTGTGACCAAAACAGACCTCCTCACGGAGATCAGCAGCAGTAATTTCACGACGCCCGCCTCGGAACTCATGACCGACCCGATGGTCACCGTTTCGAGAGATGCTGACGTCCAAACCGCAATCGACCGCATGGACGAATATGAAATCAAACGCGTTGTCGTCGAGGACGGCACCGAGGCCGTTGGAATCGTGAGTACGACGGATGTCAGAGAGGCACTCACTACCGATTTCGACTCGGTGATTTCGATGTTCGCTGGAGCAACTGGGGCTGACGCCGAGGACACGTACGAGTGTCTATCCTGTGGCGAGCGCGTGACTGCTGCAAGCAAACCCGGTACATGCGACGCCTGCGATTCGCCAGTGCGCAATATCAGTATGCCGCGTGATTAGTTCGACAGCCCACCGGACCCCTCGGTCGTCACCTCGTTCAGTCCACCTCACTGACGGTCGTGTCGAGCCCGACATCGGGGTGGAATACGTCCTCCACCGAACACTCGAAGAAGTGGGCGAGTTTGAACACCAGCTCCGCCGATGGGTCGTACCGGTCCCCCTCGATCGCGTTTATCGTCTGGCGGGTCACTTCCAACTGCGCTGCGAGGGCCCGCTGACTGAGTCCGTATTGCTCGCGCAACTGCTTGAGTGAGTTCTTCACGATACTCACCTCCGGGACCCGATAGCGACGGTAAACGCGCCATAGGTCAGGTACAGTACTGCCACGAACACGCCGATCGCGGAGCTCCACGGCTGCCATTCGAACATGTCGAGCCCCCAGGCGACGGTCAGAGCCGGAAAAACCACCGCCGACGCTACGCCGAAGACGGTCAGCGTCCGGCTGGCTGCCTCCTTCGAGACCGTCTCGTCACGCTCGTCGAACACGGGCGAATCCGTCTGCAACAGCGCGGCAGCAACCACGACGAGCGAAAGCACGTACGCTGCCACGCCGACAAGGGGACGGCTGACGATCGTGAGGCCAGCAAGTGCGAGACTCCCGAGCACGACGGCGAACCCGATCAGTCGACGGACGACGACTGGACTCAGTAGCGGATACGTCATGCCGGGCGCGTGCGGAGCCACTGCCCCAACGCCACGGTCCCGTAGAGCGCGTACAGGCCAGCCACACTGAAGGCGATACCGGCGGCCACGGGTGTCCAGCGGAAGTACCCCAGGCCTGCCGCGAGGACGAGTCCCGGGAACACGGCCCCCGAAGCGATGCCGACCACGGCAAGGGTCACGTCGGCTGCCCCAATACGGTCCGCTTGCTCGGAGCGATCGGAGCCCTGTCCGGTGATGACGAACCCGAGTCCAGCCGTGCCGATCAGCAGGACGTAACCACCGACGGCGACGAGGGGGCGACTCTGCGAGAGAAGCGCCAATAGGAGCGCCGCAAGGCCGGATAACAGCCCACTGGCGAGCGGTACGATCGAGCCACGGGAATCCGATTCGGTCGGTGTCATGGTCAGTGTGTCAAACGAGTTTGTCGTCAAACGCTCTTTACAGTCAAACGTCTTTTACACAGTCAAATAAGTTTTACGTCCGGCAACCTCGCGGCCGTGAGCGTCTGACGGCAAGACGGGTCGGGTCACGATGCCCGGAACTGAGTGAGAGTCCCGCAGTGGTAACCTCCTCCTCGCGGTAAACGGCGAGGCTTCCCACGGCACCGCACCGCCGTTACCCCTTATCCCCGACATGGGGACTCGGAGCTATCCGTACCCGAGACGCCACAGCGGTTCGAGCGTGTGTCTCGAACGTTCTGGGCCTCGGAGTCCCGATATTGTGCATTTGAGTCGGCGGTGTGGCCGCCTCGGTGCATGTCATGCTACGACACACTGCCAGTTGACGTACTGTTGCTGAACGTGGGTTGTGGGGGCGTTGTCGGATTCACGCCCGCCGTGAACGGCGGGATCCTCTCCTCGAACAAAGATAGAACCACAAGGCCGAAGCTCCACGATTTAGCCATGGGGGATGGCAACGTTCCGAGTGTTTGGGCCGACTACGGTCGGCCTCGGAACCGACTGCGAGACCCCGGCAACGTCCGGGGTTCGGTTCGACGGGCGGCGATCAGGCCTCGCTCGTGGTGGGCCCCGGATCCGTCTCGCCGACACTCTCCCCCTGCGTGGCGTCGCCACCGGACTGGTCGGCGTCATCCGAGGAGCCGCTGAGGTCCGTCCCGCGCCACGTTCCGAGTTCGAACCAACTGGCCGCGACGGTGGCCGCGATGATGCCGGAGACCGCGAACGCGAACCAGATTCCGGTCGGGGTGCGAGTCCCGAGGAACCAGACATCGACCGGGATGAGATCCTGGGAGGCGATATAGGCGATGGGCAGGCGGATGAAGCCGAACAGCAGGACCGCGATGGCGGCAGCGGTCAGCGTCTTGCCAGCGCCGCGGAACCCCCCACTGTACGCTCGCAACACGCCGACGAAGCCGAACGTGGGCGCGATCCACCGGAGGAAAGTCGCCCCCTCTGCGACGACGGCCGGCGAGTCATCGAACAGGCGGATGATGTCGGGAGCGAAGATGAACGTCAGGACGCCCAGTGTCGAGAGGATGAGAAACGACGTCTTGGCGGCGAACCGGTTGGTGGCGACGACCCGGTCCTGCCGGCCAGCGCCGATGTTCTGCCCTGTCATCGTCTCGACGCCGCGGTCGATCGCGATGGCGGGCATGAAGATCATCGAGAACACGCGGATCCCGACGCCGAACGCGGCGACGACTGGCGTCGCGAACAACGTGACGATGACCAACACGGCATTGACGGAGATCGCGCGACCGGTGTTCTCGATGGAGGCCGGCACCCCAAGTCGGAGGATCTTCCGGACGTACTCGGCATCGGGGATCATCTCCTGTGGGTTGATTCGGATGCCGTGCGAGCCGCGTAGCATGAGCCAGAGCCCGACGATCATCGCCGACCCGCGCGACAGGACGGTGGCGATCGCCGCCCCCTCGACGCCCAGTTCGGGGATCGGTCCCACGCCGAAGATGAGCAGCGGATCGATAGCGATGTTGAGGACCACCGTCCCAAGCATGACGAACATCGGCGTGATGGTGTCGCCGGCCCCTCGCATGAGCGCGATGAACACGGTGAATCCGAACAGGAACGGAAGCCCGAGACTGATGACTTCCATGTAGTCGGTGGCCGGCCCCAGAACGGCCGGCTCAGCGCCGAAGACCTGCAGTAAATCGGCGACGAACACGAACCCGAACATTCCGAACCCCATCCCAGCCAAGAGCGTCAGACTGACCGTCTGCGAAGCGGCGTACTCGGCGGCCGCCGCATCGTCGGCGCCGGTGTGCTGTGCCACGAGAACGCTGCCAGCGACCGTTAGCCCCAGCCCAAGCGAAATGAACAGATAGACCAGCGGGAACCCGAGGCTGATCGCCGCTAATGCCTCCGTGCTGTATCGTCCGAGCCAGAACGTATCGGCCAGATTGTAACTGACCTGCAGCAGATTGGTGATGACGATCGGCAGCGAGAGGAAGAACAACGACTTCGGAATCGACCCGTCAGTCAGGTCCAGTTCCGATTGTCCCTTGAACAGTCCACTGAGACGATTTCTGAGACTCAAATATCCATCTCACCACATACTGCGCCGGCGCCACACAGCAAGCTCGTATCGACGCTGTTGACGTAGAATCGATTCACAGCTCTCAGTCGTGACACCGTTAGGCCCTGTCGTACTTGACCTCTTCTTTATCAACACGTCTCCATCCGGAATCGACCTCCGCCCACTCCTGAAGCGGTGGGCGGTCGCCTCGCAGTTGCTACTCGACCACTCACACCGCAGGGGTCGGCGCTGGACAGTCTAGCCATATTATGGGTGGCGGTTCCGCGTGAAGGTCACCCTCCGTCCGAAACGAGCCCGAGCCGGACCCGCTCGTACCGATGGAGCCCGTACCCGAGCAGCGTCCCGGTCAGCACCAGCGTCAGCGCGACAAGCGCGAGGTTGTCGGTCCCGCGCTGGGCCAGTCTGACTGTCACGAACAGCCCGAGCGCGATGAGCCAGCAGACGAGGGTCGTCCGGAGGGCAGCCCCGATGCCGGCCAGCGAGAACGCACAGATGAGTAGCGACGCGCCCTCCAACGCCGCGAACAGCACGAGCGGCGGGTTCGCCGGGAGGATGGGCAGGGCGACTAGGTGGAGGACCACCACGGACACCGGGCCGAACAACGGGACCCGCGTCGCGCGGCCGGCGGTCGCCGTCCCGGCGCTCATCGGTCGCCACCCCCGGGCGCCGCGTTGGGATTCTCGGCCGTGCCGGTTCCATTCGCGCCGGCGCCACCGGTGTCGACGGTCTCCTTACTACCGGCCTCCCGCGGCCCCTCGCGCTGCCGCCGACGCTGGGCCAGCAGCGCCCCGATGCGGTCGCCCGGGGCCACCTCGAACGCCTCGACCCGGTCTAGCGCCGCGAGGTCGCGTCGGAACGCCTCGAAGTCGAGATACCGGTCGTACGCGGCGTCGAGGTCGGTCATCGCGTCCGGGTCGAACAGCACCCGCGGCGCGAGGAAGACGACGACGTGGTCGTCACCCCGGCGGGCTATCTTCACCGTCTCCCGGAGTTCCGCGCGGTTGCCGTCGTCGGTGAGGATGATCGTCCAGGTCGAGCCCCGGAGGCGCGTCAGCCGGCTCCGTGCGGTCGCGAACAGCGGGTCCGCCTCGACGCGGTCAACGTACGGGTCGGCCGCCTCGAGGAACGGCCGGAGCGTCGTCGCGAACGGCGACTCGTCGTCGGCGAGTGCCGTCGTATCACGGCGGGCCGAGGCCGGCGTCCGGGCCCCGCGACCGTACTCTGGGGGCCGGAGCGTCCCGGACCGGGATGCTTTGCTGCCATCCGCGCTTCCGTGCGGCGCGGTCGGCGTCAGGTTGGTGAGTGCCTCGCGGATGGTCGCGTACGTCTCCAGGTCGGCACTCGGCGGCTCGGCGACGGTCACGCCTGCGTCCCCGACGGCGTAGCAGCCCAGCGGGTCGTCCAGCTCGCGGGCGCTCTCCAGATACGCGATGGCGACCTCCCGGAGATAGTTGAGGGCCCGCTGCCCGTCGCGGCCGCGCCCGGTCGCCGCCCGGTGGTCGGGCAGGAGCACCGTCGTCCGGTCGGCTTCGGCTTCGAATTCGCGGATGTGGGGTTCGTTCAGCCGGGCGGTCGCCTTCCAGTCGATACGCTTGGCCTCGTCGCCGGCGACGTACTGTCTGATCTCGACGAGCTCGAGTCCGGAACCGATTCGGCCGGCGTCGTGCTCGCCGTAGGCGGCCGCAACCGAGTCGCCGCCGGCGCCGACGTGGACGTTGCGCGGCGCGCGGCTCAACCGTGAGCCTTGGTGTCGGGCCGCGTGCGACCGTCTCGTGGAAGAGGCCGCGGCCGTCGGTGAGGTGGAGTTCCGCCTGCGGGACCGTGTGACCACCAGCGACCGGGACGGTGACGCCGAAGACGGTGGTTGCCTCGGTCATGCCGCGGGCGAGCGTGGTCGTCGTCGAGCCCTCGTCGGTCGCGACGCCGGCCACTGGGCGACGGCCGTCGGCGTGAATGTCGAGCGGGCTGCCGTCGGGGGCGGACAGCGAGAGAGTGATCGTCGCCGGGTCGTCGGTCGCGACGCGAGCGGGCGTGAGCGACTGGTCGACGGTCAGGCGCTCGTCGAGCGCGGCCGCCCGGCGGGCGAACAGGAACTGGTGGGCGAGGAGCCACGCGCCGACGACGGCGGCCCCGAACAGGAGGACCGGCCGCTCGAAGCCCACGGCGAGGGCGGCCAGCACGACGGCGGTCGCAGCGACCGCCCGGGCACGGCGCGTGGCGTGCATACCGCGGTGCAGGTGGGTGGTATGGTTGAAAGCTTCCCTCCGCGATGCGAGGCGGAGCCTCTTTGATGCCCTGGGGCCTCGGTCGGGACGAGTGTGACACGTCGCGCCGCAATGGTCGTGATGGCGCTCCTGCTGGTCACGATGAGTGTGCCGTCCACGGCCGGTGCCGGAACGACGACGGCCGCCGGGGTTGGGACCGATACTACTGACGGTGTTGTTCTGGATAGAGCGGGATCGGCCGTGTCGGCCCAGCAGGCGAACAACACGACCGTCCGGCACGAGGACCCAGACGAGACGAATCAAGATGGGGACCTCTCCAGGGTCAGTGGGGTCCTTGCCGGGCAGCTGGGCGAGATCTCCGTCGACTGTTCCGAGGGTATTCGTGTCGGGAACTACGACGCCTGTGAAGAGTTGGATGCGGATGGGGAGTACGGTGACGCGCTGTCGAAGTACGTTGACGTGACCGGGCGAGATGGGGACGACGAGGACTCGGAGACCGCCGAGTCGTACCGTGACCTGCAGGAAGAACAGCAGGAGTTCGCCAACGAGACACGGGAGTTCCGGCAGACGTATCAGGAGTATCAGGAGGCGAGACGGAACGGCAACACCAGCCGCGCACGGCAACTGGCGCGGGAACTGCTCGAACTGCGTGGGGACATCCAGCGCACGGGGACGAACGTCTCGCGGTCGGCGACCGAGGTCAGCAACCGGTCTGGTGTTTCACTTGAATCCGTCGAGCAGAACACCCGGCTGGCGACCCGGAACGTCTCGAACACGACCAAAACGGTGGTGACAACCGTGTTCCTCCCGACGGCGATGACGGCGACTCGGGAGGGTACGGGCAACATCTCCGCCCGGGACCCGCTGGTTGTCTCGGGCACGGTACAGACGTCCAACGGGAGTCGTGTACCCAACGGAAGCGTCGTGCTTGCGACGGGGCCCGGACGGGATGCCCCCGTCGTATCGCGGACGCGGGCGGCAGTGAACGCCTCCGGCGAGTACCGGCTGTCGTACCAGCCGACGACCGTGCGGACAGGCAACCGGACGCTGTCGGTCCGGTACGTGCCGCCCGCGGCCTCGGTCTACCGGGCCGCGAACGTGTCGGTTCAGGCGACGGTGGAGCCTGTGGTGGCGACCGTCGCGCTTCAGGACGTGACAGGGACTGTGCGGTACGGTGATACGGTCGGTGGGATTGCGACGCTCGAACTCGCTGCTGACGGCGTGAACACCTCACTGCCTGGGGTGCCGTTGACAACCTCGCTCGGCGGGCGGGAACTGGTGACGAGTCGTACTGGCCCGGATGGACGCGTTACGCTCCGAGGGCCGCTACCCGTGCGAGTCGCGCCCGGCACGCAGCCACTCCGCGTGCGTGGTCCGTCGGCCGGCCGTGCGGTGGTCGTCGAACCAACTCGGCAGGAGGTGCGCGTCCAGTCGTCGGCGACCCAGCTCGATGCGCGGGCGGTGCAGACAGCGACGGGCGAGCGGCGCGTCCGTGTCGTTGGGCGGTTGCTGGCCCAGGGCGAGGGCATCCCCGAACAGGAGGTCGCGGTTCGGATCGGTGGCCAGCAAGTCAGGACGCTCCGGACGAACGCGAGTGGATACTACCCCGGGACGGTGACGGTTCCGAACGCGTCGTCCCCGGCGGCCGGCCAGGCGTCGCTCAGCGTGGTCGTGGCGTACGACGGCACAGGGACGAACTTAGAGAGTGCTCGGACACGACAGGCGGTGTCGGTTCGGAGCGGTGTCGCGGCTGAGTCAGGTGTGGGCGATCGTATCGTCGCCTTCGTCGGGTCGAATCCGGTTGCAGTCGGGGGGGGACTGTCGTCGGTTTCGGGCTGCTGGTCGCCGGTGGCTTCGTGATCATGCGTCGACGGCGGACGAGTGAGGGGACGGTAGCCAGCGGTGACGATTCCGAGCAGCCGACCGGGGCAACACCCGTATCCGGTGACACCAGTGAGGAGTCGGACCGGAGTCCTGATATCACGGCGGTCCGGGACGCGCTGTCTGCGGGGGCGTACAGTAGGGCCGTCCTCTCCGGGTACGCGGCACTCCGGCAGGGACTGGCAGTGGCGGAGGGGCCGGCGACACATTGGGAGTTCTACCGGATGGCCGCCGACAGCGGGCTCTCGGAGGCCCAACTCGACGCGCTCCGCGAGGTGACCGAGGCGTTCGAGCGCGTGAGTTTCGCGGGTGAGGCGCCCGACGAGGAGACGGCTGCGACCGTGCTGGAGCGCGTTCGCGCGGCGCTCGATGAGGGAGACTCGGGCGTTGAGGCGGCCGGGGCCGACGACTGATCGTCGTGCGATGGCGTACGATCACGATTCGACCACCCGGAATCGTAAGTTTCGATGCCGACAGTAGGGGCGGAGATCTATGTCATTCGCCGAGGAACCGTCGGAAATCCCGAGCGGGAGATCGAAAGCCCGCCTCGTCGATCCACCGCTTCAGATACGTATCCGCTGTATCGGCCGCGATCCGGTCGTTTTCGACGAACCGAACCAACAGACCGATTGATCCGGTTAGCCCGATCCCACGCTGGTCGGCAACCGTCCGTGCATCTCCATCATCGGTCACGACCGTCCCCTCGGCCTCCGCTGCGACGGCCAACGCCTGCGCCTCCCCCGGGTCCAGGGTCTCCAGAAGTGTCTCTTCCAGCTTCTGTGCTGGCGGTGACGGGGTGACCACGGGGATTCCGTCTTCGAGTGCGCTCAGAGCCCGCTCGAGATACTGATGAGTCTCGATTCCGTCGTTGAGTTCAGTAGATACAGCGTCAACCGTCACGACCCGGGGTAACCCCAGCAACAACTCGACGTGGTTGACGTGAGCGAAGTTCGAAAGAACAGTCGTGTTCAGAACGGTCGCCTTTCTCGGCACCTCTGTCATTCGAGATCCCGGGCGGCCTCGATCTCGTCTCGTACAGCCGCCACGTCCTCAGGTCCGAGCCGTAGTTCGACGCCCTCTTCCCGCAGGATGTCTCGCATCTCGAACCGATTGACAGCAGCGAGCCGCGCGGCGGTCCCCAGCGTGATATCCTCGGTCTCGTACAGCGAGACCGCAGCCGCTATTCGGGCGTTCTGGTTCTCCTCGAAGTATTCACGGAGGACGTGTCGGATGGCGTCGCTCTTGTTCTCGAAGATACCTGCTTTGACGGCCCCCTCCATGAGATCGGTGAGGTCATCCGGGATGGTCGCGGTGGTTCGGGACATGCCTCGTCTCAAGAGAGGCCTTCATGCAGTATATGAATTATGCCGGAGAAGGTAGGGTTTCAGAACACCGGGGTACTACTGCCGGTCCTGGTCTCCGGCAGCGTTCAGGGCGCTGCTCAGGGCGAAGAGTTTCTTGACGACATCGCTGGAGGCTAGCCGGTATCGGCGTGGCGTCGTGTTCGGCACCTCCTCAATGATGTCGACCTCGAGAAGCAGGTCGGTGTATGTACCGACCGTCTGCCGGGTCACACCAGCGTGATCGGCAAGTTCGCTCTTGTTGAACTCCCGGCCAGGGGGAAGATCGAGAATCGCGTCGATGAGGATGGGCACCCTCTCGTGTTGCATCAGGTGGAGGATGCCGCTCGGGTGTTTGAGCCGGGCTTGCTTGGTGTCCCGGTCCGCTGCGGGGTGCGTCGGGGGCGAGTCGCTCATGCACCTCCCGTGAACCCCGATGACAATAGTAATCCTCACAGGTGGTAACGCTAGTGAACACAAATCTACGAATCCTGCTGGTTCGGACCAGGGGACGCGAACACTCGCGCGTCGTGTTGGAGGCCTTCAGAGCCAGTCTTCGCCGACGTATTCGAGCCCATCCAGCTCCTCCTGTGGGTAGGTCGTGGTGACAGCGTGGACGACGTCGGCAACCTGTTTGATGGAGAGCGTCTCGTCGCCGACGGAGCGTACTGCCCGGTAGTCGTCCTCGTCGATTTTCAGCACGAAATCGTCGTCGTACGTGACGATTACTCGGTCGGTATCGAGGGAGTACTCGGCGATCGGGCGGTCGGATGTCCCCTTCCCGAGTTCGGGCACGAAATCGACGTGTTCGACATCGTGGCCGTAGTTCTCGAGGCGGTGGAACACCTCGTGTTCCACGTTCTCGTCCAGAATGAGCCGGTATGCCATCCTCAATTATCAGGTGGCGTCAGGGACGATCGGTCCTTGGCCTCGGCAACGGCACGCTCGTGACGTTCCTCGACCTCGCGCATCTCCGCAGGGTTGTTGTGGTAGTACGCCAGCGCCTCGTAGATGTCGGCGATGTCGAGGTTGTACCGTTCGGCTACCCGCTCCGGTGCGAGTCCTCGCTGCTCAACTCGAGCATGGACATCCCTGACGGTGACTCGACTTCCCTGGATGTGGGGCTCCTCGTGAATTTCCGACTCCGTGCCGGGAACGATTCGAGAAGGCTTCGTAGTCATTGCGTCGACTCAGGTGCTCACACGAGTTGAATCCATTTTTATGGTTCGCTCCGGGTCCTGACGGAACAGAACCCCGCCCGGCGTCAATATATCTCCGAGCACGCCGGGATGCGTGCGAGGTGAACGATTCAGACGAGGCGGGGGAGGACTTACGTGCCGCGATGCCACATCTCCGGGTATGGCAGTCGCGAAGTCGAAAATCGTCACCGCCGATGAGTCCGAGATTCACGACGAGCCTCACATCGAGGGGAGTCGGGTGACGGTCCAGCACATCCACGCCCGGGTCGAGGGGCGAGGGCTGCGCCCGGAGACGGTCGCGGAACGGCTGAATCTCGACGTGGCGGACGTGTACGAGGCGCTGGCCTACTACCACCGCCACCCCGAGGAGATGCGGGAGATCGAGGAGCGGCGCCAGCGGGTCGCTTCGGAGATGGAGACGCTCGAAAAGCCCGAATGAGGTTCCTCCTCGACGAGAATCTGGAACACGAGGTGTACCACCGGCTGGAGAACTACGGGCACGAGGTACTCCACGTCGAGGTGAGTGGAAGTCTGAACAAGGGCGATTCAGATCGGAAACTGGCCGAGCGTTCTCGCGAGGAGGGGTGGGTTATCGTCACCTACGACGACGATTTCTGGACAGACTTCTCAGAGTCCGCGTATGGGGCGCTCCTGTACTTCCCGGACCAGAGTTTGTCGGCGAAGCAACTGGCCGCTATCCTTCACGAGATATCGACGTACTACGATCAGGAACAACTGGTCGGGGTTGACTTCCTCCCGCGGCTGAAGCCGTGGGATTCCTCCGTGGGTGATTCGGCTATGCCGAGACCCCGGAGGCAAAGTTCCCCTCGCGGGTACTCCGGTTTGCGGGCTCCTCTTTGCTCGAATGATCACGGTGTTGCCACCGGTGATCGTCCCACTCGAGGCGTAGCACATCAGCGTGTCCGTTCTCAGGCCTGTTCTGGCCGGAGACCGCGGGCCGAGCCATCGGCCCTGCTAGCGCAACATCATCACTAACCACGTCCTGCAGGAAGTTCTCGCTCCCCACCACGTCGCTGTGCCCCTCGAAACCGCACTCACCGCACTGAAACACGTCGCCGCTCCGCCCCACGTGTTTTTCCTCGCCGCACCGCGGACAGCGACTTGACGTGCCCGCTTCGGACTCCTCGTGGACGCGAATCCCGCATTCCTCTTCGAGGACTTTGCGCATCCGGCGCCGGAATCGGCCGTGCGCCCAGAACAAGTCCGTCTTCTCGTTCACGGCTGCACTCCAATGTTTCTCCCGCACGTCGTCGAGCTTGCCGACGTACACCTCGCCCACGTTCCACTCACCGAAGAGACGGGCGAGGTAGCGGACGAGGGCGTCTTGGGCGTGGTCGCGGTGCGCCTTCCGTTTACTGTACAGGCGTTCGATTAGCTGACTCGTGTACTCGTCGTCGGGGAGTTGGGACTGCAGTTCCGCGATGCGCTCGGTGTACTCGTGGAAGCGGTCGAAGAGTGGACGGGCGTGGAAGACGGCTTGGTGGCCAGCGGTCGTCGTGACGGCGACGAAGTTGTTGGCACCGACATCCACGGTGGCCACGCACTCCTCGTCGCTGGAGTCTGTGGCCCGTGTTGTGTCGTGCAGGAATGTGACTGGTTGACGTGTCGTGAATGATTCGGTGGTTCTCTCGTACACAAGTTCTAACCGACCGCCCTTGCCGTCCCATTTCGGGTTGCCTCGGATTGGGACGCGGAGTCGCTGGTTGAGAGGAATGCCGTACTTCTCTTTCAGTTCGCTGCCCAGTGCGAGTTCGATCCGACTGCGTTCGCCCCATTCAACGGTGTAGGCGTCGTTGCGGATGCATGGCTTGAGGACGCGGTCATCGTCTTCCTTCCAGCAGTCGGGGAGACCGGGTTTCTCCGTGCGGTCGTGTTCCGGGTCGTGGTAGTTGTCGAGTTGGGTGTAGAACGCGTTCCATTGCTCGTCGCACTTGTCGAGCATCTTGTCGGTGATAGCTCGACCGATCGAACGCCTGAAATCGCACGCCGACACGGCGCCATCGTCGTCGAGCCGGACGAGCCCGGCTACGGCTACGCATACCGATATGCCTTCGAGCGTGTCCGCGGGGAGTACGTCGTCATCGGCGACGCGGATACGACCTATGACTTCGAGCAGATTCCACGTCTGCTGGAACCGGTCCGGAGCGGTGACGCCGACATCTGCATGGGGAGCCGCCTCGACGGAGAGATCAAGTCCGGCGCGATGCCCCCACTACACCAGTATATCGGGAACCCGCTTCTGACGAAGTTCCTCAATACGTTCTACGGTGCTGGCGTGTCCGACGCGCATAGCGGGTTCAGGGTATTCAGCCGGGACGCCCTGGAGACGTTGGAGGTGGACTCCGATGGCATGGAGTTCGCCAGTGAGCTGATCATGGACGCCGGGGCCCGCGGGCTCGTGATCGAGGAGCGACCGATCGTCTATCACGAGCGGGAGGGTGAGGCGACACTCGATAGCTTCCGCGATGGGTGGCGGCATGTCCGGTTCATGCTGGTGAACGCACCGGGATACCTGTTCTCGCTGCCTGGCCTGGCGATGATGGGGCTCGGTGGACTGCTCATGACGCTCTGTCTGGCTGGCGTGAGTTTGGGGGCGACCTCGTTCGGGCTGCATACGATGGTCGGCGGGAGTTTACTTACCCTCACCGGCGCTCAGATAGCTGCGTTCGCCGTGTTTGCGACCGTGACGAGTGACCCGATTCAGGCTCCGTCCGATCCAGTGACGGACTGGATCGTTGGCCGAGTGCAACTGGAGCATGGAGCAACTGCCGGGCTATTGGTGTTCGGTGTAGGGGCTGCCTACGTGGTGCTGATGGGTGTCCGCTGGGTTGCGAGTGGATTTACGATGCTTCCCGTACTCATGATCAATATAGCGGCGATGACTGCTGTTGTACTTGGTGTTCAACTGGTGTTCTCGTCGTTCTTCCTGAGCTCCGTTGCGGAGTGAGGCGGAACTCTGAGAATTCATCCGCATAGTAGCGATTACCGGGATCTGATACATTTGGGCTTATTTGATCAGACCTCTACTGCTCTCTGGAGGGCTCTTGTACATGGATTTGGATACTCAGCAGGAATCTCTGCAGGGGCATGTGAACAGTCATCCTTCTTTGGATACGGGTAGCAGCACGCTGTCGACCTGGTTGCATCCGGTAACACGATTTCGTGACCAGTTACCGCTAATCGCGTATATTTTGATATATGGAAATTGATTATAGTCGGATTATATGGAGTTTTAATTCACTAGGTATATACCAGCAATAAATCAGACAGCGCATATCATAACAGCCCGATCATCCTACCAAGCGACCAGCAACCCGAAAATTGATTCCTGAATAAGGTAGTAGAACATGTAATGAACGTCTCTACTGGTGTTGTTCTCGCAGGTGGAGAGGGACGGCGGCTCAGGCCCCTCACCACCAACCGGCCGAAGCCACTTCTCCCGGCAGGGAACCGGCCAATCCTTGAACACGTCCTCGATACGCTTCTCGAAATCAATATTCAGCGAATCATCATTGTCGTCGGATACCGGCGGAAGCGCATTCAACAACACTTCGGCCCGAGTTACCGCGACACCCCGATCGAATATGTTACGCAGGAGTCTGAACTCGGGAGTGGACATGCCCTCCTCCAAGCACGTAATCACGTTAGCGGGCCGTTCGTTGTGTTGAACGGAGACCGGATCATCGGTCAGGAGATTCTCGCCGATGTAACTAATACATTCACCGAAAGGGGCGTCCCCACGATAGCCGCGATGGAACACCCGGAGGCACATACTTTCGGAGCAGTGACACTCGACAACGGGAGGGTGACTGACCTCGTTGAGAAACCACAAAGTGGCCAGTATCAGCTGATCAATGCCGGCGTATACGGCCTCACGCTGGATATCTTCGACACGCTCGCTGAGACCCCGATGCACGAGGGCGAACTCGCGCTTCCCACAACCATCGGGCACCGTATCGAACGGGGCGATCCAGTGTACGGCATCCAGAGGGATGCCCTGTGGACGGACGCAACCTTCCCTTAGGACCTGATCGACCTCACTCGCAGTGTCCTCGAAACGGCCCGGGTCGACGTACCGGAAATCGACAGCGGACTCTATGTCGCCCCGTCGGCGATCGTCCACGAGGATGCTGTCCTCCAACCACCGACCCTCGTCGGACCGAACTGCGAGGTCGGCCCGAAAGCCGTCATCGGCCTGAAGACATCCCTCGGACGGAACGTGACGGTCGGCTCGAACACGACCGTCCAACGCTCCATCATCGACGCGGACACGCGAATTGGCGCTGGCTCGACACTCATTGAATGCGTTACAGGCGAGGATGTCAGCCTCGGACCGAATACGACCGTCCCAGGGGGTCCCGCCGAGGTGACGTTCGAGGGGCATGTGTATCAAAATCGGGACCTCGGGGCGGTCTTCGCTGACCGTGTCACCGCCCATGGTGGCACCACGGCGGAGCCGGGGACATTGGTCGGCCCGAACGTCACAATCGACAGTGGCGTCCAGATCAGCGGGTGCGTTCCCAGTGGTACCAGAAGAACAAGATAGGGAGTCGTTCCGACTCGAAACGCCCGATGTACTCAGACAGTACTGCCTTCTGGAAGAGTATAGAACCTCAAAGGCGAGAACCACCATACGAACGACTGTTCAACAATCACCTCAGCGGCGATATTGATGTCCCACAGCAATCGGTGAAGTCCTGTCGGAACCCGCTGTATCGATTCGCGAAGGCCATTCTTCTGCCTGCTCGGCGGCCACGTACATCCCCTGATCAAACCTCCGCTGCCCGTTCTCGACCGCGTTGCACGTCGTCGCCTCGTCCGCGCGCTCCTATAGGCACGCGATCTCTTCACACGGCTACAACCGTCGAGGTGACTCAACTCTCCTCCGTACAATCGTGATCACTGATTCGTTCGGGAAGGCCCACCGCTCCGCAACGCGGACAGGTGATCAGTGGGGGCTTCCCGCTCGGCGACAGTTCCGCCAGCGCTGCGGCCACGTGTCGCCTGACATCCGCGTCGCGCGTGCGAGTGAGCGCTTGGACGAAGTGCATCCGCAACCGCTCTACGTTCACCACGACCACCCCTTCCGCTCGACGGGGGTCGTTACTTCACTACAGTCGGATTGGCGTCCGGTGGACCCCAACTGCAGACGGGTGACCTGTGGGCCTATGCGGGGAGACACTGTGAGGGCAGTCCGTCGGTGATTGGACGCGGCCAACATGGTCCAGATTCAGCCATCTGCCACGGATAAAATCGCGCAGTCGTCTCGAAATGGGGGGTCGCTCAGCCGAGGGCCGGCCGATAGTTGAGTGGCGGCGAAGACACGCAGACACACGACTTCGTCCACATCGACGAGGTCCGAGCGAACCTGCTGGCCGCCACGACCGACGCCGTCGGCGAAGCGTACAACATCGGCACGGGCACCGAAACCTCGGTCCTCGACCTCGCCGAAAACATCCAGGAGGCCACCGACACCAACTCGGAGATTATCCACACCAATCCACGGCCGGCCGACATCGACCACAGCGTCGCGGACATCTCGAAGGCTCGCGAGCGGCTGGGGTACGAACCACAGGTGTCGCTGCAGGAGGGTATCGCGTCGATGGCTATGGCGGTTGAGAGTTGAACGACGGCGTCCGTTCGGTTCTGTACCGTCGAAAATGCGTTTTCTCGACATCATGTACGCAGACGCCGCGCGGTTCATCCGCGACGCCCTTCGGGACGCGGTCGAACCCCCGACGCAGTTGTCCGAGGAGGCCCTCGACCATCTCGCGGAGAGCCGCGAGCAGCGAGAGCAGGGTGAGACGGTGTCGCAGGACGATGTGAAGGAACGGCTCGGTATCGATGACAGATAGCAAGCGGAAGTCCACCCATGCAGGGGATTCTGAGCGACAGCGGAGCCACGCAGTCCGCGTTGTCTAGCTCAGTCTGGAGGGTCTCTACGTTCTCCGTCGTCTCCCCGTGCAGGGTTGTTATTAGTGACAGTGCTACCTCCAGCAGACATTCTGAATGGGTGAGAATTTATTAGCGATTACGAGGTAAGCAGGCTTGATGCGGCGAACCAACACGTTCGCGGTGCGCCCCCTCTCCGAGCAAGACGAGCGGCTGCTCCGCGAGCTGTTGGACGCATCTGCCAGCCTGTGGAACGAGCTGAACTACGAGCGCCGCCAGAACTTCTTCGATGGCGATAGTGTCTGGGATACCGCCGACTACCGCAAGCGGTACATCGGTGTCCTCGGTTCCGCAACCGCCCAGCAGGTCATCCGCAAAAACAGCGAGGCGTGGCGGTCGTTCTTCGCTGCCCGCGAGGACGGCGAGGACACCGCCCCACCCGGCTACTGGGGCAACGAAGACGACGGCAGGGAGTTGCGGACGTACATCCGCAACGACCAGTACACCCTCGAAACCTGCGAGCGGAGCCGACTCGAAATCCCCGTTGGCCAAGACCTGAAGGATGAGTTCGGGCTTGGCTACCACGACCGCCTACGGTTAGAGGTCTGTGGCGCTCCGAAGTGGGATGGCGAACCGGGTCGGTTGGAACTGTATTACGACGAGGTAGACGATACGTTCAGGGCCTTTCAACCTGTCACCGTACCCGATTCTCGACAGGATTCACCAGTAGCTGATGAGTCGGCTGCCTTGGACGTAGGCGCGAACAACCTCGTCGCCTGTACGACCACGACCGGCCAGCAGTATTGCTACGAGGGCCGTGACTTGTTCGCCCGTTTCCGCGAAACTACCGAAAAGATCGCCCGCCTGCAGTCGAAACTTCGCGAGGGCCGGTACAGCAGCCGACAGATTCGGCGCCTCTACCGCAAGCGCGCACGCCGACGCGACCACGCACAGGACGCCTTGGTGCGGAACCTGCTGGAGCGTCTGTACGACGAGGGCGTGGCGAGGGTGTATGTGGGCGACCTCAGCGATGTGCTGTCGGAACACTGGTCGGCACGAGTGAACGAGAAAACCCACCAGTTCTGGGCGTATCGCTCGTTCATCGACCGCCTTGGGACGACCGCCGAGGAGTACGGCATTACGGTTGAAGTGCGGTCGGAAGCGTACACCACTGCGGAGTGTCCAGCGTGTGGTGAGCGCGACGAGACGGTACGTACCGGCGATGTATTCTGGTGTCCGTGCGGCTATGAAGGACACGCCGACCTCGGTGCCTCGCGGACCTTCCTCGAAGCCCAGGCAGGCACCCACTTCGAAGTCGGGTCGATGGCACGGCCCGTGCGCCTCACGTGGGACAATCACGAATGGCGGCCTACCACACCCGCCCCGCTACAGCGGACAAATTCCAACGAGGAGCGCACAAACCGGAGTACCGGCGACGGGAACCTTGCCTCCGTGGGGTCAGTATAGCCATCCCCAGCGGAGGAATCCCGCCTCTTCAGGGGTGGGTGGATGTCAATGAGGTCGACTGGATACCGAAAGCACTCGATCTGCTCGACGGCCTCGACAGCGAAGCCCAGGAGCGACTGGTCAAGAAACTCGACGAGGCGAAGGACTGGACCTCCCATCGACTCGAGAAGCTGACCGGCTATCCGTACTACAAGCTCCGTGCGGGCGACTATCGTGCCATCATCACCTGGGACCGAGACGACGACCGCCTCGTCGTCGAAGCCGTCGGGCATCGCCGGAATATCTACGACCGCCATCTACCACCCTGAGTGCGAGCAAGGCCCACAGCGCCACTTCGGTGCTTCCCTCTGACGTCATCCCCATCTTCCTCCAACAGGTTCGGAACGACGAGCCCATCTCCGCGGATGATATCGTCTAAGCCAACCTCCGCGCCGCCACGACCGACGCCGTCGGCGAGGCGGACAACATCGGGACGGGCACCGAAACCTCCGTCCTCGACCTCGCCGAGACTATCCAGGAGGCCACTAACACCGATTCCCAAATCGTCCACGCCAACCCGCGTCCGGCCGACATCGACCACAGCGTCGCGGATATCGCGAAAGCGCGCGAGCAACTCGGCCACGACCCACGACTCTCACTCCGCAAGGGCATCGAGTCCCTGTCCGCTATAGGTACCTGATTCAACTAGAGCGCCGGCCACGGTTGACGCCGACTCCGATCGTCGCTGAACGCGAGAGCCCTGGCCATCGAACCACGCCGATCCCGATTCAGGACGGGATCGGCGGGATCAACCACGACAACGCGAGTGCCAGCGTTCGCCGCCCGACTCGTTCGGGGGTCTGTTGCAACCGTCCGTCAACTGTCGATATCATCCGGAACGGTATCGAAACCCAACGTCTGGAAGTCGTCCGTATCGAACGTGAAGACGTGTGAGGCGTCCTTCGAATCCGCGAGCACGCTACTGAGATGGTCGACGAGCGTGATCGTCTGATCGTCGTACTGCACGAACTGGTTGCAGGCGGCTTCGAACTGGTCCTCGTCGACATCGAGAACGGTGAACAATCCTCCAGCTCGAATCGCTCCGAGCGCCGTGCTGGCTGCCTCGTGGCTAACTCGCTGCACCAGCAGACGTGTCGTTTCAGCGAGGATATATCGGGAGGTCTACACCGGACGATAGAGTAGGTCCCCCGTCCGGATGCGTTCGAAGAGTTCGATCGTCCGCTCATGAAACGCAGCATCCTCGTCGAATCGGGCGTAGAACGGCCCGGTATCGACGAAGATTGGTTACGGTTCGATACCGCTCATCGGCTCTCAGGACTCCTCATCAGGCACAGAATCCCCACGAGAGGAGTCTTGTGTAAGGTATTCATCGACGTTCTGGGAGACATCGGATTGGCCACTCGAGAACGACGGCGCGGAAAAGAACGGATCATCCGAGTCAACTACGATCTCGTGGCCCTCTGTAGTAGCACGAACGACTGCTTTATCGAGGGCTTCGAGCGCATCTTCACGAGTGGATGACCGGGCAGTGACCTTTCGGGTTTCGTCACGCGCAAGCCACTGGCCCTCATCATCATCGTAGAGCAGCGTGATTCGTTTCGCCGTCGGACGATCGCTATTCGTGCTCATGAGTGATTGTCCCGCATATCGTGCCGCCATGTCGATCTGTGGCTGGCACACTCGCGTTTCGTATCCTATGCTTCCCCGTGCTCACTCTTTAATCATTTGCGCAACCCGAAATCGGCCTCACTGGAGGGTACCCGAGACATTCATCGAGGTTGCCTGGTGCCACGGAGCCGCTCGCCAGGTCCGTCAGAGGCCGACTAGGCCTGAAACAACAAGCAATTACCGGCGCCGGCGACGGGTCGCAAACACACGACCTGGTCGACATCAACGATGTCGTTCAGGCCGACCTCCGAGGTGATCATCCGAAGAGCCGCCGCAGGAGCGAATTCGAGTCCTCGGAGACGGAATCTGACTCCTCCCCCATCTGGTCGACAGTTGGCTCCGAAACCGCAGGCTCACCATCTCCCATCTCTGCTTCCAGCATCTGGATCCGTTCCTCTTTCAGCCCGAGCAGCGCCTCCAGTTCCTGCACTCGCTGTTCCAGTAACCGAATCCGTTCCGCATCGTAGGCTCGCTGCCCACGCTGTTGGGGCTGACGAAATGACGGTCGCGAACCAGCAGACGCAGCTCCGTCCCCACTCGCCGGTTCGTAGAACTCGTCCGTCACATCCACAGCCCGCGCGACGGTGACCTCACCATACGTCGAGCCGTCGCCGTAGTGCTGTTCATCCCACTTCTCGTGCATCAGCCCCGAGTCACGGAACAGCGCGTCCATCTGCTTCGCATCGCCACCGGTCCAGAAGGCAAGCAGACAGCAGAGCGCCATATCGGCCTCCGACTGACTCGCGTAGCCAGTCGTCTGTCCCTGCCAGAGTCGCTGGAACTTCTCGCCGTTCTTCGCGGCGCCCGCCCGTCGGATGAGCTCCGAATCCGAGAGTACGGGCGTTGACGACTGACTAGAGGCTTGCTCGTTCCCGACCGACGTGGTCTCCACACCGATGTGTTCATCGTATACCTCATCGAGTTCCTCGGGCCGTTCTTTCGCCGACTTGGGCGTCCCCTCGACATGGTCGCCGGTTACGGTGAAGAAGCGCTTCTTTTCGTACATCTCGACCTTCCCACGACGGTTCCGGTCGTTTGGAAGCCGCCCCTGTAGGATGACGTGATATCCCGTTCCGCTCGGTGAGACCTCGGTGTACGAATCGAGCGCACCGACGATCTCTTTCGCGACTGGGGTCGGCCGCCCATTCTCGGCATCGCGGCAGTCGTCCAGGTCGATACCGACGAGTGGGTCGATCTCGGTGAAGACGAACCCGAGGCCGTAGTTCCACTCGGTCGCGAACTCGTACGCGATGTCGAACGAACTCCACGTCTCCGGATCCGTCGTCGAGGCCCAATTGCCATCCGCGGGATTGATCGGCACCTTCGTCGGCTTACCGTCCCGCTCTTCTTCCCGCCAGCAGAGCCACTGCTCACGGGCAGTCATGGCATCCGGTATCTCGTCTGCCGTCGGCTGGGGGTACGCACTGTCAGTCATCGGCCACCTCTTCGCCGATGGACAGACCGTTCTCGGCCATCGCCTCGGATACCGTGTCAGCCTCGGAACGTGATTCCGCAACGTACCCGTCGATGACCTGTGTCTCATACGGACTCGCCCGAACGCGGATCGGGAACCAGCCCTCCTCGTCCACTCCCAGCAACGCTTCGGAGTACCCGTCCTCGTCGTTGCCCGCCTTCGCGGTCCGGACCCACGCGACCTCCCGCTCGCTCAGCCCGAACCACTCGGCGAGTTGCTCGGCCTCCTCGTCCACCCGGTGGATGACCGTCATCGAACAGAGGTTCGCGATGGTCCGGGCTTCCGGTGTGAGCGTGAACTCACCGCCCGTCTGCGTAACGAAGTGGAGAGAGAGGTCGTAATGCCGGCTGTGTCGCACGGCCGTCTCCAGAAATCCGAGCGAGGTCGCATCCGACATGAGGTAGTGCGCCTCGTCGATGACGAACAGGACCCGCTTCTCGGTCGCCTTCGCTCGCTCGTACACCGCGTTGAACAGGACCTGCATCATCAGGCCCGTCTCCGAGCGACCACGGCTGCCCTCCTCTTGGCGCAGGTCGAGATAGACGACCTTCGAATCGAGGTCGAACGCCGTCGGCTGCGCGAGGTGTGCGAGATCGCCATCGGCCCGGAATGACGGGCGGAGATCCTTCAGGAGCGACTGGACGTCCGCACGGACGCTGTCCTGCTCACCGGCTGTCTCGTAGCCGAACGCCCGCGGGTCCTCCAACATCGTCTCCAGCACCGCGATCACGTCCGTCACGGTGGGCGACTCCCGGTCGTGCGTGCCCGGGTCGCGCGTGATATCCCGGCGTTCGTAGGCCTCCTGTACCGCCCGACGAAGCGTCTGCTTGCGCTCGCCGAGCGGATTGTTCGCGACGTGTTCGAAGAACGTCTCGAAGAAGGTCATCACCCAGGTAATCTGCTGGGCCCACGGGTCGAGATCAGGAACGCTCCGCAGGATCGACTCGGGCGTCGGCTTGAGTTCGAGCGGGTTCAGCCCCCGACGCCCGCCGACCGTGATGCGCTCGCCGCCGAGGGCCTGACTCACGCCCGCGAAGCCACCCATCGGGTCGAGCATTACGATGACAGTATCCTCGTCGTACATCGCGCGACGGACGAGCTGGAGTTTCGTCCCGAAGGACTTGCCCGCGCCGAGTTTTCCGATCGTCATCATGCAGTAGCCGGTCGAGCGGTTGAACCGGTCGAGGATGAGCGGGCTCTCGTTGAGCGCGTACGTCCCGTACTCGATACCCGGTTCGGCGAGTGCGCCCGCGACGAACGGGAACAGTGCGCCCGCCGCACCCGCGAGCATCGGCGTGGTGGTCTCCATCGACTCCGCGAGTTGGTCGACCGCGACGGGACTGCACGAGGTGAGCGTCGCGGGCTGGGCCCACCGTGGTGTCACAGGTGTCAGGTTCGCGGGCGCCCGTCGGGCGGCCTTCCGAACTGAGTCGACATCGTGTTCGACGGTCTCGTGGTCCTCACCGCGGACGGTCAGGAACATCGAGACGTCGAACGCCCGCGTGGGCGTGTTCCGGAGCACGTCGTAGAGCGCTTGGTAATCCTCCAGATCCTTCTGGACGCCACGCGCACCGGCTCGCTGCTTGTCGGTCAGATAGTCGAGGTCAGCTTGCAGGTCCTCGATGCGGTTCTCCAGCGAGTCGAGTGTTGCGTGCGTTTCCCGAGGGTCGAGGTGGATGGCGATGTCTGTCCGGCGCGTATCACTCGTCGCGTACAACCCCTCCAGGCAGCCGTCACTCGGCTCGTCCGGGTAGCCCGCGATCCAGAGCGACTGCGTCCACGTACGTCCCGTCTCGACACCGTTCGCGTGTTCGGTGACCGTCGACGGCGCGAGGATCGACTGGTGTGCATCACCAGGAGCAGGGAGGCCGGCACTCGATGTCCCGCGTCCTTCTCCGATACCCCCGCCTGTCTCTGCTCGAGCGTCTTCTGTTTCGGGAATATCTCCTGACTCATCCGGGTCGTCCCGTTCGTCGTCCGCACCTCGACGACCGAGGAGCCGTCGGATCATGGGCCCACCCCGCCGACGATGGGTGTCCGGCCGAATACCGACTCGGGGGCATCGCCGTACTCGCGCTCCTCTCCGGTCCAGAACTTCGCAACGAGCAGGGCCGCGTCCGCTGCGGGCACGCGCCGCGCGCCACAGCCATCGATCTCTCTGAGCCCCCGCTCGGTGCGAGCGAGACGATCATCGAGCGTTTCGACCATCGCGGCGTGCTGTTCGGCCTCACCGCCAGCGAGAACCGCGCGGATGAACACGCCGAGGACGGGGATTACGGAGAGGCGTTCGACCATGCTCTCGCGCTCGAAGCTGACCTCTTCAGGCGTGACCGGGACCACGACGTAATGGTCGCGGATGGTCATCCGCCTGGCTTCGAGCTCGTCGCCGTACCAGTCGATGTAGCTCTCGACGAGCGCGGTCAGCTGCGGGTTCGCCTTCACGTCCGCGTCGCCGAGTCGCTCCTCGTAGTGGCCGAGATACTCCTCGACGGGGAACGCCTGCGTGGTCGCGTAGAGTTGGATCGGGAACTCGACGACCGTATTCAGGAAGTCTTCGAACACCCCGGCCTGTGCCTGCCACTCCTCGGCCGTCGCGAGGGCCATCGACGCAGGGTCGACCTGCACCATCCCGATGAGGGCGCCGTCGGTTCGTTCGATCGTATCGGTTTCGACATCGACCCGCTCGATGAGCGTGAATCCCTTCGCCGCCTCGTGGTCGTGGTCGTGCGCGCGCATCCGGTAGCCGACGAGTGTCCCGAACCAGTCGAGACTGCCCGTGTAACTCGGCGTGAGATAGACGAAGAGTGCCCCGACCAGCACGGCAGCGCCCGCGAGTGGAAGCGCGAGCGTCTGGATAGCGATACCACCGATGACGGCGTCCGGGACGAGCAGTTGCGTCGCCAGGATGACCAGCACCCCCGGGAACAGTCCGACGGCGAGGTCGGTCAGGCTGTAGCGCCCGAACAGTTTGGTCTCGGCCTTCAGGCCGTTCGGAATCCGTTTGGTTGGGTCGTGGACTGACATCTGAATCACTTCGAAGAGTTGTCTCGGCGTCGGGTAGCCGTGCGCCGTGTTCGACCGCGGTCATCGCGCAGTGACTCGAACTCCCGCGACTCCTCCCAGGGCGGCGCTTTCGATGGTGGAACGGGGATGTGCGTCGACGAGTTCGAGTCGCGCTTGTAGCGATCCGGAGGAACAGGGATGTGTTCACGCTCGGATTCGGGACCTCCCGACGTGGTCTCGCTGGTAGCGTCCGTAGGTGGAGACGAGCTGCTCTCGTCCGACCCTGGTGGTCCGGCTGCTGGTGGGTCCGGGTTGTGCGTTGAGGCGACCTTCGTCTCAGGGGGCCCTCCGCCATCACCGCGGGGTGACCCGTCACCACGTCCTCCACCGCCGTCGTTCCCGCGACCGAAACCTCCGGGGCCCCGGCGTCGCTCCCGAAGTTCGCTCGCGAATCGGGAGCCGAGAGCATTCAATCGCGTCCCTGCTTCGTTCGCCCGGAAGCCGACCGGGCGTGGTCGTGGTGGCTGGTAGACCGTCGCTCCGCGACCCTGCAGCCCGCCGACGAAGTTCTGCGTCCGGTGGACCGTCTGTCGCTTCGTCTCGACTGCACCTGCCACTCGGTTTCGGGCCGTCTGGACGGATGCCCGTCTGCCGACGCGGTCGGCCACGAGGAACACGGCACCGGCCTGCCATATGAGGACGAACGGACTGAGGAGTGCAGCCAGCGGGACGATCAGCGCGAGCAGCCACGTTCCGAGGCTGTCCATCGAGAGTTCGAGGCTCTCGAAGAGAAGGATCTCCAGGCGGAACAGCACCGCGACCGGGAGTGTCATGAACAGGAATGGGACGAAGAACCCGCCGATGCGTGAGGCGAACCTCGCGACCAGCGCGAACGGACCGACCCCCGGCACCCAGAGCGCGATGAGGATGGGCATGATGAGAACGAAGAAGTATAGGATCACCTCGCGGAGCAGATAGACCAGCGCGAGGAGCAGGAACAACACGAGGTCGATGAACAGCGTGAGGACGACCCCGAGGAGGCTGAGTCCGGTGAACGAGAGCGTCTCGAAGAGCGTCAGTTCCGACAAGTTGGGGACGATGTACCCCGTGAGCGCGTCGGCGAACTGTAGGGTGAGTGCTGCGATCCACCACCACGCGAGGATACCGAGCAGGCCGGTGAATGCCCGCTTCTTGAGTTTCGAGCGGTGGTAGGTGCTGAACAAGTAGCTCGTCGATTCGAGGAAGATGACGAGTCCGATGCTCAGCGCGTAGAGGAGCAGGGCCAGCGGGACGATCGAGTCCCAATAGTACTCGTAGATCTGTGGCCACGCATCGTTGGTCGGGGCTTCATAGACTGCGTTCGGATGTGGAGTCTTGACAACCAGTTTGATGAGTTCCCCCGCGTACTTTTCTATTAATCCCGATATCGGCGAGAAGAGACCATCAAGGAGCTGTTTCAACGCATCAACTATCACATCTCCGAGCGCCGATAGCGGGAGAAGAGGGAATTCAGCAGGGAGTGTAGTGATAACCTCGTCATCAGGGCTCATAGCTCCAAACTCACGATTCCCTCTATCAGCCATCCAGGACCTCGATTCTGGAGCTATCACAGACAAACCGTCCGCCGGTAGTTCCTGTGCCAGGATTCCCTTCTGCGGTAAGACGGACTGAGGTGGAGAGGACTTCGCCGGTCGCAATTCCGACCGAGATTCTGAAGACGAATTCTTCGCCTGCACATTCGACAGAAGTCGCTTCGTCAAATACTGCCGGAGCAGCAGTCGATACGTACTCTTGCCTACCCTGGGGAGGAATTACTACTGATTCAATTGGAACTCCACCGATGAATGGGATGCCAGGAAAATCACTAATTGGGGTATCTACCGTCCAGTTGGGGGCTTCCTCGAATGTTATATCGTGTGCCCAAGTCGGAGCAGAGCCACGATTCTCGATCTGTACCACTACCTTTCCCGAATCAAGCAATCTCTCGCCACCTCCATTGAGTCGGATACCAGTTATCGAGACTTCGGGCAACAGCTCAATCGGCTGACGCTCGGTTTCATCACCCACCTTGGCGACTAATTCGTGAACTCCCGGTGTGTAGTGGACGTAATCCGTATCGCCTATCTCGGGGTCAGCAATGGCCATCCGAACGGTCGTCGCTGCGAAGTCCGGGTTGACCGACGCGAACACCGTCCCATCCGGCTCGACCAGCGAAATCTGCGAGACGCCGTGGTCCTCTGGAAGCCCGATAACCAGATCACCGAGGTCGAACGAGAGCGACTGGAGGACACTCCCAGGCTCCCCACTCCCGTTATCAGTCGGTGAGACCGGGTCGGCCTGCGAACGCGAGCAGCCGGCCAGCCCGACCATCGCTCCACCGCCGAGCACCCGGAGCACGTTCCGACGCGACATCGCGGGCATCACAGCCCCCTCCACGGTGGCCACACACCCCAGTTCGTGATGCGGTCGATGAGGAACACGCCGAGCAGGAACAGTGCAATCGGAACGCCCCCAGTGTAGAGTACGGACAGGCCGTCGATAGCCGACCCGCGGACGTAGACCGTCTCCGAGTCGCCGAGGTAGGCTTGCTCGCCCTGGACCTGCCACCAGTCGCGTGGCTCGTACCGAGCAGTGACACCACCAGCAGGCCGTGGGATGGTGACCGTCGCGAGTCCATCCGCGTCGGTCGTGATGACCCGCGACCCGAGGTAGACGGGTTCGACACGCCGACTCGTATCGATCGGCCCCCCCAACGCCGCATCCCGGAGCGAGATGCGAATCGTCGCGGTCTCGCGAGTCACGTTGACGATCGAGAGCGAGAGGTTGCTCCGATGGAGCGCGACCTCGGAGTACGCGATATCATCCGAGGAGACGCCGACCCCACGGACGAGTCCATGTGCCCGAACGCGTGGCCAGTCACCACGCCCTGGTTCTCCCACAGCGCGCGTGGTCACCTCGAAGCTCGTCTCGTACACCTCGGGTGGCGTATCGAGGCGCACGTGCTCGGGCAGGTCGGGTGCGGCGAGTCGCACACCATCCGTTCCGAGGAGACGCACGCCCGGCCCGTCCGTCGTCGGCCCCGGCTCGAACGGATAGGCGTGGACCTGGAGCGGGTGGAGCGGCGAATGCTGTGTCGTCGCTCCGCTCTCGCTGCTCGTCGCGAGCGTATCCCACACCGGATCGCGTGCGACGTAGAACCGCCAGACGCCGTTCACCTCTCCGGAGGCGATTTTGTAGCCGAGCCAGCTGTCGTGGTAGCGCAGCGAGAGTCCGATATCGTCGTCCGGGTAGCGCGTCCGCTGGCCGCTGACTGCGAGGCTGTACAGCCGTGCCTCGATAGAGTCACGGACGGTGACGGTCTCCAGTACCGTCTCGTGATCGGAGCGCCACACCCACCGGCATCGTCGCTCGGTCTCACCGCTCGTCTCGTTGATGACGACCGTCCGGCAGCGGCGCACCTGTCGCTCGCGCAGCACCGACAGTTCGACCCCTACCTCGGTTTCCAGCGTGAAGACGACGTTTGCGTCCCCGGTGTCGAGCCCGTCGTAGGCGAGTCGGACCGTCCGGTCGCCGTTCGACCGCGCCTGAAGTTCACCGTCGGCGAGCAGTCGTGTCTCGACGATTCGTGAGTCGACGAGTGTCCACGTCGACCGGCGTGACCCAGTTCGGTCGTCCGCAGGCACGCGAACGCGGTAGTCCGTCGTCCCCAGGGTGACACCCTCCGTCGGTACCAACAGGGCCGTCCGCTCGGGATTCGTGAGCGCCCGCGTCGATGGCTGGACCGCGAACACCGAGACGGTCACGTCCTTCAGGTAGGTCCCGTTCGCTCGCGGCGCCCCGACGGGGAAGACCGAGCGGGTATGGTCGGTATCCGGGAACGTTTCGAGATCGGCGCGGTTCCACCGCTCGACAGCCTTGGGTGGCTCGTCGAGCGGGATGTCCGTTCCGGCAGCGAGGGCGACCAGGTCGGACTCGTTCGCGGTCGCTTCCCGGAACGTCTCTAGGTCGGTGAGATCGACATCCCCGGCCCAGAGCGTGGCGAACGTCTCGTTGTCGAGACCGTGGTCCGGCTCCGTCTCTGGATGCCCGAAGGCGCTCGACGTTGTGAGTGTGGTCATGATGAGGAGGCTCGTAAGAGCGGTTAGAACCCGCAACTGGAGCCACCCGCCACAACGTTGTTCAGGAGGAACGCGACGATGGCCGTTCCGAGCGGCGCGACGATGATGCCCCAGATGATCGCCTGGTTGCGAATCTCTTTGATTTCGCGCTTCATACCCGCTCGTCGGACGGTCGGCGTCGCGACGATGGCGCCGAGTGCGATGACGCCCCCCACGAGTGGGCCGCCGAACTGGATGAGCGTGAAGAGGTTCTTGATCGTCGTCGCCATGTCGGATTGACAAAAGGCGCTCCCGACCTGCGCGGCCGCGGGCTGGGTCGCGAGTGCGAGCACCGTGACCGAGAGACCGGCCACGAGGCCGACGCGCGTCAGCGGTGAGAACTGGTCTACCCGTTCCGTGGGTGGCCCTGCGTCCAGGTCAGATGCTTCGGACGCGTCGTCGGTCGATGCAATGTCGTTCTCCGTGAGGTCGATTGCTGGCATCGATGGCCCCGTTGGGCCATAGAGGGCAAGAACACGCCTCTCGGAAAGGTTTCGGAGTGTCCGACAGTCACCTTTGCACGGACCGCTATAGATATATCTAGGCACGACATCCTGAGTTCATGCATGCGAGGGGGTTAATCCATCACCTGTGCGATGACTCGCAGCGACCCTCCGGCGGACCGGCCGCCGTGCTCAGGTCGCTTCAGGAGGGGCCGGCCAACGCCTCGGAACTGGCTCGGGCCAATTCGATCTCCCCGTCGACAGTCGCGACCAACTGTCGGCCGTTCGTCGAGGCCGAGTTCCTCACGCACGTCGGTGAGTACGAGTTCACGGCCGCGGGGCTGGTTTTCTTCGGCTGCTTCGGGGACGCGACCGAGACGCTGACACCGAGCGAGATTGCGGTGCTCTCGGTGTCCGAACATCGCCTGCCCATCCTCAGGTCAATCGCGGAGACGCCCGGGCGGAAGTGTGACCTCCACCATCAGGAGGATCTCCCCTCGCGAACGACAATCGAGAAGACAGTCACGGAGTTCAGGACTCGTGACTGGGCCAGTGAGGACCTATCCGGGGTACTCAGCCTGACCGACGCCGGGCGGACGGCGATGGCCGTCTACGAGGAGTTCCTCAGCGCGACAGAGACAGTTCTCGCTGCGACGCCGTTCCTCCGACGACTTGGCGAGCGGAGCCTGACTATTCCGGTCGCTGCGTTGTTCGATGCGACACCAATCGAGGAATCTCAGTACGATACCGATGCGCTGGCCGATGCCGTCCTGCAACTCACCGAGACTGGTGCGGACTCGGGCTCGGTGATCGGCCTCGTCTCGACATACAGCCCCGTCCTGCTCCAGCAGTTCGCTACGATACTCCAAGACGATATCGAGTATCGATTCTTACTCGATGCCGAAACCGCCCAGCGGGTTCGGTCCTCACCGTATCGGCACGTCGTCGAAACGGCTTCGGAGCGACCGGGGGTCGACATCAGGATATCTCAGGGAGCGCTGCCATTCGGGTTCGTAACCGACGGGGAAAGAATCGTCGTCGGGGCATACGGAAGTCCGTACGAGTACCCCGCTGGTCTCGTCTCTACTAACGAGGCACTTGTCGGCTGGGCCTTGGATATCCACGCAGGCTACTGGGAGGAGGCCGAATCCCTCTCGTTCGGATCGACTAATATGTCTGCTCGGCGCCGCTCCATGTAGTGCTTCCCGGGCGAGTCTCCACGTCCGTCAGACTGCCTGAGTCTCGTTAATCACAGAATAGCGAGGCCGAAGCCCACGACTTCAGTCGTGAGTCGATGACTCGTCGCTGACGACGGTCGCCTCATCGGGTGGAGACAGATTCAACTCTTCGGCCCCCTGCTCGATCTCTTCGGCGGTGGTCCCAGTCGCCTCGGCGAGAATCGCTGACAGTTCATCGGGCGAGAGAGCATCTTCGACGGGCGATTCCTGACTCATATCCATGTCTACGGGATTCTCACAGATAAGCGTGGGTGTCGGTTCCCCACCGTCGGGCGACCACCGTGGGGGACCGCCACCGGGCGACTTCCGCCCCTTGTACACGTCGATGAAATAGTCAGCATTACTGTGAAGGTAGGTGACGCAGCCGCGAATCACCTTCCCCCGATTTGATGGGAGTGGGTTATGGCGTATCTGGAGGTGTACTGTTGCCCCCGAGCGACGGGCGATGTCGACGTGGAGTCCCTCGCTGTAGATCTCATGGCCGGTCGGGGCGGTCTCGTTGTGGTCCATCCGTGCGATTTCGGCCCAGTGGTCAGCCCCGGTCGTAGTGTGGTAGTGCAGTTGTACCAAGAAACGGGGAATGCGAGTGCCCTGCTGATCGAAGCCCACGGTGATGTGACAGTCGTGCCGGCCAGCACTGACGTGCTTCGAGACGTCGTACCCACTGGGAAGCGACGGAGCCGTCATTCAATCCCGTTTGACTCTCTGTGTACTTGTAACCGCCCTGAACGTATGCGACTCTACAGAGGCGAGACAAGACGGAGGAATTCCGGAGCCTGTAGTCGCTTTACCTCGCGGCTACAGCGTCTGCATCGGAAGTACCGCCCCCCGGTGAATCGTCCATATCGGTCGAATTCGGGAAACGGACCCTCGAACTCGTGTGTTCGAACGGTAGGCAGACGTTCGTCGGCGGGCGTCGAGTCGATCGTTCCGCCGTCTGAACCACGACACGGGGCTCGGGTATCGGCAGTCGGCCGTCCGGTCTTGGCACGACGCCGGAGTCGATATCGAGGTCGACCCGACGCATGTGCTTGCAGCCGCCCTTCGGTTCGTTCTTCGCCCAGTCCGGACAGGTGCAGTTGCGCTCGAAGACATCGACGAGGTAGGTCTGTCCAGACTGGCTGAACACAGAGTAGATGCCGATTCGAAGGAGGGAGACATCCATATCCTTTGTTCTTGCTCTACGGAGTCGGGCGCTGGCTCCGTGGTCGGTTTCCTGACGCTGGACTGAGTGGTGGGTGTGTTCGCTCATTTCGGGTCAGGGCACATCTGTTTGCGCCCCTCGCTCGTCGAGGGGCGCGAAAACTCTACTCGAGAAAGGAGAAGCCGAACACAGTCCTCAAACCCCCGTTTCAGGCATTCTCTGTCACATTCTCGAGACTGAACAACTGGAGATCGTCACGTTCGTCGACGGCCTCCCGTACGGACTGGGTCGCACCGCTCCGCGCGAACAGGGCGTACTCGATATCTGCGTCTTCCCCGCCGGGTGGTGTCCACCGAATCTCTGCAGCGTGGTTCTCTAGCGAAGCGAGTGCTGAGTAATCGAGCGGCGCGTTCGTAAACTTGCACTCCCCGACGACCATCGTGCCCGCATCTGTGAACCCGACGACATCCACCTCGTGTTCCTTGTACCACCAGCGCCCGATATCGAGGAATAGCTTGTCCGGGTAGAGGTTCGGAAGCGCCTCCCGGCAGAGCATCTCGAATGCCGGGCTGACGAAATCAGCGAGTTCAGGTTCGATGATCGCCTCGTAGGCATCGCGTCCGAGGCGCTCGTAGCGGTCCTCGTTCCCGTAGACGAAGCGGAACCAGAACCGGAACAGCGGGTCGCGGATTCGATACCGGCCGCGACGGGATGTGGCTTTCTCCTCAGTGATGGGCACGTCACGCTCGACGAGTCTGAGCCGTTCGAGCTTCTGTGTGTACGTCGATATCTGCTTCCCATCGATACCGATCGCCTGGGCGATCTCGTTCGATGCCGTCTTCCCCGCCGCGATGGCCGAGAGTATCGCGAAGTACCGGTTCGGCTCGGTGAGTTCCGTCCGAAGCACGTATTCCGGCTCGTCGTGGAGGTAGCCCTTCTGTGAGAGTACCTCCTCGGTGAGAACCGTACCGAAGTCCCGACCAAGGTCGATTCCATCGAGATAGTACGGGACACCGCCGAACACGCCCCACGCGAACACACGCTCTTCGGGCGTGTAGTCGCCAGGGAGGAACGCCTGAGCGGCAGCGAAGCGCAGCGGCCGGAGGTCGAGTTTCTCCGTGGCGCGGCCGTAGAGTGGGCTATTGCCGAGGAGGGTTGCTTCCTCCATCATGCTGATCGACGAGCCGACGAGAACGAGCGTCCCGGACGTACGCTGGAAGCGCTGGTCCCAGAGGCGTTGGATGACGGACGGAAGACTCGGGTCAGCCTCGATGAGGTACGGGAACTCGTCGAGGACGACGACAGCGTTCTGGTCACCGAGATAGCCGAGGAGTGACTCCCAGTCTTCCTTGATGTCCGTCACGCCAGGGAACGTTTCAGCGGCGATATCGACGAACTGGTCGAGCTGGAGTCGTGGCGTCGTCTCGGTCGCCTGGTAGACGACGGCATCATCGCGGTCGGTGAGCGAGTGCTGAACGAGCTGCGTCTTGCCGAGTCGGCGACGACCGTAGATGACCGCCAGCTCCGGCTCATCCGAACCGTAGCAGTCGTGCAACCGGGAGAGTTCCACATCGCGGTCCACGAAGCTGTCCATACTTGGCTGTGGGCTCGGTGCAAAGTAATTATTCCGATTAGCCTAATTTGGAATAGGCTAATAAGGATTTCTACCAGACGGCTTCAGGCGAACCGCTCCCGCAGGACGGTTTCCCGATCCTCAAACTGGTCGGCCTTCTCTCGGATGTCCGTCTCCACACGCTCCAGTTGTGCCAGCGCGACCTGACTCTCGGCTCCTCTCGCGCTAATCGGCGGCATTGCCTCGTTTTGACATCTTCCCACGACTGAAATCGTGGGCTTTCTCCTCGAATCTCTGTAAGAAGGTGACGAGTACACCGCCGACCTCACGTCGTAGTGGACCGGGAGCCAACGGACACGTCCCCGACTTCAGTCGTGGGTCGATGACTGGAGAATATCGAACACATCGACCGCCTTGTACTCCTTCCCGCGTTCCTTGCCGGTCACCTCCTTGATGAGCCTGTCCTCCTCGAGCGCGTCGACGACCTTGTAGGCAGTTCGACGGGAGACATCGAGATAGTCGACGAGGTCAGGAGCAGTAAAATACGGATACTGGAGTAATTGACGAGCGAACCGGTCCGTAGCCGTGTTCCCTGGATACTGGCTCTCGTATCGCTGTTGAAGTTTCCGGAGTTGATGAGTCCGACTGTACGACTGCTCGGCTTGACTCCGAAGCCCCTCCAAGAAGAACTCGAACCAGGCCTCCCACGCCCCCTCCTCACTCACTGCACGCATCCGCTCTACGTATTCGATCTTGTGGCGGTTGAAGTACGCACTCGGGTAGATGTAGGGGCTCTCGAGATAGCCCTCACCCGTCAGATACAGAATGATGAGCAGCCGCCCCAGCCGTCCGTTCCCGTCCGAAAACGGATGGACTGTTTCGAAGAAGTAGTGCATGATCGCAGCGTCGACCAGCGGATGGTACTGACCGCCCATCTGGAGATACGACTCGAGCGATTGCATGAGTCCGTCCAGTTGCTCGGGCGATGGGGGGACGAACGGACGCTGTCCTGACTGTGGACTCGGGAGATGGACCATGTGGTCACGGAAGTCACCGACGATATCGCCCTCGTTCCGGACGTCGGCAAGCAGCATCGAATGCAGTTCCTTGATGAACGAGAGCGTGATCGTCTCGCCCTTCTCGATGCGGTCAAGCCCATAGGTGAGCGCCGTTTCGTAGTTGAGCGCCCCCTTCAGATCTCTCTCGATCGGCGTGTCCGGTTCCTCGGTCGGGTGCTGTGTGTGATACGCCTCGAGATCCTGAAACTCGACATCTGCACCCTCGATTCTCGCAGATTCGACCGCTTCGATTCGGATGAGCGACGTGTAGAGTACTGCCGAGAACTCAACAGTCGAGCTGATACCATCGACACGACCGATCTGATACGCGGCATCCGCTTTCTGATCGTGCACCTCGTCGGAAATCGTAATCGCGGGCTCTACCGGGAGCGAGTCCGGCAAGTAGTACGGATTCGGATGGTACTCGACGTACGTCCCTGGGGTGCGATCCGGTAGTTCTCCCGGAGGCATTTCACTAACGTGCACTTCGGGACCCGATCGGTATAGTGTTTTTTATACCAAGTATACGGAAGATTGCCCCACACAAAACGCCGTCACCTCCTAGGTGCCGACCGAGAGACAGAACGCGTACGCGACCGTCGGTGTGCAGTTCTCAAAGCTGCTCCAACTGCTCATAAAGAAACCCGCGCAACTCCGTGAGTGCACTCTCGGGGAGTTCCTGCTGTTGAAAGACACCCTTGAACGAATCCTTGAAGCCCTCATCGGCAAGCCGTTCGAGGATTCCTTCGATTTGTTCGCCGAGCTTCTCCTGATTACCGCGATAGAGATGGGCCCCAATACGGTCGAAATCAGCCTGTAAGCTGATTACCACTAGATCACGGGTATCCGCCAGTCGGCCACTGTGTAGTTTGAGCGCGAAGAGGAGTGCAGGTTCGGGAATCCGACCTTCCAATTCAGGAGCAACATCCAGCGGTTCGACGACGCTGTGTTGGTAAAGATATCGATACGACCACTCCGCATCAGTTTGTCGACATCGCATCGCACCAACAAGCGCGTCGAACTGCACCGCATTATCACCGACTGGTTTCTCGTACCGGACGATTCTCCCCTCATAGACATTCGATACGTCGTTATCGAATTCCTTTTGATATCCTCGATTCTGAAGCAGCTCGTCGTAGTCTGCTAACAGAGATTCTGGAAGGACCATATCCACATCGGTGGTGAACCGAGTCTGGAATGCAGAAACAGCCCATCCACCGACCAGGATGTGGGGGAGGCTGGCCTGTTGAATCGCTCGGTGGGTGCTGACGAGTTCGTCTTGTCTCTCTTGAAGGCTCATACGTGTGACCGGTCAATCTGCCATCCGTGGCTGGTGGTGATAGGCGTCGATATTTAGCTCGTACATTTCAGCGATCATTTCCAAGGCAGGCTCGTAGGCCGGGCGGTTCTCCGTCATCAGTTCGACCGCCTCCTGCAACGGAATTACGGGATTCCCTCCGACCCACTCAACATCGATGCCGTCCGCTCGGGGGAATACGACGTAATGCACGTTGCCAGCGACATCGCTCGCATCGGGGCGCTCGTCGATTGTGGCAGTGGCCCCGAACTGCTGAAAGAAGGCAATCCACCGCTCGATGTCCCGGTCGTGGACCGCGACGAAAACGGGGTAATCATCGTGACTCCGAGCGATCTGATACCCGCCTTCCGTCCAGACGTACGCCGCATCGATCTCCGTGTACGCGAACTCCATCCCGGCGAAGTGCGGAATCACGTAAGCGTCCTCTTGCGAGATAGTGTCGCGACTATATAACGCGGCCATCATCTCGGCGTACTGCTGGCGTAACTCGTGGTCGAGAATCCGGATTGCATTATCGGTGTTTGAGATGATATTTTCGGCCTCTAATCGCCCCATCCAGTCGTACACCCACGAGTACGATATATTTACTTTATTGGCGATTCTATTGATTGAGTCTCCTCTATTAGCCGCCATGACGATCTTCGCAGCGGTGGAATCCATGAACTCAGTCATCGACATGGGTGCTCTATTAGTTATCTCTAATGAGATAGTCTATCAAAAGCTTTTCCAGAAACGGAGGCCCACCAGAGACGCGAAGGGTGGTCAGATTCGTCCGTTGATGCCTCTCACCGAGTAGGCAGACACTCAGGCGAACCGTTCGCGCAGTACCGACTCCCGCTCCTCGAACTGCTCTGCCTTCTCCCGGATATCCGTCTCCACGCGCTCCAGTTGCGCCAGCGCGACCTGACTCTCGATGCCCGTCTGCCCATCACCGTTGGTCTCGGCTTCGGCCTGCTCGCGGTAGGTCCGCTCAACCACCGAGAGCGTCCGCTCGGGATTGAACAGCAGGTCGTTGGCCGCCCGGACGTATCGGTCGAGCGACCCGCCCTCTCTCCCCCGGAAGAAGTGCGTGAGTGCGTGTGTCGCCCCCGAGTGGAGCATCCACAGGTCGATCTCGAATCCCTCGTTCGCGGCGAGCGCGTCGTCGGCCGCCCGCTCGGCCAGATACTCGGGGAAGCCGATCAACTCGTAGAACGCGGCCACGTCGAAGGGCGTCTCGGCGAAGTCGATCTCGATCTCCTGGGCGTCCTCGATGAACGCGTACAGGTCGTTGCTCACGAGCGCGAGTCCCTCGAGGATGCCCTCCCACCACTCCCCGAAGTCACCGATGTCGCCGACGTGCTTGACGATCTGTCTGTCCGTCAGCGCGCGAATCGAGTTCGCACAGGCGTTGTCACGGGCGAACCCCTCGACGTAGACCGCATGCCCGCCGAAGTAGTCATAGCCCGAGGTCACGCCCATCGTGATGGGCTCCCTGGCACCCGGCAGCTGCACCTCCAGCCCGTCGAACATGATGTCCATGTGGACCTCGCCGCCACCGCGGTACTGGCGAATCTCGCCGAACATCACCTCCCCGAGCGAGCGGCCGTCGACCTCGGTTTCTCTGAGGACTGCCTCCAGCGGGCTGTAGATGTTCGTCGGGTTGATGATCGAATAGCTGTCGGTGGGCACGTGGAACAGCGAATCCACGCTCTCGTCTCTGACCTGGTCCATCGCTCGCGCGGGCTCGATGATGGCGTTGAAGCGGTCGGTCTCGACCCACTCCTCGGAGTAGGGATTCCGGTAGGCCACCCGCGTTCTCGTCGCTCGCGGGAGTTGCCGCACGGCTGCCGCGAACGGGATCGCGTCCGAGTCGTTCGTCTCGCATCTGTACCACGTCGGGAGCTGCCCGCCTGTTCGTCCGTCCAGTCCCGCGAAGACCGTCGTCTGCTCTGCATCTTTCATCGATGAACTCCGCGAGGCACGCTCCTACGTCCCTCGCACCTCTCAGAGGGCTACAAAATCGGCGTGGCGCTATCCCAGATAGGAGAGATGATACGGTGACCCTCTTTGCCACGTCCAATTAATCGATTTCCGGCCTTGTTGAAATCCTCAGAAGTTGATAGTTTCACACCCCCAATCGCCCAGTACAGCTGAAGTACGAATCGCTCAGTACAAATCGACAGTGGTTGGTAATACGGTTTCGTTATTCAGGAGTATTCATGGAAGTAGATCGTTCGGGAGATACTGCGAGCAATCGACCGGGATCGCTTCCCAGGCTGCCTGAATCGCTTGATATCCTGTCCAGCCTTCCCCTCGAAGCATCTCGCCACAGGCCTGACAAAACTCCGCTACAGTACACTCCCCCTCGTTTAGTAACAGATACAGCAAAAACGTGGGAGCAACCGCCTTCCCAGTTGTCTCTTCTGCGTCATCGAATACTCGATTAATAGCCCGACGCCCGTGCGTATCCATCAAAATAGCGAACCGATACAGCGCTGTATGCTGTTCGATTTCCACCTTCACGGACTTCTCCCCAGCATCCTCTCCATGCGGTCGAGGAACACACGGAACCGTCGTGAACGACTTCTTCTTGTCGTCGAACGGTTCAAGTGCCTTCTTGCTCCCATCGTGAACCCACCGCTCTCTCGTCCCTTCAGGCGCGTACTCAGACATCTCCCGAACGTGGCGCTTGAGTTCGTGATAACACACGTTAGTCGTCGTCAGCTGGATATTGTCCGTAATTCGAGACCAGAGACCCGTGTTCGCGACAGCGATTAGTGCGTCTGTATCAACGATAACTGGATGGCGAACCTCATCGTCCACCATCTTCACTCCTGGAAAACGCCTGTCGTATCAAGCTCTGCGGCCTCCTCAAAAGCCTCTCGCTCCCGCTCAATTTCTTCTAAGGCGTCACCAAGAAGGATCTCTGCAACGTCTTCAGAAAGCTCTCCTTGCTTGTATCGCTGGTGGAGGGTGATCTTCTCCTCGTCCGAGAGGACTTCTCGGAGTTTCTCTTGAAGACCCTGTCGAGCAAGCTCACTAATGTTGATCCCACCAAGACGCATCTGGTCGACAATCTGAGTCGCCTTCTTCTCAGTTTCTCCCCGGAACTGGATTTTGTCGTTGTTTGCGGCCATCTTACCCTACATTCTCTCTCCACCGTAATAGATGTTGTGACGAGCCATCCATGTCAGTACAGAGTTTCAATAGTCAATACGCACTCTTCAGCGACTGGTTGTTTCAGACGATAATATATCTGAAGAAGAGGATTTCAACAGAGCCAATAAACATTAATGATCCTCCCGGCGTTCCGTACGTGGTCTCCTGGCTATACCGGCCACGTCGGGAGCGAGGGGATCCCGGCTTCCCACCGAATCGCTGCCAACGCGCTGGGAAATTGCTGAAGTCGTTCCTCGAGAACGGCGAGGGGATGTTCATCGAGAAACGTCGTGCCATACCGATCAACAGTCGTCCCGTCGTAATCGAGTTGGATGTGACAGGTGCCGAGGCCCTGGTGATCAGCATCCTGATGGAAACCGAGCATGAAGTTCCGCTCGGGTTCGATCCAGTTGATGCGGTAATATTCGTGGTTAACACCGGCGGGATACCAGAAGCGAACTTCCAGTCGTGCGTTCTCAACGTCGTGACATCCTCCGCGCCGTGAACGGCGCGGCTTCCCGGCATGGGAATACCAGCTACGTTTCGCTGTTGCTGGCAGAGGGTTCCGACCCGTGGAACGTCGAGAGAGTCATCTGCGAGGGTTCCTCGCTCGTCTCTCCGTGGGTCGTGGCGCTGTCACAGGCGCTCCCATCCCGTGAGATGTCATCGCCCGCCGGTTTCAGCGGCAGGCTCTCACCCCACGGGTCGTGGCGGTCGGCGATGTTGACCGCCGCGTTGATGTCTGCGTGGTACTCCGACACCCAACACTCGTCGTTCGTACACCGGAACTCATCGCCGTCCCGATACCCGATGTGGCCGCACTCGTGGCACGTCTGGCTCGTGTACTCCGGGCGGATGTATTCGACCGGGATGCCAGCCTCTCGTGCTTTGTCCTCGATGCGCTCCTGCAAGCGAGCGAACGCCCATGCGTGGAGGCGTCGGTTCATCCATTCGCCGTAGTCGAGGTCTTCGCGGATGTCCGAGAGGTCTTCCAACACAATGACCGGCTTCTCGAATCGACAGGCGTACTCGACGGCACGTCGAGACGCCTTCTCGATGATGTCCGTGAGTGCGTTCTGGTAGTGGTCGAATCGCTCGTCAATCCGCCACTGAGCGGCGTCACGCTCTTGCAGTCGCTTGAGTGTCGTGAACATCTCTTTGCGGAGGCGACGAGCGCGGCCACCGTTGATGAGTAGTGGGTCGGTCGGAGTGTCCTGCTCGCAGGCACAGCCCGCGAGCAGGTGGGCTTCGCCGATGTCGAAGCCGACTGGCGTCACATCCTCGTCTGTCGGTTCATAGTCCGGTTCTTCGACCGGGAACTCGACGGTGACGTGGAGTGTCCACGACGTGCGGTGGCGTTGCAGTCGGAGTTGTCCCGCCGAAGCGTCACTGTGTACGAGGTCGTGCCACAGACCGTCTTGTTCGGGGTTGATACGAAGCGGTATCCAGAAATTCGTTCCGCGACCGGGTTGGGGTGCCCACCATGTGAACTCGTAGTCGCGTTCCGGTGAGTGGTCGAACTCGGCGGCTTGGTTGGTGAGCCGAACCGGGTGGTCGTCGTCCAACTCCTGTGCGTCGTAGGTGCCGTGCAGTTGCGGGACGTAGTTGCACAGGGCCGCCTTCGCCTGATACGGCAGATCGTAGGGCGTCACCACGTCGCTGGTGGCGGTCATCGTCTTACACCCTGCCTCGAACGCCTCGTGGAGTCCTGCGCGGTAGGTGTCGAGCAGGTCGCACAGTTTGCGCTCTTTGTGGGCTGTCGGCGGGGCGAGCGTGGCCTCCAGCGTTTTCCTGGTTGTCGCGGTCATGCTACTGGTCGTCCACGTAGTCCATCAGCACGTCGATGCTCACTTGGCCGGTCGTGGTCAGGAAATATCCCGGTTGCCAGAACGCATCTTCGAGCGTTTGTTTCACCTCGGGGTACTCCTGCCGAATCCGGCGCGAGGTGACACCCTTGAGCGAGTTGATGAACTTCGTGAGGTCTGTGGTTGGTTTGGTCTGAAACAGGATGTGAACGTGGTCGGTACCGCCGTCCACGTTCTTGATGTCGGCCTCGAAGTCATCTGCAATGTCGTGGGCGATTTCAGCGACACGCTCCAGCCGCTCATCCGTGAGAATATCGGCACGGTACTTCGTGACGGTCACGAAGTGATACTGGAGGGCGTACACTGTGTGGGACCCGGTTTGCAGATGATACTCCATTTGGCCTTAGCAGATACGGGATATCCAAGTCAGATAAGCCTTGTGTCGTGAGGTATTCAGCAGGAAGAAGCCAAGTGGTTCGTTGCACAGAGCGTACGCGATTCACTCCCGCCCTGTTCGCTCCTCGGTTCCGACAGAGCGTCGGACCCCTCGTCACTCACGGGAAGGGCGGGATTCTCTCGCTGTATCAAGATAGGATTCACCAAGGAACGTTACCGGCGAGATATCTGCAACCACATATCGGGGCCGTCGTCGAGATGGGCGATAGCGCACGTCCTCGCAACTGGCCTCGTTCGTCAACCGATCATGAACATCTCGGAGAAGCGTGCGTTGTGTATACCGATCACGACCAGCAAGAAAGAGCATGAAGAGATCAGAACCGGTAGTTAGCTCGTGGCGCCCTCAGTTAGGTCTGTGTGCTGTTCGCGAGCAGACTCGACATCCGAGTAGAGCGCTAAAGCATGCTTGATGAGTCGGCGGTCTTCCTCGTTCTCCTGCCAGAATGCGATTATATCGCGGCGCTCACGAATCTCAGCGCCCGACAGATCACCGTCAGCAAGCGATTGTTCGAGTTCTTCCCACGTCTCGACACCGTACGTCTCCTGCCACCCCTCGATCTTGTCGGTGATCGCCGCCAGCTCACTCCGAAGCTCTTCGCGTGAGTTCTCCTCGATGAGCGTGCGGATCTCTTCGAACAGCATCCGCGTATAGTCCGGCTGATAGAGCGTCGTATTGTCCGTCTCAACACGTCGCAACCGCCCCTGGTCGACGAGGTCCTGGAGCTCATCGTCGGTCGTGCTCCAAGCGGTGTCCGCCTGGTTGCTAATCCAGTTGACTGATCGAGGCTCGCGAAGCGTCTCCGCGACCGAGCGAATGCGTTCGCGGGCGCTCATCGACTCTTCCCACGACTGGACCCCATCTCGCGGAGATTCGGACATACTCAACGCCCCTATCGACAGCTTTCGCTCCTGATTCTCATATATGTTTGTATCTTCTTGTATAATCACGAGATACTATCCTCGCGCATCCTGATGGACGAGGGCTACGTCCTGAAAGTTCGACCAAGTCGACTGCCTCGGGCACTAACATCGAGGTGGTTCATCGATCACCGACTTCCCACTCCGGTCGAGGTGTCGGCGACGGGAGTTCGTCAACCGCAGCCCGGAGTTCTTCCTCTGTCGTCCACGGGAAGCACCGAGTATGTAATTCGAATTTACGGAACTTGTTGAGATGGACCCAACTGTACGTTGCTGGCTCCGCTCCCTCATCCGCCCGATCCTCGATAAGGTTCAGCATCTCTTGATCGTCGATATCAATACCGTTGTCTCGTGCACGGTCGACGAGCGAGTCGATCTTCGAACGGACATCGTCCTTCGATAAATCATCCGTGAACGCAATCTCGAGGGCAGCCTGGACGACGTGGTGTTTCGATTCGTGGTTCTCGTCGGTCACCCATGCATAGTCGCGTGGGAACACGTACGATTTGTCGAAATACGGCGAGTCATCGATCTCGCCCAGTTCCGGCGCTTCACCACCACTCTCCTTCTCGAAGACACCGATGATGTAGTCGCTGTACGTCGCCAACAGGGAGAACATGATATCGAACGAGTTGAGCCGCTCAGTCGGCAACTCGAGGAGATCACCCATGACGAACGGATAGGCGCCGAGTTGCTTCGTGAGTTCGTTCTGCATGGCGCGGAGACGACGGATATAGGGGTCGCGGTAACTCCCGAGAATGAAATACGATGTCTGCTGACTCAAGAGATACGGCAGTTCTCGCTGAGTGAAGCGCCAGATCTCCCGCTTTTCGCCCGGTTCGAGTTCAATCCCGCCAATCGCCTCATGGACCACCGTCATGATGTCCGTAGCGTCAGGCGGAGGACTCGGATCACCCATTAGCTGCTGGTTCAAACAACATCACCTTATGTCTTCTGAACCAGTTTGGTCTTTTCCTAATTAACCAATTTGGATGACCCTAACTGTTATAGCGACGCTTCACGTATTGCCACGTATGAGCGAGACCGATACTGACACGGCCGATGAGGGGCCGTTCGCAGAACAGCAGCGGCTATTCAAGCTGTTGTCCCAGGATACGCGCCACCTCGTTATTCAGGAGCTGCTGGGCCACCCCGCCCATCTCATGTCGCTCGCCGAACTCGAGTATATGACTGGGAAGAGCCAGGCGGCCATCAAAGACCAGCTCGAGACGCTGATCGATGCGGGGATTCTCTCACAGTACACGTACGAACCGAGTGAGGGGAAACGTGACTTCCCCTCACAGTTCTACGGATTCACGGAGCAGGGCGTCGAGATCCTCCATGACTATAAGTATCTCCGTGGGATCCCAGTCGCTCGTGCCCTCTACGAGAACACGCGCAAGACCGAGAAAATCGAACGGCACGAATCGGCCCCGCGCCCGGAGCTTCCCGAGGCGGTTGCGGAAGCCCTCGAGTTCGACGAACCCGACCTCGATGCCGTCGATGTCGGCCTAACGTCGGATTCCTCCCACGGCTAAAGCTGTGGGCTTCCTCCTTGCAGCTCTGTGGGCCGCGTCGGGGAGGATGCCGAGGGAGAAGTCCACGAGGGCGTTTGCGTCGACCGTGTAGCGCTTCATCGGTCGAGGCTCGGGCGCTGGAGTTCGTCCATGTCGTCTTTCAGCGCCTCGCTAACTGCCCGAGCCTCGTCCTCGGTCGTGTTCTCGGCGGCGACACCGTAGTTCGGGAGGTCGCTCTTCTTCCGGAGCGTGATGCCGTCCTCGCCCTCGACCCACACGACTTCATCGCCGGGCTCGATGCCATACTTCTCGCGGAGGGCCTTCGGAATCGTCGTCTGGCCCTTGTCCGTAACGCGGGTGGTTTCGGGCCCTTCGGTCTCGCTCATGCTCGGTAAGAAGTCATGTAAGACGTTAGATGTTGGGGGCAGTCACCGCCCGTGGCTCGTTGCAGTCCTCGATACCGCCGGACTCCCTTGGACCCCGGACGCCTCCGCGCGGCAACGAACTACCGAATATCGTACTCAGCAATCTCGTCTCGGCCACAGTTCGAGCAGCGATGAGCCCCCGGCCGAGCTGTCTGCCCGCACTCGCGACGCTCGTAGTAGCGCTCCCCCTCGTGGAAGAGGTCCCGGAATCATTCGCTCGGCCTCATCGTTCCTCCAGCACACCCTCAATTACGCTCATACGCGACCGGAGTGTCACCGTCGTCACGTCGGCTTCCTCCGCCAGTTGGGCCTGCGTGATGGACATCGACCGTTCTTGCGCGGCCACGTAGACACACGCCGCAGCCACGCCCGTCGGCTTGGCTCCCGTGTACGCGTCGACGGGAAGCGACTGCACGATCTCGGTCGCCCGCGTTCGAACCTCGTCTGGCGCATCGACCGCGGACACCAGTCTCGGGATGAACGAAGCAGGTGGACGGGGTGGGAGTTCGAGGCCCACCTTCTGCCGTGCGGCCTGTAGTGTCGTTCGGAACAGACTTCGGTCGCAGTCAGCTATCTCCAGTACGTCCGTCTGTGTCCATGGGAGTCCGTTCACCCGGCAGGCCACATAGACGGCCACGGCTGCGATCGCGGGGAGCGAGCGTCCCTGTGCCAGCCCCGCCTCGTGGAGCGAGGAGAACAGCGAGCACGCTTGATTTCGGAGTCCCCGGCCCAACTCGAGCGCACTCGTGAGCCGTCGGACCTCGTAGAGGCCCTCCATCCGATACCAGTCCTGTTTCGACTCGAACTGACTCCGACGGTGGAGGTGTCGGAGTCGGGCGAGTTGCCGTCGCTGCGCTCCCGATGGCTGTCCCGGTCCGTTCTGTCGCCAGCCGATCTCCGTCGAGAGTCCGCCATCGTGTCTGGTCGGCGTCAAGGGTGCACCTGTTCGGGATGGATCCGGTCCCTCGTCTTCCTCGAACTGCGTTCGCTCGGGCCCTCTGTCGAATTTCTCGTCCGTGAGAACGAGTCCACAATCATCGCAGACTGTCTCATGTGTGTTCGTCGTCACGCGCCCCTCACACTCCGGGCAGGTGTTGGTCGTGTGCGCTACGTCCTCGTCGAAACTTCGCTCGTAGGGTTGTGTCGTTGCCATCTCGGCTCCGCGGGACTGCAGAAGGCCCCGCACCCTTCAGGGGCCACAAAATCTGGCGTTATGCGGAACGAACAGCCAACGCTCAGCTCCCGCGGCGTTTCATATAGTGATCTAACTCGGGAAGTACTCTCGTAAGGTTGGATATAGAACTCGAAAACTAATGTTACGCGATGGTAGCTGTCGTGTTGTCGCTCTGTATCGACTGGCCCGATTGGTCTCGTTGCGACCACTCACTAGTGACCGATTCGCATATGTATTGAGTAGTATTTTACGCTGAACCAGAGGAGGTGAAGATGCGTATCGAGATCTGCCACAGTAGTTGTAACAGCGCAATCAGCTAGACTTTTATTTTCATTTAGTGCCGAAAATACCAATAGTGGCGGGCGTATTCGTCGGGATACCACTAATGGAGCGAGATGACTTCGACGAGGCAGCGCCCGGTGAGATCGTTCCCACGACGACATCGAAGGGGACGTATTCGGCGTTTCAACCTGAGCCGCTTCCGCCCTCAATCACTACTGAACAGTTCATCACGCCGCTAGCGGAGGCGACACAGGCACTCGGTCGGCTCCATGGCATTGGTCCACGTGTCGGTTCGAGAGAGATCCTGATCGAGCCGTTCATCCGAAAAGAAGCGCTGGAATCCTCCCAAATCGAGGGGACACATGCTACTCTCTCGGATATCTACGCCTATGAGGCCGGACAAAAAGCTCTCATCGACGAAGACAGACGGCGGGGTACCCAAGAAGTCGTGAACTATCTGCATGCGTTGACGCACGGATTGGGCGCAATCACAGCTGACGATCCAATCACCGTAAAATTTCTATGCGAGATGCACGACCGGTTGCTTTCGGGTGTTCGTGGGGACGAGGCTGACCCAGGGGAACTCCGTACGACTCAGAACTTCATCGGTAGTACGCCATACATCCAAGACGCTAGGTACGTGCCGCCGCCACCGAACGAAATCCCCGACCTCCTCGAAGACTTGCTCGAGTATGCGAACCAAGAGACGGATCTGCATCCACTTCTCCGAATCGGGCTGATCCACTACCAGTTTGAGACGATTCACCCGTTTCTCGATGGGAACGGACGACTCGGGCGGCTATTGATCAGTCTCCTCCTGCAACGTGACGGTCTCTTGCCCGAGCCGTATCTCTACCTGAGTTCCTATTTCAACGCACGACGTTCAGCGTACGTCGATCATCTCTTGGCAGTCAGTCAGCACGGTGAATGGGAAGAGTGGCTCCTGTTTTTCCTGCGTGGCGTGCAGTCGCAAGCAGACGAGGCTCATCAGCGGGCAAACCTCTTGGTGGACCTCCGTGAGGACTATCAACGGCGCTACCAGAGCGAGCGGTCTGAGAACATCCTGGAACTGGTCATGCGACTCTTCGAAGACCCGTACCTCGACGTGAACACAGCAGCCGAGTGGTTAGATGTCGAATACAGTACGGCGAATCGGCTAATCGCGCAGCTCGAAGATGACGGAATAGTCGAAGAACTCACTGGCAAAGAGCGGAATCGGTTCTACCGGGCGAGCGAAGTCTTCAAAATAATCAACAAGCCAATCGACCAACTCTGAAGGACAGAGCAGACCGGAGGTTGAGGCGTATACATTGAGACTACCGGTCTCAACTTCACCACCTCGGGATTGTTTCAGCTCTCTGTTCGGTGTTCTGCTCGACCTGATGCGGACCCCGGCGCGCGATGAATCGGCGATTCGGTTGAGCGCCGAGAACGCGCGAGGGGCGGGACCGGAACGGAGTGGAGGGCCTGTCGGCTGGGGAGGGTAGGTAAGAGCGCATCACGAGGGCGACAGCCTACTGTCGCCTCCCAGCAAAGGGGGGCGACAGCGGCTACGAGATCTGCTCCTGCCACGTCTCGCGCTCGGGGAAGACGACCCGGCTCCGCGAGGTTAGCGCCACCGAGACGCGCCCCTGGTACCAGCTCTTCGCCGCGCCGTGGATACGAACACGTTCGCCCTCGTCCAGCCACGGCTGATCGCTGGCGTCCCAGACGGTCACCTTCACCCGACCCGTCTCGTCCTCGATGAGCCCGACTTGCTGGATCGCTGGATGACTAGGCCCCCAGAGCACCGCCACGCGCCCCGAGAAGTCGACCTCGCCGTGCGGCACGTCGCCCAGCCGGGAGATCGGCGTCACCGTCCCCGGCTGCGTCTTCAGCCGATCGGCCACCGCCACGGTCGCACTCAGCAGGTCGCCCGTGCGCAGGACCTGCTCTGCGAGTTCACGCGAGATAGCCGCCGTCGACCCCGCTTCGGGAATTCCGACCTGGATGCGCCGCGCTTCCTGATTGACCGCCGCCAGTTCCTCGCCGCTCAGCCGCTCCCTCGGGTCGGGTGCATCCGGGTCGCGTCGTGAATCGACACTCGCCGCCCGTCGCTCGAAACTCACGCGTCGCTCGCGACTCTCCTGCTCGACCACCTGCGCCGTCCGGTGCTCCCGGTCTGACTCCGGTGACCGGTCCACCCGCGTCCGCGTTCGCTCGATCTCCCACTCGCGGGCTTCGATGCGCTCCTCCGCCGCGAGTGTCAGCCCCGCTCTCCGGGTGTCGGGATGATTGGTGTCGACCTTCGTACGGGTTTCCATCGCCACCGTCGCGTGCAGTTCCGGCCGCTCGTCGACGATGTAGATCTCGTCCTCATCGACCGCCTCGGCTTCGAGGCCTTCCTCAGCCGCCCACGTCGCCCACTGTTCGTTGTCTGTCCGACCCGAAACGTCATTACCGAAGATGTCTCTCGTACTCATTGGAGCTACAACTCCTGAAGGCGCTCCCGCCCGCGTCTTCTTCCTGATTGTATCGCACAACCAGCTACGTCTCTCGCTCGCGCCCTCGCCCGGCTTGCCGGGCGCGAGCGAAAGATCGTTTCGAGAGCGTACACCCCCGAGCCGCGTAGTGGCGCCCCCGCGACGGGGGCGAGGCCAGCTTCAAGTCAGTTCTCGGTCCGGCCCGCAGCGAGTCGTGTCCAGGCGAGGGGGTCGCCGAGCACTCGCGCCGCGTAGTGGCGCGGGCGCGCAGGTGGCCCCGAGGCTGGAACGCGAAAGCTCGCTGGGTCGCAACCGAAACTGCACTTGATGCTGGCGCGTCGGGGAGACGCGAACGGCCCCGAGCGAGCGGGCGCCGCGCGCGGCGACCGATACCCGAGCTGGTACGCTCGTTGGAAGACGATACAGACGGGCCCGCCTTCTGCCAGTAGCGAGTGCCGACATCAGAGTACGACGGACCCGGACCCGGCAAGCGTCGGGGGACTCCGTCCCCCGGACCCGCGGCGAAGTCATCCGAGACGGCGAAGCCGTCTCGTGATCACGAAAATCTCTGATTTTCGGACGACCGCGGCCACCGGAGCGAACGAAGTGAGTGAGGCGCGCAGCCGTCGCCGAATGCGAGGCGAGCGAAGCGAGGCGGTCCCGGAGGTGAGCGCCTCCGGCGCGAACCAGGGAAGTCGCAGCCCGCGTGGTTCGAGAGAGCAAAGCTCTCTCGTCATCCCGGAAATCTTTGATTTCCGGCGACAGCGAAGCGAGCAGGACCGTCTGTCCGTGGGTCGAGCGCCCGGGGGCTTTCGGAGAGCCTGGTTTCTCAGGTGGTAGCGGAATCGATTCCGACGGGTCGTCCCTGCTCCCACTCGACAGCGAGGACTGCGTCTGGAAGCGCGTCGAGTCTGTGCTCGAGGACGTCCAGCGGATGCGAATCGATGAACCGGGTTCGCTCGTGAACGACGGCCGTCGCGCCATCGTTGACCTGCAGATGGACCGGTCCGAGGTCCTCGTGCGTATCGTCCTGATGCCAGCCGACCAACAGACTCCGCTCCGGCTCGACCCAGTTGAACCAGTAGTACTCGTACGGCTGGCCAGTCTGCAATTGAAACCCGATTTCAATCCGTGCGGTCGGTACGGGATACGCCTCATCATCCAGGAACTGCCGCGGATCCAGTTCCCCGATGACGCGATATGGCCCAGCTTCGCGCGGTTCGGCACGCCGTCGTCGGACGTTGTCGAACACTCCGCCGAGCCGATTGCGGATGCGGTCGTGGAGCCGTTTGCTCTGCAAGTTCGCCCGGTTCGCGAGAAAGACGATCATCAAGCGAGTGTCGAGGACGAATCCGTTCGCGGGGAGGAGAGCTCGACGACATCGCCATACAGGTGAAGGGCGTGCTTCACGAGCCCGAGTTCCGTATTGATCGCCTCCCACGTGGCGATCACGTTGCGGCGTTCCCGAACGTCTGCCGCCGAGAGATGTTCTTCAGCGAGTTGCTCGCGGAACTCCTCGAGTGAGCTGACATCGTACTCCGCAGTCAGCGCCTCCTGTTCCTCTTTCAGCTCGGCGAGCTGGCGCTCCAGTTCGTCGCGCGAATGTGCGTCGATCAGGTCAGTTACCTCGTCGAAGAGCATCCGCACGGGGTTCAGATCGTAGGCCTTTGCCCCGTCGACGGTCGTCTCGGTAACCCAGTCGTCGCTCTGCAGTCGCTGAAGCTCGTCGTCCGCCGTTGCACGAGAGACATCTGCTCGGTCTGCGATCTCCTGCACCGGCACCGGCTCGTCCAGCAGCTCTACGACATGCCGGACGCGCTCGCGCCCACTCATGCTCTCCGTCCACGATTCCTGACTCGATTCACTCATCAGCCCGATGTTTGTGCCGGATGGCGTAAATAATTTGGCTGAACTCAAATATCCAAGTCCCAACGAGCAACAGCGAGGAGTTGTTTCCAGAGGCCAGGCCTGCAGGCCCCAATCTATCTTCCACGGGAGTCGGTGGGGGCGTCGTTCGCTCCGGAGGACGGTCTACGCCTCCAAACCGCCAGAGAAGCCCTGTCGAGTCCACCATGCAATCGGAGCTCCGTGTAGAGGGTAGAATCCGTTTAGCGCAACGAATGCGTCAGCGCCCATCGTGGGGACACCGAGGGGAAGCCTGCTCAGCCATCAGGAAAATGCTACTCCCGCCGCAGCGCTGGCCCCGGAACACAACGGGATGGGACTGAAAGGGGCCGGGCGGTCGATCCCTCCCGGACCCGGCAAGCACCGCAGGCCGAACGAAGCGAGTGAGGCACGCAGCCGTCGCCGAAGGCGAGGCGAGCGGAGCGAGGCGGTCCCGGAGGTGAGCGCCTCCGGCGCGAACCAGGGCAGTCGCAGCCCGCGCAGGCCGGAGGCCGAGCAGGAACGTCTTCCCGTGGGTCGAGCGCCCGGGGGCTTTCGGAGGGCCTCGCATCCTCCTGTTCAGCCCAGCTACCCCCTCCATCGACAACAGTTATGCTGGCTGCGCACCCTGAGAGGAGCGATTACCCGTGGCCGCCGCCGACGATTCACGCTCCACTCCCGCTGCGCTGCCCTACTTCACGGTTCGACCTGCGGACTCCCCGCTCGACCCCGCAACCGTCGAGACGCACCTCCGGCGTCTCCACGGACTGACTGGCTCCGCGAAGGCAGGCCTCCTCACGAGGTCGCCACGGCCGACCATTGAGTGGCTACTGACCAGTTCCGGCGATGAACACGGTCTCACCTACGCCGTCGGCGTCGACGACGAGGACGCCCACTCCTCACTCGAACACGCCATCCGCGGGCTGTTCCCCGACAGCTACGCCATCGCCGAAGCAGACCGGGAGACGCTCCTCGACCCGCTCACTCTATCCGAAGACGCCGACACAGTCGCACTCGCCTTCGAAGGCGACCCGACCCACCGTAAGGACTGGCAGACCTGTCTCACACCCTTCGCTGAGTTCCACGAATCAGAGCGCGACAGAAATCACGTCCGCGCACCGCTCGCGGCCGTCGCGGAAACGCTCGCCGACAGCCCGGTCCCGGTCTGCTATCAGGTGCTCGTCCGCCCGAAGCCCGACTGGTCCGTCGAGGCCGACGAGCGCCGCCTCGACCTCGAACAGGGCTCGGACACGTTCGGTGGCAAACTGATGAACGCGCTCGTCGGTCCGCCTCCAGAGGACGAACTCGTCATGCTCGGCGCCGACGAGGAGCGGGTCGTCCATCTCCGAGAGCGAGACTCGCACCACTCGTTCGAGGTCAACGTCCGGGCAGTGGCCGGCCACAGTGCCGACCCGACAGACGCAGAGCGTGTTCTGGGCGACCTCGCGACCGCATTCGAGGCCGTGAGCGGCCCGTTCTACCGGATCGAAGGCACCGTCGCGACCGGCACAGACGCTCGACGACTCGCCGATGACCTCCACGAGCGGACGCTCCACGCGCCCGCCTACGGCCGCTCGCTCACCAGCTCCGGCCGCCGAACGAGTCCGGGCCTCGTCGTCGATGCTCGCGAACTCGGCTCGTTCTGTGCGCTCCCGGGTGACGCCCTCACGAGTGCGGGCGTCCGGGGCATGGGCGTGACCCCGAGCGAGCGAACCGGCCTCGCGCTCCCGCCCGCCGACCAGCTCGCGCACTACTCGGGAGCGGGGATGACCCTCGGCCTCCCGCTCACGGACGACGACCGAGCCACGGACGAGCCGCTCGTCCTCCCACCCGCATTGCAGCCCCTCCACGTCGGCTGGTTCGGCCGGACGGGCGCCGGTAAATCCACAGCCCTCGTCAACGCGATGCTCGCGAACCACCGCGCCACCGAGGGCGCAAGCATCCTCATCGGCCCGAAGGGCGACGGGATGGGGAAGGACTACCTCCGGGCGCACTCCGCCGAGTACGGCTCGCTCGATGATGTCCTCTATTTCGACTGTGCGGCGGTCCTCCCCGCGATCTCGTTCTTCGACATCCGCGGCGAACTCGACGCGGGCATTCCTCGCGAGACGGCCGTCGCGGATGCGGTCGACCACTACATCGAGATTCTCCGGGCGATCATGGGTCGCGACCGCTTCGACCAGGCCGTCCGCTCGCCCGACATCATCCGGTATCTGGTGAAGGCGCTGTTCGACCCGGTCCACGGCTCGGACGCGTTCACCCACCGACAACTCCACGAGGCGACCCGCAGGATGCACGAGCGCCAGTCCGCTCCCGCTGTCTCCGACGACGATCTTGAACGGATGCTCGGGGGCGTGGTCGCGAATCGCGCACAGACGTTCGACGAGATCATGCAGGGCGTGGCGAACCGAATCGAGAAGGTACCCGTCGACCGCCGCCTCGCGCGGCTGTTCAACCATGTCCACGGAGCAGAGAACGAGAACGGTGACGGTGACGATGCTGGCCCACGCTTCGACCTGCTCGACTTCCTCGACGAGAACGTCGTCATCGTCTTCGACACGGGGGGGCTCCGAACCGAGGCGCAGCGCGTCCTCGCGCTGCTCATCCTCTCGGAGTTGTGGACGGCGCTCAAGCGCCGACGCAAGCGCGCGGTCACCGAGGACCTCCCGCTCGTCAACTGCTACATCGAGGAGGCCGCGAGCATCGCCGTCTCCGACCTCCTGCAGGAACTCCTCTCACAGTCACGCAGCTTCGACTGCTCGGTCACGCTCGCCATGCAGTTCCCCGCGCAACTCCGCGGCTACGACCAGGACGTCTACGACGAGATCCTCAACAACGTCTCGACCGTCCTGACGGGGAACGTCCCCTCGGACACCCGCTTCGCCCAGCGTCTCGCGACCGACGATATGAATCCACAACAGGTCGGTAACCGACTCCGGGCGCTCCGACGCGGGCAGTGGCTGGTCAGCCTCCCGAGTGCGTTCGACCGTCCCGAGCCACGGCCGTTCCTCGTCCAGTCGGCACCGCTCCCGCCCGGCCATCCGGACGGCGAGCACGCACTCGCGTTCGACAAACAGTCTACGCTCGCTACTGCACGGATCGAGATGCAGGCGAGAACGCGGGCCGAGTTCGGCCTCGGCCTCTCGTCGCCGAGTGTCGTCGGCGAGGGGCCGAGTCACGGCGACGCCCCGGCCGAGTCGGCGGCGTCCGATGATGCACCACCCGCCGTCCGGGTCGACAGCGCCCTCCCACACACGAAGCGACTCCCCCCGACCGTCGAGTACGACGACTCGATTCACGCGCTCCGGTGTACGCGATGCGATACGCGCTACGACCCCTCCAGCGACGGGATGCAGCGCGCCATCGAGTGCTGTTCGTCGATCGACGCGGTCGACGGCGACGATATCCCCATCTGTGAACTCAACCTCAAGCTCACCGAGGCAGAACGGCTCGGCTCGGAGTGGTCCGACACACAGCTCATGTTCCTCCAGGCGGTCTACAACGCCCAGCAACTGCGCTTCGACGCGCTAGAGTACGACTTGCTCTGGGATTCGATGCTCCGCCTGCAGGAGTACGTCGGCATCGAGAGCGACGCCGTCCAGGACCTCATCGACGCAGACCTGTTGCGCCACGATACGGATCGGCCGCACCGACTGTACACAGTCTCGCCAGAGGGACGAAACGTGATCGGCGAGAGCTACCGACAGGGCGTGGATTACGGCCACGGCCAGGGCGACCTCGAGGAGTCGAGCGAGCACGTTCTCGGTGTCGAGGTCGGCCGTCGGTATCTCGAGGGCGAATATCAGGATGACCCGGAATCCGAGGTCGCCGAGGTGATTCCGTACTACGACCTCGGGGACAATCAGCGTCTTGACCTCGCCGGTGTCGATGACGAGGGCGATGTGGTGGTCGCGATCGAGGTCGAGCGGGTGAACCACGATGTCAAGCGGGCCGTCCCGGAGGACTTCGATAAGATGGCCGCGTGCGACCCTGATGAGGCCATCTGGATCGTCATGTCGCACACCGAGGGCCACGATGTGCTGGCCGCGCTCAATGACCCGCTCGAAGGCGATGCTCGGGTCGAGAAGACGTACGCGAAGACCTCGCCGGTCAGTTCGTTCAGAATCAGCGTGCCCGGACTGACGGCGATGTACACCGTCGAGCAGGTCCGAGAAGCGCTCGGTGGGGACGGACCCACAGTATGAGGTCTTCCAGTCTCTCTGCTCAGCCTAAGATTACATCAAGCATAGTTACCAGTCCTCGTTACATCCCAAGGCTGCTAGTCGTCGCTCAGACGACGGAAGGTTAGCCGCGATTTCCGCTACGCTGTGGTGTGAGTGGGAAAGATTGACTAGTGATTTGGTGGGGCCACTTCGCTCGGAGAGCAGTCGGAGAACTACTGCTTGCAGACCGCCTCTCTCGGAGCCGCTGCGGGGGTCGTTGCGCTGAGTGAGGACTCTTCGCTACTCTCAGATGAGTATCACATCTCGCGTGATAATAGTGTAAGCTTGGTGCTGTCTTGCGGTTCTATCCATGCTTATAACGATACAGAACACCGGCAGGTGTGCTCCTCGACGATCCGGAGGGCCGCTCAAGCCCCTGATTCTTCAGGCCTCAACGCGCGCTGCGAGACTCCGCCACTATTCCTCTCTTCTCCATCTTTGCCACCTGTTTCGACTACACAACCCCACTCTAGCGGAAAACGGGACGAACGTTAGCACATTCCAGCAGCAGCTAGACTGTCTATCAATCGACCTGAAACTCCTATCCAGACTTGCAGTGCATACGATCGGCACCAACACTTGCGGGCCGACAGAAGTTGTCAGCCGTGTACCCGAAATCGGTACTCCTCGGTGAAGAGTGCCGATATCTCGAGGAATGGTACATCTGCGGTGAGGCTGCGATAGCAACCAAAAAAAGCACTTGTTCTCGCGATACTCATGTGAGTTCATGCCATGGCGAGCGCTGGTAGAATTCCCACGCACTCGATGACGCGGTCCGCGCGACCGCCCAACCTGGGCCGTAGCGGGCTGCCCCCTCGAGTGCGTAAAAAGAAACAATGGACGATGCTGAACTCATCCGCCGAGAACTGCGTGCAGCGCGCGAGGAACCCATTCGCAAACGCTCACAGAACTCGGATAGCCCGCCCCGGATGGAAAGCTGTCTTCCGCTTATGCCCGGGCGTGACGACGAGTTCCTTCGCCTGGCACTGATGAGCATAGCGGAACTCGAACGCCAGGTCGAACGCCTCGAACGGGATCTCTCAGATCTAGAAGAAGGAATCGATCAGCCGGACGAGGAGTAGAGAGCGGCGAAGTAACACAGATACTGGCTATGATATGAAAATACCGAGCGGGACGGTCTACCAGCAAGAGGAATCGGGAGAAGTGCTCGTACTCGATGTCCACCACGTCTTCGAGACGTACGACCTCGAAGCGCAGACCGGCCAAATCGGAACACGGGTGCTGCGGCACACCAATGAGTGGGACGGTACGGCCCTATGCCATCAAGTGTACGCACGACGCCCGTCGATGGATTTCGGTACAGGGTTATTATCCGATCCGGACGGTCGAATTCATCAACCTGGCAGAGGAGAGTGGGGCCCAGATGTTGACGAACGGTGATAATGCGTCGGCCCGTAGAATAAGCAGGATAGCGACCTGCCCCATGCTATCGTCTGCCGATGCTGCGTTCAGTTTAATCAGGTCGGGCCGAAGCGTAGCGTGCCGGCCAGCGACTCGTCCATCACACCATCATGAAGATCTATCCCAAGATTCCGCGCTATGACCATCCCGTCGTTCCGGAGTCGTTCTTCGAGGCCGACGACCTGGTGATCGTCGAGAAGTACGACGGGAGCGGGTTCCGGTTCACACTGTACGACGACCGGTATGCCGACATGTACCCCGACCCCGTTCTGAACGCCGCGGACGGGGACGGGTGTCTGGTCTTCGGTACCCGTCGGTCGATTCGGGGTAACCGCCGCGACGACCTCGACGATATCGACGGTGCCCTCCACCGGGCCGTCCGCTGTCTGCGCGAGGGTATCGAGCCGACGGCCCTTCGTGACCTCCACGACGCGTACGACAGCCCGCTCATCGTGTACGCGGAGAACCTCGTCTACTCGACGCTCGATTACGGCTACACCGACCGTGACCTCCCTGCGCTGGTCGGGTTCGATGTCCTCCCGTACATGGAGATCGAGACGATGACGCCGCCGGGGAACCCGTACGACGAGACGTTCGAGGGGTTCCTCCCGACGAACGAGGCATGGGACGTGCTGAATCGCATCCGGAACGATTCGGCACCGACAGCCCACGCGTTCACCCCGGCAACAGTTCTCGAGCAATCGTCCGAGTTCGACCCGGAATCGTTCCAGGTCCCACCGTCATCGCTGGGGGATGATGTCCGCGCCGAGGGCGTCGTCGTCCGGAGCGACACCCACGACCGGCGCGTCAAAATCGTCCGCGAGGCATTCAAGGAGCTGAACCGCAAGCAGTTCGGGCGCAACCCCGACGACGCCGACTCCGGTGCGGCGTACCTCGTCGCGACGTACTGTACGTCAGCCCGCATCCGGAAGGAGGTCCGCTCGATGGTCGTCGAGGAGGGGCGCGACTTCGGTGTCCACCTGACTGACGACCTGTATCCGCGCGTCGTGGAAGACATTTGGGCTGAAAACTGGCAGGAGATCATGCGACTCGAGCGGGAACTCGTCCCCGCCGATGTCTTCCCGCTCGTCGCGAAGCGCTGTGTCAGGGAGCTCCGACAGATGGAGACGAACGCCGACCTCAACGACGCCGACCCGACGACTATCTGGCACCATCTCGAGTAAGCCGGCTCCAGCACCGACCGCCCGCACGGAACTGGAGAATGCTGGGTCGCCGCCTGTCCTCCGCCCAGTACTCACGGGGCCTGTCCCGAACTCATCGAACCTCGCCGGTGACCGCTAGTCTCCTTACGTTTCCGCCCGCGCCTGGACCTCCGGGAAGTATCGACCGTGGAAGTCGAACGGGGCAGCGTGCGGCAGCTCGACCCGCGCGCGCTCGTCGAAGGATTCGCCGTCGATGACGACCAGTCGTGAGCGCTCGGCGTCGATGTCCAGCGCGACGGTGAGGACGACGCCGGCGTCCTCGGGGCCGCCGCCCCGCGGGACGAAGATCGGCTCGCCGAAGTAATCCCCGCCCGAACTGAACTCGGCTACCGCACCCGTTTCGGTATCGTACTTCAGGACGCCGGTCGCCCACTCGGTCGTCGGCTGGTCCATGCTCATAGCGTAGACGTACTGGTGGGGCCGACACCACCGCGCCGGCGAGACCGTCGGCAGCGCGGTCCCCTCGTCGTAGCGCATCTCCCGACGAACGGTCGCCTCGCCCGGCCCGTACCGGTCGCTGCCCGTCACGCCGCCCAGGTCGACTATGAACCGTTCGAGCCGGCCGGCGACGGCATCGAGGTTGCCCTGGCGGAGGGTCTCCAGCGAGAGGTCATCGATCGCCGTCGCGTCCGGAATCGTCTCGAGGTCGAAGACGACCTCCGTGCCGCCGTCGCGTTCGAAGGCGTTGACGTGATGAAAGCCGAACAGCGCCTCGGTTCGTGGCTCGGCCACCAGTTCGCCGCTGGTCCTGTCGACGACCGCCACGCGGGTCCCGCGGTCGGGTTGCCATTCGAACTGCTCGATGAACGGTCCCTGTCGCCCCGGCTTGAAGAAGGACAGCGGGTTCACCCGCAGCGGGAACTCCGTCAGGACGACGTAATGTGGCGTCAGCGCGAAGCTGTGCATGTACGCCGGGGCGTCGGTCTCGACGCTGCCGACGTGTCGGCGATCACCGTCCCCGAGGAGCGCGTGGATGTGGTAGGTGCTGGTGCGGCCGAACTCCGTCTCGACGGTGAACAGCGTTCCCGTCGCGGGGTCACGCTTCAGGTGCGCACAGACCAGTTGGCCCGACGGCTCCGGCCCGTCGTACTGCACGTCGTCCGCGACCGTGAGCGTGTTCGGGTCGACGACGGTCGCCCGTGGCGACTCGGTCAGCGCGCGGTACTGGTCTGCCACCCGCTCGACGATGATGTTGGTGTTGTCGTAGGGCTCGGTGAACAGCCCTGCGAGGCGCTCGCGCAGCGTCGATTCGCCGGTGGCGAACCCGCCGTCGAAGGTGCCCGCCTGTGCATCCGCATAGGCGTCCGTGTCGAGGAACCGGTTCCGATAGTGGACGGCGTCGTCGGCACCGTCGACCGCAGTTCCGGCCCGGTTGCCCGGGTCGAACGTGAACCGATAGCACATCGCCAGCCCGTCGAACCAGTGATCGACCGCCTGGCCATCGGCTATCGAGAAGCTGCCCGGCCCGTTCCGGATGAGACTGCCCGTGAGCCACGCCGGGAGCGATCCATCGACCGCCAGCGATGTCGCCCGCTCGTCCGAGAGCGAGTGAAAGCCCAGAGACGTTGCCATGGGGCCGTTACGAGCGGCACCGGATAATCAGTACCGCTCCCTGGGTGCAGCTCTCAACTCGAGCGAAGACCGGCTCATAGTGGGCCCGTGCAGTCGCGGTCGTGGTCGATCGTGGACGGCGCCCTACCATCGAACGAGGTGTCTACTCCATCCACGCGGCGAGACGGGCCAGCACCGGCGCCGAGGCGACCATCGCAACACCGATCGGACGGACCCGGCGGGTCGCGTTCCGCTGCGGCTGGAACCGGACGGCTAAGACGCGGTCGTAGCCACAACTGGCGAGTTCGAGCAGCCGATTCGGAATGGCAATATGAACGAGGCCAGCAAGCGCACCCATCACGGACCCCACGCGCAGCAGTGTCGGCAGTGACAGCATCAGTGTGGATCGGGCCGAACCGTTGATCTGTCCATCTTTCCGCGAGGTGCGACTCCCGCCGTTCACCGCGGACATCACCGCCTCGGCGCCCCTCGTCTCGATACCGAGCTCATCGAGCCAGTCGAGATATTCGTCGGCGGTGGGCCGATCGTACCTCCGAGCGATAATATACCGAATCTCGGCGAGGTTCACACAACTGACGTGGCCGGTTGTATCGTCACCGGCGACCGCATCGAGGTACTCCTCGACCGTCTCACTTCCAGGTTCGTCGGCGGCATGTGCGACCAGCGGCTCGGCATCGAAGACGACGCGATCGGGGACTGGCATCACTCCGGTCCTGAGAGGCGGGCGTCACGCTCGTCTCGATCATCCTCGCGCTTCTCGCGGAGCATTCGGGTTGCGGGCGTGTCGGTGGTCGCCGCATTGCGTGCGGCGAAGCCACGCATCTCGCTCGGCGAGCGGACGTGTTCGACGATCACCTCTCCGTCTTCGGTCTCCCGGAACACGACTTTCCCGGGGGCGTCGATTCCGAGCTTCTCGCGGAACCGTTTCGGGATCGTGGCCTGCCCATGCTTCGTCACCGAAACGACTTCTTTTTCATACTTATCTGATTGATCCGACTCACTCATTATTCATAGTACAGAATGATTCATAGGTAAGACTTCCGTACTATTCAACATTAGCTGGGGTGAATTCCCCGCCCCACCACGGAGGGTGAATGGTTGGCCATCCCGTACGTCCAGCGGTTTCTATGTCGACCACGTTCGCCTGTGTCACGGGTTCCCCTTGGTCGGCTGGTCTGTCACATACACCGTCGCATCGGCCACGGTCACCGACGCATCTCAACAATTAACCGTAGAGAATAGCCACATAGCTCGCCCAACCAGAAGAACTGTAAATTATACAATCAAATGGTATAGCCATGGGATTCGAGAAATTCGATGAAGCCGGCTCCGGTCGGGGCCGCCCGGCAGGCACCGAGCCGATGCTCTCCATCCGCAAGTCCGGCAGCATCGGCGTCAACCAGGCCGCCATCGACGAGTTCTTCGAGGACCAGGATGGCGCCGTGATGTACTACGACGAGGACGCGGACCAGGTCGGCATCGAGCCCGTCGCCGACAAGGACGCCGACGACGCCGCCTACACGGTCAGTAAGACCGACTCCGGCGGCACCATCGCCCCGAAGGCGTTCCTCGAACGCTACGACCTCGTGCCCGAGGTCACCACACAGTACGACCCGGCATGGAACGACGACGAGAGCCTCGTCGTCCTCGACCTCGACGAGCCCAAGAAGACGTACGGCGCACCCGATGTGGACGGGGAGGGCGACGAGAACTGAACGCGGGGGCGGCATACTGCTTCAGCGCCGCATCGTAGTACCATCCCCGCGCTGATGCTCATGCCTGTTCCGTCCGTAGCATCGCCTTGGGATACCCCACTCGGTAATCAGCGCCGGTTTGACCATCATCTACCCTGGCGGCGGGCCTCTTGGGCTTGAGGTGCGTTCTTCGGGTTGACATTGGATTGTAACGGAACCACCGGTCACCTCGAACGACACGCTCAGAGCCCCGTCTGGGCGATAGTCAGAGTCCTCAACGATGGATGACCACCGGTGTCGGCCCACTCGATCGCCACAGGATCCATGATCGACTACTGTCGGTCGGCACGGCCGACACGAACGAACAAGTCAGAGGTGATATCCTCCCCAGTATAGATGACGGGGGGGATGTCACCCCGCAGTATGCGCTCGTATTGCATCCACGATATCACACGACCACCGACAGGTACAGGCCACCGTCGAACCGATAGTCGAGTATGTATCGACCGGGCGACCGGCGAGACACGCACACACGGAGGTATCCCACGTGAGCGGTGACCTCCAAGTGCTGCCGGCGGAGCCGCTATCGCCGCTGGCCGAGCGCGTCGAACGTGTCCTGGAGCGGTTCGGCTACGAAGCCGAGGCGGCCATCGCTGCTATTGACGACGCCGTTCCGGGCTACGGCGGCCTGTTCGGTCCAGAGACGACGTCGGCGGAGCTCCGAACGGCGATGGACCGGATACTGGAGACGGACGGGCCACAGCATACCAGTCCGGTTCCCGAGGGAGACGGGTTCGTGCTCTACGTCGACGGCAGCGCCCGGAACAACCCCGGCCCGGCGGGTGCAGGCGCCGTCATCCTCGACACGGCCGGCGACGAACTCGTCCGGATGGGGCGGCCGGTGGGCTCGCGAGCCGACAACAACACCGCCGAGTACGTCGCGTTGCAACTCGGCCTGGCGGAGTTGTTGCGCCGCTACGACCCGACCGAGGTCGAGATCCGCATCGACTCGATGACCGTCATCCGGAGCGTCTGGGGCGACGAGCCGACCACCATCGATGGAACCGAGCGATACGCCGGGGCGGCCGCGGAGCTGCTGACCCGGCTCCCGACGCAGGACTGGCAGCATCTCGTCGATAGCGACCCCAACCCCGCGGACGCGCTGGCGACGTTCGGCGCCGACGTGGCGGAGATGGGCCCAAGCGGCTGATTCGAGCATGCAAGCGATAGGTTCCGAACGCTCGAGCCGCGAGCAGCCGGCATGGCTCCGGCGTCCATAGCTCGGAAGCCGGAATACGGCTCAAACCCGGTCGCGGCGGATTCGAGGCGTTGTTCGGCCGGCGCAGGTCTGCACGGTCGTCGGCCGCACACACCCGCTCGTCGCTGGCCCAGCCGCTATCTGTTCACCAGTCGGCGAAACGGCAGATTTCAGTACGGGATCGTACTTCGGAACTCGGCCGGAAGGGGGGAACAGCAGAACCAGCTCTGCGCTTACGCCCGGGGCTCAGTCGTCGGAACCACCCATTCCCATCATCATCGACATGTTCTCCGGGTCGGCCATCTCCTCGGATGCAGCGTCGAGGTACCCGAACGCAGCGCCCCAGCCCGCGCCGAATCCGGCACCGAACGGGCCGAACGCGGCCCCCATCTCGGCACCTTCAGCTGCTCCCTCGCGGGTCTTCTGGATTATCTCGTCCGGTGTCGTCATCTGTTGTGCACACATCTCGTCGGATAGTCGGTCTTACAGATGAATAAGTGTTCAGTATCTGCCCGGTCGGAACCCCGGTCGAGGTGGTGTCGGTTTCGGCACCTCGTGGAGCGCGGTGGAGACCACCTGGCGGGGACGCGGAACGCGGGAGCCCGAGTGATGAGCCCGGCACACACCAGCGAGCGGCACCTGGGCGCGGCCGACGCGCATCACAGCAGTCCCGGGCAACGGATAGTCATATTACTCGCTCGGTTCATCGGTGAGTGATGGTCGCAGTTCATCGGGTACTACGCGTGAGTGCCGTCATGAGCATCCTCGCCGGGCTCCTCCACATCGCCATCCCGGGCCGACTGCTCGAGCTCGCCAGTCAGGGGTACGAGCGTGTCCTGGCCGTCCGGTTCCAGCCGCAGGAGAGCGCGACTGCCCGCGTGCGTCTGATCGGAGTTGCGATGCTGGTTTCCGGCCCGATACTCCTGCGCTGTGCCGCATACGTGCGGTCGTAGGTCGCGACGAGTCGGCCGGCTCAGCTATCGCTCTCGACCGGCCGGTCGGGGTCGGCCGTCCACTCGCTGAGCGACCCATCGTACACCGCCGCGTCCGTGATACCGGCCTGGTACAGGGCCAGCGCCTCGCTGCTGGCGGCGATACCGCCGCCACAGTAGGTGATCACCGCCTCGGCGTCGGTTGCACCGACATCGGCGAACCGGTCGCGGAGCGTCTCCGTGGGCTGGTAGGTCCCGTCGTCGGTGATGACCGCGTCCTCCCCGACGGCGGGGACGTTCTCACTGTTCGGGATCCGCTGGGTCGCGTGGTCGGACGGCCGGAGCGCGTTGATGAGACAGGCATCATCGTCGTCCGGGCGTGAATCGACGTCCTCCTTGTCGGCCACCAACTCCGGGCGGTAGTCGGCGGTGAACGTGGCCGGTTCCGGCTCCGAAGTCGACGTGGAGACGGGGCGGTCCTCGGCGGTCCACCGCGCCCAGCCCCCGTCCAGAACGCCGACCTGGTCGTGGCCGAAGACGCGGAACATCCACCACAGCCGGGCGGCCCACTCGTTGTTGTTGCCCGCATCGACGGTGTCGTACAGCACGACCCTGGAGTCGTTGCTCACACCGAGGTCGGCAGCCGCCGTCGCGAAGTCCTCCGGCGTCGGCAGCTGGAACGGGTAGTCCGGGTCGTCCGTCTCCGAGAGGTCCTCGATCAGGTCCGCGAACGCGCTCCCGGGCACGTGGCCGTCTACCCAGTCGTCGTATCCCGAGGAGAGCTGGTAGTCGCCGTTCCGGTCGGTACGCAGATGGACGGTGCAGTCGAGCACCCGGAGGTCCGGAGCGTCGAGTCGGTCCGCCAGCCAGTCCGGATCCACCAGCGTCGGCACCGTATCGTCGGACATGCCTCATGTTGGCGCCGGGAACGAATAACGCGCACGCTCCGCGCCGCCGACCCGGCGACGGCTGACGTCGCACGGCCGCCAGGTCGAATCGGCCACGGCGCCGCGGGCCCGGCCGACCGGTCCGGTCCGACCGTGTGGCGTCGGGACGGATATCCGTCCGAGGGACCAGACCAACGGATATGGGCGACGACATCTCGGTGGACGTCTCCGCGCACGCAGCCGAGCGCCTGGAGCAGTTCGGCGTCCGGAACGTGGCCCGGTTCCGGCGGTTCATGCGCCATGCCGAGGGTGACTACTTCGACCGGAGGCACGGGTCGAAACTCGTCGTCGTCGAGGACGAGGGACACGCCGTAGCCGTCGCGGACGACGCCGGCGTCCGGACGGTCATCACCGTCCTCCCGCGTCCGGAGACGTCGTGGTCGAACCGCGTCAGGACACATCCGGACCGCTACGTGGTTCTCGACTCGGACTGAGACGCACGGAGCACGCGGGCGCTGGACTCCTGCGGGGTCGACGCTCGACCCGGCGGCACGTCGCGGCACCGGGGCCGCCACGGGAGGGAGCGTCGGCCACCGCACTCGCTCATCGAGGCGACCGCGGCGCTTGCGGCCGGTTGAGATGTCCGCCGTCGTCGAGTCGGCCACACAGATAAGTGACTCACGGTACTACAGAGGGTGTTGACTTCGCCAGTTGTCGGTGAGACGCGGACGTACAGCATGGAGGACCCGAACAGGGTTCCCTGGGTCCTGGGAACACATCTGCACCCCGACGTCGGGCCGATCGGGCGGGCGCCGGAGGGGTCGCGCGTGCTGTTGATCGAGGCACACGATTTCGCCCGGCGGAAACCGTACCATCACGACAAGCTCACCCTCGTCTTCAGCGGGATGCGGCATTTCAGGGACGACCTCCGGGAGCGCGGGTACGACGTCGAGTATATCAAGGCCGACACGTTCGGCGACGGGTTGGAGCGGTATTTCGAGGCGCACCCGGACGACGAACTCGTGCAGATGCGGTCGCCGAGCCACCGGAGTGCGGACACCTTCGAGCGGCTGGTGACGGCGGCCGGCGGTCGGCTCGATGTCGTTCAGAACGAGCTGTTCGTCGGGACGCGGGAGGCGTTCGACGAGTGGTCGAACGACACGGACAAGGACCCGTTCAGACACGAGACGTTCTACCGGTGGATGCGCCGGGAGACCGGCGTTCTGATGACCGACGACGGCGACCCCGTCGGCGGCGAGTGGAACTACGACGACGAGAACCAGGAGTTCCCGCCCGAGGAGTGGGAGTCGCCACCGGTGCATCGGCCGGAGCACGACGACCTGACCGAGCGGACGAGCGAGTGGGTGAGCGAGGAGTTCGACGTCTGGGGCGTCGAGGGGACGCTCGTGTGGCCGGTCACCAGAGCGCAGGCGAAGGCCAAGCTCACACATTTCGTCGAGAACCGACTGCCGGAGTTCGGGCCGTACCAGGACGCGATGCGCAGCGACGACTGGGCGATGGCGCACGCCCTGTTGGGCTCGTCGATCAACATCGGCCTGCTCCACCCCTGGGAGGTCGTCCGGACCATCGAGGACGCATACCACGAGCACGAGGACATCCCGCTGAACTCGGTCGAGGGGGTCCTGCGCCAGCTCATCGGCTGGCGGGAGTTCATGCGGCACGTCTACCGCCACTCGATGCCGACGCTCGACGAGGCCAACCAGCTGGACGCCCCACACGACCTGCCGGAGTTCTACTGGGACGGCGCGACGAACATGGAGTGCCTCCGGCAGACGGTCGGGGACGTGCGAGAACGTGGATACTCCCACCACATCCAGCGGCTGATGGTGCTGGCGAACTTCGCGACCCTGTGGGGCGTCGAGCCCAAGCAGCTGAACGAGTGGTTCCACGCGACGTACGTCGACGCGTACCACTGGGTCACGACGCCCAACGTGGTGGAGATGGGACAGTACGGTGAGGGCGTCTTCGCGTCGAAGCCGTACGTCTCCTCGGCCAACTACATCGACAAGATGAGCGACTACTGCGGGGACTGCCACTACTACAAGACGAAGGACACCGGCGAGAGAGCCTGCCCGTTCAACGCCCTCTACTGGGACTTCCTCGACAGGAACGAGGACCAGCTCCGGTCGAACCACAGGATGGGGCTCATGTACAGTCACGTCGACTCGAAGCAGGACGGCGACGAGATGGAGGAGATAAAGGCGCGCGTCGAGGACCTGCGTCGAAAGAACGAGTTCGGCGAGCTGTAGCGCGGGGACCGTGCTCCCGGTGACCGACTCCGACCACGGGGGCGGTCGGCCCCCCGAGCGTCGAGGGGTGAAGGGGTGCAGTCGACGGGTTCTCACGGGCCGGGTCGTCCGCGCTTGCGGCCGAACAGGTGGACGCCGGGCCATCCCGGCTCCCCGTCGGAGGCCGTCCGTCCCGTGCCCTCCGGGGCGGCACGTCCCCCGCCGGCAGGTGCGGGCCGTGCCGTGACCGACAACCGAGCGTATCTCAGCCGGTCGCCGAACGACAGCGGCGGGGGGACTCCTCGCAGCGCCCCATCGAGCCAACTGCAATACGTCTCGCGCCCCTACGGGTACCATGGAGCAACCCGAGCCCGCAGAGGGATGGCCGGACAGGCCCCTCTCGGAGGCGGAGGCGAAAGCGCACCGTACCGACGAGGGAGACGTCATCGCTGTCTGGGTGATGGACCACACGTCCGGCATCCGGTCCGTGGTCATGCCACCTGATGCGCCCGACGACGCCGTCGTCGATGTCGTCCTGGAGACGGACACCGGCTTCGAGATGTACAGTTTCACCAGGGGACGGTGGATGGATTACGGGACCCAGCTGAAGGACGACGAGGAGAGTCCCTCAATGGCCGGCACGTTGGAGAGCTATCGCGTCCTCGCAGGGGAGTCGACCTCGTTCTGAGCGGGGGTGGGGACGTGCTCGCCGTGGTCGCTGACCCGCCGGATACGCCCCGCGTGTCCCGCGCGCCTCGGCACGGCCACGCGTCCGGGTTACGGTCGGGTCAGAGTCGGGAGGTATCCAGTACCCCTTCCAGGCGGTGGACATCTCACCCGACCGTCCGCTGAATCCCGTCCCCCGGCGTGGAGCGCTCGAATAGTCTCGATCGCTGGCTGCTTGATCGACCTGGCGGCTATCGTCGTTCATATAATATTTAGTATACGTCCTTCGGTATCATCAGACGGGTGTCTGCACACGGTTACCGAGGTATCGTTCACCACTATGCCGGGACCGCACCGCGGCCGGCTTGGCACTGTCAGGTGCCGAAACTGTATTACTAAAAATCATCAAATCATGGGTGAAACGCCTATATTCCCGTGGCTCCATTATACTACTACGTTAATGGCGACCGACAATTCACCCGATCCGACCGTGGGGTCCGACGTCGGTGACAGGCTGTCGGACACCATCGGACTCGGTAGTATCCCGGACGCGGTCGTGATCGCCGACGCACAAACTCGTCACATCGTTTATGCGAATGCCGCCGCGAACGAGCTGTTCGACTGTGAGCCGGGGGCCCTCATCGGCCGCGTTCAGACCGGCCTGCATCCGCCGGGTAACGCCGATGCGTACGCCGAGGCGTTCGAACGGGGGCTGAGGGGGGAGCGTGTCGACCGGCTTCGGTCGGGCGACCCCCTGTTCATCGAGACTGCGGGAGGCGATCGCGTCCCGGTCGAGATCACCGTCCAGACGATGACGGTCGACGGAACGGAGCACCTGATGGGCCTCTTCCGCGAGAGCTCGGCACAACTGGCCCGGGAGCGCACGCTCGAGCGAACCACCGGCCGACTGAAGACCCTTCTCGAGACGCTTCCCGTCCCGGTAGCCGTTCTCGACACCGATGGCACCGTCAGACGGTGGAACCGGGCGGCCGAGGAGACGTTCGGCTACCGGGCCGAGCAGATTGTCGGCCGGGAGTACTCGCTGCTGCCCGACGCCGACGAGTTCGCCTCGTTGCTGGACCGCGTGACCGAGGGAGAGATGCTGGAGGACTACCGGACGGCGCTCAGAGCAGAGAACGGGTCCCGCGTTCCCGTGGAGGTGAACCTACGTCCGATATACGAGGACGGGTCGGTCTCGGGAGTCGTCGGGACGGCCGTCGACCTCTCCGACCGGCATCAGCGTGAGCAGCAACTGGATGTGCTCCACCGCGTCGCGCGGCATAACCTCCGGAACGAACTGACGATCATTAGCGGGTGGGCCGAGATCCTCGAGGACACCGTGTCCGACAACGGCAAGGCGGCGAGGGAGATTATGGGTGCGAGCGACCGTCTGCTGGAGTTGAGCGACGAGATCGTGAAGCTTCGACACACCGTTTCGGAGGGCGGCCACGATGCGAGACCACAGGACGTCAGTAGCGTCCTCACGACGCTGTCCACGCAGCTCCGGGCGGACGAGAGCGTCGCCGATGCCGAGCTCGCGATTGACGTGGCGGATGGTCAGGTCCGAGAGAAGGCCGCCGAGGCGGCGCTGGAGCTGTTCGACAACATCCTCAACTGTCACAGCGATGCGGCAATCCGTGTCGATGCGGACGCCGTGGCCAATCACGTGGAGGTCTCCGTCGAGAGCGACACGCCACTGTTCTGCAGCGGCGAACGGGTGCTAATCCAGGAGGGAACCGAGACGGCGCTGCAACACGCCGGCGGGGTCGAGATCGCACGGTCGTATCTGACCCTCCAGTCGGTCGGGGGGGCGGCAACGCTCGAACCGGGGCCGGCGGATACGCCTGCGGCCACCCTGCGAATCGACCTGCCACAGACCGGTGCTACCGTCAGTTCGGACGGTCACGGATAGCCAGTGGTGGCCCATCGTGACCGCGGCCCCCGTGGTGGCGACACGTCCGGCACGCGTCGCGATATCCCGAGATGAACGACGGGCGCGGGTTCAGAGGGAGTGGTTGAACCGTGTAGTAGTGAGACGGAGGTAGAACAGCGTGCCGAGTGCCGGACTTCGCCTCGACTACTGGGTCGTGGAACCCGCCCTCACAGGCTGTTTAGAGTCGGTCTCCGCTCGTAACGTGCGTGAGCGCAGCACGGCCCACCCAGTTGCGGAAGCCAGTCAGTGGCGGTAGCGGCCGACGCCTCCGACGCTGGCACTCGGGCGGGCTCCGAACAGATTCGAGGACGAACTGACGGAGGATACCGAGCATCGGTCAGCAGCCCGCCGTCGCTTCCGTCGGGGCTTTACCCGTTGCACCGATAGTGGAGACGATGACTGACGCCGGTGAACCGACGGAGGCCGTAGACGGGCGCGGCCGACGCGTCGCGGTCGCGGATCTCGACCGCCCCGCGGGAACGCCGACTAGCGAGGAGTTCCACGGCCTGTCCGTGCTGGACGATTCCGGCCACCCACTGGTCCCCGACCTGGCTCACGAGTACATCCAGCGCGAGGTACGGGACGACCGAACCGACGTGGAGTTGGCCGCCCGCTTCCTTGCGGACGAGGACTACGCGCTCCTCCTCACCGGCGAGACGGGCGTCGGGAAGGACCGCCTCGTGCGGGGGCTCTGTGCCCGCACCAACCGGCCGTTGGTCAGGGTCAACTTCGGCTCCGGGACGACGTACGCCGACCTCGTCGGGGAGTACGCCCCCGCCGAGGGCGCGGAGCGTGACCGGGTCCAGCGGGCCCGGGAGGTGGCCGAGACACAGGACTTGGCGCTGGGAGAGGCCGCGGAGTTGATCGGCGCCGAGCGCGCCTTCGAGTTCAGCCCGGGGGTCCTCTACCAGGCGGTCCGGCACGGCTGGACGTTCGTGGCCGACGAGCTGAACGCCGCCGGTCCCGCGGCGACGATGCCGCTGCACGGCCTGACCGAGCGGGACGGCCAGCTCGTCGTGCAGCCGACTGCCGAGGTGCTCGACCCACACCCGGCCTTCCGCTTCGTCGCGACGATGAACCCGCCGCGGTACGCCGGCACCAGCCCGCTCAACGACGCCTTCCGGTCGCGGTTCTGGGAGCTGGAACTCGACTACCTCGCGCCCGACCCCGAACGACGGCTGCTGTACGCGACGACAGGACTCCGGCATGGGGTCGACCGGGACGAGCGGGTGGCCGAGCGACTGACGGAGCTTGCGGCCAGTCTCCGGGCCAGCTACCGGGAGCGTGACCTCGCCACGCCGACCTCCCACCGGGCGGTCATCAAGGTGGGGCGGCTGGTGAGCGAGTTCGACATGGCGCCGGCGGCCGCCGCCAAACAGGTGCTTGAGACCCGCGCCGCGGCGGAGGACCGCAACGCCGTCGCCCGGGCCATCGAGTCGACCCGGTGGTGAGTCCGGCCGTGCGCCTGACCCCGTCGACGTCGGCCCGGACGGTGCGCGAACGGCTCGGCGTGGGCCCCGCCGAGGCGCTGCGCGAGTCCGAGAAGCGGCGGCGCTACCTCGAGAAGTACTGTCGGCTACTGGCGCCCGTCCGCCCGACCGTCCGGCTCTCGGGGGCGGTCCACACCGCGACGACGGACTACGAGGCCGACCAGCCCGAGATCAGTATCACCACGCGGGCGTTCGACCAGCCGGCCAGCGACCTCCGGCGGCCGGCGTTCGACCTCGCGGTCCAGGAGGCGCTGGTCGTCCACGAACTGGGGCATCTGCTGTACACCGACATCGGCGGGTTCCACGACCGCCTCGAAGCGGTGGCACCCGAGCGACGGCGGCTGTTCGCCCGGGTCTGGAACACGCTGGAGGACGGCGCCATCGAGCGACAGCTGCGCCACCGCTACGACGTGGCGACCGAGCTGGAACTGCTGAACGCCAACCTGTTCGCCGCGGGGCCGTTCGGCCACGACAGCGGCGACGGCGGGCGTCGGTACAGCCTGTTCAACGCCGTCCTCTGCGGGCTCGCGGACATGGCCGTCTACGACAGTGGTCGGTTCCGGCGGCTGCTGGACGGGAGCGACGACAGTGCCCGGCTGGCATCGCGTCGGGACGAGCGGCTGCTCCACGAGTTCCGACCGCGGATGGAGCGTGCGGTCCGGGCGGTCGTGACCGAGCCCGACCCGGGGCCTCGGACCGAGCGTATCGGGGCGTTCTGGACGGCCCTGACCGACCGGCTGGACGACTCGACCGTCTCGGGGGCCGGCGCGAGCGAGCTGGACCGCCTGCTGGACCCCGACGGCACGATACGGGCCGCGGACGGCCCCAGCGCGGTGACCGAGCGACGGCTCACCGACGACGCCGTGCACGCGGCCGCCGACACGGACGGCCCGCTGCCCGGCAAGCCGGACGACACGGCCGGCCCCGCCGCCGAAGACGCCCGGGAGGCTCGTGAGCTGCGTCGCGACGCCGTCCGCAGGGAGGTCGGCCGGCAGATCCGGAGTACGACGGCGAGCCGGGACGGATCGCCGGACACCGACACGGGCGCGTCCGGGACGGACGGTACCGGTCACGACGGTCGAGACGGCGGCGACGACCCCGAACCGCCCGGGCACCACGATCCGATGAGCGGGAGCCGCGGGAACGAGCCGGACGATGACGCCAGTGCGTCGGGACGCGGAAGTGAGGGCGGTTCCGACAGCGGCCCGGCTGGTGGTGCGGACGGAATCACGCCGGACGGGCGGAGCGACGAGGAAGGCGTGAACGGACGGTCGCACCCGGGCTCCGGGCCGGTTCCGGGGAGTAGCTCCGGTGGAACCGACGGTGACCGCTCGGGGGGCGCGGAGAGCCCGGCGACGAGTGCCGGATCCGCCGCGGACGGAGCCGGTGGAATCGACGACGCCGATACGGGGTCGGTTGCCGAGCGGCATCGGGCCGAACTGGCGGCGGAGGCCAACGAGACCGACGGCGGCGAGGCGCGACTCGCCGAACTGCAGGCGTACCTGCGGGCGCTGACGGAGGCCGCCGCCGGAACCGCGGACGGCCGACGGCTCGCGCTGGAAGTCGTAGAGTCCGTGACGCAGCCGCTCGACCGGAACCGGTGGGAGACGGCCCGTCGGCGGTCACGGCGGCTGGCGCGCTCGTTCCGGACCCGGCTGCAGGAGCAGCGACGCGACACCGACCACCCCAGGCAGCGACGCGGCTCGTTCGACCGCGGTCGACTCGTCGCGGCGGCCCGCGGGCGGCTGGACGTGTTCACGCGGACGGAGGCCGGCGAGGAGCGGGCCTACACCTGTGTCCTGGTGGTCGACCGGTCGGCGTCGATGGCCGACGGCGCGGTCGAAGCGGCCGAGGACGGCGCCGCCGCCCTGGCGCTGGCGCTGGAAGCCGTCGGCGTCGACGTGACGACGCTCGACCTGCACGGCTCGTCGGTCCGGCTGGTGAACGCCGAGGCGGAGCCCACACGGACCGCTCGCCGGGCGCTGCTCGCCGGCGAGGCAAGCGGCGGGACGCCACTGGCCGACGCGCTTCGTATCGCTCGCTTCCGACTCCACGAGGTCGACAACCCGTTCGTGCTGGTGGTGACCGACGGCCGGCCGGACGACCGGGACCGCTATCTCGCCGAACTGGAGGCGGCCACCTTCCCGGTGTTGGGCGTCTATCTGACGGACGGCGCGGCGGCCGGGGAGGGCGCTCGCGAGGACGACGAGTCGTACTTCCACGGCGTCTCGGTCGTCGAGGACTGGGGCCGACTGGACCGCCGACTGCACGAACTCGCGGCGCAGGTGCTGTTCTGAACGTGGCCGTCGGGCCGACCGGCGTCCGGCAGCCCGTCGGCCCACCTGGCAGCCGAAACCGACAGGTGTCCCCGCGGCCTCTCCCGTGACATGGCCGATGACCGCGGCCCGGCTCACTGCCCCCACTGCGGGGTCGTTGAGGCCGAGGGCGGGTTCGACCGGGACGACCCCATCGGGACGAACACCGTCTCCCGGTTCCGCTGCCTGGACTGTGACGCCACGTTCGCGTGGCGCTGCTTCCCGGACGACCCGGAGTGCACCCACGGCCCCTTCCGCTATCGCGGCGACCGGTTCGTCTTCTACTTCGGTCGCAACACCCGCCGAGAGGCCTCACGGACGGTCACGTCGACGCCCGACCGGGGCGGGCCAGCCACGGGGGGCGGCCGGTATCGGGCCGACCTCACCATCGAGTCATACGCCGCCCTCGAGCAGTTCCTCGACGCGACCAGTGACGACCTCATCCCCCCCGGGGACCGCACGACGGTGCTGGAACGGCTCTCGGGCGCGGCCGATATCGACTGGCCCTGCGAGATCGTCTTCGACTTCGAGACCGAGGACTGGCACGCCTACAGTGCCGCCCACCCGGACGAGGCGCGAGTGCTGGAGCCACATCTGGTCCGCGTCTCGACGGCGGAGTGAGCCGGGACGACGCGGTCGTTGCCGCCAGCACTGGACCCTTACTCGCCCGACACGTACGGCGGTCGATGAGCGAGCAGGTCCCGGTCGAGCCGCCCGTATACGTCGAGACGTACGGTGGTCACGTCAGCCTGACCTGGACGGCCGCCGGGGTCGGACAGTTCCTCGATACGGTCCGGGCGGCGGGGACGGTGCCGGCCGACACGACGCCGGTGGTGGACGCGACGAACGCGGCCGGCCAGCGGCGGATGCGGCTCGACGAGATCGACACGAGCGGCGGCGCCACGACCTACGTCCGGGTGGAGCCGCCGGCATCGTGGACGGTCGCCTGGGAGCGCCGGACGGAGCCGGTCGTCTCGCTCGCGGGGAACCCGACCGTGGAGACCTGCCGGGCGTTCCACGTCGGCACCACCGCGTGTTCGGCGTGGCCCACCGATGCGGTCTCGGCGCTGACGCGTCTGCTGGACGACTGAGACGGGGGGGTTCCGGCAGCGACGGAGTATTGCTCGTCGCGGCCCAACAACCGAGTAGAGATGTACGAACTCCGATTCGCCGAGCCACACCAGTTGACCGACGGCGACGAGACGATGCTTCGGGTCGCGGGATACGAGGACTACGGAAGCATGTATATGATCGAACTGGAGGACGGGTCCACCCAATCGGTCGGCAAACAGCTGATCGAGTCGGTCACCGAGGTCGAGGAGTAACCCGCGACCGGAGCCGTCGGTCCGTCCCGGACGCCGGGTCGGGAGTCAGTCGGCCTCGCCCCGCCAGCGGAGCGAGTTCTCGTTCAACTCCGCCACAGCCGACCGACCGTCCACGAGCATCCGGTCAGCGATATCGATCGCCTCGCGGAGTTCCGCCTCCGAGAGCGCCTCGTACGCCGGTCGCCCGTCGACGTGGTCGTACCACTCGTCCCCGAACAGGTTGTCCAGCACGACACGGCCGAAGCAGTGGTCGAGGTGTATCGGCCAGTCATCCGCGTCACGAGCGGCCCGCGGTAACTCCTCCATGACCTTGCGGCGATACGTCTCCCGAAGCGTCGTGATGTCGGTTCCGTCGAGTGTCTCCTGTCCCATGTGAGTTCGTCTGCGGTAGTCGGAGTTCGAACGCGATGCGTGCCGAGGGGGCCGGGCTCAGGGCACCGAGCGACCGACGACCGCGTGGAACGGGTCCCCGGGGCCGCCCTCCCCGACGCGGTCGATCACCGCCATCCCGCCGGCCCGGATGTACGACGCGACCAGTTCCTCGCGCTCGGTCATCGACGCCGCCCGCCACGCCCTGACCGCCTTCGTGGGGAACATCCGGTTCGTGAAGCTCACGACGAGCGTCCCGCCGGTATCGAGAACGCGGTCGAACTCCGCGAACACCGCCTCGGGATACTGGAGATACTGGACCGAGAGCGCACAGCAGACGGCGTCGAACGACTCGTCCGCGAGCGGAAGCGTCCGGTCCTCGTTGAGGTTCTGCACGAACCACTCGTCGTACCGGTCGTTCGCGTCCAGTTCCGCCCCGTTGAGGCCGTGGCCGACGACGCGTCCGAGTTCCGTCTCCGGGAGATGCGACACCCAGCTCCCCATCGCGTCGAACACGCGGTCGCCCGGGTCGAGGACCGTCTCGTACAGGGCCGTCAGTCGCGTCTGGAACGTCTCGTCGGCATGCGTGACGAACCGCGGCTCGTCGTAGAACCGGTCGTCGGGGCCGTCGTCCAGCTTCTGTCGGTCGACATCCGAGAGGACTGCCATCGGTATCCTGTAACGGCTGGAGGCACATCAACGCCGCGCGGTGCGAGGCGTCACCACCGTCCCCCGAACACTTACAGTTACTCAGATTCTGGGTAACTCCATGACCCTCGATACGGGTGTCGTCCTCGCGGGAGGCGAGGGCCGTCGCCTGCGGCCGCTCACCAGGAACCGGCCCAAGCCGATGCTGCCGGCCGGGAACCGGCCCGTCCTCGAGCACGTGCTCGACACGCTGGTCGCCGCGGCCGTCGACCGCATCGTCCTCGTCGTCGGCTACGAACGCGCCCGGGTGCAGGAGCACTTCGGGCCGTCGTATCGGGACGTGCCCATCGAGTACGCCGTCCAGGAGAAGGAGCTCGGCAGTGGGCATGCCCTCCTGCAGGCCCGGGAACGGGTCGAGGGACCGATGCTCGTCCTCAACGGCGACCGGGTCATCGACCCGGGAATCGTCACGGACGTCGCGGACGCGTTCGGCGACCGTGGCGACCCCGCGCTCGCGGTCATGGAGCATCCGGACGCCGACACGTACGGCGCCGTCCGGTTAGACGGTGACCGCGTGACCGAACTCGTCGAGAAGCCGGCGGCCGGCGAGTACCGACTCATCAACGCCGGCGTCTACGCGTTCACGCCCGCGATCTTCGACGCACTGGCCGGGACGCCCAAACGCGACGGGGAGCTCGACCTGACGGCGGCCATCTCGCGACGCATCGAGGACGAAGGGAAGCCGGTCCGGGGTGTCCGTACCGACGAGCTCTGGGCCGATGCCACCTTCCCGTGGGACCTGCTGTACGTCACGCGGGAGGTGCTCCATACGGACCGCGTCGACGAGCCCGAATCCGAGGACACGCTGTACGTCGCGCCGTCGGCCATCGTCCACCCGGACGCGACGCTCCAGCCGCCACTCGTCGTCGGCCCGGACTGCGAGGTGGGGCCGAACGCCGTCGTCGGGCCGGAGACGGCGCTCGGGCGGAACGTCACCGTCGGCGCGAACGCCACCGTCGAGCGGTCCGTACTGGACGCCGACACCCGCGTCGGCGCCGGCTCCACGCTGGTCGAGTGCGTCACCGGCGAGGACGTGACCCTCGGCGCGAACACGACCGTCCCCGGCGGGCCAGCCGACGTCGCGCTGGACGACCGCGTCTACCGCGACCGGCGGCTCGGCGCCGTCTTCGCCGACCGCGTGACCGCCCGCGGTGGCGTCACCGCCGACCCCGGGGCCCTGGTCGGGCCGAACGCCACGCTCGGCACCGGCGTGCTGGTACGGGGCCGTATCGACGAGGACAGCGATGTGGTCCGCTGATGTGTGGCATCATCGCGTGCGTCGGCCGCGGCGACGACACGCTCGACACGCTCGTCCACGGGCTCTCGAAGCTGGACTACCGGGGCTACGACTCCGCCGGCGTCGCGCTGACCGGCTCCGGCGACGACACCGTCGAGGTCGTCAAGCGCCAGGGGCAGCTCGATGCGCTGCGGCGCGTCCTCGAGACCGCCAGGGCGGACGGGGCCGAGCCCCGCGGCACCGTCGGGATGGCCCACACCCGCTGGAGCACGCACGGTGCGCCCTCGGACGCGAACGCCCATCCGCACACGGACTGCACCGGGCGGGTGGCCGTCGTCCACAACGGCATCATCGAGAACTATCAGGCGTTGCGCGACGAGCTCGCGGCGAACGGTCACGAGTTCCGCTCCGAGACGGACACGGAGGTCATCCCACACCTCATCGAGGAGCTGTTCGACGGGCCTGAGTACGACCCTGCGGACCCGGAGCCGGCCATCCGCGAGGCCGTCGCCCGGCTGGAGGGGAGCTTCGCGGTCGTCGTCTCGGTCGCCGGCGTGGAGACGCTGTTCGGCGCCCGGCAGGACAACCCGCTCGTGCTGGGGACGTCGCCACGCGACGCCGGATCAGCGGGCGGTGAGCGCAGCGAGCCGCGAGCCGGCGCGACATACCTCGCCAGTGACGTCCCCGCGTTCCGGGCGTTCACCGACCGCGTCGTCTACCTGGAGAACGGGGAGTTCGCCCGTATCGACGCCGAGGGCTGGACCGTCACCGGAACGGACGGCGAGGTCGTCCAGACGTCCGTCGAGACGGTCGACTGGGACCCCGAGGACACCGGCAAGTCCGGCTACGACCATTTCATGCTGAAGGAGATTCACGAGCAGCCCCGCGCCCTGCGGCAGTGTCTCCAGGGCCGCGTCGACGAGATGGGTGGTCGCGTCACGCTGGACGTGGACGTGGACCCCGAGCGGGTGCAGTTCGTCGCCTGCGGTACCTCGTATCACGCGGCGCTGTACGGCGCCGAACTGTTCCGCCAGGCCGGCGTCCCCGCCCAGGCGTTCCTCGCCAGCGAGTACGCCACCTCGCCGCCGCCGGTCGACGACGCGCTCGTCATCGGGGTCACGCAGTCCGGCGAGACCGCCGACACGCTGAGCGCGCTCCGGGAGGCACGCTCGCGGGGGGTCCGGACCCTCGCCTGCACGAACACGGTCGGGTCGACCGCCGCCCGCGAGTGCGACGAGGTGCTCTACATCCGCTCGGGCCCGGAGATCGGCGTCGCTGCCACCAAGACGTTCGCCGCCCAGCAGACCGCGCTCAACGCGCTCGCGCTCTCGGTCGCCCAGGAGCGCCGACGGGCCGGCGACGTTCGCGACTCGCTGTCCGCCCTCCGGGAGCTCCCGGGCGACGTGCAGGCGGTGCTCGACGAGTCGAACGCCGAGGCGCTCGCCGAGGAGTTCGTCGGCGCGCCCTCGTACTTCTTCATCGGCCGCGGCGTCCACTTCCCCGTCGCGCTGGAGGGTGCCCTGAAGCTGAAGGAGATCTCCTACGGGCACGCCGAGGGGTTCGCCTCCGGCGAGTTGAAACACGGCCCGCTCGCGCTGGTCACGGACGAGACGCCCGTCTTCGCGGTCGTCACGGGCGACGGGCCGCTCGCGACCAAGACCATCGGGAACGTGAAGGAGGTCGAGTCACGGGACGCACCCGTGGTGGCCGTGACGGACGGACGCAGCAAGGTCGAGCGGTACGCGGACCACGTGCTGGAGATCCCCGAGGCGCCGCCCCGGACCGCGGCGGTGCTGGCGAACGTCCAGCTGCAACTGGTGGCCTACCACGTAGCGGATCGGTTAGGCCGGCCCATCGACAAGCCGCGCAACCTGGCCAAGAGCGTGACGGTGGAGTGAGCGGACTGTAGTCCGGACTACAGCCCGGAGTCGTCAGGCCGAGAATAGAAGCGAGCGAGTACGACCAGCTGTTTCCGAGACACAACCATCCGCCGGAGCGGCCGGCTGACCCATGCCACCGATATTCGGGGTCTGGAACCGCACGGGGCTGAAACTCCTCCGCCGGTCCCAGTCCGCGATACCGGCACGGACCCTGCGGAGTGTCCGTCGCGTTCTCGATTATCTGTTCCATGAATGAATTTATTGACTTCGACTGCAAGGTTACGGCATGGACGACGAGGCGCCTGGCGTCGAGGCGTGGAAAAAGCAGACGAGTGCCTTCGACAGAGTTCGGTCGGTCGCCGGAACGGTCTCGGGGCCGCAACCGGTGTCGTATATTGCAACCGAGGCCCACGTCGCCGAGAACACCGCGCGCAGCCACCTCGAGCGTCTCGTCGAGATGAACGTCCTCATGAAACGTGATATTGGCGGGGCAGCGATGTACGAACCCGACCCCCTTCACACGCGGGTTCAGACCCTCCGTGACCTTCTTGACGAGTACGATCACGACGGCCTCCTCCAGTTGAAGGCCGAGTTGCAGGAGCAGGTGGAGACGTGGGCCCGCGAATACGGTGTCGAATCCCCGGAAGCCCTCCGCCGCCGGGCTGCCGAGAGCGCCGACGCTGCAGAGACACGGGAGATCCGAGAAACTGCGAACGACTGGGCGCTCCTGCTGTACCGACTCGATATCGTCGAGCAGGCGATAGAGAACTACACGGCGTACAGTCGAGACTCGCCCGCACCAGCAGGATGAGCGGTGATGACTCGTCGTACGACGCAGCAGAAGCGTCGCATCGGGCCCTGCGAGGCATCCAGCGAGAACTGGAACGTCACCCCACCATCTCGACGGTTCGGGGGTTCCCATCGGGTGAGTACACACAGGTAGGTGCCGAGGTCGCAATCGACCGTCTCGATACCGATGTAACCGAGGGGACGCTCACGGTACGCTGGTTCGCCGGGGGGACCTCGGACGACAGGCCGACGTTCTCCTTCCACTACAGTGGCGAAAACGGTGACTTCGGGTGGCACCACGAGCCGAATCCACATGTCGACGCGTGGGGTCACTTCCAGGAGCGGGTCAATCCCGCAGCCTCGTACGACTACGAACCGTACACGTTCTCGTCGGTCAACCCGACGCGAGTCGTCTGGGAGGTGATGTCGGTACTCGTTTCCAGGCTCCAGTCCGAGTAGGTCGTCGCAGAAACCATTTATCCGCAGTCCACACACGACCGGTATGCACGTCCTCGTCACCGGCGGCTGTGGCTACATCGGCAGCGTCCTGCTCCCGATACTCCGTGAGGACGACCGCGTCGACCACGTCACCGTCCTCGATTCGCTGGACTCGGGCTCCCCGCGGGCGCTCCGCGGGCAACTCGGCGGCGACGACCTCTCGTTCAAGCGCGGCGACGTTCGCGAGTACGGCGACGTGGAGGGCGCGACCCGTGGCGTCGATACGGTCATCCATCTCGCGGCCATCACGGGCGCCGCGTCGACCCACGACCGCCGCGAGGAGACGTTCGCCGTCAACTACGACGGCACCGAGAACGTGCTCCGCGCGGCCGGGAAGTTGGGCGTCGACAACGTCGTCTTCGCCTCCTCCTGTAACGTCTACGGCCGGGCCCCCAGCCGGGCGATGGACGAGACGACCGACCCCGACCCTATCAACCCGTACGCGGAGGCCAAACTCCAGAGCGAGGCCCTCCTGCAGGAGTACTGTGAGGACCACGACATGGACGGCACCGCCCTGCGGATGGCGACCGTCTACGGCGACGCGCCCGGGGTGCGGTTCAACCTCGTGGTCAACTACTTCGTCTTCCGGGCGCTGACCGACCGGCCGCTGACAGTGTACGGCGACGGCTCGAACTGGCGGCCGTTCGTCCACGTCCGGGATTCGGCGCGGGCGTACGCCAGCGCGGCGCTCGAACCAGAGCGCTGGCCACAGCGCGTCTACAACGTCGGCTCGGACGGGGGGAACTACCGCATCAGCGAGATCGCCGAACTCGTCCGCGAGGCGGTCGGTCCGGTCGATGTGACCTATCTGGAGGACGAGCATCCCGGCCCGTCGTACAACGTGAGCTTCGATCGGCTTGGGGAGACGGGCTTCGAGACCGAATGGTCGCTTCGGGAGGGCGTCAGGGACATCGCGGCCGCGTTCCGGGGGGAGGGGTGACGAAGGTTTATACACGAAAACGGTCGAATACCAGTATGGTCGACATCGTCCGGACGGAGGGGGTACTCGGAGGGAAGCCCTGTCTCGACGGCCGGCGGATCAGTGTGCTCCGTGTCGCCGAGCTGGTGCTTAACACCGGCCGGTCGCCGGAGGACGCTGCCGACCAACTCGGTATCTCGCTTGCTGAGGTGCACGCCGCGCTCGCGTACTATTACGAACATCCCGAGGAGATGCACGAACTCCGCCGGGAGCGGCGTGACCTCGAAGCGGAGTTGCGGGAAACCGCTCTTTCACCGCCGGACCCGGTCGGCCAGTGAGCCTTTCGATTCTCGCAGACGAAGTCGTCGAGCGGGTCGTCGTGACCGCCCTGCGTTCGAACGGTTACGACGTTGCGGTCGCCGACGAGCGGTACGGTGAAGGGACGGTCGACGAGGATCTCCTCCGAGATGCCGCCGAACGGGACGAGGTCGTACTCACCCATGACCGGGATTTCGTTGCTCTCGCCGAGTCATACGACCACGCAGGCATCCTGCTGCTCGCCGCACAGTCACCGGATCCGGGGAGCGTCGTCCGTGCCGTCGACCGACTACTGACCGTGTTTACGCGGTCCGAACTGGAGAACGAACTCGTCTGGGTCGAGGAGTGGATGTAGCACACCGGAACCGTCGACCAGTGTCGGGGGTCCGTGAGTCGCACCGCAATATTATGCTAAATCTCTCTAATGCTGGGGACATGCTCAAAGTCGATTCGAAAGGTCGAATCGTTCTTCCACAGGAGATTCGTGAACGCCTCGGAATCACTCCCGGAACGGAGGTTGAAACCCGGGAGGAGGACGGGAAGGCGGTCGTGGAGCCGGAGGACGACCCGGAGAAGGTCATCCGGCGAATGGAGGAACTCGTCGCCGAGATTCCCGAGGAGCGACAGCGGACCTCCTACTACCAACTGAATCCGCAAGTGAAGGACCACATGAATAAAATCCGCAGGCAGGCTGAACAGGCTGGGGCCGGGGATGATGAAGAATAAGAGACCATATCTGGCCGATGTCGGCATGCCGTCACCGACTCGTTCGGACGCCGGTCGATAGATAACGCTCTGTCGTGGGTGCAGCGGGCAATCATTAAAAAGAGACGCCATCGTACCCTACTAATCCGTCGCCGCCGCCTACCGACCACACGAACTATTGACCACGGCAGCGAGTAACCGGCTATGAGCGAAGCGCCACACGTCGCCGTCACCGGCGCGGCGGGCTACATCGGGAGCCGCGTCGTCGCGGATATTCGGGAAATCCACCCGGACTGGGACGTAACCGCCATCGACAACTTCTATCTCGGCGATATCCGGGAGATCGGGGACGTTCCCGTCGAACACGTCGACATCCGGAACCGGGAGCGGCTGGAGGGGACACTCTCGGGAGCCGATGTGGTGCTCCATCTGGCGGCCATCTCCGGCGTCGACGACTGCGAGGACCGCGCTGACCTCGCGTACGAGGTGAACGTCCGGGGCACGAACAACGTCGCCTGGTTCTGTCGGAAGACCGGTGCCGCGCTGGCGTTCCCGTTCTCGATGGCCGTCATCGGCGACCCCGACGAGTTCCCCATCACTGCCGAGATGCGGCGGGACCCGCTGAACTGGTACGGCCGGACGAAGGTGCTCGGCGAGCGGGCCGTCGGGACGATGGCCGAGGACGCGTTCCCGGCCCACCAGTTCATGATCTCGAACCTCTACGGCGGGCACGAGGTGGGCGGCCGGCAGGTCTCGAAGGGGACCGTCATCAACTTCTTCGTGAGCCGGGCGCTCGCCGGCGAACCGTTGACGGTGTACGAGCCCGGCGACCAGGCGCGGAACTTCGTCCACGTCCGGGACGTGGCCCGGGCGTTTCTCCGGAGTGCCGAGGCGCTACTGGACGAGCGCGAGGCGGGCGAGACCGGCAGCACCGCGTACGAGGTCGCCACGGACGAGGACCCCGGCGTGATGACCATCGCCGAACTCGTCCAGCGGGTCTGCGTCGAGGAGAGCGGCCTGGAGGTCGACATCGAACTGCTGGAGAACCCACGGGACGAGACGCTCGTCAGCGAGTTCGGCGTCGATACGTCACGGACGCAGGCGGAGCTGGGCTGGGAGCCCGAGGAGAGCGTGGAGGCGACGGTTCGGGCGTTGATTCGTAAGGGGCTGGACGGCTGAACGCCCACCTTCCTCGTTTGGACGTTTCGATCGATGGTCGTTCAGGCGAAGGAGTCGTCCGGAGTGGTTAGACGAGTGACCCCTTCGACAGCATCGAACCCATCATCGAATGAGTAGAGATACTCGATGTCGAGGCGCTCCATCGCTGCGACAATCACCGCGTCGGTGAGCGAGAACTGGTCGTACTTCCGGAACAGGGAACGGCCACCGCTGAAATCACGCTTCGGCGTGAAGTGGGGATCGAATCCTCGACTCTCGACGATGGCATCGAGCGTTTCGACAGCGGTCTCATGGCCACTCCGTGCCTGGAGATAGTTCACCACCTCCTCAAGAGCATCGCTCAGGACGCAGGCAACAGGGAGTGATCCGTCGTCGAACGCGTCAGTAATCGCTTTCCCCCGGTCGTGGTCCTCATCACGAGTGAGACGCGCTGCGATTAGGACGTTCGCGTCGACCAGTACCCGAGCCATTAGTGGTCCCCAGGAATCAGGTCGTGATCGGCCGCGACGTGAGTTTCCTCACCGGTGTCGACCGGTTCCAGCTCCGAGAACGCACCGTATCGCTGTTCGACGGCCTCGACCGAGAGCGAACCCGCCTCATCGACTGACCACCGAAGCTTGTCGCCCGGCTCGATTCCCGCGATTCGACGAATCGCCGCGGGCACCGTGACGGAGTAGCTATCATTCACCGTCGTCTCCTCCTCCATCCGGTCAGACATACATCACTTTGGACAGTCCCTCAGAAGTAATTTACCTCCCGATTTACAGGTGCCTGGCCTACGAACTCCGCACAGCTTGCAGGTCACGCGCGTACTGCTGCACGTACTCGTGGTACTCGTCGTCCACGTCGTCGGGCTGGACAAACCGGACGGCGTCGTGCTGGTCGTCGAGCGTCACATCATCACCTGAGAGGCCGTCAACTGCGGCACGCGCTCGAAAGACGATGTTGACGGTATGCCGGCTCGGCCCTGGCGCACTCGTCTCCCAGCGATGCTCGTAGACGCCGAGCCGGTCGCCGATGGTGAGGTCGAGTCCGAGTTCCTCGCGGCCGACGCGCCGGGCGGCATCCTCCAGCCACTCACCCTTGTAGAGACGGCTCCCCGGCCAGAACCACGCGCCGCGGACGGGCTCGTTCGTCCGCCGAGCGAGGAGGACGGCCCCGTCGGCGCGTTCGACGACGGTCTCCGCGCAAACTTGTGGCATCCGAGCAATGAACTCGCGGAACGTCCCTTCGGGAACACGCTCGTCGTGAACCTCCATAGCCGATGGTACGGTGACGGGGCGAAAGGCGGTTCGGTCGGCCCCAGTTGTCGTGAGATGGCGAGTGGTGCCCTAGACCGGCGCCTCGGCGAGTGCCCCGGCGGGTCGGGGCTCTCTAATCGCGGGGACGCCGCTCGTGTAACAAGATATTTGTAGCCAGCAAGTTACTCGCTAAGTGAGTAACCAATGACGATCGTCGTGACCGGCGCGGACGGCTTCATCGGGTGGCCCACCGCGCTCCGCATCGCGAACCGCACCGAGGAACGTGTCGTGGGCGTCGATAACCTCGCCCGGCGGCAGTGGGTCGAGGAGGTCGGCTCGAAGAGCGCCGTCCCCATCGCGAGTATCAACCAGCGCCTTGCCGCGGCCGAGGAGCAGGGCTACGGCAACCTGTCGTTCGTCGAGGGCGACCTGACCGAGCGCTCGTTCGTCGACGAACTGCTACAGGTCCACGAACCGCGGGTCGTGGTCCATGCGGCCGCGCAGCCGAGTGCGCCGTACTCACAGATCAACGGCGAGCGGGCGAACTACACGCAGCACAACAACATGCAGGCCACCCGGAACCTCGCGTTCGGACTGGCCGAGAACGGGCTGAGCGATACCCATCTCATCGAAACAACGACAACTGGGGTGTACGGGAGCCCTGATTTCCCCATCCCCGAGGGCGGCGCCGTCATGGAGAACCAGGGCGAGCGCGACGAGGTGCCGTTCCCGGCGATGGCGGGGTCCTTCTATCACTTGACGAAGAGTCACGATGCCGCTAATCTCAGGCTCGCACACCAGCAGTTCGGGATCCCGATTTCGGACGTGCGGACGGCCATCACGTACACAACCGAGACGGAGGAGACCGCGGCCGACGAGCGGCTCCGGACGCGGTTCGACTTCGACTACTACTTCGGGGTCGTCTCGCATCGCTTCTGCGCGCAGGCCGTCGCGGAGTATCCGCTCACGGTGTACGGGAAGGGCCAGCAGCGCAAGCCGTTCATCTCGCTGGAGGACGCCGTCGAGGGGCTGGCACGACTGGCGTTGAACGATGTCGATGACCGGCCTGCGGAGCACGTGGTCTACAATCAGGTCACGCGGGCAATCAGTATCGTCGAGGTCGCCGAGACGATCGCCGAGGTGGCCCAGGAGCACGGGCTCGACACGGAGGTCACGCACGTCGAGAACCCACGTGACGAGGACGAGGAGCACGCGATGGAGATCGAGAACGACCGCTACATGGAGTTGATCGGCTCGCAGCGGGTGGATTTCGAGGGCGGTGTTCGGGACGCGATCTCCTCGCTCGTGGCGTACCAAGACGTGGTGACGGCCCACGAAGACCGGTTCCTCCCCGACGCGCTGCAGGAGGACGTGGAGTAGGGGAAAAGAGAGTCTATACCCAGTCGGTGGCGTACAGTACCTGTCCCGTCAGGTCCGGAACGAGCCGTTCGATCCGGGAGACCGCTGCCGCCACCTCTCCCGCGCTGGTCCCTGTCTGTGGAACGATTACGATGCCCGGATGACCCTCGAAGCGAGTGAAATCCTTCGCGTCGTTGGTCAGCACTATAGCGTCCAGCTCACGAGCGTGGTCGACGATGTCAGAATCGGACGCGGTCGGCTCCAGCGTGTCAACGACACGTGTCATCTTGTGGCCGTCGGCGCGGAGCGCGCTCAGATAAGCCGACTTGACATGGACGTCGGCCAGAAGTCGCATCGCGGTCAGGCCTCTTCGGAGGTGGGCTCATCCTCGAGCCGATCGCGCAGGGACCGGGATTCGCGACGGATCTCGCGCTGTCGGTCCTCCTGCTCGGCTTCCAGTGCCTGCATCGCTTCGACGTTGTCGTAATAATAGGCGAGCGCAGTGAACACAGCCGCTGCATCGAGTTCGTACTCCGCGGCCACTGCAAACGGATCCTCATCGCCGTCCACGACGCGACGCTTGATATCGAGGACGGTGATTCGCGTCCCCTCGATCCGGGGCTTGCCGAACCGGATCGCCTCGTCGGTCACGATATTGGCCATGGTGGTCAGTAGTGCCCTGGTCGTATTTAAATACTGGCGCGGGGGCGTCGTTCGTTCTCGACTCCGAAAGGACACATCCCGCCCTGGGAGCCGCTCGCGCCGGGAAACGGGAGTCTCATAGTGTTTAGTTCGAATCTTTACCGGTGAGATACGGCCAGATGTTTGGTTCGGTGATCGCGCTCAATCCTCGTGGAATGTATCTTTTCAGCGTCGAGAGATCTGGCATAAGCCGGTACTTGAACCACTCTTGCAATTGGTCCCAGCACCCTTCGACAGCGTTCAATTCGGGAAGTTTCGACGGGAAGTACCACACTTCGAGATCATTCCCTCGCACGCACGAGACCGAACTGTCTCCGACAGTTTCGGTCTCGCGCTCACCACTCACGTGCTCCCACAGATCCCTCGCGTAGAAGTAGCCCGCTCGATCCAGAAACACCACTAACTCCTCACCGAACTTGTCTTTCAGCGCTTCTAACAGCCGAATCCCGTGGTTCCGTGTGAGATTCTCTTCTGTCCAGCAGAAGAAGCTGTCACCGTCGTCGGTGACAGCGCCCAGCACCGTCACTGAGTCCCACGCTGTTGCAACCTCTATTCTCGGGTTTGAGCCAATTGGGTAGAAGCCACGTCGCTGAACAGTTCCGACGTGCTTGGTGAACTGATCGACAACAACGACAGTTTTCTCGGTTAGTTCGGGCCGTTTTTTTCGACTGTCTCCTGAAACTCAGCTTTCTCTTCAGGGTCGGCTTCATGATGTTGAGGCCGGGCTGTCCGCAAGGACAGCCCGGCCTCTTTCCAACAAGTCATACGCGTAGGTTTCGTGGTATTCGACGCCGTATTCCGCTTTGGCGTGATGAAGCAACAGTTTCGCTGACCACGCTTGCTGGTCGTATCCGAGTTCGGTCGGCGGCTGTTGCAACTGCTCGAACAGTCGCTCACGATCTTCGCCCTCGATTTTTGCTGGACCTCCTGGTCGAGGAGCGTCGTAAGGTGCCTGCTCGATCGGTTCTTCCTCGAACCGATCGAGCCAGTTGCGAATCGTTTTCTCGACAACACCGTGGCGGTCAGCCAGTGTCTCCAGTTGATCGCCCTGCTTGCGCCCGATCGCCGCGAGAACACGTTCTCGCGGCTTCCCTTCGTCGATCTGGTCCTTGAGATCGTAGAGCTCTTCGAGCGTGATATGGTCAAGCCGACCCATTACAAACGCCAGCGTCTCTATCGGTAAAACAGTTCCCTAGACACTATCAGGCAGTGCTGCTGATGTACTCGTCTCCATGGTGTTATACCCCTCCCGAAATAGGAGCAATCATGGGCGGAATCGAACTTCGCGATGGGACGCTCCTCGTCGATCGGGAGCCGAACGACCTGGACGAACTCGCGATTCTGTTCTCCACGCTTCTCGATCAAATCGGCATCGGTCACGTCTTCATCAGCGGGTACGTCGCGATTCTGACTGGGAGAGCCAGAGCCACAGAGGACATCGAGTCCTGCTCGCGCGCACTACATCCGACAAAATCAACCAGCTCGTGACGAAACTCAAGGATAATGGATTGTGGGGGCCAGCCATGCCCCTCGACTCCATGGAGGAGGTGCTCGAAGACAATATTTGGGTCGCCCGCGACGGTGAGATGGTTCCGCATCTCGAAGCCAAATTCGTCAGCGACGAGTACGACCGGGCCTCTCTCGAGAATCGAATCACCGCGAAACTCACTAGCGTCAACGAGGAACTCCCCATCGGTCCCCTCGAGCTTCAGATTGCCTACAAACTGTATCTGGGTACTCCGAAGGATTTCGAGGACGCCCTCCACCTCCATTCGCTGTTCGAGGAAAGTGTTAGCACCCCTGCGCTCGAACATTGGGTTACGAACCCCGGCGTCGAGGGAGACTATGAGCGACTCAAACAGGCGTGAGGATATCGAGGCGAAGCACGAACGGAATCGTCAGCAGCGCCTCAGCAGTATCAACCGCTGGGTCGAATTCATCAAAACGCACGATGCAGACGAGTGGGGTGACCAACAGAACCGCCTCATCAACTCACAACTCGAGTCTGCTCGTCAGTCCGACATCGATGTCGAACATCGCAGACGCGTAGAGCGGGCCGGTCGCGAATACTCGGATTCTTCTGGTCAGTGACCCGCGGGTGGTCTCAGCGGGTGTTACACAGCACGCGCCGGCCGATAATGCCGATGGCTGGTTCGAGTACAACGACTGTGGATATCCAATCGACGGTGACTACAACATGGTCACGGGCATTGGCTTCAAATTGCTAACTGTACCATCGGGCAAACGTCCCGATGGGTTGGGCGACGGTCATCTCGCTTTTAATTCCGGGACGCTGAACGGGACTGGCGAGTGCACCGCCTCCTCCACGTCGGAGGCAGACCAGAAGTCCACGGACAAGCTCACGACTTCAGTTGTGGACCGATGAGCAGAGCAACTGTGACTGAAGAGGTCAGTGGAAGGGACGGGCACTGACAGTTCGAGTGTTGCACTGTTCTGGATACTTTTACTACCCATGGATAGCCTTTCTCTCCACTATATAACTAAACTGTGGAGGTAGCAACGAGGCAGGTGACCTCGAAACGGTTTGACGTCAACCCGAGGCCATCGAATGGTGGTAGGGCATTTTATCGAGTCGGTGCGTCGTGAGGCCCGGCGGTTGTATGTCGAGAGCCTGTAATACTAGTTGCAATACGGTTCTGCCCGCGGAGCGCCCGCGCCGCTTCAAGACTGACATGCCTCCTGGCAAGATATCATAGGAGGGTTTGGACACTCGGATGTTACTCCCCCAGAATTGTTCGCTACAAACGACCTACTGTGCGTTGAGGTATTCGTAGAAGGTTCGTGGTTCGACGATTTCGATGCCACGGAATGACTGGAGGTCGAGCAGATGTCCATCCCCAGAGACAACGTAGTCAACGTCACCAGCGACAGCGGCTTCAAGAAATTTATCATCGTCAGGATCGGCTTCAACTGCGGTGATGTCTTCCTGCGGATCGACGAACTCCGCAAAGTACCGAATCGTTTCGATCTCCTGCTGAATCTCGTGGTCGCTCAGTTGGAACCGCTCGGGATACTTGTGCAATGTTTTGCGGAACTCCGTGAGCGTCTCTACAGAGACGACGATCTGATACTCCCGATTGAATCCCTTGAGGAGAAGTTCATGTGGCACACCGGTTGCTATGACCCCCGAAATGAGCACATTCGTATCCAGAACCGCCCTCATTCCTCACTGCCTCGTGCCTCGTGGACGAGCTGGGTAACCTCATCGAGCGACAGTTCGACTGTGTCCGTCCGGTCTTCGACACGCTGTTGGAACTCTGCAATCGAAGGGAGTTCGACCTTCTTCAATACAAGCCCGTACTCCGTCGGGACGACCATGAGCTTCGTCCCCTGTTCAAGACCGAATTGATCCCTGAGCCGGCTGGGAATCGTGATCTGTCCCTTCGAGGTAACCGTAGTTACTTCTGGTTCGTCGGAGGCCATAGCATACGTAAGAATTCCTTACATAATAATGGTTGGCTCGCGACTGCTGCTAAATGTCTCCCAACTACCCCCGTCGCTGTTCCATGATCTCCTTATCGGTGCGCTCGTGGTAGTGTATCTCGACTACAGGCCATCGGCGAAGACGAGCGAGAGCGGAATCCCCCCCACCTGAGTTTTTATATTACCTGGGAGTCTGGTTTCTCCCAATCAGAACTGCTGGGTCGACTACGCTTGATACGTCCCTCGACCTCGACGCTCTCCAGGAAGTGCTTCGGGAGCACCCCGTCCGGCTCGCAATTCTCTTCGGCTCTCACGCAACGGGGACGACACACTCGAAGAGCGATATCAATATCGCGGTCGAATTCGACACCCACCGGCCAACCGAGCCGGGTCACAATAATGTATTTCTCGGGCTCAGTGCTGATCTCAGTGACGTGCTTGGGACGGATGACGGGGATCTCGTGGATCTCCACGGGGCCTCGTCGTCACTTGCGACGGCGATCTTCGAGAACGGGGTGCTCCTCGTCGGCGAGCAGGAGCATGCTACCGAGCTTCGCCGGCAGCTATCCGCGGCCGAGTCCGAGCAGCCGTCACCCCGTGAACAGTTTGATGCGGCGCTCGACAGAATCGACGCGCATCTCGACAACAGCGATACTGGGGTGCCAGCAACGGGCGACACAGAGGACGACGGATGACGGATGATCGCGATGGGGTCCCAGCGGATCGCCTCGACAGAGTACTGACCGCTATCGAAACCATCGAAGAGAGTCTCGGTGTGCTCGCCCGCAAGCAGCACGTCAGCCGCGAGGACTACAAGTCCGACTCGGACACTCGCGACATCGTCGAGCGGAGGTTCGTGAAGATGACCGAGGCTGCAATCGATATTGCTGAAGAATTGGTCAAACACGAGCGTAGCGAGCCGCCAGCGAGCAATCCCGAATCGATGCGGGCACTCGGTGAGATGGGTGTTGTCTCGGGCCCACTGGTCGAGGAGATGGCACAGGGAGCGCGATTCCGGAACGTCTTGTCCCATACCTACGGCAACATCATCGATCACGATTTGATCGTGGGAGGAGGTCGGTGTGCGTTCACCCGTCCGCTCTCGTGACGCGCGTTATTCATAAAGAACGCTCTCGTGATTCCATGCGACGGCGAACCAGTCGTGGCTGTGGTCGACCGGGGTGTCACCAACTGAACATGATATTCGCAGTGGGGTTTCATTTGGTGTCGGCTTCACCCTCAGGGGCAAGCCTCGAACTACTCGTCTTGTCTATCTGTAGACCGTGTTGGGACTCACGCCGACGCGGCCGAATCTGACTCTTCGCCGTGGGGCAGGCCGAACTCGACTTCGATCCGGACCGTGTCGTAGGGGACGTACGGTTGCTTCGCGCGGCCGTCCGACTCGAAGTGGATGATTTCGTACTCGGCCAGCAGGTGCAGGTCGTCGTGCACATCGTGTATGTCACGATTGAGGCGGGCCGCCAGCGCGCGGATACTCTCGGGTGAGTGCTGCATCACCGCTTCGAGCAGTTCCATCCGCCGGTCGGTCAGCAGCTTGCGGAGCCGCGCTCGGTCCTCAACGTTGACCACGTGGGGAACCCCCTCGCCATCCTCCCACCGTTCGGCGCGTTCGACGGTCGCCGCCTATGCCTGCGCCGCTGGGAGCGACGTGATGCGGAGGGTCGACGGGTATTCAGTCTCGCCCGGATCGGGCGTGAATTCATCGTGCGTGGGTTCGGTATCAGTCGGTTCGTTGCTCATGGATTTCAGTCACCTCGGTCTGGACGTCCTCGATTAGGTCGGAGAGCCCTATGAACGCCGGCTCCGTTATGTCGCCCGCAGGTGAGTGTCGGTGGTGCCGTCCGACATCCAGGTGATAGGGCGCGGTATCGTCCCAAGAGCGTGTCAGCACTACTCTTGTCCTGGACTGTACGGCGCCCCTGCGGGAATCCCCGCCTACTCAGGCTGTGACTCCATGTATGCAATCGCCGTCCAGACATCGATAACGCGGATACGTCCTTCGTAGTATGAGTTCTTGATGACGCCAGTAATTGCCCGCTCGGCGTTCCGGTCGTCGATCAGGATTCCGACAGAATCGTGTGACGTGGAGCCGAGAAGCATCACGCCGACGGCTGGCAGTTCCGAGTCCGTCTTTCGTAACTCATCGGGGTTCGCCTGTTCGAACGCTGCCAACCGCTCGTGAACGCGGTCCATGATTTCGCCGGCACGCGGGCCGTCGTGTACTCGAACCCCTGGCTGGACATCACCTGCGAGAGTGATCCACTCCGTCGTGTCCGCTCGGTCCACCCAATCGACGCTGATGTAGCCACGCTGTTCGGTGAGCTCTTCGACGACGCCACGACTCAGGTACAACTCTCGGGCCTCGGCCTGGACGTTCTCAATGAGCGTCTGATAGGACTCACTTCCCACCCCACCGATCGTTCGGAGAAAGCTCGTATCGAGAATCAGCGCAGTCGGGAACGGCGACGGATGCGGCTCACTCATCGCTGCGCTGGTACGGTGCCTGCTCGATCGCCCGGTCGTGGACGTTTACCTCGAACGCGACATCGTCGAGTGTTGGATCGTGGTCTTTCACTACGGCGATGATTCGCTCGACCGCCTGCGTGACTCCGATGGCCTCCACGGCAGGCACGCCGAGGTCATCCGCGACGCCGCGGCGCGTCGTGTCGCCCCTCAGGTAGTCGATCGTCGCCGTGACGGCGGGGGCGAGTGCCGCCTTCCCGTGGCGGTCAACGAACAGCTTGAGATCGTCATCGACACTGGTGGCCCCGTAGACGGCGATGATGACGGGCCCGAGTTCGAGCGTCGTTTCGTCAGTCCAGTTGCCGTTCACAGGGTCGGCGCGCCACAACGCCGATCCGTCCTCGTACTCGTCGAGTTCCGCTGCGACCCCCAACTCTGCCAGTGTGTTGGCGTACTTGTACGCAGTACTCTTCGAGAACCCCTGGCGGTCACGGGCAGCGGTGACCGTCGTCGGGGAGTTGATCAGCAGATCGGTGTAGAACCGGGCAAGTTCGGGCGTTCCCAACAGTTCCTGCAAGACAAAAAACCGGCGAGCAGTGTGTGCCGCGTCCGGTGAGTGCGCGAGCGGTGTAGCGTCAGACATAGTTCATAGTACGCGAACTATGATCTAAAGCGTTCCGGTAGCACCACCCTTGCTGTTCCGGAGACGACCCGAAATGAAAGGCCGCGAACGCCCGCGTCTGCGGCCGGGAGAGCACAGGATTGTGACACAAAACGCAACGGCCCCGGCGACGTATTTCCCTCGACATGGAGAGCATCGTGCCCGAAGGTGAGGAGACGGTGGTGTCGTTCATGCTCCAGAGCCTCGTCCAGGAGCAGTCTCATTCGGGCTTTTCGAGCGTCGGCGCCCCCTCCACGACGCGCTGGCGCCGTTCCTCGATTTCCTGCATCTCCTCCCGGGTGCCGGTGGTAGTACGCCAGCGCCTCGTACACATCGGCCACGGCGAGGCGTTCGTCTCGGAGGTTCGGCTGCTCGGGGCGCTCGTTCGGTTCGCCGAGACGTTCCACACGTGGCGGTTGTTCACCGAGGAGCAGCTCGAACTCGACCTCGATATGCTGTTACCGGTGACCCAGCCCGTGGATGATTTCGGCGGCACATGTGATTCAGCGTCGATCGACGAGGCGGCCTGTCGGGCGGTGTTCGCCTCGATATCGGGGTATCTGGATGCCCTCGAGGCGGTGCGTGAGGGGGTCGCCGCGCATTATGACTGGGAGGTCGACCCGTATCCGGGGCCCGAAGCCGTCGCCGAGGAGCAGGCGGCCGAGTTGGCCGAGACGATCGAGGTACCGTTGACGTAGGACCCCGTATCGTCCTCGCGGCGTGGTGCGGTCTGTGGCTGTCGGAGGCGAACCGCATTCAGTAGTGGATGCCTGAGTTCGCGTGTTCCGAGCGCATGACGGCACGACCCCCAACTGCTGCTCCTTGGTACGGTAGTGGAGTTCGCGAGGGAGACAGGGCGTGCCGACGTCATTCGGCCCGTTCACGAGGCCGCGCTCGGACATGCCACCGTCGGCGACCGGGGCCGAAGCCTCCTACAACCGGCTTTGTTCGGGGTTCCGGTGGGCGATGTCGCGTAGCCTCCATCTAGAGGACACGAGCGCGCGTTGGCCATACGCGTGGCGGGCCCGAATTCAGATGATTGTGTGTCGACCGGCGCCGCACGACTGCTCGCCGGATCCCGCTACGACACCCTCCCTGACGAGTTGGCGGCGACTGAGTCCGTATCCGGCGACAAGTGGGCGCTCAACCCGTTGGCGAAGGGCTGCTCCTCCAGTTTTCCCGCTCGTCAGGGACGGGCTCTCAGAAAACGGGTAGCTTGATCAGGCCGGTGGCCCGTCGCTACTCAGTACGTTCACGGGGGTCTTCGGAGAGTTCGTAGAGAGCTGTAGATTCGTGTATGCACCTGATAGCGTCCGCAGCTTCAAGCACCTCAAGCCGATGCCCGACCGTGTTTCGATGATAGCCCGTTATATCTACAAGATACCCTTTTGTTCTGGCTCCTTCTTGAAGTTCATCAAGAATAGCCTTATCGGCCTCCGACAGATCGACTGAGTCAACCACGTGGCGATGCTCTAGCGCCATATCGATAGTAACTTTTCTGTGCTCTTAGACCTTGTGGAATGAATGTGCTGTTAGAATGTGCAAATAGAACAGTGTTATTACCCTGCAGGACGAACTAACATCTGGGCCCGAGGTAACTTGGAGAGCGGAATAGCCTGCTCTGTTGAATAGCGGTAGTTGAGTAGGCAGGCAGAATGTGAGGCGGCTTGTGAGCGGTTGAGGGGCGTGGCCTCAAACTCTGCGGCGCTTCCTTCCGTCTAGAGGTCGCTATTCAACAGAGCAGAATAGCCTGGTGCTGAGACACCAGACCTCGGGCTTCGGAGGCATCGAAGCCATGTCTAAATCCGAAACCAGAGGACAAGAAGATACCGACCAAGAATCGAACGAGGATCAATTTCCGTCGAGTCAAACGTCCACCTGCCCAAACGGACTAATCCGATGTAACGGCCCGGACAGCGACACGCTGCCGTGCTTCGCGTGTTTCGATCCGACCCGTGAGTACAACGAGGAGGCAGCCGAATGAACGACGAGGTGCTGCGGGACCGCTCGTCGGGCGTCTACCGTGACGGGGAGCTGGTCCGGCTGATCGGCATCGCGCGCGACATCACGGCGCTTCGCGAGCGGGAGCAGGAACTCCGGGCGTTCCGGACCGCGGTCGAGCACGCCGCGCATGCCATCAGTTGGCTGACGCCGGACGGCGAGATCGAGTACGTCAACCCGGCGTTCGAGACACAGACCGGCTACGACGCGGCCGAGGCGGTCGGCGAGCGGATCGACGTGCTCCGGGCCGGCGTTCACGACGAGGGGGAGTACGGGCAGATGTGGGAGACGCTAGCACAGGGTGAGATCTGGGAACAGAAGGCCGTCAGACGGCGGAAGGGCGGCGAACGGTACATCGCCAACCGGACCCTCTCGCCGGTCATCGAGGACGGCGAACTGCAGCGGGTGGTAGCGGTCGCGGCGGACGTCACGGACCGTCGCCGGAGGGAGCAGCAGTTGTCCGTCCTCCAGCGGGTGCTCCGCCACGACCTGCGCAACAGCCTCAACGAGATCCTGCTCGCCGCCGAGTCGATCGAGCGGACGGACGACGCCGTGGCCGACCGGGCGGGCGCGATCCGGCAGACCGTCGAGGAGACGCTGTCACTGGTTCGGGACGTCAAACGGATGCAGGAACTGTTCGAGCAGGAGGAGGCGGAGGTAAAACGGATGGTAGACGTGGCGGGAGTCGTCGCCGAGCAGGTGGCGACACTGCGGACCGAGCGCCCGGCAGTCACCGTCGAGACGAGCCTACCGGAACCGGTGTGGGTGGTCGGGAACGGATTGCTCGGCCGGGCCGTCCGGAACGTGTTGCAGAACGCGGTCGAACACAACGACAGCGCGACCCCTGCGCTCGAGGTCGCGGTCTCGGAGCGACCGGCCACGGACGAGGTCGCGGTCCGGATCGTCGACAACGGTCCCGGAATACCGGCTCGGACGGTGTCCGTACTGGAGGCCGGCGCCGAGGAACCGCTCAGCCATCTCGACGGGTTCGGGCTCTGGCTGGTCCAGTGGGTCGTGTCGCTCTCGGGCGGCACCGTCGAGTTCGAAACCGGCGTGATGTCGGCCGACGGGACGACCGCGTCGGAGGCGGACCGCGGCACCGCTGTCACACTGCTCCTGCCGGCGGGTGAACCCCCTGGAAACGGTGAGTGAGCGATGTTGGTAAAGGAGATCATGACGACGGAACTGGAGTACGTCTCGCGGGGCGAGACGCTTGCGACGGCGGTCGAGCGGATGTTCCGGAACGGTATCAACCACGTCATCGTCCGTGAGGGTGACCAACCAACGGCGCTGATAACGCATCGGACAGCGCTGTTGGCGGCCTATCGCGCGGAGGAGGCGCTGAGCGACGTCTCGCTCACCCGGTTCGGTCGGGGGTTCGAACGGACCAGCAGCCCGGACCGCACAGTGCTTCTGTCGGTCGGCCACCTGCGGCGGTCCAAGACGGGGTGTCTCCCCGTCGTCGACGGGATGGAGGTGGTGGGCGTGTTGACACGGGAGGACGTCCTCTCGAACGTTGCTAACATCACGAGCGAGACGCTGCGGGCCGACAAGGCTGGCCACGAGTGGACTCGTGGTGAGAGTGATAACAGATGACTGCTATGAAACGGATACTACTCGTAGAGGACGAGGAGCGACTCGCGGAGATGTACGCGAGCGTACTCCGGGAGACCTACACGGTCCGGACGGCACTGGACGGCGAGCGCGCGCTCGATGCCATCGGTGGTGTCGATGCGGTCCTGCTCGACCGCCGGCTCCCCGGGCTCTCCGGGCACGAGGTGCTCGAGCGGATCCGGGCGGCCGGAGTCGACGCCCCCGTGGCGATGTTGACCGCGGTCGAACCGGACTGGGACGTCATCGGGATGCAGTTCGACGACTACCTGCTCAAACCGGTCGATAGCGAGACGCTCGAACGGGCCGTCGAGCGACTGCTCGCACTCGGCCGTCTCGACCCCGAGGTCCGTGACCACGTCCGCCACTCCGTCACGCAGGCCGCCATCGAGGGCCAGAAGGACGATGCCGAACTCGCCGAGAGCGAGTCGTTCGAGCAACTCAGGGAGACGGTCGCACAGGCAGCGGTCGAACTCGGCGACGTCACGGCCGGACTGGACCCGCGCGAAACGGAGCTGATAGTGGAGTCGATCACCCGCAATCTCGACGCCGGCGACGCCGATTCGGCCACCGGCACCGGGTGGTAGCCGCGCCGGCGGTATACGGGAGCATCCGACACCGGTGTGACGTTCAGGAGGCCCGCACCAGCTGTTCGTACCAGTCCCGGTTCGCACGGTACCAGTCGACGAACTGCCGGACCCCCTCGCGGATGTCGTGGGTCGGCTCGTAGCCCAGCAACTCTCCCGCCTTCGATACGTCGGCGTGGGTATGCTCGGCGTCGGCGTCGTGTCGGTCGTCGAACTCGAAGTCCAGATCGGGGGCGATCTCGTCGCGGATGACCGCGGCCAGCTCGCGGATCTCGATGTTGTCCGTCGAGCCGATGTTGACCGCCTCGCCGTCGGCGGCGTCGGTCTCCAGCAGCAACAGGTTCGCCTCGACCACGTCATCGATGTAGGTGAAGTCCCGCGTCTGCGTGCCGTCACCGTAGACGACGGGCGGCTCGTCGTTCATACAGCGCGAGACGAAGTTGGTGATGGCCATGTTCGGGCGCATCCGGGGGCCGTAGACGGTGAAATACCGCAGCGCGACGGCGGGCAGGTCGTAGACCTCGCTGTAGGCACAGGAGTAGCGCTCGGCGGCGAGCTTCGAGGCGCCGTACGGCGACACCGGCGTCGTCGGGTGGACCTCATCGTACGGGAGATACTCGGGGACGCCGTACACCGAGGAGGAGGAGGCCATCACGACACGCTCGACGTCGGTCGCACGGGCCGCATCGAGGATGTTGAGCGTGCCGTCGACGTTCACCTCGTCGTAGACGCGGGGCTCGGCCACGCTGTCCCGGACACCCGCGCGGCCGGCCTGGTGGAACACGTAGTCCGCGTCGCCGACGAGGTCCGCGACGAGGTCCGAATCCCGAATATCGCCCTCGATGAACTCGTAGTCGGTGCCGGCGTCGGCGGCGGTCTCGCGGTGGCCCTCCAGCGTCCGCTGCTTGATGCCCAAGTCGTAGTACGGATGCATCACGTCGAGGACGGTCACGTCGTGGCCCTCAGCGAGGAACCGCTCGGCGAGGTGGCCCCCGATGAAGCCCGCGCCGCCCGTCACGAGAATCTGCATGGAACGGAGTCGTCGGGGATGGGGTACAAAGGTGTCGGGACCGGCCGCACAGCGATACAAGCCAGAAGACCACGACCGCAGTCGTGGGAGGCTGCCGAGACAAGCGCTGTCCCCGTCCTACTGGATATCAGACGCGCGATGTTTGAGATACCAGGAGCGGCTCAGAGGAACGGGTTATCGGCCGTATCGAGGGGCGTCACCCAGTCGAATGGGCCGAAATCCTCGCCATCGAAGGTGTAGAGGTACTCAATATCGGTTCGGTTCATATACGCGGCGATGGTGGCATCGCCGAAGGCGGGGGTGTCGTGGGTCTCGAACAGGTCGGTGGCCCGGTAGTGGTCCTTCTGCGCGCAGTGGACAATTTCGAACCCAGCCGACTCGGTGAGGCGGGTATAGAAGTCGACCGCGGTGGCGTGGCGCTTGCGCTCGTGAATCCAGTTCAGCGTCTCCAAGACGACGTAATTCGTCACTCGTCCCGTCGGAAGGTCGCCGCGGTCGATAGCCTGGATGACATCGTTAGCCACATTATGATGTTGGTCGTCGGTAGCGGCGGCACCGATGAGGACGCCGGTATCAACCAGCGCGGCGGGCATCTACGAGTCCTCCCGGAACGCCGGATCGGCCCCGTGGCCAGCGAGGTTGTGGGTGTCTCCACCGTCGCCCCCCATGGGGACCGGCTCGAAGTCCTCGAAGGTGCCGTAGCGCTCGCGGACGACCTCGACGGTGAGGTTCCCCTCGTCGTCGGTGTTCCAACGGAGTTTGTCGCCGGGTTCGATGTCGAACCGCTGGCGGATACTCGCGGGGACCGTGACGACGCCGCTGTCGCTAACCTTCGTCTCCTCGGGGGTCTCTTGGGTCGCCATGTTCGGCGGGACAGGGCTGTGACGGATAGTTGTTGCGCTACTTGTGGTTGTCATCCCCCCCGAAGGGGTGGGCGTCCGCTCGCTACGTGTCAGAACTGCCGAGGAAGAGGATATTATTCCTCGGAATAACAATTATTATTCAGATGAACGGAGGTACATGAGCGAGCAAGACACTGGGGGCCCTCCATCGTTCGACGACCCGTTCGAGGGCGAGGACGTGGAACAGCGCATCTACGGGACGCTGCTTCAGACGCGGGAGCCGACAGGCGTCACCGCGATCGCCGAGCAGTCCGGCTGTGATCCGAAAACCGCTCGCAAGTATCTGGAGTGGTTCACCGATCTCGGTATCGCGACGCGCCACGACGGTCGGCCGGTGACCTACGAGCGCAACGACGCGTACTTCGAGTGGCGGCGAGTGAACGGCCTCGCAACGACGAACTCTCTCGAGGAGCTCCGAAGCCGAATCGCGGACCTGACCGAACGGATCGACTCCTATCAGCAGGAGTACCATGCGGACCATCCGAACGAGGTCGACGCACTCAGGGTCGACGGTGACATCGATACCGTCTACGCGGATTTGAGCGACTGGGCGACGGCACTCCGCGACCGCCGCCTCCACGAACGAGCGCAACAGAAACTCGCCGACACTGGTGGTCGGGCCTCACCGTGAGCGATGGGCCCCGACGACTCCGAAGTGCAACCCCCACCGATCGTACCGTCCTACGTCAGCTCCGGGACCGGCTCCTCACGACCCGACAGGTTGCCACGGCGCGGCTCATCGACGGGGCAGGACATCTTGAGCTGCTGGTGACGCTCTCGGAGGACTACTACCCGACCGCGGAGGCCACGTCAACTCTGACCGTTCGATGGTACACGAACGATGATTTCAGTGTCCACTACCAGGAGGAGACCGCTGACGGAAACTGGGAGTGCCGCTGGGACAGGCATCCGAACCCGCACGATACGAGAGAGCACTTCCATCCTCCACCGGACGCCGAGACACCCGGAGCGGACCGTTCGTGGCCGAAGGGCTACCGTGACCTACTCCGTCACGTGCTAAACGATATTGAGGGGCGTATCGAACAGCTCTGGGCGGAATGAGCCGAGACCGGACTTACTCCGTCGCTTCGGCCTCTTCGGCGCCGCCCTCTGCCTCGGGGTCGTACCCCTCCTCCAGCCGGCGTTCGGCCTCGTCGCGGTCCGCCGGGTAGCCCACGTCGATGCGCCACCCCTCCATCCGGATGGCGTCGATGGTCCGGCCGGACTTGATCAGCAGGTCGATGGCATCGCTGATCTCGTACTCGCCGCGGCCGGAGGGCTGGACCAGGTGACAGGCGTGGAAGATGGCCGGCGTGAACGTGTAGAAGCCCGTCATCACGAGGTTCGAGGGCGGGTCGTCGGGCTTCTCGATCACATCCTCGATCTCCCCGTAGTCGTTCGTGTCACAGACCCCGTAACGGCTGGCCTCCTCCCAGGGCACCTCCTCCACGAGGAAGGCGGCGTCGGCGCGGTCCTCCTGCTGCCGGTTGACGACGTCGGCCAGGTTCGCCTCGAAGACGTTGTCCCCGAGCATCATCATGAACTCGTCGTCGATGTGCTCCTCGGTCGTCAGCAGGGCGTGGGCGATGCCCAGCGGCTCGCGCTGGTGGCAGTAGGTGATGGGCACCCCCTCGTACGCGTCGCCGTAGCGGCTGATGATCTGCTCTTTCTTGTAGCCGACCACGACCAGCAGCTCGTCGGCGTCCAGCTCGACCAGCCGGTCGAAACAGTGCGTGAGGATGGGCTCCCCGGCGACCTCGACCAGCCCCTTCGGTTTGTCCTCGGTCAACGGGCGGAGTCGCGTTCCCTCGCCCGCCGCGATGACGACGGCTTGCATACCCCATGCGGTGTGTCCTTCGGCCTAAATAGCTTCCCGCTCGGGGGCGAGGACGTCGACGCGGCACGTCCATACGGAGCTAACAGTACCGATACATAGAGGTCTTAGCACCGTTTAAGCCCGGACGGAGGCGCATTCAGTACAATGGAATCGAGGCTCTCGGACGCGATCGCCGCGCAACACCGCCGGATCGACCCCGGCCGATGGGACGAGGTGTACGTCATCGGCGACGTTCACGGCTGTCCGGACGCGCTCGACGCGCTGGTCGACGAGGCGGGCATCGGCGACGAGGACCTGCTGGTGTTCGTCGGGGACCTCGTCCGGAAGGGGCCGGACAGCGCGAGCGTCGTGACCCGGGTTCGTGCGGCCGAGAACGCGCTGTCGGTCCGCGGGAACAACGAGGAGAAGCTGCTCCGTGGCGAGAGGACCCTCCCCGAACTCGACGAGGCGGACATGGAGTGGCTCCGGTCGCGCCCGGTCGCCATCAGCTGGGGGCCCGGCTCGGGCTACGACGCCGGCCTCGTCGTCCACGGCGGGGTCGACCCGCGGATGCCGCTCGCAGCACACACCGTCGACGACCTGCAGACGGCGCGCTGTCTCGACCCGGACGGCGGGTACGACGGGCCGTTCTGGTACGATTCGTACGAGGGGCCCCCGCGGGTGTTCTTCGGCCATACGGTGCTGTCGGACCCGCTGTGTAGCGAGTGGGCCGTCGGCCTGGATACCGGATACGTCTACGGTGGGTCGCTGACGGCCTACCGTCTCGGCGACGGGACGGTCCATCGAGTCGAACCGGGCCGGACGGAGGTCGAGCGCGCCGAGGCGAAGATCGTCTCCACGGGACCCGGAGACGGATGACCGACGCCGGGGAGTCGCCGGACTCGGAGCCGGAGCCGGACTCGGAGGCCGAGGCGCCGGGAGCGACGGCCGAGGACGCGGGCGCCGGGAGCGACCCGCCGTCGGAGGCCGACGCGCCCGGGACGGTGACGCTGGGGCCCGACACGTGGGCGGCGGCGACGGAGCGGCCGCCACGGACGCCGGCGACCGCGGCCGAGCCGCCCGACGGGCCGTTCGACGACGAGCGCTGGTATCTGAACCGCGAGCTGTCGCAGTTGAACTTCCAGTGGCGGGTGCTGTACGAGGCGCTGGACGAGCGGACGCCGACGCTGGAGCGGCTGCGCTTTCTCGCCATCCTCTCGCGCAACCTGGACGAGTTCTTCATGAAGCGGATCGGCGGCCTGAAACAGCAGATCGACGCCGGCATCACCGCCACGACGGTCGACGGCCGAGCGCCGGAGCCACAGTGGGCGGCCGCGCTCGAGGAGGCGACGGCACTGTTCGAGACGCAGTCGGACTGTTTCCGGTCGGCCGTCCGCCCGGCGCTCGCGGACGCCGGCATCGGGATCGTCGACCCGGCGGACCTGTCGGCCGGGGACCGGCAGCGGCTGGCCGACTACTTCCAGTCGTCCGTCCTCCCGACGCTGACGCCGCTGACCTTCGACCCCGCGCACCCGTTCCCGTTCATCTCGAACCTGTCGCTCTCGCTCGCGGTGATCACCCGGGGCGACGACGGGACCGAGTGGTTCTCCCGCATCAAGGTGCCGGCGAACCTCCCGCGGCTGGTCGCCGTGGACGCGCCGGGGACGGCGGTCGAGGGGACGGCCCCGCCCGCGCGGTACGTTCCGATGGAGCGGCTCATCGCGGCGAACCTCGATGCGGTGTTCCCCAGCGTGGAGGTCGTCCACTGGACGACGTTCCGGGTGACGCGGAACGCCGAGGTCCGGCGCAACGAGGACGTCGCCGAGGGGCTCATCGAGCAGATCGAGGAGCGGCTCCGCCAGCGGCGGTTCGCGACCGTGGTCCGCCTGGAGATCGGGGCCGACGCCGAGGACCGGGTGTACGACCTCCTCGTCGACCAGCTCGACGTGACGGAGGCGGAGGTCATCAGTCGCCCCGGGCCGCTGGCGCTTCGCGATTTCGACGTGCTGTGCGACATCGACTGTCCGGCGGAGAAGCCCGAGCCGTGGGCCCCACAGCAGCACCCGCGGTTCGCGACGCTCGACCCGGACCGGCCCGCCGAGCTGTTCGAGGCGCTCCGGGAGGCGGACGCGCTGGTCCACCATCCCTACCACACGTTCGAGGGGACCGTCCAGTCGTTTCTCGACGCCGCCGCCCACGACGCCGACACGCTGGCGATAAAGGCGGCCATCTACCGGACGGCCCCGGACTCGAGGGTCCTCCGGAGCCTCATCGACGCCGCGAAGAACGGCAAGCAGGTGGCCGTGATGGTCGAGCTGAAGGCCCGGTTCGACGAGGAGAACAACCTCCGCTGGGTCAAGCGGCTCGAGGAGGAGGGCATCCACGTCGCGTACGGCTCCATCGGGCTGAAGACACACAGCAAGGTCGCGCTCGCGGTCCGCCAGGAGGGCGACGACGTCCGGACGTACTCGCACGTGGCGACGGGCAACTACCACTCCGAAACCGCGAAGGGGTACGTCGACCTCGGCCTGTTCACCGCCGACCGCGATATCGGCCAGGACATCGTCCAGCTGTTCAACTCCTTCACCGGCCACGCCCGGCAGCGGTCGTACCGGAAACTGCTCGTCGCACCCGAAACGCTCCGGGAGCGACTCTACGAGCTCATCGAGCGCGAGCGCGCCCACGCGGCGGCCGGGCGCGAGGGCCGCATCGTCGCCAAGATGAATGCCCTGGAGGACCCCGGCGTCGTCGAGAAGCTGTACGAGGCCGGCGCCGCGGGGGTCGATATCGACCTGTTCGTCCGCGACATCTGCCGGCTCCGCCCCGGCGTCGAGGGCGCCACCGAGACCATCCGCGTTCACAGCATCGTCGGCCGGTTCCTCGAACACTCGCGGATCTTCAGGTTCGGGAACGACGGCGACCCCGACCACTTCGTCGGCTCCGCGGACTGGATGACGCGGAACCTCGACCGCCGCGTCGAGGCGGTCACCCCCGTCGAGGACCCGGAACTGCAGGCCGAACTCGACGCCATCCTCGAGACCATGCTCGCGGACAACCGCCGCCGGTGGCTGATGCGCCCGGACGGGAGCTACGTCCAGCAGCGGCCCGGCGACGAGCCCATCCGGGACACGCACCAGGAGTTGATGGACCGGGTCCGTTCGCGGGAGCCCGACGGGACCCGGCCGCCGGCACACGGGCCGCCACGCGACCCCGACATCGACCTCGACGAGGTCTACACGGACACGAACGAACCGTGAGACGGCCGGCGGCTCCGCGACGGTCGCCGTATCCGTGGTAGTGCGTTCGTATCGGAGGAACTCGCCGTTTCGGCCCGGAATAGCCCATAGAAACGGGATACGGCGCAGAAGACGCGAGAGCAGTCGCGGGGGCCGTCACTCCGTGAGGTGCTCGTAGGCCTCGGTGACCTCCTTGAACGCCTCCTCGTCGCCGTCCCCCGTGTCGGGGTGGGTCTCCTTGACCCGCTTCCGGTAGGCTCGCTTCACGTCGGCCTGGTCGGCGCCGGGGTCCAGCCCGAGGGTCGCGTACGCCTCGGCGTCGGTGAGGCCGTCGCGAGCAGCGACCCGGGCGCCGGCTCGGCCGCTGGCGCCGCCGGGGCCTCGCTGCTCGCCGGAGCCGTCCCAGCGCCCCTCGCCGCCCGGCGGCGTCCAGTCCTCGCGTGGGCCGGCGCCGAAGCCGCCGCGGGTCCGCCCGCCGTCGGCGCGGCCGGGGCCGCCGCGTCCGTTGTTGGCGCGGGCACGCTGCTCGACCCGTTCGTACAGCGACTGCCGGAGTTTGCCGCTCCCCTGGTACCAGAACAGGTAGGAGGCGCCGCCGAACGCGGCCGCGACGAACAGCGGCACGGGGTCCCCGAAGACGAGGGCCAGCAGGACCATCAGCCCCGCCATGACGGCGAAGACGACGGTCATCCCCATCAGGAGCCGCGAGTTGTTCACACATCAACGTGGGGTGCCAGGCCCGTAAGCGTCCCGCTCGCGGCCACCTGCCGAACCGCGGCCGGCCGACCACCCGTGGCACCTTTCAGCCCGCACATCCACCCGCAGGTATGGACTGGCACGTCGCCGACGGCGACCCCGACGAGGGCCGAGTGGAGTGGGAGCGGGGCGACCGCTGTGCCCGCGTCGTGGCCCGCGAGACCGCGACCGGGTCGTGGGCGGTCACGCTGGACCGGCTGACGCAGGCCCAGGAGGGCGAGGCGTACCGCCGGGAGACGGTCCCCGACCGGGAGACGGCGCTCGGGATGGCCGCCGAGTGGCGCGCGGCCAACGACGGGTCCGCGGCCGACGCGGCGTAGCGCGACGACGGCGCCGGATACGCGAACGCGTCCCCTGTCACGGCGTCACGAACCCACCGAAGGGCTATGCTGCACCGCACTCACCGCCCCCTATGACCCCGCCGACCGACGACGGAACCGGGGCGGCCGAGCCCGTCGTCCCGCCATCGGCCGACCCCGGCGACCGCGTGGCGATCGTCGCGCCGGCCTCGGGCGCCGCGGCCCGCTACCCGCACGTCCTCGACCGTGGACTCGAGACGCTCCGCGAGCGGTTCGACCTCAACCCCGTCGAGTTCCCCACCGCCCGGAGGGACGACGACTGGCTCGCCGACAACCCCTCCCGCCGGGCCCGCGACATCGAGGACGCCTTCCGCGACCCCGACATCAGCGCCGTCCTCGCGACCATCGGCGGCAACGACCAGGTGCGGGTGCTGAAGCATCTGGACGCGGCCGTGCTGCGCGAGCATCCCACCCGCTTCCTCGGGACGAGCGACAACACGCATCTCCACAGCCTGCTGTGGCAGGCGGGTATCGTCTCCTACTACGGCGGCACCGTGATGACCGACCTCGCGGCCGCGGGCGGGGTGTTCGACTACACCGCCGACGGCGTCCGCCGGGCGCTGTTCGCGGAGCACGTCGGCCCAATCGAGTCGGCCACCGAGTTCTCCGACCACGACCGCGACTGGAACGAGCCCGACGCGCTGGACGAGCCGCTGGAGCGCGAGCCGAACCCGGGCTGGGACTGGCGCGGCGGCGCGGCCCGCGCCGACGGCCGCGTCTGGGGCGGCTGTCTGGCGGTCGTCGACACCGTGCTCGCGGCCGACCGGACGATGCCGTCGGTCGAGGCGCTGACGGGGGGCGTCCTGTTGCTGGAGAGCTCCGAGGAGCGCCCGGGGCCGGCGGAGGTCCGGCGCGTGCTGCTGGGACTCGGCGAGCGCGGCGTCCTCGGCGCGGTCGATGCCGTACTCGTCGGCCGGGCGAAGGCCCGCAACCCGTTCGAGGACCCCGGGCCCGAGGCACGTGCGGAGTATCGGGAGACGCAGTACGACCTCGTGGCCGACCTCGTCGCGGAGTACAACCCCGACGCGCCGGTCGTGTGTAACGTCGACGTCGGCCACACGCATCCGGTCGTCCCGGTGCCGGTGGGTGGGCGGTGCGTGGTCGACCCCGAGGCGAAGCGGGTGGCGTTTCCGGGGTTCGAGGGGTGAGTCGGGGCTGGACGGGGCTTGCGGTATGGACGCTAGTCCACTCCCCGAGTCAGTCCTCGACGGGGACCTCGACCCGGCGTCGGGGCGTCGGCATCGTCGGCTGCAGCGGGGAACTGGTCGGTACAGCCCGCCACCCCGAGGACGGCGAGCCCACCGGCGGTCGCGAGATATCGTCGTAGGTCCATACGGGGAGAAGGGGTATGGTCGGGTAGGGGCCTTGTCTAAGCACAAACACCCGTTTCAGCGACCCGCCCCGAGTGAATCGGTCGAACCAGGGCCGCTGGGGGTGAACGGCCCGGAGCCGTCGCGGGCGCGGAACCGACACCCGGCGGCAGGGTCTTGTGGCTGCACCCACAAACCGTGGTGTGCTCACACAGAACGATACCGAGCGGTCGTGTCCGGTCGCCGGCTGTGAGTTCGTCGGGTCGCTCCCGGCCGTCTACGTCCACGCGGCGGAGCAGGCGGCGGCCGAGGACACGGCGACCGACCACGGCCACGGCGCGGTCGCCGCGGACCCGGAGGCGTACCTCGGCGCGGCGCCGCAGGCCGTCGAGTTCTGGTGACCGCGTCGCCGACCGGCACCCGCGCCGGTCAGCGCGTTCCCTCGCGGGCCCGGTCGGCGACGCGGTCACGATACGTCTCGGCATCCAGTCGGCCCTCGTGGCGCCGTCGTGCCGTCTCCGCGGGGATCCGGTAGTCCGCGACGAGTCCGTTCTCGAGCGTGAGCGAGGTCACGGCCAACGCCCCGTGCGGCGGCGACGGCACGTGGTCGGCGTACGGCGGCGCCAGTCGGTGCGCATCCGGGACCGGGCCCTCGTCGACGTGGTACTCCAGCACCCAGGCGTCCCGCTCCCGGGAGAGGGCCTGCACCTCCACGCGGTCGCGGACCGCGTCGGCGAAGCCGTCGAAGCCGGACGCGGTGTCGCCGACGCAGCCGGCCACCCCGGCCGCGAGGCCGACGAGCACAGCTCGGCGCCGCGTCACATCCCGCGGTCGTCCGCCGGCGGCTCCATCCCGTCCTCGAGGCCGTTCTCCAGATAGGCAGCCGCACAGTCCGCGGAGCAGAAGGCGCTCCCGAAGGTCATGTGGGGGTGGTGGTGGTTCACTTCGATCCACTCCCCGCCCACGGCAACCGACGCGTTACAGCGGTCACACTCGGTCATTATGCTCCATACGTGCCCGCGCTTACTCTATCTTGTCCCCGAGCCCGGCGGTTCCGGGTCGACTCGAGACGTATGCAGGGACGACGAACGGGGTCCCGACTCGGCTGCGCGGACGTCACCAACCCGTCGCGCTCCTGAAGGCTTATCCCGACGTCTACGGCACGTTCGGCTACGACCCGCGAGCGCGTCCTGGCGGCCGCCGCCGTCGCGGTGGTGGCCGTCACCCTCCTGGCCGCCGCGCTGGTCCCCGGCGCCGTCGCGAACCACGGTCGGACGAGCCGACGCGACCCGGGCCCGCCCGCGTGGTCGACATGCCCATCGCCGCCGGCGAGGTGACCGGCGAGCGGGCCACCCTGCAGGTAGCGCCGCAGCTCCGCCACGACGGCAACACCGCCCCGAACGTCTCGGTCCGGTTCCGCGCGGTCGACGCCGAGTCCGGGCTGGTCGAGACCACCGACCGTGTCCCCGTCGGCGACCTCGAAACCGACGGCGAGCGGGCCGTCCCCGCCAACCTGACCGTCGAACGCGAGGGCGGCTACCGCATCGAGGCCATCGTCTACAGCGGCGACCGCCGGATGGACACGGTCGAGCGACGGGTCTCCGGGCTCGACGCGCTCACACCCGGGTACGCCCGGAGCACCGTCCGGTTCACCGACGACGCCGCGCTGCCAGCGCTCTCGGTCGGCGTCGCCGAGGCCCGCGAGAACCGGACCACCCTGGAGGTGTCGCCGTCGCTGGTCAACCGCGGCGACGAGCCCGCCGAGGGGCTCCGCATCGGGCTCACGCTCTGGCAGGCCGAGTCGAACGTCGTCGCCGTCCGGACGACGGTCGACGCCGGCGCCGTCCGGCCCGGTCGGACCGCCTCGGCGGCGACGACCGTCTCGGTGCCCACCGGGTACGACTACTACGTCGACGCCGTGCTCTACCGTGACGGCGTCGTCATCGATACCGCCCGCGGCGCGGTGAACCTGGACCCCAGCGAGACGGTCTCGGTCGACGAGATCCGCCGGGAGGTCGCGTTCGAGGCCGGCGACGTCGAAGGCGGCGAGGGCGCCGGCGACCGGGCGAGGGAGTCACGGGCAACGGCGTCGGGCGGCCAACCCGGCTTCGGGGCTGGGGTCGCGCTGGTCGCCCTCCTCGGCGCCGGATCCGTCGACTCGGCGACTGAACAGTCGGCCGACGGCGGGACCGAGGACCTCGTCCGGTACGCCCGGTACGCGCTGCTGGCTGGCTTGGCCCTGCTGGCGCTGTTGGCGACCGTCCGGTTCTACTTCGCCGTCTCGACCACCATCGACCGCTGGGTGGCCCGGGAGTACCGGTGGCTGTTCCAGGCCGCGCTCAATCTCGTCGTGCTGCTGGTCGCGGCCATCGGCATCTCCTGGGAGGTGCGGAAGATGGCCGGCTGATCGGTACCGGAACGCGCCTGCCAGCGCGAGCCCCGTGTCGAGCGTCGTAGCCGTGGCTCGCACATCGGGGCCCGGCGCGAGTCGAGGCTTACTCCTCGACGTTCTCCACGCGGATCGTGACGGTCCCGTCGAGCCCCCAGGTGGCCGTCTTCCCCGGCCGGTCGAACCGCGAGGGGACGTCGACCCACGCGTCCTCGAAGGTGTAGCGCAGTTCGTCGCCCGGGGTCAGGCGGGCGGAGAGTTCGCGAAGGCGGGCCGGCGGCTCCGGCGGGGCGTCGTCCGTGTCATCCGATGGCATGTACGAGTGTAGGGGTCGGCGCGGCATAGTTCACCCGTCTCGATAGCCGGGCGACGGCCGGGCGACCCGGGGCACTCACCCGCTCGGCGACACGGCTCCGCTCCGAACGCGGCGGACGGCCTCCTCCTTGCCGCCGGCCTCGATCATCACGTCCGAGCGGTCCCGCAGCCAGCCCGGGACCGCGGCGACGTGGTCGGCGTGGGCCTGGGGTTTCGCGTCGGCACCGTGGAGGCACCCGGGTTCGGAGTAGTGCGTGGCCGGTCGCACGTCGCCCCACGTCGACGCCGCCCGCTCGAACCCCTCGCGGTAGGTCAGGCCGCGGTCGGTGAACGAGTGGTGGTGGTAGTCGAACAGGACCGACACGTCGACCCCGGCGAGCGCGTCGACCAGCTCGGGCACGCTCCAGAGACTCTCCTTGTCGTCGTTCTCGACGGTCAGCCGGGCCCGGGCGCCCGGCGAGAGCGCGGCGATCGACTCGCGGAACCGCTCGGCGGTCGCCGCCTTGTCGCCGTACGTGGCGCCGATGTGGACGTTGATACCGTAGTACGGCGACCGGTCGAGTCCCATCAGGTCGAGCCAGTCGGCGTGGTAGTCGACGGCGGCGATGGAGTTCGCCCGGGTGTCGGCGCTGTCGCTCCCGAGCCGACACCAGTAGTTCGGGTGGAACGTCAGCCGCATCCCGTTGGCCTCGATGAACTCGCCACAGCGCCGGGCGGCCGTCCGGATGGCCTCGTAGTCCGGGAGGTCCCGGAGGTCGAACTGCGAGTTCCAGGGGACCAGGGTCGAGGTACAGCGGTAGAAGCCGATATCGTTGGCGTCGTTCCACTCCAGGGTGGTCCGCAGGTCCCGCATGTTCTGCAGCGCGAGTTCCGAGGCGTACGGCAGGCCGCGGTCATCGAACGTGGCCTGCTGCATGTCACGGTTGCAGCGGACCGGCGGGTCGCGGTCGCGGAGGGTGTGGTTCATACACGCGTAGCCGAGCATCGGGTGCTCGCGATTGGCGCCGGCGGTCCATAACGTCGGCGTTGCGTGTCACGGGTCGGCCGGCAGTCACGCGGTTGAAGCCGCCACCGACCCGGTGTCAGCCATGTCCGTCGTGCGTGAGCGACTGGTGCGGGCGCTCGTCGCGAGCTCGTCCTGTCCCATGAGTCGGGCCACGCTGCCCTCGCATGGGTCTGCCGACTGGACCCCGAGGTGACGGTCCTGCCGTCCTGGCGCGGGGAGACGGTGCCGCTGGCCCGGTTCAACGCCGACCTCGACCCCGGCACGCCGGTCGTCCTCATCCGGGCCGTGGCACCGCTCGCCCTGGCACTCCTCGCCGCCGGCCTCGTCGGGACGGGGGTCCCGCGGGGCTCGCCGCTGGTCGTACCGCTGCTGGCGGTCCGCTCGTTCCGGGGGTCGCTCTCCAGCGGCGACCTCGCCATCGCCGCCAACCCCCGACTCGCCCGGGACCACGGCGAGTTCCTGTGCCGAAACCGCCGCGAACCGACATCGCCACCCTCATCTTGACGCCGCTGACCGTCTCCTCGTTGGACTGCTGTTGCTGGCCTGCGACCGCCGTGTCCCCGAGCCCCCGCGGTCCACCCACGGGGGCGGCCACGACGGCAAGACGGCTCCCGGGGGACGCGCCTGTGGCCGACGTGACCTGGTGTACGTAGAGTGCCACGACCGGCCGAGTGGCCCCCGGTCGGCGACGTGGCCCCCCGAGCGGAAGCCGCTGTGGACGTGCCGTGCACGGAGGCCATCAGCCTCAGTAGTTGACGGTATCCCGCGGACGGACGGAGTCGGCACGGCCACCCGAGGCGGTTCGACCCACATAGCCCGCCCGCACGACACCGGGCCGTCGGTCCCCGCCTACCACGAGGCGAGCGTATATGCCTGCGGACATCGAGGGCCGGAGATAGTCAACGGTGGCCGTGGCGGCCGAGCAGCACGGTCCCCGGCTCAGTAGTACCCTCCGCCCGACGAGCCCCCATCCGACGAGTCCGTCGGCGTTGGAGTCGGCGAGGGGGTGGGGGTTGCAGTCGGCGTCGGGGTCGGCGAGGGGGATGGTGTTGCAGTCGGGGTCGCGGTCGGGGAAGGCGTGGACGTTGCGGTCGGCGTCGGTGAGGCGGTCGGTGTTGCGGTCGCGGTCGGCGTCGGGGAAGCCGTGGACGTCGGAGTCGGGGTCGGCGAGGCCGCGTCGCCGCCACCGCCCGGGGGCCCGGTACAGCCGGCGACCAGCAGTACGACCACGACGACGAGTAGATACCGAACGCGGGTCACATGGGTTGGACGGGCGAGAGTCTGATAAACATCACTCTCCGGCGGACCGGTACTGGCGCGCTGCGTTCGATAGGACGTTCGGGACCCGGAGTCCCCGCTGTCGGTTCTCGCCCGTGTCGCCAGCTATCCTACTGTTCCCCGGATATGCTCGTTCTGTCGGCTTCCGGTATCGAACGGCGATAGTCGTAGAGCTGTGTACCAAGTTGGGCGTGAACTGCCGTCGCGGTCCGAGGGCGCGGTCCGCGACTCGACGTGATGCTCGCCCGGTTCACCGGGCAGGTCCGGCCCGTATCGGAGCCCCGCTGCGCGACGGGGTCGGTGGGCCGGTTGCGGGGGCGGCCGTCGACTGCCACATCGAGCGGGCGGGAGCGCTCGCCTATCGGAACCCGGGCTGGCCGCTCGGGGCGACAGCGCGGTCGGGCAGCGGGGCCTCAGCACGCGGTGGCTCCTCCCCCGGGAGCGTCAACCTGATGTCGAGACGGTCCCGCCCGTCCCACTCGTAGTCGACCGTGCCACCGTACCCCTCGATCGCCATTTTGGTGAGATGGAGCCGGATCCCATCGGGATGGAACGTGGCCGACCGTGCACTCATATCGTCGAGCGCCGACAGTTCGATTCGGGGGATGTCGATGCGTTCGCATCCGAGTTCGATCTCGACGGCATCATCGGTCGGGCGGACGTGGATCCCGATGCGCCCGTCGTCGTCGAGGAACCGGTGTAGCTCATCGAAGCACTCGGCCAGCACGTCGGCAAGTCGGCGGTCGGCCCTCACCATCGTCTCCATGTCGCCCTCGTATTCGACCCGGGACCGGCCCATCGACGCCGTCGTCACGGCTGCCTCGACCACCTGCCGGACCGGCAGTGCGTCCGTCTCGGTGGGCTCCTCGCTGATCACCCGTGAGAGCTGCTTGACGAGCTCCGCGGTCTCGCTCAGGTCGGCCCCCGTCCGCCCGATGACACGGGCGGATTCGGACGGGGAGAAGCCGCCGTGGCCCTCCAGGAGCGAATCCGCATGCGCCATGATGACGTTCAGGTCGTTCCGCAGGTTGTGGCGGAGATACCGGTGCAGTACGTCGAGGTGTTCGCGCTGTCGTTCGGCGGAGGTGACGTCCCGTGCCTCCGATACCAGCAGAGCGACCTCCCCCGAGGAGTCGAGCAGTGGCCGTATCGAGAGGTCCAACTGGACGTTCCGGGTCGCCGTCCTGGCGTGTATCCGCTCCCGGGACGGGTCGCCGTCCCGTCCGCGCTCGACGGCCCGCCTGAGCCGCTGCTCGGTGTCGGGGGCCTGAAGCGGGGCCAGCTCCCAGAGCTTCCGGCCGAGGGCGTCCTCCCTGGTCCCGTCGAGGAGGCGGAGTGCCGTCTCGTTCAGTTCGACCAGGGTACCGTCCGGTCGCAGTAGCCCCGTGAGCTGGTACGTATTGTCGAATATCGCCTCGATCCGCCGGCTCGTCTCGCGCACCCGTGCGGCGTACACCCCGGTGATGCCCCCTGCGAGCGCGCCGCCGCTGGCACCGACGAGCAACGGGAAGACCGGTTCGACGGGCTGACGCCCCTCGAGCAGGCGGATGGCGAACGTCAGTCCGATGAGCACCGACCCCGCCGCACCGGCTCCCGTTCCCCGGGCGACGAGCCACTGTCCGGAGACGGGTAACTCCGACCTCGCGAGGTACCAGCCGAGGGAGACGACGGCGACCGCGGGCCCGACGCTGAGCATCAGCGCAAGGCCAGGAAGGAGAACGCGGCCCAGCATGAGGCCCTCGCGGAAGTGGTGTACGGCCCCGATAGTCACGAGTCCGCCGCCGATGAGGCTCGTGGCGAGCGGAGGGACTCTTCCGTCCACAGCTACATATGTCCGACCGGCCGGAGACGGAAACCATCTGCGGAGTATCGGACCGCTCGGGTTCGAGCACCGGACGGTCCACCGACCACGGCCGCGGCCGTGGCGCGCCACCCGGAGCGCCGACGAGACCCGTCCGTGGCACCGCCCACGGTCGGGTGAGGAGGACTTCGCCCCGAGGTATGGCGTAGAGTGGCATGACGGACGCATCCGAGGGGGAGGACGGGTATCTCGTGGAGACCGTCCGGAACTCCGTCGTGGACGTCGCGGCATTCACCGCCGGACGACTCCTCCTCGCCGGGGTCGCCCACGTCGTGACGACGGTGCTGGGCGCGGCGTCGTACGGGTTTCTATCGGTGTTCGCCCGTGGCGGGTTGCTCGCCTGGAACTCGGTCGCCGGCCCTGGTGACGGCTAAACTCCGACGGTACTCAGGGTGCCGGCGGAAGCCCGGCGAACGCTGCTGAGTGTCGGCACCGTCGGGTTCGTGATCGTGTGGACCATCGTGGCGACGGTCGTCGCGCTCCGGGAATCCGTGGTCGATGTGACGTCCTACAGCCATACCATGGGCGGGTTGTCGTGCTGTTTGTGGTCGGGCCTGCCGTTGCTACTGCTACGGAACGTCCGCGATGTCTTCCGGGCGCTCCGTCGAATCAGGAGCGCGGTGCTGGTCTCGCGGCTGCTCACCCCGCTGACGCTGAATCGGGACCGGGGTCGTCGTCCTCGCCGGGGGGCGGTCGCTGTTCGGCATCCGGACCGGTGTCGTCGCCGTGGCCATCGTCTCGACGGTGTGCGGGGCGTCCCTGCTGCTCTACTCCGCGGGGGTGGGCGTCGGGCCGGTCCGGTCCTACGGGTCGGTCGGGACTTCCAGCAGAACCGCACGTTTAGCTCGGTTCCCGGCCGTCACCCACGCATCGCTTCGCCGGTGCGCGCCTCGGTGGGCGCGGCGAGGTACAGCGCGATGGCGGAGGGGTCGCTCCAGCCGTCACCGGCCATGACGGTCCGGACGTCGCCATAGCGCTCGATGCGGTGGCACGTCAGCCGCGACGGGGCGGGCGAGGCACGAGGGACGATCGGACAGGAAATCACATCCGTCCGTGGCCTCTTGTCCGGCCATGCCTCGCGAAACTGCTCGGGATAGCGGAGACGAGCGACGATTCGCGGTTCTGATGCTCGGTCTGTCTGCACTCATACTCTTCGCGATACTGTGGGAACAGCGATGGAACTCTGCGGAGTGACCGTCGTCGAGACGTCGAGGTAGCTACGGCCCGTGCAGTTCGGCTCGGTCCTCGGCAGAGCGCTGGACCGTCCGGCGGGAGGTGGCCGCTTCCGTGGCGGCCCGCCGTCTCGACAGCTCCCCGCGAGCGACACGGTCGAGGACCTCGACGAGCCGGTCGTCGGCCTCCTCGGAGCCCAGCGGCGTCGGGGCGGGGTGGTACGCCTCGTTCTCCTGGCGGGCGGCGATTCGTTCGCTGATGGTGCGGTTCCGTTTTCGACTCCAACTCGCCGAGGACAAGAAGCACCTCGTCCCTGGCGACGGCTACGAACGCGCTCGGGGGCGATTCGGCTCCGCGACGACGGGACGGCCTGGCGGGCTATCGGTCGCACGTCGCGCCACACATCGGGCAGGTGTCGGCGGCGAACGAACCGTCGACCAGGTCGGCGGTCAAGCCCGTGCAGCGCTTGCGGTGCTCGTCCAGGTCGACCGAGAACACGAACGCCTCGCCGCGCTCGTCGCAGCGCTCCATGCCGAGCGGTCGGCCTGCTGGTTGTCAACAAGGGTCGGCGGTCGTTGTCGATCTCAACCCGCCGCGCTGTCGCGAGGAGGCCGGTGTCGCAGTCGAAACGGGGGGTCGCGGCCGACGAGACCCGCTCCAGCAGGCCGCTCGGCGTCAGTCTTCCGGGCCCCGGGCCTCGCGGCG